>CAMTXT010000007.1:0-95429 GCA_947085835.1 uncultured Nitrosomonadales bacterium | reverse complement strand
AGAGGCTCGAACTCTCGACCTATACCTTGGCAAGGTATCGCTCTACCAACTGAGCTACTCCCGCTTTGAGAGGCGCGAATTATAGGGTCTACAAAAAATTTGTCAACTTTATTTGCAATTACAAATTGAACAGCCGGGCGAAGTTTTCACTGGTTCGCAGTCCGACTTCCGCCACACTGATGCCGCGCAACAGCGCGATTTCTTCGGCGACATGTTTCACATACGCAGGCTGATTGAGCTTGCCCCGAAACGGCACGGGAGCGAGATAGGGCGAATCCGTCTCAATCAGCATCCGTTCCATCGGCACGCGCTGCGCGACTTCCTTGATCTGCAAGGCGTTCTTGAACGTCACGATGCCGGAAAAGGAGATGTAAAAACCCATATCAAGTGCGGCTTGCGCCACTTCCCAGTTTTCCGTGAAGCAGTGCATCACCCCGCCTGCTTGCGCGGCATCCTCTTCGCCCATCAGACGCAGCGTGTCCTCGGCGGCGCTTCGGGTGTGAATAATCAGCGGCTTGCCGCATACCTTAGCGGCTCTGATGTGAGTGCGAAAACGCTCGCGCTGCCAGTCCAGATCGCCGGTCAGACGGTAGTAATCCAGCCCCGTTTCACCGATCGCGATGATTTTAGGGTGTTGCGCCAGCTCGACCAGGCGTGCGACGGTCGGTTCTTCGACCGCTTCGTAATCCGGATGCACGCCGACCGAGGCGTATATATTGGGATATTGACAGGCGAGTTTCAGCACCCCGGGAAAATCGGCCAGATTGACCGATACGCAAAGGGCTTTTTGAACATCATTCTGCTGCATTTTGGCCAGCACGTCGGTGATGTTTTCCGCCAGTTCGTGGAAATTGATGTGGCAGTGGGAATCGATGAATGACATAAGGGGCGAGATTATTTAGTTGTGAGCTGACAATAGGTAAACAGCAGCGATTCGTAAAACAGTTTCGGGTTGAGCGTATGTCGCGCTTCCCGCTTGGCCGTTTGCAGATAGCTTTGCAGCCGCGCCAGATTCAGCGGATCAAGCGACTCGACCAGTTGCCCGATTACCGCCTGCTCGGCAGGATGATAACGCACCGCACCGGCCGACTTTTGTGCGATCAGGTCATAGCACCATTGCTGCAACCACTGCACTACCTGCACCTGCTCGGTCTTCTGCAATGCATCCGCCAAGGCAAACACATCCAGCGTTGCGGGTTGCCTGACCGCGCGCAACAGCTTCTCCCGCGCATCTGACCCGACATCCGCAGCACCTTGAAGCGCCTGCAAAGGCGAAAAGCCGGCTAACGCCAGCGCTTCGGCGGGATTTTTCACCCCCTGCCCCGCCAGCCAGCGCGCGGCAGTTGCCGCATCGGGCGCCGCCAGATTGAATGACAGGCAGCGACTTAACAGCGTAGGCAGCAATGACTGAGGCTTGTGCGTTACCAGAATAAACAACAAACCCGCCGGGGGCTCTTCGAGATTTTTCAGCAAGGCATTCGCGGCGTTGGCATTCATCGCTTCCGCCGGATGAATAACCACGACCCGACGGCCGCCCTGATGCGCGGTCATGCCCATGAAATCAGAAAGATTTCGAATCTGATCCACCGAAATCTGACGGCTTGGTTTCTTGCCTGCCTCAATTTCTTCCGTCTCTGACTCGGGTTGCAGGAAGCGAAAATCGGGGTGCGAACCTTGTTCAAACCAGTGACAGGCAGGACACACACCGCAGGCAAAGCCTGCATCCAGCGGATCCTGACACAACAAGGCGCGCGCGAAGTTCAGCGCAAGATCCAGCTTGCCGATACCCTTCTGCCCCCCGAACAACAAGCCTTGCGAGGCGCGCCCGCGCAACGACTGCAAGCGCGTCCAGTCATCCTGCTGCCAAGGGTAGAGCTCGCTCATCAAATTGCCTCGATGATGGCAGCCAGCTGCTGTTGCACCGCCGCCAGCGTCTTTGCAGCATCGATCACGGCATAACGCGCAGGGTTTTCCGCCACGCGCCGGTGGTATCCGGCACGCACCCGCTCGAAGAACTCGCCCTGTTCCTGCTCGAAGCGATCCAGCGACACATTGTTCACCAGACGCGCGCGGGCCACTTCGACTGGCACATCGAAGAACAGCGTCAAATCCGGCTGCAGATTTACCCAGCTCTCAAGCTCTTTCAGTTTATTCCAGTCCATACCGCGACCTGCGCCCTGATAGGCAAAACTGGCGTCGGAAAACCGATCCGACAGCACCCATTTGCCGGAATGCAGGGCGGGCACAATGACTTGCTCGACATGTTCGATGCGTGCGGCAAACATCAGCATCGCCTCAGTTTCGATACTCATGGACTGGTTCAGCAGCATTTCGCGCAGCTGCTCACCCAAAGGGGTGCCGCCCGGTTCGCGCGTGACAATGACATCCATACCGCGCCTGCGCAACGCATCGGCAAACCACGCCAGATGAGTGCTCTTACCTGCGCCATCGACACCTTCAAAAGTGATAAATTTAGTCATAGAACAGTCGTTCAGCAGGTCATCTTAAGTATCTGGCAGCCGCTTACAAGCGGCTGTTCAGCCCCGGTTACCTGCCAAATTGTCAGCAATAAAAAAGGAAATATCTATTAATGGTTATCTTTTGACTTGATCAGTCATCATGGTCATCACGGTCATGGCGATCGTGTCCGCGGTCACCACGGTCTCCGTGATCTTCATGCTCATGCCGATGCCCGCGCTCTTCACGATAACCGTCATTGCCGCGATTAACAGGCGCTTGCCCCACCGTCTGGGTCGAATTTGAACTGCCGATAGCCGCACCTGTTCCGCCGCCAATCGCCGCACCGAGGATGGCGCCGTTCCTGCCGCCCACGCTTTGTCCTACCGCAGCCCCTGTGGCTCCACCGATTACGCCGCCCAAAACCGCGCCGCCATCGACCGCAAATGCACTGCTACTTGCTGACAGCAATAAAAGAATGGCTAAGGTTTTTTTCATATTATTTCCCGAGTAAATGGATTATCTGATTTGCCGCACCGGTTAGTCAGCCGTTTCGCGAGTTTAGTTCCTAAACGTATTTGTCGGCAATCTTTCTCTCATGCTATCCTCAGCGACCTTACAAAAATCGAAAAGATATGTCCGTTTCCATTAAAACCCCTCAGGAAATCGAGAAAATGCGCGTCGCCGGCCGCCTGACCAGCGAAGTGCTCGATTACATCGCCCCTTTCGTTAAAGCCGGCGTCACCACCAACGAACTGGATAAGCTGTGCCACGACCTGATCGTCAATGTGCAACAGGCCATCCCCGCACCGCTCAACTATGCGCCCGGCGGACACAAACCTTATCCGAAATCCATCTGCACCTCGATCAATCACCAGATTTGCCACGGCGTGCCGAGCGACAAGGTGTTGAAAAACGGCGACATCGTCAATCTCGACATCACCGTCATCAAGGATGGCTATCACGGCGACAGCAGCCGCATGTTCTATATCGGCGAACCCTCGATACAAGCCCGTCGCTTGTGCGAGACCACCTATCAATCGCTTTGGCGCGGCATCCGTGTGGTCAAAGCCGGCGCCTATCTGGGCGATATCGGCCATGCGATTCAGAGTTTCGTCGAACCGCTGGGCTACAGCGTGGTGCGCGAATTTTGCGGTCATGGCATCGGCGCAAACTTTCATGAAGAGCCGCAAGTACTGCATTACGGTCGCCCCAAAACCGGCTTGAGGCTGGAAGCGGGCATGATATTCACCATCGAACCGATGATCAATGCCGGAAAAAAAGAAATCAAGCAGCTAGGCGACGGCTGGACAGTCGTGACCCGCGATCACAGTCTGTCCGCACAATATGAACACACCATACTCGTCACCGAGACGGGATTTGAAGTATTGACTGTTTCCGATGGCAGCCCCGCTCCAGCCTGACAATGTAGCCGAACTGCGCGAGTCATTGCGCAGCGACCGCCTAATCCTCGAACAAAGTTTTTTGCGACAGGGCAAGGCAGCACAGTTGCTGGCTGCACACAGCAAGCTGATCGATGACTATTTGCGCCGTATCTGGCAACAGATGGCCATGCCGGGCAACCTTGCGCTGGTCGCCGCCGGTGGCTACGGCCGCTGTGAATTGTATCCAAAATCGGATATTGACCTGCTGGTTTTGCTGGAGGATGAGCCGGATGACTTGTTGCAAGGCAAGCTGCATGACCTGATCGCACTGCTCTGGGACATCGGCCTGGAAGTGGGTCATAGCATCCGCACCGTGGCACAGTGTTTAACCGAAGCCTGCGACATCACGGTACAGACCAATCTGCTCGAAACGCGCCTGCTCTGTGGCAATGCGCAACTATTTGACACACTGCGCAATGCAGTCGGGCAACACCTGGATCCGCGCGCATTTTTCACAGCCAAACTGCACGAGCAACAGCTGCGCCATACACGCTTTGACGACACCGATTTCAATCTTGAACCGAATCTGAAGGAGAGTCCGGGCGGCTTGCGCGATCTGCAAACTGTGACCTGGATCAGCCGTGCGGCAGGCCTGGGCACAAGCTGGCATGAACTGGCCGATGCCGGTTTGATAAGCGCTACTGAAGCGCGCCAGATCGCACGCCACGACACGCTGCTGCGAACCCTGCGCATCCGCCTGCATTACCTGGCCCGACGCCGTGAAGACCGTTTGCTGTTCGACTTTCAGACCACGTTAGCCGAGCAGATGGGCATTAGCGCCTCACTCAATCGCTGCGCCAGCGAACATTTGATGCAGCGCTATTACCGCACCAAGCTGGCAGTGAGTCAGTTCAACACGATTCTGCTGCTCAATCTGCACGACTATCTGTTCCGCGATGCGCCGCCGCAGCATGCGCTGAACGAGCGATTCCGCACCATCGGCAGCCTGCTGGAAATACGCGATGAACAACTGTTCGAGCACACCCCCGAAGCGATTTTCGAACTATTCTTGATTCTGCAACGAAACCCGCAACTGACGAGTATCACCGCCATGACCTTGCGCGCCTTGTGGCGGGCGCAATTTCAAATCAACACAGCGTTTCGCCGCAATCCGCACAACCGGGCGAGCTTCATGGAAATCCTGCGCCAACCAAACGGGGTCAACCACGCGCTGCGCCGCATGCGCCAGTATGGCATTCTGGGACGATATATTCCCGCGTTCGGACGCGTCATCGGGCAAATGCAGCATGACTTGTTTCACGTCTACACGGTGGATGAGCACATCCTGATGGTGGTGCGCAACCTGCGCCGTTTTGCACTGGCGAAACACGCGCCGGAACTTCCGCTATGCAACAAACTGATGAGCGAATTTGCCCGCCCCGAAGTGCTGTATATCGCCGGGCTGTTCCACGATATCGCCAAGGGGCGCGGCGGCGACCATTCGCAACTGGGCAAGAAAGACGCACGCCTGTTCTGCACCCAGCACCAGTTAAGCACCGATGACAGCGATCTGGTGGTCTGGCTGGTCGGACAACATCTCACCTTGTCCGCCACCGCACAAAAACAGGACTTGGCCGATCCGGAAGTGATCGCTGCGTTCGCCGACCGGATCAAAAATGACCGTTATCTGGTCGCACTGTATTTATTGACCGTCGCCGACGTCAAGGGTACCAGTCCAAACGTCTGGAATGCCTGGAAGGCCAAGCTGATGGAAGACCTGTTCCAGCTGACGCGGCGCTACCTGAAAGAAGGCGCCACGGCCAATCATCTGGCTGAAATACGCGAACAGGCCGCCGCCACGCTCAATTTATATGCCCTCTCGCCTGAATCCTACCGGCTGCTGTGGGCGCAACTCGACGACAGCTATTTTCTGGACCACGAAGCGCAGGAAATCGCCTGGCATAGCCGCCAGCTAGCCTTCAGGGCCAACACCGCCACCCCCATCGTCAAGACGCGTCTGAGTCGCGCGGGCACAGGTTTGCAGGTGATGGTGTACTGCCCCGACCAACGCTGGCTGTTCGCGCGCATTTGTGCGTTTTTTTCACACCTGCATTACACCATCGTCGAAGCCAAAATCCACACCACGCAGCATGGCTACGCGCTGAACAGCTTTCAGATCATGGAAATTACGCGCAGCGACATGAACTACCGCGATCTGATGAACTACATCGAATTCGAACTGACGCAAAAAATCATAGATGCCAAACCGGTTGAAGCGATCGCTGCCGGACGGGTTAGCCGGCAACTCAAACACTTCCCGATCAATACCAAAGTCAATATTGAAAAGGATAAACGGGGCATGTATGTACTGTCTTTAATCGCCGGAGACAGGCCCGGACTATTGGCGCGCATCGCACAGATATTGGATCGGCACGACATCCGGCTGCACCGCGCCAAGATCAACACGCTGGGGAGCCGTGCGGAAGACGTATTCTGGGTCAACGGCGCGCTGCTGGACATCCCGGTGGACACCAGCGCGTTCCTGAACGAGCTGCTGGAAAAACTCTGATTTTAAGGTTGCTTCAATTGCCTGGTGAGCTTCAATGCGCCCAAGCCGGGTGCAGCCTCATCAGGCTCAGCCTCCTTCATCGGTTCAGTTTTCACAGTGACGGGTCCCGCAGCGTGAATGCTGGCCGTGCGACCGCTAAAAAGCAACCATGAAAAACCAACCAGTGCCGCTACGGAGATCAGGATCGCTGCAAACCTGAACAATTTGCGTTCTCGCAGCTGTTTAGCCTCAAAATAGTGCGGATCCAGTGCAGCACTCAATTGCTCGATCTGCACACGCAGCCGTTCATTTTCCTGCTCGTCAAGTTCGGCCAACTGCCGCACCTGCAAGGCCGCCTGTTTTTCCAACGCGATTTTTTCATGCGCTGCTGCGGCTGCCATTTGTTCTGCAAAAACATGCTCTGCCGCCGCCGCGCGGGCTTGCTCTTCAACCGTCAGACGTTGTTCCGTTGCATCGAGCAACTGCTGTTCAGCCGCCAATCTCAACTGTTGCTGCTCCAGAAGGTACTGCTGCTCCTGCTGTCTTTGCCTGACGAGTTGTTCGGCTTGTTCTGCAATGACAGCCCGTTCAGCCGCCATTTGCAGTTCAAGCTGTTCAGCCTGCAAAGTCTGCTGCTGCATGGCCTCGCTTTCTGCGTTTATTTTTGCAGCTTCTTCCGTTTTCCTGGCTATCGCAATGAGTTGCTCTTCCGCATGAAGTTTTGCCGCCTGCTCAGCCGCCACTGTTTGCTGCTCCAGTTCGATTAAGCGCTGTTCGGCTTCTATGCGATCCTGTTTCGCCTGCGCAGATTTCTCTGCAATCGTTTGTTTATAGGACAAACTTTCTTGCAAGGCGCGTTCACGATCGAGCTGCTGTCGCTCTTGCCTAGCTAACTGACTTTCCGTCTGTTCGCGCGCCATCGCGGCCAGCCTGGCGGTCTCGGCGAGTTGCGCGCGCTGATGAGAGGCATTGATTGCCGCAGCTTCACAGCGAATTTGTTCCAGTTCGGCTTCAATAGCCTGGCGTTGTGCCGCTTCATGCTCACCGGCCAGCTTTGCTGCCTGTTTCGCTGCGGCCAATTTTTCCTGTTCAGCTTCACATGCCTGCTGTTCCGCGATCAGTCGCGCCAGCACGGCGGCATCAGCGTCGATTTCGAGTGAGGCGCGCAGCGCTTGCTGTTCCTGAATTTCGCGTTCATGCGCCAGACGCAGCTGTTCTTGCGCGAGCAACTGCACAGCCATCTGCTCGCGTTCCTGAGCAACCAGCCTTGCTGCGTCGGCAAGTTGGGTGCGTTGCTGCATTGCCGCTATAGCCGACTCTTCACTGCGCATGAGCTCCTGCTCGGCGGCTATCGCACTGAGCTGCGCCTCTTCATGCGCACAAGCCAGGCTCCAGGCCTGCTGTTCTGCGGCTATTTTAACCTGAGCCACCAGACATGCCTGCTGCTCGGCTGCCAGACGTGCCTGCACGGCAAGATCGGCCTCCGTCTCTCTTGCATTCCGCAATGCTTGCTGCGTCAGCAATTCGCGCTCGTCTGCCAGACGTTGCTGTTCTTGACAGGCCAGTTGCAGGATCATCTGTTCGCGCGCGGCGGCAGTCTCGATGGCAGCCCTGGCCGCTTCCGCCTGCTTACTTGCCGCGACCGCAGCACGCGCCTCGCAGCGGATGCGCTCCTGCTCAAGTTCAGCCGCCCTCTGTTCTTCAGCAACACGTCGGATAGTCATGTTCTCGGCGCGCTGCAAAGCATGCTCATGATCCAGCCGCGCCTGGTTCATTTGTTTCTTCAACGCCGCTGTCGCGAGCGCCTCAGTGCGGATAAGTTCCTCTTTCAGCTTCAGTGCAGCAGCTTCCGTATCGGCACGCAGCTTCGCGATATTCAAGGCGCGAACCGCAGCCAGCTCCTGCTCTTGCGCATCCCGAACCGCTTGTTCGTTGAGTTGCAGTGTCGTTTGGGCAGCGGTTTGCGCACGCGCTTCCATTTCGATGCGTTGATTTGCGGCTTCAATCGCCAGCAGCTGGTCGGCCATGCCGGCTTCGATTTGGGCAATGGCGCGCATCTCCGTCTCAAGCTGTGCCTGAGCGAGCTGCCGCGCCTGGCTTTCAAGTTCGGCACGCCGCTCGGCGGCCAGACTTGCCTGCCGTGCTGCGTCAATCGAGGCCTGCTCGGCCTGCAAAACCTGTTCGACCGCCAGTCGTTCACGTGCCAGGGCTTCGGCACGCAATTGTGCAGATTGCAATGCGGCGTTCTGCATCTGATATTTTTCCAGCGTGAGCTGCCGGGCTAACTGCTCTGCCTGTTCACATTGCTGCGAGGTTTCCAGCAGTTTAGCTTCAGTAAGGATTTTTTCCTCGGCAGCTTGTGCTGCCAGTTTTGCCGCCAGCATGCGTTCATTCGCCGCCGCGATCGCCGCAGCTTCGGCTTGCAACTGCAACTCCAACGCTTGCGCCGCCTGCATTTCCAGTTCGGCGCGTTGCTGGGCGAAAATCAGCTGATCCCGCCCTGTCGCCACTTTTTGCGCCGCAGCCTGAGAGGCCAGATTTTCACTGTTCAGCCGTTCATTCGCGTCCCGTATGGCTTGCAGCAACAAGGCTTGCGTCTCTTCCTGCTGCTCTGCCAATTTTTTATCGGCGTCAGCCTGCTCCCGCAACAAGCGCTCAGCTTCCTGCTCTGCACGCAGCCGGCGTTCGGCTTCCACACGGGCATCGATCTCCGCCTGGGCAAGCTGCTTGGCAGTTTTATAGGCCAGGCGTTCTGTCTGCACGCGGCTCTCAGCCTCAATGCGCAATTGTTCTTCAGTTTGTTTGCGTTGATTGGCCGCGACAATGGCCAACTGTTCTGTACTCGCACGCACTAAAGCTGCCTGTTCTGCATCGCGCTCGGCTTTGAGCCTGGCCTCGATTTCCGTAACCGCCAGCGATTCGGCATTGACGCGCGCCAGCAACGCTTCTTGCGCCACTTGCTCGGTGTCGAGTCGTGCGGCAAGGAGGGCTACGACTTTCTGTTCCTGAGTTACTTTTTCCTGCAGCACACGTGCGATCGTGTGGTCGGTGGTGATTTTTTCCTGCGCAAGGTTAGCGGCCTGCTGTTCCAGCCGGCTGCGGTTTTCTGCGGCTTTGGCAGCGCCGCGCTCCGAATCGAGTCGCTTCGCGATAAGCGCCATCTCATGCTGATCGATATCGGCGCGTACCCTTGCCAGACGCAATTCCTCGGCTTCGTTTTCAATCTGCTGGCGAGCCGCCTCACTGAGGCGCATCTCGATTTGAAGCTTCTCTTCGGCCTGGCGACGCTGCAATTGTTCCGCCGCCATGCGCCCGGAGACCTCTTTCTCGACTTGAGCCTCAAGCTTGTCTGTTTCAACCCGGATGGCGCGTATTTCAGCCTCGGCGCGTTGTAACGAAGTTTGTTCAGACTGATATTGCTGAGCAAGCAATCCCTGCAACTCACGCTCTGCACGGATTTTGTTTTCCGCCGCTGCACGGGCGATTTGTTCGGATTGCAGGCGTTGTGTCAGTTCTTCCTGAGCCTGAATCTCGGCACGCAACCTGGCCTGATTTTCTTCCTGCAAGCGCATTTCGCCCAGCAGCTTTTCACGCAATTCGTGCGACAACTGCTTCTCGACTTCGAGGCGGCCCTGGGCGACCTCGGACAAGCGCGTTTCATCCTGGCACTTGGCTTCGAGCTGAGCGATCAGCTCCATTTCCATGCGCACGCGGGCCTGCGCGATTGCACGGCCATGCGCTTCGGCACGGGCCCGCGCCTGTGCAGTAAAACCCGCCTGCATTTCAGCTTCCTGATGCGCGCGGGCTTCCTGGATAGCCTGAGATTGAGCTAAATATTCTTCGCTGTCATTGTCAACCAGGCGAAATTTAAATGAGGATGACATTCAGTTGCCTTATGGTGCGGATTAAGGCGCATTCGCGTCTATCCTGGAATACCCGCGACAATAGCAAGATAGCAGCCCTGCTGACAAGCAAAGTCATCAGTATTTTGAAAATTCAGGGCATTTCAAACCTGACCGAGCATGAACGCCTCGAACTGCACGACGGTAAGCGGACGGCTGAAGTAATAACCCTGTACCTCGTTACAGCCTTGCAGGCGCAGGAACGCCAATTGTCCGGCCGTCTCCACGCCCTCCGCAATCGTCTGAAACCCCATGCTGCTGGCAAGCGTGATGATAGCTGTGACGATAGCCCGGCTTTCAGAATCTTCCGAAATGTCGCGCACGAAAGACTGGTCTATCTTGAGCTTGTTGATCTTGAATTTTTTCAGATAACTCAGGCTTGAATAGCCGGTACCAAAGTCATCGATGGACATGCGAATACCGCGTGCATAGAGTTCATCCATCACCGAAATCGCCGCCAGCGGGGCCTCCATCGCCATGCTTTCGGTCAACTCCAGCTCGATATACTGAGGCGGCAGATTGACCTCCTGAAGAATTTGCATCACCAGTTCAGGCAAATGGGCATGCCGGAACTGCACCGGCGACAGATTAACCGCAATCGTTATCGGCAGCTGCCCGCTGTCCATCCAGGTTTTGGCCTGTTGCACCGCGGTGCGCAGCACCCATTCGCCTATACTCAGGATCAGCCCGCTCTCCTCCGCCACCGGGATAAATTCGGCCGGGGGAACTGATCCTAACTCGGGATGCTGCCAGCGCAGCAAGGCTTCCGCGCCGACGATACGTCCATCCTGCATGGATACCTGAGGCTGGTAATACAACTGAAATTGATTTCGTTCCAACGCGTGGCGCAGCGCATTTTCCAGTTGCAAGCGACGCGCCGATCGCTCTTGCATCTCAGCGGTAAAAAACCGGAACGCGTTGCGTCCATCCCGCTTGGCGCGATACATCGCCACATCGGCGTTTTGGTACAGCTTATCAAAATCCATGCCGTCGCTGGGATACATCGCGATGCCGACCGAAGGCGTGACCACCAGTTCATATTGTTCGATATAACAAGTCCGAGCCACCGTTTCCAATAATTTCTCAGCCACATGGGCTGCCCCATCGGCATCCGTGCCGGGCAACACCAGAATGAATTCATCTCCGCCGAAACGCGACAGCGTGTCTTCATCGCGCACCAGGGATTTCAACCGTATTGCCAGCTGGATCAGCAATTCATCGCCGATACGGTGACCCAGCGTATCGTTGATATTCTTGAAATGGTCGATATCCAGGAACAGCACCGCCAGTTGCGTATTGCTGCGCTGTGCTATTTGCATGGCGAGCGCGGCCCGATCCTTTAGCAGCGTCTGGTTGGGCAAGCCGGTGAGAAAATCGAAATGAGCCAGTTGCTGAATGCGCGCCTCGGCCTGCTTTTTCTCGGTGATATCTTCCTTGATGGACAGGTAGCTTGTCACCCGCCCATCGGCCATACGCACCGGTGAAATCATCGCAGCATCGATGTATTCGGTGCCGTCCCGGCGACGGTTGGTCAACTCGCCGCCAGGTTTCGCCAGCGCTCAAATGAGCCCACATCGCGCTGTAGGTCGCCTTCGGGGTCTTGCCGGAATGCAGAATACGCATGTTCGTGCCGAGCACCTCGGCAAAGCTGTAACCCGTCGCTTTGACAAATGCCGCATTGACATATTCGATGTTGGCAGCAAGATCGGTGATCACGATGGCATTTGGGCTCTGTTCCACTGCCTGGGACAGCTTGCTCATCCGGTCTTCTCTCTGCGCGCGCTCAATCGCCAGACTGGCCAGATGCGCACCGCGTTCCAGGGATGCCAGCTCTGCCGGTAACGGACTGCGCGGCGACGGGTAGTAAAGTGCGAAGGTTCCCAGCACATGGCCTTGCGTGGATAAAATCGGCACCGACCAGCACGCCGCCAGCCCGTGAGAGAGCGCCAGTTCCTTGTAGTCTTGCCAGAGCGGATCCGTGGCAATATCGGACACAATGACCGTTTTTCGGGTGCAGGCAGCCGTGCCGCACGATCCCGCGTTGTCCCCTATCGCCACGCCATCGATCGCCTGGCAATAGGCGGCAGGCAAACCGGGGGCCGCGCCATGTTCGAGATGCCGACCGTCGGCGCTTAGCAGCAATACCGAACACCGCATCCCCGGATACAACGCCTCGTAGCTTTCGGCCAGATGGCTCAGCAAGACAGGCAACGGGCCTCCACGGGCCAGCAGTTCCAGCACGGAACGCTCGTTTTCACTCTGTTTTTCCAGACGTGTGCGTGCGGCTTCCCGATCGAAATTATCCAGCGCAAAACTGATGTCCACTGCCATCTCGATCAGCAGATTGCGCGAGGCGTCGTCGAAACCGTGTGCTTCAGTCGAATAAAGCGTAAAAGCGCCGACGGCAACCCCATTGCGGCACAACGGCAGCGAGGCAGACGAACCCCAACCGAAGCGCACACCGCTCTCTCGCCAGGGTTCGGTCGCAGGATCACGCTGAAAATCCTGACACCAGAACGGCTTATTTTCGCGTATCGCCGTACCGGTCGGGCCGCGCCCGTAAGGGCTGTTTGCATCCACCGAAATCTGCTGTCCTTGCAGATATTCCACCCCCGCACCATCAGAAGCTACAGTGCGTACCTGCCCGGTCGCCTGATCCAGCATGCCGATCCACGCCATCTTGAAACCGCCGTACTGCACTGCATCGCGGCAGATTTGCACAAACAATTCCGCTTCAGAGGTGCAGCGCACGATGGCCTGATTACATTGGCTCAACGTCGCGTAGAGATGGGTAAGGCGCTCAATCTTCTCGGCGGCTGCGCGGCGTTGCGTGATGTCGTGAGCGATACCCAGCACCCCGATCAGACAGCCTTTTGCGTCCAACATCGGCGACTTGGTGGTCTCCACACAGACGCGGCGTCCGTCATCGGCGAAGGTGATCCATTCCTCGTTGACGCTGGGCTTTCCCGCCGCCATCGCAATGCGGTCATGCTCGCGAAAAAAATCGGCCAGCTGGCGATCCACAAAATCGTAGTCGGTCTTGCCGACAATCTCCGATTCCGCAGCACCAAAGAAACGCTCAAACATCGGATTACAGCTCAGATAAACCCCGTCCACATCTTTGAGCCAGACCAGATCGGGGATGGTTTGCACGATCGTGCGCAACAGTGATTCGGCATGCTGCTTGCTGTTTTCCAGCGCTTCCTGATGGCGCAAGGTCTGCTCGTTCATCACGGTAGCCGCGATGCGCTCCATCAGCTTGTGCAGCGTCACCACGCCCATCACCTGCCCGTCGTCCCCCACCACCGCCAGGTGGCGCAATTTACTCGCCTGCATCAGGCCGGCCATCTCGTAAACAGGTGTTTGATGTGATGCCGTCAGTACCGGTGAGTGCATCACTTCAAGCAGGGTGAGCCCCTCGTCACGCCCGCCGCCCGCCAACAACCCTGCTACGTCGCGTTCAGTCAGGATGCCGGCGGGCAGGCCGTTTTCCACGACCAGCACATAGGAAGTTTGATCCTGCATCATCATGGCCACCGCCTGATCCAGCATGGCATCGGGGGAGAGCTGCGGGAGGTTGTGATCCATTACCGCCTGAAGATCATCGAGCCGGCGCAACAAATCGGAACCCACGTGGTTGCGAAAATCGGTCTCGCTGGCAAGACCAATGACTGCACCTGTTCTATCCACCACGACCAGATGACGCACATGATGGTTCAGTACCTGTGCATAGGCGGATGTAAACCCCGTATCAGGCGAGGCGGTCAGCACAGGCGCGCTCATGATTTCGGACACCGGTGTGTTGTGACCGGCATGTGCGCTCAACTGACGCAACAGATCGCGTTCGGTAATGATGCCCAGCGGCGTATTTCCCGACATGACCAGCATTGAGGACATACGCGCCTCATTCATCTGCCTTGCAGCCTCACCCAGCGTGCATTCAGGCGACACATGCCGCACAGAGCGGCTCATGATATCGGCCAGGGTCAGTTCCATCTGCGGGTTCATGCCTTGATAGCCTCACAAAATCAAAAGTTAAACAAACGGGTCAGAATACCCTTAGCAGTCTACTGGATTTTTCATCTGCCGTGGCACCTCGAATTTCAATCTGCGCTTTATAGCTCTGCGTGCAGGCGCAACGCATAAACATTGATCGGTCCGCGATCCGCATTGTAGGCAGGATTTTGAATGCGCTGGTAGTCGGCGGTCAGCCAGGCGCCCTTGTAAAGATTAAAGCTGTAATAGCCTTCGAAGATTTCCTCGGGACGGTAACGCAAGTGACCATCCCCGATAAAATAAGAAGTTCCGCCCGCCTCAAGGAATCGGCGTCGATCAAGCGACAAGGTGTTGCGCATGACGGACACACCTATTCCGTCTTCACTGCGCCCCCAGACATTTCCCTTGACGACGACACCGGTTGAAAGCGAACCATCGACCTCGGTAAAAGCATAGGTCTCGGTACGTCCGTCAGCCTGCATGGCGCGCAGGAAAAAACCGCTGTTATCGCTCAACTCTTGCTCGACGTTCACGCCCAGGCCGTATTTGATTTTTTCGGTATTGCGCACGGCAAACAGCGCATCAGGGCCTGCGTACGGACCGCCGCCAGGATTGGGATGCGTATTCAGCCACGCAAGCGCATCGGCAAAAGAGGCAGTTTTCGCACGGTTGCGCCAGCCCAGCACGCGAACCTTCCCGGGGCGCCCATACAGCGAGTGCTCATGTTCGACTTCGACCTGATCGCCAAAGTGCTTGAAAATTGACTGGTCGACAGCCAGTTCATTTGGGTTAACCGGGCCTGTCATACGACCCGCGCGCAGCACCCAATCATTTTTGTACCACTCTGCCGCGAAACCCCAGCCGAAACCGCGCGCGTCCGCCGCATAGTCGTAGGCGGCATAAGTCCAGTTGCCCCAGTTCATGAACTGGGTTCGTGCGTCCTTGGCGTAGGTATTTGGATCAAACACATCGAGGGACGAGAAATTACCCACCGTCAGCACGACGCGATTCTTGTCCACCCAGCCTGCCATCTGATTGTTCTGGCCGGATTCGATGCGCTGCGACTCGCCCCCCTGATTCCAGGTCTGACGAAGAAAGAGCTTTTGCCGGTACAGGCCGGGATTCGTTCCGGCCGCACGGGTGATTTCTCCATTGGTGAAACCGCCCATACCGATCAGATTGGTGGAAAAAGGCACGCCCTGAGAGATTTCCGGGGTCAGATAGAGTTCGCCCCCCTGCCAGGGACGAAAGCCAAAAAACGCAGTCGTCGTGAAGGTATACATCTTTTCGGCTATCGGGATGATGCTGTTCGGCCCCGAGTACGCAGCCTGAAACGCGGGATGATATTGCCAGTTGTAGGTCATCTGAACATGAGCCGAAATCTGCTCTTCATCGATCGTCTCCGCATGACTTACCGCTGCAAATCCCCCAAAAGCCAATAATGCGGAGGCCAATATAAAACGGCCTGATATTTCAAAGTGCATAAATTCTTCTTTCCGTTAAGCGCGCTATTTCATAGCAATTATATTTCTTTTAAATGTCAGTTTAATGACACAATCGTGGATCATTAACCAACCAAAGCCGGATGAAGCACGCAGCTGTGATCGGTCGTGCCAAGCTCTACCTGCAGCGTGCTGTGCCCGATGGCATAGCGCTCTTTTAAGGTCAACATGATGTCGTCCATGAAGGCATCACCGGGATAGCCCTCCGGCATCACCAGATGAACCGTCAAGGCGCTCTCGGTCGTGCTCATGCCCCAGATATGCAGATCGTGAATGTCTGTGACACCGGGACAGAGCCTCAGATAAGTCTCCACGGCGGATGCGTCGATGTTTGCCGGAATCGCATTCAAGGCAAGTCGCAACGACTCACGCAGCAGGCCCCAGGTACCGATCACGATCACGGCTACAATCACCAGGCTGATAACCGCATCAAGCCAGTACCAGCCGGTGAACATCATCGCCACACCGGCAATCACCACGCCCAGCGAGACTGCGGCATCGGCCAGCAGGTGAAGATAGGCAGCCCGAACATTCAAGTCACCCTGACTACCCTTGACGAACAGCCACGCCGACACCCCGTTGATGACAATGCCGACACCGGCCACCAGCGTGACCGTCAATCCGTCCACCAGGTGAGGTTGCGAAAAGCGATGCATGGCCTCCCACGCAATCGCCCCGCACGCCACCATCAGGAACATGGCGTTGGCTAACGCCGCCAGAATCGAGGTGCTGCGCAGGCCATAAGTGAAGCGCCCGCCCGGTGTCTTGCGGGCAAGAATAACCGCCCCCAGGGTCAGCAACAGTCCCAGCACATCGGACAAATTGTGACCGGCATCGGCCATCAGCGCCGTCGAGTTGGCAATCAGGCCATAGGCGAACTCGACCCCGACAAAAATCGTATTCAATAGAATGGCAATGATAAAGGCACGACTGTTCGGGTCGCCGTGTTGATGATGGCCCCCGCAGTGCGCGCCGTGTTCGTGGTTATGTGACATTAAATCCGCTCTCTTTTCAATTCTGCAATATCTTCCGGCATAAATGGTATGCCGGAATGGATTTATCTGGTCGTCCGCATTTCCTTGATCATGATGGGCGACTCACGAAGACGGGCTAACAGTTGCTCCTCCGTCATTGCCAGCGTGGCAGCGTTGTGAGTTTCTTCAGATTGAATTGTCACGTTACAGCCGAGACTCTTCATATATTTGCCGATCAATGCGATGACGTGGCTTTTGCCGGAGTTTTCCGGCCCTTCAATAATGATCGTGATCATGTAAATCTCCTGGTAAATCAGAATAAAACGAAATAAAGATGCGTCAGATTGCCGATTTTAAAATCATCGGCCCTGAACGGTATCGGTGGGGACCAGCAGTCCATACATTCCGCTGCCTGCCGGAGTGCCCGGATGACGCTGACAGACGGGATTACGGTTAAGGTTAGCCATCCAATAGGAAATTGTATTGCTCAATTTGGTGAATAAGGGGCTTGCTTTGGCAAAAATCATGATGACACCTCACGCGATAAGTTCGCTACGAATAGAGAACAAGATTGATCGATATGCCGTGCCGTCGACCACTCAGAGCACATGCCGAACGCGGGTACGCAGAGCATGCAGCGGAGATATCGATAACGACACGACGAATTTAAAACGACCGGTGGAGGTGCACTGAGCAACCCGTACATAGGCGGGTTAAAGAAATTTGCTGCTGGCGCACCGTCCCGCTGAATCAGCGAGACGGCGGCGGGAGTCTTGGACTATGCCTGCGAATTCGCTGAGTTAGCTGACGCGGTTTGAGCTACTAGAGCCACTGTCCAAGATGCCTCCCTGAAGGAATGAGATGCCGGCATTTTATTGATTTTTATTGCTCTGTCAATAGCAATCTTATCTGATTGATTAAATAATAATAATTGACGCATCCACTCCGGGGGGATAGCATTCAAATATGAAAACACACGCAACCCACCCAGACGTAATCAAACGACTCAAACGCGCTCAAGGCCACCTCAGTGGCGTCCTTGGAATGTTGAATGAAGGGCGTGGCTGCCTGGAAATCGCGCAGCAACTGCAAGCCGTAGAAAAAGCAATCGTCAACGCCAAGAAAACCTTGGTGCATGACCATATTGACCACTGCCTCGAACACTCTGTCCGTGAGAACACCGGTGACGCGAATAACGCCATCCGCGAGTTCAAGGAAATCACCAAGTACCTTTAGGCAATGCTGATCAGTTCAATATGAATGATTTGGCTCTATGTGATTTTGAGTGGGTAATCTATTTTGCAAATTACTACTGCCGGGTGCAGCCCGGCTGCTGGTCACCTTCTTTTGCGTCGCCAAAATAAGGTGGCCCAAGAAAAGGCGACCCCGGTTTGCCGCGCCAGCCTGACTTTTGCAAGCCAGGCTGCATACCCTTGATAGCCTGCAAATAACAGGGCTGCGGAACTCGCACGATCCGCTACGCAGCCACGTACTCAAACAGTCCTCGCCCAACTGCACCGTTGTTTGCCGACTATCTTCGGCGGTGCACAGGGGCTGATGGTGGTATCGAACGCGCGTAATTTTATTGGATGATTTGCCGTAAAAATAAAGCTCACCCACTGCATTTCATATAGAACCAATGATTTTTACGCTGCCCCGTTTGACAAGGCTGATGCTTCAGCTCAAAGCTGTCGGAAAGGCTATGCGCACCAATAATCCCTGTCCGTTTTCAGGCGTGGTCAATACGACTGTTGCCCTATGAATGCGTGCGATATCGTTGACAATCGCAAGGCCCAGTCCGCTGCCGACCCCTTTGGCATGGCGGCCACGAAAAAAACGGTGCAGTACTTTTTGACGTTCCTGCTCTTCAATTCCCGGCCCGTCATCCTCAACTTCGAGAATGGATACCTGCTCCAGAACAAAGGTTTTTACAGTGACCTGCGTATCTTTTCCCGCATGTTCGATCGAATTGTGGATCAAATTCGACAGTAGCTCCTGAAGCAGGACAGGTTGCCCATAAACCGGTGCTGCTTCCAGTTGAAAACCCAGATCGACGCCGGCGGCAAATGCCCGGCTGGACCACTCATTTGCGGCTTCCGCACCGATGTCTTTGAGGTTAACCCGGCAAAATTCTGCCGCACTTTGCCCGTCCGAATCGGCCCGGGCGATCACCAGCAACTGGTTCGCCAGTTTTGCAGCACGACTAGCCGACTGGTGCAGACGCACCAGGGTGGGATGCAGCGATTCTGGGTGAGGCTCCAGCAAGGCCAGCTCAGATCCGGTTTGAAGTGCCGTCAGCGGGGTGCGCAGCTGGTGGGCAGCATCAGCGAGAAAAGCCTTCTGGGTTATGCTCGACTCACCCAGACGCTTGAATAGTTGGTTGAGCGTGGCGATCAGCGGCTGTAACTCACTTGGGGCATGCGGCAAGTCCAAAGGACGAAGGTCATCGAGCGCGCGATCCGCGAGTTGAGCACGGATATCCTGAAGCGGCTTCAGGCCGTGCCGTACCGCCACCAGCATCACGCCCGTCGTGGTCACACCCAATACCAGAATGGACAGCAAGGTGGTAATCAATGCCTGAGCATGCACCCGGTTTCGTTTAATCAGCGTTTCGGCAATCCGTATCTGGCAGGACTTTTGGCCACAGGCTACGCCATAGATCACCATGCGCAACACGCTTCCGTTGATTTCCCGATCGACATAGCGCAATTCGCCTGCATCGATTTCACCTTCCGGGGTGTTGAGCGCCGAATCTCCGGCAATCACCTTGCCATCCGGGGCTGCAACCAGAAAAAACTCGGTATCCAGCTGATCTGTGCGCAGCAGGTGTTCGGTTTGAGGCGTCATATTAAAATGAACGTCCTCGCCCTCCACTTTCAGGAAGCTTGAAGCTGCGATGGCAAGATCACCCAACTGATGATCAAACTCCTGTTTTGCGGGAGAGAGAGCGAGCCAATACTGAAGGGCCGCCGCCACGGGGGCGATGACCAGCATCGGCACCAGCAGCCAGAGCAGCAACTGCTGTTTAAGACTGGATACCATGCACAGACTCCTCCACCAGATAACCAAAACCCCGAATTGTCCGGATGAAAATCCCGGCAGGCACGAGTTTCGCACGCAGACGAGAGACATAGACCTCTATTGCGCTGCTTGACGGCGCCTCGTCCCAATTCGCAATTGCCTCCAGAATTTGCTCCTTGCTGACCACCTTGCCTGCATGATTCAGAAGGTATATGAGCACGGCCCATTCACGCGGCAAGAATTCTATGGGGATATCAGCCAGAAAAGCGCGCTTGGCCGTCAGATCAACACGCAAGGTGCCGAGCAAAATTTCATTGTGCTGGCGTGCGTGAATACGCCGGGTGAGCGCCTGAATGCGCGCCACCAACTCGGTCAGCGCAAAGGGTTTTACCAGATAATCGTCAGCACCCAGTTCGAAGCCATGAACCCGATCTTCCACGGCGTCCCGGGCCGTCAGCATCAGGACAGGCAAATCGCAACTTCCGCTGCGCAACACACGTAAAGTCTCGAAACCGTCCACCCCCGGCAACCCCACATCCAGCACGATGACATCGTAGGCGACCAGCTTGACCGCATTCTGAACAGACTTGCCGTCCCTCGTCCAGTCGACAGCCCACTGCTGAGATCTCAAGGCCCTGACTGTAGTCTCGCCAAGCATCGAGTCATCTTCCACCAATAATATGCGCATGAGTCAGTCAACCCTTAAATTTCCTGCTTGAGTTTAACCCAGCGAATCCCGCTTGTCAGTCGCACCAGGCTTATCTTTACAGAAAGCGACAGACTGAAAGCTTCCTGAAAGCTTCCATAAATGTTGCTGCAAGGTTGCCACTGTAGAGTGCGCCAACTTTCACGAACCTCACTGCCCCCCTCAGAATCCTAAGGCAAAACGACCATGCACATCAACACACCAGCCACGACCAGTAGAACTCTGCCACTCAGGACACAGTTACTTGCAATTACCGGCATCGTTCTGCTGCTGGGCGGCGGGATGCTGGCAGCGCATTTTCTGTCAGCTACACCTGAAGCCAAACCGGTTAAAACTGAACTGCCCGGCACTTTCAGGCCAACCAAAGCGCAACTGGATAGCCTGAGTATCGCCCCGGCCCAACAGATGATTTTCCGTGGTGAACAGATCACCGATGGCAGCATCGCCTACAACGATGATGTCACCACGCCGGTATTTTCGCCCTATTCCGGCCAGGTGACGCGTGTTATCGCGAAACTGGGGGATGTGGTCAAAAAAGGTGATCCGCTGATGTCGGTAGCCGCGACAGAGTTCGTGCAAGTGAAGAATAGCCTGATTACTGCTCGTGCGCAGGCGACGCTTGCGACAGCCGCCGAGAAACGGCAGCATGAGCTTTATCTTGCAAAGGCAGGTGCACAGAAGGACTGGCTGCAAAGCCAGTCTGATCTGGCGACGGCGGCGGGAAATCTGCAGGCTGCACGCAATCAGTTGAGTATTCTGGGTAAATCCGAGCATGAAATCAGCTCACTCGAAAGCGGCGCGAAGCTGTCTGAAATCAACCCGGACGCACAGGTTTTGGCGCCGGTCTCAGGCACCGTGACGCAGCGCCAGGTCGGGCTGGGCCAGTATCTCCAGAACGCATCGGCAGGTGCCGCCATTCCGGTATATACCATCAGCAATTTGTCCACGGTCTGGCTGATCGCGAATGTGCGTGAGACAGATGCGCCGCTGGTTCATGTCGGGCAACTGGTCGAAGCGCATGTGCTGGCATTCCCGGATCGTGTCTTCAAGGCCAAAATCACCTGGATTGCGCCAGGCGTCGATCCTGTGACGCATCGACTGGCAGTACGCGCCCAAATCAACAATAGCGACGGCGACTTGAAGCCGATGATGTTTGCCAATTTCAGCATCGTAACCAGCGATGAAGTCAAAGCCGTCGGCGTGCCGCAAAGCGCCGTGGTGTATGAAGGGAGCGAGGCGCATGTATTCGTTGAAAATAATGACGGCACTTTGGCGGTACGCCCTGTTCGCATCGGACGCATCAGTGGCGCAATGCTTGAAGTTACCTCGGGCCTTGCCGCTGGCGAGAAAATCGTTACCCGAGGCACAATATTCATCGATCGCGCAACCGGCGGGAGCGAGAAATGAATGGCGTAGTTGCATTTGCGCTCAAGCAGCGCGTCGCCATCATGATCATGATGGCTGCCCTGTTCGTGGCAGGCATTGTCAGCTTCATTAAACTCAATATCGAAGCCTACCCGGACCCGGTGCCGCCTCTTGTCGATGTCATCACCCAAAGCAGCGGCCAGTCGGCCGAGGAGATCGAGCGCTACATCACGATTCCGCTCGAAGTCCAGCTGGCAGGCATCCCGCATGTCACCACGGTGCGCACGATCTCGCTGTTCGGCTTGTCCGATGTCAAGGTGCAGTTTACCTACGATATTACCTACAAGGAGGCCGAACAGCAGGTCATCAACCGGCTGTCCCAGCTGTCGCCGCTGCCTAACGGGGCGATCCCGCAGATTTCACCGACCAGCCCGATAGGCGAGATCATGCGCTACCGCGTGTACGGTCCGCCGGGATACTCGGTACAAGACTTGAAGACAGTCGAAGACTGGATGCTGGATCGACGATTCAAGGCGGTGCCCGGCGTGATCGATGTCAACGGCTGGGGGGGCAAGAGCAAGGACTATGAGATCAGCATCGACCTGCCCAAGCTGACCCGTTACGGGCTGACCGTACCTCAGGTGCTGCAAGCGCTTAACAACAGCAACGTCAATCTCGGCGGTCAAACGGTCAACTTCGGGCCGCAGGCGGCGGTGGTGCGTGGCATCGGCATCATCCATTCGATGGAGGATATACGCAACACGATGCTGACACCGAACAACGGCGCGCCAGTTCTGGTGAGCGATGTCGCGACCGTCAGCGTCAGCAATCTGCCACGGCTGGGAATTGCCGGCAATGACCAGGACGACGATATCGTGCAGGGCATCGTGCTGATGCGGCGCGGTGAACAAAGCACGCCGACGATCAAGCGGGTCGCAGCCGAACTGGAAAAAATCAACAAATCGGGAATATTGCCGCCGGGCGTACATATCGAACGAATTTATGATCGCAGCGAGTTGATCAGCATTACCACGCATACCGTCATCGAAAACTTGTTGTTCGGCATCGTGCTGATTTTCTTCGTGCAGTGGGTATTCTTAGGCAACTTGCGCAGCGCAATCATCGTCAGTGCGACGATTCCGTTCGCCATGTTCTTCGCCATCATCATCATGACGTTACGCGGCGAGTCGGCCAATTTGCTGTCGGTTGGCGCCATCGATTTCGGGCTGATTGTCGATGCGACGGTCATCATGGTGGAAAATATTTTCCGCCATCTTGCCGAAAGCCGTGAGAAAACCCATGCAGAAGCGCCGCTTTTCATGTTGCATATTCGTCCTGATGCGTCGCTGCATGGAAAACTGGCACACATCGCCTTCGCCGCGACCGAAGTTAATCGCTCGATCTTTTTCTCAGCCGCCATCATCATCGCCGGGTTCATCCCATTGTTTACCCTGAGCGGCGTCGAGGGACATATTTTCGGACCGATGGCATCGACTTATGCGTATGCCATCATCGGCGGACTGATCGCGACCTTCACGATTGCACCCGCATTGAGTTCGCTGCTGTTGCCGGCACATGTCACCGAAACCGAAACCATTGCAGTGAAATGGATGCGGAAAATTTATACCCCGCTGATCGAGTTTGCACTGCTCAATCGGGTATTAATGTTATGCAGCGCTGCACTGCTGATGATAGTCGCCGGTTTCGCCGTGCATTCGCTGGGCCTTGAATTCATGCCTAAACTGGAAGAAGGCAATATGTGGATCAGAGCCTCAATGCCGGCCTCCATTTCGCTCGAAGAAGGCAATGCTTACGTCAACCGGATACGCACCTTGATCAAGAGCTATCCCGAGGTGCAAACCGTCATTTCGCAAAATGGTCGTCCAGACGATGGAACCGATGCGACCGGGTTCTTCAATGCGGAATTCTTCGTCCCGCTGACTCCTTTTGATAGCTGGCCCAAAGGAGTCGATAAGGAGAAACTGACCGAAACAATGAATGCCAGGATGCAGGCTGAGTTTCCAGGGGTAGAGTTCAATTTCTCGCAATACATCGCAGACAACGTCGAAGAGTCCTCGTCAGGCGTCAAGGGTCAGAACGCGATCAAGCTGTATGGCAACGATCTGGCAGCCCTTGAAAAAACCGCCAAACAGATACAGGAAGTCATGGCGACCGTACCGGGCATCACCGACCTGTCTATTTTCAGGGCGCTCGGACAGCCGACGGTGAAGATCGACATCGACCGCGCACGGGCTGCACGATATGGACTGGCGCCCGGCGACATCAATGCGACGGTACAGGCAGCCATCGGCGGTCAGGCAGCCGGAAACCTGTATGAGGACGGCAGCGACCGAAACTTTCCGATGGTCGTGCGCCTGGCACCCAATTACCGTCAAAGTCTGGAGTCGATCAGGCGCATTACCGTTGGCGCGCCCAACCCGAGCGGCAATGGCGTCGTGATGATACCGCTGACCAATGTGGCCAATGTCAGTCTGGTCTCCGGCGCGTCCTTCATTTACCGGGAAAAACAGGAACGCTACATACCGATCAAATTCAGCGTTCGCGGCCGCGACTTGGGCGGTGCGGTCATGGAAGCGCAGCGCAAGGTAGCCGAACAGGTGACGATACCCGGCGGGTACCGGATGGAATGGGTGGGTGAATTCGGACAGATGAATGAAGCGATGGATCGCTTAAAGCTCGTCGTACCCTTGAGCCTCGGTCTCATCCTGTTGCTTTTGTTTTTCAACTTCAGTTCGATTACCGATACGCTGCTGGCTGCAAGCGTGATGCCGATGGCATTGATCGGCGGTATTTTTGCACTCTATTTGACCGGCACACCGTTCAGCGTGTCGGCCGCCATTGGTTTTATCGGGCTGTTCGGTATCTCGGTAATGGAGGGCATCATCGTGCTGACCTATTTCAATCAGATCATCGAAACCGGAGTGGAACGCTCACAAGCCATCCGAAATTCCTGCCAGACCAGGTTGCGTCCGGTAATGATGACCTGTTGCGCGGCGTGCGTCGGCCTGTTGCCGGCAGCCTTCGCGACCGGGATCGGTTCGCAGGTGCAAAAGCCGCTCGCGCTTGTGGTGGTAGGGGGAATACTGCTGGCACCCGTGCTGGTACTGATCATCCTGCCGTTGCTGATCGATCTATTCTCCAAGCGTGAATCACCATTGAAAGAGACCGTCACGACGGCAGGACTATCATGAAAAAACCTCCAAAATTGCACCCTGCAGTGTGTGCCAGCGGTCTTATTTTGATCACGATACCGCTGATCACGGCTTGCGCGTTCGGCCCTGATTTCAAACGGCCTGATGCGCCCAAGGTGAGCAGTTATGCACCGAAAAAAGTCCCTCACCCAAACCCTCTCCCGGAGGGAGAGAGGACAAACGAACGCTTCCGCGAATCTCAAACCCTGGCAACCGCTTCAGCGCCTGTTCCGGCAGGAGAGTCGCAGCGATTCAATCCGAAGGCGGATATTCCTGCCAACTGGTGGACGCTGTTCGGCTCAACGAAGATCGACTCGCTGATTGAACGTGCGTTCCGCGCCAGTCCCGACATTGCCTCTGCTCAGGCCGCGTTGCGTGCCGCGCAGCAAAATGTCATCGCGCAACAGGGATTTTTCTATCCGACTGTCGGCGTAAGTTATACGCCTTCGCGCAACAAACTGGCCGGCAATATGGGCGGCAATTCACCCGGCGTGCAGGGCAATGGTCATCTCATTCAGACTTATACGAACCCGAATCCGGGAAATGGATCGAAAAATAACGGCCCGGCCTATTTCAATTTCCATGTCGCGCAATTAAGCGTGGGCTTCGTGCCGGATGTGTTCGGCCTCAACAGCCGGCTGGTTGAATCGGCCCAAACGCAACTGGCCTCGCAAAAACTGCAACTGGAAGCGACCTATATCACGTTAGCCTCAAACATCGTTGCGGCAGCGATACAGGAAGCATCGTTACGTTCCCAGATCGCGGCCACGGAAAAAGTGGTCATCATCAATAAAGAGATTCTCGATCTGTTGCGCACGCAATTGAAGTTGGGCGATGTATCCAATATCGATGTTGCCGCAGGCGAGTCATCGCTGGCATCGGCGGAACAGGCTTTGGCTCCCCTTCAAGCACAGCTTGCGCAAACGCGAGATATGATACGTGCGCTGGCAGGTAATTCGCCCGATGAAGAGGTTGATGAGAAGTTCGAATTATCCGATTTACATTTGCCGCAGGAGTTGCCGTTAAGCCTGCCGTCCAGAATTGTCGAACAACGCCCGGATGTACGTGCGGCTGAAGAACAAATGCATTACGCCAGCGCCCAGGCAGGTGTGGCTGTTGCCAACCGGTTGCCGCAATTCGCGCTGATGGCCGGCATCGGCGGCATGGCAGATAACCCTTCCTGGATGTTCCGCAGCGGCGGTGGATTTTTCAATCTGGCGGCCAGCGTCAGTCAGACTATTTTTGATGGCGGCACACTGAAAGCCCGTTCACGCGCCGCAGAACAGGCGCTGATCGGGGCGGGCGCACAGTATCGCAGCACCGTCATCGCAGCGTTGCAAAATGTGGCCGACACGCTGTACACGATACAATCTGACGCAAATGTACTCAAACAGGCGGCCACCGGCGCACAGGCGGCTGAAACCATAGCCGAGCTTACCCGCAAGCAATATCAGTTGGGTGCCGTTAATTACCAGACGCAACTGGCTGCCGAGCAAAACTATCAGTTGGCAGATATCAATCTGATACAGGCGCAAACCAGCCGTCTGGGCGATACGGTAGCACTGTATCAGGCGTTAGGCGGGGGCTGGTGGAATCGCACCGATACGCCGGGGAATTAACGTGACGACAAACTTCAGACAGGTATAATCGGTGCCATAGAAACTGCGCTTAGGTTTCGGAATCTTGCGTGAATTTCCCCGATTCCAAGAAAATAAAATATCCGCCTCATAAGAATTCCCATAAAAACCCACAAGGAAAAACAAAATGTCTGAAGACGGATTCCATGTTCACGGCACTGACGAACACGAGGTTGAACACCAGGCTCAAGGGGGAGACAAACTCGCAGGCCGGGTTGCACTCTTCACGGCGATACTGGCATCGATAGGCGCGATCGTCAGCTATCAGGGAGGGGCTACCCAGAATGAGGCCATGTTACTGAAAAATGAGGCCGTCCTGAAGAAAGCACAAGCGTCTGACCAGTGGAATTTTTACCAGTCCAAGAGCAACAAGGGACACTTGATGGAGCTCGCCGCTGAACTGGCACCCGCCGATAAGCGCGTCTCTTACAACGACAAGATACAAAAGTACGAAACTGAAAAGAAGGATATCAGGATCAAAGCCGAGGCGCTGGAGGCTGAATCGGAGAAAGCCAATGAGGAAAGCGAGCATTTGTTGCATCCGCACCACAAGCTGGCACAGGCGATGACACTGATCCAGATTGCCATTTCTCTTGCTTCCATCACTGTCCTGACCCGAAAAAAATGGTTGTTTTCCGTGGCTGCGGTGGCAGCATCAGGGGGTGTCATCATGTGGGTGTCTGCTCTTTTTGCGTAAGTTCGCATCTCTGCCATCAAAGAAATCCTCTACGACTGGGGCGGCGCCAACGTTTGGCTGTTTCACGCCATCAACAATATTCGCGCCGGTTATTGGGATCGGTTCATGCTGCTGGGCACCGACCTTGGGGAGCACGCGCTATTCCCGGCCTACCTTGCGCTGGTGGCGCTGATTGCGCTTTCCGCCATTGTGAGAACGCCACAACAGGGCTACAACCGCAATTATGCCCGGGCGTGGATGGCGGCAATCGCAGTGTTTTGCACCGCGTACTTGCTAGACGGCCTGTTGATCAGCACGCTCAAGCCGCTACTTGACTTTCCGCGTCCCCCTCTGGCATTGCCTGCCGGCACGGTGCACATTATTGGCGCAGCGGAATACCATCACAGCCTGCCGAGCGGTCATGCTTCATTTGCGATGCTGTGTGCAGCCAGTCTGTGGCCGATGCTGAATCGCTGGTGGCGAGTAGCGGGGACATTCTTTGTGTTGTGGGTCGGGATATCCAGAGTCAGCCTGGGCGCTCATTTCCCGGCGGATGTGATAGCAGGATTCCTGTCCAGTTTAGCCGTGGTATTGCTGGTATCTGCGGCAGTACAGGTACACATACGCATCATCGCCAGACAAGCCTGACCTGCCGCAAATCTGCGAGAACCATTTCGTGGAGAATAATACAATTTGGGAGCGATCATGGAATACCGGAAATTAGGCAGCAGCGATCTGAAAGTGTCGAGTTTGTCTCTCGGCACGATGACCTTCGGCGAACAGAACAGCGAGCAGGATGCGCATGCGCAGCTCGATCTGGCGGTCTCGCACGGCGTCAATTTCATCGACACCGCCGAGATGTACCCGGTAGCTCCCCGCGCCGAGACACAAGGTGCGACCGAGCGTTATATCGGTTCCTGGCTCAAGCACCAACAACGCGACCAGCTGATTATCGCCAGCAAGATCGCAGGCCCCGCGCGCGGTTTTTCCTGGATACGCAACGGCCCGCGCATCAACCGCGAGCACCTCAATGCCGCGATCGATGCCAGCCTGACACGCTTGCAGACCGACTACCTCGACCTGTATCAGATACACTGGCCGGACCGTTACGTGCCGATGTTCGGTGCGACCAGCTATGACGCAGCGCTGGAGCACGACAGCGAACCCGTCGCCGAGCAGTTGCACGCGCTGAACGATCTGGTTGTGGCAGGCAAAATCAGGCACATCGGCCTGTCTAACGAGACGCCGTGGGGCGTTGCCGAATTCGTGCGCTGCGCCGAACAACTCGGACTGCCTAAGATCGTCACGATTCAGAACGCCTACCATTTGATGAACCGCAGCTTCGAGAGCGGACTTGCGGAAGTGTGCCGCCACGCCGATGTCGGCCTGCTGGCCTACAGCCCCTTGGCCTTCGGACATCTCACCGGCAAATATCTCGCCGACCCGGCGGCGCACGGGCGCATCACGCTGTTTCCCGGTTTCGGCCAGCGCTACAACAAGCCCAATGTGGCTGCCGCCTGCCGTGAGTATGTTTGTATCGCACAGGACGCCGGGTTAAGCCCGGCGCAGATGGCGCTGGCCTACGCCCGCACCCGGTGGTTTACCGCCAGCGTGATACTTGGCGCGACGACCTTGAGCCAACTTACTGAGAACCTGGACAGCATCGATATAACGTTATCTTCGGACGCAATCGAGCAGATCGAGGCAGTCCACAAGCTGTACCCGAATCCGGCTCCGTGACCCCATGGACAAAAGGCCGCGAGCCTGATCACGACAGATCAGCCGTCTAAGAACGGCTTGCCGCTTTCAGAACAGGTCGGAGTTTATCGCCATGTGCACGGCAATACTGGCGGCATAGCCCAGCGCGATCGCAGGTGTCCATTTGAGGTGGCCTGCAAAGGTATAGATGCCACGCGCCTGGCCCATCAGTGCGACG
Source organism: uncultured Nitrosomonadales bacterium (assembly GCA_947085835.1). Taxonomy (GTDB): domain Bacteria; phylum Pseudomonadota; class Gammaproteobacteria; order Burkholderiales; family Gallionellaceae; genus Gallionella. The sequence continues at coordinate 66,112 of CAMTXT010000007.1, read as the reverse complement.
CCTGCGGCCGAGCCGATCGAGAGCAGCGAACCGCCGACCCCGGCGGTCAGCGTCACCATCAGCCACTGCCCGACCGACATGTCCGGCATCATGGACAGCACCGCGAACATGACCGGGATGTTGTCGACGATAGCCGAGATGACCCCGACGGCGATGTTGGCGTTAGTCGCGCCCCATCCGCCGTAAATTGTCTGTGAAATCAGGCCGAGGTAGCCGATAAAACCCAGTCCGCCCACGCACATCACCACGCCGTAGAAGAAGAACAGCGTGTCCCACTCGGCGCGCGACACCTTGCGAAAAATATCGAAGGGTACCGGGTTGCCGATGTTTTCTGCATCACCGCCTCTGGCGTGCGTTTTCTCGCCACTGATTTTCAGGTAATAGGCAAAGAATTGAAGCAGGCTGAGGCCTGTGAGCATGCCGATGACCGGGGGCAGTTGCAGCACGCTGTGAAAGCTGACCGCCAGCGCGATGGTAACAAGAAACAGCGCCACGATAGTCAGCGCGCCGCGCCGCATCAAAACGCTGTCACCGCTGCAATCGGGTTTCTCGTCGGGGACTGAGAAGCTCATAATTATGGCCGGCACCAGCCAGTTGACCAGCGACGGAATGAACAGCGCGAAGAACGCCCAGAAATCAACCATGCCATTGCTTGCATGAATGTTCTTTTGCCAGACCATCAAGGTTGTGATGTCGCCGAACGGGCTGAAGGTGCCGCCGGCATTCGCGGCGATCACGATGTTGATGCAGGAGAGCAGCACGAATTTCTTGTTGCCGCCGCCGACGGCCATGACGACTGCCCCCATCAACAGCGCCGTAGTCAGGTTGTCGGCGACAGGCGAAATAAAGAAGGCCAGCAGGCCGGTCACCCAGAACAGCGCGCGATAGCTAAAACCCTTGCGGATCAGCCAGGAGCGCAGCGCCTCGAAGACATTGCGCTCTTCCATCGCATTGACGAAGGTCATCGCCACCAGCAGAAACAGCATCAGCTCGGCATATTCCTCCAGATTGTGGCGCAGCGCAGTCTCGACCAGATGCGGGATGTCATGCGACTGGTAGTACCAGGCGATCAGCCCCCAAATGATGCCGGCCGCCAGCATCACGGGCTTGGATTTTCGCAGATGGGTGAATTCCTCGGCCATCACGACCAGATAGGCGGCGGAAAACAGCAGCACCGAGGTAATACCCACCCAGCTTCCAGTCAGATCGAGACGCTCCGCACCTTCCGAGGCGTCAGCCAATAATGGCATGAACAACAGAGTAAAGAGTAAGGTTAAGCGTTTCATCAGTTGGCTTCCTGAGTTTTTTGCAAAATAAGTCATGTCGGACACGCGATCAGCCAAGCCGATTATCCGCCGGATGATACAACGGGTCCTCCAGCACGTTCACTTCGATCATGCCACGGGCCTTATCGAGCAATTCCAGACAATCCGGGCTTAAGTGGCGCAGATGCAGCCTCTTACCCAGCTGTGTGTAGCGCTCGGCCAGCATATCGATCGCTTCGAGCGCGGAATGATCCTTGACGCGGGCATTCTTGAAGTCGATCACGACTTCAGCGGGGTCGTCGCGGGGAGTGAACAACGCGATGAAATTCTGCGTCGATGCAAAGAACAGCGAGCCATGCAAGTCATACACTTTCCAGCCGTGCTCTTCGGTAGAAACGCGCACTTCGATGTTCTTGGCATGCTGCCACGCGAACACCAGTGCTGAGATAATCACGCCTGCGATCACGGCGATGGCAAGATCAGTCATTACCGTTACCGCAGCTACTGTGATGACCACCAGCAAGTCGGCGTGAGGCACTTTGCCGAACAGGCGGAAGCTGCCCCACTCGAAGGTCTTTTCCGACACCACGAACATCAGCCCGATTAAAGCCGCCAGCGGGATCATCTCGATCCAATGCGAGGCAAACAGGATGAAGCTCAGCAAGAATAACGAGGCTGCGATGCCGGAGAGGTTCTTCACCGCGCCGTTGGTCACGTTGATCATGCTCTGGCCGATCATCGCGCAACCACCCATGCCACCGAAGAAACCGCTCACCACGTTGGCGATACCCTGTCCGATACTGGCCCTGTTCGGTTTGCCGCGCGTTTGTGTCATGTCGTCGATCAGGTTCAGGGTCAGCAGCGATTCAATCAGGCCGATTCCGGCGAGTATCAGGCTATAGGGAAAGATGATTTTCAGCGTTTCCATATTCAGCGGCACGTCCGGCAGATGGAATTCCGGCAGACCGCCCTTGATGGAAGCCAGATCGCCGACGGTTTTGGTGTCGATACCGGCAAAGATCACCAGCGCGGAAACGGTAGCAATCGCCGCCAGCGTGGAGGGGATGACCTTGGTGAGTCTGGGCAACAGGTAGATGATCGCCATGGTCAGTGCGATCAGCCCCAGCATGGTAAACAGCTGCGCGCCCTGCATCCAGTTCGTCGTACCGTCAGGATTAGTCGTCTTGAAATGACCCATCTGCGCCAGAAAGATCACGATAGCCAGGCCGTTCACGAAACCCAGCATCACCGGATGCGGCACCATGCGGATGAATTTACCGAACTTGGCCAGGCCGAACAGGATTTGCAACACACCCATCAGCACCACGGTAGCGAACAGATACTCCACGCCGTGTTGCACCACCAGTGCTACCATTACTACCGCCAGCGCACCCGTTGCACCCGAGATCATGCCGGGACGACCGCCGATCAGCGAAGTGATGAGGCTTACCATGAACGCAGCATACAGACCCACCAGCGGATGCACATGCGCCACCAGCGCAAAGGCGATGGCTTCGGGAACCAGCGCGAGGGCTACGGTCAGGCCGCTCAATACGTTGGTCCTGGCTTCGGCAAGATTTTTGATGTCCATAGATTTTCTCCAATAGATAAAACGCCACCCGCACATGGGGGCAGCGAAACTGTGAGTTTGAAACGGGATGCAGCGGCCCGTGGTGTACAGGTAATCGGGGAGAGCAGATGAATTACATCGGAATTGCTCTGACTGATTAAATCGCAGTGTGATTTTTCATTCGATTCTTCAATAAATGCGTGCTCCAAGGGCTACGCGTGACTCTTGTCATGCCCGATCAGGCTCAGGCGGACGAGATCAGCTACGCTTTCTACCCGCAGCTTCATCATCATGCGCGCCTTGTGCACCTCTACTGTGCGAGCACTGATACCGAGAGTTTCGGCGATCTCGCGATTGTGCTGCCCCTCCACGACCAACTCCATGACCTCCTTCTCGCGAGGGGTCAGGCTCGCCAACAGATGGACAAACTCAGCACGCTGACTTTCTTTACCTTGGGCATCCGTCTGACGAACAAACGCCTCATCAATCGCTCTCATCAACTTGGTGTGATCAATCGGTTTTTCCAGAAAATCGACTGCGTGCGAACGGAAAGCCTCACGCGCCGAGACGACATCACCATGTCCGGTCATTACGATAGCAGGCATCCGACAGCCGATCTCCAGCAACCGCTTCTGTAATGCTAAGCCATCCATTCCCGGCATGCGAATGTCGATCAGCAGGCAGCCACACCATTCCTGCCGATAGGCTTTGAGGAAGCTCTCTGCGTCAGCGAACATGGTGACGGGATAGCCTCTCAGGCCGAGCAATAACCCGAGTGCATCGCGGACAGATTGATCGTCCTCGACTATGAATATGCTGTATCCGCTAGACTGCATCGTCGTCCTTTTCTGCTAAGGGTAGTATCAATTTAAATAAACCGTGACCCGTCATTTCAGCCAGCAGATGCCCTCCATGTGCCTCGACGATGGCGCGACTGATCGCCAACCCCAAACCAAGCCCACTGGACTTGGAGGATTGGAACGCCTCGAACAGCCGTCCGGCCTTTTCACCGGATAGACCCGTGCCGCTGTCCTCAATGCAAATACAGATATTTTTTATGCTTTCTGAATGAGATGACACATGAATTCGACGTTGCCCTGAGGGTTGATCGGCAATAGCATCGAAGGCATTCGACAGAAGGTTGCGCAGGACAACTTCCAGTTGAAGGCGGTCAGCAAACAGCGCGTATGCTGGCACAGTGTCAATGGTTAATTCGATACCTTGCTGTTGCGCCTTGTTCACGAACGGTGCAGTGGCAGAGGCGAGCAAATCTCCGAGATTGATTGCTTCGAGTTGCGTGGAGCCGGTACGGAAGAAATCCCGCAGACGGCGCACCACTTCGGCAGCACGAAAGGATTCCGAGACCATGCATCGTATCGTCTGGCGCAACCGTTCGCCTGTTTCGCCTTGTTCTAGCAGCTGCTCGCAGGCCATGCCATAAGCAGATAAAGCCGTGAGAGGTTGATTGAGCTCATGCGCCAATGCGCCTGCCATTTCCCCAGCCGCAGCTAGGCGCAGCGTCTGTCGCAGTTCCGCGCTGATCCGCTGTTTTTCATCGATGACGACACCGATGAATAGTCCAACAAATGCCAGAACAGCACATAACATCTGCAACTCAAACGCCGTCACAGCAACTAAATTAAGCCATTGCACGGCTGCCATGATGCCTGCCTGGAGCACAAATGCCGCAATGGAAGCGCCAGCCATACCTTGCCGGGCGGCAGCCCAGACGATGGGAAGAAAAAGCAGGTAAAAATATTGGAACTCACCACTGCCACCCAGCCCAAACGCGACCCAAAGCATGAGCACTGCCAGCATTTCATATGCTGCCGTTTCCCAACGAAGCAAAATGTTACGAATGCGACTGCTATGCTGAAAAAGCATCCAGAAGAACGGCATGGTCACGACAATGCCGACGCAATCCCCCACCCAAAAGCGCACTAATGCGACGATTCCTTCTCCTGCAGGGAGCAAGTCGAAAACGAGCAGCAGGGTAATGTAGAGACTACTCGTCGCCAACGTGCCGACAACTACGATGGCAAGCCATAAAAGCAAGTTTTTTTGATCTGGCAGGACATTTTCAGTATTGACAAGGCGGCGTAACACTTCCGCGATGGCGCCGTAACCCGCAACCAGGGTGCCAGATAGCGCAATCGTAGTCAGAATTGGCGCGGGTAGGTCACGCACTATAATTTCACCGAGGAGAAGTGCGATAAACCAGGGAATCGCGGTCAGCCTGCCATATCGGAGCGAACACACCAAACCCAGCGCAAGGGATGGGTTCCAGGGGGTGATGTTGAGCCCATGCAAGGCGTGCAAATAACTTGCCCAATCAAGGGCGATGTAAGCGATGACAAAAGCTGTCCACTGAAAAAAGTTTGCGATTCGACTATGCATTCAGATTTATCGAAGTGATTTACGCGGCATTATCCTCTTTCATGGATTAAGTGCATCCGTTTAGCGCGTAAGCGTATCCCTTACGTGATGGCGGATTTATGTTCTAGTAAGCTGAAGTAGCTAAGTTTAATTGAGTATCAGCCAATTTCATTGATCCGGCAATCCGTAGGGGCGCTCCCTAATTTTCAGCGGGGGATATTTCTTCTATGCTGTACCACATTAGCTTACCAAAATAATCTGACCTGCGAGGCTGCAATGAACGGTGATCATACGAAAATGAGCAAGATACTTTTGATATTTGGTGCTATTTTCTGCATATCGATAGTCTCTGTGAGTACTGCATTTGCCGAGTGCCGCAAGGAACCGGGCGCGCAATGCCAAGGCGCGAAGCTTGGCGGCATTGACTGGCACGGAGCCAAACTGGATGGCGGAAATTTTCAGAATGCCGACCTCGAACAGGCCAATTTTGCCGGCGCAAGCTTAAAAGGTGCCGTGCTACGTGGCGCGAATCTGCAACAGGCCAGGCTTGAACAATCAGACTTGTCGGGCGCCAATCTTGAAAGCGCAGATTTACGCTGGGCCAATCTTGAAAACTCAATCTTGGTGAAGACCCGCTTTACCAATGCCCAAATGGCAAAGTCTGACCTTGAAAATGCTGATCTCTCCCAGGCGATACTGACAGGCGCAGATTTGACGCGAGCAGACCTTGTTTCTGCCGATTTGCAACAGGCCGACCTGCAAGGCGTTAAACTTGACGGCGCCTATATGACCTATGCGAATCTGAAGCAAGCCAACCTGACCGGCGCATCTATCAATCGAACCCGGCTCATCGGGGCTCGTCTCAAGGACGCGACCTGGATTGACGGAAAAGTTTGCAAGGCTCCATCTATCGGAACGTGCAAATAGTGTCGGCATCCTGGCGGTTTTAGAATGCTAGCGTCAAAGTTTAAAAATAGAGTCTTGTGCTTAAATGCACAATCCACTGCTACACCCATTATTGTAAATTTTCATTCACCCCGGGTTTATTGAAATGCTTACCTCACTGATCATCATTTTTATCATTGCCTACGCGGCTATCGCACTGGAGCATCCGCTCAAAATTAATAAATCGGCGTCTGCCTTGATAGGCGCAGGTCTGCTTTGGACAATCTATGCCTTGTCGATCGGCGATGCACATTTAGTTAGCGAGCAATTAGGCGAATCGCTGATGGGCACGGCCCAGATCGTATTTTTTCTGATGGGGGCGATGGTGATTGTCGAGGTAGTGGACGCACACAACGGTTTCGACATCATTACCACGCAGATCAAGACAACCAAACTGTCCACGCTGATGTGGCAGGTAGGGTTCGTTACCTTTTTTCTCAGCGCTATTCTGGACAACCTGACGACCACCATCGTGATGATATCGCTGATGCGAAAATTGCTGGGTCGACACGATGACCGGCTATTCTTCGCAGGCATTATCGTCATCGCGGCCAACTCCGGCGGAGCCTGGTCGCCGCTGGGTGACGTGACAACCACCATGCTGTGGATTGGCGGTCAGATTACCAGTCTGGCTATCATCAAGGGGGTGCTGTTGCCGTCTCTGGTCAGTATGATGGTGCCACTGGCTATAACTGCCTACGTTTTGCGTGGTCGTGATGTTATAGCGCCGCAGCGTGTTGGTAGCGCCCCCGACCTTCACATAACCGTATTCGCGCGCAATCTGATATTTTTCACGGGGCTTGGCATCTTGCTGGCTGTGCCGGCTTTCAAGACTGTCACGCACCTGCCGCCCTTTATGGGGATTCTGTTCGGGTTGGGCATCCTGTGGCTGGTGAGCGATTTGCTGCATCGTCATCAGGAAGATCACAGTAAGCAGAAACTGACGCTGGGGCATGCCCTGAGCAAGATAGACATGGGCTCACTGGTGTTTTTCATCGGCATTCTGCTGTCAGTTGCCACACTGGAACATACGCACATCCTGACTGCTTTGGCGCAGTGGCTGGATCAGACCGTGGGACGACAAGACATCATCGTGATGATCATCGGTATCGCCAGTGCGATTGTTGATAACGTGCCGCTGGTCGCCGCGTCCATGGGCATGTACAGCCTGACTCAGTATCCGGCAGATCACTTTCTGTGGGAGTTTCTGGCCTATTGCGCGGGAACGGGGGGCTCCATACTGATCATCGGCTCGGCAGCAGGCGTGGCTGCGATGGGGTTGGAAAAAATCCACTTCTTCTGGTACATCAAGAAAATCAGCGGATTGGCGCTGGTCGGGTATTTTTCAGGCGCGGCGGTATATCTCATTCAATACCAGTTGTTCCACTAAGCCGTTGTGCTGATGGTTTGATTCTTCACAATCAATGACGAAAAAACAATTACGATGAAAATATCTGCACAAGAGTTCATAACCAGAGTTCGAGCCGCGCTGGCTTTTCGATTCAACCTGAATGCCGATCAACATGGTTTCAACGATATCGATCAGAGTATCCGCGAGGGCATCGAAATCAGGGGCACCAATCTCTGGGTACTGATGCTGGCGATCTTCATCGCCTCCATCGGATTGGATGTCAACTCCACGGCAGTGATCATCGGTGCCATGTTGATCTCCCCGCTGATGGGCCCGATTATGGCCATAGGGTATGGGGCGGGCATCAACGACTATGAGCTTATCAAAAAGGCACTGGGCAATCTGCTCGTTTGTATCCTGATTGGACTGTTTACGTCCACGCTGTATTTTCTGATTAGCCCGCTGTCCACTGCGCAATCTGAATTGCTGGCGCGAACGACCCCCACCATTTGGGATGTGTTGATTGCGTTGTTCGGCGGACTGGCAGGCATCATCGCTTCCACTCGCCGTGAAAAATCCAACGTTATACCAGGGGTGGCGATTGCGACGGCTTTGATGCCTCCGCTGTGCACAGCCGGTTACGGCATCGCGAACGGTTCAATGGATATTTTCTTTGGGGCGTTTTTCCTGTTTTTTATCAACTGTATTTTTATTGCATTCGCGACCTTGTTGCTGGTCAGTTATATCGACCCACCCCATAAATGCTTTGTCAGCGAGGTGCTGGAGCGTAAGGTCAAGCGCTACATTTACGCCGTGGTGTTTGCAACCCTCTTGCCCAGTGTCTATCTGGCCTACGGGATGGTGACCCGGGAGGTTTTTATTTCCAGAGCCAATGAATACATTAAAAAAGAATTGGTGTTCGAGAATGGCTTTATCGCGAAACAGAATATTTCTGCGGTTGAGCGGGTGATCGACATTACGCTGGTAGGAAAAAAGGTCAGCGATGAGCGGTTGACTGAACTTTCCAAAAAACTCGAAAAATACCGGATGCCCAACGCAAAACTGATCGTTCATCAGACTGTCATCAAGGAGTTGGATGAGGCGACACTATCGAAAACATTGCTCACAGAGGTATTGAACAGCAATCAGCAAACATTTGATATTAAAAACAGTCAGTTGGCTGACTTGCAAAATGAGCTTGCAGGTTTGCGTGCGCAGCAAGGGAAACAGGACGATTATCTGCAAGAACAGAAAAAGATATTCAACGAACTCGTTGCGCAATATCCGCAGGTTGAAAAGTTGTCCATCGCAAAGACGAATGAATATCAAACGATGCCTGCCGCCGTTTCAACCGTTTTATTGCTCAGCCTGACATCGAAAAAAGCACTTTCGAGGGAAGATCGACGCAAAATCAGTGCATGGTTAAAGGTCAGAACCGGGGTTGATCAGGTGAAGCTTTCGATAAATACTCATTAGGAAAAACTGAGCAATATCAAAACGATCATCCAATAGCCCCGCCATGCCAATATAAGCAGCAAGCACTTTTAGGCTGCTACTGTCAGGCGCTGCGCGTTCCGTGCTGAAAAGATTACCATATAAAGGAGAGTAATATTTCAAAAAAAATACGAGTAGGTTTGGTCGGCTACGGTAAGGCAGGCAGTGCAGTAGCCAACGTATTAAGCTGTGATCCACGTTTTGAATTGCGCTGGATTGCAAGGCGTTCGGCAATCGCAGGACAGAAAAACCATCCCGGAACCAAGATTCCAATATTCGGACTGGTGCAGAATTCGTTCGCCGATTTATTCGAGCGTATTCCGGTGGATGCGCTGGTGGATTTTTCCTCGCCGAAAAGTATTCATAGTTACGGCGAAGAAGTGCGCAAGCGCGGCATCATGCTGGTCAGCGCGATCTCGGCTTATTCGGAAGACGATCTGGCGTATGCGCGCAGCCTGGGTCAGAGCACGCGCGTGTTGTGTTCGCCCAACATCACGCTGGGCATCAATTTTCTGATCGTGGCAGCGAAGTTGTTGCGCAAGATCGCCCCGTTCGCCGATGTGGAAATACTGGAACAGCACTTCAAGGAAAAGTCGGAAGTGTCCGGCACTGCGCGCAGAATCGCTGATACGCTGGAAATTGCCGGAGAGAACATCACTTCATTGCGGTTGGGCGGCATCGTCGGGCACCACGAGGTGATTTTTGGCTTCCCCTATCAAACTGTGCGCCTGATTCACGACTCAATCCGGCGTGAAGCATTCGGTACGGGGGCGGCGTTTGCACTGGTTCAGCTTACTGAATGTAAAAACGGTTTCTACACCTTCGATGATTTGCTGCTGCGCCTGATGCGTGATGAACTGCAGGATAGTGAACAAGCTACGACTGGACAAACATCAAAGGCGGAAAACGAGTGGCTGGCATCATATGCTGCCAGTGATCCAGATTTAAAAGCAGGGTTGATTTGTTGAGCGGGTCAATTATCAACGTATATTCAAGAGGTAAATGATGGGACTATTTACAAAGTTCTTTGGCGGCATGGCGTTGAAACAGATCAAGGCTTTGGCCGAACAAGGGAATGTGATAGCGCAAAGCGAAATTGGCACGATGTATGCGCTTGGGGAGGAAATGGTGCAGGACTACGCGCAGGCGGCGTACTGGCGCCGTAAGGCAGCAGAACAGGGGAATGCTGTTGCGCAAAGAAACCTGGGCACTATGTATGCCATTGGTCAGGGCGTGCCGCAAGACTATGCGCAGGCGATAATGTGGATCCGTAAGGCAGCCGATCAGGGCGATGCTGATGCGCAAAGCAAGCTGGCACATATGCTTGCTGATTTAGATACCAAGAATACCAGCGCAATTTCTGATGAAAATTTGGGTAAACAGCAACCATAAGCTACTCAATGTATTGGCTGTTCCTTGTTTGAGATACGGTGCGTTACACATCGGAATGCTTGGCCGGAGAATTGAATGAAACAAATTCAGGCTGATTTTACAGCACGCCACAGACATGCGGCAAACAGGACCGCTATTTTCTTCGAGTTCGCCGGATCACTGCCTTCTCCATCTCGACCGCAGCGAACAGCAACACCCCGAAGCCGATGATGCGACCCCATGCCGACGCGTCGATGGCAGCCACGCCGAACGTGCTCTGCATGAAGGGCAGGTAGGTAAATATGGTCTGAATGACTAACAAGATCGCGATGGTGAGCAAAACATAGGGATTGCCGGTGAAGTCTTGCCAGGTGCGCACCGGTGCGAGCAGGTAGCGGCAGTTGAACAGGTACGCCATCTCGCCCAGCACGAGCGCGTTGATGGCGACGGTTCGGCTTTCTGCAATGCTCACGCCGCGCGCGCCCTCCCACAAAAACAGGGCGACTGGCCCGCCGGTGAGCAGCAGAGAAACGAAGGCGATGCGCCAGATCATGAAGCCTGACAGCAGCGGTTCGCGGGCTGCGCGCGGGGCTCTTCGCATCACGTCCGGCTCGGATTTCTCGAACGACAACGCCAGCGCCAGCGTGACCGCCGTGACCATGTTCACCCACAGTATCTGCACCGGGGTCACCGGCAGCGTCATGCCAAACAGGATGGCAACCAGCACCATACCCGCTTCACCGCCATTGGTCGGCATGATGAACACGATGGCTTTCTTGATGTTGTCATAAACGGTGCGCCCCTCTTCCACCGCATGCGCGATGGTGGCGAAGTTATCATCGGCCAGCACCATTTCTGCGGCCTCCTTGGCGACTTCCGTGCCCTTCATGCCCATCGCCACACCGATATCGGCGCGCTTCAAAGCGGGAGCATCGTTCACGCCATCGCCTGTCATGGCGACGATCTCGCCATTGGCCTGCAATGCCGCAACCAGGCGCAGCTTGTGCTCAGGGCTCGCGCGTGCAAACACATCCACATCCCGTACCGCCTGACACAACGCCGCTTCACCCAGCGCATCGAGTTCGCTGCCGGTCAGCGCGCGTATAGGAAAAGGCTCGCGCAGCGAGGGCTGACCGTACCCCTCGCCCGCTTGCCTGCCTGTGCCATGCTCGTCACGGCAGACAGGCGGGAGAGGGGGAACGGGGGTGAGGGCATGAGTACCTATGCCTAGTTGGGCTGCGATGGCGCGCGCTGTCTCGGCATGGTCACCGGTAATCATCACCACACGGATACCCGCTCTCTGGCATTCGCGCACCGCATTGATGGCTTCCTCGCGCGGAGGATCGTCGATGCCGACCATGCCGAGCAAGGTGTATCCGCCTTGCATGTCAGAAAAAATCAACTCACGGTGCTCCTTCCTGACGGCTTTCATCGCCAGCGCCAGCACGCGCTGGCCGAGCGCGCCGGTCTTTGTCATGTGGCTGTGCCACTGCGGCAGATCGAGCGGCCTGTCTTCACCCAAGACGCGCTGCCGGTTACACATCTCCAGCACCGGCTCTACAGCGCCCTTCACAAAGATGAAGCCATGTCCTGCATGATCGTGATGCAAGGTCGCCATGAAACGATGTTCCGATTCGAACGGAATATGATCGGTGCGCGGCAGCGATTCCTGTTCAAACAAGGGATCCATCCCGGCTTTCATCGCCAGCGTGATGAGCGCACCCTCGGTGGGATCGCCGGCGATGCGCCATTCGCCTTCGCTTTCGCGCAGTTCGGCATCGTTGCACAGCAGTCCGGCGCGTAATAAATCGAGCGATTCGGCATGCTCGACAATGCTCGTCTCCTGCCCCTCGATGGAAAAACCGCCATGCGGCGCGTAACCAGTTCCGCTCACGTCAAAAACCTGCGATGAAGTCATCACTCGTTGCGCCGTCATTTCGTTGCGCGTCAGCGTGCCGGTCTTGTCGGTGCAGATCACCGTCACCGAACCTAACGCCTCGACCGCAGGCAAACGGCGAACGATGGCGCGGCGTTTTGCCATGCGCTGCACGCCCAGCGCCAGCGTGATGGTCAGCACGGCGGGCAGACCTTCCGGTATGGCCGCCACCGCCATGCTCACGGCGGCGAGGAACATATCGCCGATATTAAATTGATGAACCAGCCAGCCGAATAAAAAGGTGATTGCTGCCAGCGCCAGGATGGCGACGGTCAGCCAGCGCCCGAACACCTCCATCTGCCGCAACAGCGGCGTAGTGAGCGTCTGCACCTCGCCCAGCATCGCGCTGATGCGCCCGATCTCGGTATGGTCGGCCGTGGCGACCACCACGCCCGCGCCCTGCCCATACACCACCAGGGTGCTCGAATACGCCATGCAGCAGCGGTCGCCCAACACGGCCAGCGCGGCCACGGCAGAGATATTTTTTTCGACTGCGGTGGATTCGCCGGTCAGCGCGGCTTCCTCGATGCGCAGGTTCTTCACGCTCAACAGGCGCAGGTCGGCAGGCACTTTGTCGCCTGATTGCAGCAACACGATGTCGCCCGGCACCAGCGCCTCCCCCGCGATCACCAAGCGACGTCCGTCCCGCAGCACCGTAGCTTCAGGCGACAGCATGCGCCGTATCGCATCCATCGCCTTTTCTGCACGGCCTTCCTGAATAAAACCGATGATGGCGTTGATGACCACCACCCCGACGATCACGCTGGTGTCCACCCAATGCGCGAGCTGCGCCGTGACCGCTGCCGAGGCCAGCAGCACGTAGATCAGCACATTGTGGAATTGCAGCAGAAATCGCAGCAACGGGCCGCGTCTTTTCGGTGGCGTTAAGCGGTTCGGGCCGTACTCGGCGAGCCGTTTCTCAACCTCCTGCGGCGAGAGTCCGGCACGACCCGCTGCCAGCACATTCAAAACGTCCTCTTCCGGCAGGCTGTGCCAATCTCGTTCAATGCGCGTCGGGGTGTTCATTTCGGCCCTTTCAATACCGTTCTGTGTTCTCCGCCTGAGTGTTTTGTTCCGGCAATGCGATCCATCAGCGCAAACATCACACCAGAGAACACCAGGGTGAGTTGAATGCCTACCGCCCAAGCCAATTCGAGGTTGCTGGCTTCCTTGACGTTGATGAAGTATCTGAGCAGTTCGATCGAAGAAATGGCGACGATTGATCCGATGAGTTTGAGCTTGAGATCGGAAAAGTTTGTATGCCCCATCCAGCTTGGGCGGTCTTCACTTTCTCCGGTGTCGATTTTGGAAACAAAATTTTCGTAACCAGCAAAGATAATGATAATCAGCAGATTGGCCACTAGCGTGATGTCCACCAGCGACAGAATCCCCAACAGAGCATCGCCGCTGTCACCGGTAAACACGGTGGAAACCAGCGCGACAAAAGACTTGACGAATTTCACCAGCAGCAAGGCAATGCCGCCGATCAGCCCCAAGTAGAAGGGCATCAGCAGCCAGCGACTGCCGAATATGAACATTTCCAAGGCGTGTTCGATACGTTTCATATTGCTCTCCAAAGCTTTTAATTGCGAACCGTCAATCCGGCGTTTTTTGTCCGCGTGTAGCAAGCAAACTCAACATCATGCTAGTGCCCAGCACGGCGATAATCACGCCCAAGGACACCGCCACCGGAATATTGAACCAGTCCACGATCAGCATCTTGGTGCCGACGAACATCAGCACCACCGACAAACCGTATTTGAGCAAATGAAAACGTTCGGCCATGTCGGCCAGCAGGAAGTACAGCGAGCGCAGCCCCAGGATGGCGAAGATATTGGAAGTGAGGACGATGAACGGGTCGTTGGTGACGGCGAAAATGGCGGGGATGCTGTCCATCGCGAAAATGAGATCGGAGGCTTCGATCAGCACCAGCACCAGAAACATTGGCGTGAACCAGCGTACGCCCTTTTCATAAATCCAGAATTTGTCGCCATGATAGCTATCGGTGATACGAACATGACTGCGCAGCCATTTCAACAGCGGGTTTCTGGTCAGATCAGGCTCGTGCTCGGCGAACAGCAGCATCTTGATACCGGTGACCAGCAGAAACGCGCCAAAAATATACAGCACCCAGTGGAGCTGCGCGATCAGCCATGCGCCGAGCAGGATCAGCACGACGCGCATGACGATGGCACCCAGCACGCCATATACCAGCACGCGCTTCTGGTATTCCAGCGGCACGGCGAAATAGCCGAACAACATGACGAAGACGAAGATATTGTCCATCGCCAGGGTTTTTTCCAGCAGGTAACCGGTGAGGTATTCCAGCACCTTGCTGTCCGCAACGATTCGCCCGGCGGTGTGATCCAGCCAGCCCCACAAGGCCGCGCCAAACAGCATCGCTATCGCGTACCACACCAGCGCCCAGATCAGCGCCTCGCGCAGTGTGACCTTATGCGCGCCATGCCGGCCCAGCAAAAACATGTCCGCCGCCAACATGGCCAGCACGAACACGCCAAACCCGGCCCACATCCACCAGGCGCCTATCGATTGCAATTCGCCCATTACCCCCCCTTATGCGTATTAAATTTTTTCCGGTTGCTATATCAAGCCGATAATATTTAAAAATACTCATAAAATCAATCGAATAAAACAAAAGCATCATAGCGGTCAGCATTTACTGACATTTACCCGATAACGGCTAAATCAACCCAATCAATACCAACGCGATGAACGCGGCGAATAGCGCGAAATGGCTGATCCCTTCGATGGCATTGGTTTCGCCGTCGTGCAGGTTATTCATCACGGTCAGAAAAGTCAGCAGCAGCATGCCGCCCTGCACCGGCGTCAGCGCCATATCGATTCGCTCGCCAGAGAACAATGCGATGGCCTCGATCACCGGCAGCGTCAGCAGCACGGTAGCCAGCGATGCGCCCAGCGCGATGTTGACGGTAGTCTGCATCCGATTCTGCTGCGCGGCCTTTAAAGCGGTGAGTATCTCGGGGCTAGCGGAGATCAAGGCCACCAGCACGGCGGGAATCGCTTTTGGCAAACTGCTGCCGGACAGTCCTGCATCCAGCAGCACCGACAGCACTTCCGAGAGCATGCCGACCAGCACGATTGCGCCCAGCATCACCGCGACATGCAGCGCGTTCGGACTCAGCGCCTCGTCGTGTGCCTCCTCCAAAGTATCGGAGGAATACTCGAAGAACTTGCGGTGCTCGACCGTCTGCAAGCGCAGAAAAGCCAGATACATGATGGCCATGATGCCGATGGAAAAAACGGAATAAATCTGCCATTTCGCGTCGGGCACGAAGTCTGGAATGAACATGCCGATACCGATGGCTGTCAGCAGCATCGCGATGAACGAATTGGCCGAGTCCACGTTATATTTGGAACTGCCGTGTTTCAGGCCGCCGATGATGGCCGCCAGCCCCAGTATGCCGTTGATGTCGAACATGATCGCGGCAAAAACGGTATCGCGCGCCAGGGTCGAATTCGGCGCGCCCTGCAACAACACGACCAGAATTACGACTTCGACCGAAACGGCGGCGAGCGTCAGTATCAGCGTCCCATACGGCTCGCCAAAGCGCAGCGCCAGCACTTCCGCGTGATGGCTGATGCGGAACGCCACGCCGATGATCGACGCCAGCATCACCAGCAACGCGCCCCACAGCAGCGCACCGCCCTGCTCGACTGCGGCATGCTCCAGCGCAAAACCCGATCCCAGCACGGCGAGCGCCACGAGGATGGAAAATTCCGACTTAAGCGGCTTCATGACCCGTTCCAATCAAAAGTTTAACGCGACAGGCGATGTTACGCTCAGGCGGGCGGTGTGCATAGCCAGTGAAAATCCTGCACGTCCGTGACCCACAGCACGCCGTCCCCTGCCTGGCCCGTATGGGCAACGCGCTGGATGATGGACAGGATGTCGGCGAGCATCTCGTCGGGGGCGACGATTTCGATGCGCAATTTTCGGGTAAAGTCGGTCAGTTCTTCCTTTACCGTGTCATGCTGCTCCGCCCCCGCGTGGGCGCTACAGCCTTCGACATGACAGACGTTCATGCCGGGGAAGCCCGGCAACTGACGAAAGGCGTCGCGTATTTTATGCAGTTTTGAGGGCCGCACGATTGCCTTGATTTCTTTCATGTTTTTCTCCTAGGCCTCAACAGTTTTCTCTTCAAACCACTTATACAGGGTCGGCAATACCACCAGCGTCAGCAACGTGGAGGTAATCAGTCCGCCGATCACGACGATCGCCAACGGCCGCTGCACCTCTGAACCCGGCCCGTTGGCAAACAGCATCGGGATCAGGCCCAGCATCGCCACCGTTGCCGTCATCAGCACTGGTCTGAAACGCTGACGACAGCCCTGCACCACGGCATCCGTCTGGCTCATCCCTTCTTCACGCAGACTGCGTATATAGGATACCAGCACAACGCCGTTCAACACCGCGATTCCCCACAGCGCAATGAAGCCCACCGAGGCGGGCACCGACAGATACTCGCCGGTCACAAACAGCGCCACCACGCCGCCGATCGAGGCAAAGGGCAGCACCAGAATGATCAATGCGGCGTAGCGCAGTGAACCGAACAGCAAAAACAGCAGGAAGAAAATCGCCGCAACCGTCACCGGCACGATGATTTTAAGATGGCCCATCGCGCGTTCCATATTCTGGAACTGGCCGCCCCACTCCAGATAGTAGCCCTCAGGCAACTTGATCTTGCTGTCCACCGCCTGTTGCAACTCGGTGACAAAACTGCCCAGATCGCGATCTTTCACATTGACCCCGATCACGATGCGGCGTTTTCCTTTTTCGCGGCTGATCTGCGCCGGCCCGTCCGCGACGCGGATGTTGGCCAGATTTTCCAGCGCAACCAGCGCGCCGTTGGGTGAACTGACCAGCAGGCCGCGGATCGTTGCCACATCCCCCCGGAACGCTTCGGGCAGACGCACGACCGCACCGAAGCGGCGCTCGCCCTCAAAGATCTCGGTCGCCAAACGCCCGCCGATGGCCGCCTCGATCACGTCATTGATGTCCGATACGTTGATACCGTGACGCGCGATCGCCTGACGGTCGATCTCGATGGACAGATACTGCTGACCGGTTACCCGCTCAACCTTCAGTTCCTGCGCGCCCTTGACGGCTCCGGCGACACGGGCGATCACATCGGCCTTCTGTTTGAGAAGATCCATGTCGTCGCCGAACAGCTTGATCGCCACATCCGAGCGCACCCCGGTGACCATTTCATCCACCCGATCCGAGATCGGCTGCGCCATGACGATCTGCACGCCCGGCAGCGTGATCAGCTTCTCGCGAATCGCTGCGGCAATGTCATCCTGATTCCATCCTTTCGGCCATTCGCTGCGCGGCTTGAGGCTGACGATCGGCGTTGACTCGTTCTGACCTTGCGAGTCGGCAGGACTCTCACCTCGCCCGACGCCGGAGACGGCGGACTTCACGCCGGGTACCTGCATCACGAGGCGCATCGCCTCCATTTCCAGCTTGATGGATTCCTCAAGCGAGATATTGGGCACGCGGTTAATGCCGGGCACGATCGAGCCTTCCTTCATCTCAGGGATGAAGGCCGTACCTAAAAAGGGCAGCAGCATGATTGCCACGACGAACACCGCGGATGCCGCCAGAATGGTCTTGCGGCCATTGGCCATCGTCCAGGCAAGCAGGCGCAGATAAGGTTTTTTGGCCAGCGCAACCAGGAAGGTGTCGTGTTCGTCTCGGCCCACCAGCAAATAGGAGCACAGCACCGGCGTCAGGGTCAGCGCCAGCACCAGCGACACAAACAGCGCGATGGCGATCGTAAAGGCCAGCGGCGCGAACATCTTGCCCTCCATGCCTTGCAAGGTCATCAGCGGCAAAAATACCAAAATGATGATGGATACGCCGAAGATCACCGGCGTGCCCACTTCCACAGCCGCATCCAGTACCACCCGCACCCGGCTCAGGCCGCGATCCTTGTTTTCAGCCAGCCGCTGGAAGGCGTTCTCAACTACCACGACCGAGCCGTCCACAATCAGGCCGGTGGCAATCGCAAGTCCCCCAAGCGACATCAGGTTGGCGGAAATACCGTAATGATTCATCACGATGAAGGTAATCAGCGGCGTCAGCACCAATGAGGCGACCACCACTAAAGACGAGCGCACATCCCCCAGAAACAGGAACAAAACGATGATCACCAGCACCACGCCCTCGATCAGCACCTTCACCACGGTATGAAGCGCGGCATCCACCAGTTCGCTGCGGTCATAGTAGGGAACGATCTTCAGGCCGTCCGGCAGCACCCCCTTGTCGTTGATTTGTGCAACACGCTCCTTGATGCGCGACACCACCTCCTTGGCATTGCCGGCGCGCATCATCATCACGATGCCGCCCACCGATTCGGTGACCCCGTTCTTGAGCAGCGCGCCATAGCGCACCTCGTGACCGATCGAGATTTCGGCTACATCGCGCACCAGCACCGGCACCCCGTCCTGCTCTTTGAGCACGATACTGCGTATATCCTCCAGATCCTTGATCAGACCGATGCCGCGTATCAGATACTGTTCGGCATAATGCGGCAGCACGCCGCCGCCTGCGTTGGCATTGTTGCGGGCCAACGCCTGATAGACATCCTGCAGCGTGACCTTGTAGTGGCGCATGCGATCCGGATTCACCAGCGCCTGATACTGTTTGACATAACCACCCTGCGAGTTGATTTCAGCCACGCCGGGAATGCCGCGCAACAGCGGTCGCACCACCCAGTCCTGTGCGATGCGGCGGCGGGTCAGCTCCTCGACCGACAGCGCTTTATTGCCATCCTCCGGCAGTTCGAGTGTGTACTGATACACTTCGCCAAGACCCGTCGACAACGGCCCCAGCGTCGGCATCACCCCCTGCGGCATGCGCCCTGCGACCTCGATCAGGCGTTCCATCACCAGCTGGCGCGCGAAATACACGTCGGTGGTATCGGTGAACACCAGGGTTATCAGCGATAAACCCGGCTTATTCAGCGAGCGCATCTCATCGAGTCCGGGCAGGCCGGTCATCGCCATTTCCAGCGGCACCGTGACGAATCGCTCGACTTCCTCCGGCGAGCGCCCTTGCGCCACGGTCGCGATCTGCACCTGCACGTTGGTTACATCAGGAAAAGCATCCACCGACAACTTGCGCGTGGCGTCCAGTCCGAACAGAACCAGACATACCGCCACGACTGCCAGCACCAGGCGCTGCTTGAGCGCCGTGCGTATCAATAATTCCAGCATATTAACCTTCCAGTTCCTTGCGGCGACGCTCGTTGTTAAGATGAAAAGCGCCATCGGTCACGATCTTCTCACCCTCGGCCAGACCATCCAGGACCGGGGCTACCCCTGCGTTTTCCTCGCCTAACTTCACCTGCCGCAACTGGAAACGATTCGCTGCCAGCTGAACGAAGACATAGTCTTTATTTTCATCGCGCACCACGGCCACCACCGGCACCATCACGCGCTTCCTGGCAGCGCCGCGTATCAGCATCGACGCCAACATGCCAGGCTTGATCAGACGATCAGGATTTTCCACGTCCATGCGTACGGTCACGGTGCGGGTGTCAGGTTTCACGGTGTCGGAGACGAAAATCAGTTTTCCCTTGATGCTCTGGTCTTCCAGTGCTGAAATCTCAGCCTCCGTGACGCCACCCGTCCTGACCAGGCCCGCCTGCTGTTCCGGTATTTCAGCGACCAGCCAGACATGGGACAGATCCGCGATGGTAAACAGCGCGTCAGCAGGCTGAACGACCTGTCCCTGGGTGACTTTGCGTTCGATCACCGCTCCGTCGAGCGTCGCGATGACGGAAGACAGCGAATGCACCGAGCGCGTCTCGGTCAGTTTATTGATGTCGCTTGCAGTCATGCCCAGCACGCGGAGCTGGTCGTGCGAGGTCTGGCGCTCGGCCTGCGCCTGCAACAATTCGCTTTCGCGCTTTTGCAACTCGGCGGCACTGATCACATCGGATTCGAACAGCAATTTGGCGCGAGCAACTGCCCGCAACTGCAAACCTTCTTGTGATGCCGCCTTCAGATAGGATAACTGCGAAGTCGATAACTCAGCACTGTGCAGCGTGGCCAGTACGTCGCCGCGATGCACCCGCTGGCCCAGCTCGGCATGAATTTGGGTCAGCCGTCCGGTCACCGCAGCGCCGATGCGCGCAACCCGTTGCTCGTCCACCTCGATACGAGCCGGGACGCGTACGGTCTCGGCCATTTCCCCTTCTCCCACGGGGGAGATAGTCAGTCTCTTAAGCAGTTCCGGGGTAACGGCTACGATGGAAGGATCCTCTGTCACTGCAACTGCGGGAGCTTGCGGTTGTTTCTGGCAGGCGCCCAGCAGCAAGACGAGGATCAATGCGAGTAATTGTTTTAATGAAATCATTTGTATTCTCCGGCGCGCAGTCGCTCAATATCGACCAGCGCGAATTGCAGTTCATATCGGGCATTCAGGTAATCCATGCGCGTGCTGCGGAACACGCGCTGGGCATCGAGATAATCGAGGATGCCGCGCTCGCCGTAGCGATAGGCGGCTTCGGCCACCTTTAGCGCGGATTCAGCATCCCGCAGCAAGCCAGTTTCAAAAACACTCATCTGACGACGGGCAATCTGGTAGCGGCCATAGGCCTGATCCAGCTCGCTCAGCAGGCCCGTGCGGATGCGCGCCTGTTCGGCACGCGCGCGCTCCATGTTCGCGTGCGCCTCGCCGACCGGACCTGCGCGTCGATCCCAAAACGGGAGCGGCATCGCTACGCTGACCCGCCACAGATTCACATCGGGATGACGCTCCACCCCCCATTTAATCGTCGGCTGAGGAATGCGCATGCTGCGCTCCTGTTCGAGGCGGGCTTCGGCGCGCTCAGATTCGGCATCGGCGGTTTTGAGCAGCGGCTGATTTTCCAGCAGCTCGCCCCTCAATTTGTTCAGTGCAGGCAACTCGGTCGGCGCCAACATGACGTGAGTGATCTCGAACTGATCGGCCAGCGGCGCACCCGTCAAGGCGCGCAATCGGTCTTTAGCCAGGATCACCCTGAGTTCAGCCGTTTTGGCGGAATTTTCCGCAGTCAGCGACTCGGCTTCCGATTTCACCAGCTCATAGCGGGGCGATTCCCCCACCTCAACCCGCAGCTTGACGCGATTGCGTATCTGCAACAGCAAGGCATGATTCTCAGCAGCCAACACGACTTCCTCCTGGCGGCGCAGCACCTCGAAGAAAGCCAGCTTGACCTGCGCATACAGATTATTCCTAGCTTCCTCCAGCTGCGCAGAACCGGATAGCACACCCGCCTGGGCTGCACGCTCGCGGGCGTTGCGTAAGCCGGGCAATTCCACAGGCTGGGACAGGGTCAGCGCGCTGTTATGCCCGGTTTGAGCCGTGGGCGGTAACAGACGCGAGCTGCCGGTACCAAATTCGATATCCGGATTGGGGAAGGCGCGGGCGGTGTCCAGTGCCGCATGAGCACCGTCCGACTGAGCGCCGGCGACCTTGAGCGCGGGACTGTACTGCTCAGCCAACGCCCACGCTTGCGGCAGCGTCAATGGAACCGCACAGGCCGGCATGCAAAACAGCCAGGAAAGCAGCAACGCTCCTGACATCGGGTGATGATAGATAAATTTCATGTTCGAATCCGTTGATTGTGTCGCAAGGCGCGACAACGTGCGACGTCAGAAAAAGACGTCAGTCAGAAATCAGACGGATTCGGCGGGTGGACGGTCGGGTGGTGGAAAGCAGCCAGGCAGAACCAAACGCGTCAGTTGCTGCGGATAGCTGGCGTTTTGCGAGACGGATATTGCGGGGTGTGTACGAGATACCAGTGCAAGCTGCTCAAAAGAATCATCGGCGTGAACATTGGCGTCCAGCGTCAGCACAATGTCACCATTTTCCAGCACATCCTGCGTCCACAAATCCTGCGCGCCGCTCACCCACAGGCTGAACAACAGCACGGCGGCAAGACAACAACTGAGCAGCGAAAAGGAAAAGCGTGGAAAAATCATCGTTTGATTATATACCATACCAGTTGGATAGCAACTTAAGCCCGGCGGTTTTGACAAGGACAATGGCGTTAGTTTGCCGTCTGATATAAACAATCCGACATCAGCACATCGTCACTACCCTACCTGCCTCACTCGCTGATTAACGGCTGGTCTTCTTCGGTCTTATCTTCTTCGGCAAACAGCGGGAACAACAGCGGCAGCAACAGTAGCGTAAACAGCGTCGCCGAAACAATCCCGCCTACGATCACCACGGCGAACGGGCGCTGTGTTTCCGAACCGATGCCGTGCGACAAGGCGGCTGGCAACAGGCCGATGCCGGCCATCATCGCCGTCATCAGGATAGGGCGCAGGCGAGAAATCGCGCCGTCCATCACGCTATCCGCCAGCGCACGGCCATTACGCATCCCTTCCATAAACTGCTCGACCATGATCACCCCGTTCTGCACCGAGATGCCGGCCACGGCGATAAAACCCACCGCTGCGGATACGGACATATGCAATCCGGACAACCCCAGGCCTGCCAGGCCGCCGATCAGCGTGAACGGCACCATCAGAATCACCAGCAAGGCCTTGCGCATGGATTTGAACGCCCAGAACAGCAGCACGAAGATCATCAGAATGGACACCGGCACGATTACCTTGAGGCGCTTGATGGCGCGCTGCTGATTCTCAAACTGCCCGCCCCAGGTCATCGTATAGCCCGGCGGCAAGGTGACTTGCGCGCCTACTTTCTCCATCGCCTCGGCGACAAAACTGCCCTGATCGCGTTTGAGCAAGTTCGCCTTCACCGCCACGACCCGGCCACCCGCCTCACGCCCCACGCGTGCGGCGCCTTGCCTGACTTCGATGTTGGCAATCGAACCCAACGGAATCGAGCCGCCACCCGGCAGTGCAATCGGCAGATCACGGACATCATCCACCGCATTGCGGAAGGGTTCGGCGATACGCACGGTCACATCAAAACGACGGTCTCCCTCGTAAAATGAATTGACCGTGCTGCTCGCCAGCACCGTCTGAATGGTCGCATTCACGTCGTTGATATTCAGGCCATATCTGGACATCCGTTGCCGGTCCAGCGTGATGTTCAATTCAGTCTGTCCACCCACCTTGATCGCGGCCACATCGGCCGAACCGCGTATCCCGGCCAGTATGCCGGCCACCTGGGTGGATTTATCTTCCAGTATTTCCAGATCAGGGCCGAAAATCTTGACTGAGATTTCACCCTTCACACCGGACAGGGCTTCTTCCACGTTGTCCTGGATCACCTGGGAGAAATTGGTCGGCACGCCCGGAATTTCCTGTATTTTTCGGGTCATATCCGCAATCATCGCCTCCTTGTCGGCAAAGCGCCACACATCGTGAGGATTCAGATCGGCCATCACTTCCAGGTTATTCGGCCCCTTCGGATCGGTGCCGTCATCCGGCCTTCCCACCTGCGTCGCGACGTTATTGACCTCGGGATAAGTGTTTAAAATTTTGCGCACCTGCCGCTCGACTTCCTTGGTTTTATCCAAGGCGGTTGCCGGTGGCAAACTGATGGTCAGCCAGATATTGCCTTCATCGAGCTTGGGCAGAAACTCGCTGCCCAGCAGCGGCGACAAGGCCAGCGTAATAACCAGCAAGCCGACTGAGGCTGCCACAATGGCTTTTCGACTGCTTTCAGCCCGGATCAATAAGTTGCGATAGCGCTGCTGAAGCTTATGCATCCACTCGCTGTGTTGTTCGGCCAAGTCCTTGTTTTTAACCGCGTAGCTCAGCAGCGCAGGCAGCAGGGTCAGCGTCAGCAGAATGGCGCCCAGCAGCGCAAAACTCAGCGTGAAGGCCACCGGCGAGAATATCTTGCCCTCGACGCGCTGGAAAGTGAAAATCGGCAGGAATGCCAGGATGATGATAGCTTTGGAGAACAGAATCGGCGTACCCATCTCGATGCAGTTCTGCTTGATCAGATGAATGCGCCAGCCATAGGTGTGGTGTTGCGGCAACTCGTCGGCTTTGGCCATCGCCAGCTTGACCATCAAGGCTTCGACCAGCACCACGGCGCTGTCGATGATGATACCGAAGTCGACCGCACCCAGCGATATCAGGTTGGCCGATACCCCGCGCGCGTCGATCAAAATGAAAGCGAACAGCAAGGCCAGCGGAATGATCGCGGCCACGGCCAGCGCCGCATACCAGTTGCGCAGGAACAGAATCAGAATGGCGACGACCAGCAGCGCGCCGATAATCAGATTCTCGCTCACCGTGCGCACCGTGTGTTTTACCAGTTCGGTGCGGTCATAGTAGGGTACGATTTTCACGCCAGGCGGCAACTTCGGCGTCAGCTCTGCAATGCGCGCCTTGAGCGCCTCAACCACCTTGGTGGCATTCTGCCCCTTGGTCATCTGCACGATGCCTTGCACCACATTGTCGTGCTCGTTGAAGGCCACGATTCCTGAGCGAGGACGGTCACCGATCGCAACCTCCCCCACATCACCCACCATGACGGTCTTGCCATTCTGGGCTGCGACGACCACGCGCGCGATGTCGTCCAGGTTCTGGAACAATCCGATGCTGCGCACCACCAGCGCCTCGTCGCCGCGTTTGAGTACACCGCCGCCGCCGTTGCTGCTGTTGGCACTCAAGGCAAGGGATACCTGGTCGATCGTGACGTTATATTTGCGCAGCAGGGATGGATTGACGCGGACCTGATATTCCTTGACCGTGCCGCCAAAACTGACCACATCTGCCACGCCCTGAACCTGACGCAAGGCCGGACGCAACACCCAGTCCTGCAATGCGCGCGCCTCCGACGGCGGCATCGCAGCGGGCACATCCAGCACATAGCGATACACCTCGCCGACCGCATTGGTCAGTGGCGCCAAGCCCGGCTGCGCGCCCGGCGGCAGATTCACGTTCTGCAATTTTTCCAGGACTTGCTGGCGGGCGAAGTAATCGTCGGTATTGTCTGCAAAGGTCAGCGTGATAACCGACAACCCGGTGATCGACACCGAGCGCAACTGCGTCATGCGCGGCACGCCGCTCATCTCCCGCTCGATCGGCAGCGTCACACTGCGCTCGACTTCTTCAGGCGCCTTGCCCTGCACCTGGGTGACGATCTGCACCTGAACATCCTGCACATCGGGGAAGGCTTCGATCGGCAAATTGTCCAGCGCGCGCCAGCCGAAAACCAGCAGCACCAAGGATCCTGCCAGCACGAACACGCGCTGTTGCAGCGCAAAGGTAATCAGTTTTTCCAGCATCAGTCGATACCCGCAAGTTCCGCATTCAGCAACAAAGCACCGGCAGTCACAACCCGCTCACCCGCTTTAAGCCCCTCTTTGACATAGCTTTCCTCATGGCCTTGCAGTCCGAGCGTGACGCGACGACGCTGCAATACCCCTACCCCATGTTCCACAAACACATAACTATAAAGACCCTGCGTGACAATCGCCGTATTCGGGACGCGTGGCAGACTGGAATGCACGTCGGCTATCGGCGAGACGCGCGCATACATTTCCGGCTTCAGTTTCAATTGCGAATTGTCAATCTCACAGCGCACCTGGATGCGCCGGGTAACCGGATCGAGCGCGCCTGCGATCGCGGTGATCTTGCCGGTAAACAGCTCGTCGGGATACGCATCTACCTGTACCAGCACAGCCTGACCGATTTTTACCTTGCCTATCTGTTGCTCGGGCAGATCGACCTGCACCCATACCCGAGCGGGATCGGTGATGACAAACAGCGGAATTTGAGCGTCCAGACGCACTTCGCTGCCCCAACTGACCTGACGTTCGCTGATCACGCCCGCATGCGGTGCGACCAGCACATACTGTCCCGCAGCGCGGCCCGGATTGCCATTCAGATTAGCCAGTCTTGCACGGGCCCGCACGGCTTCGGCCTCCGCCTGACGACTATCCGCCTCGGCGTTTTCAAGATCCTTGCGCGCCAACCCCTTCGCCTCATAAATCAATTTGGCACGGTCATAGGCTTCCTGCTTGCGCAGCAGATCGACATCCGCACGGCTGTTATCGGCCACGGCCTGAGCATAATCCGGGGAATCCAGAACCAGAATTCCCTCGCCCTTTTCGACGTGTTTCCCCGTCTCGGCCAGAATTTTGACGACCCGGCCTGCAACCGGCGAAAAAATCCGCGCGGTGCGATTGTCGTCATAGGCGATGCGCGCATTCAACGGTTCAACCAAAGGCTCCGGGAAAGCCTCGACCGCTGCAATCTTGATGAATGACAACTGCGGCGCGTTGGCCTCGAAGTGCAAGGTATCGGAGCTCTTGTGCTCTGCCGTCACAGGCACGGCGAGCTTGTCGGGAACCTGACTTTGCTGCCATGCGAAATAGCCGGCAATACCCAACACCAACACAATAACGACAATTTTCTTATCCAGCTTGATCATGAAGCATTTACTCCTTGTGCGGAATTCGCAGGGCTTGTGAGCACGGTGGCCGCTTCGTTGTCTGTGTTCCACCAGCCGCCGCCGAGCGCCTGATAGAGCGCTGCGGTGTCCCCCAGTCTGGCCGTTTGCGCCTGCACCAGGCTGATGGAACTTAACTGATAGTTTTGTTCGGCTATCAGCAGATACTGATAACCCACAAACCCCAACTCATATTGACGGCGCGTCAGTTCCAACACCTTTTTACTCGCCTGTTCAAAAGCGGCTGCGGCCTTGAGCGCATCGGCATCGGATTCGATACTGTGCAACGTGTCAGCGACATTCTGCAAGGCCGCAATCACCGTACTGCGGTACTGCGCACCCGCCTGTATCAATGCCTGCTCAGCGCCTCTGGACTGCGCACGCAACGTGCCGCCGTCAAAAATCGTTTGCGCAACGTTACCGATCACACTGAAAAATCCGCCGCCGGCGCGGAACATCCAGTCTGGGGAAGAGGCCATGCCGCCCATCGCCGCCTGAATGGAAAATTGCGGCAAACGGTTGGCAATCGCCACGCCATATTGCGCGCTTGCATCATGCAGCTGCGCTTCGGCGATGCGCACATCGGGGCGCTGTTCGACCAGTCTGGACGGCAGGCTTAACGGCAGCTCCTCAGGCAAATGCAGATCGGCAAGTTCGAAGGTCTCCGGCACATCTTGGTCTGGCGTGTTGCCGGCGAGGGCGCGTATCAGATCGCGCGTCTGCTCCAGCTGTTTGCGCAACGGCGGCAGCGCCTGCTCGGCCTGTGCCAGCGCCGCTTCCTGAGCTGCCACATCGATTTCGGCAATATAACCCATCGTCAACTGTTGGCGCATGATGTCCAGGTTCTCGCGGTTGTTGGCGATCACCCGATCAACCGCTGCAAGCTGGGCGCGCACGCTGGCTTCCTGCAAGGCTGCCGCGACCACGTTGGACGCCAAGGTAATATAAGTCGCCTGCAAACGCATCTGCTGCATCTGTTGCTGCGCCTTTGCCGACTCGACGCGCCGTCTTTGCAGGCCAAACACATCGGGGACATAACCCACAGTCAGCTGCGCGACATGGAAATTGTAATAGGCCGGTCCGTTGTTTTTCAACCCGGGCCCAGGATTCGGATTTGAATAGGTTTGAATCAAGGTACCGTTACCCTGCAAACCGGGGGAACTTCCGCCGTTATTTCCCGCCAGCTTATTGCGCGAAGGCGAATAACTCACGCCGACAGTGGGATAGAAGAATCCCTGCTGCGCGATGACGCTTTGCTGCGCGGAACGCAATGCCGCCTGTGCCGCCTCAATATCAGGGTTGGCACGAAAGGCGCGTTCAATCAGCGCGTTCAGCTGCGGGGATTGAAACAACGACCACCAGTCAGACGGTATCTGTTTTGACGCGACAAAAGACTGCGCGCCGCCGTGCGGGGTATCCGTCGATGCAGTTTTTGGCAACAAGGGCTTTGCGGTATAACCTATGGCTACCGGTGCATCCGGACGCTTGAAATCAGGCCCTGCGGCGCAAGCTGCCAGCAGCGCCATCGGCACCATAAGCAGAACTTTTCTAATCAAGATTGAAAACCCAGCCATATTAGTTGCGGCGACCGCACCTGAGAGCGGTTGCAAAGGACGCGAATGTTAGCAGACTTTACCAAGGTTTACGGCAAAGCGTATCGAGATAAACGGGCAAATCACATCACAATTTGTAAGCAATTGTATTATTCGGCAAACACCGCCAAAGAAATTTAAATTAAACTTACAAATCAACAGGTTAAAATGCTTACGACAAGCTTACAACCATCCTGAAAACAAGGCTGTTATTGCCTGCCCTCATCGGCTTGCATCGGTGCCACCCTGTTTTCAAAGATGGCACTTGGGCTGGCAGTTCAGGCCTTGTCGAACTTCATCACACCACCTTTACAGTCCACCGCTATGGTGTCTTTTGCGGCGAAGCGACCTTCCAGTATCAGTTTGGCCAGCGGGTTCTCCAGTTGCGACTGAATCGCGCGCTTCAGCGGACGTGCTCCATACACCGGGTCGAAACCGGCGGTCGCAATTTCGGCCAGTGCGCTGTCGCTGACGGCAAGCTTCATTTCCATCGCATCCAGGCGTTTTTCCAGGTACTGCAACTGGATGCGCGCGATGGACTTGATGTTTTTCTCATCCAGCGCATGGAACACCACCACCTCGTCGATGCGGTTGATGAATTCGGGACGGAAATAGGTTTTAACCTCGCCCATCACCGCCAGCTTGATGACCTGATAATCATCGCCCGACATCTGCTGGATCATCTGGCTGCCCAGATTGGAGGTCATCACGATCACGGTGTTCTTGAAGTCCACGGTGCGCCCCTGCCCGTCGGTCATGCGACCGTCGTCCAGCGCCTGCAACAGCACGTTGAACACATCGGGATGCGCCTTTTCAACCTCGTCCAGCAGGATCACCGAATACGGCTTGCGGCGCACCGCCTCGGTCAGCCCGCCGCCTTCTTCATAACCGACATAGCCCGGCGGCGCACCGATCAGACGCGCGACGGAATGTTTCTCCATGTACTCAGACATGTCGATGCGGATCAGATGATCCTCGGAGTCGAACATGAAGCCTGCCAGCGCCTTGCACAGCTCGGTCTTGCCGACGCCGGTAGGCCCTAAAAACAGGAACGAACCGTAAGGTCGATTCGGGTCGGACAGGCCGGAGCGCGAACGGCGGATCGCATCGGACACCAGACGCACCGCTTCGTCCTGACCCACCACGCGCTCGTGCAGCTTGTCTTCCATCTTGAGCAGCTTGTCGCGCTCGCCCGTCATCATCTTGGACACCGGAATGCCGGTGGCACGACTGACCACTTCGGCGATTTCTTCGGCGCCCACCTGGGTGCGCAGCAGACGGTTCGCAGGCTTGTTTTCCTCGGCATGAGCGGCCTCTTTAAGCCGGGTTTCAAGCTGCGGCAGCTTGCCGTATTGCAGTTCGGCCACTTGTTCGAGGCGGCCTTCCCTTTGCAGCCTGACGATCTCGTTTTTTACCTGGTCGATTTCTTTCCTGACTTCAGCCGCACCTTGCGCAGCCCCCTTTTCGGCCTTCAGGATTTCCTTCAAATCATTCGATTCGCGTTGCAGTTTCAACAGCTCATCTTCGATCAACTGGCTGCGTTTTTTCGACGCCTCATCCTTTTCCTTCTTCATCGCTTCGCGCTCGATTTTGAGCTGAATGATGCGGCGATCCAGCTTGTCGATCACTTCAGGCGTGGATTCGTTCTCCATTTTCAAACGTGAAGCGGCTTCATCGATCAAATCGATTGCCTTGTCCGGCAGGAAGCGATCGGTGATGTAGCGATGCGACAGTTCAGCCGCAGCGACGATGGCAGGATCCGTGATGACGACACCGGTGTGATGCGCTTCATACTTATCCTTCAAACCGCGCAGGATGGCGATGGTAGATTCCACAGAAGGCTCCTCCACCAGCACCTTCTGGAAGCGGCGCTCAAGTGCCGCATCTTTCTCGATGTACTTGCGGTATTCATCAAGCGTGGTCGCCCCCACGCAGTGCAATTCGCCGCGAGCCAGTGCAGGCTTCAACATATTGCCCGCATCCATCGTGCCTTCGGCCTTACCGGCGCCTACCATGGTGTGCAGCTCGTCGATGAAGACGATCGTTTGTCCTTCATCCAGCGCCAGTTCTTTCAGCACGTTTTTCAGGCGCTCCTCGAACTCGCCGCGATACTTGGCCCCTGCCAGCAGCGCCGCCATATCCAGGCTCAGCACCTTCTTGCCCTTGAGCGATTCCGGCACCTCGCCGTTGACGATGCGCTGCGCCAGTCCTTCGACGATGGCGGTCTTGCCCACGCCCGGTTCGCCGATCAGCACCGGATTGTTCTTGGTGCGACGTTGCAACACCTGAATCGCACGGCGGATTTCGTCATCGCGACCGATCACAGGATCGAGCTTGCCCAGCCGCGCCCGTTCGGTCAGATCCACAGTGTATTTCTTCAGCGACTCGCGCTGACCTTCCGCCTCCTGGGAGCCCACCGACTCGCCGCCGCGCACGGCAGCTATCGCGGATTCCAGCGGCGCACGCGATACGCCATGCGTTTTCAGCAAGCGCCCGGTCTCGCCCTTGTCGCCGGTTGCCGCCAGCAGAAACATCTCGCTGGCGATGAACTGGTCGCCGCGCTTCTGCGCTTCCTTGTCGGTCAGGTTAAACAGGTTGGACAGATCGCGTCCGACCTGCACCTCGCCGCCGTGACCTTCCACCTTGGGCAGGCGCGACAGTGCATCATTTAACGCCACCTTCAGCGCATTGACATTGCCGCCGGCACGCGCCAGCAGCGAGACCGCCCCGCTGTCGGCATCGTTGAGCATGGCCAGCAGCAGATGCTGCGGCTCGATAAACTGGGAATCCGTGCCGACTGCCAGACTCTGGGCGTCGGACAGGGCTTGTTGCAATTTGGTGGTGAATTTGTCGAAACGCATGGTGCACTCCTTGAAAATAATTCGATTGAAATGCAGATGGGGAACAGATGAATAATTTCAAGTCTGTAACGGGCATGACAAACTGTAAAAACCACTCCATGCCCGTTTCCCTCACCCAAACCCTCTCCCTCGAGCGGGCGAGGGAACCAACGTACCGCTAAGCGGCTTCGCAAGTATTCTCTGCTTGTCTTATACTACTCTTCCTTCAACGAACAATACTGTTAGCTGCCGCACCTATGCCCAATCTTGCCCAACATATCAGGAATAACGTCCGCAATTCGCTGGCTGAAGATCTCGGAACCCTCCCCCCGCCCCCCTCCCGTGAACGCGAGAGGGAGAACCGCGTTGCGGTGACACCCGATACGGACCTGACCGCGCAACTGCTGCCTGAGACGCTGATAGCCGCAGCCCAGGTCATCACCCGCCAAACCGGCGTATTATGTGGCACTGAATGGTTTAACGAATGTTTTCTGGCGCTGGATCCTGACTGCAACATCAACTGGCAGGCCATGGATGGCGATGCGATCCGCCCCGGCCAAAAACTGTGCGAGATCAGCGGTCGCGCACGCGCGTTGCTCACGGCTGAGCGCAGCGCACTGAATCTGTTGCAAACCCTGTCCGCGACGGCCACCAATACTCGGCGCTATGTGGATGCAGTGGCAGGTTATAACGTCAAGATCATGGATACGCGCAAGACGCTGCCTGGACTGCGCCATGCGCAGAAATACGCGGTGAAAGTCGGCGGCGGGTACAATCAGCGTGCCGGACTTTACGACGGGATACTCATCAAGGAAAATCATATCGCGGCGGCGGGCAGCATCACTGCCGTGCTGGAGCAGGCACACCGGATGGCCAAACCCGGCATCAGCGTGCAGATCGAAGTGGAAAACTGGATGCAGCTGGATGAAGCCCTGAATGCCGGAGCTAAACTGATTCTGCTCGACAACTTCGATCTGGAAGCGCTCTGTTCCGCAGTACAGCACACGGCAGGTCGCGCCGAGCTGGAAGCCTCCGGCGGTATAACGTTAAGCGGCCTGCGCGAAATCGCCGAAACCGGCGTGGATCGCATCTCGATCGGCGCGCTCACCAAGGACATCGAGGCGCTGGATCTGTCGATGAGGATCAATTAACAATTAACAATTAACAATTGATAATTTCGAGGGGACTGCCATGAGTGAATTACTGCATATCGTCTGCCCGCATTGCGATGGAATAAATCGTGTTCCGCCCAAAAAACTCGGCGACCATCCTGTCTGCGGAAAATGCCGGCAACGCCTGTTCACCGCACACCCGGTCGAACTCAATGCGGCTAACTTCAACTTGCACATCGAACGCTGCGACATTCCGGTGCTGGTGGATTTCTGGGCACCCTGGTGCGGTCCGTGTCGCGCAATGGCACCTGCCTTTATTCAAGCCGCAGCGCAGCTGGAACCGGAAATGCGCCTGGCCAAGCTGGATACCGAACAGGCGCAGGAACTGGCAGCACGCTACAACATCCGCAGCATCCCCACCCTCGCCCTGTTCAGAAATGGCCGTGAAGTGGCGCGTCAGGCGGGCGCGATGGATAGTGAAAACATCGTCAACTGGGCGAGATCAAAGCGTTAACGAATACCTCGCACAGGCGTCAAAAGCACTTTACGTGGTCAGTTATTTAGTCTGGAACACGAACACGCCATCCCAGTCTGCGGCTGGCGGATTCTGGCGAAAATAGGCAACGCGCTCGGCATAGATTTCATACAATTTGGTATCGGGCGACATGTGCTGCAGATTCATCAGCTGCAACCCGGCCTGCTCCCAATCCTGCTTGAGATACAGGCTGCGTACTTCATGGAACAACCCGATTTCATCCTGCATCGCTTGACTTACTTCACTGAGCAAGCCAATCGGCTGGTAAATCGCCACGGGCTTGTCTTTGCCTTTGACGCGCACATGATCAAGCTCGCGATAGACAAAATCCGTCACGGCATTGCGGGTATATTCACCTACGATGATGCCCACGCCGTATTGCTTGGTGATCCCTTCCAGGCGCGATGCCAGATTCACCGCATCGCCCATCACCGTATAAGCGATGCGCACCTCCGAGCCCATGTTGCCGACACTGACGCGTCCGGTATTGATGCCCACACCGACTTTGATTTCCGGCCAGCCGCGCGCCTTCAAGTGTGGCTGCAAAGCCGCCAGCGTCGCCTGCATCTCGATGCCCGCCAGTATAGCGTTACGCGCATGGTTTGCATCCGGCAAGGGCGCGCCCCAGAATGCCATGATGCAGTCACCCATATATTTATCTATCGTGCCCCGGTGTTTATAGACGACACGCGACAAGGGCGTCAAAAACTCATTCATCAGCAGCGTCAATTCCTTCGCATCCAATCCCTCAGAGATCGTGGTGAAGCCGCGCACATCCGAGAACAGAATGGTCATCTCGCGGCTTTCGCCTTCCATGGAGACACTGTCGGGATGATGGCTCATTTCTTCCACCACTTCGCTTGGCACATATTGACCGAACAGGCTGGTAATCTGACGCTTGGTACGCGACTCGACGAAATAACCGTAGGACATATCCAGTGCGAACAACAGCGCGATCATTACCAGGCTGTTCGCCACTGGCATCAATAAATTACCATATTGCCAAAGGACTAAACTCATGCCCAGCGTAACGGCAAACGTAAAGAAGGAGGTCAGCATCGCTTTGGCAGGACTCAACTTCGGCATCATAAAGCTCAAAGCAACGCCGATCAACAATAACCACAGCACTTCGGCCCCAAGCATATAGGCGGGACGCTGTTTCAGATTCTGGTCAAGAATACCGGCAATCATATTGGCATGTACTTCCACCCCGGGATAGACTTCTGCAACTGGTGTGGCGCGCATATCCAACAGTCCGGGTGCGGTAGTTCCAACCAGCACGATCTTGTCCTTGAGTTGGTCCAGTTTGACGCGATCATGCAGCACATCAGTGACAGAAATATAGTGAAAGCTGCCCTGTTTGCCGCGATAGGGTACAAACGTCGCCACATCATGATCTACCGGGATTTTCAGCGTACTGCCGGCAACGGCCAGCTCCAGCCACTCCAAACCTGCATACCCGCTGCTCTCACCCTCCGCGAAACCCGGCAGGACTGCGGGCTGCCCAAGCAGGGTGCGCACCACCGCGATGGACAAGGATTCATAATAGGCGCCGTTGTATTCAACCAGCATCGGCACACGCCGCACCTCGCCATCGACATCTACCAGAGGATTAAAGTGCCCTGCACTGGCCGCTGCGTGTTGCAATTCAGACAGATTGGCCCCGTAGCCATTCCACGAGGTAAACCCTATGGGATGCTCATTGAATGAGCCGGCAGGAAATATCGGTTCCGGGAGCATTCCGGAAATGTTTTTAACTTTCTGGTTGGTCAGATAATAGCCCAGCACCACCTTGCGATTTTTAATTTTTTCGGCAAAAAAATTATCGTATTCGAGTTGTGGCCGAATTTGCGTCAGAACAGTTTGAAATTCCTTGTCGTGTTTGAGCTGATCTTGCCCGATCTTCTGCAACACGCCGAGCCCGGAACTCTCATCCTTCTCGGCAAAAACCACATCGAACCCGACCACCGCGATGCCGTACTTATCGAACAACTTGTCCATTAACAGGCCAAGCCGGTCGCGACTCCACGGCCAGCGCCCTTCTTCCTTCAGGCTCTTTTCGTCTATATCGAGAATGACAATGCGATCATCCACCGTGCCCGGCATGGTCATCTGCAACCGGTAGTCGTACAGGACAGCAGACAGCTTATCGACAAAAGGCAACCGATAAAAATCAGCCGCGTTGCCGACAAAAACCAGCACGATCAGCAGTCCAAAGCCGATCAGGATTGCATTTTTTTTCATGAGGCTCCCTTAAAACTACTGGCTCTGCACCGCGCAGCCGCCCTGACTCATGCCCGGATTCGAGCTGTTGTGGCTCCCCCCATCCGGATTGATTTGCATATCTCTCCCCATAAACGACGGGGTTGCGGCAAGACGCACCAGGATTTCCTGATTGCTGAAGCCGGTTTCACCGCGCCCCAGATCCAGTGATTTATCGCCCGCGACAAGAATCACATGACCATCATGCACCGTCACATACAACCCCGGATCACCGGCATTCAATTCAGCGCCGAACAGTTTTTGCATATCCAGCGGTATGTTATCCGGACGCGGTGTCGGGTTATTGCTGATCCCCGTCGGAATCGCCAAGATGGGAACCGGTTTACCCGTGTCACGTGCGATGATCGCGGCTTGCTGTATCGCCACGACAAACGAGCCGCCGGGCGAGACCAGCGCAACTTCGCCCGCCCAAACATAAACCCCGGCACCGTCCAACGGATCACCTTCCGTCGCACCCGGATTGTCGGCTCCGCTGGCGCAAGGGCCGTTACACCACGCATCGAACCCGGTACCACGGATACCGATGGTCGCATTCGCCACTTTAAATTTATAGTCATCGTGATTCATCCGGCCAATCAAGCCGGTAACGACACGGACACCGCCTTTGAGCAGTCTCAGCACCGCATTTTCCTGAGCTGCCGCCTTGTCATATCTGAATTTCTCAACCAGAAACAAAGTGTTCTCCTGCAAGCTCACTCGGCTTTCATCGCGGAACGCCACCACAGCATAAGACTTCTTGTCCGTCATCAGGGTATCGCCCTCATAGACGGGAGCACCCGGCAACAGTTTGCGCGCCCGACCGGCCTCGTCTTTCACCGACAGTTCACCCTGCGCCAGCATCACCCGGCCAACCACCTTCGACAGTATCTGCTGCGGCTTGACCATCGGCTTTTCGGTCGCATCGTCCTGACAATCTTGGGTGGCACACAGGCGCGAAGAAAAATCCGTGCCGCGTATCCCGATCGTCGCGGATGCCGCGTGTATCTTGTACGCATCGACATTGCCGCGTTTGCCGATCAAACCTGTCACGGTACGGAAGCCACCTTTGAGCAGGCGCAACACTGAATTGTCCGCCTGTGGATCTTCTCGTTTAAAACCATACGCCTCGATGCGCAAATTGGAATTCGGTCGCAGCGTCATCTGCGCACCATCGCTCATCAGTATCTGCGCATAGCTGTCCTTTGCGGTGATGAGCATATCGCCCGCCAAGACTTCTGATTTTGGCACGAGCACTTTCACCGTGCCATCCGCACGTTGTGCGACCAGCGTGCCGCTCATGTAGCCGACCGACCCTGCCACGTCGTCAGTCGCTTGCGCACAGGTTGCAAACATCAGCAGTGCCGCAGCAATAAAAAAATTAGCTATTTTCATCAGACACCTCGTTCGACATAATCAGTGCGTACCATTCGTTCAAAAATTTGCCGACAATCCAAAATTGACACGCCAATCGCCCACGCGCTGCACCGGATCATTACCGGCATTGATGATGCGCCCGGCATCCATGCGCAGCGTAAACTGCTCGGCATAACCGGCACGCATGCCAAACCCTGCACTGGAAATCGAAGAGCGCGCGCCGCCGCTTGTTCTCACCTGCCCCGCATCGAAGAAGGCCAGGGCCCGCACCCTCGCATCGCCTTTGCCGAAATCGGGCGTATATCCCTCCAGATTCCAACGCGCACCACTCTCGCCAGACTCACTGCCTTCCGAAAAACCGCGCACCCCGTCGACTCCGCCCAGACGCATCTGCTCACCCTGTATCAGTGTATCAGGGCTCCACTGCCCGTTCAAAGCGGCGCGGATTTGCCAGTCATCTCCGACCAGTTGCGAGTAGCTCGCGCCATAACGCGCAATTTTATAGTTAGCGTTAGGCCGGGTTAAATTCACCCGGTCATAGTTGGCGAAATCCGCTGCCTGACCTTTGCTCATGCCCGGCAAATTGACGGCCAGCGTAGCATTTAAGTTAAGGTCGCTTTTGGCAAATTTACCTTGCGCAGCATAGGCCACGCTTAACGGAATTACCACGATTTCGTTATACAGCACGGTCGGCGGAATGCTGTTCAGCTCGACGCGCCGAAAGTCGCGCCAGTCAAAACCATAAGACAAGCGCGGATCAAACACACCGACGCGCGTCAAAGGATGGTTATAGCGGGCACTGAACAACAGTCCGCCACCCTGAAAATTACCCAGGCCACCGACTACCGAATTCACATTGGAATAACCTCCGAAAAACTCCACGCTGTCGCCCAACTGGTAAAGCGGAATCTTGTAGCTGCCGCCCAATACCGTCAGACGATTCGGGCGTTCCGGCGACATCAGATATTGGAGGCTGGCGACATGATCCTTATCGAACAGGTTGGCATGGCGATAGGAGATGCCCAGCCGGGTGCGGCCCGTTTCCGGCGTACCGGTGTTATCTGCTGTCAGCCCCCATGAGGTCGGCTTGCTATCGGTGACGATCACCTTCGCATCCACCTCTTCATCCTTTTCAGCGGCCTTCAGCACCACGTTCATCTGGCGCGCCGGATTTTCGTTGGCGAGCTTCAGTTCACGCGCAATCTGTTTGGTGCGCGGCACCCCGCCGCTGCGCACCGATGGAAGCGCATTCAGCGCGTTCGCCTCGCTGACGAAATGATTGTCCACCACCGTCACGCGACCGAAGCGGCTTTCTATCACGCGAAAATGCACCGTACCCTGTTCCAGTTCCTGTTCCGGCAACAACACACGCACTGCCGAAAACCCGCGCACGGCATAGGCATTTTCCAGCGCTTCCAGCGCGCGCTGCACGTCCGAAAAATCCTTGTCTTGGCCCACAAAAGGCGCGACAACCGCGTTGATTTCCGACTGACTTAACAAAGACGCACCCTCCACGATATAGCGATCGATCGCAAAGCGCAGCATCGCGGTGTCCGCGGCCCATGCAACGGGCGATGCCCCCAGTAGTAACCCGAGCATGAAGATCAACGACAGCTTGTATTTCATGAGTTTTCCAATCATTAAAAGAAACAATTATCGGCACACCGGCAAAGGCTGCTCGTTACTGCCCGCAAGCAGAATCTCGCCATTCACTGCAACCACTGTAGCGGGTGGTTTCTTGTTGCCTACCGGGCTTTGCGAAGAGCCGCTCGCGCCGCCACCGGGAATCAGCATGGTGTTCACCAGATCAGCCATAAAGCCAACAGAGTTGATTGGTGCTGGTGCTGGTGCCGCTGGTGCTGGTGCCGCTGGTGCTGGTGCCGCTGGTGCGGGTGCCGCCGGCACAGTCAATCCATATGTGATGTGCAGATTGCCATTCAGCACCGCCGGAGTTGCCTGGCCTAAGGTCGCATTGGCATAGAAACCGCTCGCGCCGTTGCTCACCGCCTGCGCGCCATTCACCGTATAACCGCCCGACGCCAGATTGGGGAAATAAATCCATATCGAGTTGGCCGCACCGGAAAGAATCTGCGCACCACTTCCCGCACCACCTCCCGCACCATCGCTCATACTGATCGTTCCCCCGACAGCAAAAGGCGACGCGGCGCTGCCGATATCCGGTGTACCCAGCAGGGAGGCCGTACCGGTCGCCATCACGTTCCCGTCCACCCTGCCGGATACCGGGCCGCCCCCACCGATGTAAGCATTATTCCAAGAGGCTGTCCCTCCCTGCAAAACGAGGTTGCCGCCCACATTCAGCGTTTGCCCCAACGGCGCCGAGAAGTACGCACTATCTCCCACCGCGAGCAGCGAGAGATTCCCTGTCACGTTAAAAGTTTGCGCGCCGTTGTAGCTCGTGATTTGCGCGTATCCTGCCGCAGCGTTCAAAGTCAGGTTGCGCCCGACGGTAATGACCTGATCGCCGTTCGCGCGAATACGCGCTTTGTCCTGCAAGCTGTTGATGGTCATGTCGTTGCCGACGCTGATGGTTTGTTTGGTATTCGTGCCCAAGGCGTAGATTCTCGGCGCGATGCCGCTAGAGGTCGTGGCTTGCAACAGCAAATCGTGCCCCACGGTGATATTCTGGAACGTTCCATTCGCAGAAACCCACGGCGAACCACTCACCATCTCGATAAACAAATCATTGCCGACGTTCAGCGTCTGGTTGCCGCCGGCAGACAAATCCCGGGAAATGGTATGCAGATTGTGTCCGACATTCACCACCATGTCTGTCGTGGCATTCAGCGAACCCCCACTGGCAGGGAGCGTCAGGTCGGAAGCAGCGCCATTCACATTGAACGTAATCGCGTTGGCCGACACCCAACTGCCCAAGGTAACGCTGCCCGCGTTGTTCAATGTGAGGCTGCCGAGACTATCGCTCATACCGTTGACCGTCAGCGCGCCGGTGTTGTTGATCAGCGTATTGCCCGCGCCGGTGTTGCTGGTCGTCAAATTCGCCACTGTGGTATCCAGCGCTATGCCGCCCGTCGCGGCTACATTCAGGCTGTTCGCCGTGATAGAACCCAGACGCTTCGATGGGACAGCGGCGTTGGTCAAATCGGCTCCGGCACTGATCGTCGCGGTTCCCGTCGCCGTAATATTCCCGCCGTCATAACCATAAATATCCATCACTCCCATGGTGGACAGGGTGACATTCTGGCCGCTGATATTCGCCCCGCCCAATGCCCTCAGGCCGCCATTCGAAGAAATCGTCACATCCCCGGCAAGCGCTCTATAGGCTATCGTGCCCCAGTCGCCGTTATCCAGTTCCACCCCGGTCGTACCGCTACTCACAATCGAAATCGAACCAGAATTGGCGCTGACGCCACCGCTGCCGGAGAAGATGAATTGTCCCACCCCGCGAATATCGACGGCATTCTGGGCGGCGGACAAACCGGTGACCGTAGTGTTCAAGTCGCCATTCATCTGGACGTCGGCTCCGGCGATAAGCCTCAACGTGCCACCCAGACCGGTGAAAGCGGTGGCGCTGGACCTGATAGTTGAGCCTGAATTAAGCGTCAGACTATGCAGCCCTGCGTTGATCGGGTCGGTGATGTCAATGATGCCGCTTGCCGATCCGGGATTTTGTATCACGGTGTTGGCGTTGAAGGTATATCCCGTACCTGCTCCCGCACCGTCGCCAAAGGTAATCAGCCCGGTGCCGTTTGCCCTGCCGATGGTGAGCGATGCAAAGCCGGGCTGAATGGTATTGAGTTCGGCAGACGAAAGATTGAAGGCGCCCGCGACGATACAACATCCGCGCGCCAGTTCGATGGAGGTTGCCGGATTGAGCGGCTCAAGCAGGAGAGCGCCGGCGCCCGAAATGGTGGCACCGGAAAGAACGATGCTGCCCGCACCCCCAACCGTATCTGCAATCAGCGTGACGTTGCCGGTTGAAGGTGACCCGTGGATAACACCGGCCGTATTGATCCCCGCGCTTCCCGCGCCCCTGCCATCCAGGGTGATGTTGGCAGCGCCGGTGGAGGCGATCGCACCGCTGGTGTTCGTATGTCTGATGCCGTAATTAGACGTCCCTGTTCCCGCCCCCTGCCCCGTAATGGAAATGTCGCCGTTTACCGAGCTTATTTGCATGCCCGAGCTGAGTCGAACGCCGTAATTGCTGCTTGTCCCCGCGCCGCCGGTGCCATTCAGCGTGAGAGTGGCGGCCCCGGTGGAGGTAATCGTAGCGTTGTTATGCACATAGACGCCGATATTCCACGAGCCTGTTCCCGCACCTCCCTGTCCAGCAATGGAAATGGCGCCATCCACTGACGACATGGCTGAATTTGTGCCCAGGCGAACACCATAGTTGTCGGTTGTTCCTGCGCCGCCGGTACCGTTCAGGGTGATGGCGCCCACACCGGTGGTTCGGATCACACTTCCATTAGTGGCATAGATGCCATCGTTAAACGTAGTTCCAGCAAAACCCGTGCCGCGCAGACTGATGTTGCC
The DNA here is from genome assembly GCA_947085835.1 of uncultured Nitrosomonadales bacterium. Taxonomy (GTDB): domain Bacteria; phylum Pseudomonadota; class Gammaproteobacteria; order Burkholderiales; family Gallionellaceae; genus Gallionella. The sequence goes on along the minus strand of CAMTXT010000007.1, from coordinate 25,158 downwards.
TGCGCCTGCATTCAGCGTAGCGCCATCCAGCAGGATGCCCTCATGGTTCAATGCCGTGCCGACGGCATTGCCTGTTCCGTTGCCCGCTACTCCGCCGCCCAACGTGATGTTGCCGCCGTTGCTGGTGATGGATGAGCCACTCGCCATTGAGATCGCGCCGCCGTTCAGCCCATCCGAGTCTGAATTCAACACCACATTCAGCGCGTTGGTTGACGTCAAGTTTGCGCCAGTGTTGAAGACGATGCTGCGGTCGGCGCGCAGGAATAAATTGCTGTTCGCAGCCCCAGTGCCGGTGATCGTTCCCGCAAGGATCAAGTCGGAGACCGAGCCCTGCGCGTGCAAGGTGGCGCTTCCCGGCAAGGTCAGCGTACCGCTGTAATTCTGGTTACCTGTGGTGATGACATTGCCGTCCAGCGTGTAATTCGTCCCTGCCAGGGTCTGGAAAGCTAATCCGCTCGATACCATCAGGTTGCCGCCCGTGACGCTGTAAGGTATGTCGGGCGATGTGAGCAAGCCCTTGGCCGTGCCCAGCCCGCTGTTGGATACGTTGCCGCCGCTAACCGTCAGCGTGTTCTGGGATATCGCCAGGCCGGTCGCGTGGCTGCCCGAGGAGCCGTAGGCGGCAGCCCCTTTGTAGGCGTCCCCCGCAACATAGGTAACCAGCGTGTTGCCGCTCGGAACGCTGTTGCCCGGCAATGCCAAGTAATAAAATCCGTTGGCGCCCGTGCTCGCTTGCGCGAGGTTGGCGCCGTTCGCGATGAATTGAATGGTTTTCCCGCCTGCCAGACCGCTCGCTGTGCCGGACAACACCTGCGGTGTGCCGCTGAATTGCCATTGGAGGTAGGGATAGGAAATGCCAGGGACGATGTTCCAGACATTGGTAAAGTCGAAGCCTGTCAGATTGCCAGATTGCTTCATCTGCGCGGTGGTCAGGCCTGTGCCGCCTGCGCTCGCTGCCTGGCCAGAGGTCTGCGTATCCCAGTAGGAACTGGTGATAGCGCCGGTGTTCCACCCCACCAGCCCGCCGACATTGCTGCTGCCGGTTACGCTGCCTGTGCTGTAGGAATTGGTGATTGTGCCGAAGTTACTCCCCGCCAGCCCGCCGACATCGCCGCCGCCAGCGCTGCCGCTCACTGCGCCTGTGGCGTAGGAATTGGTGATTATGCCGGTGCCGGCGTTATACCCCGCCAGCCCGCCGACATTGATAGTGCCGCTCACTGCGCCTGTGCTGTAGGAATTGGTGATTGTGCCGCCGTTAACCCCCGTCAGCCCGCCGCCCTGGGCAGCGCCGCTCACACTGCCGCCCACCAGCCCCACATTTTTGAGTGTGCTGCCTGCGCCGGTATATCCGAATAATCCGACATTGTTTGTTACCGGTCTGTTGATGGTAAGGTTCGTAATCGTATGCCCCAGTCCCTCAAAGGCGCCGGTGAATTGCGTCGTTGAATTCCCGATCGGCGAGAAGCCTGTCGCTGTGTTCCACATCCCGGAGGCTTGGCTGAGTTCCGCCATGTTGATATTCGCGCCCAGGGTGTAACTCGCCGCTAATGCAGCCGCGTTCATACCCATCAACTGCAACTGGTGCGCATTGGTGATGGTGGTGCTGTATTCCGAGCGCAGGAAGGGGCGGGTGTTGCCCTCGCTCATCCACCAGACTGGAGTGCCACTCGTGAAGTCGAAGCCGGCGAAACTGGCCTGCGCCATCATCCCGGCAGTGGTCAACCCTGTGCAGCCGGCGCTACTGCCAAATCCCACGCAGTTAACCTGGCCGGATGTCTGCGTGTCCCAGTATGAATTGGTGATTGTCCCGGCGTTCCATTTATATCCCACCAGCCCGCCGACAGCGTTGCCTGTGCCGCTCACTGCGCCTGTGCTGTAGGAATTGGTGATTGTGCCGCCGTTTTCCCCCACCAGCCCGCCGACAGGATTGCCGGTGCCGCTCACATTGCCTGTGCTGTAGGAATTGGTGATTGTGCCGTAGTTACCACCCACCAGCCCGCCGAGATACAACATGTTGCCGCTCACGCTGCCTGTCACGTTGCCTGTGCTGTAGGAATTGCTGATAGCGCCGCTGTTATCCCCCACCAGCCCGCCGACATCGGCAGTACCTGTCACGGTACCTGTGCTGTAGGAATTGCTGATAGCGCCGCCGTTATTATATCCAACCAGCCCGCCGACACGACCGCCGGTGCCGCTCACATTGCCTGTGCTGTAGGAATTGCTGATTGTGCCGCCGCTCCAGTTATATCCCGCCAGCCCGCCGACATAGTTAGCGCCGTTCACAGTGCCTGTAGCGTAGGAATTGATGATTGTGCCGACGTTATATCCCACCAGCCCGCCGGCATAGGTGCCGCCACCGCCGGTTACACTGCCACCAATCAGTCCTACATTGCGGATGTTCGCTCCAATCGTATATCCGAAAAGTCCGACATAAGTCGCAGCAGGTCTGTTGATGGTAAGGTTCGTAATCGTATGCCCCAGTCCCTCAAAGGCGCCGGTGAATGGCGTTGTCGTATCGCCCACAGGCACAAAGCCCGCGCCCGCGTTCCAAGCGGAAGTTGCAGTGGCGTCTATGTTGCCGCCGAGGGCATAGTTAAGGGCTCTGCCGCCGCTCATGCCCTGCAAATCCGTGGCCGTGACGCTGCCCGCCGCGCCCAGCGCGGTGATGACGGTGTAGTTTTTAACGACACCATTCGAGCCTTGCAGCGTGGTGAAGTTGGTCGTCCCGGCGGGAAGGTTGACTGCCGCGCCCTTGGTGATGATGTTGCTGGTGTTGTTCAAGGCCACTGCGCCCTGGCCGTAAACAAGGGCGAGGCTGGCGCTGCCGGAACCGTTCAGGTTTGCGTTGATGTTGATGTTGTTAAAGGCGTTGAGCGCGAGCTTGTTGGCAGACCAGCTCACCGCGTCGTTCACGTTCACATCGCCCAATGTACCGGTGGTTCCCGATGTGCTGGCGATGATAACGTTACCTGCGGTCAGGCTGGCGGTGAGCGTTGCGCCCGACATGTTGCCGCCGGTGGCGGCGATGGTGTAGTCAAACGGGTCGATCAGCCAGGTGCCTGCCAGCCCCATCGCTGCGGCGGTGGTGACGCGGGCGGTATCGGCGATGTTGACGTGCGCGGCCGAGGTTTCGATGAAGCCGCCGTTGCCGCTGTTAGGTGCTGAGGCATCCAGCGTGCCTGTGACGTTGACTGTGCCGCTCTGCATGTCGGCCAGCACCGCGATGTTGCCGCCGCCTGCGCCGCTGGCGCTGATCGTGCCGCCCGCCTCTACCCGCTGGCTGGCCTTGAAGACGATCCTGCCGCCCTGCAGCGTCGCGCTGTCGGCGTTCACCGAGCCGCTGTTTTTAACCACCGTGCCGAACAGGCCGAGGCTGCCGGATGAGGCGATCAGTTGACCGATGTTGGTGGCGTCCCCCGCCGGAGCGGTGATGTTGACTCTGAGGTTGGGGTTGCTGGTGCTGACCAGATCGACGCTGTGTCCGGCTGCCAGCAGGATTTCGCCGTTCGGCGCGGCGATGACGCCGGTGTTTTCGACGTTAGGCGCAATCAGATAGATTTGTCCGCCACTCTGGGCGGCGATGTTGCCGGCGTTGCTGATGTTTTGTGCGCCGGGTACCTGAGTAAAATGGTAGCGTCCGGCCAGAAAATCGGCGTTGGACAGATTCAGCGTGGATGCCACCAGCCCCGCCACATCGACCGTTGCGCCCTGTCCGAACACGATGCCTTTGGGATTGATCAGGAACACCCTGCCATTGGATTGCAGGGCGCCGAGAATACTGGAGGGATTGTTGCTGACGACGCGGTTCAATACGGCGGAAGCGGCGGACTGCTGATTGAAGCGGGTGATTTCGTTCGCGCCGATCGAAAAGCCTTGCCAGTTGATGATGGCGCCGGGTGTGTTGGTGACGGTGAGCGCATTGCCGGTGGTGGCGAAACTGGCCTGGCCGTTGACAACCTGGGCGCCGATCGGGTTGGCCTGCGCGCTGAGGCTATAGCAGCAAGCGAGCGCAATAAAAATGGGTTTGAGACGGAGCTCCCGGTTGCGCCAGGCCGAGCTGCCTGTGTAGATTGCGCTGTCGCTCAGCGCCGCATTCAGCACACACGAACCCGAGCGCTTGCCTTTCGCGCTGGTCAGTTCGGACACCGCCACCCAGGTGTTCAACGCCTCGGACCAGATGGAGCGGAAGATGTGGTTAAGGGATGCCTTCATGGGTTTCTCCAAGCCGAAATACGGTGGTTTCCATTAAAATTCTTCCTATTTTTATCCGCTGCAGTTTTTATGCTGCTACGATTAAACAAGCCTGTCAATAAATTATGTTTAATAAAAAGTTTCACGTATCGTCTGGCATTTACAAATGAATATTACCGGCACACCGGCAAAGGCGGTTCGTTACTGCCCGCAAGCAGAATCTCGCCATTCACCGCAACCACTGTAGCAGGTGGTTTCTTGTTGTTGCCGCTCTCTATGGTGCTTTGCGAAGAGCCGCTCGCGCCGCCACCGGGAATCAGCATGGTGCTCACCAGATCAGCCATGAAGCCAACAGAGTTGATTGGTGCAGGTGCAGGTGCAGGTGCCGCTGCCGGTGCTGTGGCGGCGGCAATAGTCAGCGCGCCGTTCACAAAGCTGATGTCGTAGCCCTGCTGATTGGAGAACAGGCCGGTCGGCGCAACAACGTAGCTGCCCGCATTGATCGCTCCTTGCGATGTGCCACCGTAGGCAAGCGTACCGGACAGCGCAGGACTAGCGACCGAATAGCTCACGCCGTTGCCGCCGGAATAAGCCGCCCCATCGTAAGTCTTGGTTGCCGCATTGGCCGTCACGGCAAGCGGCGCAAGAAAACTGGTGAGCAACGGGGCGGTGCTGCCTTCGTAGATGCGCCAAGCCATCCCTGCCCCGCCGGTGTTGGCGATGCTCCAGCCGGCGAAGCTGGACATCGTTTTCATTTGCGCGCTGGTCAGCCCTTTCTCCTTGCCGCCGCTAGTGGCGCGTCCGGATACTTGAACATCCCAGTAGCTGTTGTTGAGGTACCCCATTTCATCCCAACCGATCAGCCCGCCGCCGCCCGCCGCAACGGCGTTGCTGCTGTAGGACGTGTTAACCCTGTTCCAGTTGGCGCCCACCAAGCCGCCAAAATCGAGACTCCCGCTCACCGTGCCACCGCTGGAATAAGTATTCGTGATGGTGCCGCTGTTGTCCCCCACCAGCCCCCCGACGCTGCGATAACCGCTCACCGTCATTCCGCTGGAATAGCTGTTGCTGATCGTGCCGCTGTTGCTGTTATAGCCCACCAGCCCGCCGATATTGTCTCTACAGCCATCGTAACAGCCATCTACGTTACCCGTCGCGTAGGCGTTGATGATACTGCCATTGTTGTATCCGACCAAACCACCAACATCGTTGCTATTGCTGCGTACGATGCCCGTCGCGTAGGCGTTGATGATACTGCCATTGCTGTATCCGACCAAACCACCGACAACGCCATTGCCGATTACGTTGCCGTCCACCAGCCCGACGTTACTCACCACGCCGCCCGAACCGATATACCCGAACAAACCGACATTGTCGGTGAAATATCGAGTGATGGTCAGATTGCTGATGGTGTGATTCTGCCCATCGAACTGGCCAGTGAATGGAAAGTCCACGTTAACACCCACCGGAGCGAACCCCGCCCCCGCATTCCAATTCGCCGTAGCCGTGGCATCAATGTTATTGGCCAACACAAATGAGCTGGCGCGCACCCCCATGCCAGCCATGCCTTGCACGCCATAGATGTCAGCCAACCGATACGGGGTGGTGCTGCCATCGCCGCCCAAGGCTCGGATGAAAGTGCCTCCGGTGAAATTAAAGCTCCCTACGTTAAAGGCGGGCAGCGTGGCACCCACCTGGTTCCAGGTGCCGCTTTGCAGGTTGAACACGCTGCCCGCGCCGCCGCTAATGGCGGCGTTGGCGTATATCGTGCCGGTGGTGCTGATATTCAACGTGCCATTGGTCCACGCGACGGGATTGCTCAACACGATGTTACCCGCCGCGCTGCCGGGGGTGGCGATGCTGCGACTGACGGTGAAGTCGTAGCCCTGCTGGGTGGAGTACAAGCCTGCGTCCAAGCTGGCCGTGTAACTGCCGGCGGCGGTGCTGGAGAGCGTCAGGCTGTTGGCCGCGCTGCCCAGTATCTTGGAGGTATCCGCACCCGTCGGCAGGGTGTAGCTGCCGATATTGGTAAGCGCCATACCGCTGCCATCATAAGAAGGCAGGACGTTGAGAGGCGTGAGGAAACTGGTCAGCAAGGGATAGGTATTGCCTTCGTAGATGCGCCAGACCGCACCTGCCCCGCCGCTGTTGGCGATGTTCCATCCGGCGAAGCTCGCCATGCTCTTCATCTGCGCGGTGGTCAGCCCTGTGCCGGCAACACTGGTAAGCCGACCCGACATTACGGTGTCCCAGTAGCTGCCGCTGACCGTCCCCCCTCCGTTCCATCCCAACAGACCACCACCACCGCCCGTGACCGCACCGGTAGAATAACTGTTGCTGACCGACCCGCTGCTCTGTGCACCAAGCAACCCACCCACTGAATTGCTACCGCTGACTGGGCCTGTAGCATAAGAATTGCTGACACTTCCGCCCAAGTTCCATCCCACCAAACCACCGGTGCCAAAATTCCCGGTGCTATAAATACCCGAATCGATTACCGTAGCACCAGCGTAGCTGGTATTGACACTCCCGTTAAAATTCAAACCCACCAAACCACCGAGTCCATCCGATCCTGTTCCGTGAACACTGCCAGTCACAAAGGAGTTGTTGACCGAACCGCTATTCCTGCCCACCAATCCACCGACGCTATATCGCCCCGTTATATTGACACCAGTCACCCCCACGTTTTTGACGATACTTCCTGTTGCACTGCTGCCAAACAGTCCGACGTTATCGGTTGCCGGCATATTGATGGTAAGGTTGGAAACAGTGCGCCCCAGCCCGTCAAACGTACCGGTGAAATTGGTTGCCAAATTGCCCACCGGCACAAAGCCTGTCGTTGTGTTCCACATCCCCGATGCTTGACTGAGTTCCGCCATATTGATATTCGCGCCCAGGGTGTAGCTCGCCCCCAAGTTTATCGCCATCAGTTGCAACTGGTGCGCGTTGTTGACGGTGGTGCTGTACTCGCTGCGCAGGAAGGGACGGGTGTTGGTATCGCTCATCCACCAAGTGTTGGTAAAATCCCAGCCGACGAAGTTTGTCTGCATCATCATCTGCGCAGTGGTCAGGCCCGTGCCGCCCGCGCTGGTCGCTTGTCCGGAGGTTTGTGTATCCCAGTAGGAACTGGTGGTAATTGCGCCTGCCCAGGCAAATCCCGCCAGCCCGCCGACGCTCGTAGTGCCGCTCACTGCGCCGGTGCTGTAGGAATTGGTGATTGTGCCGTTGTTGCCCCCCACCAGCCCGCCGACTCTCGTGCCGCCGCTCACTGCGCCCGTGCTGTAGGAATCGGTGATTATCCAACCGTTAAATCCCACCAGCCCGCCGACATCGAAGGTGCTTGTGGGCGCCGTCACTGTGCCCGTGCTGTAGGACTTGGTGATGGCGCCGCCGTTATATCCCGCCAGCCCGCCGACAGAGCCATTGCTGCCGCTGCCGCTCACACTGCCCGTGCTGTAGGAATTGCTGATCGGGTCACCCGTGTTATACCCCACCAGCCCGCCGACATTCGCGGTGCCGCGCACACTGCCCGTGCTGTAGGAATTGGTGATTGGGCCGCTTTGGTTAAACCCCACCAGCCCGCCGACTTCGGAGCTGCTGCCGGTCACGCTGCCCGTGCTGTAGGAATTGGTGATTGTTGTGACACTCCCGTTATGCCCCACCAGCCCGCCGACAGAGAAGGTGCCGCTCACATTGCCCGTGCTGTAGGAATTGGTGATTGTGCCGAAGTTTTTCCCCACCAGCCCGCCGACAGTGTCGGAGTTGCTCACATTGCCCGTGCTGTAGGAATTGGTGATTGTGCCGAAGTTAGTCCCCGCCAGCCCGCCGACAGAAAAGGCGCCGCTCACACTGCCGCCCACCAGTCCAACATTGCTGATGGCCGATGCCTTGCCATATCCGAAAAGCCCGATATAGTCTGTGGCAGGTCTGTTGATGGTCAGTCCTGTGATGGTATGCCCAAGCCCGTCAAAGGCGCCGGTAAAGCAACCGACACAACCAAAACTAATATAGCTACCTACTGGCGCGAAGCCTGCGCCAGCATTCCATGTCGATGTTGCCGTTGCGTCTATGTTGCCGCCGAGCGCATATCTGCCCGCAAGGTTGCCGCTCATGCCCTGCAAATCCGTGGTGGTTCCGCTGTTAGCCAAGCCGAGAGCGGTGATGACGGTGTAGTTTTTGACCACACCATCCGAACCCAGCTTGGTGCTGAAGTTAGGCCCGGCCGGGAGGTTGACTTGTACGCCATTTTTCAATATGTAGCTGCTGGTGTTGCTCGCCGTAACTGCTCCCTGACCGTAAACAAGGGCGAGGCTGGCGCTGCCGGAGCCGTTCAGGTTGGCGTTGATGTTGATGTTGTTAAAAGCATTGAGCGTGAGCTTGTTGGCAGACCAACTCACCGCGTCGTTCACGTTCACATCGCCCAATGTACCGGTGGTTCCCGATGTGCTGGCGATGATAACGTTACCTGCGGTCAGGCTGGCGGTGAGCGTTGCACCCGACATGTTGCCGCCGGTGGCGGCGATGGTGTAGTCAAACGGGTCGATCAGCCAGGTGCCTGCCAGCCCCATCGCTGCGGCGGTGGTGACGCTGGCAGTATCGGCGATATTGACGTGAGCGGCCGAGGTTTCGATGAAGCCGCCGTTGCCGCTAGCGGGTGCTGAGGCATCCAGGGTGCCGTTCACGTTGACGGTGCCGGTCTGCATGTCGGCCAGCACCGCGATGTTGCCGCCGCCTGCGCCGCTGGCGCTGATAATGCCGCCCGCCTCTACCCGCTGGCTAGCCTTGAATACGATCCTGCCGCCCTGCAGCGTCGCGCTGTCGGCGTTCACCGAGCCGCTGTTTTTAACCACCGTGCCGAACAAGCCGAGGCTGCCGGATGTGGCGATCAGTTGACCGACGTTGGTGGCATCCCCCGCCGCTGCGGTAATATTGACCCGGAGATTGGGGTTATTGGTGTCGACCAGATCGACGCTGTGTCCGGCGGCCAGCAGAATTTCGCCGTTCGGCGCGGTGATCACGCCGCTATTTTCAACGTTAGGCGCAATCAGATAGATCTGCCCGCCACTCTGGGCGGCGATATTGCCGGCATTACTCACCCTCATCCCCTGCCCCTCTCCCAGAGGGAGAGGGGAGGTAAAATGGTAGCGCCCGGCCAGAAAGTCGGCGTTGGACAGGTTCAGCGTGGATGCCACCAGCCCCGCCACATCGACCGTCGCGCCCTGTCCGAACACGATGCCGTTGGGGTTGATCAGGAACACCCTGCCATTGGATTGCAGGGCGCCGAGAATACTGGAGGGATTGTTGCTGACAACACGGTTCAATACGGCGGAGGCGGCCGACTGCTGATTGAAGCGGGTGATTTCGTTCGCGCCTATCGAGAAGCCTTGCCAGTTGATGATGGCGCCGGGGGTGTTGGTGACGGTGAGCGCATTGCCGGCGGTCGCGAAACTGGCCTGACCGCTGACAATGGTGGGATTCAAGGGATTCGCCAATGCCGCCTGCGCGGACAGCACCAGCAACACACACACATAAACCGGTTTCAGCGTATGACGCGTTTTCATGATTGCCCCCTGTTGCAATGAATGTTTCTGACAACGAAACAAACATTTACCAATGGTTAGGCAGATTACTCCTCATTTCAGCAATGGGGAATAGGCCAAATGGCCTATTCAATTTATTTCGTGACCTCCCGATATCGCCTGCAACTCGCAGGCTTATTGAAAATAACTTTTTTAAATAAAATTTACAATTAATCAATATATTACATAAAAAACGTGTCAGTCAGGGTTACAGCTTGCGGGCAACCAGATCGATCAGCGCAGACATGCCGCTATGCCCCGCACCCTCATTGATGATTTCGTCGTGCTCTGACAGATGCAATATTTCCATATCGGCAAACGCGGTACGTAACATATCATCGCTGTAAAGATTCCCGACCTGTGAAGGGCCGCCGGTGCGGTATTCCAGCTGGCGCGGCGTGTAGCCCTGCAACATCAGCTGCCCGCCGGGTTTAAGGCAACGTTTCAGGTTGGCAAACAACCGTTCGCGCTGCAAAGGGGCCGCGAACTGAACAAAGATCGCCGCCGCGATATCGAAGTGATTCTCAGGCCAATCCCACTGTGTCAAATCAGCCAGTTCAACGTCCATATTCACTCCGCGCTGCGCTGCCAGTGCGCGCGCCTTGCCCGCTGCCACGCTGGAGCTGTCCACCGACAGCACGTGCAAACCCTGCTCCGCCAGCCACACCCCGTTACGGCCCTCGCCATCGGCCACCGCAATACAGCGCATACCCGGCTTCAGCCGTTCGTATTGCGACAGCAAAAACACGTTCGGCTCGGTGCCAAAATGGTATTCGCAGCCCTTGTAACGCTCATCCCACACAGTCATTTCCCCATCGCCTCGCCCATGCGCACCGGCAACGTTGCTGCCCACTGCGGATTAAATTGCAGGGCATCTTTTTTGAACAGCATCACCACCGTTGAACCTAACAAAAAACACCCCATTTCATCGCCCTTTTTCAACAGCACTGGCTCATTATCGTACTGCCACACACGGACGTCAGCCGTGCGCGGCGGATTGACCAGACCATGCCAGACCGTCGCCATGCTGCCGACGATAGTGGCGCCGACCAGCGTCAGTACAAACGGGCCGTGTGCGGAATCGAATACGCAGACGACGCGTTCATTGCGGGCGAACAAGCCGGGAACGCCGCGCGCGGTCACGGGGTTCACCGAAAACAGATCACCGGGCACGTAGATCATGCGGGTTAAGCGTCCGTCGCAGGGCATGTGAATGCGGTGGTAATCCTTGGGGCTCAGATAGATCGTGGCAAAGCTGCCATCGGCAAACTGCGCGGCCAGATCCGCATCGCCTCCGAGCAGGGCCGTCGCAGAGTAAGTGTGACCTTTCGCCTGAAACAACTGGTCGTGGTCTATCGCGCCGAACTGGCTGATCGCACCATCGACCGGACAAGTGAATTCAGCCGATGCAAGCGGCCTGGCATCGCTTTTCAGCGCGCGCGTGAAGAAATCATTGAAGGTGGCGTAACTGCGAATATCAGGTTGCGCCGCCTCAGCCATGTTCACTTTATAGCGCCCGATGAACCATTTGATCAAAGCAGCCGTCCATGCGCCGCCACTGATCCCGGCCACTTTTCCGGCAAATACGGTCAGCGCCTGTTTAGGCAAAAGATATTGCAAGAGGACTGCGAGGCGATCGGACACGGAAACCTGTCTGTTGTGAGAGTGGGCGCGCATTATACCTTGCATGCCTCACTTACGAACTTGCTCTGCACCGGCTTATACGCCGCGCAACAGCCACCACCACGCCGTGAGTGTGAAGAAGGCCATGATCAATCCCACCGCCACCATCAGGTTGACCAGAGGCGGGTCAAGGTCGTGCTCGGTCGCCACGATCGCCGCGGTGATCATCGGCGGCATCGCCGCCTCGAACAGCGTGACCTGTATCGCCTGACCGTGAGCGCCCAACAGCGGCACATACAACAAATAAATTATCAGGGGCGCCAGTATCAGCTTGAAAGCCAGCCCCAGGCCTAGATTGCGTTTATGCTCGGCTATGTGACCCAGGCGCAGTTGCAGGCCGACAGACAACAGCGCCAAGGGAGCTAACGTATCGCCCAGGCGTTTGAGCAACACCGTGAACCAGGGTGCGTATTCGACCGGGATCAGAATCAGCGCAACCAGCAAAGAGATAAACGGCGGAAACAGCGCGATGCGCTTGAAGATTTGCATCGCCGTGGGACGGCCCGAAGAATAGATGCCGGCGACCGTGATACCGAGAACAGACAGCGCGAAAAACGAGCCCAGTTGATCGGCGATGATCGCGGTAGTCAGCCATGTCTGTCCGTAAAAAGCCTCGACCATGGGCAAACCGAAGAACGAGGTATTGCCCAGGCCCCCGACCAGTATCAGCGCACCCACAGTGGCACGCGGCAGAGACAGCCAGCGGCCCACCAGCCAGAAGAAGCCTGCCGACAGACCAAACACCAGCCACGCCATCAGTCCGGTCAGCAAGATGTCGCCGGACAGTTTGAGCTGGTGGATGTAAAACAGCGTCAGCGCAGGCAGCGAGACATGGATGATAAAACTGTTCAGCGTCGCCGGCGCGTTGACCGGCATGCGCTTGTAGCGGTGCAGCAAAACACCGGCGATGAAACAGAGAATCAGCAGAATGAGATTGTTCATGCCTCTGTTACACGCCGGATAGAGTTAATTTGGAACATTCGCTGCAATGTAAGCCTTCAGCGTCGCCACATCCGCGTCCATCACCTCGACGCGCTGCGGTAGATTTTCGATGCCTTCCATTGAAGCCGGACGCTCGGGTTTACGGCCTAACGCTTCAACGATAGTTTCCTCGAATTTGGCGGGCAGTGCCGTCTCAAGACAGATCAGCGGCAGACCCGGGCGGCGTTGTTCGAGGCCGACTTTCAGTCCGTCGGCGGTGTGGGTGTCTACCATCACGCCGTACTCTTCCCACAACTCGCGTATCGTTTTCAGGCGGTCCAGATGGGTGCTCTTTCCTGAGGAGAAATGAAATCCGGGCAGGTTGTACCAGTATTCAGACCCCTTGATATCGAACGCGCCGCCCGCATCGACACGGCTCCAAAACTCGCGCACCTTCGCCCCGTCGCGACCGACCAGATCGTAGACGAAACGCTCGAAGTTGGACGCCTTGGAGATATCCATCGACGGACTGCTGGTCTGGTAGGTGTGGGACGTCGAACGCGGACGGTATGCGCCGGTGCGGAAGAACTCGTCCAGCACGTCGTTCTCGTTGGTCGCCAGGATCAGCTGACCGATCGGCAAACCCATCATGCGCGCGATGTGACCTGCGCAGATATTGCCGAAGTTGCCGGACGGTAGCGAGAACGCGACCTGCTCGTCGTTGGATTTGGTCGCCGCGAAATAGCCTTTGAAGTAATACACGATCTGCGCCGACACGCGTCCCCAGTTGATCGAATTGACCGTGCCGATCTTGTACTTTGCCTTATAGGCATGATCGTTGGACACCGCCTTGACCATATCCTGCGCGTCGTCGAACAGGCCGTTGATCGCGATGTTATGAATATTGTCGTCCTGCAGCGAATACATCTGCGCGCGCTGAAATGCGGACATCTTGCCGTAGGGCGAGAGCATGAACACGCGGATACCGCGCTTGCCGCGCATCGCATATTCGGCAGCGGAGCCTGTATCGCCTGAGGTCGCGCCCAGTATGTTTAACTCTTCGTGCTGCTTGTCGAGCGCATATTCGAACAGGTTGCCCAAGAGCTGCATCGCCATGTCCTTGAACGCCAAGGTCGGGCCGTTGGACAATTCCAGAATATGCACGCCCGGCACCAAGGTTCTGAGCGGCGTGATCTGCGTGGAATCGGAATCCTCGCGGCCATTGCTGTACACCTCGGCCGTGTAGGTCCTGGCGATGATGGCTTTCAAGTCGGCAGCCGGAATATCGGTGGCGAACTTGGACAGCACTGCGTAGGCCAGATCGGCATAAGACAGCAAACGCCAGGCATCCAGCTCCGCGCGCGTGACCTTAGGATACTCTTCCGGCAAATAAAGCCCGCCATCGGGGGCGAGCCCTGCCAGCAGAATTTCGGTAAACGTCTTGGCGGGCGCATTGCCCCTTGTGGAGATATATTTCATTGCTTACTCACTTCATATTTAGTCCCCTCTCACGTTCACGGGAGAGGGCCAGGGAGAGGGAGTTATTTTCCCAGTTCTTCCATGCGCAACTTGGTGACGTGCCCCGCCACCACGCCTAAGCCTTCGATCTTCACGATCGCAGCATTGATGCATTTCTCGCGCGTCTGGTGGGTGAGCAGAATCAGATCAGCCTGAGTCTCGCCTTCGCCGGGTTCCTTCTGGATCACCGCATCGATGGAGATCTGCTGATCCGCCAGGATGCGGGTGATGTCGGCCAGCACGCCGGTCTTGTCTGCAACGCGCAGGCGCAGGTAGTAGCTGGTGGTGACCTCATCCATCGCCAACATCGGCAGATCGACCATCGCATCCGGCTGGAACGCCAGATGCGGCACGCGATGTTCGGGATCGGCGGTGTGCATGCGCGTGATGTCCACCAGGTCTGCGATCACCGCACTGGCAGTCGGCTCAGCGCCGGCGCCCTTGCCGTAATACAGCGTGGCGCCGACCGCATCGGCCTGCACCAGCACCGCGTTCATCGCGCCTTCCACGTTGGCGATCAGACGTTTGGCAGGAATAAGCGTCGGATGCACGCGCAGCTCTATCCCTTCCGGCGTGCGGCGTGCAATGCCCAGCAACTTGATGCGATAGCCCAGTTGTTCGGCGTATTTGATGTCGATTGCATCCAGCTTGGAGATGCCTTCGATGTAGGCCTTGTCGAACTGAATCGGAATGCCGAACGCAAGAGAGGCCAGCAAGGTAATCTTGTGCGCGGCGTCCACGCCTTCGATATCGAAGGTCGGATCGGCTTCGGCATAGCCCAGACGTTGCGCTTCCTTCAGCACTGTGTCGAAAGACAGGCCTTTGTCGCGCATTTCGGACAGGATGAAATTAGTGGTGCCGTTGATGATGCCGGCGATCCACTCGATGCGGTTCGCACTCAGCCCTTCGCGCACCGCCTTGATGATCGGAATGCCGCCCGCCACCGCCGCCTCGAAGCCGATCATCACGCCCTTGTCCTGCGCTGCCTTGAAGATTTCGTTGCCGTGTGTCGCCAGCAGCGCCTTGTTGGCGGTGACCACATGCTTGCCGTTTGCAATCGCCTGCATCACCAGTTCCTTCGCCACGCCGTAGCCGCCGATCAGCTCGATGACGATATCCACTTCAGGATCGTTCACCACCGAAAAGGCATCGTCGGTCAAACGGCATGCGCCACCGGTGACTTGCTTTGCCAGTTCCAGATTCTTGTCCGCGACGACCACAATGCGGATCGGACGTCCGGCACGCCGGGTGATTTCGTCGCAGTTACGCTGCAACACGGCAAACGTGCCGCCGCCTACCGTGCCGATACCGAGTAGTCCTACGTTGATTGGTTTCATTCGTTCAGTCCTAAATTAATTGAGCTTGTAGCTTGTGGCGGGTAGCTTGTAGCAAAGCAGGTCTGGCTGCTCGCAACCAGCTACTCGCTACTCGCTTATTTTCCGTGTTTCTTGCGGTAATTTTCAAGAAAGCGCGCGATGCGTCCTATCGCGTCGATCAGATCGTCTGCATTCGGCAGAAACACCACCCGGATGTGATCGGGGTGTATCCAGTTGAAGCCTGTCCCCTGCACCACCAGCACCTTTTCGGCCTCCAGCAGTTCCAGGATGAACTGCTGATCGTTCTTTATCGGATAAATCAAAGGATCGAAACGGGGAAACAGGTACAAACCGGCGCGGGGCTTGACGCAGGTCACACCGGGAATATCGGTGAGCAGTTTATAGGCCAGATCGCGCTGTTTGCACAGACGCCCGGTGGGAGCGACCAGATCGTTGATGCTCTGATAGCCGCCCAGCGCAGTCTGAATCGCGAACTGTCCGGGCACGTTCGAGCAAAGACGCATCGAAGCTAAAATCGTCAGCCCGTTGATATAGTCCTGCGCATGCTTTTTCTCGCCCGAGAGCACCATCCACCCGGCGCGATATCCGCAGGCACGGTAGTTTTTGGACAGTCCGTTCAGGGTAGCGAACAGCACATCATCCGCTAACGATGCGATCGAAGTATGCACAGCGCCGTCATAGAGCATCTTGTCGTAGATCTCGTCGGCAAAAATGACGAGCTGATGCTCGCGGGCTACCTGAATGATCTGTTGCAATATCTCGTTTGAATACAGCGCACCGGTCGGATTATTCGGGTTGATCACGACAATGGCGCGGGTGTTCGGCGTAATTTTGCTGCGTATATCCGCCAGATCAGGATTCCAGTCCTGCGCCTCGTCGCACAGATAATGGCGCGGCGTGCCGCCAGCCAGCGTGACCGCAGCGGTCCACAGAGGATAGTCGGGCGCCGGCACCAGCACTTCATCGCCCGGATTGAGCAAGCCCTGCATCGCCATCACGATCAGCTCGGATGCGCCGTTGCCGATGTAAATATCATCGAGACCGACGCCCATGATCTTCTTCGACTGGCAATAGTGCATGATCGCCTTGCGCGCGGCGAACATGCCTTTGGAGTCCGAATAGCCGGACGAATTGGGCAGATTCAGAATCACGTCCTGCTGAATTTCCTCGGGCGCTTCAAAACCGAACGGTGCAAGATTGCCGATGTTCAGCTTGATGATGCGCTGGCCTTCCTCCTCCATCTGTTTGGAGCGTTCCATGACCGGCCCGCGAATGTCGTAACAGACGTTGGCCAGCTTGGTGGATTTTAGTATGGGTTTCACAATTAAAATTCGATATTGGTCTGAAATGGTTTAAATATGGCAATATTAGCAAGCCCGCAAGGGGCTTCCCCATGAAACATAGTCGCTACGCTTCTTGTTTCATGTGAAAGTACGCGATTTTACCTGTGCTGACCGCGCACAGCAAATTTGAAATCGGATGCAGCCAAAAGAGGACAGGATAGCCAAAGGTTTGACGCGCCTCGCAACTAGCCTCTACACTCTCCTCTATGTCTTTAACAGTCTGACTGCGAGGTCACAAGTGAAATTACATCTAGCCAATCTCGGCGACACAAAATTGTTCACCGGCTACGCGGCCGATCATGTCACAGTCAACCGCGAACGCTTCGACACCAGCATCGTGGTGATGGCGGCAGAAGTCCGCGCCGACTGGGCTGCGGCCAATTTAGACGCATTGAATGAAGCCCATTTCGAGTATTTTCTGGCACTCAAACCGGAAGTACTGCTGTTAGGGACAGGCACCACGCAACACTTTCCGCACCCGCGCCTGTATCGCGCGCTGACCAATGCCGGCATCGGCGTGGAATGCATGGACACGCCCGCCGCCTGCCGGACCTACAATATCCTCGTGGAGGAAGACCGCAAGGTCGTTGCCGCCATCCTGCTGTAGCCCTGTGTAAAGTTTGAACGGAAACTCCCTGCATCAGTCCCTGATTTCGGGGAGATCGAACTTGTTCGGGACGCTTACTCCCGGCAGATACTGTACCCCCCATTTGAGCATGGCCCGCAACACCGGGGCGAGATCGGCGCCGCGAGTGGTGAGGAAATATTCGGCGCGCGGCGGATTGTCCTGATACAGCTCGCGCTTGACGATGCCTGCCGCCTCCAGCCGCTTGAGCCGGTCTGCCAGAATATTGGTCGTGATCGCTTCGGGGGAGGTCAGGAAATCGCCGTAACGGTGTTTGTTCAAAAACAGATCGCGCACCACAACCAGCGTCCATTTGTCGCCGATGATATCCAGCACGCAGGCAACCGGGCAGGTGGAGCGAAATTCGCCGGGAAAGGTCGGAGTGTCGGCTTGGAGTTTCTTCATGGCGTTTACTTTAACTTTGTCACTTGCATTTCGCAAGTAATTGGGCGTAGCATGTCAAGACTTGCATAATGCAAGTGACTAATTTCCTGTTATACACAGGGAGACAAGCAGATGAGCGTTCAAGGTGAAAACTATAGCGTTGAGCAAATCGGTTCTTTTGAAGACTTATTGAATCGGGACTTCAGGGGGTTTCATGGCAAGCACTTTATAGGCAAAGAATTGGGGCTGACCGGCTGCGAAGTCTCGCTCAACCGGCTGCCGCCTGAAAAAGGCATGCCCTTTGTTCATGCGCACAAGAAAAACGAGGAGCTGTATATTGTGTTGCGCGGCAGCGGAACATTTTATGTAGATGGTGTTGAATTTCCGGTTCGGGAAGGCAGCCTGATCCGGGTCGATCCCAAAGGAGCGCGCGCCTTGACGGCGGGGAGCGAGGATATGTATTTCATCTGTATTCAAACAGAGGCGGGCAGCCTGACTCAGGCGACGCTTGAAGACGGATTCAAGGTTGAAGCCAGAACTTCGTGGATGTGAAAAAAAAGCCAAGTGAATATTTTCTTCACTTATTGATCTTTCCGTAATTCATGACAGACGCCATAACAACTAATTGCGACATAGCATAGAAAAACAGCTGCATTTACACGATCCGTCTTCTAAACAATGTGGTGTATATTTCCTTCAATAAACTATTGAATCGGGATGGGGGCAAGCTGATATGAATCTTTTTCTCAGGCTGTTTTATGTGCTGGGCACATCGTTGTTTCGGCCAAGGCTTCCGGCAGGCGCTGCGACCAGCGAACTTGTGCTGCTCACGTTCCCGAACGACCTGGATATCAATCTGCATGTCAATAACGGGCGCTACCTGACGCTGTGCGACCTGAACCGCGTTGATCTCTTCATACGCTCAGGTCTTGCGCGGGTGATGCTCAAGCGCGGCTGGATGCCCATCATCGCCGAGCACACGATGAATTACCGCAAACCGCTGGGGGTGTTCAAGCGCTTCAAGGCGACGATGCACCTGACGCACTGGGATGAAAAACATTTTTACATGACGCAGCGGTTTTCAATCGGCGAAAAAACCATTGCCGAGGGCACCTCGAAGGGCGTAGTGAGAGGAAAGCAAGGCGTGATTCCACCCACCGATGTCATCGCCGCCATCATTGCCGATCGCGCTGCCGCGTAATCGGCAAAAACTGCGTCGCCCGATGAGGCGCTATTGTGCAAGCCGCGCGGGTAGCTTATCGTTCGCTACCCTGTCATAGATTACGCGAACCTCGCCCATGAGCAACTCACTGCACAACGTCATCACCCAGGCCGAGCAAATCATTCTCGGCAAGCCGCAGCAAATTCGTTTCGCGCTGGCCTGCCTGCTGGCACGCGGCCATCTGCTGATCGAGGATTTGCCCGGCGTCGGCAAGACCACGCTGGCTCAGGTGCTCGCGCACACGCTGGGTTTGCAGTTCGGGCGCATCCAGTTCACCAGCGATCTGTTGCCCGCCGACATCCTCGGCGTGTCCATCTACGAACGGGACAGCGGCCAGTTCAAATTTCATCCCGGTCCTATTTTTGCGCAGATGATACTGGCGGACGAAGTAAACCGCGCCACGCCCAAGGCGCAGAGCGCGTTGCTCGAAGCGATGGAGGAACATCAGGTAACCATAGAGGGCGTGACAAGGCCGCTCCCGACGCCGTTTTTCGTCATCGCCACGCAAAATCCGTCCCACCAGGTCGGCACCTTCCCGCTGCCCGAATCGCAACTGGACCGTTTTTTAATGCGCATACAGATGGGCTATCCCGATCAGGTGGCGGAGCGCGGCCTGCTGGCAGGCGTTGACCGTCGCGAAATCATCGCAAAGCTCACACCACAGATGGACAGCGCAGAACTGCTGGCATTGCAACAGCGCGCTCGTCAGGTGTTCGTCTCACCCGCGCTGCTCGACTACGTGCAGGCCATTTTGCGCTACACCCGCGAATCAGCACGCTATATTCACGGCTTGAGTCCGCGTGCAGGTCTGTCTCTGCTGTCCGCCGCGCGTGCCTGGGCATTGCTCGATGGCCGCGACTCGGTCATTCCGGAAGATGTGCAGACCGTGCTGCCCGGCGTAGTCAGCCACCGTTTGCAGACGACGGGCGAGAATCAGCACACGCTCGCGCACGATTTGATCGAAGCGGTGGCGATTCCCTAGTGCTCGACGCGCTCAAACAACGCTTCAGCAACTGGCTGTTCCGCCCGAAGATCGAGCACGGAACAGTTGTACTCACGCAGCGCCGCATTTTCATCCTGCCCACCAGGCAGGGATTGGTACTGGTCTGGGTGCTGATACTGATGCTGCTGGGCGACATCAACTACAACCTGAGCCTGGGCTATGTACTGACCTTCCTGCTGGCGATGATGGCGACAATGTCCATGCTGCACGCCTTTCGCAATCTGGCCCATCTGGAAATACGCGCAGGCCGCGCAGACGCCGTTTTCAGCGGCGAGACCGCCCGTTTTATTTTTCACTTCAACAGCAAATTTCCGCGCTACCAGCTTGTCCTGCGCGACGCGAATGCAGATTCAGTCACTTTCGACCTTGCTGCGGGACAGAATAACGAGATCGTTTTTTCACTGCCCGCTGTAAAACGTGGCTGGCTACAAACGGGCCGATTGACGCTGCACACCGAGTTTCCGCTCGGCCTTTTTCACGCCTGGTCATACCTGCATTTCGACACGCGCTGTCTGGTTTATCCCAGACCGTTAGCCAACGCGCCGCTGCCGTCGGCACCGGACGGCGCGGGCAAACGCTCGATTGCGGGCGATGACGACTTTGCCGGATTGCGCAACTACACGCCCGGGGACGCCTTGCCGCGCATCGCATGGAAAGCCTATGCACGAGGGCATGCCCTGCAGGTGAAGCAGTTCGCAACCCAAGCCGGAGAAGAGCTGTGGCTTAACATCACGAACACGCCGGAACTCGACCTTGAAAGCAAGCTGGCAAGGATGACGCGCTGGGTGCTGGATGCCGAAATGCAGGGACTGCGCTACGGCCTGCGCTTACCGGATAGCGAACTGCCTTCCGGCAACGGCACGGCACACCGCGACGAATGCCTGCGCCGCCTGGCCTTGTACGGATTGAGTGAACCATGAACAAGCCGCTCATCTACGGATTATTGTTAAGTGTCCTGATGGTCACAGCCCCCCACGCCGAGCATCTGCCGCTGTGGGTCAGCGCCTTGAGCGCAACCCTTTTAGCGTGGCGCAGCTATCTTGCCTACACGGGTCACCCGCTGCCGAAACGCGGGCTGCTGATGACAATCACCATCGCGTCAATAGGCGGCATTCTGATCGACTTTCACACGCTGTTCGGACGCGAAGTCGGTGTGACGGTGCTGATGCTGTTGGCCTGCCTGAAGCTGATGGAACTCAACACGCGTCGCGATGCGATGGCGCTGATTTTTCTGTGCTGCTTCATCATCATCACCCACTTTTTTTACTCGCAGAGCCTGATGACCGGCCTGTACATGCTGGCCACCCTGTTCGTCATCACGGCCAGCTGGATTCATTTGCATGCGCCGGGCATCACATTCAAACCGCGCCTTTCAATTGCAGGGGTCTTGCTGCTGCAGGCCATTCCGCTGACCCTCCTCTTATTCATCCTGTTCCCGCGTGTACAAGGGCCGCTGTGGGGGTTGCCGCAGGATGCCTTTGCCAGCAGCGGACTGGATGACAAGATGTCGCCCGGCAGCCTGGGCCGACTGGCGCTGTCGGATGCCGTGGCGTTTCGCGTCACCTATCGGGGAGAAATACCGCGCCGCGACCAGATGTACTGGCGTGGGCCGGTGCTCTGGAACTTCGACGGGCGCACCTGGACGCCCGGCCAAACCACGCGCAGCATCGCACCCGAATTCAGTGATGCCGGACAAACAATCGATTACAGCGTGACGCTGGAGGCGCACAACAAAACCTGGCTGTTCGCACTGGATGTACCGGATAAAATCTCGGTGCCCGCCCGCCTGACCTACGATTTTCAGATATTAAGCCCGCAACCTGTCAACGTCCGGCTACGCTACGAGGCGCGCTCCCAGCTTGAATATCATGCCAATCTGCTGGAGTCCCCGATACAAATTCAGCGCGCACGGCACCTGCCGCCCACGCTCAATCCGCGCACTCGCCAGCTTGCCGCAAACTGGCGCGCCGGCAATTCAAACGACGCGGCAGTGATCCACAGCGCCCTCAGCTATTTCAACCAGCAGAACTTTCACTACACTCTGGACCCCCCGCCGCTGGGCGTTAACGGTATAGATGATTTTTTATTTACCACCCGGCGGGGATTTTGCGAACACTACGCATCAGCCTTCGTGTTCCTGATGCGTGCCGCAGGCATTCCGGCGCGCGTGGTGACCGGATACCAGGGCGGCGAATACAATGCGTTTGGCAATTATTACATTGTGCGTCAATCCGACGCCCACGCCTGGGCGGAAGTCTGGCTGCCGGAGCTTGGCTGGCAACGCATAGACCCGACGGCGGCAATCGCGCCGGAACGGGTGGAACACGGCTTGTCCGCAGCCCTGCCGGACAATGCTGCATTGCCGTTCATGGCACGCAACCCGCCGTTGTGGCTGCACGAGCTGCGTCTGAACTGGGATGCCGTATCCTACCAGTGGAACCAGTGGGTCATCGGCTACAACAGCGAGCGGCAGTTCGCCTTTCTATCCCGATTTGGCATTGATTCCTTAAGCGCTCAGGCGATCAGCATGCTGGCAGGCGCAGGACTTGTGGTAGGGCTGTTTGCGCTGTATATGCTGCGCCACTTGTTCAAACGCGAGCAGAAC
This sequence comes from uncultured Nitrosomonadales bacterium, assembly GCA_947085835.1. Classification (GTDB taxonomy): domain Bacteria; phylum Pseudomonadota; class Gammaproteobacteria; order Burkholderiales; family Gallionellaceae; genus Gallionella. The sequence continues at coordinate 2,747 of CAMTXT010000007.1, read as the reverse complement.
AAGACACAGGCCGCCTGGCTGAAACTGTGCCGCAAGCTGGCCAAATCAGGACTTCCCCGCGCACCTCATGAAGGCCCCAGTGACTATGCGATGCGCGTTGCAGCCACCCGCCCCGATTTAGCCGACAGCATTCAGGATCTTGCCGCCCGCTACATCGCGCTACATTACGGATCAAGCCAGGATGAAATCGCACAAAGGGAATTCATCCGTCTTGCCTATTCATTTCGGCCATCGAGGATGAAATCCGTTGCAATGCTATAATCCGCGCCACACAAAAAAGACCGAATTGATCATGCTCATCACCCGCCGCCTGGAATTCGATGCCGGACATCGCATCCCCAACCACAACAGCCAGTGTAGACATCTGCACGGCCACCGCTATGCGCTGGAAATCACGCTGTCGGGTGAGATCATCAACAATGAGGGCCAATCCGAACAAGGCATGGTGATGGACTTTTCAGACGTCAAACGCATCGCGCAGGAAAAACTGATCAATGTCTGGGATCACGCGTTTCTGGTCTATCGCGGCGACAAACAGGTGTGCGACTTTTTGGCGAGCATGCCAGAGCATAAGACCGTCATCTTCGATGTTATTCCGACCGCAGAGAACCTGGCACAGGCAGCCTTCAACATCCTCAATCCGGCTTATCAGGACAGCTATGGCAATCACCTGAGACTGGAGCGCATCCGCCTGTTCGAGACGCCGAACAACTGGGCAGACTGCGTGCGCGACTAATATTTTTTTAAAATTTCTGGACAGCGAACGCAGCTTAAGTCAAAATGCGCGCCTTCGATGGACTGGCATACGCCAGTTGATACCGAAAATGGAAGTGTGGCCGAGCGGTTTAAGGCACTAGTCTTGAAAACTAGCGAGGATGAGAGTCCTCCGTGAGTTCGAATCTCACCGCTTCCGCCAAATTGGCATCCAAAGCAGTTCAAACAAGTCCAACAACCCACATTCTATATAGCTTCGTGGGTTTTTTTACGTCCAAACTGCAGCAATCAGGCTCATTGAATCTCGCAGAACATAGCCGCTCGACCTTTTGCGGCAGCACGATGCCGAATTCGGCGATCAGGCCTCGTATCCGGTTGTACAGGGCAGTGCGTTCTTCGACGAAACCCTGGCGGGTACGGTGCAGGGTAAGCGTGGCTTGCTGGTGTTCGTCCTTGATCGGCACGAAGCGCATCTGCGGGCGTGTGACGGCTTCGCAGATCGCGGCAGCATCCGCTGCATCGTTCTTGCCGCGTTTACCGCTCATCCGGTATGGAGTAACGAACTTGGGCGCAATCAATCGGACCGTGTGACCGTGCTGTCGGAACAGCCGCGCCCAGTGATGCGCGCCGGTACAGGCTTCCATGCCGATCAGGCACGGCGGCAAATTGGCAACCAACGGCAATAGCTGGTCGCGCGTGACTTTCGGTTTGATAAGCTCAGGCTTGCCAGCCTCGTTCACCCCATGCACAGCAAAAATATTCTTGGCGAGATCAATTCCTACGGTGATAATGCTCATGACTTTACCCTCCTGACGGTTTAGATGAAAACGACACCTTCCTTCTTGGCACTTTTGAGGCCGCTTGCGGCAACTTCACCACACCCTCGGGACGGGGAAGTCCCTTTCATTCGTTAGACATTCGCGAAAACTGTCAATGACAATACTGAAAACAAACTTTTGGCGCTTTTTGAAGGTTCTCGTGGCAATAGGGATTTGTTACTCTCTGACCGCTTGCAATGATATGCAGAGAACAGCCCCCGTCAAGGTGATGCCAGCCCCAGCCCCCGTCGAGGCGATGCCCGCGTCAGTCCCAGTCAAGGCGATGCCCGCGCTAGCCTCCCCGCCCAAGGCCGCGCCAGTGTTTGCACCAGCATACGTGGTCGAGGGTGCCAACACCCGGCCTGCTCGACCGCCGCTCGCGGATCCGTCTGAACCCTCGTCAAGCGCAACCGGGGCTGCGCCGCTGCAACGCATGGCCGCAAGCGCGTTTCACATTCCCAACCCAATTACGCTCGGACAAACGGTGGTAGCGCAGCTGCACATTGATCCGGGCAAGGACCTCGATGCCGTCCGCGCCGCACTCGGCACCGCCACCGCCGGTCGTCCCGGTGAGCTGCAGGCGCAAATGGTCGAGGTCACGAAACACATGCGCGCCGAGTTGAAGAGTGACGATAAGGTCTTGCGCATACAAGCCATCAGCCCGCCCAACCAGTCTGTCAAAGCTGGCGAGACGACAGTGTGGAGATGGAACGTGACAGGACTTGAACGCGGCAACCATGAACTGACGGTGACCCTCCTCAAGCTGCTTCCAGACGGCGAGAAGGCCGTGCAGACGCCGGTCTACAAAGTCTTGGTGGAGGTGCCCGAAACCGGTTTGCTTGATCGCATCATCGCAGGGGTGAAAAAGCTGACCGACCTGGTGGGTGCTCTTGAAGCGCTGGTCGCCGCTGTGCTCGCGCTGCTCGCCACCGCTGGCATCGCCTGGGCGAAGAAACGCAAAAGCGGCAACGACGACAAGTCGCCCAATGGCGGCGACGGCAACCCACATGATTTTAAATGAAAAGACCGTCTAACCCGACATTCAACCCGGACTCCGCAAAAGCGCGGAGCGGTTAATTCCACGTTGACGCTGTAGAAAAACCCATTTCCAGACGATTTTCTGGCGCAGTTTTTCCGCCCGAAACGTTACCGTTTCGACATCAAAATCTGACTGTTATTTTTGCGGCGGCGAGCGCGAACAAATTGTTCCGCTGT
>CAMTXT010000006.1:0-180472 GCA_947085835.1 uncultured Nitrosomonadales bacterium | reverse complement strand
TGGGCGCAGTCACCGTGGCGGTCAATGGTTTGGCGGTGAGGGTGTCCGCGACCGTCTGGCCGGCGGCCAGGCTGTAGTTGCTGGCCAGTCCGCCATTGAGGCCGTTGACCAGCGCGGTGGTATTGACGGTGACCAGATTAGCGGTCAATACGTCTTAGCTCTTGAAGCTCGCCGCGCCGGTGGCGGTCACGGTTTCCGTGCCCACCAGGCCGGCGGCAACCACGGCCAGCGTCGGCGCGGCGGTGGTGTTGCCGTCGTAGACTTTGCTGGGCGCGGTCACCGTGGCGGTCAATGGTTTGGCGGTGATGGTGTCCGCGACCGTCTGGCCGGCGACCAGACTGTAGTTGCTGGCGAACCCGCCATTGAGACCGTTGACCAGCGCGGTGGTATTGACGGTGACCAGATTAGCGGTCAATACGTCTTTGCTATTGAAGGTCGCCGTGCCGGTGGCGGTCACGGTTTCCGTGCCCACCAGACCGGCGGCAACCACGGCCAGCGTCGGCGCGGCGGTGGTGTTGCCGTCGTAGATTTTGCTGGGCGCAGTCACCGTGGCGGTCAGTGGTTTGACGGTGATGGTCGCCGCAGCCGGAGTCTGGATCGTCAGGCTATAGTTGGTGTTGTTCAGGGCCAGACCGCCATAGGTCACCGTAGTGGCGGGAGTGGCGCCAGCAACGTCTTTGAAGTTGTACGTGCCGGTGGCCGTGCCGGTGATGGCAACGATGTCACCTGTGTAGGCCTTGCCGTCAGCCGTCGTGCCGGTACCCGGCGCTTCGGCAACCGCCAGAGTGGGCGTACCGCTGACCACGGCGACGAGGTTGGCATCGTATATCTTGCTCGCCGGCACCGACAGCCCGCTCATCGACAGCGCCTTGGCGGTGATGCTGGCCGCCTGGCTCGCCGGTTGGCCGAACAGGGCGTATGAACCGGCATCTGCACTGCCAAGAGTATAGCCTGTGAAGTTGACGGTGTTGGCGGTCGCCACGTCTTTGCTGTTAAAGTTTGCGGCGCCGGCGATCAGGCTCACTCTCTGGCCCACAGTCGTACCGTCGGGAGGCGGAGGAACACCAAGGGGGCCACTTTTGAATATGAACGGCGTACTCAGCGTCGCTGCGGTGGTGCCGTTGTATATTTTATTTTGCGCGACAAGCGCCGTGTCAGCGAACAGCCACATGTAGGAATTTAACGTGCTGGTGGTTAAGCTGAAATTACCCAAATAATTAGTCGGCGTCGCATAAGCACTCGGATTGTAGTAAATGCTGGCCGCACCGCTCGTCATGGTGACGCTGCCACCGGCCAAAAAAACTACGGTACCGGCGGCAGTCCCCGGCCCGGTTCCATTATTACCGGCACGCAGTACAACGTTGCCATTACCGGCGACGCCGTCGCCGGTCGTCGTGATGACCGCGCTTACGTTTACATTGCGTCCGGCGTTCGCTGTAAAGCTGCCACGGGTGGCAGTAATTGCCTGATTCACGTTCACGTCCCTCACGGCGCTCAACGTTAAAGTGGACGGTGTTGTCGGAGCGATTACCGACCAGGTAATCGCCGCGTTAACGCTGATGTCGCCTGCCCCGGCGCCGCTTGCGCCGCTGTTTGCCGTGGTGATGGTGACATCGGTGCCAAGATTAAGAGCGGTCGTGATGGTGGTGAGGTTCACATTGGCCGTGGCCATGCCGGAGCTCGGCGTGAAGACATCGGGGTTGAGGTTGTTATATGTTCCCCCACTGTCCACCGCGCCCGTGATCGTCACGTCGGCCGGGTCGAGCAGCCACATGCCGCTCTTGCCGTGCGGCGCGCCGGCATTGACCTTGATGCCCGCCACATCCAGCCAGTGGCCGGAGGTTTCGATCAGGCCGCCGTCCCCGGATTGTGCCCCGCCTCGCGCCGTAATGCTGCCGTAAGCGCGCGTCGAGTCGTTTGCCCACAGCACGACCTTGCCGCCGCTACCATTCGCGATGGCGTCGGCGCTGATCGCGGAGTCCGCGCTCATGTAAGTCGCGGAGGCGTTCTGCACGTTGGGATTCTTGCCCTGATAGTCGCCGCCTGCCAAGACCGTACCGCCGCCCGTCGTACCGGATGCATCGACACTCGCCCCAATCAGGCCAACATGGTTACCTAACAACTGGACATCGCCGCCTTTGCCTGCTGCGCCTTTGGCGTCGATCGCGCCGGATACCAGCGTGGTGCCCGCGTCTGACTGAACCGTAATCGCGCCGCCCTGCTCGCCGTTGGCGCTGAGCCGGCTAGCGGCGTCGAGGGTCACATCCTGCTTCGCACGCAACACGATTTTGCCGGCCGCGTCACGTCCGACCTGGTCGGCATTGATGACGCCCGAGTTGCGCAGCAACGCGCCGTATATGCCGACTTGCCCGCTTTGCACCAAAATCTCGCCTAGATTGACGGCTTTGTTATCGCTCGCGGCGAGTTCGACCCGCACCCCCGGCGTACTGGTGTCGAAGATCTTCACCGACTGACCGGCGGCCAGGATTACGTCGCCCTGCGGGCTGTTGATGATGCCGCTGTTGGTGACGTTAGCGCCGACCAGATAGACGCTGCCACCAGACGGCGTGGTGATGCTGCCCTGATTTTCCACGCGACCGGCAAGCGGATTGGACATGAAATTGAGTCGACCGGCGAGAAAGTCCTGGTTGCTCAGATTGAGCGTTGAGGCCACCAGCCCTGCCACATCGATGCGCGCGCCCTGCCCCACCATAATGCCGCTCGGGTTGATCAAAAAGACCCGTCCGTTCGAGGTGAGCGTGCCGAGAATGACGGAAGGATCCGGACCGATGACGCGATTGAGGACGCTCGATGCGGCGCTTTGCTGAATGAAACGCGTGGCTTCACTCGCGCCGATCGAGAACCCCTGCCAGTTGATAATTGCGCCCGGGCTGTTGGTAACGCTCAGTGCACTACCCTGAGTGGAAAAGCCGGCCTGCCCGGCAACCACGGTTGGATTCAGACCATTCGCCTGAACGTTGCCTGCGGAAAAAGCACACGCAAGCGCTACGGCAATCGCACTTAGCTGCCACAAGGTCGAAACACGGCTGTCCCTCGTTGTCATTTTAATGTCACCCGCGCCAGATGCCAAAGCCGTCTGATGCAGAAAGCTGTCGAGAAGCCCGTCAGCAATAATAAAATACTCATACACATCACGACAGTCGTCAGTTCGGGCATCATGGGGTGATCCTTTTATATCTGTTTGCAATAATTTAGCTGACCATATTCAGCCTGCCACCCGCGACATCTCATGGAAGCAGGTACTTTGCATGGAATCCTGTTTATCTCAGGTGTACATCGCCAAACAATCCCAGCAATCCGATGACGATCAGATAGACCGCGACGATATAGTTCAGCAACCGGGGCACGATCAGAATAAGCACGCCGGCGAGCAGTGAAACCAGGGGGCCCAGACTTAAGGTGATATTCATGACTATGTCCTTTGTGTGAAGAAAGTTGCATTTGTCCAAGAATATCCTCTTTGCTGCGCATGGCTCTGTGCAGTAGCGCACAGAGCAGCAATGGGTGCGGATCAGACCGCTGTGGCCCGTCAAGATAAAAAACCGGATGAGGCCTGCTTTGTGCACTACCGCACAGATAAGGATTCGGCAAAAGCTGATGATCATTTCCACGGTGTAGCGCATCAAGAATCGGACGGTTCACGAAAGGTCGCAAAACCAAATCCCGGCTGAAGCTGCTGAGCACAATTTTAGACCCGTCACACGCACTGGAAAAATCATGAACAAACAACACATTACTGCAATCCTGGCGATAACCAGCCTCGCATTCAGCACCGGTTCGATGGCGCAAAACATGTCGAAGAGCGAATACAAGGCGGAGGACAAAGCCATTGAAGCCGAGTACAAGTCCGCCAGGACAAGCTGTGACTCATTCGCCGACAATGCAAAGGACATCTGCATGGCGGTCGCGAAAGGCCGCGAAAAGGTCGCGAAAGCCCAACTCGAAGCGCGCTACAAACCTTCCAAGGAAGCGGACTATGACGTCAATATTGCCCGTGCAAAGGCAGATTACAACGTTGCGCATGAAAAGTGCGATGACAAAGCCGGCAATGTCAAAGATGTCTGTAACAAAGAGGCAGAAGCCGCGCTGGTGCGGGCCAAATCGGATGCCAAATCTCAGCTAAAAACCACGGAAGCCATCAGAACCGACAACGAGAAGACCATCGATGCGCACATGAAGGCGAAGGAAATAAGCGAGGAAGCGCGCCACGATGCCGCAGCTGACAAACGTGACGCGGATTATGCAGTGGCCAAAGAAAAATGCGATGCCATGGCAGGCGACGCGCGTGATCTTTGTGTGAACAAAGCGAAGGTGCTCTACAAAAAATAAGCCTCCGGGCAACCCCCGGCAGCGATTGATCAACATAACGCGGAGGTATTCAAAATGAACACGATACAAAAAATCACAGTGAATGCAGCAGTAATGACCGTGCTGTTCGTGCTGACTGGCTGTTCCGGCATGTCGCAACGGGATAAAAATACCGCGATCGGCGCCGGCGTCGGTGCGGTGGGCGGTTCCGTACTGACGGGTGGCAGCACTGCCGGCACGGTGGGCGGGGCTGCGGTCGGCGGCATCATCGGCCACGAGATCAAAAAATAACCTTCAAGGCGGCGGCTGCACCCGAGGGTGTAGCCGCCGCCCAAACCTTACCAAAGGGGCACATCATGCTTTATACCATTGCCGTCATCATGCTCATCTTGTGGCTGCTGGGCTTGATTACATCCAACACCATGGGTGGTTTCATCCACATTCTGCTGGTGATCGCGATCGTGGTTGTCTTGCTCAGAATCATCAACGGATGATTGATTTATATCCATCAGGAGGTTTTATGAAAACAAGTAACTTAGTTCTCGCTACCATCTTGGCCGTTACCGCCCTGATGAGCGGTTGCGCAAATACGGACACGCGCCCCGTATCTTCCCAGCCTTCCAGTTCCAGAGTGGCTTATGGCGTGATTGACAGTATCGAAACCACGAGCGGCGGCAACAATGATATCGGCGCAGGGGCCATCATCGGCGGCGTAGTCGGTGGCGTTCTCGGGAATCAAGTAGGCGGAGGCACCGGCAGAGATGTCGCAACTGTGGCCGGCGTAGTCGGTGGTGCGGTGGTCGGTCATCAGGTAGAAAAGCAAAACAGGCAGCAAGATGCCTATCGTATACGGGTTCGACTGGAGCGTGGCGGGTATGAAACCGTGACGCAAAACATTTCCGACTTGCGCGTAGGCGATCGGGTACGCATTGAAAACAACCATGTATCACGTGACTAAAAAATTTCGCCGGCCGCCCGTTGTGAGCCGGATTCTTGTTTCAAACTACAAAAAATGGAAATATCATGAAAACTTCAAAGATTATGCTTCTTAACGCGTTTGCACTGGCTGCTTTGGCAATGACCGGCATCGCTGCCGCAGATGGAATCACCAAGGAAGGTTATCTGACCGATAGCCGTGGCGATGTGGTCAGGAGCGGTTCCGGTCAGTGCGTGCATACCGGATCCTGGACAAAGGCGATAGCGATTGAGGAATGCGATCCTGTCATAAAAAAGGCTGTGCCGGTTGCCGCTGAGGCCGCTCCAGCTGCTGCACCTGTTGCCCAGAAAAAAACCGGCTTTGTTCCCTACACCCTGCAAACCGAAACGCTGTTTGCCTATAACAAATCAGAGATGAGTGCGTCCGGCAAACAAAAAATGCATGATGAAGTCATTGGCAAGATGCATGAATACCCGAAAGACGAAGTGGTGCTGATAACCGGCTACACCGACCGGATCGGCAGCGATGAATACAACATGAAACTCTCGCAACATCGTGCAGATGCAGTAAAGGCTTATCTGGTCGAACAAGGGATCGATGGCAACCGCATTGAAACTGCTGCCCGCGGTAAAGCCGATCCTATCGTTTCCTGCGATAACATCAAAGGGAAAGCCAACCGCAAGAACAAGGCGCTGATTGCATGCCTGCAACCCAACCGTCGTATCGTGCTGGATCTCAAGGGACAGATGCCTGTTCAGAAGTAATCCGGAACCCATGTAAACCACCCGGGCCAACCAGAATTTGGTTGGCCTTTTGCATTACCAGCAACTTATTTTAAACAAGTTCAACAGCAATCATATCGTTAAGAATCATCATGATATCTATTATAAAAAGGCAGGAAACACCGGACACCCGGGCAATGCGCTGACCACCACGGGTATCGGCAAGGAGAATATCATCGTCATCAAGGACTTCGCATTCTCAGTACGCGCACGCAATGCGCTGCATGGCGACCAGGATACTGAATTACTGCGCTCCGAGCTGTTCAGCATCGAACAGTTAAAACGTCATGCGGTAACGCTGGCGGGTCAGCATCGCGTCGATACCCGGCCGGGGCCTGACCGGTTGCTGCCACGACTGGCGGATAATGCACGCGTACTGCTGGCAGCGTATGACGTTGTGACGACCGCCGCCACCCCCGGACAACGGATCGTGCCGGCAGAGGCCTGGTTACTCGATAATTTCTATCTCATCGAGCAGCAAATCAGCATGGCGCGTCGGCATCTGCCGCGCGGCTACAGCCGGCAATTGCCGCGACTGTCCGATGGCCCGTCAGCCGGTTTCCCCCGCATCTATGACCTGGCGCTGGAGCTGATCTCTCACATGGATGGCCGCATCGACAGCGGCAACACCACCCACTTCATCGCCGCCTACCAGACGGTTGAACCGTTAAAACTGGGCGAGTTGTGGGCATTCCCGATCATGTTGCAGTTAGCGCTGCTGGAAAATCTGCGTCGCGTCGCCTTGCGAATTGTAAGGAGGCGTGAGGAGTTCGACGCCGCCGTCAGCTGGGCGGATCGCATGTTAGCGACTGCCGAAGAGGAACCGAAACAGCTCATCCGTCTGCTGGCGGAATTTGCCAATGCCGACATCCCTTTGACCGCGCCATTTGTCGAGGAATTTTACGCCAGAGTCGAGGATGCGGGCCCCGCAATGGCATTCGTGCAGACATGGGTCGAACAAAGTCTGCTCGAACAAGGGGTGACCGCAACGCAGTTGTCTGAGACGGCGGGACGCACGGCGGCGACCAACCAGATTTCCATCGCAAACAGTATCGGCAGCCTGCGCTTTGTAGGCGCAATGGACTGGAGAAATTATGTCGAGTCGCTCAGCGCTGTCGAACTGATATTGCGTGAAGACCCGGCGGGGATGCATGCAAGCTGCGATTTCGCCACCCGCGACCGCTATCGGCATGCCATCGAAGAAGTCGCAAAGGGGAGTTTGCAACGTGAATCGGAAGTTGCGCGTGCAGCCATCGTACTGGCGCAGACAGCAGCAAAGCAATCGGGCATTGATGACCGTACCGCACATGTCGGATATTACCTGATCGATCACGGACGGCAGCTGCTGGAGCGTGCCGTCGGTTGCCGGTTGCCGTGGAAGGTAAAAATCAGCCGGGCATCCCGGCATTTCTGTCTATTCCTCTACATCAGCCCCATCCTGTTGCTCACGGCACTGTTTACTTCCGCAGTACTGGCCTCTTGCTGCGGCCCGACGGGCTGGTGGTACTGGTTGCTGGCGTTTCCGCTGATTATCAGCACCTCGGCGCTGGCAGTCTCGCTGGTGAATCTGCTGGCCACCCACATCCTGCCGCCGCGTATCTTGCCCAGACTGGATTTTTCGCAAGGCATCCCGGCGCTTCACCGCACCATGGTGGTGATTCCCACCTTGCTCAACTGCACGCAGGAAGTGGATGACCTGCTCGAAGCACTGGAGATTCGCTATCTGGGCAACCGCGATCCCAATCTGTTCTTCGCCTTGCTGACCGACTTTCATGATGCACCTGTGCAATCAACGCCTGACGATGCCGCACTGGTTGCCTACGCGCGCGACGCCATCCTGTCGCTCAATGAGACTTACCGCGATGACCGTCCGTGCATTTTCTATCTGTTTCACCGGCCCAGATTATGGAATCCAATTGAACAGGTGTGGATGGGCTATGAGCGCAAGCGCGGCAAACTGGAGCAATTCAATGCACGACTCCGGGGTGAAGCACAAACAGCTTTTTCGGATGTGGTCGGGGATACCTCTGTCCTGGATTCGATCAAGTACGTCATCACGCTGGATACCGATACGCAACTGCCCCGCGACGCGGCCCGCACCCTGATCGGCAACCTCGCCCATCCGCTCAACCGGCCCGTATTTGACGCCGACAAGGGGCGCATCGTTGAAGGCTATGCGATCCTGCAACCACGTGCGTCGATCAGCCTGACCAGCGCCGGCCAGACCTGGTTTACCAAACTGTTCGCAGGTGAATCCGGCATCGATCCCTACACGCGAGAGGTATCGGATGTCTATCAGGATGTATTCGGCGAGGGCTCCTTTATCGGCAAGGGCATCTACGATGTGGATGCTTTTCGCCTGGCCGTCGATGGACGCTTCCCGGAGAATCTCATTCTCAGTCACGACTTGCTCGAAAGCGGCTATGCGCGTTCAGCACTGGTGACCGATGTCGACCTGATTGAAGATCACCCGGCAAGCTACGTCATTGAGGCCAGCCGCAGACACAGGTGGATACGCGGCGACTGGCAGCTGGCCGGCTGGCTGCTCCGGCGCGTGCCGGGGCCGGCAGGGTCAAGTGAATCGAAAACCAGACGGCGACCGAATCCGCTCACCGCCTTGCTGATGTGGAAAATTTTCGACAACTTAAGGCGCAGCCTGGTGCCGCCGGCGTTGCTGGCGTTGCTGGCAGCGGGATGGCTGTCAGCAACAGGACCTGCCTGGTTTTGGCCGCTGCTGGTCATCTGTGTGATGTTATTGCCCGGCTTGCTGGGCGCCGTGATCGAGTTGATCCGCAAGCCCGACGAGCGTGACTGGCTCATACACCTGACGCTGACGGTTGATACCGCCATCCGCCCTGTCTTGCTGGCTTTGCTGACACTGGCCCTGTTGCCCTATGACACGCTGATTTGCCTGGATGCGATTGTGCGCTCGGGTGTGCGTATGCTGTTCACCCGGCGCGGCCTGTTGCTCTGGCAGTTGCCCTCTTATGCCAACCGCAACGCCCGCCGCTCCCTGACCGATTTTTTTCTGGAGATGTGGGTAGCGCCGGTGTTCACGGTATTGCTGGGCCTGTTGCTGGCCCTCACTCGTCCCGCTGAGCTGCTGTTCTGTACACCTGTGTTGTTGCTCTGGCTGCTCTCGCCCGTCATCGGCTGGTGGATCAGCCGTCCGCTGTTGCCCCCGCCACTTGACTTGAGCGCAGCGCAACAGGCATTCCTGCGCACCACGGCCAGGCGGACATGGCGCTTTTTCGCAGATTTCGTCAACGCCGAGGAAAACTGGCTGCCGCCCGACAACTTTCAGGCGTACCCGGCACCGCTCATCGCACAGCGCACCTCGCCGACCAACATCGGCATGGCGCTGCTGGCAAATCTGGCTGCCTTTGATTTCGGCTACATTCCCATTGGAGAGTTGCTAAAGCGCACCGAAAACACCTTGTCCACGATGAAAAAACTGGAACGCTACCGGGGCCATTTATACAACTGGTACGACACGCGCACTTTGCTGCCGCTCCACCCACAATATGTCTCGTCGGTGGACAGCGGCAACCTGGTCGGCAGCTTGCTCACGTTGCAAGCGGGGCTGGCCGAGCTCAAAGATCAGCCGGTGCTCTGTGTCAACGCGTTTTCGGGACTGCGAGACACTTTGCAGGTTTTTGTCGAACACCTGCCAGAGTCACCGGCTCCGGCTATTGCGTCAGCGCTCAAGTCGCTGCAAACCAGCCTCAACTCACTCACGCCAAACGGACAAACACTGACGACTTCCTTCGAACGGCTGAAGGAAATTCAACGCTTAAGTAGCGATCTGCCGGCAAGTCTCGCGACGGATATCGATGGCGAGCTGTATTACTGGGCTCAGGCATTCGCGCAACAGTGCAACGCCATCCTCGATGACCTTGATTTCCTGATGTCCGAAGCCAAGCCTGCTGACACGATCCCGACCCTGGCGGAGTTAGTCAAAGCGCTTGCAGTTACTGCTGACGGTTTGCCGGCTGTCGCAGGATCGCGTTATCAGGGAGCGTTGGGACGCATCGCCATCATCGATGATTTGATCGCACGTTGCCGCGAACTGGCGGTGATGGATTTTGAATTTCTCTATGATGCGCAGCGCGGCTTGCTGACCATAGGTTACAACGTGGGGGAGCGGCGACGCGATTCGTCCTGCTACGATCTGCTGGCATCAGAAGCGCGCCTCGCCAGTTTTATGCTGATCGCGCAAGGACAAATACAACAAAAACACTGGTTCTCGCTAGGCCGCCTGCTGACCAGCCAGGGCAGCGATGTGAGCCTGATTTCCTGGAGCGGCTCGATGTTCGAGTACCTGATGCCACAGCTGATCATGCCCAGTTTTGAAAATACCTTGCTGGATCAAACCTGCAAGTCAGCCGTGATGCGCCAGATTGAATACGGCCGACAGCGCGGTGTGCCGTGGGGCATTTCAGAGTCCTGCTATAACGCCACCGACATGAACCAAGTCTATCAGTATCGTGCATTCGGTGTGCCAGGACTGGGCTTCAAGCGCGGACTGGGTGACGATCTGGTCATCGCACCCTACGCCAGTGCACTGGCGCTGACCGTAATGCCGTCCGATGCGTGCCGCAATCTGCAAACGCTCGCTGATGCGGGCTTTCTGGGCGAGTACGGGTTCTTTGAAGCGGTTGATTACACGCCCTCGCGCGTGCCGCGTGGCAAGACCTATGCCATCGTAAAATCATTCATGGCGCATCATCAGGGCATGAGCCTGCTGGCCTTTGCGTATATCTTGCTGGACCGCCCCATGCAGCGCCGCTTCATGTCGGCGCCACAGGTGCGTGCTGCAGAATTACTGTTGCAGGAACGCGTGCCGAAGACAGGCGCGACCTTGCACCCGCACGCAGCTGAAGTGAGCGCCGCAGCACGCCCCCCTGTTGCGGAAGAAGGCGCGATCATGCGCGTGTTTACCAACCCGAACATGCAGATACCCGAAGTTCATCTGCTGTCCAACGGCCGCAGCCACGTCATGGTGACCAATGCAGGCGGAGGTTACACCCGCTGGCGAGATCTGGCCACCACCCGCTGGCGCGAGGACGCAACAAGCGATTGCTGGGGAACCTTCATTTACTTGCGCGATCGTGACACGGGGCGTTACTGGTCGACTACGTATCAACCGACATTGCTTCGGGCCGATCACTACGAGGCGATTTTCGTGCAGGGGCGCGCTGAATACCGGCTGCGCGATCAGGCGATCGAAGCGCACACCGAGATCAGCGTCTCCCCTGAAGACGACGTCGTGGTTCACCGCGTCACGCTCACCAATCTGTCATCCCGTACCCGTCATATTGAGCTGACGAGTTACGCGGAGGTCGTATTGGCGCCGTTGAATGCGGACCTTGCCCATCGCGCTTTCAGCAACCTGTTCGTACAAACCGAAATCCTGCATGGCCGACATGCGATCCTCTGCACCAGACGCCCGCGCACACCCGGTGAGCAGATGCCGTGGGGGTTTCACCTGTTGTCCGCACCCGGCGCGATAGCCGGCGAGCCGTCTTATGAGACCGACCGCGCCAAATTCATCGGGCGGGGTCGAACGAACGCCAACCCTGTCATGCTGGATAGTCCTGACAGCCCGTCCGCTTTATCGAACACGGACGGTTCAGTGCTCGACCCTATCGTGGCGATTCGCAGCACCATCCGCTTGTCGGCCGACGAATCGGCGACCGTGCAGATCATCTCAGGCATCGCCGACACGCGCGAGGCTGCACTGGCTTTGCTTGAGAAGTATTGTGACCGGCACTTCGTTGATCGTGCCTTTGAGCTGGCCTGGTTCCAAAGTCAGGAGGTGCTGCGCCACCTCAATGCAACTGAAGCCGATGCGCAACTCTTTGGCCGACTGGCAAGTTCCGTCATATATGCCAACCCTATGCGCCGCGCACCGCCCGCCGTCATCGCCCGCAATCAGCTCGGCCAGTCAGGTCTTTGGCGCTTTGCCGTCTCGGGTGATCTGCCGATCATCCTGCTGCGCATAGGCGATGTGAACCGCATCCATCTGGTCAAACAGGTGCTGCAAGCCCATGCCTATTGGCGGATGAAAGGCCTGATTGCCGATCTGGTGATTTTAAATGAGGATTTCTCGGGCTACCGGGCAGTTCTGCATGACCTGATCATGGGATTGATCAACAATGGCCCGGGGGCAAAGGTTATCGACAAATCAGGCGGGGTCTTTGTGCTGCGCACGGAAGAACTCTCCGAGGATGACCGTGTTTTATTGCAGACGGTCGCCCGTATCGTGTTTACCGACACTAATGACACGCTGATTGAGCAAGTCGATCGCCGTATATCAGCTGAGCGTGTGTCTGACCGTTTCGAACCCATGCTGCAACCGGCGCCCGAACCCACCCTTCCGCTGGTCATGCCTGAACGCATTTTCTGCAACGAACTGGGAGGATTCACGCCTGACGGACGCGAATACATCATCACCCTGAAACCGGGTCAGCGCACCCCGGCACCGTGGGTCAATGTCATCGCCAGCCCGCACATCGGCACGGTTGTGAGCGAATCCGGCAGCGCTTATACCTGGGTGGAAAATGCGCATGAGTTCCGGCTGACCCCCTGGCACAACGACCCGGTAAGCGACAGCAGCGGCGAGGCTGCCTATATCCGAGATGAAGAAACGGGATTATTCTGGTCGCCGACCCCGCTGCCCGCCAGCAGCCGGTTCGGCTATACCTGCAGACACGGGTTTGGCTACAGCGTGTTCGAGCATGTTGAGGCGGGCATCTACTCAGCGCTGACCACCTACGTTGCCATGGATGCGCCGGTCAAGTTCGTGGTGGTCAAACTGCACAACCAATCGAAGCGCCCGCGGCGCTTGTCACTGACCGGATATTGGGAGCTGGTATTAGGTGAATGGCGACATGCCAATCTGATGCACATCGTGACCGAAACCGATCCGCACAGCGGGGCGCTGTTTGCCCGCAATGCCTACGGTCGCGAATGCGCCCATCGCGTGGTCTTCCTGCAAGTGAGCGAAACAGAGCGCACCGTGACCGGCAACCGCACTGAATTCATCGGTCGCAATGGCAGGCTCGCCAGCCCTGCGGCGATGCGCCGCAAGCGTCTGTCGGGCAAGACCGGGGCGGCCATGGATCCGTGCGCCGCCATGCAGACCCAGATCGTACTGGCCGCGGGGCAAGAGCGCGAAATCGTCTTCATATTCGGTGCGGCCCGTAACAATGATGAAGCGCGCCATTTCATCCAGCGCTTCGCAGGTCCTGCCAGAGCTCAGCTGGCATTGGATGCGGTGCGTGAATACTGGGACCATACGCTGGGTGCGGTGCAGGTCGCAACGCCTGATCCCGCGCTGGATGTGCTAGCCAACGGCTGGCTGATCTACCAGACCCTGTCTTGCCGGCTCTGGGGCCGCAGCGGATATTATCAGTCCGGCGGCGCCTACGGTTTTCGCGATCAATTGCAGGACACCATGGCGCTGATCCATACCCGGCCGGTTCTTGCCCGCGAACAGCTCATCCTGTGTGCCGAACACCAGTTCCCCCAGGGTGACGTGCAACACTGGTGGCATCCGCCCAACGGACAAGGCGTACGCACCCATTTCTCCGATGACTATCTGTGGCTGCCGTATGCTGCCTGTCGATATGTCATGACCACGGGCGACACCGGCGTGCTCGACGAGGTTGTGCATTTTCTGGAAGGACGCGGATTAAATCCCGAGGAGGAGGCGTACTACGACCAGCCGCAACGCTCGGTTGAAGCGGCCAGCTTGTATGAACATTGCGTGCGTGCGATCCGGCATGGTTTACGCTTTGGCAAACATCAATTACCGCTGATGGGCTGCGGCGACTGGAACGACGGCATGAATCTGGTGGGTATTGAAGGTCGTGGCGAAAGCGTCTGGCTGGCGTGGTTCCTGTTTGAAAACCTTCAGCTGTTTTCAAGCCTGGCCAACCGTCGGGGCGATGCGGAATTTGCCCAGTTTTGCACCGGGCAGGCGAATACATTACGCGGCCACATTGAAAAGAATGCCTGGGACGGCGAGTGGTATCGGCGCGCCTACTTCGATGATGGCACCCCCTTGGGTTCCTCCGTTAATGACGAATGCCAGATTGATTCGATCAGCCAGAGCTGGTCGGTCATCTCGAATGGCGGTGATCCGCTGCGCGCCCGTCAGGCGATGGCCGCAGTCGACAAACGCCTGGTGCGACGCGATGCACAGCTGATCCAGCTGCTCTCTCCGCCCTTTGATAAATCAGCGCTGGAACCCGGTTACATCAAAGGTTACGTGCCGGGTGTGCGCGAGAACGGCGGTCAATATACCCATGCCGCGATCTGGGCCACGATGGCGTATGCGATGATGGGCGACCATGAGCACGCATGGGAATTGTTTGCCATGCTCAACCCCATCAATCACAGCAGGACAGCCGAAGAAATGGAACGCTACAAGGTCGAGCCGTATGTCATGTGCGCGGATATTTACGGCGCCAGCCCCCACACAGGGCGGGGTGGCTGGACCTGGTACACGGGTGCTGCGGGCTGGATGTACCGGCTGACCGTGGAAACGTTGCTGGGCCTGCAACTGGAGGCAGACTATCTGCGCATCAAGCCTTGTATCCCGGCGCATTGGGATACCTACGCCCTCCGCTACCGCTATCGTGAAACTTACTACCACATCACCGTTATACGAACAGAAGAACCATCAGAATCGGGCGTGACGCTGGACGGCGTTGTGGTGAATGAAGCCGGCTTAGCAGAAACCCATCAAATATCAGCCAGAATCCCCCTTCTGAACGATAAACAGGAGCACCGTGTCGAGGTGAGGTTTAACTAATAATTATCACTTATCACTTACCAAAGGAGAATTAACATGAAACGTTTTCTGATTGCAGCCGCGGTAGCCGCCACTTTTGGCACCATGCAGGCACATGCCGCCGATGTGGGCGTCTCTATCAGCGTCGGCCAACCTGGATTCTATGGCCGACTCGACATCGGCGACTACCCGCCGCCACTATTGATCTATCGTCAGCCGATGATCATCGAGCGGGTACAAATGGATCGTCCGCCGATCTACCTGCGCGTGCCGCCGGGTCATGCCAGGAACTGGAGAAAACACTGCCGGGAATACAATGCCTGCGACGAGCGCGTCTACTTTGTGCAAGATAACTGGTACCAGCGCGAGTATGTGCCGCATTATCAGGAACAGCACCGTGATCGCCGTGATGAACGGGGTTATGAGCGTCAGGATGACCATGAACGTGGGAATAAGGATCGTGGCGACGATCACCATGACAACGGTCGCGGTCATGGACGTGACAATTAAGGCCCGGGCTTAAAAACCAGCCAGACTGCACCCGTGCGTGCACTCTGGCTATCAACGGCCTGCCGGTTTCAAATCCTCCTGCCTCGTGAAACCTGCGGCCCCGAACTGTCCCGCCTGCCGGCAATCCCATCAAATTTTTACAACGCCAACCGGCTATGTACGACAGCGCACAGACCCCCCCTCCCCGCCACTTCAATATCGGCACCTCAGAAGCATGGACGGCACCAGCAAAACGTTGGGGATTTAATTGCCGTCGGAGTAGTGGCGATCGTTGTAATCGATGCAAAACGCATTTTAATGATTGTGTTCGATGTTTATCTAAACGAATGGGGAAAATAATGAAAAAAACCAACAGTTTCAAATCCTATCAACTGCGTACGATCGGCGTAGCCGTTGCGGCCGCGCTGTTTATGACCGCTTGCGCAAGTACGCCTCCGGCCATTCCGGCTCCAACCGAGCAGATGGCCGTATCCCGTGCGACCGTCAACGCCGCGAGCAGCGCCGGCGCCAGTGAATTTGCACCGGTACAACTCAGGTCCGCAATGGACAAGATGGATACTGCCGAGCGCGCAATGGGTGCCAAAAATTACGATCTTGCCAGAAAAATGGCAGAACAGGCGCAGGTAGATGCCCAGCTGGCAGCGGCTGCCGCACGAACCGGAAAGGCACAGAAAGCAGCGGATGCGTTGCAGGAAAGCGATCGTGTGCTGCGCAATGAACTCGAACGCAACGCCCCTAAATAAGTCTTTCGGGAGATCAGCATGCACGCAATCCAACACATTCCCCTGAGTCCCAAAGAAAGACTGAGTGGTGCCGAGCGTGGCACAGGTCAAAAAAATTATGTGCATGCCCGACTGCAGGCAGAACAAACACAAATGAATGCACAAGCTGGAACGACATCAGCTAGGGTGCGTCTCGCCGTGAATGCGTTGCATGCAGACGATGCTGCATCAAAAAAGTTACTTACGATCAAATAATTCACAATGGAGTTCATCATGCAAACAAATAAGTTCTTTCCCATGGCGCTGATCGCTGTCGCAGTTTTGTCCGGCTGTGGCGCCACGACTCCGCCGAAAAATACGCTGCTCACCGAAGCGCACAGCAATTACAACGACGCCCGGAGCAATCCACAGGTAGCCAAACTGGCCGCGCTGGAACTGAAGGAAGCCGGTGACACACTGGACAAGGCTGACACTGCCATGAGCAAAGGTCAGGGCAGCGCTACCGTCGATCATCTGGCCTACCTCGCCAATCAGAAAGTGGGCATCGCAAATGAAACCGCCAAATTAAAAATGGCTGAATCAGACGTCAGCAATGCCGGCGCAAAACGCAACGAAGTTCGTCTGGAAGCCAGAACAGCCGAAGCCAATGAAGCCAAACAGCAGGTGGCGATGATAACGGAAGTGGCCGACCAGCAATCGGCTGACCTGGCTGCCGCCGATGCCAATGCGCAGCGTGACCGTGCCACCATCGCCCAGCAGGAACAGCAACTTAAAGAACTCAATGCCAAGAAAACGGATCGCGGCATGGTGATCACACTGGGCGACGTGCTGTTCCGCACCGGCAAGGCCCAACTGGAATCGGGCGGTATGCACAACGTGCAAAAACTGGCCGACTTCCTCAAGCAATCCCCGAAAACCAAGGTCATGATCGAAGGCCACACCGACAGCGTCGGCAGTGAAAGCAGCAATCTGGTGCTGTCCGACCGTCGCGCCAGTGCCGTGAAGATGGCGTTGACCGACAAGGGCATCAGCAGCGACCGTATCAGCACCCATGGCTACGGCGAAGCGTATCCGATTGCCGGCAACGACACTGCCGCTGAACGTCAATTGAATCGCCGTGTGGAAGTCATCCTGTCTGACGACAAAGGCAATATCGCCCCGCGTTAGAGGTCATTAAACGGCGTCGGTTGACGCCACAAGGAGAATTGAAATGTCTATAGGAACCATTCTACTGATCATTCTGGTGTTAATGCTGGTCGGCGCAATTCCAAGCTGGCCGCACAGCAGGTCGTGGGGTTATGGTCCGAGCGGTGGTATCGGGCTGGTATTGCTCATCCTGATCATTCTGTTGCTGATGGGACGATTGTGATGGTTTTACTGAAACACCCGTAGTGCGCACATGATGTCGGGTAACTTTGAAGTTTTTTATTTATAAGGAGATTTACCATGAAACAACTTAAATTTATTGCTGCAATTTTTATGGCTTTTGCCCTGCTGGGCTCAGTAGGTTGTGCGTCCACGCCGAAGCAGGAAGGCACCGGCGAATATGTTGACGATACCGTCATCACCACCAAGGTAAAAGCGGCCATCCTCAATGAGCCTACCTTGAAATCTGCCGAGATCAATGTTGAAACCTTCAAGGGTTCAGTCCAGCTGAGCGGTTTCGTCAGTTCACAAGCTGACATGAACAAGGCTGTCGAAGTCACCCGCAGCGTCAAGGGTGTCCATTCGGTCAAGAATGACATGCGTCAGAAGTAACACGGTTGCGGGCGCGTCGTTCGACGTTGCCCGCTCAAGCAGATTACTGTAACTTGTTGAAAAATATAACAGGAGTTAAATCATGACTAAAAATATTATAGATACCCTGGCAGCTGATTTAGCAGCCCCAAAGGAAAAGCTGGTAGCAGAATTACGCGCGATGGTAGAGGATGCCGAGGAGCTGTTAAAAGCGACCGCTAGCCAGACAGGCGAGATCGCAGCCATTGCACGTGCCCGCATCGAGAAGAGCCTGAAAGCGGTCAAGAGCAGGTTGCTTGCTGCCGAATCCTCCGTCATTTTGCACACTCGCGAGGGCGCTAAAGCGGCCGACCAATATGTACACGCAAACCCATGGCAATCGATCGGTATTTCCGCCTGTGCGGGCGTGATTGTCGGGATGCTGATCAGACGCCAGTAACAATCATGACAGCCTCGACCGGACTGACTGAGTCGTTGAAACGGATGGCAGGCACGGTGTTTGCCATCTTGCAGACTCGAGTTGAATTGCTTGCCAACGAACTGGATGAAGAGCGCCTGCGCTTCGAGCAGACCTTGCTCTACGCCGGCATCGCCCTGCTGTTCTTTGGTTTATCCATCATGCTGCTGACCGTATTTGTCGTGGTACTGTTTTGGGACAGCCAGCGTCTCACGGTGTTGGGTAGCCTGACTGCATTGTTTTTCGTGGCCGGACTCCTGATGTGGAACGCGTTGCGCCTGACATCTAAAAAAAGGCACAGACTGTTTTCTGCCAGTCTGGCCGAATTATCCGATGACCGCGAGCAACTAGCACCTAACGGAGCAGGCAAATAGCCACACCTGAAAATGAAATCGATTCTAGCAGGAATGATGCCCTGTGGGCATCAACTCGCAAACTTGCCATGCCCGTTCCCTCTTCCGAACCTTCCCCCGCTTGCGGTGGAAGGGCCAAACGAATCGCTGCGCGAGTTTCAAGTTAAATCATGAAAAAACACCTCGACGATATCGCCTGCCACCGCCGCCTGATCCTGGAAAAGATCAGGGCGCAGAAAAGGGATATAGCTGAAATTTCACAGCAATTTCAAAAACCACTGGCGCTGGTTGACGCAGGCATCAAGGCAGTGCATTTCATCCGCAGCCACCCCACGCTGGTGACCGGGGCTGTCGCTATGCTGCTGGCATTGCGCCGTGGCGACTTTGTCGGCCTGAAGCAGCATGGCTGGCGATTGTTATGCCTCTATCCTGCCACGAATCACTTTACCCGACATTTTTCATGCCAGCGGCGGGACACCGAGTTCGATTAATGCTGAGAACGCCATTAGCCGCCGCAAAAACCGATCTGGATTCCCGCCGCAGCCAGCCCCGGAACGATTGAATCAGGGGCAGAAAAACCAGGCTGCTAGCCGATAATCCTTTCACCGGCGAACAACTGCTGTACGGTTTCGCGTTCGCGCACCAGATGCACGGCAGTCCCGTCCACCATCACCTCGGCGGCACGCGGGCGTGTGTTGTAATTGGAACTCATGCTCATCCCGTAGGCGCCGGCTGACATCACGGCCAGCAACGATTGCGGCGCGATGCCCAAATCACGCGAATGGCCGATGAAGTCGCCCGTCTCGCAGATCGGGCCGACCACTTCATAGTTCTGCACGGCGTGTTCTTCGCGCACCACTGGCAGAATGTCATGATAGGCATCGTAAAGCGCGGGGCGCATCAGATCGTTCATCGCGGCATCCACGATGGCGAAGTTTTTCTCCTCACCGGGCTTGAGATATTCCACGCGGGTGAGCAGCACGCCGGCATTGCCGACCAGCACACGGCCAGGTTCCAGTATCAGTTTTTGCGTGCGACCCTGCAACGCGCCCAGCAAAGCCGCGATGTAATCAGTAATCGCAGGCGGCGTCTCGTCCTGATAGCAAATCCCCAGGCCACCGCCCAGATCGAGATGTTCCAGCGCGATCCCTTCAGCCGCCAACGCGTCCACCAGCAGCAAGATCTTTTCCACGGCGGCGATGAACGGACTGGTCTCGGTGAGCTGCGAGCCGATGTGGCAGTCCATACCGGTGATGCGCAAATTCTTTAATCCGGAAGCCTTGAGATACAGCGCGATCGCCTCGGTGTACGCCACGCCGAATTTGTTCTGCTTGAGCCCCGTGGAAATGTAGGGATGAGTTTTGGCATCCACATCGGGATTCACGCGCAGGCTGATGGCGGCTGTCTTGCCCATGCTGCCGGCAACGATGTTCAGACGATCCAGCTCAGCTGCCGATTCCACGTTGAAGCACAGAATGTCGGCTTCCAGCGCCATGCGCATTTCGGATTCTGTCTTGCCGACGCCTGAAAACACCACTTTCTTCGCATCTCCGCCCGCCGCCAGCACGCGTTGCAATTCGCCGCCGGACACGATGTCGAAACCTGCGCCCAGACGGGCAAACACGTTGAGAATGGCGAGGTTGGCATTGGCCTTCACCGCATAGCAGATCAGATGCTCACGGCCTTGCAACGCGTCGGAAAACTGACGAAATCCTCCCGTTAACGCTGCGCGGGAATACACATAACAGGGCGTGCCATATTGCTCGGCGATGTCTGCCAGCGGCACTTGTTCCGCATGCAGTTGATTATTGAAATAATTAAAATGGTTGCTCATGGTCATTTACTGTGTGAGGTAACGGGGACGGAGGAAGCCGCTGACACAACGGGATCGAGGTGAACAGCAGCGGGTGCGGCGGCTTTTTGAGCATCGGGCACAGGCATCGTCAGCGGGCCTTTTCGTCCGCAGCCTTGCAGCAACAGACTGATAGCCAGCATAATGACCAAAGAAGTTATAAGCCGCATGTTCACGTCCCAAATAATAAAGTTAGCGATTATAAAGGTTTCCCATGGAAGATAGCGAATTCAACCAATTAGCCGATGCCGCGCTGGCCCGGATCGAAACAGCCATCGATGATTGCGGGGTTGATGTCAGTCGCAGCGGCAACCTGCTGGAAGTCGAATTCGACAACGGCGCGAAGATCATCATCAACCGGCATGACATCAATAAGGAAATCTGGGTCGCCGCCAAATCCGGCGCATTCCATTATGCCTGGCAGGATAGTGCATGGACAAGCCGCCGGGACGACAGCGAACTGTATGCCCGATTGCAACAATTGTTCGCCGAACAAGGCGAAACCATCCGCTTCTAGCTGCGGACTGTCACTATGAAACGCAAAATCGGACTCATCATGACCGGAGGTGGCGCACGCGCCGCTTACCAGGTTGGCGTATTGAAGGCGATCGCCGAGATATTGCCTCGCCGCGCGCACAATCCGTTCTATGTCATTTGCGGCACCTCGGCAGGCTCGCTGAATGCCGTCACGCTGGCAGTGAACGCACTGCACTTTCGCCGTGGTGTGCAACAACTGCTCAGGATCTGGCAGAACTCCCGTATTGAGGATATTTACCGTTCCGACCCGATAGGCGTACTTAACAACAGTCTGCGCTGGTTTTTCGGGCTGTTGTTGAGCGGCATGGGCGCCCGTAAATTAACGGGGATGTCACTGCTGGACAATTCCCCGTTGGCGACTTTTCTGGACGAGGCCTTGCCGTGCGATAAAATTCAGAAGTGCATAGACGCCGGGGTCCTGCATGCATTGGGCATTACCGCATCGGGTTACGGGTCGGGTCAATCGGTAACGTTCTATCAGGGAGCGAAGGGAATCCAGCCCTGGAAACGTGCGCGCCGCCTGGGGGTTCCGACCATGATAGAAACCCGCCATTTGATGGCGTCGGCTGCGATTCCATTTGTTTTCCCCGCAGTGCGCATCAACCGCGAGTATTTCGGCGACGGTTCGATGCGTCAGATCGCCCCGATCAGCTCGGCGCTGCATCTGGGTGCGCACCGTATACTGGTCATCGGCGGGGGGCAGAATGGCAGTGAGATTACCGAACATGAGCGTGAGCATGCCGACGACTATCCCTCGCTGGCACAGATTGCAGGACACGCCCTGAACAGCATCTTTCTCGACAGCATGGAAGTCGATCTGGAACGTTTGCAGCGCATCAACCGCACGTTGAGCACCATGCCGGAAGCGAGCCGGAAGATGTCCGATCTGCACCATGTGGATATACTGGTTATCGCACCCAGCCAGCCCATCGAAAAGATCGCCGAACGTTATTCCGCAAAGTTACCCTGGACGATCCGTTACCTGATGCGCCTGATAGGTGCGATGCGACGTAGCGGGTCAGCTCTTGTGAGCTATCTTTTGTTCGAGAAGAGTTACTGCCGCGCGCTGGTTGACCTGGGTTATCAGGATGCGATGAAGCGCCGGGAAGAAATCGTTGCGTTCTTCAGCCAACATGATCAGCGGCAGAAAAGCAGCTTGCGGTTTATGCCTGCAAGCTACAGCCCTTCAGCTCCCGGCGCAGCTTCGCGTAGTCAGGACAAGCGCTGCCCACTACGCTCCAGAACGCCGCAGAGTGGTTCATCTCGCGCAGGTGCGCCAGTTCATGCACGACCACGTAATCGATAAGATACTGCGGCAGCTTGATAAGCTCTAAATTCAGCCGCACCACCCCGCCTGATGTGCAACTCCCCCACCGAGTCTTGGCAGTCGAGAGTTTGATCGTGAGCGGTGCGACATCCAGCCGCGCTGCGTAATGCGCCACACGCGCAGCAAACAGCTCCATCGCCTGCTGGCGATACCATTTGGCAACCGACTTTTCGATACGCGCCGCATCACCCTTTACCCACAATTCGCTGCCAATCTGATATGCGGGTAAAGCTGCCTGCACCACGCGCAACGTCAGCTGCTCACCCAGGTAGGGGATGAACTCGCCATCCGCCCATTGCTGATCCGGCAGTTTGCGTGCCTGCCAGCCATCCAGTTTCTCGACCACCCAGTTGGCCCGATCCTGCAACACATCGTTCAGCCAGCGCTCCGATGCCAGCTTAGGCATGCTCACGGTCAGCCCCCGGTCGTCGATGCGCAGACCGATGCTGCGGCGTTTGCTGCTGCGCTTCAGGGTGTAGGTGATGTGTTTGCCGGCCAAGAGCGCTGCGCGCTGCTCAGCAACCTGTGGTTTAACAGCGGGTAGTTTGGCGGGCGCGCGCCCTCTGGTCGCGCCAGCCACAGGGTCAATCAGATTGCGCAGCCGTTTGAACATCAGTGCGCCAGTTGCCGGATCTCGTTCTCGATCCAGGCCTCGGCTTGCTTGTTGATTTCGTCGGCTTTGAGCCCCGTGGTCACGATCGGCTCGCCTATGCTCATCGTAATCAGCCCCGGATGCTTGATGAACGAATTTCGCCCCCACAGACGCCCGGCATTGTGCGCCACCGGCACCACCGGTGCGCCGGCGGATGCTGCCAGCAGTGCACCGCCCACCTTGTATTTGCCGCGCTCGCCATAAGGAATGCGTGTACCCTCAGGAAAGATCACCACGAAGAAGCCTTGCGCCAGCCGCTCTTTTCCCTGCTTCAACAACTGTTTCACCGCGCCCTTGCCATCGCTGCGGTTAATCGCGATCGGACTGGTCATCGCCAGGCCCCAGCCGAAAAACGGGATCCACAACAGTTCGCGCTTGAGCACCCACGCCTGCGGCGGGAAGATGGCCTGCAGCGCCAGCGTCTCCCAGGCCGACTGGTGCTTGCACAGCACGACGCAGGGAACTGAAGGAATATTCTCGATGCCGATCACCTCGTGACGGATGCCGCACACCACCCTCAGCACCCAGATCATCGTCCGCGCATAACTTGAAATCAGGCGGTAACGCGTCAGCGGCGAAAAGGGAAAGGTCAGGATCGCAAGCGTAGAGAACACCGGCGTGAGCACCAGTTGTATTAAAAGAAAAATCGTTGATCTTATAAGTAGCATCTCAATCCAATTTTTAAGCGGCCGGTCTGAGCAGTTCTGCAACCACGGCCGCCAGATCAGGAAAAACCACGGTTCCCTCGGGAAGGCCGCCTGCCGCCTGAGTCTTGGTGCCTTTGCCGGTCAGCACCAGATAGGGCTGAGCACCCAATACAGCGGCCGGTTGCAGGTCGCGCAGCGAATCTCCGACGGTCGGCACACCGGACAGGCTCATGTTGTAGCGCAGCGCGATTTCTTCCAGCATGCCCGGATTAGGCTTGCGGCAATGGCAGCGGCTATCCGCCGTATGCGGGCAGAAAAACACCGCATCGATGCGCGCGCCGACCAGCGCACACGCCTTGTGCATCTTGTCGTGGATCGCATTGAGCGTGGGCATGTCAAACAAACCGCGCCCGATACCGGACTGGTTGGTCGCCACGACCACGCGGTAATCGGCCTGATTCAGCAGCGCAATCGCTTCAAGACTGCCCGGCAACGGCAGCCACTCGGCAGGACTCTTGATGAACTGGTCGGAATCAAAATTGATCACGCCGTCACGGTCGAGGATGATGAGTTTCATAAAATAGTCGCTAGTCGTTAGTTGATAGACGTAAGTGGTGTCGGCGCTACGCGGCTAATCGCGAAAGGTCGGCCACGCGGTTCATCGCCTGGTGCAGCTGTGCCAGCAACGCCAGACGGTTGGCGCGCAACGCCAGATCCTCCGAGTTCACCATCACACTGTCGAAAAACGCATCCACCGGGCCACGCAAGCCTGCCAGCTCTTGCAGCGAGGCGGTGTAATCGCCAGCAACAAAAGCCGCATCGGCACGGGGTGCGATCAGGCATAACGCCTGATGCAATGCCTGCTCGGGCAATTCCACCAGCAAAGTCGCATCCACCTTGTCGCTGACAGCGCCTTCGACTTTTTTCAGGATGTTGCCGACCCGCTTGTTGGCGGCAGCAAGGGCTGCGGATTCCGGCAAGGCGGCAAAGGCACGCACTGCCTCCAGCTGTTTTGGCACCAGATAAATCTGGGTTGGCCCCATGCACAACACCGCCTCCACTTCATTGGCCGAATAGCCTTGTTCGCGCATCATTCCGCCGAGACGCTCAAATACGAAGTTCTCGACTTCGGTGCGCGCGTCATTGAGCAAACCGGCCGGGAAGCCTGCAAAAGCGCTGCCGATCAAATCGACGAGATTAAGCGGCAGTTGTTTTTCGATCAGCATGCGGATCACGCCCAGTGCATGGCGACGCAACGCGAACGGATCGCGGTCGCCGGTCGGAATCTGCCCGATGCCGAACATGCCGACCAGCGTTTCCAGCTTGTCCGCCAGTGCGACACAGATACCCACGTCATTGCGCGGCAATTCATCGCCCGCGAAGCGCGGCTTGTAATGATCCTCAATGGCGTAGGCGACCTCATCACAGACGCCGTCGTGCTGCGCGTAATAACGCCCCATGATGCCTCGCAGCTCGGGGAATTCGCCGACCATGTCGGTGAGCAGGTCAGCCTTGGCCAACAGCGCTGCCTGATCCGCAGCACGAGCCATCGCATCCCCTCCCAGTTGCATGCCGATGGCGCGGGCGATGGCCTGCACCCGTTCCACGCGTTCGCCCTGAGAGCCTAACTTGTTGTGATAAACCACGCGGGACAGGCCCAGCACGCGGGCATCCAGCGGCTTCTTCCGGTCCTGATCGAAGAAGAATTTCGCGTCGGCCAAACGCGGGCGCACCACGCGCTCGTTGCCGCCGATCACCAGACTGGCATCCTGCGGCCTGATATTGGAGACGATCAGAAACTTGTTGGTCAGTTTTCCGGAGCTGTCCAACAACGGGAAATATTTCTGGTTCGCCTTCATCGTCAGAATCAGACACTCCGGCGGCACGTCGAGATATTCCTCCTCGAATGTACCGACCAGCACATTCGGGCGTTCGACCAGCGCGGTCACTTCGTCAAGCAGCGCATCGTCCTGGACAGGACGAAGAGACAGCTTGTCGGCAGCGATGCCAAGCTGACGCACAATTTCGCTGCGGCGTTCGGTGAAGCTGGCGATCACCGCGCCCTCGGTTGCCAGTTGCCGTGCATAACTGTCGGCATCTTCCAGCACGATGGTATCGATGGCAGCCTCGAATCGATGGCCGCGTGTGATGTTGCCCGCAGTCAGGCCAAGTGCGCCCACCTGCACGATTTGTCTGCCGTGCAGCGCGACCAGACTGTGCGCCGGGCGCACAAAATTGACCGTAGCCCAGCCGTCGCCGGCAGGGTCCGGGTAGGTCATCATCCGGGCTATCGGCAATTTGGCGAGTGCATCATTAAGCGCCAGCTGCAACCCTTCAGCAAGCGTCGCACCGGCAACCAGACTTTCGAAATAGAGCGCTTCCGCCTTGCCATCCATGGCGAGCGTCAAATCCGGCACGACCGATGCATCCGCACCCAGGCTTGCCAGTTTTTTCAGCAGCGCGGGCGTAGCGTTACCTTCCGCATCCATTCCCACCTTCGCCGGCATTAGCTTTTGCGACACCAGCTTGTCCGCCGCCTGTGCCGCCACACCTTCCACATGCACCGCCAGGCGACGCGGCGAGGCAAAAGCGGTCACTTCCGCATCACGCAAGACCAATCCTTGCGCCATCAGGCTTGCCGACAACACGTCGGCGAAGCTCTCGCCCAGCTTCTTCAATGACTTCGGCGGCAACTCTTCGACGAACAGTTCAACCAGTAAATTTTTCGTACTCATGCGACAACCTCGTCATTCCCGCGCAGGCGGGAATCCAGATGATTAAATGAATTCCCGCACAGCGAGTCAACGATGGGTTTTGTCCGCTTCGCGGAGTATTTGTATTGCTGGATTTCCGCCTGCGCGGAAATGACGGAGCAGGATATTTTCATGTTAAGAAACCTTCTTTCGGGTGCCCGGACAAGAGTCTTTCGTCTCGATCTGCGCCAGCACTTCATCCGCCCAACCCTTCGGCGCCATCGGGAAGCCCAGCTTTGCGCGGCTGTCCAGATAGGCGGCGGCGACGCTGCGCGCCAGATTGCGGATCCGTCCCATGTAAGCTGCGCGTTCGGTCACCGAAATCGCGCCTCTGGCATCCAGCAAGTTGAAGCTATGCGCGGCTTTCAATACCTGTTCGTAGGCGGGCAGCGCCAGCTGGTTTTCCATCAGGTGTTTGGCCTGCTTCTCGTGACTTGCGAATGCGCCCAGCAGGAAATCCACATCGCTGTGCTCGAAGTTATAAGTGGATTGCTCGACCTCGTTCTGGTGATATACGTCGCCGTAAGTCACGCCCTCGGTCCAGGTCAGGTCATAGACGCTTTCCACGCCTTGCAGATACATCGCCAGGCGTTCCAGCCCGTAGGTGATCTCACCGGTGATCGGCTTGCAGTCGATGCCGCCGACCTGCTGAAAATAGGTGAACTGAGTGACTTCCATGCCGTTCAGCCAGACTTCCCAGCCCAGCCCCCACGCGCCCAGCGTCGGATTTTCCCAGTCGTCTTCGACGAAGCGGATGTCGTTCTGCTTGAGATCGAAGCCCAGCGCCTCCAGTGAGCCCAGATACAGTTCAAGAATATTGGCAGGCGCCGGTTTCAGCACGATCTGAAACTGGTAGTAATGCTGCAACCGGTTCGGATTTTCGCCGTAGCGGCCATCCTTCGGACGGCGTGAAGGCTGCACATAAGCCGCGCGCCAGGGCTCAGGGCCTAATGCGCGCAAAAAAGTGGCGGTATGCGAGGTGCCCGCGCCGACTTCCATGTCATACGGTTGCAGCAGCGCGCAACCCTGTTTGTCCCAATAATTCTGTAGTGTCAGGATGATTTGCTGAAAACTCAGCCCCTGGCTGAGTTTCGGTGAAGACCCATGCCCGCTTGCGGGCGTGATATTGGAACCAAAGGTTAACATCGTGTGATTTTGTGCAATTGCAAAGGAGCGCATTTTACGGGTTTTAAGCCTTCTGCGTCAGCCCCATCGAAATTCTCCAATTTATTTTGCACCCGATGCCAGAATGTCTGCTTCTTGATTCTCACAATCCTTTACTATAAAGTAAGGAAAATTCAAAAAGGAGTTACTTATGTCAACGGCGACCATGAGCAGTAAAGGTCAGATCACCATCCCCGCCATCGTGCGTGCCGCACTCGGTGTCGTCACGGGAGACCGTTTGGAGTTTGTCCAGATTGAGCCCGGACATTTTGAATTGGTGGCCGCTACGCGATCCGTGAAAGCACTGAAAGGACTGGTTAGCAAACCAGCTTCAACCGTCACTATTGAGCAGATGAACGAAGCCATCGCATCACAAGGTGCAGAAGCGAAATGATCGGACTGGACACCAACGTACTCGTTCGCTATATCGCGCAAGATGACGCCAAACAGTCGCCCAAGGCTTTGAGGCGTTTCTTAGCCTTCCCGCCCCACAACGCAAGGTAGTGCGCGAGGTGATTCAGGCTTTCGCCAAGGCGTT
The DNA here is from genome assembly GCA_947085835.1 of uncultured Nitrosomonadales bacterium. Classification (GTDB taxonomy): domain Bacteria; phylum Pseudomonadota; class Gammaproteobacteria; order Burkholderiales; family Gallionellaceae; genus Gallionella. The sequence continues at coordinate 152,375 of CAMTXT010000006.1, read as the reverse complement.
TCCGGCAGAAGGTGGAATTACAGAAAAATAATACTAATAAAAAAATGTGTTAGGGAGTCGCTGATTTATTCGGTTTTGTCATTCCCGCGTAGGCGGGAATCCAGTTAAATAAAGGCACTGGTTCCCCGCTTTTGCGGGGAAGACGAATAAATCAGCGGCTCCTTAGGCCTATCACCAAATAGCCTTGATACCAATATCTGGATAAATCCAGACCTACTGCGGCAGAATCAACCTGGCCACCAGCCCGCCCCCGGCATGTTCGTCCAATTCGAACGCGCCATGATGCAGGCGTGCGGCGCGTTCGACAATCGCCAGGCCAAGCCCGGACCCTGTCACATCGCTGCGCGCGGCATCCAGCCGGATGAACGGTCTTTTGACGGCTTTACGCCTCCATTCGGGTATGCCCGCCCCCCGGTCCATTACCGCCAGCACGATTTTGCCATCCCGCTGATCGAGTTGCACGGTGATGTCCCCGCCACCATATTTGATGGCGTTATCCAGCAAGTTGGCAAGCGCGCGCTTCAGCAGCAAAGGCCGGACGGCAAGCGCCGGCACGGGCTGCAACTCGAGACTGACAGACTGTGCAGCAGAAACAAAACGCTGCGCCACCTCGCTGACCAGAGCCTGCAGATCAGTCGGAACAGTGGCTTCACTTTCATCGAGGCGAGCGTAGTCGAGAAATTGCCGGATTACCGCATCCATCTGTTCCACATCATTGACCAATCCTTCTCGAAGCGACTCATCCAGGCTCAGTTCGGCGGCTATCCGCACCCGTGCCAGCGGGGTGCGCAAGTCATGCGAGATGCCAGCCAGCACCTGCGCGCGTTCGCGTTCATTGGCCGCCAGGTCGGCGGACATCTGATTGAACGCGACAGATACCGCGATCATCTCCCGCACCCCTTGTTCAGGGAGCGGAACAGGCATCTGGCCCTGCCCCACTTCCCTGGCCGCACGTGCCAATTGCTTCAGCGGCTGCGCTACCTGGCGCGCGATGAAGTACGCACCCAACAAAGCCAGCAACAACACGCTGCCGCCCCACACCAGCAACACCTGCGATACAGGATGTTCGATGTGCTCGCGCGGCAGGGCGACCCAATATTCGTCGTAACCGATATAGAAGCTCACCCACAGGGCTTCGACGCCGTTGCGCTTTTCGGCGAATCGGGTGTCATCGCCCAGTCTGTGACGCACTTTTTCGACCATCATAGCCAATTCCGGCGGCTGATCCGGCAACGGCTCCAGCACATCGCTGATCTCCGCAATATGCACGCGCAACCCTTCAGAATCGGCCAATTCTGCCAGCAATGCACCGCGCCATTCGGGGGCTGCTGACATGACGGCGGCGCGGGTGAGATTCACCACCGACACCACCAATTGCGCCATCTGCCGGGCATGCGGTTCCTGCTCCGCATGACGAAAAATGGCAAGGGATGCGGCCATCGATACCAGGATCAACACAACGATCAGCAAGAAGGCACGCGCCAGCAGCGAGCCGGGCAACAAGTGTTTCAAGACTTTGTCCCGTCAGGCACGAAAACATAACCGTGCCCCCATACTGTCTGGATGAAACGCGGGTGGGCCGAATCGGCTTCGATCAGTTTGCGCAGGCGTGAGACTTGCACGTCTATCGCACGGTCGAACGGATCGTGGTCGCGGCCGCGCGCCAGTGCCATCAGCTTGTCGCGGGACAAGGGAATACGCGGATGTGTGACCAGCACTTTAAGCAGCGCAAATTCTCCGGTGGTCAGCACGACCGGCACGCCCGCCTTGACAAGCTGCCGCGTGGCCATATTCAGCTCACAATCGCTGAAAACAACCGTCCTCTCCTCGACCTCCGGCGCGCCTATCGCCTGTGTACCCTTGCGCCGCAGCACGGCCTGGATACGTGCGACCAGCTCGCGCGGATTGAACGGTTTCGGCAGATAATCGTCCGCACCCATTTCCAGTCCGATGATGCGGTCGATCTCGTCTCCACGAGCGGTCAGCAGAATTACCGGCACACTCTCGCCTGCCGCACGCAGACGGCGCAATATCGCCAGTCCGTCTTCACCGGGCAACATCAAATCCAGCACCAGCAGTGCATAGCGATTGAGCAACAAGGCCTTGTCCAGCGCACTGCCATCGCCCACGGCTTTGACGCTGAATCCTTGTTCGCCGAGATAACGCAGCAGCAATTCGCGCAGCCGCGCGTCGTCGTCAATAATCAGAATGCGTTGTGTATTGTTCATGCCAGCATGATACACAGAAGGCTGCGGATTACAGATGGCGCATTGACGATTGAAACAAATTGTTACAAAGTCGGCTTCGACAATAACACTTCGCTTACGTTTAACGTCTACTATGCATCCAACGCTACCAGTCGCATCAGGTATGATCAATTGTCAGGAATACATCATGAACTCAATCATTAAAATATTGATCGCAGCCGGCATCATCGCTTCATTCAGCCTGAACGCAATGGCCGCTGACGAGCCGACAGCCAAACCCGGCATGCAGGAACGCATGGAACGCATGAAAACCATGAGCCCAGAGGAGCGGGCAACAGAACGTGAAGCGATGCATCAGGAAATGCAGAAACTGACGCCGGAGCAACGCGCCGAAAAACGCCGTGAGATGCACGCGTATATGAAGAAGCTATCGCCGGAAGAGCGCGCCAGGCATCACGAGGAAATGCGCAAAGCGTGGGACAGCATGACCCCGGAGCAACGCGCGGCGCGGCGCCGTGAAATGCGCGAACATTGGGAAAAGATGACGCCCGAAGAACGCGCCGAGCACCACAAGGAGATGCAGAAACACTGGAACAGCATGCCGCCTGAAGAACGCGCCGCCCGCAGGAAGAAAATGCGCGAACGCTTCGAGCAAATGTCTCCGGAGGAACGCCGCCAATTCAAGCACGACATGCAGGGCAACATGCCGCAGGGAATGATGCCAAAGGATCGCTCTGCAACCGCCAAATAATCAGATTAACCCTGCTGCGCCCTCTCACCTAGCTCTGATGGAACTACTAGCCAATCGACTAAGCCCGCAAGCGGGTAAGTCGCTGGTTATCTCCCGCAAGCGTGAGAGAGGGACAAGGAAATCGCTACGCGATGCCAACATTAAGCAGGCAGGGTTAACTATTTCTGAATAGCCTCATCCTGCTGCTTCCCGTTCTGTCTCTTCCACTCGGCATAACATTCCAACCCGCAAAAATGCACGACATAATCAACGGCTTCCGGTGTTTTTGCCACTGAGATCGGCACTTCTTTGCGGCAAATATCGCATGCTACCAATTCATCTTCTGGTAATTGCTTATCCATGATCTGACTCCCCCTGGTATTGATAATACTGATTGTCACCAACGCAGCTTATTGGGGAATCATGGCCTGCGCAAGCGACTCGCGACGACTGCGCCCGATGCGTAAAAATTCCGCGAATTTGCACGCATAAGCCAAAATACATAGGCCGTTCGGCATATTGACACCCACACTCAACGCGGGGAGACTGCCACATGGCTCGAAATCATCATAAAGCCCGATCTAAACCAGCGCCAGGGTACGTTTCACGATTCAAATATTTACCAATCAGGTGCACCAAAACATGCAATCAATTGATATTAAACAATTTTTAGATATCAACGACAGCATAGCCACCTGTCCGGATAAAAAATAGAGTTATTTATTGGGGGCTACATTACGTTGGGCTTTGCATTTACGTTGTGCTTGTAGTGAGGCTTGTGTTTTTAGTCAATTTCTTAACACTGCTAGGGAGTTTGTGATGAGAAACATGAGGAAGTGGTTATCAATAGTTACTGTGGCTGCGGTATTAACTATGCTCTCTGCTTGCGGTGGAGGTGGAGGAGGCGGAGTTACAGACGGCACTGCGGCCTCGGAAGTGCAGAATGAGGTGGCGCGAGCAAGCGTGTCCGCAGCTGGCACGACAACTATCAATGTACCAGCGACTGCGTCCGGTCTTGCCGGGGCAAGGGTGGAAATACCTGCCGATGCAGCGCTGGAAGACGTCAGTGTGCAAATAGGTTACGAAGATGCAACCCCAGGACCATTCCGTGCTGAAGCGGTCACTGCCAATACCATTCATGTTTCTAAGACTGTAGTGCTGAAAGTAGCCAATGCAGGCCCTTCCACTTTCAATAAACCTGTTAGCGTCTGCATTTGACCAAGCATATTACGCAATACAAAGAGCCAATGCAGATGCAAAGAAGCTGGGGTTTAAGGCGCGCAATCTTCAAGATTATGAAAACTGGGTTATACAAACAATATGCATGTAAAAGCACATAACCCAGCAGTCAACTGGACGCTGCGCGATAAAGCCGCGCAGTGCCGGTTACTTCAACATTAGGCTTTTTATGAAACGCTACGGACTAATAATTTCTTTCTTGGCCATTGCCCTTCAATGGCTCATCGTTGCAAGTTTCATATCCCATGCGTATGAATGGTGGATAAAAACACATGACCCATTCGTGGTAACGGCCGGAATTACTGGCACCATCGCAATGTTTATTGGGTCAGGTGCCGCAATAATTTTTTCATCCTGGGTCTTCGTTAAAACGCCTATGGACCAGCTTAAAACCAAGACTTTTGCTTTCATCACCGCACTATCTGGCATGGCTGGCCAACTTGTATATTTTGGTTTGGCATCAACTGGAGTAGTTTGGCTTGTGCATCGCTAGGCCTAACCCTGCGCTCAAGCGGGACTGCGCAAAAGCGCGCAGCCCCTTGTATCTTATCTCCAGCTCAAAAATGAGCAATTGCTCTAACGCGAAAGAGCAGGGAGACGGAATACCGGACGTTGGTGGCTTTGAGCTTGGCCTGCTGCCGGGCGCGCAACCCGGCACAGTTGGCCCGCAACCGCTTTGAGGTGTATCAGGTATCGAATCGGCATACGCCCGCCTGCTTGAACTGGGAGCTTCTGCGCTGGAACCTGTTACCGAAGTCGGCGAGGGAATCAAGGTGGCTGCGGTACAAGCCCCCTTTGGCAATCGCTTCGGCCTCATCGAAAACCCGCACTTCAACACAAAGGCCGTACGATGAAGCGGCTGCCCTTCAATTTGAACGCTGGATGGCAGACCTCACATCACTGCGCAGCATGACAAAATCGGCATTTTGAAAGTCGCCCTCAAAGCAACAGGATCAGATCTCTGTCGCCAGCGCATAGCAGGCATCCAGTTCGCGGCCGAGCAGCTCAACGACTTCGCCGTCCACGCGCCCGGCACGTGCCAGCTCAGTCAATTGCGCAAACACTTCATCGCGGGACTGCTGCATGCGATACGGGCGAGTCTGCGCCAGCGCCTGAAAAATATCGGCAACGCTGATGATGCGCGCCTCAAGATCCAGTTTTTGTCCTGTCCTGTGAAACGGATAACCGGTTCCCAACAAATTCTCATGGTGTGCGCCCGCCCAATAGGCAATCGGCGTCCCGCCAAACACATTTTTCAGAATGCGGAAGCTGTCATAAGCATGGCGCGTAATCCTCGCACGCTCTTCACGGTTGAGCGCGGCAGGCTTGTCGATGATGAAATCCGGTACGCGCAGCTTGCCCAGGTCGTGCAACAATCCCGCCGCCTCGATCAAATCCAGCGTTTCTCCGTTGCGCCCCGACCGCTCGGCCAGGTAGCGGGCTATCCGGGCAACCCTGCGGGAATGCTCATGGGTATAGGCACTCTTGGCATCCACCACCCGCGCAAAAAGATTCGCGATATCCAGCATGTCTCGCATTGAAAGCAGACGATCCGCAGCCATGGTGAAATCCGCAATATCCTCATCCAGATAGTCAGGGTCCATCGCCAGCCAGAAAGCCTCATTCGCCGCCGCTCTGGCAAACGCATCCACCAGCGCGGGAGAAAAGAGCGTGCCGGCCAAACCCTGTATCCGTTCGATAATGGCCGGATATTCCCAAAGGATGGTATTTTGCAGCCCCGCTTCAGCACTGATATAGGGGATTTGCAATGCATCCACCCGATCCGCCAGGAAGATCAGATTGGCCGCCACGCGCGTTGTTTCGGGCAGCGAGGACGGCAGATGCTCCCAGCGCGTATGATGCCAACGGACAACAGGGGCGAATTCTGCCAACGGGGGGCACTCAAGCAAATAGTGCTCCCCGCGATGACAGTGCGCCATCGCTCCCGCCCACTCCAATCCGTCGGTAATATCGTGATGTTCCCGGGTTTGCGACACACCGCAATCGTGCAACATGCCGGCCTGCAAGATGAAATCACGTGCAGGCTTGCTCCAGCCCAGTTCACGCGCAATCGCCTCGGCAATCACGGCAACCCGCTTGCCATGCTGTACTTCGTCGACCCCGACAAGGTCAAGGGCATGAGCCAGCCCGATGATTACCTGGTGCAAGTGTAAATGCATGAAACTCTCCTCATTGGAATCGGTGGCAACGCGGCATACTGAAGACAGCAGAAGTATAACCACTGCAACACGCGCCGACCAAAAAATCAGCACTCGTTTCACGTCGTGACGCGATGGGCTGCACACACCGCTTGCCTTTGTCGCGTTTTTTGTCAAGAATGGCGACACCTATTGAAAGTGAAGCCATGACAGAAAACCAGATTAGCGACTTCACCCTGCCCGCGACCGGCGGTCACACCTTCACGCTCTCATCCGCGCGAGGCAAACATCTGGTCCTGTTCTTTTATCCCAAGGACAACACGCCCGGTTGCACCACCGAGGCGCAGCAGTTCCGCGAACTGTATCCGCAATTTGTGCAGGCCAATTGCGAGGTTGTCGGCCTGTCCCGCGACAACATGAAGTCGCACGAAAGTTTCAGGGAAAAATTCTCCCTGCCCTTCGACCTGCTGTCCGACACCGATGAAACCGTGTGCGAGCTGTTCGGCGTGATGAAGCAAAAAAACATGTATGGCAAACAGGTTCGCGGCATCGAACGCAGCACTTTCGTCTTTGACAGCAGCGGTGCATTGCGCCGTGAATGGCGCGGCCTCAAGGCCGATGGACATGCACAGGAAGTTATTGATTTCATCACAACGCTTAATTAGAGGATTATCATGCCCAAACGCAAAGTATCTGATACCAAATTGTTTGTTTTGGACACGAACGTATTACTGCATGATCCAACCAGCCTGTATCGCTTCGAGGAACACGACATCTGCCTGCCGATGTTCGTGCTTGAGGAGCTGGACAACAAGAAAAAGGGCATGACGGAAGTGGCGCGCAATGCACGCCAGGTCAGCCGTTTCCTCGACGAAATCGTCAATGACGCGCCGCGCAACATCGAAGAAGGCATCTCCCTCAAATCAGATGCACACAAAAACAGCACCGGACGCCTGTTTTTGCAGACCAGCTTCATCAAACAAGAGCTGCCGAACAATCTTGAACTGGGCAAAGCCGACAACGCGATTCTGGGCGTGGTGATCGGCCTGCAACATCAGCAGCCGACACGCGCGGTGATTCTGGTCAGCAAAGACATCAACATGCGCATCAAGGCGCGCGCGCTGGGACTGGAAGCGCAGGACTACTTCAACGACAAGGTGCTCGAAGACACCGACTTGCTGTACGGCGGCGTGCTGGAACTGCCGGTGGATTTCTGGGAAACCCATGGCCGCGAGATGAAGTCGTGGATAAAGGACGGTCACACTTATTACCAGATCAGCGGTCCGCTGTGCGCCGCGTTTTTCGTCAACCAGTTCGTCTTCAAGGAAGACGATACCCCGTTTTATGCCATCGTGCTGGAGCAAAACGACACGAGTGCGCTGCTGCGCACGCTGACCGACTACACCAGCAGCAAACACAACGTATGGGGCATCGTCGCACGCAACCGCGAACAGAACTTCGTGCTCAACCTGCTGCTGGATCCCGAGATCGACTTCGTCACGCTGCTGGGCCAGGCGGGTACCGGCAAGACCCTGCTGACACTGGCAGCGGGACTGATGCAGACGCTGGAATCCAAGCTCTATTCGGAAATCATCATCACCCGCGTGACGGTGCCTATCGGCGAGGATATCGGTTTCCTGCCCGGCACCGAAGAAGAAAAGATGACGCCGTGGATGGGCGCGCTGGAAGACAATCTGGATGTACTGAACAAGACCGACGAGGAAGCCGGCGACTGGGGACGGGCTGCCACGCGCGACCTGATCCGTTCGCGCATCAAGGTAAAATCCTTGAACTTCATGCGCGGACGAACTTTCCTGAATAAATACATCATCATAGATGAGTCGCAGAACCTGACCCCGAAGCAGATGAAAACGCTGATCACGCGCGCCGGTCCCGGCACCAAAGTGGTGTGCATGGGCAACATCGCGCAGATCGATACGCCTTATCTCTCCGAGGGTAGTTCCGGTCTGACTTATGTGGTGGACAGATTCAAAGGCTGGGAGCACGGCGGTCACATCACCTTGCTGCGCGGTGAGCGCTCACGCCTGGCGGATCATGCCGGCGAGGTACTGTGAGCGAACCGGTCGAAAAATCCGATGCCGAGTGGCGCGAAGCGCTCACACCTGAGCAATACCAGGTGTGTCGTCAATGCGGCACCGAGCCGCCTTTCACAGGCGAATACTGGGATTGCCATGAGGCGGGCATCTATCGTTGCGTGTGCTGCGGCAATCCGCTGTTCGATTCATCCGCCAAGTTCGACTCCGGCAGCGGCTGGCCCAGTTTCTGGCAGCCGATCCGGCCTGAAAATGTAACGGCACGCAGCGACACCAGCCACGGCATGCATCGCGATGAAGTAAACTGCACGCATTGCGGCGCGCATCTTGGACATGTATTTCCCGATGGCCCGAAACCCACCGGACTGCGCTATTGCATCAACTCTGCCTCTTTGATCCTGGACCACAAATAAACCATGAAACTGCTGTTCGATCTCTTTCCCGTCATCCTGTTTTTTATCGCGTTCAAATTTCAGGGCATCTTTGTCGCCACCGCAATCGCCATCGTCGCCACCATCGCCCAGATCATCTGGACAAAATACAAACACGGCAAAGTGGATGCCATGCTCTGGGTGAGTTTTGCCATCGTCGGCGTATTCGGCGGCGCGACGCTGGTGCTGCACGACGAGACCTTCATCAAATTCAAACCCAGCGTGCTGTACTGGCTGTTCTCTGTGATCCTGTTAGGCTCGAACCTTTTCTTCAAGAAGAACCTGATGCGCGCCCTGCTGAGTGAAAAAATGTCACTCCCGGTGCGCGTGTGGAACCGCCTGAATTTAAGCTGGAGCCTGTTTTTTGCGGTGTTAGGCTTCATCAACCTGTATGTCGCGTTCAATTACTCCACCGATACCTGGGTCAACTTCAAACTGTTCGGCTTCACCGGCATGATGCTGGTGTTCATCGTGGCGCAAAGCGCGTGGCTGGCCAAATATGTGGATGAGAAAAAGGAGCAGAACTGATGTGGTACGCAATCGTGGGAAAAGATGTTCCTGACAGTCTGGAAAAACGCACGGCGTCACGCCCAGCTCATGTGGCACGCCTGCAAACGCTGCAAGCGCGGGGACAGTTGCTGCTGGCCGGCCCCTTTCCTGCCGTGGACTCGGAAAATCCGGGGACTGCGGGCTACACAGGGAGCCTGATCGTGGCCGAATTTTCCTCACTGTCAGAGGCACAGGCCTGGGCGGATGCCGACCCTTATCTGCTAAGCGGCGTATACCAGGAAGTGAGCGTACAGCCCTTCAGGAAGACGTTTCCGGCATGAGCCGCATAGAAAACATGCGCGCGCACCTTGCTGCGCTGAATCCGGTATCCCTGGAAATCGTCGATGAAAGCCATAAACACGCAGGACACGCGGGTAGTCGTGACGGCAGAGGACATTACCTGTTACAAATTGTCACAACTGCGTTCACCGGGAAGAGTACGTTAGCGCGCCACCGTATGATATATTCTGCGCTGGGCGAGATGATGGAACGTGAAATTCACGCACTCAACATACAGGCAAAAACGCCGGACGAAGTTTGATTACATTTTTGAAATTTTTTATAATTTTATAAAGGGACTAACATGTTGAAAACAAAGAAATTTGCAACACTGGCAATTTTGGCTGCTCTGGCGATCAACCCGGCTTTCGCTGAAGAAAAGTCCGCCGCCGTGGTAAATGGCCATGCTATTTCTCAGGAACGCGTTGAAATGGCCGTAAAAGGGGCTGTCGCGCAAGGTCAGACAGATAGCCCGGAACTGCGCAAAGCCATTCGCGACAATTTAATCAGCCGCGAAGTGATCACACAGGAAGCCGTAAAACTCGGCCTGGACAAAAAACCCGATGTCCTGCAACAGTTTGAATTGAGCAAGCAGCAGGTGCTGGTGAGCGCATTTTTGGAAAATTATGTGAAGAATCATCCAATCAGCGACGATCAACTCAAAGCTGAATATGACAAGAAGAAAAATGCTGCCGGCGACAAGGAGTACAACGTACGCCACATCCTCGTCGCAACTGAAAAGGAAGCTAAGGACATCATCGACAAGCTCGGCAAAAAGGCAAAATTCGAACAGCTAGCCAGCAAATCGATTGATACCGGGTCAACTGAACATGGTGGCTCACTGGGCTGGACGGTGCCAAAAAACCTGGTTGAACCTTTCGCCAATGCCTTGATGAACCTTAAAAAGGGTGAATACACCAAGGAGCCTGTCAAATCCCAGTTTGGCTGGCACGTCATCAGGCTTGACGATGTGCGTCCGCTGAAAGTGCCTACGTTTGACGAAGTCAAACCGCAACTGCAACAAGGTTTACAACAGCAAGCGATTCAGAAAGCCGTTGCCGACCTGCGCGCATCCGCCAAGATCGACTAACGATTTGCTGCTTGCCGCAACAGAAAAGGACGCCGTAAGGCGTCCTTTTTTATGAGCGGGATTACCTGTTTCGGCGTATTCGCGCTCAACCGCTCAGATATTCCGGTGCTTCTTGATCAGATCGTGGGCTAACTGGATCTCTTTGGCCTGCTCGGTTGCCATCGCGATCATGTCTGCCGGCACGCCCTGCCCGATCAGCTTGTCCGGGTGGTATTGGCTCATCAACCGGCGATAGGCGCGCTTGATTTCGGCATCGGTGCTGTCTTTAGTGACGCCCAGCGCCTTATAGGCATCCTCCAGCGCGTCGGCCGGATTGACCTGTCCCGCGGCGAAATGCGACTGGTTCAGCACCATCTCCAGAATCTGCCTGAACGCGGCCTGGTCATAGCCCAAGAGGGCTGCGATCTCGGTTAACAACGCTTCTTCCGCCGGATGGAAATGCCCGTCGGCCAGCGCCATCACAATCAGGTACACCAGCAACACCTGCTTCAGATTTTTCGTGTTCCCGCAAATAGCCATAAACCGCTGGCAGGCAGGTTTGATGTCAAACGCAGGATCAGCTCCCTGTTTGAACCAGGCAATCGCCTGGCTGCGATGCTCAGGCGTCATGCCCAGTTTTTGCATGAACTGCTCGACATGTGCGATCTCATCCTGAGTAACCACCCCGTCGGCCTTGGCCAGCTTGCCCATCGCAACAAACACCGTTTCAAGGAAAACCCCCTGACGCAGCGCGTTCTGCAACGGGTTGATCGCACCCAGCCCATACGCCCTGATGCGGTCGAAGAAAGATCCTGCGAACAGGCCTAACAGCGCGCCGAAGAATCCATAAAAGTAAAAACCCGCGATAAAACCAATGAACTTGAACAAGGCAACTCCGGAAGATAAGGTCAGGCTGCATTATACCGTCACAGGCCGCTTGAGAAATTTGTGCAGCACCAAACCTGCCGGCAGTCTGATTTGCGGCACCTCATGTTAAAATCAGCGACAAATCATAATCCTACAGAACTCGCATGAAAAACCCCATTCCAGCCCAGTTCGAACGCACCCAGATCCTGATCGGCGACGAGGGCATCTCCCGGCTCGCCAGTTGCCACGTGTTTATCGCCGGCATGGGCGGCGTGGGCTCTTACTGCACCGAAGCGCTGGCCCGCGCCGGGGTCGGCCGCCTGACCCTGCTCGATCACGACGTGGTAGTAGTCAGCAACATCAATCGCCAATTGCCTGCACTGCTCTCGACGGTCGGTCAGTCCAAGGCGGAGCTGATGCGTGCGCGCATCGCGGACATCAATCCGGATTGTCAGGTGACGCTGCTGAAAGTGTTTCTGGACATCGACAATGTCAAAGAACTGGTGCCGACAGACTGCGACTATGTGATCGACTGCATCGATTCCTTGTCCTGCAAGGTCGCGCTGGTGGCGGAGAGTTACAGTCGCGGATTGAATGTCGCCTCCAGCATGGGCGCCGGCAACCGGCTGGATCCCGCTTACATCAAACTGGCGGATATCAGCAAAACCCAGATGTGCCCGCTGGCCCGCGAGATGCGCAAACTTCTGCTCAAGCACCACAACATCCGCAAAGGCATCCTCACCGTCTATTCCGATGAGCAACCGAGCGCGCCACTGCCGCCGCAGCCCACCTTTCGAGGCCGTTCGCGCGCGGTCAACGGCACCATCAGCCACATGCCGCCGCTTTTCGGTTACATGCTGGCAGGTTCAGTGATCAAAAGATTACTGGCAGCATAGCTGAAGCCCCTGAAAAAAAGAGTGTGAATGTTTAAAATAAAAAGCATATCGATATTATTGCTGGTGATGAGCTTTGCTCACCATGGCTTTGCATCGACTTTTTTCTTCCCCGGAACCAAACCCACCTACATTTCAGGTGACGCGCCCAAATGGTTGCATGATGGTCACGGTCATGATGGTTATGTAACGATCACATCTGAGGTGATACCCACAAGCAGTTGTGTGCCTTTATCCAATCATAACTTTTGGGGCGGTGAAAAAACCCAATTAGTGCTGTCGATGACGACAAATGGTTTTACAAATAAGCTCGACAACAGCGAAATAGCTATCGCTGCATTCGATGGCCGAGATAACGGTTCCGAATGTGCATCCCTTAGCACCCTGCCAATTAACGTTGTGCCACTCGCACTGCTGGGATCATTTTCCACATTTAATCCCGGCGAATTATCCTTAGCTTTGAATGTAAAAAGTTCGAGCGATTCCAATCAGGATTTCATCGGAACCGCAAAGCTATTGCTGGGCGCTGCCGCGATGGTCGTGTCAGGAGGAACGGCCAGTGCAATTGGCGGAATTACAGCAACGGTTGGCAATCCCGTTTTGTCCGAAGCGCAAACCAGAACCAACACGCTTATGCAGGGAATGGTAAATGGAAAAACTCAGATCACATTAACTTGGCCTAAGCTGCGAAATGGGATTCGAACCATTGAAATCCCCGTTTACAGAACCGAGAGTAGTTTAGGCAGCACGGCAGAAAAGCGAATTCAACAATTACAGACAGAAAACAAGACTGAAAAAATTGTTTTATTTACTGTCAGGATTTCCTTTAATTACACCAATTCCTTGTTTGATCCTGCGCTAACAGGAGCAGGTGACCTGCCAAATCCTGACAGCATTTCCACTTCAAATGTTCTGAATTACCAGATGATGGACAGCCATCATAATTTCCTGCAAATTCTCAATGATTCTTCTCCAAGCCTGCTGCAATCTATGGCCGTCGCGGAAGGACGTGATTTTACCAACGCTTGCAGTATTGGCATGGACAAGCTGAAGAAGCTTGGTCTGAGCAATATTGATATTGCCATTGTCATGAAATCATTCATTGACGAATCTAAAGGCGGAGCAGGTTGGTATAGCAACCCGGTTATGGTGAAGAATTGTTTTGCCCAAGCGCCGAGCGCGCAAGTCTTTTTGGAGAAAATATATGGCGCTTCAAGTCCGAAATTCGTTATTGGGGATGTTCAGGATGGGTTCGGGAAAGGCTATCGTGATTGGAGAAATTTAATCGGCCCCGCTTTATCCGAGTTTAGAAAAGCGCTGATCGCTAAAGAAAATCGCACCGAGATCCTGGCAGATTTTAATGGCAAGCATGATATTAAAGTTTCTTTCTCACCGGAGATTCAAGCATGGACAGCTCCTTCCGATAACGACCCATCTGAAAAGGGTCAATATCCGGGCTTAGAAATGTTGGCCCATAATGAAATAAAGACCATCGGATGTTTTATCTACAAAGATTCCGACAATTTAAACATCAAAAATCCGGGGGCCTATTTCATTCTGGAAGGTTCAAATGAAAATTTCTGGCTTGGCGGGGTGAAATTATCACCCGAGAGTGCAGCAAAGATTTCGAGCCTGAAGGTGGCTGAACTGACTTCCGACTGGAGAAAATATTTTGAATCGTATAGTTATCCAGGTGGAGATTGCGCCGGGATTTTGAGCCGATTCAAGGAGAAAAGCCGGGTGAATTTGGCGGTCTCAGCAAGTAGCAGTACTGATAGACCAAAGCAGTGAATATGAAAAAGCAACTTCGGCGCCACATTCCAACGCCCCGAAAGCAAAATACAGATGGAACTCTTTTAAAATTCGTTTGCCTCATCTCGCCGACAGCGCAATCTTCGTCTGTCCACAATGAACGTGCCTTACCCTGCGCAAGTTGTTAAGACGTTTGTCTCTCTGAGCTTGCTTTTGGGTTTAGGGGTAACTTTCCCCAAGGATTATTGAAAATGTCCGAACGTAACGATTTATCCCGACACATACTGCCAACCTCGGCTCAACTGGTCGGTGTGTGCCTGACCGTTATTTCCCTGCTAAAGGCACTGCATCTTGGTCAGGCCGGATCGCTGCTGGATAAATTACTGGCCATCGATGCGCTGTTATTTACGATCAGTACGGCCCTTTCTTATGCATCGATGCGTGGGGTCAAATCGGATAGTTTGGAAAAATATGCCGACCAGTTTTTCATGCTGGGGCTTTTGGAATTAGGTGTTTGTGCAATTTTGTTGTCGTTTGAGATAATTTAGGCAGATTAAACTGAATTCGTCTGCTGGAAGTCACGCTTGTTCTGTCGCCACAATTATCTAAGTTGGCTAACTTTGCATTATTGCGCAATGAAGAGATAAACAGTCAATGCGATCCCCAGGAATGCGACAATTAAATTGGTGATCACGCCGCCGTTGACGCTGTAACCATCAGGAATTTCGACCGGCTTTAGTGTCTTGAGCACTTTTCGGTATTGCACCGTTGCAGTTGCCGCAGAGTAAGCGCCCAAGATTACAAAGGCAATGCCGACCCAGAACGAAATACCTCGCTCGGCATGAACCCCCTGCCCGGGTAACAGTAAGTGCATGAACAGCCCGAATCGTTCTATGACGAATCCGAAAGCCATCAGCGTTAAACTCGTTCGGTTCCATGCCAGCAAGGTTCGTTCTGCGGCGAAAAATACTCTCGGGTCATTGAGATCAGACATCAGTTCCCCTTTCTGATTTAAAAATTCCCACGCTGTAAGTAGCTCCAAACAAGTCTGGCGTCATTTTAAAAAATCACTATAGCAAGTTTCTAATCACAACACGCTCATAAAACATGACGGCCCGAGCATAATACAAGGCAGATGAATGGCCGCCACACTTGAAACTGCCCACCCAAAATCAGACACTGCGGACATATATCAAGGAAGAGCCACGAACCGGCTGTGGCCAACTGCTTTCAAATTCACGGCAAAGCGGACGGGCGAGCCGGTCTCGCTGCATGCGATCACTTCTGTAGCGTCGCTTCTTCGATGAGCACCTTGTAGGAATAGCCGGCGCCGAAATCCTTGTCATTGCGAACCGTACCCTTCACCGTCACGACATCGCCTGCCCTCGCCTGACTCTGCGTCGTCACGAGAATATCATTGCTATTAGCCGCATCCGTCCCCGAGCCATCGCGCAGATGGATCCAGTTGCGCCCCATGATCCCCGCGTTGTACTTCACGATCTTGCCGCGCACCAGAACGGGCTTATCCTTCAGTTCGACAGCACGGGTCACGATTTCTGCGACCGTGTGCGCATTCGCACCGACCGCCCTGGCAACATTAACGTCACCGACAGGTCTGGCAGCCGCAGCTACACCAGCCCCGCCCAGCGTGCCGAAAATGATGGTCTTGAAAGTCTTCTTCAGCGATTTGCTCTCAAAGTTATTCATCACCATCGCGTTTTCAATCGTGACCTCACTCCCCTTCGAAACAGGCACACGACCGACTGCTGCCCAGGTTTCGCCGTCTTTTGTTTTCAGACGCAGGTAGGTATAACTCTCGACATCGCGAACCTCGAGAACCTCACCCTTGACGACCGATAGTGCATGCGGTGCCGCATTTTCACCGGCAAAAACCAGTGCGGAAGATACGATCATGCAGATTGCCAACAGCGATTTCATCATACGGAGACTCCTTTTGAATGAGGCGTGGAGCATATCAGCTACCCCTATCAGCGGCAACGCCACGACCAACTGCGAATTGAAAACGGCTTATTCCAGCCGCCACGTTCCCAGCGGCAGGTCGTCCAGCGTCCATTCGCCGATACGGTAGCGGATCAGACGCAGTGTGGGGAAGCCGACAGCTGCGGTCATGCGCCTGACCTGGCGGTTCTTGCCTTCTTTGATCGTCAACTCCAGCCAGCTGGTCGGTATGGCTTTTCGCTCACGAACCGGCGGGCAGCGAGGCCAGAGACACGCTGGTTCATCCATCAGACTCGCCCCGGCAGGCCGGGTGGTAAAATCAGGTAGTTTGACGCCGCTGCGCAACTTATCGAGGGCCACCTGATCCGGCACGCCTTCCACCTGCACCCAGTAAGTCTTGGGCAGCTTGTGCTTCGGGTCAGTGATGCGATGTTGCAACTGCCCGTCGTCTGTCAGCACCAGCAGGCCTTCGCTGTCGGTATCCAGCCGTCCGGCGGGATAAAATTCGGGAAGCGGGATATAATCGGCCAGCGTCGGATGCAGGCCATCGCGACTGAATTGGCAGATTACGCCAAAAGGTTTGTTGAACAGCAGAATGCGCCCCATTTAAATTCCAGATTATTTTAAGCGGCCATTTTACCGCGTCTGCCGGCTTACTGAGAGTTAAACGATGCGCGCTTATCTCTCACAGAGCCACGGAACAAGGTTGATGGTTGAGAACTAACTTACGAGAAAAATATGACAAGTCATAAAATTATTTACACGATGGTCGATGAAGCGCCGGCGCTGGCAACTTATTCGTTGCTTCCCATCGTACAGGCCTACGCAAAGGCTGCAGGCGTTACCGTCGAAACGAGGGACATTTCGCTCGCAGGTCGTATCCTGGCGAATTTTCCGGAAAACCTGACCGCGAGCCAGAAGATCGCTGATGAACTGAGCGAATTGGGCCAGCTGGCACTGACACCCGAGGCCAATATCATCAAACTGCCGAATGTCAGCGCAACGCCCCCGCAGCTGAAAGCGGCCATTGCGGAATTGCAGTCGCAGGGTTTCAACATCCCGGACTATCCCGAAGATCCTCAAAACGATGCCCAAAAAGCAATCAGGGCCCGGTACGGAAAAGTGCTCGGCAGCGCCGTCAACCCGGTGCTGAGGGAAGGCAACTCGGACCGGCGTGCTGCGGGTGCAGTCAAGCAGTTTGCAAGGAACAATCCGCACAAGATGGGCGCCTGGAGTCCCGACTCCAGGACCCATGTGGCGCACATGAACGCGCGTGACTTCTACGGCAGCGAAAAGTCTGTCACCGTATCCAAGGCCGGCACTGTTCGTATCGAGTTTACAGGCGATGATGGCAAGGCGACCGTGCTGAAAGAAAAGGTAGCCTTATTGGAGGGTGAAATCATCGACGCTGCGGTGATGAGCCGCCGCGCGCTGCGTGCGTTCTATGAGGAACAGATCATCGATGCAAAAAAACAGGGCGTGCTGCTGTCACTGCACCTGAAGGCCACTATGATGAAGATTTCCGACCCGATCATGTTCGGGCATGCCGTCACCGTATATTTCAAGGATGTTTTCGAGAAACACGCCGCGGTGATCAGTGAGCTGGGTGTCAACGTCAACAACGGCCTGGGCGATCTTTACGCCAAAATCGCGAAGTTGCCTGAAGCGCTGCGCGCCGAGATCGAAGCTGACATCAGGGATACGTACAAAACCCGACCGGAACTGGCGATGGTCAATTCGGACAAGGGCATCACGAACCTGCATGTGCCGAGCGATATCATCGTCGATGCTTCCATGCCGGCGATGATCCGCGAGTCCGGAAAAATGTGGGGGCCGGACGGCAAATTGCACGACACAAAAGCGATGATCCCTGATCGTTGCTACGCACGCATTTACCAGGTTGTCATAGAGGATTGCAAGAAGCACGGAGCTTTCGATCCGAAAACCATGGGCAGCGTACCGAATGTCGGCCTGATGGCGCAGCAGGCCGAGGAATATGGCTCTCACGACAAGACCTTTCAGATTTCAGGCAACGGTACGGTTCGCGTGGTGGATGCAGCCGGACAAACACTGCTGGAGCAGCAGGTTGAACAGGGCGACATCTTCCGCATGTGCCAGGCAAAGGACGCACCGATACAGGACTGGGTGAAACTGGCCGTCTCACGCACCCGCGTAACCGGCACGCCCGCTGTTTTCTGGCTGGACAAATCCAGAGCGCACGATGCGCAGATCATTCAGAAAGTTACGCACTACCTGAAAGATCACGATACAAGCGGTATGGACATCCACATCATGACGCCCGAACAGGCGATGCAATTCTCGATCGAACGCATCCGTCAGGGTCTGGACACCATCTCCGTAACCGGAAACGTGCTGCGCGATTACCTCACCGACCTGTTCCCGATTCTGGAACTGGGTACCAGCGCAAAAATGCTCTCCATCGTGCCGCTGATGAGCGGCGGAGGTCTGTTCGAAACAGGCGCCGGCGGCTCGGCACCGAAGCATGTCCAGCAGTTCCAGACCGAAGGCTATCTGCGCTGGGACTCACTCGGCGAATTTCTGGCTTTAGGCGCGTCTCTGGAACATCTTGCCCAGAAATATAACAACGTGCGCGCTCAGGTTCTGGCCGAGACGCTGGACGAGGCCAACGGCAAAATCCTGGAAAACAACAAGTCCCCCGCCCGCCGCGTGGGTGAAATAGACAACCGGGGCAGCCATTTCTACCTCGCGCTGTATTGGGCTCAGGCACTGGCCTCTCAGACCAAAGACAAGGAGATTCAGGCGAGTTTCACTGCGCTTGCCAAGACGCTCAGCGCCAGCGAGGCTGTGATCAATGCCGAATTGATTGCAGCCCAGGGAAAACCTGTGGATATGGGAGGGTATTACCATCCTGATTTTGCAAAGACCTCGGAAGCCATGAGACCCAGTGCAACTTTTAATGCAGCGCTGGCCTCCATGGATTGAAGTGTGCCTGGCCTGCGAGCTATCCGCTCCGGCATGGCAGACTTTACCGGGTAGAGCACACGTAAAAAAAAGGCCCGGTACTTGCGTACCGGGCCTTTAAACAGACAGGTGCCGATTAAGGAGCCTGAATGTTGGATGCTTGATTGCCCTTGGGGCCTTTCACGATTTCAAAGGTGACCTTTTGGCCTTCTTTGAGTGACTTGAACCCGCTCATATTGATCGCGGAGAAGTGCGCAAACAGGTCTTCGCTGCCATCATCAGGCGTAATGAAACCGAAACCCTTTGCATCGTTAAACCATTTAACTGTACCAGTTGCCATGTGATAACTTCCTTACAATAAAAAACGGGACCCCCCGCGAACTGTTTGAATCTAAGACCGCACACGGCTAAACCAGTACTGCAGATACTTTGAATCAAACGCCGGAATGTATTTAACTCTGACTGGACCGCATTTGTCAAACAGATAATTCCAATTATCAGAACAGGCTTGAAAAAGCATCGCTAATCGTTGATCTTGTCAACCCCATTAAGTGTCAGAATACCCCAATGTCAAAAGAACACGACAGCAGCACGCTACTCGCCCCGGAACGCGCCAAAATAAAACCACCCGGCATGTACAAGGTGATTTTGTTTAACGACGATTACACCACGATGGAATTTGTCATTGAGGTCTTGCAGCGTTTTTTTGCTATCAATAGCGAACGTGCGCAGCAACTCATGCTCCAAATACACAACCAGGGATCGGCAGTTTGCGGGATTTACGCGCGCGACGTGGCCGAAACCCGTGTCGCCCAGGTGACAGAATTCGCGCAACAACACGAGCATCCACTACGATGCAGCATGGAGGAAGTTTGAAATGATTGCTCAAGACCTGGAAGTTAGTTTGCACCTGGCCTTTGTCGAAGCACGCCAGAAACGTCACGAGTTCATCACCGTGGAGCACTTGCTGCTCGCCATGCTTGACAATGCCTCCGCAGCACAAGTGTTGCGTGCCTGCCACGCAGATATAGAAGAGCTGCGCCAGACAATCACCGAATTTATTGATTCCAACACGCCTGTCGTTCCGGGCAATGGCGAAATGGACACGCAACCCACGCTCGGATTCCAACGCGTGATACAGCGCGCGATCCTGCACGCACAATCCGCCAACAAAAAGGAAATATCCGGCGCGAATATTCTCGCCGCGCTGTTCGGCGAAAAAGATTCCCATGCGGTGCATTTCCTGACTCAGCGCAACGTCAATCGTCTCGACGTGGTGAACTACATCGTGCACGGCACCAACAGAGAGCCGCAAACCAGCATTCCGCAGGGAGACGCTGCGGCCGAGCAAACGGCAAACGATACGGTACTGAAACAGTACACGGTGGATCTGAACGCACAGGCACTGGCGGGACAGATTGACCCGCTGATCGGGCGCGAGCCGGAACTTGAGCGCGTCATTCAAACCCTGTGCCGGCGCCGCAAGAACAATCCGCTGCTGGTAGGCGAAGCCGGCGTTGGCAAGACCGCAATCGCAGAAGGCCTGGCGCGCCGCATCGTCGAAGACAACGTGCCCGACATCCTCAAAGACGCGCATGTCTATTCGCTGGACATGGGCGCATTGCTGGCCGGCACGAAATACCGAGGCGACTTCGAACAGCGCCTCAAAGCGGTACTGAAGGAATTGAAAGAAGCCCCGCATGCGGTCCTGTTCATCGACGAGATCCACACGCTGATCGGCGCAGGCTCGGCATCGGGCGGCACCATGGATGCCTCCAACCTGCTCAAGCCGGCATTGTCCAGCGGCGCGCTGAAGTGCATCGGGGCGACCACCTATCAGGAATATCGCAGCATCTTCGAGAAGGATTCCGCATTATCGCGCCGTTTCCAGAAGGTCGATGTGCCTGAGCCCTCCGTGGAGCAGACCATCGAGATCCTCAAAGGCCTGAAGTCGCGCTTCGAGCAACACCACTGCATCAAGTTCAGTGCTGCCGCGATCACCAGCGCCGCCGAATTATCCGCACGCTTCATCAATGACCGTCACTTGCCGGACAAGGCGATCGACGTGCTGGATGAAGCAGGTGCCGCGCAGCGCATATTACCCAAATCCAAGCAGAAAAAGGTAGTGGGCAAGCACGAGATCGAGGAGATTATCGCCAAGATCGCGCGCATTCCGACCCGCACCGTCTCGCACGATGACCGCAACGCGCTGAAGAATCTGGATCGGAACCTGAAAGCCACGGTATTCGGCCAGAACAAGGCGATCGACGCACTGGCGCGTGCGATCAAGATGTCGCGCAGCGGCCTGGGCAACCCGCAAAAACCCATCGGCAGCTTCCTGTTCTCCGGCCCAACCGGTGTGGGCAAGACCGAAGTAGCCCGCCAGCTGGCATTTGCGATGGGCATGCCGTTGCATCGCTTCGACATGTCCGAATACATGGAGAGACACGCCGTATCCCGCCTGATCGGCGCACCTCCCGGCTACGTCGGGTTCGATCAGGGTGGATTGCTGACCGAAGCCATCAACAAACAGCCGCATTGCGTGCTGCTGCTGGACGAAATCGAAAAGGCGCACCCGGACATCTTTAACATCCTGCTGCAAGTGATGGATCACGGCACACTCACCGACAATAACGGGCGAAAAGCCGATTTTCGCAACGTGGTCGTCATCATGACGACCAACGCGGGCGCGGAAGCCTTGAACAAAGTTCAGATCGGCTTTACCAAGACCTCGTCCACAGGTGATGAAATGGCCGACATCAAGCGGATGTTCACGCCGGAATTCCGCAACCGTCTGGATGCCATCGTCTCATTCGATCCGCTGGACAAGGATGTTATCCTGCGCGTGGTAGACAAGTTCCTGATACAGCTGGAGGAACAACTGCACGACAAGAAAGTGGATGCGCTGTTCACCGATGCGCTCAAGGATCATCTGGCCGAGAACGGTTTCGACCCGCTGATGGGCGCACGCCCGATGGCGCGTCTGATCCAGGACACCATCCGCTCGGCCCTGGCCGACGAACTGCTGTTCGGTCGCTTGGCGCACGGCGGCAACGTCACCGTGGATGTAAAGGACGGCAAAGTCGTGCTGGAGTTTGAAGAAGAAACAGTAGCCGTTTAACCGCAACTAAAAGCAAACCGCCGCATAGAATCATGCGGCGGTTTTTACATCGGCACCTTTACTCGGGCTGCGTTACATGCAGCACACTACGCGGCCAGCCTGCGCACCACGTCCGCGATGCGCTGTGCACATTGCTCGACCAGTTGGCGGTCTTCACCCTCCACCATCACGCGCAACAGCGGCTCGGTGCCTGACGGGCGCAACAGCACGCGCCCTTTTCCATTGAGCGCCTGCTCCACTTCCGCGACAGTGGCTTTAACCTCGGCATGCCCCAGACAATCAACCCCCTTGGCGACACGCACGTTCACGAGTATTTGAGGATAGAGTTTCAAATCTCCGGCCGCAGCAGCAAGACTTTGATTATTGCTGCGCAACGCGTGCAGCACTTCAAGGGCTGACACGATGCCGTCCCCGGTGCTGTGTTTGTCCAGACAAATGATGTGTCCAGAATTCTCGCCGCCCAGTTGCCAGCCTTGCTGCTGCAGCAACTCCATCACGTAACGATCCCCCACTTTCGCGCGCAGAAACGGAATGCCCATACGCTGCATCGCATGCTCGAATGAAAGATTGGTCATCAGCGTGCCGACCACACCACCGACCAGGCGTCCTTGCTGCTGACGATGGCGGGCAATTACATAGATCAACTGGTCGCCGTCGTACAGCGCACCTGCGCTGTCCACCATCACCAGCCTGTCGCCATCGCCATCCAGCGCGATACCCAGATCCGCCTGATGCTCAAGCACGGCCTTCTGCAAATTTGCAGGGGCGGTCGCACCATAGCCATCGTTGATATTTTTGCCATCCGGCTGCACACCGATGGCGACGACCTCAGCCCCCAGCTCATGCAACACATCGCGTGCGATGTGGTAAGTCGCGCCATGCGCACAATCCACCACGATCTTCATGCCGCGCAAGTTCATCGCAGACGGGAAGGTGCCCTTGCAAAATTCGATATAGCGACCGACCGCATCCTCCAGCCGACGAGCCTTGCCCAGCTGATCGGACGACTCGATCACAATTTCGCCCTCCAGGCCGGCTTCGATCGCGTGTTCGATTTCATCCGGCAGCTTGGAACCGGTAGCGGAAAAAAACTTGATGCCGTTATCTTCATACGGATTGTGTGAGGCGGAAATCACGATGCCCGCCTGCAAACGCAGCGTGCGGGTCAGATAAGCCACGGCAGGCGTGGGTATCGGCCCTGCCAGATACACGTCGACACCGGCGGCGATGAGCCCTGCCTGCAACGCGGATTCGAGCATATAGCCGGAGATGCGCGTGTCTTTTCCGATCAATACCGCCGAGCGCTCACCCTTGGTGTGCTCGGCACTCGCCAAAACGCGACCGGCGGCATAACCGAGATGCATCACAAACTGCGGCGTGATCGGGAAATCCCCGACCCGTCCACGTATCCCATCAGTACCAAAATATTTTCTGCTCATTCAGTTTCCCCGTTAATTGCTTCCCATATTTTCAATGCATCCACGGTAGCTCGCACATCGTGAACCCGCACGATGGAGGCGCCGCGCTGGACGGCTATCAATGCCGCAGCGATACTGGCAGGCATTCGATGCTGCGCATCCTGTCCGGTCAGCGCACCCAGCATCGACTTGCGCGATAGCCCTGCCAGGATGGGCACGCCGAGTTCAGTAAATTTCTTCAATTCGCGCAACAGCGCGAGATTGTGCTCCAGCGTCTTGCCAAAACCAAAACCCGGATCGACGACGATGCGATCGCGTGCTATGCCAGCCGCCTCCGCAGCTTTGATACGTGCACGTAAGAACTCGCCTACCTCGTCCACCACATCCTTGTAATCGGGCAGCAGCTGCATGGTTTGCGGGTTGCCCTGTTTATGCATCAGGCACACTGCGACGCGGCTCATCGCGACGGCCTTCATCGCCTGCGCGTCCAGCAACGCGTTGATATCGTTGACCATGCACGCACCGGCCGCGATAGCCTGTTTCATCACTTCGGGTTTGCAGGTGTCGATCGAAACAGGGACGCCCGGCAGCCCTTCGATGACAGGCAGCACCCGGTCGAGCTCCTCCTGAACGCCGACGGGACTGGCGCCGGGACGCGTGGATTCGCCGCCGATGTCGATGATGCCCGCGCCATCGCTGATCAGTTGCCGCGCATGGTTAATGGCCAGATCACACCGGCCGTGCAGTCCGCCATCGGAGAACGAATCGGGAGTGACATTAACGACGCCCATCACGATGGGACGGGAAAGATCGAACTGGAATTGACCGCAGGACAACATCGTAGCTGGTAGCTGGTAGCTGGTAACTGGTAGCTAGCGCACTGTTTCTGCTACTCGCTACGGGCTACATGCTACCAGCTGTTTTTCAGATTTCCTGCGCGGGCTGCGTAGGCGTTGCGGCGGGCGGCGCTGTAGCCGGAGCGGTAGGCGCCTGATCCTTGGGTGGCTGTGCATCCTTGGCGTACTGGCTGGGCTTCGGTGGACGCGGAGGATTGCCATCCATGATGTCGTTGATCTGGTCAGCGTCTATCGTTTCCCATTCCAGCAATGCGTGGGTCATCGCCTCGATCTTGTCGCGATGCGTCTCGATCAGATTGCGCGCCAGCGCGTACTGCTGGTCGATGATGCGGCGAATTTCGTCATCCACTTTCTTCATCGTCGCTTCAGAGATATTTTTATGGGTCGTCACTGAACGTCCTAGAAAAACTTCGCCCTCGTTTTCGCCGTACACCATCGGGCCCAGCGCATCGGACATACCCCATTGGGTCACCATCTTGCGCGCCATATCGGTGGCACGCTCGAAGTCATTCGACGCGCCGGTCGTCATCTGGTGCATGAAAACTTCTTCGGCAATGCGACCGCCGAACAGCACGGCGATCGTCGACAGGATGCGTTCCTTGTCCATGCTGTAACGATCTTCCGACGGCAATTGCATCGTCAAGCCCAATGCACGGCCGCGAGGGATGATCGTCACCTTGTGCACTGGATCAGTCTTGGGAGAGAGCTTGGCAACGACTGCATGACCCGACTCATGATAAGCCGTGTTGCGGCGCTCTTCCTCAGGCATCACCATCGAACGGCGTTCCGCGCCCATGAATATCTTGTCCTTGGCTGCCTCAAAATCATCCATTTCGACAAAGCGCTTGGCGCGGCGCGCGGCAAACAGCGCAGCCTCATTCACCAGATTCGCCAGATCAGCACCCGACATACCCGGTGTGCCGCGCGCGATCACATTGGCGTCAACATCCGGCGCACAAGGCACCTTGCGCATATGCACCATCAATATCTGTTCGCGGCCGCGAATGTCCGGCAACGGAACGACGACCTGACGATCGAAACGGCCTGGACGCAACAAGGCAGCATCCAGCACATCGGGGCGATTGGTCGCGGCGATCACGATCACGCCGGAGGCGCCTTCAAAACCATCCATTTCGACCAGCAGCGCGTTCAGCGTCTGTTCGCGCTCGTCGTTGCCGCCACCCAGACCCGCACCGCGCTGACGACCGACCGCATCGATTTCATCGATAAAGATGATGCAAGGCGACTGTTTCTTGGCCTGCTCGAACATGTCGCGCACACGCGCTGCGCCCACGCCGACGAACATTTCGACGAAATCGGAACCCGAGATCGAGAAGAACGGCACTTTGGCCTCCCCCGCAATCGCCTTCGCCAACAGGGTCTTGCCGGTGCCCGGACTGCCCACCATCAGCACACCGCGCGGAATACGTCCGCCCAGATTCTGGAATTTGGCCGGATCGCGCAGGAAGTCCACCAATTCGGATACTTCTTCCTTGGCCTCATCACAACCTGCCACATCGGCAAAGGTCACGCGTTCCTTGGCTTCATCCAGCAGACGCGCCTTGCTCTTGCCGAATGAAAAAGCGCCGCCCTTGCCGCCGCCCTGCATCTGGCGCATGAAGAAGACCCATACGCCGATCAGCAAAATCATCGGGAACCAGGAGACGAATATATTCATCAGGAAGGACTGCTCTTCTTCCGGTTTGGCTTCGACGTTCACGCCATTTTTAAGCAGATCGGAAACCATCCACAAATCGCTGGGCGCATAGGTGCTGATGCGCTTTCCTTCAGTCGTCGTCGCATTCAACGTGCGCCCTTCAATCACGACCTTGGCGATCTGCCCTTTCTTGACTTCATCGAGGAATTGCGAATAGTCGAGATGTGCCTGTGCCGTCTGTTGCTGACGCGTATTGAACTGATTGAATACAGTCATCAACACCAGGGCCACAACCAACCAGATTGCGATACTTTTAAAATTGTTCAAGATATTTCCTTAATGTGAAATTCGCACAGCGATTCGTTTGCCCCCTCGCCCGCTCGCGTGAGAGGGTTGAGGAGAGGGAAACGGGCATGGCGGGTTTCATGTTGGGCTGGTCTCTTTACCATGCCCGTTATACGCACTGCTACAGAAGTATGTCATTAGACTATGTATCCGCTGATTACTCAAGCTTTCCTGTCCCCAGCAGATACACTTCGCTGCTACGGTCGCGTGAAGCCTTTGGTTTACGCGCCACCACCCGGGTGAACCTCGTGCGCATCAGCTTCATGTAAGCCTCAAACCCGGTGCCCTGGAAGACTTTAACCAGAAAACTGCCTTCCGGATTCAGGTGTTGGAAGGCAAACTCCATCGCAAGTTCCGCCAGATAGATTGATCGATCCTGATCTACTGCCCCGACCCCGCTGAAGTTGGGGGCCATATCCGAAATTACAAGCCCGACCGGCTTTCCTTGCAGACTCTCTTCCAGTTTTTTCAGCACTTCTTCATCCCGAAAATCGCCCTGAATGAACTCAACACCCCGTAGCGGTTCAAGCGGCAACAGATCAAGCGCGATCACCTTGCCGCCCTGGCCCACGATAGCGCCTGCCACCTGACACCAACCGCCTGGGGTCGCGCCCAGATCGACCACCACCATGCCGGGTTTTAGCAAATGATCCTTTTCGTTGATCTCCAACAATTTATAAGCTGCGCGCGAACGATAGCCTTCTTTTTGGGCAAGCTGCACAAAAGGATCATTAATATGCTCACGCATCCACTGTTTACTGGTTTTGGAAGGCTTCATCGTTTAGAATCCACACCTTAAGAAAATATTGAGAAAATTATGCCAGACCTGACCGTAGCAGAACGCCTCGCCCTGAAAGGCCGCGCACACCAATTAAAACCAACCGTGATGATCGGTAATGCAGGTTTGACAGATGCTGTCCTGAAAGAAATCGAGGTAACTTTAAAACTCCACGAGCTCATCAAGATTCGCGTCATGGCAGAACGCGCTGAACGTGAAGCCATCCTGACCGAGATCTGCACCAAATTAAACGCAGCGCCGGTGCAACATATCGGCAAAATCCTGGTGGTCTACCAACCCAACCCGGATGCAAAAAAGATTGAGATGCGCGAAATGCCGCGCCACAAGGGCAAGAAACCGTTGACCAAAAAACAACTGGGCAACAGAGGCTAAAAATCGGTAAGTGGTTAGTGGCAAGTCGTCAGTGGCAGAACCACTCACCACTTTCTACTCACCACTCACCAGCTTCAGATGTACTGCACTTCAATCAGCTCATACTCCCTGATGCCGCCCGGCGTCTTCACCTCAGCCACATCACCGCTGCTCTTGCCAATCAGCGCACGCGCAATCGGTGAACTGATCGAAATTTTGCGTTCCTTGATATTCGCCTCATCGTCGCCGACGATCTGATAGGTCACCACGTCGCCTGTGCTCGACTCTTCCAGAATGACAGTCGCGCCAAATACGCAACGTCCGCTGGCATTGAGCGTCGTAGGATCGATGATCTGCGCGCTGCCCAACTTGCTTTCCAGCTCGATGATGCGGCCTTCAACAAAGCCCTGCCTGTCCTTCGCTGCCTCATATTCTGCATTTTCGGACAGATCGCCTTGCGCACGCGCTTCGGAAATCGCGTTGATTACCCACGGACGCTCTACCGTCTTGAGCTTGTGCAACTCTTGACGCATCTTTTCCGCGCCAACCAAAGTCAAAGGAATCTTGATCATACTGAAACTTTCTGAATCGTTAGGTGTTAATTAATAGCTGGTAGCGCGTAGCTTGTAGCGAATCGCATGACAGAGTCTGTCCGTCATGCAGATTCATCAATCATTTACATCGCCAGCCATACGAACTGAACCGAAATGCAGGCTACCGGCTACAAGCTACTAGCCGTTTTTCTTTTATGCTGTGTCTGCACGTCATAGACTTGCAAGTCGTCGAGATGCTGCATACCCACACAGGCAGCCCGGGCACCCGCCAGCGTCGTGTAATAAGTCACACGCCCCTGCAATGCCGCATGCCGGATCGAATAAGAATCGCGCATCACGGCAGGCTTGCTCTCCACGGTATTGATGATCAGACTCACTTCGCCGTTCTTTACCATATCCACGATATGCGGACGACCTTCTGCGACCTTGTTCACCACCGTGACGGCGACATCCGCAGCCGCAATGGCCGCTGCGGTACCGCGCGTCGCCAACAACGTGAAACCCAATGCTGCCAATGATCGTGCAACATCAACCGCACCGGGCTTATCCGCTTCGCGCACGCTGATAAATACGTTACCGCTTTTTGGCAATTTGACGGAGGCCGCCAGTTGCGACTTGACGAACGCCTCGGCGAACGTATCGCCCACGCCCATCACTTCGCCGGTGGATTTCATTTCAGGCCCCAGGATAATATCCACGCCGGGGAACTTGATGAACGGGAACACCGCTTCCTTCACCGAGTAATAAGGGGGCACAACTTCACCTGTCACGCCTTGCTGCGCCAGACTCTGGCCTGCCATACAGCGTGCGGCGATCTTCGCCAGCGGCACGCCCGTCGCCTTGGATACGAAAGGCACGGTGCGCGAAGCACGCGGATTCACTTCCAGCACGTAGACTGTCTCGCCCTGAATCGCGAACTGCACGTTCATCAGCCCGACCACGTTAAGTGCGCGTGCCATCGCGATCGTTTGACGACGCAATTCATCCTGCATGGACGGCGAGAGACTGAATGGCGGCAGTGAACAGGCCGAGTCGCCCGAATGCACACCCGCCTCTTCGATGTGTTCCATGATACCGCCGATGATGACATCCACACCGTCGGACACGGCATCCACATCCACTTCGATCGCATCGTTCAGGAAGCGGTCGAGCAGGATAGGCAGACGCTCAGGATAAGTCCTGGACATGGTTTCCGCGTCGCGCATGTAGCGCTCCAGGTCGGCCTGTTCATGGATGATTTCCATCGCACGTCCGCCCAGCACATTGGAGGGTCGCATCACCAGCGGATAACCGATCGCGGCAGCGCCAGCCAGACCTTCTGCCACCGTGCTCGCAGTGCGATTGGGCGGCTGCTTCAGATCAAGCGCCATCAGCATCTGCTTGAAGCGCTCGCGATCTTCCGCGCAGTCGATCATGTCAGGCGAAGTACCGATGATAATCACGCCGTTCTTCTCCAGACCGCGCGCCAGGCTCAACGGCGTCTGACCGCCGTACTGCACGATCACGCCGACAGGTTTTTCGACGGCGACCACTTCCAGCACATCTTCCAGCGTCAGCGGCTCGAAATACAGGCGATCCGAAGTATCGTAGTCGGTGGAGACGGTTTCCGGATTGCAGTTGACCATGATCGTTTCATAGCCGTCCTCGCGCATCGCCAGCGCGGCATGCACGCAGCAATAATCGAATTCGATACCCTGACCGATGCGGTTCGGCCCGCCGCCCAGCACCATGATTTTCTTGTTATTGGTGGGTGCCGCTTCGCATTCCTCTTCATAGGTGGAATACATGTAGGCCGTGTCGGTGGAAAATTCAGCCGCACAGGTATCCACGCGCTTGTACACCGGGCGAATACCCAACGCATGACGATACGCGCGCAGCGCTGCAGGATCGGTTTCGAGCAAATCGGCCAGACGCGCATCGGCAAAACCACTGCGCTTCAATGTGCGCATTTCGCCCGCCTCGATACTTTCCAGCGTGCGACCTGAGAGCGACTGCTCCTGGCGGATCAGATCTGCGATCTGCACCAGGAACCAGCGGTCGATCTTGCTGACATTAAACACTTCTTCGACAGACATACCGAGACGGAAGGCATCCGAGACAGCCCAGATACGCTCAGGCCCGGGATTACGCAATTCGGCGGTCACTTCTTCCAGATCATCGAACTTGGTATCCAGCCCGTTGACCCCCACTTCCAGACCGCGCAAGGCTTTCTGGAATGACTCCTGAAAAGTACGGCCGATCGCCATCACTTCACCCACCGATTTCATCTGCGTGGTCAGGCGATCATTCGCCTGAGGGAATTTTTCGAAGGCGAAACGCGGTATTTTGGTAACCACGTAATCGATGGTGGGTTCAAACGAGGCCGGGGTCGCGCCGCCGGTGATGTCGTTCTGCAATTCGTCCAGCGTAAAACCCACCGCCAGCTTGGCAGCGATCTTGGCAATCGGGAAACCCGTCGCCTTGGAGGCCAGCGCGGATGAACGAGACACGCGCGGATTCATCTCGATCACCACCATGCGCCCGTCGTCCGGATTGATGGAAAACTGCACGTTGGAACCGCCGGTTTCCACGCCGATTTCACGCAACACCGCAAGGGACGCATCGCGCAGAATCTGATATTCCTTGTCGGTCAGCGTCTGTGCAGGTGCGACGGTGATCGAGTCACCCGTGTGTACGCCCATCGGATCCAGATTTTCAATCGAGCAGATGATGATGCAATTGTCATTGCGATCGCGCACCACCTCCATCTCGTATTCTTTCCAGCCCAGCAAGGACTCTTCGATCAGCAACTCGTGCGTGGGCGATGCTTCCAGTCCGCGCTCGCAAATCTCGACGAATTCTTCCCGGTTGTAGGCGATACCGCCGCCGCTGCCGCCCATCGTGAAAGAAGGACGGATCACGGTCGGGAAACCCAAAACCTGCTGCACCTGCAACGCTTCTTCCATGCTGTGCGCGATGTACGATCTTGCAGAGGCAAGACCGATACGGGTCATCGCTTGCTTGAACTTTTCGCGATCTTCCGCCATGTCGATGGCTTCTCGCGACGCGCCGATCATCTCGACGTTGTATTTTTCCAGCACGCCGTGATGCGCCAGATCGAGCGCGCAATTGAGCGCGGTCTGTCCGCCCATGGTCGGTAGAATCGCATCGGGACGCTCTTTGGCGATAATCTTTTCGACGATCTGCCAGGTGATCGGCTCGATGTAGGTCGCATCCGCCATGTCCGGATCGGTCATGATCGTCGCAGGATTCGAGTTTACCAGCACGACGCGGTAACCTTCCTCGCGCAGCGCCTTGCAGGCTTGCGCGCCGGAATAGTCGAATTCGCACGCCTGCCCGATGACAATGGGGCCTGCGCCGATGATGAGTATGGATTTCAGATCAGTACGTTTTGGCATAGGGTATCAGCTTGTAGCTTGTGGCTTGTAGCTTGTAGCGATTTTGCGCACCTTACGGCGCGGCATTGGCTACTCGCTACCGGCCACTAGCTACGGGCTCCTTTCATCATTGCAACAAATTTATCGAACAAGCCGTCCACATCATGCGGACCGGGACTTGCTTCCGGATGTCCCTGAAAACAGAACGCAGGCTTATCAGTCAATTCAAAGCCTTGCAATGTTCCATCGAACAGCGAGACATGGCTTACCCGCGCGTTTACTGGCAAGGTAGCCGCATCCACCGCAAAACCGTGATTCTGGCTGGTGATCATCACCTGACGGGTGGCCAGATCCTGCACCGGATGGTTCGCGCCGCGATGACCGAACTTCATCTTGACGGTCTTGGCCCCCACAGCCAGCCCCAGAATCTGATGCCCCAGACAGATGCCGAACAGCGGAATGCCCGCATCCAGGAACTTGCGCGTCGCATCGATTGCATAATCGCATGGCTCAGGATCGCCGGGGCCATTGGACAGAAACACGCCATCCGGGTTCATTGCCAGCACCGCAGCAGCCGGCGTTTTCGCCGGTACAACAGTAATCCTGCAACCGCGCTCGGCCAACATGCGCAAAATATTCTGCTTCACGCCGAAATCGTAAGCAACCACATGAAAGGATTCAGGATTCAGGACTCGGGATTCAGCAACCTCACTGCTTTTCACTGCATCTTGGCCGTGAACGCTGCCCAGCCTCCATACGCCATCCGTCCATTCGTAGGACTTATTGCAAGATACCACCTGCGCCAGGTCCATGCCGGCAAGCCCTGCAAAGCCGCGTGCAGCTTCCAGCGCCGCCACTTCATCCGTACCGCTTGCGATACAACCGCTTTGCGCACCCTTTTCGCGCAGAATGCGAGTCAGTTTGCGGGTATCGATTCCGGCAATCGCCACCACATCGTTAGCCTTAAGATAATCGGGCAGCGACTGCGTGCAGCGCCAGTTGCTCACCGTCAGCGACAGATCGCGAATCACCAGTCCGCTGGCAAACACCTGACGCGACTCGACGTCTTCGTCGTTCACCCCGACATTGCCGATATGAGGACAAGTCAGCGTGACAATTTGCCGGCAGTAAGAAGGGTCGGTGAGTATTTCCTGATAACCGGTCATCGAGGTATTGAAAACCACCTCACCTGCGCGGCTACCGGCGGCTCCGATGGAAACACCGCGAAACACCGTCCCATCGGCAAGAACAAGAATTGCAGGATTCGTTTGCGTCACCAGACACCCCCAAGATAGACATAAAGAAGCGGGAAGAACAGTGAGTTCATCCCGCATAAAGATTGCCCGCATTATAGCGGATTAGCAGATGCGCATCAAACACAAGCGCAAACCTCATAGCCGCAACTCCGAAAGGACGATGCTATACAATGCAGCTGCCAGCCGTTAATAAATAGCGGATA
This sequence comes from uncultured Nitrosomonadales bacterium, assembly GCA_947085835.1. Lineage (GTDB taxonomy): Bacteria > Pseudomonadota > Gammaproteobacteria > Burkholderiales > Gallionellaceae > Gallionella. The sequence goes on along the minus strand of CAMTXT010000006.1, from coordinate 119,306 downwards.
TTTTTGAGCAGCCAGGAATAAACCAACATGTTTGAAGTAATTGTTTTAGCTATCGCACTCAGCATGGATGCGTTTGCCGTCTCCATCGGGCTGGGCTCCAAAGACAACAGCCGTGACCTAGGGTTGAAGGCGGGTATTTACTTTGGCATTTTTCAAGGCTTGATGCCCTTCATAGGCTATCTGGGCGGCCGCGGCGTTTTAGGCCGGATCGACGCCTATGCACACTGGATTGCCTTCGGCCTGCTTGCGCTGATCGGTGCAAAAATGATTTACGAAGGACTGCAAGAAGGCATCGAAGAAGAAATCACTGCGGTCACCAGCAAGATCATGCTGATACTGGCCATCGCTACCAGCATCGATGCGATGGCCGCAGGCTTCAGCCTGACACTTTTAAACGTTAACGCATACCTGGCCTGTATCATCATCGGCGCAACGACTTTTGCCTTCAGTTGGGCCGGCGTGCAGATAGGCAAAAACAGCGGCACCTGGCTGGAGAGCCGCGCCGAAATTTTCGGCGGAACGGTGCTGATCCTGATGGGAATCAAAATCCTGATTTTTTAATCCGGACGCTACAAACGGTCGTGCCGGAAGCCGTCCTGCGAAGTTATTCCAGAAGCGCATTTTCGCGTAACCTCGATCCAACAAGGCGTTCAAACCCTGAACACCTCAACCGCAAGCCTGACTTCGCGTGCCCGGCCTTCCAAATCATTCGCCAAACTCAACAGGCTTTGCGCCGCACTCGAATTTTCTTCGGACATCGAGGAGACGCGCTCAGTGCTTTGTGCCAAATCGGTCGCAGCGGTGGTTTGCTCGTTCAGCGAACCGGAAATATCGTCAATAACGGCGGCCACATCGCTGAAACTTTGCTGGATCAGTTCGATGGAAGTTTGTGCAGTCTCGGCATCAATTACGCCCTGTCGCGTGGTACTCACCACTTTGCCCATGCTGTCGAGTGCACGGGTCGCCACCTCGCCGATTTTTCCGGACATCTGGTTGATCTCGCTGGTGGCACCGGCAGTGCGTTCCGCCAGCTTGCGCACTTCATCCGCCACCACCGCGAAGCCCCGCCCTTGCTCCCCCGCGCGCGCGGCTTCGATGGCCGCATTCAACGCCAGCAGGTTAGTCTGATCGGCAATATCCTTGATGACTTTCACCACCTCGCTGATGCGCGATGCATCCTCACCCAGACGGGACACCTCGGCAGAGGCGGTTTCAATCTCTTGCGCAGTGGACAACAATCCGGCCACCGTTTTATTGACCACTTGCGCACCCTGCGAGGCTGAACTGCGCGAGTTATTGCCAATACGCCTGGCACTGCTGCCCTGGTCGCTGATGTGGTTGGTAGATACGCTCAGCTCTTCGATTGCGGCCGCCATGCTGCTCACCGCATCGGATTCGTTATTGACGTTCTCGGCGATTTGCTGCGCGGAAGCAGCCAAATTGTGCGCCATGTCGCCGACTTGATTGGCCTGTCGCTTAACGCGGGCGATCATGTCGCGCAATGTCGATTGCATCTGATACGCATTCGCCAACAGACTGCCGGCTTCAGGCAATTTGTCAGGTTCCTGCGAAAAATCGCCGGAAGCCATGGTATTGACCACGCTGGCGACATCGATGGGATCCCCGCCCAATTGATTGCACACCGACCCGATGATGATTTTAGCCAGGAACACCGACAGCAACAGCGACACCAACACCCAGACGATCACAATGTTGCGGCGATGTTTAAAAGTCTCTTCGGCGAGCGCGATTTTTTCCGCAACTTTATCCGCGACGAAGCTATCTCGCAGCACGGTAATCTGCTTAGACAGCTCGCGATCAATCCCCGCCACCGCCGCATCCGACTCGGCGGCATTTCCCTTGTGCGCGTCGATCTGCGCCAGATATTTACCGCTAACGGCTTTGTGCTCATCAGCCAACCTGTTCAGTTTGCTGATGAAATCGGCAACGCCCGGCTGGACACCAGCCAGTTTTGTCATACCAGCCAACGCCGCAGCACGATGTTCATCGAACAAGGTCCGTTGCTCGACAAACTCGCCTCGATATTTCTTCAATTTTTCCGGGTCGGCGCCGCGTATCCACACGTCTTTAGCCAGCTTGACCTCTTTCAGAAAGGCGATGTTCATGGTACTGATATCGCTCATCACTTGTATCTCGTCTTGCAGGCGCCATAGATTGTTTTTCGTATCCTGAACGGCGTCATTTAGCTGCACCAAACCGAAAATAGCCATCGCCAGAAACATCACAAACGACACAGATTCCAGCGCAAAAAATTTACTTTTCAAGGTATAGCTACTAAGCATGTAAATCTCCATCAAGAATTAAACAGCTGGTGCTTTTTTTGTCAGGGCGCTTTAATATCTGTCGACCTGTAAAGCCAATATGCGCTACCCCTTGATATATTCCCGGCGCTCCCGACTGAACACGGGATAATTACCGGTCGTGCGACCGGTTCGCCCCTGCCGTGTCTTGAGCTGATTTTCAGTGACGAAGCGCGCAACGATGTCGAAGGAGACGGGATCATCCTGCACCAAACAACCTTTCACTATGACAGCCGGGCGACCATTGATATGAGCGGGTCGCAGATAATCGGAATAACTCATTCGATTGTCCTGCCCCTGCTCGGCCAGCATGCCACACAGCCGCTCGGGCCAACCCGGCACATCGAATACCTCGCCCGCTTCCGTCACGCCGAGAATCACCCATTCAATCTGTTCACCAATCATGTTTTAATGCTCTCTTGAAGACGATGTGGGCGGTCGTTTAAGAACTGTTATTTGTTTTCCCGCAATTTTGATAAACCCATCATCTGCCATATTTTTCAAAATGCGCGTGATCATTTCACGCGACGCACCCACCACATTCGCTATATGCTGATGCGTGGGTTTGTCATCGATGACAAGCAAACCATGCTGATTTTTGGCTAATACCAGCAACATGTTTGCCACCCTCTCATAGGTATCCGTAAATACAAGGCTCGAAATCTTTTTGTTTGCCTCACGCAGGTTGGTAACCAGACCCAACATGATCCGTTCGGCAATTTCCGGATAGGCTTGCAGGGACTTTCTGAAATTTTCCTGGCTGATTACCGTCAACTCGGTGTCCTCCATCGTCATGACTGCGGCAGAGCGCACCTCTTTGTCAATCAATGCCATCTCGCCAAAATATTCGCCGGATTCCAGCTCACTAAGAATGATTTCCTTGCCATGCTCATCACTCAGAAATATTTTCACCTTGCCGGAATTGATGATGTAGGCACAACTGGACCGGTCACCCTCGCCCATGATGAGCGTATTCTTCGCATAACACTCCTTCTGCCCGTTGCGAAGGAGGATATTCAGCTCTTTATTTTTTAGAGCGCGAAGGAAGGATTGTGGGGAATTATTCATCAGTGTCCATATGAGGGAGCCACGCGCCGGCAGGCAACGACAGTTCTTGACCAGTTAAACACCCGTCTTCATAGCGCCTGCCGCCGGAGCCGACAAAAAAGTTAATCAAAAAACAGCAGGCAACAATTAAACCGCATTACGAAAAAACCTTCAATTGACTATGGTTATATAGTTGCATAACTCCACCTGGCAAAAAAGGAACTTTGTCACAATTTTGTACGATTATTTTTTTCCCTTTCTTTGGCCGCAGCAATCAGGTCACCGACTGCAAGATCGCAATCCCGCGGGGGCATCCTGCCTGGCTTCCAGTCACAGTAATGAAAAAGCCGCTGAATAATCAGCGGCTTTTTCATCAAACCGAGAACACTAACCCTTCAGGCAAGTCTTCATGAATGCACGGCGTTCATCTCCCTTGAGCGCCTTGGTTTTTGCATCTGCATTGCAGGATTTCATCTTGTCTTGCTGCTTAACCGGTGCCGCAGCGGCCTTGTCTTCCGGCTTGGCTTCTGCTTTCGCGGCAGTATCAGATTTCAAAGTATAGTCTTTTTTCAAACACTTACTCATGAAGGCTTTACGCTCATCACCCTTAAACGCATCCGCCTTTGCCTCTGCGTTACAGCCCTTCATCTTGTCCTGCTGAGCACCCGCAAAAGCGGGCGAGGATACTGCAAAGAAAAACCCCAAACAAGCCAATGCGATCAATTTTTTCATGAATATCTCCTTGATTAGTCGGTTGTATCCCCTCGGCAGGGACGTTTCAGCCTGCGACCGAAACGAAGGTATTATAGTCATATCGGCTAAATGCGCCAGCATGGCTTGCAAACCACGCGACACCAAAAATATCAAGAACCATCCTTTACATCATAAGGCAAGACACCATTTATCCGGATGTTGCGCGGCTGGTACAATGTGCTTTGTCGCGCTCCGAACCATTTGACTACAAACAGCTATGGAACTGAAACTAAACAACCAGCAGGACTTGAAAGCACGTGCATTGCTGCTCGGAGACCGGCTGGACTTGAAATCGTTCAAAATTGCCGATTGCCTGGCGACAACGCCGCTGACGCTGGAAGTAGATAGCAACGGCGGCATCGCGGTATTGTTCCGCTACGGCGTGATAGTGCTGTTCGGCGTGCAGCATGCGGATGAAACCCGCTTCATCGATACGCTTAAACCGCTGCTGACCAATCGCTATCAGCTGCCTGAAATCGAGGAGATGCAAATCCATAGCGGCAGGGACAGCATCGGCGTGCAGAGCGGCGCGGTTTCACTGGATGCAATCTCGCTGGAGAGTTTGCAGGTCATCGCCGATGCCCTGAGCAAGAATCTGGTGCTCACGCTCTACGAGAAAAATGTCGCCGACGAGTTCGATAAGATCGAGCCACTGGCGCTGGAGCTTGCCACTCATGGACGTGTAAGCGGCGATTCGAAAAAACTGCTGTCCAAGATCGGTCACATGCTGCTGATTCAGCACCGCATGGTGGGCCGCGCCGAAATCGGCGACAAGCCGGAAACACTGTGGAATTTTCCACACCTGGGCGGCTTATACGCCAGCATGGAAGATGAGTTCGAATTAAAGGAGCGCCAATCGGCACTGGACCGCAAACTGGGGCTGATCTCGGATACGGCACAAACGCTGGCCGACGTGTGGGACAACAAGCAGTTGCACAAGCTCGAATGGTATGTGATCGGCCTGATCCTGTTCGAGATCATCCTGAGCCTGCACGACCGGCTCGGCAAGTTACTGAGTTAAGGCTACAAATCCGATCAGTCGACTTAAGGCCGCAAGGGCATTCCCACGGAATACCTGAATCCTTCACGCAACAATTTGGGGCGTAGCCCCTTAGTTGTGCGGGGAATCAATGATGACATGACGTATTTATCGTCATTGTCAGAATTGAGTTGTTGTATCAGACCCCTGCGGTCTGAATCCTGAATTTTATTCTTCCTCATCTTTGGGCAACGGGGCGAGCAAGGCCGCGATATCGGCTTCGCCAAATTTGGTCAGGCCCGCGCTGTCCTCGGACAGAATTCCGGCAGCCAGTTCGGCCTTTTTCTCTTGCAGCGCCAGGATTTTCTCTTCGATACTGCCCGCCACCACCAGTTTGTAGACGAACACATTTTTTGTCTGGCCCAGACGGTGCGCGCGATCCGTGGCCTGATTCTCAACCGCAGGATTCCACCACGGATCGTAGTGAATCACGGTATCCGCCGTGGTCAGATTCAGCCCTACCCCGCCCGCTTTCAGGCTGATCAGGAAAATCGGCACTTCGCCGTCCTGGAAACGGCGCACCACTTCTTCACGGTTTTGCGTGTCGCCGGTGAGTTTCACATAGGTCAGCGCCTCCTTATCCAGTTCTGCTTCAATCAGTTCCAGCATCGACGTGAATTGTGAAAACACCAGAATGCGGCGGCCTTCACTGACCAGCTCCGGCAACATTTCCATCAACAGGTCGAGCTTGGCGTGCTCTTTGACCTTTTTGGCACTACTGAGCTTGAGAAGGCGCGGATCGCAACACACTTGGCGTAACTTGAGCAGCGCATCGAGGATGATGATGTGGCTGCGCGCAAAGCCCTTTTCGGCGATTTCTTCACGCACCCGCTGATCCATCGCGATGCGCACCGTCTCATATAAGTCCCGCTGTGTACCTTCCAGTTCGACGGTGCGCACGATCAAGGTCTTCGGCGGCAATTCGGTCGCCACATCTTCCTTGCGGCGACGCATGATAAAGGGTCGCACGCGCTGAGCCAGCAGATCCCGTCGCTGCCGGTTGCCATGCTTTTCGATCGGCGTGCGCCAGGTCTTGGTAAAACCCTTGGCATCGCCCAACAAGCCCGGCAGCAAAAAGTCGAACTGCGCCCACAGCTCGCCCAAGTGATTCTCAAGCGGGGTGCCGGTGAGGCACAGTCGATGCCGCGCATTCAGACGGCGCACCACTTGGGCTGCCTGACTCGAAACGTTTTTTACAGTTTGAGCCTCATCCAGAATCAGCAGATGGTAGTTGTGTTCCAGCAATGCGGCCTCATCGCGCCACAGCAACGGGTAAGTAGTGAGAATCACATCGTGTTCCGCTATCAGCGGAAAATGTTCGGCGCGCTCCTTGCCGTGCAGGGACAACATCCTGAGTTCAGGTGCGAATCGTTCAGCCTCTCTTTTCCAGTTAAAAATCAATGAAGTGGGCAGAACCACCAGCGAGGGTCGGTCCATGCGCCCCGATTGTTTTTCCAGCAGCAGATGCGCCAGTGTCTGGGCGGTTTTCCCCAAGCCCATGTCATCCGCCAGTATGCCGGCCAGCCCCTGTTCGCGCAGAAATTGCAGCCAGGCCAGGCCTTCGAGCTGATAGTGGCGCAATTGCAGCGCGAATCCTTCGGGTGGCTCGACGGCCTGAATCCCTGCGGTATTCTTGAGCTTTTCAGCCAGAGAAGCCACCGCATCCACGCCCTTGAACTGCCAGCGCTCCATGCCGGCCAGCGCATCGATACGCGCCACGTCGTAACGGGACAGGCGTATCTCCTCACCGGTCGCTTTGCCGTCGAACAATTCGATCAGCGTGCGCGCCAGCGGCTTGATGCGCTCGGCCGGCACGCGCACAGCGCCGCCTTCGGGCAACTGCAACTCGACAGGCTCGTTGTCCTTCATCCTATCCAGCAGAATCGCATCCAGCCAGCGCGGGTCAACCTTGAACAACTCGTGCAGCATCGGTGCTAACGCCAGACGCTGACCATTCACCACGATGCCCATGTTAAGGCTGAACCAGCCGTCTTCCTGCTCGTCGAACTCGCCGACCCAGGCGTCCACTTCCAGCACATGGTGGCGGAAGCCCTGAGGAATAACGATCTCCCAGCCCGCCGCCTTCATTTCCTCAAGCGCCAATTTCATGAACTGCGGCCAGGCTTTCTCGCTTTCCAGGCCATACATGGTCTGATCCGGAATCGCCCCTGCCATGCCGAAACGCGACATCTCTTCCAGCCCATAGCGGCCCAGCGACTGAATAAAACGCTGTTCAAGTTTCAGATCGCGCGTAACCCGTACGGTCTCGCCATTTTGCAAGGAGACGAATTCGCCGGGATGATCGGGCGACAGCACAGCATCGCCATAACGGAATTCCACGCAAGCCCAATCCCGCACCTGCGTGCCGAATCCATAGCCGCGAAAACGCCCCATATAGGCAGGCAATGAGGTATCCAGCAGCAGCATGGGCACCAGCGGCGCTTCCAGCGCGCGCAAGCGGGTGGTGGTAGGGGCCGGCAAATCAGGCACCATTTCGCGCAACATCTCGGATACCACCGGGACATCGATTTCCCGAAGCGGCGGCATGCTCAGCAGTTGCGCGATTTGCGGCGGTGTCTGGGCCAGTTTCAGCAAGCCGATTTCACCCGCCTTCGCATCCAGATACCAGGTAGCCTCCGGCAGCGGCAACACCACTACCGTAGCGCCGCTGCGGATAATCCTGGGCACCATGCGCCCCGATTCATCCGCCCCCCAGTCCAGCCGGGCCTCCCTCACCGCACCCTGTTTGATGCGTATAGGGGCTGACAGCACATAGCGATTCCCCGCGACTCTTTCCATGCAAAAGAAACGCCCGCTCTCAATCAGGCTGATCAGAATCTCGTTGCCTTGTTTACCCAGCAGAAGATTGCCGTCATATTTTTCTCGCTGCTTCCAGAGCAGACGCAAAATGGGCAAATCCTCATCGCTGACAAACTGCGGCGGCTTGATCAGCGCGCGCTCAACATTGCTCCACTCTTCAAGCTGCCCCAGCAACTGCCCGTCAGCCGACATGCGTGCCTTATAGGTGCCGACAAAATAACCTTCCGAATTAAGTGATTTCAGCAGCACATAGCATAAACGCTCCGGACGAACCGCCGGTTTGGCCTTCTTCTTTGCCGGCACGGCCTGTGCTTTTTTGAATGCCTCGACCCATTCGAGCAAGGCCGGATTCACGGTGGGGGTTCGCGGCAAGGACAATGCCGACAACAGCACGGCTGCGGTGTGCTTGCATTTGTATCCGACCGGACAGCTGCACATCGGCTTCATGCCTGGCCTGTCCGCCAGGTCATCTTCGAATAAAATTTCGACTGAATAAGGGTGCTTTGCCGTGCCCTTCACCTGCGCCGTGATCTTGTCAGACTGAACCGTCAATTGAGTGATTGAATTCAGGTAAGCCTTGGCCTTCTGTAACTCCTGCATGGAGTACCAGCGAGTTACATCGGCGAGGGTATAGGTCTTGGCAAGTGACATGAAAATATGGCGGCGACACCGCACGGGTGGACTAAAGGCGGATTATAACGCGCCGCATGGAACGCGGTGAGACTTAGATGAACTAGCTGGTAGCTGGTAGCTGGTAGCTGGTAGCTGGTAGCTGGCGGCTGGCGGCTGGCGGCTGGCGGCTGGCGGCTGGCGGCTGGCGGCTGGTAGCTATAGTTTGCCGGTGGCAGACCGGCAGCTGTTTACTTTTTCTTGCGTCGCCAAGAGAAAGTAAACAAAAAGAAGGCGACCCCGGTTTGCCGCGCCTTTGGCGTTCCCTCGCTAGTTCGCAAACAAGCGGGGCTGTGCAACTCGCCCTGGCAGTGCGCACACGTCGCGCCCTGCTGCGGAGCTCAAACAGTGCGCGCCTTAACCCACCGCTTGTTTACGACTATCTTCGGCAGCAAACAGGGGATAGAGGTATGGCGATGCTGATGGCGCATTGCGTATCAATGAATAAGACTGGCTCCCGGCAATTCTTAGCTGACACAAATTTACCGCCAACCGAATTCAAGAAGCGATCAAAAACCGTTCTTTTCGGTGAAAAAACTCAAAGGCTCTACCCGATAATACGACTACGGATGTGGCAGTTGCCTCAGTCTATTTTAACTTCATACCAAAGGTCTCATATGCTTCGTTACAAACTACTTATGCGCAAACGAGGTTGCGAAATGTCAGCGGTGTTTCCTCTGTCCGGGTAGAACGTATGTTAATTGGAGTCGCAAATGAAAAAGTTATTGAAACTTGCACTTGGCTGTGCATTTGGACTGATGATGGTATCGCAGGCTTGGGCGGGTGCGGCGGACTATTCCAGCACAGCAGTCGGCCCCAATATTTACACAAAAGGGTATTATAATTACGCTTATTTTCCTCCTGTCGGCCCTATTCCAGCCGGATCTATAATCGGAGGCCCCGGGGTCGTTACCAATGCGGTACTTTGGAGTTGGAGTACATCCTACGTGCCATCTGGTTTAGTGACGTATTTGTGCTATGACAGCAGCCTCAGTTATTGTTTGCAATTGACTGCACAGTCGGGCTCCACGGCCATCTTCAATGGCAAACCAGCTGGCAACACCTTTGTGTTTGCGCAAGGCGTTGCAGGATCAGGTGCTTTATATCCGGTCATGTATGGCAATATGGATCAAGTGATTGTGAATTTCTCATACTAATCGCCAAGTGGTGCGTGCCGTTGTCACGGTTCGCACCACAAAGTCTAATAAAAAATTAAAGAATTTATTGAATACGCCGATACAGAAATACGGGTATAAAAGTGCATTGTTTTGAAATTGAACATTGTCCGACTGCACGTTCATATCGATAAAATCAAGGAGTTGTGCCGATTCAGCCCCCTCAGCCGTCATATAAAACTCAGACATAGGTTTAATGCCCTGCCTGATGCGCTCCCTCATTATTTTCCGATTCAGAAATAATCATTAAATCCTTCTTCGATAAAATCTTAGTAAAAATCAGCATCGTCCTATATCAAAACAGCCGGATGCGGTGGATAATCTGGCTGAAGGCAATGCAATATCTGGAATATTTGATATGTCATTCCACCGTGATTGCAATTGTCTGACAGAAAACAGGGCGTTCAGATATCCGAGCTTATACGACATCTGAACTCGGTTCACTTGTCGACAGATCGGAGACGATCATGACTATTTCCGGAATTCATGCCTACAGCCCCTATATAACACCCGACTACAGCGCGTCTGTCGCAAAAATCATCGCCACATTAGACTCGCAAACGGCTGCAATACTGCAACCCGTTGAGGCGCTGCGACTATCTTCCTCGAGCTACGACATCAAAATTTCTAATTACGGGCAGATTCAAAGCGATCTGTCCGTTCTGGAATCGGCCGCACAGGCCCTCAGCGGATCAAATGCGTTTTCACGCTACAGCGCGAAATCCAGCAATCCGTCGATTTTCACTTCATACGCTCAGGGGAGCGTGCTCCCGGGTATTTATAACGTCAAAGTAAGCCAGTTGGCGCAAGGAGAAACGCTGGTATCCGCTGCGCAACATGACCCGACCTTAAGCATCGGCAGCAATCAGCCTGCCACTGTCAGCTTCCTATTCAAGAATGGTGACAACACCAGCCTCAACATCAATACACCGGATAGCCTGTCGACACTGGCCGCCGGCATCAACCAGGCGCACATCGGCATATCGGCACAGGTGATCTCCGATGATTCCGGCTACAGGCTCATGCTCAATGGTTCCAGCGGCGCATCAAACGCCTTCAGCATAGTCGTAAGCGGCAACGAGGCTGTCAGCCATCTGCTTTCCTATTCTGACGGCATGAACGGCAGTGCAATGTCGCAAACCATGTCCGCCCAAGACGCACAAGGCATGGTCAACGGCAGCCCCGTCTACGGCAACAGCAATGTACTCACGGGTATTGCCGGCGGGGTTACGCTTAATTTAAAAGGGCTCGGCACAGCCTCCGTGGCGGTCTCCCCTGACCTCCCCCAAATCAGCGATGCCGTGCAATCACTTGTCGATGCCTACAATATTGCGCAAAGCGATATTGCCATGAACATTACCGGGGTACTGTCGGGAGATAAAACGCTGTCAGCGGTCAGCGGCCAGCTGTCATCCGATCTGGCAGCACGCCAAACTGTGCCTGACGGATCATCTTTTCTCGCGCAAATCGGCATTACGCTAGGCAAAGATGGAACCTTGTCATTCAATACGCAGGCGTTCCAGGATGCGTATTCCCGGAATCCGGATGCTGTCGCTCATCTCTTTACCGACAACGGACATGGACTCGCCGACCAGATAGCAATGCAAATTCATGACGTTATCCAGTCCGATGGAAATATTTCATCGACAATCAACGAATTGTTATTGAAAATCCAGAAAAATCAGCAAACGGAAAGCAATCTTCAGGATAACGCCATCCAGAACCTGCAATATTCTGCACATGAGTATGCACAGCAACTGGCGATGATGATCGTAAAACAAATAATGGATTATTATTTGCAATATACCCAGCAACAGTCAAACCAGTACCAGACACCCTTGTATTCCGGCAATCAACAACCGAATTCGCTGATCACTTCGTCAACGCAGGGTTTCCAATGGACATAATTCGAATCAGTTTGCGGCGAACAGCTGCGCATCACGCACCAGCGCAAACCTCGACGTTATCCAGCAAACGGGTTTTCCCCAGGCGGGCCGCCGCCAGCATCACCAGATCGCGCTGCTCGCAGCTGGCAGGCTGCAAATCCAACTGGTCGCGTATCGCCACATAATCCACCAGCCACCCCCTATCGGACAGTGCATTGACAGCTTGTTGCTGCAACAGATCGAAGTCCCGCGCACCTTGCAACACGCGCTGACGCATCGCTTGCAAGGTCTGATACAGGAATACTGCCTCACGGCGCTCCACTTCGGTCAGATACTGGTTCCGGGAACTCAAAGCCAGGCCATCCGCCGCACGTACCGTTTCACCGCCGACGATGGAAACTGGCAAATTCAGTTGCGCTGCGAGCATCCGGATGATGTGCAGCTGCTGATAATCCTTCTTGCCGAACAGCGCCACCTGCGGCTGCACGATGTTCAACAACTTCATCACCACCGTCGCCATACCGCGAAAATGACCCGGGCGCGCCGCACCGCACAACTCGGAGGCGACAGGCGGCGGCTCGACAAACACGGTTTGCTGTACCGGATACATCTCGCTGACAGCAGGGGCGAACACTACATCCACCAGGCCTTGCAGTTTCGCGCAATCGGCCGACAAAGTGCGCGGATACTGGTCGAAATCCTCGTTCGGCCCGAACTGCAACGGATTGACAAAGATGCTCGCCACCACGCAACTGCCATGATCACGCGCCGAGTTGTCCCGAGCCAGGCGCATCAAATCAAGGTGGCCTTCATGCAGGTTGCCCATGGTCGGCACAAAAGCGATCGCGCGCTCAACACTCAATCGGGCGCGCAGCTCAGCGATATTTGAAATAACCTGCATCAAAAACCGTGTTCCGGCGCCGGGAATACGCCGCTCTTCACATCAGTGACATATCGGCTCACCGCGTCGCTGATGGACGCCGCACCCTGCATGTAATTTTTCACGAAGCGCGGTTTCTTGCCCGGATAAATGTCCAGCATGTCGTACAGTACCAGCACCTGACCGGAACAGGACGCACCCGCACCGATGCCGACAGTCGGAATCGTCAGTTGCGCGCTGATTTCTGCTGCCAGCAATGCGGGCATGGCCTCCAGCACCAGCATGCCGGCACCTGACTGTTCGAGTGCCACCGCATCTTGCAGCAATTGCTGTGCTGCGGCAGATTCACGGCCCTGCACTCGATAGCCGCCCAACTGGTGCACAGATTGGGGCGTAAGGCCGATGTGCGCGCAGACCGGAATGCCGCGCGAGGTCAGAAACTGCACGGTATCCGTCATCAAAGCCCCGCCTTCGAGCTTGACCATCTGCGCACCCGCCGCCATCAAACGCGCGGCATGTTCAAAGGTTTTTTCCGGACTGACCTGAGAGGTGCCGAACGGCATATCAGCGATGATGAAAGCACTTTTTGCACCGCGCGCCACGCAGGCCGTGTGATACTCCATATCGGCCAGTGTTACGGGCAAGGTGGAATCAAGCCCCTGCAACACCATCCCTAATGAATCGCCCACCAGCAACACATCCACGCCCGATGCTTCGAGCAGGGCGGCAAAGCTCGCGTCGTAGCAGGTCAGCATCGCGATTTTCTCGCCCCGGCTCCTCATGCTGTTCAGTGTGGTTAATGTAGTTCGCATGTGCAAATAATTGATAATTAACAATGGATAGTGGACAGTGGATAGTGGATAAATGACAATGAATAGTGGATAGTGAATAAATGACAATGGATATTTGGTAGCTGATGACAATCGTCAATCGTCAATCGTCAATCGTCAATTATCAATTGTAAATTAAGTACCTAGTCTGCCAGTTTTTCCAGCACCTGATCCAGGCAATTTTGCATCGCGTGTTCAGCCTGTCCGATGGAAGGAATAGTGCAGTCAGGCTGAATCTCCAGCAGCGGCAGCAAAACGAACGCGCGCAGATGCATCTGCGGATGCGGAACAGTCAGACCAGGCTCATGTATCCGCAGGTCACCGTACAGCAACACATCCAGATCCAGCGTGCGGGGCGCATTATGAAACGCCCGTTCCCGACCGTAATGTTGTTCGATATGCAACAAGGCGGCGAGCAAGGCTTGCGGCGTTAAACTTGTCTCGACTTTCGCCACCGCATTGACGAAATCCGGCTGTTCCAGGAAACCGACCGGCGCGCTGCGATACAGCGAAGAACAAGCTAACAGGCGCGTGCCGGGCAGCTGATCTATATCTGCCAGCGCCATCCGCAGCTGTTCGCACGACTCGCCCAGATTGCTGCCCAAGCCTATAAAACAGACTTGTTGCGTCACTCGGCTGCCCGGCCATCAGTTCCCTGAGCAGCGCCCTCGGCAGCTGGCTTTTTGCGCGGCTTGCGGCGACGTTTTTTAGCGCCTGCGCCGACGCCCTCCGGTTGCAACATTTCCTGACGACGCGCTTCAGATGCATCCTGAAATTCGTCCCACCAGAGCCCCAGTTCGTTATCCACTTCATTGCTGGCACAACGCAGCAGCAAAAAGTCGAATCCGGCACGAAAACGCGGCTGCTCCAGCAAACGGTACGGACGCTGTCCTGAACGCTGCTCGAAGCGTTGCTGCAACAACCAGATTTCCTTCATCACCGCATCGTGACGGTGCGGGATGGCCAGCTTTTTCTTCTGGCGGGCCAGCACCTCGTCCATCGCGATGTGCATCGCACCGACCGGACGCTCCCCCTGTTTGACCAGCTGATTCCAGACGGTCAGCACCTCATGCCAGAGCAAAGCTGCAAACAAAAAGGCCGGGGACACCGACTTGTCCTGACTCAGTCGCTCATCGGTATTCTTCAGCGCCAGCATGATGAATTTCTCGCCCATCGGCTGATCCATGATCACGTCAAGCAAAGGCAGCAAACCATGATGCAATTCCATCTTGCGCAACTGCTGGATGCACTCGACCGAATGCCCCGACAATAGCATCTTCAGCACCTCGTCGAGCATGCGCGCTTCAGGCACGTTATCCAGCAACGATTTCATCTGGGCAATCGGGGCTGCGGTCGCCGCATCCAGATGAATGCCCAGTTTGGCGGACAGCCGCACCGCGCGCAGCATGCGCACCGGATCCTCGCGGTAGCGCACCAGCGGGTCGCCTATGATGCGCAGCACACCATCCCGGGTATCCTGATAGCCACGGTGGTAATCATAAATTTCCTGCGTAGTCGGATCGTAGAACAGCGCGTTGGCGGTAAAATCGCGCCGCGCCGCATCCTGTTCCTGATCGCCGAATTCGTTGTCGCGCAACAACCGGCCATGTTCGTCGGTCTGCGCGTCTTCGGTTTCTATCATGCACCGGAAGGTGGCGACTTCGACCAGTTCTTCGCCGAACATCACATGCACCAGGCGGAAGCGCCGCCCGATGATGCGTGAACGCCTGAACACGCGCTTGACTTCCTCAGGCGTGGCATCCGTTGCCACATCGAAATCCTTGGGCCTCTTGTTCAGCAGCAGATCGCGCACCGCACCGCCCACCACATAAGCCTGATAACCCGCAGCCTGCAAGCCATCTGTCACGCGTTTCGCGCCATAGCTGATCTGTTCGCGAGAAACGCCGTGCAAGGCGAATGGAATCACCTGCGCACGACCGACCGTTTTGACCTTGGCCGACTTGCTGAATACGCGTTTAAGAAATTTTTTGATCATTGATTATTTTAATAGGCACAGTTTAATTACTTCAGATTCAACACATCCTGCATGTCGTACATTCCTGCCGGATTGGCCGCCAGGAAGCGCGAAGCACGCAGCGCACCCAGCGCGAAAGTGGCGCGGCTGCTGGCTTTGTGGGTGATTTCGATGCGTTCGCCGATGCCCGCATACAGCACGGTATGGTCGCCTACGATGTCGCCACCGCGCACGGTAGCGAAGCCGATCGTGGACGGATCGCGTTCACCCGTCACGCCTTCGCGGCCATATACAGCGCAATCATTCAGGTCGCGACCCAGCGTGCGCGCAACCACTTCGCCCATCCCCAGTGCGGTACCGGACGGCGCGTCCACTTTATGACGGTGATGCGCCTCGATGATTTCGATGTCATAACCTTCAGCCAACACGCGCGAGGCGGTTTCCAGCAGCTTGAACACCAGATTCACGCCGACACTCATGTTGGGCGCGAACACGATACCGATATTCTGTGCCGCCGCACCCAGTTGAGCCTTTTGCTGCGCGTTGAAACCGGTGGTGCCGATCACCATGTTCACGCCGAGTTTGCGGCAGATTTCCAGGTGAAGCAGCGTGCCTTCAGGACGGGTAAAGTCGATCAGCACATCTGCGCCCTGCAATGCGGCTTCGACATCCGCGCTGATTTTCACGCCGCAGGCAGCGCCTACCAATTCTCCGGCATCGCGGCCCAGCATCGCACTGCCGCCATGTTCCAGCGCGGCATGCAACACCATATCATCGGCCTGTGCGATACATTCCAGCAGCACCCGGCCCATCCGTCCGCTGCTGCCGGCGATTGCGATCTTGATTTTGTTCATTTGCTATTCCACTCTATTTGACGTCAGGCGCTGCGGGTTTCACAGTCAGTCCGCTGTCATCGATGCGCGTCAGATTGTCGCCCTCGAAATACAGCGTCAGGCGTTGCTGCTCGACCAGTTCGCGACGCTGTTCCAGCCGGTACACATAATCCCAGCGGTTGCCGTGAAACAGATCGCTGATCATCGGCGTACCCAGCGCATAACGCACTTGCGCGCGCGACATCCCCAGCTTGATCTTGTCGCGCATTTCAGCTGTCACGAAATTCCCCTGGCGGATGTCCATTTTATAGGGAGACAGCGAGGGTGCAGAAATGCTGCCGCATGAGGCCAGCAACAGGGACAACAGAATTATTTTAAAGCGCATGGTTTCCAGTCTCGTAATTTCTAAAATCTGCCGCATGATACCTCAAGCCGCCACGCCCAGCATCTCTGCCGCATGTCGGCGCGTGGTATCGGTAATGGTCACGCCGCCCAGCATGCGCGCGATTTCTTCGATACGCTGAGCTTCTTCGAGCACCTCAATGCTGCTCAACGTAATGCCGTCTTTCACCGCCTTGCTCACTTGCCACTGCCAGTCAGCCATCGCAGCCACTTGCGGCAGATGGGTGACGCACAACACCTGATAACTCCGCCCCAGTTGTTTGAGCAGCAGGCCGACGATTTCGGCCACGCGCCCGCCGATTCCGCTGTCTACCTCGTCGAAAATCAGCGTCGGCACGCAGGCGACCTGACTGGTGGCCACCTGCATCGCCAGACTGATGCGCGACAGTTCGCCGCCCGATGCTACGCGTGCCATGCTGCGTGTCGGCACACCCGGATTGGCGGCGACCTGAAATTCAATCGCTTCCAGCCCGTACGCATTGCCCTCCGCTAATGGCTGCAATGCCACGCCAAAGCTGCCGCCTTGCATCGCCAGCTTTTGCATAGCGGCGGTAATTTCCTGTGACAGTTTATCTGCCGCCTGCTGCCGGCCACGGCTCAACAACCTGGCGCTGTCCAGATAGCGTTGCTGCGCGGCTTTTTCCTGTAGCGCCACAGCGGCCAGATCAGCATCTTCACCCAGTTCGGACAAACGCACCACAACCTGCTGCAACGCTTCACCCAGACGCTCAGGCTGCACGCGATATTTGCGCGACATATCCATAACAACTTGAATACGCTGCTCTTTTTCAACAAGCTGCTGCGGATCAACCTCCAGACGCTGCTGATAGTGGCGCAAGCTGTACACAGTCTCCTGCAATTCAGCCTGTGCAGACTCCAGCAAGCGCAATGGCTCACCCAGACTTTCATCATGCACAATGCCATCCTTCAAACGGGCCATCAGACCGTTGATCTGTGCCAGGCAAGCGGAATCAGACTCGCTCAGTATTTCAATGCCAAATGCGGCGGTTTCCAGCAAACTCGCCGCGTGAGCCAGACGCGCATAATCCGCCTGCAAGGTCTCCCAGTCCGCCGCATTGAACGCCAGCGTCTGTAACTCACCGCGCTGAAACAACAACAACTCGCGTTCGGCAGCAACCGCCTGTGAATTTTCGCTCAGCGCTATCCGGCGGCGCATCAATGTCTGCCAGTCGCGGTAACTTGACGCAACCTCTGCGGCAGTCGCCTGCAAACCGGCGTAATCGTCCAGCAAGACGCGCTGCGCTTCCGGCCGCAGCAAGGACTGGTGCGCATGCTGACCGTGAATATTGAGCAGCTGTTCGCCCACTTCGCGCATCTGCTGCAAGGTAGCGCTGCATCCGTTGATAAAACCGCGCGAACGTCCTCCTGCATCCAGCAGGCGCCGCATCAGACAGATGCCCTCATCGCCCGCCAGTTCTTGCGTCTTCAGCCAGTCCTGCAAAACAGGCTGCGCACTCACATCAAATTCCGCCGTAATTTCGGCACGCTCGCAACCGTTTCGCACCATGGTTGCATCGCCCCGCTCGCCGAGCGCCAGCAACAACGCGTCGATCAGGATGGATTTTCCGGCCCCTGTCTCGCCGGTCAGCGCGGTAAATCCGGCGCAAAATTCCAACTCCAGATTCGAGACGATGACAAAATCTTTGATGCTTAAAAATTTCAGCATTTATGTGTTGGCTCGGATATTTCTCGCGCAGCGAGCCCCCGCCACTCTCGCCCGCTTGCGGGAGAGAGTCAGGAGAGAGGGAACGGACATGAGGTTTTCAATCATCGGCGGCTTTTCCATGTCCATTAAAGGGATTGATTCCACTGCAACTTTTCGCGCAGCGTATGGTAATAGCTGTGCCCGACCGGATGCAGCAGATGGGCGTGATCAGCATGACGGGTGACGACAATCTTGTCGTGCAACTGCATATCGAAACTGGTATGACTGTCCAGACGCACGCGAATATCGTTGCAACGATGCATCAAAATCTCCAGCACTGCCGAGCCACTCACCACAATAGGCCGATTGCTCAGCGTATGCGGGCAGATCGGCACCAGCTCCAGCACATCCAGGCCCGGATGCAGAATCGGGCCGCCCGCCGACATCGCGTAGGCCGTCGAACCGGTAGGCGTGGAGACAATCAGTCCATCGGCACGCTGGTTGTACAGATATTCGCCGTCGATGCGCACCTCGAATTCGACCATGCTGCTGATCTGACTGCGATGCACCACCACTTCATTAAAGGCTGTGCCGCTGAACACCTCGACATCATCCCTCAACACGCGCGCCGACAACAACAAGCGTCGCTCGGTGATGAACTTTCCATCCAGCATCGCGGCGATGCTCTCCAGCATATTTTCCAGCGTGAGATCGGTCAGAAAACCTAACCGCCCCTGATTCACCCCGATCAGCGGCACATGATGCGGCGAGAAGGTGCGCGCGATGTTCAGCATCGTGCCGTCCCCCCCGATCACGATCGCCAGATCAGCCACTGCCGCCATTTCCGCGAGGTTCATCGCGGGATAGGGATTGTCTTTGAGATGCTCGGCGGTCAGACTATCCACCACGACATGCAAACCCCGGGCCGTCAGAAATTGAGCCAGACGCAGCAAGGGGGCTGCCACTTCGGGCGACTTGTGCTTACCGATCAGCGCGACGTTTTTGCAGGAAAATTTCATGGGCGTGATTAAACCACATCGAACAGACAATGACAAAGCACAGATTCAGGATGCAGGATTGAGGATTGAGGAAAAAACACAACACCATTTTTACTCCCCCTGCTCCTCAATCCCGCCTTTCACTCCTCCAGCGCCATTTCCAGCTCCAGCCAATTCTCTTCCAGCTCGTCTACTTTGGCCTGCACGATTTCGCGCCGGGCATTGAGCTTCGCGATGAAATCAACGCTGCAATCGCTATAGGTAGCCGGATCGCCTAACTGGCCGTTGATCTCGGCAAGCTCAGCCTGGACTTTGTTCAGCTCGGTTTCCAGGCGGGTGCGTTTCGATTGCAGCGCCTTTTTATTCGGCTTTGCTGCTGCGGGTTGTGACGTCTTTTCGGGCTTGGCCTGCACGGTCTCGCGCGGGCGGCGCGACTCTATCCAGTCCTTGTAGTCCTCCAGATCGCCGTCAAACAGGCGCGCCTCCCCGTCGGCCACCAGCCACAATTCGTCAGCCACGGCACGAATCAGACTCCGGTCATGGGAGACGATCACCACCGCACCCTTGTATTCTTCCAGCGCCAGCGTCAGGGCGTCGCGCATATCCAGATCGAGGTGGTTGGTGGGCTCATCGAGCAGCAACAGATGGGGTTTTTGCCAGGCCAGCAGCGCGAGCGCCAGCCGGCTTTTCTCACCCCCTGAAAAGCTCGCCACCGGACGGTCCTCAGCGTTGCCGGCAAGACCAAAGCGGCCCAGAAAAGTACGCAGCGCCAGCGTGGTTTCCTTGGGCGCTATCCGTTCCAGATGCTGCAACGGGGTGGCCGCGCTGTCGAGATTTTCCAGCTGATGCTGAGCGAAGTAACCGATGCGAATGTCGGGGGTTACGTCCAGACGGCCTTCGGTGGGTTGGAGTTCGCCCACCAGCAGTTTGATCAGCGTGGATTTTCCGGCGCCGTTGGGCCCCAGCAACGCGATGCGCGCACCGGCGCGCAGCACCATGTTTATATTTTTAAAGAGGCTTTTCTCACCATAGGCGAAGCCCATGCCATCCAAACGCATCAGCAGATCGGGGCTGCGTTCGGGCGCTTCGATCTCCAGCTCAAAATGGCCATCGGTGACGTGAACGGCGGCGATGCGCGTGAGGCGCTCCAGTGCCTTGACACGGCTTTGCGCCTGTTTGGCCTTGGTCGCCTGGGCGCGGAAGCGGCGCACGAAATCTTCCAGATGCGCGATTTTCAGCTGTTGCGTCTGGAACGCCTGATTCTGCTGGGCAATTTTCTCGGCACGGGCGCGCTCGAAATCGTCGTAGTCCCCTGCGTAGCTGTCGATGACGCAGTCGTGGACATGAGCGATGCGGTTGACGGTGGCGTTGAGAAATTCCCGGTCATGCGAGACCAGCAATATGCTGCCGGGATAGCGCGCCAGATACTGTTCGAGCCAGAGGATCGCTTCCAGATCGAGGTGGTTGGTGGGTTCATCCAGCAGCAGCAGATCCGCCCGGTGCATCAGCGCGCGGGCCAGATTCAGGCGCATGCGCCAGCCGCCCGAAAAACTGTCCACCTGTCGATCCAGACTGTCCGTATCGAAACCCAGTCCGTTCAGCAGTTGCGCGGCGCGTGCCTTCGCACCGTAACCGTCGATCGCCTCGAAGTGTTGCTGGGCTTCAAACCACTTCGTGTCATGCGTCGCTTCAGCCAGGATTTTTTCGAGCTGTCGCAACTGGACATCGCCGTCGAGCACGAACTCCATGGCACTCTGGTCGGAATTGGCGATTTCCTGTTCGACATAAGCCATGGTCTTGCCGCTTTGCAGCGAGACTTCGCCGCTTTCAGGCTGAAGTTCGCCGCGTATCAGGCGAAACAGGGTGGATTTACCGCAGCCGTTTTTTCCGACCAGCCCGATGCGCTGATTGGCGAACGCCTGCAAATTCGCCTGCTGGAACAGCGGTGCGCCGCCCTGCAGGTAGGTCATGTTTAGTATATTGAGCATGCCAATATGATAGCAGAGTGATTCTGCCTGCCCGGCTCGAATTGTTTACAATACCTTTTTAGTCGATGTACGCCATGCGTGCCGCCTTATGAATTTAGAGCGCAAGACCGCAAGGGTCTTCCCCGCGCAACTAAGGGGCTACGCCCCAAGTTGTTGCGTGAAAGTCCAGGCGACGATCCGGCTCTTTTTCTGTCCCTGCGCCATCGCTATCGTCCTGTAATCTGTCACACCCGCTTTTTTCAGCGCGCGATAAACGCCGGGCAGACTGGCCGACTTCGAGATCAGCGCAGTGAACCACATGCAATTTACCCCTGCGCTCTCCTCTATCATGCGGCACACGAAAGCCTCCTCGCCGCCACGACACCACAGCTCCGCGCCCTGCCCGCCGAAATTCAATGCGGTTTTTTGCGCGGCATCACGGCCAAGATTTTTCCATTTGCGCTGCGTGCCTGAATTGGCTTCAGCCAGCGACGCATGAAAAGGCGGGTTGCACAGCGTCAAATCGAACGTCTCATCCGGCAGCAGAACGCCCTTGAAGATATCCTGTCGTGACGTTTGCAGCCGCAGCTCGATGGCGTCGCTCAATCCGCTGTTCGCATCAAGAATGCGTTGCGCATTGGCTATGGCTTTTGAATCGATGTCGGAACCTGCGAACTGCCAGCCGTAAGAACGATGGCCGATCAGCGGATAGATGCAGTTGGCACCGGTGCCGATGTCGAGCGCCCGTATTGATGCACCGGTTGGCACAACGCCGTCATTGCTCTCGGCCAGCAGATCGGCCAGGTAATGCAGATAATCCGCCCTGCCGGGAATGGGCGGGCACAAGTACTGCGCCGGAATATCCCATTCTCTAATGCCGTAACTGCTCATTAACAAGGCGCGGTTGAGCGCCTTGACGGCAGCCGGATCGGCGAAGTCGATGGACTCATCGCCATAGGCATTGGGCGACACGAATGCCGCCAGCTCGGGACTGGCTGCGATGAGCTGTTTGAAGTCATAACGACCGCTATGCGGATTGCGCGGATGCAAACCGACTTTTTCGACAGGTGCGGCCTTCGCGGCATGTTTATTTTTCATGCGACATTATCCCATCTAAATCTTGCACATGGTTTCCGACCGCGCTTCGAGACACTTGGGGCAGCCCAGCCCAAGTCTTCTGCATATCGAATTATTGCAGCAGACAGTGGTTTTACCTTCTTCTTGCCGAGATACGGCAAAGCCGTATAATATGTGCCATGCACACATTTATTGAATTGCCCACCTTCACTCGCTATGCCGCCGATTATTTCAGCGAAATTGAGTTGACTGAATTGCAGGTGGCGCTGTCCAGGAATCCAAATCAGGGCGATGTAGTTCCTGGCACGCGGGGTGTCCGAAAGGTGCGCTGGGCGCGTGCGGGCATGGGCAAGCGTGGCGGAGTGCGGGTACTGTACTACGTGCAAGATACGCTTGACCGCATCTGGTTACTGACTGTGTATGCCAAAAGTGCGCGCGAAAATATCGCCGCTTCCACCTTAAATGCTTTGCGGGAGATTGCCGATCATGCCGAAATTATCTGAAACCGAGTTGCTGGTGCGCGATGCCCAGCGTGATTTAAACGCCGAACTGCTTGAATCTATCGAGCAAATGAAAGCAGGAAAGGTGGGACGGGTGTCAGTGGTGACCCGCGATGGTCGTGTCATTAATTCACCCGTAGCTAAGGCCCGTGTTATTTCCGGGCTGTCGCAGGCACAGTTTGCTGCGTTGATGGGCGTGTCATTGCGCACATTGCAAGAGTGGGAACAAGGCCGGCGCAAGCCATCCGGTGCTGCCCAAACACTGTTGCGTGTGGCAGAGACTCATCCAGAGGTGCTGCGCGAACTCCTCACGGCGTGATACTCAGGCGGCTTTATCCCGGAACCTGCCGGCTGGCTCAGGTACGCGTGACCTGTCCGGGCTTCATATAACGGCGCGTCAATGCTAAAAATCAATCGGGTCCGGCCCTTTTAATGTGCCACTGAAAATATCAACTTATGAATACAGACGATACAAACGACAGCCCTGTCATTACGTGCAGCACCTGCAAAGCCTGCTGCTGCCGGCTGGAGGTGATGCTGATGGGGGACGACGACATTCCGCCAGAATTAACGGAACAGGATCAATGGGGCGGATGGGTCATGGCGCGTCTTGACGACGGATGGTGCGCCGCATTGGATCGAAAAACCATGCTGTGCACGATTTACGAGATCCGCCCGATGATCTGCGGCGAATATCAGGCGGGCGACAGTGACTGCCTCCAGC
Organism: uncultured Nitrosomonadales bacterium; assembly: GCA_947085835.1. Lineage (GTDB taxonomy): Bacteria > Pseudomonadota > Gammaproteobacteria > Burkholderiales > Gallionellaceae > Gallionella. The sequence continues at coordinate 95,744 of CAMTXT010000006.1, read as the reverse complement.
AACGACTGCTGCACAACATCGACTGACAATCGGGCGCTGGATCAGTGGTATCGCCTTAGCAAGAAAGCCGAGTGGCGCAATTTTGCAAAGGTGCGAGCACTATTTCCCGGCACCGACAAAGTGGGCGATGTGTTCGTCTTTGACATCGGAGGGAACAAACTTCGCCTGATTGCTGCGATTCACTTCAACACAGGGCGATTATTTATCAGGGCGGTACTGACACACAAGGAATACGATCTGGGAGGTTGAAAATGAACGCACGACTTAAAACAGCAATGCAACACTGGAGCTATGTCGCACCTTTGCTGCAACCCGCACACAATGAAAAAGAATATGCCGATCTGGTCGAAGCACTTGATGCGGCCCTTGATGCAGGAGGTGCGGATGAAACGCATCCACTCGCCCGACTGGCGGATTATCTGGGCGAGCTGATTGCCGAACATGAAGCCCGTGACAAGATGCCAAAAGCGTCAACAGGAGCCGAGGTTTTGCGTTGCATGATGGAGCGCGACAACCTGCGCCAGATTGACCTGCCGGAACTGGGCAGCCAAGGTGTCGTGTCAAAATTGCTGTCAGGGCGTCGCGATTTCAATGCCCGCCAGGCCAAAGTCATGGCGGTACGTTTCGGCGTTTCGGCGGCTCTGTTTTTGTAAAGGTCGTGTGCCGCTTGCGCGGCGATACAAGCCGGATGCGTGATTGAAAGACCCCAGTTTTTTTGTACATCTTACGAGGGTTTCAGTCTTTTGGTATCATCGCTAACCGCGTTTCACCGGCACTCGCGACGTTAACCTGTTTGAAGGATTTTTATCATGCCCGTGATCAGCAGATTCCTTGGAATCATCATTGCCATGTTCTGGGATGACCATGCACCGCCGCATTTTCATGCCAAATACGGTGAATACGAGATAACCGTCAATATCCTGACAGGCGTTGTGCAAGGCACATTTCCCAGAAGAGCCTTACGCCATGTTATTGACTGGTACGAATTGCATAAAGACGAACTCATGGAAGACTGGGAACTTTGTCGTCTCTCACAAATTCCCAAACCCATTCAACCATTGGAGTAAACCATGTTTCTGCATATCACCGAAGCGCGGCATTTGCATGATTATGTCGTTGAGGTCACATTTAATAATGGGCGTAAAGGCTTGGCTGACTTGTCGGAAGCACTCAAAGGCCAAATATTCGAACCCTTAAAAGAGATAGCCCAATTTTCCAGATTGAAAGTTGACGAGGAACTGGAAACTATCACATGGGAAAATGGCGCCGATTTGGCACCCGAATATATTTATTTCCAGGCATTCAAAACCGACGCCACCCTGGCACCGCAATTCAGGGAATGGGGCTACCTTAGCTGACGTTTTATTCAAAGATGACAGGGACGTTTGTGCCTGCCCGTGCTATGCCTGCGAACCGGAAACGCTGCAAATCCAGAACCGCCCCCGTGATTTTTTGGATAAAACAAAAACATATCAATAAAATAAGATAGTTATAAATAACCGCAGTCTGTCCCTATTGCCTTTTCCAGATGACGGGAGCGGCATTTCAGACTCAAGCGATACCTGTTGCCAAGTTCGCTGACCCCAGGAGCCACACCTCCGTCAGGCAGGAATGCTACACTTCCCGCTAACGGTCGTCATCTACAATTCAATGGTAGACCCAAAGCACACTATTCCTCACCATCAATATATAAGTAACCTCCATGACCGCCAAGGCCACAGTCCGCACCTTCAACAATCAACTCCAATTCATCACCCGCATATGGAGCCAAGCCAGAAAGAATTACGGTCTGCCAGGGAATAGCCTTCCAGTTGGAGCCGTTATAAGTGTAATTTTTCCAGCCAGTGTAATTTGGGTCGCCGGTGTAAAAGCGATTGTGGTACAAATCAACGGCTTTTGTGTTGTCACGTACGATAACATCGACATAAGGCTGATCAGCAGGGGTGTGTTGCGGGTCTTCCAATACTGCTGCCCAATGGAAAGATATTTGCGGACTACCTATGTTAGGTACGGTTGCTTTTTGTGAGATTAACGTGGCATGGAAATTAGGGTCAGAATCGTTTACTTTAGCTGCATACTTACCGGCAATGACGGTAGGTATATCTGTTGCGATAGCGTCAAATCCAGGCATCACAATGTACGCTTTTGTTGGCGTCCATATGCTGCCGGTGTTTCTGAGGTAGGTATAAGCACTCCAGTTGCTAAAGTCTCCCGTTTCAAAACCGAAATTTTTGAAAAAACTTTGCCCAGTGAGCGTGAATTTGCCATATGCAGCGAATCCGGTAAACTTGTCTCGTTGGTGACCTGAAACCATTATTACAACTTCTGTATTCGCTGCATTTGTCCCGTCTACATCAAAATTGAAGTCTCCAGATGCGGAAATTGAGGTTGCTGGAAGTGTTTTTCCATTTTGCATTACCCAAAGATAATTTGTTTTGTTTTTGTTGTTTGCCGGTGAGTTAAAGTGACCAGATAGGGTAACTGTTTTAATTGAGGGGACGACAATTTTGACGTTGCTATTAAAACTTAAAATCTGTGGTATCCCTTTGTCATCATTGACTGAGACATTTGAAAAGAAGTCCTTCAGTGCGCCGCTTTTCCAATCGCTGATTATCTTTTCAAATTGGGATGACTCGCCAAGTGTATCGTCTGAGAAGAATCCAATGTTATCGAATAAAGATGAATCATAGGCCGCTGCTTTTGAATATGCACCGAAGCCGGTAAGCAAATTCCAGTCAAAGGTTACTTCGTCTTTGGGGAAATTTGAGTCATAAATTCGAAATTGTGCATTCATACTATCATAACCGTACACAGCAACAGAATGGGCTCCTTTCCCGATGCTGGAGGTCACAATAAAATTAACGGGCTGTTTGGTAATAATCATGGCCTGTAAAACCAGCAGACCAGTGTCTATTTTGCTCGGTTTATTTACCTCCTCTGCTACATCTTTGTATTTCGATGCTAGAAGCGCATACGTATACGTTAAAGCAGATCTAACTAACTCATCATCTAACTGCTGGTCAATCACCCCGTCTTGCGCAAAAGCATACAATTTTATCGGGTTTTTCATTGAGAAGTAATGTGAAGCCATTGAGGCGAATGCCATACAGTGCCCACCCCATTCATAAGAACCGAAATTTTGGTGCAAAATTGAATCGATACCCATGCGAAATCCTGTATCTATATCTGGTGCCGATACGCCAAGTGCTTTGACAACAATTGCCATGAAGCGAGAGAAATGGGATGTTTTAAATGTCACCAGGCCATTTGCTCTGTCGATCTTTACTACGGCAACGGGTCGATAAATTTTATTTTTTACATCCCAGTACACAACAATAGGCGGCAAACCGTTGGCTTTCGTCTTGTCGTAAGGAATTGTTATTTCGATCAGATGATTGAAGGTAAACGGCCCACCCCCGATGACATGAGGAATGATGACCTTGGAAACTTGAACTGCTCCCATTGCAACTGCATCCGCATTTAATGAAGCCGGGAGACTATCCTCATAACCAACAACAACAGTTAAAGGGTCAATAGCCGCGTCTTTTGGAATAACTATCTTTGTGCCACTTATAGGACTGGTTGGATCTGATATTGTAATCGTGGTCTCTTTAGTCACGGGCACCTGAAAGGCTGCGGACTGATGGGGTACTTCGGTTGCAACATTGGCAGCAGCCAGAGCAAATCCCTCGCCGCCACCGCAACCAGCCAGTAAGAGTGACAGGACAATGCATATCGCACCAACCCCTAGCCTTGCAACATTGTAATAATTTCTTTTGATTAACATTTTTTCACCCCCTCTATAAGTGAACCCCTCCGTCAAGACAATAATGCGTCGAGTTTAAGATGGTCGCCTGCTTCATGCAGCTGGACGGCGCTGTCCCGTTATAAACAGCGTGATAACAACAGGTGACAGACCACGGTTTATTGCTACCCTTTTATTCTCTTCCAAACCATCAGGCACTCGTTGGTTCTGCCGGGCATTCATCCCAAAGTTGTAGGCCGATGGTATGCCTTCACGCAGAACCATACTCGCTCACAGAGTGACGTGCAATATGCCAAACATCCTATATATTTTGGCCTATGGGAGCAAACTCCACCCGCAAGGGGTAGGCCGTGCGGTTCCCGCAACTAAAGCTGCGACCGCTACGCTCAAGATTCAGACCGCAAGGGGCTTCCCACGGAATGTAAGGCGATAAATCGCCTATTTCTGAATGAAGGGTATTCCCCGCACGGGTGCTGTGCCGTTGTTGCGTAAAGGAAAGCCAGTTTTTCAGGCATCCGGCGCTGCCGCCCTTCTAAAAATTATGCCTTGCGCGGAAATCAGCCCAAAAATGCTGCTGAAACATGAACCGATGGAACGAGACACATCCATTCAGGTGCGCTATGATGATGCACATCTGGAGGTGTAATGTCCAAACTAACCAAGGAAACCCTGCTCGAACAGGAACGATTCGAACTCAAGCCGAAATCAGGTGGCGGGCTATTGAGTTATGAGGTCTGGGGGCATATGGAACAGGGCAAGACCGTAGTGACTCGGTACAACCTGTCCTACATCAACCACGCGATTCACCGGGGCGATAACGGTCGGGTTCTCGGTTTCGACAATGCACACGATTACCATCACCGTCATTACATGGGTGAGATCGAAGCGGTCGAGTTCGTGAGTTTTGAAGCGACGCAGGAAAGATTCCAGCAGGAGTGGCTGAAAATTATTAACCAAACACAAGGAAAGATGCCATGACCAAAATCGTGATTCGCACTGATGACGTGCCGGGCTTCTTCTCGCGTGCAAAGGATGCTGCACAGAGAGCTGATCGGGGTATGGCGTTCGAAGAAAAGCTGACGCTCTCGTTCGAAGACCCGCAACAGATGTTTACCGTGCTCTCGGAAGCGCGTCGCCGTTTGATGCTTGAGGTGATGCACGAGCCCAGGACAATCAATGAACTGTCCCATAGCCTGCATCGCAACCGCTCCTCCATCTCCAAAGATATCGGACTGCTTGAAAAGATGGGGCTGCTCATTTCACAACGTCAGGCCAACCCGGCGGGGCATGGCATCCAGAAAGTTGTTCGTTCAGCCGCCCAAAAAATCGAGATGGTGGCAACGTTAGGGTAAATCACACCCTTACCCCAATCAAACTTTATTTGTAGATGTTTGATTATATTAACAAATTAAATAGTCATGTAGCGGATCGCATGAAGGCATCCGCCCTGCACAGGCCCCTGAATCCTGAATCCTTCACGCAACAACTTGGGGCTCAGCCCCTTGGTTGTGCGGGGAAGACCCTTGCGGTCTGAATCACTCCTCTTTCACCTTGAACCACGCTGCATACAGCGCGGGCAGGAACAGACAGGTCAGCATGGTCGCGACCACCAGTCCGCCCATGATGGTGACCGCCATCGGCCCCCAGAACACCTGGCGGGTCAGCGGGATCATCGCCAGGATCGCCGCCGCTGCGGTCAGCGTAATAGGGCGAAAGCGTCGCACGGTAGAGCTGATAATCGCCTCCCAACTGGTTTTGCCCTCCTCCTCGTCCTGACGGATCTGATCCACCAGTATCACCGAGTTGCGCATGATCATCCCGGCCAGTGCGATAAAGCCGAGATTGGCGACGAAGCCGAACGGCACCTGGAAAATCAGCAACGCACCCGTCACGCCGATCAAGCCCAACGGTGCGGTGAGCAGCACGATGATGGTGCGACTGATACTTTGCAGCTGCATCATCAGCAGGGTGATCACGCCGACCAGCATCAGCGGCATCACCGCCATGATCGCAGTCGAACCCTTGGCGGACTCCTCGACGCTGCCGCCCATCTCGATGTGAAAGCCTGCCGGCAACTTCGCGCGCAGCGTTTCAAGCTGCGCATTCAGTTCATTGGATGCGGTTGCAGGCTGGGTCTTGTCTGACATATCGGCCAGCACCGTCATGGTAGGCTGCCGGTTGCGCCGCCAGATGACGGCTTCTTCCAGCACAGGAACCAGACGTGCAACTTGCGCCAGCGGCACATGGCGACCACCTTCGAGCGGAATATCCAGCCCTTCCAGACGATCGAGCGAACGCGCATCGCCACCGCCGCGCCACACCACGTCGACCAGCTGGTCGTCCTCGCGGTATTGCGTCAAGGCCACGCCGTTCAGCCAGCCTTGCATCGCCTGCGCGATGTCACGACTGGAAGTGCCAAGCGCGCGCGCCTTGTCCTGATCAACTTCGAGGCGCACGCTTTTTACTTTTTCATTCCAGTCGAAACTGACGTCCTGCAAATGAGGGTTGGCGCGCATCAAGATTGAGACCTGATCGGCGATCAGGCGCACCTGCTCGACGTCCGCTCCGCTGACGCGAAACTGCACCGGATAACCTACCGGAGGACCGTTTTCCAGCCTCACCACATGAGGATGAATATGGCTGAAACCGCCCGCAGCGGAAGTAAAGACTTGTTCCAGGCGGCGTTTGAGCTCCTCACGCGCGTTGAAGTCATGGGTCAGAATCACGCACTGCGCGTAGTTATCGCTGAACAATTTCACATCCAGCGACAAAAAGAAGCGCGGCGCACTGTTGCCGACATAGCAAGAATAGCTTGCCACGGCGGGATCGTCCTTGAGCAGGGCTTCAATACGCTTAGTCTCGCGCTCAGTGGCTTTGAGCGATGCACCTTGCGGCAGCCAGATATCCACCATCAACTCCAGCCGGCTGGAGGACGGGAAAAACTGCTTCTGAACCCCCTGGCTAAACGCAGCGATAGACAACACGAACAGCAGCGTCGTTGCGGCGATCACCTTCCAGCGATTGCGCAAGCACCATACCAGCAGTACGCGGAAGCGGCGATAGAACGGTGTGTCGTAGATGTCTTCGCCGTGCTTCTGGGCTTTTGCGATCAGCTTTGCAGGATCGAGCAATTTGAAACCCAGATAAGGCGTGAACACGACCGCCACCAGCCAGGACACCAGCAGCGCGATGGTCACCACGGCAAAGATCGAAAAAGTGTATTCGCTGGCGGCCGATTTGGAAAATCCCACCGGCGTGAAGGCGGCGGCCGTAATCAGCGTGCCGGTCAGCATCGGAAAAGCCGTCGAGGTATAGGCGAAGGTCGCCGCCTGAAAGCGGTCCCAGCCCTGTTCCATTTTTACCACCATCATTTCCACGGAGATGATCGCATCGTCCACCAGCAAGCCCAGTGCGATCACAAGCGCGCCCAGCGAGATGCGCTGCAAGTCGATGCCAAACACTTTCATCATGAAAAACGTGATCGCCAGCACCAGCGGGATGGACAAGGCCACCACCGTACCGGTGCGCCAGCCCAGGCTCAGGAACGACACCGCCAGCACGATCAGAATCGCCTCGGCCAGCGAATCCTGAAACAACGATACCGATCCCTTGACCACCTCAGGCTGATTGGCGACCACGTGCACTTCCACCCCCACGGGCAGCGCAGCCTTGATTTCTTTCATCGCGGCATCCAGATTTTCACCGAGATGAATGACATTGCCGCCCTTGTCCATGATGACGCCGATACCGATGGCAGGCACGCCGCCCACCCGCATCTGTGGCCTCGGCGGATCGCTCAATCCCCGCGAGACGCGAACGATGTCGCCCAGCCGCATGTGCCGCCCGTTCACCAGCAGATCGGTATTGCGGATGCGTTCGATGCCGTCGAAACCACCGGTCACGCGCAGCCAGATGCGGTCGCTGCTGGTATCGACAAAACCTGAAGGGACCAGCGCATTCTGCTGTTGCAGCGCCGCTGCTATCTGCGCGGGGGTAATACCGAAACCAGCCAGACGCGCAGGCGTGGCATCCAGATAAATTTTTTCGTCCTGCACACCGATCAGTTCGACGCGTTTGACGTCCGGCACGCGCTTCAAATCCAGCGCTATTCTGTCCGCATAACGGCGCAAGGCTGCCAGATCAAAGCCATCGCCGGTCAAGGCGAAGATGTTGATTTGCACATCGCCGAATTCATCATTGGGGAAAGGCCCCTGTACGCCGGCCGGCAAGGTGTGCCTGATGTCATCCAGTTTCTTGCGCACCTGCCGCCAGGCTTCAGGTACCTCCTGCTTGGGCGTGTAATCCTTGAGCACCACGAACACCATGGACTCGCCGGGTTTTGACGCCGAGCGCAGCACATCCACCCAGGGCGTTTCCTGCAACTTTTTCTCGATCCGTTCTGTGAGTTCGCGCTCCACTTCCTGCGTCGCAGCACCCGGCCACAGCGTGCGTACCGCCATCACCTTGAAGGTAAAATCGGGATCTTCGGCACGGCCCAGATTGAAATAAGAAATCACCCCCGCCGCTGTCAGCACGATGATCAGAAACAGCACCATTTGCTGGTGCGTCAGCGCCCAGGCTGAGAGGTTGACTTTAAAGCCGCGCAAGTGTTCGTTTGTCTCCTCGCCCGCTTGCGGGAGAGGATTGAGAAGAGGGGGACGAGCATGGCGCTCATCGCCATTGCTTGTATCGCCGTGCTCGTTAGTCCCTTTCATGGCGCGTTGCCGTTCACGGGTTCAATAAACTGGATTTTTTCACCCGCTGACAGGCGATGCACACCGGCACTGACGATGCGCTCACCGGCAATCAGGCCGCTGGCGATCACGGCGCCATTATCACGCCAGGCTGCAATTTCTACCTGCCGCAGACTGACGCTGTGATCTGGCGCCACGATCCATACCGCCGTCTGACGGCCCTGCTGATAAATTGCCGAAATTGGAATCAGCAACTCAGTCGACGCCTTGCCGTTGAAACGCACACGCGCAGTCATGCCCAGCGCGGCCCGGCCTGCCGCCGCACTGAAGGACACGCGTGCAGAATAAGTGCGACTGGCAGGATCGGCGGACGACGACAGTTCGCGCAGGCGCCCGTTGATGGGTGCGCCATCATCCGTCAGCACGACGACTTCCGCCGGATCGCCCACACGGCGCATGGCGAACTGCGCTTCCGGTATTTCGATCGCCACCTCCAGCTCGCCCGATTCTGCAAGACGCAACACCGGCTGCCCTGCGCTTACCACCTGCCCTGCCTCTGCAAGCGTCGCCGTGACTAAGCCGTCATGCGCGGCGCGCAGCGTGGTGTAATCCGACTGGTTGCGCGTCAATCCGGCTTGCGCATTTGCCGCCTGGAGGGTGGCTTCTTTGACATCCAGCGCGGACTGACTGACAAAGCCCTTGCTGCGCAACTCGCGGTAACGCATCAAATCGCTCTCGGCCAGCTTGAATTGCGCCTGCGCCGCACCCGTTTGCAGGCTTGCATCGGACGGATCAAGCCTTGCCAGCACCTGCCCGGCTTTTATTTGCATGCCCGCCTCCACGAGTCGTTCGATGATCTTGCCGCCGGTGCGAAAACCTAAAGCTACCTCATGGCGTGCGCGCACTTCGCCGCTATACACGTTGCTGCCTTCCCCGGCCAGCGCCCCCACTATCTGAGTCAATGCAGGCCGTACCGTCTTGACGGGAGGAGCTGATTCTCTATTACCGCAAGCGGCAAGCGTGATTGCAAGTGCTGCGGACAACAGAATGGATTTCATCGTGTATCAGGCTTTGCTTAATGAGATGTGCAATGTAGTTTTCAAACGCCTGTTTGTCAAACGCAAGAGAGGACGTGAGAAGGGAGACACCCGCAAGACCGCAAGGTTCTTCCCTCGGAGCAAGAGGCACTGAGACCGCAGGGGGCTTCCCACAAAACATAGTCGCGCGATGCGCTCTTTGTTTTTGAATGAAAGTGCCTGCTCCTGAATGAAGGGGTGAGCCGTGCGGCTCCCGTAGCTTTCGCTACGACCGCCACGCTCAGTGAGAGAGAATAAGGAACCATTAAGAGTCACCATTAACCTTGAACCTTGCAGCTTGAACCTATTTATTTTCAGAACCTGTAAACCACACCGACAGTCATGACGTCGGCGTAAGCGGACGAAGAAATCAGGTTGAACTTTTTGGCTCACAAGCACCCTTACGAAATCCTTACATGACAAACAGTTGGCATGTAAAATCAACGGACGCCTGTTTTTGGTTTCCTCCAAGCTTAGAACGAATGGCAGAAATTCATAATTAATGATAAAAATCATCGACCAGAACATCAGGACTCGCCCTTACACCGTGCATTTTTCCGGGCCGGATGCTGCGGACAGAGCCGAGGTTGAGCGTTTCATCGCCGACATTTTTTTTCAGGTTTGCGGCGCAAAGGTCCACTTCTTCCTGCCTACCTTGATGAGTCTGCGCGATCTGGATGGCAAGCTGATCGCGGCGTGTGGCATACGCAACGCAGGAGCGGAGCGCCTGTATCTGGAAAACTATATGGATAAACCCGTTGAACAGGTACTCTCCGAACGGTTGGGCTCGACCGTTTTGCGCAGCGATATTGTTGAAATTGGCAATTATTCAGTCGCCGAGTTGGGCATATCCCGGAAGTTGAGCGCTGCCATTTTTGACCAGCTGCATGCCACATCCAAACAATGGGCGGTTTTTACCGCCGTGCAATTAGTACGCAATGCCTTGCTCAAACTGGATATCGTTCCGGAAATCCTCTGTGATGCAGATATCAAACATCTCCCACCGGCCGAACAATCCGAGTGGGGCAGTTATTACGAGCAAAATCCGCAAGTCATGGCGATACGGCGCATGGAACGTCGCAGTGAAATCAGAAACAGCCCATAACGAGGAAAAGACATGCAACCTTCCATCATTGCGGCACTTACCCGGCAGTGCAAAAAACAGCCCGATGCGCCGGCATTAGTCGGCGAACAACAGGCACTCAGTTATCAGGAACTGGCCTCTGCCATCGAACAAGTCAGCGCGCAGCTAGGCGCCATGCCGGCCCAAACGATGGGGCTGGCACTGGACAACTCGCCCTTGTGGGCAGTGCTCGATCTGGCAGGCTTGAAATCCAGCAAAGTCATCATTCCCTTGCCGTTTTTTTTCTCAGGCGAACAAATCGCCCACAGCATAAGGGATGCCGGCATCACCTGCGTGCTCACCGACCAAGCCGATCTGTATCAAAAAATTCTGACCGACTCAGGCATCGAAATATCGGCTATCTTCACGCATACCATCAAAGGTCAGGAGATCAGCGAGATTCGCCTCTCCAACATCCCCGCGAAAGAATTACCGGCAGGCACGGTCAAAGTCACTTACACCTCCGGCACCACCGGACATCCCAAAGGCGTGTGCTTAAGCGGCGAGGCGCTATACAGCGTGGCAACCTCATTGCTGGCAGCCACAAAGGGCAAGCCTGGCGACAAGCATGTCAGTATATTGCCGCTGTCGACCTTGCTGGAAAATCTGGCCGGCGTCTATGTGCCGCTGCTGGCGGGCGCTGCCTGCCATTTGCTGCCGCAGGCGACCGTGGGACTTTCCGGCTCCAGCGGCCTGGATGTACAAAAAATGCTGGGCACGCTGATCAAACATCATGCCACCACGACGATTCTGACCCCGCAATTACTGCACGCAGCAGTCGCTGCGATTGAAGCCGGCCATCCAAAACCTGAAGAATTGCGCTTCGTTGCGATCGGTGGAGCGACGGTTTCCGAGCGTTTACTGCAACGCGCACAGCATCTTGGCATCCCGGCCTTTGAAGGCTACGGCTTGTCCGAGTGCGCGTCGGTCGTCTCGCTCAACACCGAGAGCGATCGCTGCATCGGCAGCGTAGGCAAACCCCTGCCGCACACACAGCTTAAATTCAACGAGGATGGCGAAATTTTAGTCGCGGGTTCCACGCTGCTGGGTTATACCGGTAGCGAGTCCGTGCCGGCGGGCGCTTATTGGCCGACCGGCGACATCGGACATCTGGACGAAAACGGCTTTTTGCACTTAACAGGCCGCAAGAAAAACATTTTCATCACCTCATTCGGGCGCAATGTATCGCCGGAATGGGTGGAACGCGAACTGACCCTGCATCCGGCCATATACCAGGCGGCGGTGTTCGGTGAGGCACGCCCGTGGAATGCAGCCGTGATCGTGCCGCGCGGCAACGCAACCGAAGCGGAAGTCAGCCAGGCGATCGAGGAAGCAAACCTGGTGCTGCCCGACTATGCTCAGGTAAAATGCTGGCTGCCCGCCACAACCCCGTTTCTGCCGCAAAACGGCCAGCTGACCGCCAATGGCCGGTTGAAACGAGAGGCGATCCAGGCGCAATACCAGACAGCCATTGATAAACTTTATACTTAATATTCAAAACTTGAATAAAGGACATCCCATGACCATTTATCAGCAACTACTGGATGCAACCGATGCCGAGCGCCGCGAATTACAGAGCCTGCCCATCATACGGGCAGCCACAATGGGGGAGGTCAGCCTTGAAGCCTACATCGCCTTCCTGACCGAGGCCTACCATCACGTCAAGCACACCACCCCGCTGCTGATGTCATGCGGCGGACGATTGCCCGGAAAATACGAGTGGTTAAGGACTGCGGTTGCCGAATACATCGAGGAAGAAGTCGGTCATCAGGAATGGATCCTGGGCGATATCAAGGCTTGCGGCGGCGATGCGGAGGCGGTGCGTTGCGGTACGCCGCGCATAGCCACCGAACTGATGGTGTCCTATGCTTACGACACCATCGCACGCGTCAATCCGGTCGGCTTCTTCGGCATGGTGCTGGTATTGGAAGGCACCAGTGTCGCGCTGGCAACCCACGCCGGTAAGACATTGCAACAGAGTCTGGGCTTAGGATCGGATGCCTTTTCCTACCTGACTTCGCACGGCTCACTGGATGTGGGCCATGTGGACTTTTATGAGTCGCTGATCAATCAAATTGAAGACCCCGCCGATCAGGCCTGCCTGATCCATTGCGCCCGGATGTTTTATAAGTTGTATGGCGATATTTTCCGCGATCTGGGAAAACGCTTTTTGACTAACGGGCATGGGGAAGTTATATGAACACCGCTATGCCCGCATCCCTCTCTCTTAGCTCTCCCCCGCATGCGGGGGAGAGGAACAAGGGTTCGCTGCGCGAATCCGATATAAAGGAAGCGACATGAATCTGTCCGGAAAACGCATCATCCTGACCGGCGCTGCCGGTGGCATCGGTTATCGTCTGGCCTTGTTGTTAGCCAAAAAAGGCGCACGTCTGGCGCTTGTGGAACGCAATGCGCCCCGTCTTTCGGAAATTTGCGATGAGATCAATCAGAACGGAGGATCGGCCACCGCCATCGCCATTGATCTGACGTCCGAGGGCGCAGCAGCCCAGGTGGTCGCCACCGCCTTGCAAGCCCTGGGTGGCATAGACATCGTCATCAACAACGCCGGCCTTATGGACTTCACGCTGTATGAACGCCAGGCACCTGAACGCATAGATCAGGTCCTCAACGTCAACGTGATCGCACCGATGCTGCTGGTGCGCGCAGCGCTGCCTCACTTGCTGGCACAGAACAGCGGCCGCATCGTCAACATCGGTTCCGCATTCGGCTCGATCGGCTTTGCGCATTTCGCCACCTATTGCGCCAGCAAATTCGCGATGCGCGGGTTTTCCGAAGCGCTGCGTCGCGAGCTGGTGGACAGCAAAGTCGGCGTCTCCTACGTTTCGCCGCGCGCCGCCAAGACGCCGCTGAACGACGAAGTCACCACGCAGATGCTGATTGAAACGAAGACCAACATGGACGAGCCGGACTATGTCGCCGAACAGATCGCGCTGGCCATAGAGCAGGAAGCCGCCGAGTATTTCATCGGCCAACCGGAATCCTTCTTTGCCAGGTTGAATGGCATGTTCCCGCGTCTGGTTGACAGCGGACTATTGAAAAACACGCGCATTGCCCGCAAGTACGCGCAGCTTAAAAAATAACCCACAGGAGTCACCCATGAAAAAATATGCTTACCTTTGCGCCTTAGCCTTCAGCCTCAACACGGCCTACGCCGCCACGCCGCTGGAGGCCTCAATCACCCAGTTGCAACACGAATGGGCAACAGCCAACTACCAGATACCCGAGAAAGACCGGGAAGCGGCGCTCAAGAAAATTGTCGAAGAGGCGCATCAGGTAACTGCCAGCAATCCGGGGCGCGCAGAGCCGCTGATCTGGGAAGGCATCATCACCAGCACGCTTGCCAAGTATCAGAGCCTGTTCTCAGCCGGCGGCACGGCCAAGGCCGCGCGCGACTTGCTGCTGGCTGCGGAAAAAATCGACGCTAACGCACTGGAAGGTTCCGCGCTGACCTCGCTCGGCAGCCTGTATTACAAGGTGCCGAGCTTCGGTTCTTTCGGGGATCACAAGAAGGCACGCGAATATCTGGAGCGCGCGCTGAAGGTCAATCCGAACGGCATCGACCAGAACTATTTCTATGCCGACTTCCTGCTCGAAGAAGGGGAATATGCCAGGTCGCTCGAATACTTCAGGAAAGCCTTGAACGCCCCTGCTCGCCTGGGTCGCGAAGATGCGGATGCGGGCCGCCATGCGGATATCAATGCCGGCATCAGGAAGGCCGAGAAAAAGCTGCAATGACCTATAAAATCGAACCCGCTTTTACCCACGGCACCCCGCAAAAAACCGGCATTCTGCTGGTCAATCTGGGCACGCCTGATGCGCCCACGGCACAAGCCGTGCGCACCTATCTCAAGCAGTTTTTGGGCGATCCGCGCGTGGTGGAAATCCCCAAAGCCATCTGGTGGCTGATACTCAACGGCATCATCCTCAACGTTCGCCCGAAAAAATCTGCCGCGAAATATGCCAGTATCTGGCTGGATGAGGGCTCGCCGTTGCGCGTCTATACCCAAAAACAGGCAGCACATCTTAAAGGCTACCTGGGCGAGCGCACCAAGGCTCCGATGGTGGTGGATTATGCGATGACCTACGGCAGCCCGTCCATTCCAGACGTGCTGCGCCGACTCAAAGAACAAAACTGCCAGCGCATTCTGGTCGTGCCGCTGTTTCCGCAATATGCGGCCAGTTCGACTGCTCCGGTGTTTGACCAGGTATTCAGTGAGCTGCAACAGATGCGCAATATGCCGGCACTTCGCACTGTCAGGAATTTCCACGACGACAAAGGCTATATCAAGGCGCTGGCGGCCAACATCAACGACTACTGGATGAGACAGGGGCGTCCGGAAAAACTGGTAATGAGTTTCCACGGTGTGCCGCAGTACACGCTCGACAAGGGCGATCCCTATTACTGCGAATGCCACAAGACCGGACGCCTGCTGGCTGAAGAACTGGGATTAAAACCTGAACAATACGTAGTCAGTTTTCAGTCGCGCTTCGGCCGTGCCGAGTGGATCAAGCCCTACACCACCGCTACGCTAAAAGAACTGGGCAGACTAAAAACCAGCCGCGTGGACGTGGTCTGCCCCGGCTTTGTCGCGGATTGCCTGGAAACACTGGAAGAAATTGCAATGGAAGGGCGTGAGGACTTCCATCGCGCAGGCGGCGGCAAATACCACTACATCCCCTGCCTCAATGACAGCGAGAACTGGAGACACGCGCTGACCGATCTGGTGATGGACAACCTGCAAGGCTGGCTATCCGTACCCGATGCCGCTGAACTGGAACAGGGCCGACTGCGCGCGCTGGCAATGGGGGCGAAACAATAAAGTTTACGGTTTGCACCCGCAAGGGGTAGGCCGTGCGGGACCCGCAGCCAGAGCTGCGACCGCGACGCTCCGGTTAACTGAAAACTGTAAACTGGATTTTCGCTATTCGCTGCGCACCAGCAGCACAGGAACCGAGGTCCCGCGCACCACGCCTTCGGCGACGCTGCCGAACAGCAGGTGGTTGAATCCGGAACGGCCGTGAGTGCCGATCACGATCAGATCGGCCGACCAGCGGATGGCCTCGGCATCGATCACGCGCGCGATGCGCTCTCCATTGGCTTCCAGCAACGAGGTATCAACTGTGATGTCTGCTTGCCTTGCGACTTCGCAAGCTTTGGCCAGCGCACGTTCCCCGATTTTCCGGGTCAGTTCGCGCAATTCCGCGTAGTCCACATAACCTTCCGTATCGAGGAATTGCAGATCATCCACCACATGCACCAGGCGCAGCTGCGCCGGCTGCGCATCAATCAGCTTGATGGCCTCCTGCAATGCCCGGTCTGAAGTGCTGCTGCCGTCGATCGGAACCAGAATGCGTTTATACATGACCATCTCCTCGTTCTAAATTTAGCCTGCGGTGAGCAAAGTTTCAGCAACCCGGCAAGTGTAGCCGAACACGACTCAGGATTGCACGCGCCTGTACAGCTTGAAGTTGTTTCTGCCGCTTTGTTTGGCCTGATACATGGCCTGATCGGCACGCTGAGACAGCATTTCGTCATCTGTAGCGTCATCAGGGTAGATGGCCGCCCCGATACTGAAGCTGACGATGCGCTCCTTCTCTCCCATTTGATGCGCAACGGACATCTCGACCATGATCTTCTGCGCAACCCGCTCAATATCCTCAGCCGAACTGATTTCTTCCAGCAGGATCATGAACTCGTCGCCGCCTTGCCGGCAAACCGTATCCGATTTGCGCACACAGGATAACAGCCGCCCGGCGACTGATTGCAGCAACTGATCACCGGCCAGGTGTCCCAGCGTGTCGTTGATGGATTTGAATTTATCCAGATCCAGGAACATCAGGCCGACTTTGCTGTTGCTGCGGGATGCGACCTGCAAGGCGTGCTTCATACGGTCGGCAAACAGGGCGCGATTAGGTAGCCTGGTCAATATATCGTAATGCGCCAGAAATTCGATGCGGCGTTCAGCGTCCTTGCGTTTGGTGATATCCGAAAAAGATGAGATGTAATTGAGTATCTGTCCACGGGCATTTTTGACCACACCGATCGACAACCACTCAGGATAAACTTCACCGTTCTTGCGTCGGTTCCAGATTTCACCTTGCCACTGATCTGATGCCTCAATGGTCGCCCACATGAGCTGATAGAAATCCGCCGTCTGTTTACCCGAACTGAGCAGCTTCGGATCTTTACCGACAACCTCGGCAGCGCTGTATTGCGTGATCTGCTCGAATGCGGGATTGACCATCAGGATGCGCCTGTCCGCACCGGTAATGATCATTGCCTCGCCGCTGTTATCAAACATCCTGGCGAACAGTTCCAGACGCTCATTGGCCTGTTCAAGACTGGAAAGCAAGGTATTGAAGGTGCGCGCCATTTCCCCGAGATCGGGATTCTGCTCGTCCACATCGGCGCGTTGCGACAAGTCGTTATTGCGCTGAATCTGCGACATCGTCAGCTGCAGTTTTTTCACCGGAAGTGCGATATTCGCGGTCAGCAACTTGCGCACCACAAAATAAATCAACAGTGACAAGAATATCTGCATCACGATATTTCCGACCCACAAGTTTCGCTTTATTTCGGACAAATTCGCCAGATCCTGGCTCAGGTCGATGTTGACGCTGGCCACGCCATTGACACTGCCCTCGGCCGCCTTGTGGCAAGACAAACAGTTTGTGCCGCGAAAATTTTGTTGCGCGATAAAGGGCACAACCACACGCAGCACCGGCGACTTGCCCGTATCTTCGATACGCTGGAAGGCAGACTTTCCGGTGACGAGCGCTCTGCGATCCATCTCGTCCTGCGCCTGTTCTTCCGGCAGCCCCGGCCCGAACTGGGTAATGACCGATGCGCCGCGTACGATGCGCAAATCCGTGACACCGATGGACTGACGCGTTTTTTCCAGCAGCAACCGGCGGTTGATCGGATCGGACGCCATCCCCGTCAGCATCAGCATGTTCATGCCGTTGATCAACCCGTCTGCCACCTCATCCGCACGCTGTTCGGCATGGGCGATGATCTGCTTTTCGAAGCGTTCGATCAGCCAGTTCGTCGAAAAAACGAGCAGAATAAGCAAAGATCCCTGAATCAGGACATGCAGTTTCTCCTGCACGCCCAATGCATTCCAGCGCAGGCGAAGCAGTTTCATCATTCGACAGACCTCAAGGTAATGTGCGATCCCACTTCAGGCATTTCAAAGTTTGATGAAATGCTCTCGGTAATGCTTTAACTCTTCGATGGATTCGTAAATATCGGCCAGCGCTTCGTGCTTGCCGTGTTTCTTCACGCCCTTCGCCATGTCGGGTTTCCAGCGTTTGGCCAGTTCCTTGAGCGTGCTGACATCCAGGTTACGATAATGGAAGTAGTCTTCGAATGCGGGCATCGAACGCGCCATAAAGCGCCTGTCCTGGCAGATCGAATTGCCACACATCGGCGAGGTGCGGGGCGTCACATATTCCTTCAAAAACTCGAGCATTTTCGCTTCGACAGCCGCTTCATCCAACGTCGATGCTTTAACCTTTTCGATCAACCCCGACTTGCCGTGAGTCGATTTATTCCACGCATCCATGCCGTCCATGATGCTGTCTGGCTGATGTACCACCAGCACGGGTGCTTCGGCGATCGTTTCCAGGTTGTTATCGGTCACGACGATCGCCACTTCGATGATGCGGTCGGTATCCGGATTCAACCCGGTCATTTCCATGTCTATCCAGACGAGGTAGTTTTGATTTTGTGCCATAATTCGCAAGCTTTACTGAACGGTAAGACCCGTATTGTGTCACAACCCTACTTCCTGCCACCACAGAAACATTAAGACACTATGTCAGCCACACAATTTACCTACATTTTCATCGCGGCACTCGCATTCACCACGCTGGCCCGCTTGTGGCTGGCGCGCCGTCATCTGGCGCATATCGCCCGTCATCGCGCGACCGTGCCTGATGCGTTTCGCGAACAGATTCAGCTCATCGATCACCAGAAGGCTGCCGATTACACCACCGCCAAGACGCGCTTTGCGATGCTGGGCATACAGTTCGATGCCGCGCTGTTGCTGGTTTTCACGGTAGGTGGCGGGATACAGTGGATATCCGACCTCTGCCAGGGCTGGTTCAACTCAACGCTGGCGCAAGGTATGGCGACCATCGTCATCGTGCTGATGCTCTCAACGTTACTGGAAGCGCCGTTCAATCTGTACCGCACCTTCCGCATCGAAGCGCGTTTCGGCTTCAACAACATGACCTTCAAATTGTATCTGGCAGATGCGCTGAAAGGTCTGCTGGTAGGCGCGATACTGGGTCTGCCGCTTTTGTTCGGCGTGTTGTGGCTGATGGGCCGCATGGATGAATACTGGTGGCTGTATGTCTGGAGCGTCTGGGTTGTTTTCAACTTGTTGATTTTGTTCATTTACCCTACTTTCATCGCCCCGCTGTTCAACAAGTTCAGCCCGTTGCAGGATGAGGCGATGAAAGCGCGCATCGAAGCCTTGCTGGCCCGTTGCGGCTTTACCAGCAGCGGCCTGTTCGTCATGGACGGCAGCCGTCGCAGCGCGCACGGCAACGCCTATTTCACCGGATTCGGCAAAACCAAACGCATCGTGTTCTTCGATACCCTGCTGGCGCGCCTGAGCGTCAGTGAGATCGAAGCGGTACTGGCGCATGAACTCGGCCACTTCAAACATCAACATGTGATGAAACGCATCGCCTTGACCTTCCTGATGAGCCTTGGATTTTTGTGGCTGCTAGGTCAGCTGATGCAAACAAGCTGGTTCTACCAGGGACTGGGGGTCAACACGCCTTCCACCGCGCTGGCTCTGCTCTTGTTTTTCATGACTATGCCGGTGTTCAGCTTTTTTATCAGCCCGTTCATGTCAGCCTATTCGCGCCGCCATGAATTCGAGGCGGACGCTTATGCCGCGCGACAGACTAATTCAGGGGAACTTGTAAACGCGCTGGTCAAGCTGTATCAGGACAATGCGGCGACGCTGACCCCGGATCCGCTGTATTCAAAATTCTACGACTCGCACCCGCCGGCTATGGTGCGCATCAACAACCTGCAAGCTCTCTAACGAACATGGCTCCACTTCTGAAAATGATGAACATGTCCGCTCCCTCTCTTCTACCTCTCCCCCAAAGGGGAGAGTGATAATGAATCGCTACGCGATACTCACTTTAACGAGGACACCATGAAATTACTCGCTGTTATCATATTGTTGTGTGCTGCTGCAACGGCCTCAGCCAATCCCTTCCCTGACGGCAACGCGCAAACCGGCAAAGCGATCTTCGACAAATACAAGTGCAACAGCTGTCATGCGGCGATGCTGGGCGGCGATGGCAGCGCGATTTTCACCCGCGCGAACCGCAAGGTGCATGACACGGGCGGGCTGATCGAACAGATTGTAATTTGCAGCGGCAATGTCGGCGCTAACCTGAATGCGCAGGAAAAACAGCATCTGGGCGCGTATCTCAACCGTTATTACAACTTCAAATAAAAGGCATCATGGAACCCGTCTGCAACCTGTCCAACAAGCAGCCCTGCGAGGGCGGCGCGCCTGCCTTGTCCCAACCTGAAATCGACCGCTTGCTGTCTGAACTTGTCGGCTGGCAGCAGCAAGGCCAGCTCATCAGCAAGACTTATCCGTTCAAGAATTATTACCAGACCATCGCGTTCGTCAATGCGCTGGCGTGGATGACGCACCGCGAAAATCATCACCCCGATCTTGCGGTCAGCTATAACAGTTGCCGCGTAAACTACAGCACACACGCCATCGGCGGCTTGTCTGAAAACGATTTTATTTGCGCCGCGAAAGCAGACGCGCTGTTCACGCTTTGAACGAGCCTATTAAAGGCCGCATCGTCGCGGCATTCGGTCGCCAGTATCTGGTGAGACTGACAGATGGCAGCCTGCTGCCGTGCCTGACGCGCGGCAAGAAGAGCGATGTGGTGTGCGGTGATCGCGTCGAAGTACAACGCAGCGGCGACAATCAGGGCGTGATCGAACGCACTGCGCCGCGCACCTCCTTGCTGCACCGCTCGGATGCCTACCGCTCAAAACTCATCGCGGCGAACGTCAGCCAGATCATCATCGTCGTCGCGGCCGAACCGTCCTTCAGCGATGAGGTCGTGACCCGCTGCCTGATCGCAGCGTTTGACCAGAACCTGTCCGTGCTGATCGTGCTGAATAAATGCGATTTGCCCGCTCCTGCCGCCGCCGCAAGACTGCAACTCGCCCCCTACCGCGCCATCGGTTATAACGTGCTGGAGCTCTCCGCTGTAGAGGATGTATCCGCGCTGCGCCCTTACCTCGCAGGTCACACCAGCGTGCTGGTCGGCCAGTCCGGCATGGGCAAGTCCACGCTGATCAACGCCCTGCTGCCGGACGCGCAAGCGGCCACACGCGAAATTTCCACCGTGCTCGATTCCGGAAAACACACCACCACCCACGCCAAACTGTATGACCTGGATGCTGACAGCAGCCTGATCGACTGCCCCGGCGTACAGGCCTTCGGCCTGCATCACCTGTCATTGGGCAGGATAGAACAAGGCTTCATCGAATTTGCAAGGTATCTGGGGCAATGCCGTTTCCGCGACTGCCATCATCTGCATGAGCCGGGCTGCGCACTGCTGGACGCCGTCGCAAAGGGCGAGATCAACGCGCGCCGAATGGAACTTTTTCAGCAGATCGCCGCCAACAAGGCATAATACGCAGCAGCCAGAATCACGCCAGCCCAGTCCATCACCACCTACTTACCAAGGAGAAGACATGACTACACAAAGAACTCAGGGAAATCCGGTCCTGATTATTGGTGCCGGACGGGGTGGTCATGCGCTGCTTGAAATGTTTCTGGAAGATAATCTGGTTCAGGTTGTCGCCATCGCAGACACTAATCCTGACGCTGCCGGAATCCGGCTGGCAAAAAACAACGGGATTCCGACCTATCCCGATGCAGGCCAGGCAATACTGGCCTGTAAAAACTATTCAGACTGCATCGTTTACAACTTGTCGCACGACGATTCAATCGCCGGGCAAGTGAGTCACGTTTTTGGTGACAAGCGGGTGGCGAGCGGCCCTGAGGTCAAACTGTTCTGGCAGATGGTAATGAACCTTAAGCAGACCAAGGGAGAACTCGAAAAAAGCCAGGGACAGTTGCAGGCCGTTATCCAGAATGTAATGGATGGCATCATCACCATCAACGAGTCCGGGGAAATTCAGGGTTTCAACCCGGCCGCCGAACAAATCTTTGGTTATTCACAGCAGGACATCCTGGGGAAAAGCATAAAAGTACTGCTGTCAGAGTCAGATCAAACCGAGCATGATGCCTATATCCATCAGCATTTACATGCCGAACAGGGCAAGATACCGGGCATACGCGGACGCGAGATGCTGGCCATACGAAAAAATGGCGAGCCGTTTCCAATGGAATTATCCCTGTCAAAAATGCTACTGGGCGGACAAAATTACTTTGTAGGAATCGCGCGGGATATCACCGAGCGCCGCCTGACCGAACAGAAGATAGCGCATCTGGCTCACTACGACTTTTTGACAGACCTGCCGAATCGCGCGTTATTCCTCAACAGTCTCGGGCTTTCCCTTTCCCTGGCTAAACGCAATAACTACAAAGTGGCCATCTTTTTTCTCGATCTGGATGGATTCAAGAAAATCAATGACACACTGGGACACGGTGCAGGCGACCTGCTGTTGCAGCAGGTATCCAAGAGACTGAAGAATACCATTCGAGCCTCGGACACAGTGGCACGGGTAGGCGGAGACGAGTTCACCTTCATATTAAATAACCCGGAATCTGAAAAAGGGGCCTCGCTGGTCGCCGACAAGATCATCGCCACGCTGTCTGAGCCGTTTGATTTAGATGGTCAACTGTGTCAAGTGGGAGGCAGCATCGGTATTGCCTTGTTTCCTGATGATGCACAATCACTCGAACAGCTGGTCACGCAAGCGGATTCGGCCATGTATCTGGCAAAGAAAAACGGGAAAAATACCTATAAATTTCATCGTGAGGTATTAAGCGGACACCCCGAAAAATAATCAGGCCGTCCGCATCAGGCAAAAATCACGGCTCTATGTGATTTATAGTGGGTACTCTAAATCACAATTTACTTTTACCGGGGCAGCCCGGCAGCTGGAGGCTTTTTCTTGCATCGCCAAGAAAAAGCCACGAAAAAGAAGGCGACCCCGGTTTTCCGCGCAGACCTGTCTGATACAAGACAGGCTGCGTACCCTTGATAGCCTGCAAACAGCGGGGCTGCGGAACTCGCACGATCCGCTACGCGACCACGTGCTCAAACAGTCCTCGCCCAACGGCACCGTTGTTTGCCGGCTATCTTCGGCGTCGCACAGGGGCTGAGGGTGGCATGGAATGTGCATAATTTCATTGTATTATTCACTTTGAAGTTTTCACATTACCCACTGCATTTCATATAGAGCCAAAATTACTTAAGCAAGCCCAGCGCATCCCAGCCTTGATGACCCAGCTTCTTCAGCGTCTCGATATTGGTATCAGGAATCCGGTCCGCATCCGGAAAAGCAGCCACGGCCCTGTCCACGCTGTCTTCGCGCAGTAAATGCAGCGTCGGATACGGCGCGCGATTGGTGTAATTCTCGATATCGTCCACTTCCGTGCCGGCGAACTGATACTGCGGATGCAGGCTGGCAACCTGGAACGCATCGTTGAACTCGGGTTCGGCAGTGGCAATATCCACGGTATCCAGAAAGTCGTTGTAGTCCAGGAAGTCGGTCAACACCTGCGGATGGATCAGCAGCGTAGTGTCGAGCAGTTCAGGGTCGGTGGCCTGCAGATGGCGCAACTCGGCCATCAACTCAGCCAGCAAGGCCTCCTCTGTCGTGACAGCACTCACCACGTAGCGGATCTGCTTCTTGATATGTACCGCCTTGGCGAACGGACACAGGTTGAGGCCGATAACGGCTTTTTCCAGCCAGTCTTGCGTTGCGGCGATGATGGTTTCGTCAGTCATTTTTATTCCTTATTCGTCATTCCCGCGAAGGCGGGAATCCAGTTGATTTAATAACATGGCAGTCATTCAGCAATGCAGCGGTGGCTCGTCCATCAGCGCGATCTGTTCGCGCAATTCCAGAATCCGGTCCTGCCAGTAGCGCTGGGTGTTGAACCAGGGAAACGCGACAGGAAACGCCGAGTCATCCCAGCGCCTGGCGATCCACGCCGAATAGTGAATCAGGCGCAAGGTGCGCAGCGCTTCGGTCAGATGCAATTCGCCTGGGTTGAAGTCGTAAAAATCCTCGTAGCCCGCCAGCAAATCGCCGAGTTGCCGCGTTTGCTCGGCACGCTCGCCGGACAGCAGCATCCACAGATCCTGTATCGCCGGCCCCATGCGGCTGTCGTCGAAATCGACGAAGTGCGGCCCTTTATCGGTCCACAGCACGTTGCCGACATGACAGTCGCCGTGCAGTCGCAGCGTCTTGACATCCCCTGCCCGGTCGAAACAGCGCCGCACCCCGTCCAGCGCAAGAGCCGCCACACCGCGATAGACTTCGAGCAGCTCAACAGGGATGAAATCGTGTGCCAAAAGGTACTCGACAGGCTCCACGCCGAAGCTCTGAATATCCAGCGTCGGACGGTATTGGTACGATCCCAGCGCGCCGACTGCATGAATACGCCCGAGAAAACGCCCCATCCATTCCAGCGTATCAGGGCGATCCAGCTCCGGTGCGCGACCGCCGTGCTTGCTGAATACTGAAAACCGGAAGCCTTTATATTCGTGCAGCGTGCGATCGTTGATATTCAGCGCGGGCACCACCGGGATTTCGCGCTCAACCAGAGCCGCGACAAACGCGTGCTCTTCCAGAATCGCCGCATCCGTCCAGCGCGCGGGACGATAGAACTTGGCAACCAGAGGCGGGCCGCCCTCCATGCCGGCCTGATAGACGCGGTTTTCATAGCTGTTCAGCGCCAGCAAGCGACCATCACCGCGCAAATTGATGCTGTCCAGCGCATCCAGCACGGTGTCCGGGGTGAGCAAGCTGAAGGGATGTTGTGTGTTCATGGGCGACATTGTACGGCATACCATCCTGAATCCTGCATCCTGCTTCTCGGGTGTATAATTCGCGGCACTGTCCCTATCCCAAGGAAATATATCGTGTCTCTGTCAAAACGCGTCCAAGCCATCAAACCCTCCCCCACTCTTGCCGTAACTGCACGCGCCGCAAAACTGAAGGCCGAAGGAATGGACATCATAGGACTGGGCGCAGGAGAACCCGATTTCGATACACCCCAACACATCAAAGACGCCGCAATCGGCGCGATCAATGCGGGCTTCACCAAATACACTGCGGTAGGCGGCACGCCTTCTTTGAAAGCGGCCATCATCGCCAAGTTAAAGCGCGACAACGGCCTGACTTACATGCCAAAACAAATTCTGGTTTCATGCGGCGGCAAGCAAAGCTTCTTCAACCTGGCGCTGGCCGTGATCAACCCGGGCGATGAAGTGATTGTTCCCGCACCGTACTGGGTGTCGTATCCCGACATCGTGATCATCGCCGAAGGAAAACCGGTGATCGTGCAGGCGGGTATCGAGCAGGGGTTCAAGTTGACCCCGGCGCAGCTGGAAGCGGCGATCACGCCCAGAACCAAAATGGTGGTGATCAACAGCCCGAGCAATCCTTCCGGTGCGGTATACACGCTGGAAGATCTGAAGGCGCTGGGCGAGGTGCTGCGCAAACATCCACACATCCTGATCGCCACCGACGACATGTACGAACACATCGCGCTGACCGACGCGAAGTTCGTCAATATCCTGGATGCCTGCCCGGACCTGTATCCGCGCACCATGGTGCTGAACGGCGTATCCAAGGCGTACGCGATGACCGGCTGGCGCATCGGTTATGCTGCGGGGCCTGAATACATCATCACCGCGATGGAAAACGTGCAGTCGCAGAGCACCTCCAACCCGACTTCCATTTCACAGGTCGCGGCGGAAGCGGCACTCAACGGCGACCAGGACTGCATCAAGCCGATGCTTCGTGCATTCCGCGAACGCCATGTGTTCGTCGTCAACGAGCTGAACAAGATCCCGGGCCTCTCCTGCATCATGGCGGGCGGCGCGTTCTACGCGTTCCCCGATGCCAGAGGCGCCATCGCCACGCTGCATCAAAAGGGCATCATCGCGGAAGCCACTGACATCGCGTTGTCCGAATACCTGCTGGTGAAAGCCGGTGTGGCCGTCGTACCCGGCTCGGCGTTCGGCAGCGAAGGCTATATCCGCCTGTCATTCGCCACCTCGATGGCCAATCTGCAAAAAGCGCTGGAGCGCATCAGTAAAGCGCTGGCGTAATACCCGCCGTTCGGCAAAATTAGTGGCTTATACGCAACTGCGTATAAGCCACTAATTGCGTGTGCGATATAGCTTTAAAAATACGCGCGCATATTATTGACAGCGGTTTGCGACCATTCCTTGCTGCGCGGATTGATGTTTCGAAACCGCATCGTCGAGTTGATTCTGCACGTGGATTTGCTGTAGTCGCAGCCGTCGCGCACGGTAAACTCATAGGTATAAGTTCGTGCGCTCCGGCCATTATCAACATCGCTTGCAGGCACCGACACAGTCACTTCATTGCTCCGGTCGTGCGTCACCATGACCTGTTTAATACCGCGTTCCGATGCCGTCTGCCCGGCGATCGCGATGCATCGCGCAGCATCGATATGCCAGAATAGGGTGCCGGCCCCGGCAAACCGCATATACGGATTGATGTTGTAACGCCCTGCCTTGAGTTCGGCTTCGCCAAGCGTGACCGGGTCAAGCTCGTGTTTTTGATTGTCTGCGTCGATGCTAAACAGGCGGCAGGTATTGGAAAAGCTGGTGACTTTACCCATAATGACGGGCAACTGCAAAACCAGCTCATCGGCGGCGAAAACGCTGGCAGGTATTGCTAAAACTGCGACGACCATTGCCTTGATAACAACAACCCGCCTGTTCATGATCATCCCCTTTTTAACGGTTACTTTTTGTCATGTGGATGATGACCTGAACGCTCCTGAAAATGCTTGTCGAATACCTTCTTCTGCTCTTGAGTCAACGTGTCATAAAACGCCCGGACCGTTGCTGCATGCTCGGCCATCGCCTTTTCATGAGATTTCATGCTGTCCAGCATTTTATCGAGACGATCCGGCGTACTCATATCCGTTAAGTTTTTAGATCCGGGCATATCCATTTTAACCGGTTTCATTTTTCCCGAAAATTCAGTCCAGGCCGCTTCCTGACTGGCTGACAGTTTGAGCGCGGTATGCAGCGCCGACATACGCTTGTCAAAACGCCCAGCATGGTCAAAATTCGCGCCAGCCACATGTTCCTTGCCCCAGGAATGTTCACAATCATTGCTCTGTTCGTGGGCTGACACGCTATTGCTCAGCAACGCGACGAGGCCGATACCGAGCAGGCGGCTGATGGATTGTTGTGTGGTATGCATGGTCTGTCCTTTTCTTTCGGGAAGTGGGGAGCACGCATGATCCGGCAATCTTTAGGATGTATCTGTTCGCTGACGCACATAGCGCAAGGCGGAAAAATTTACTGCGGAGCAACTCGGACATCTGAAAACTGCGGCTGGATGCGCTATTTTTTTGGATGACATCCGTTCCCGTATGAAACCCACCGTTATTATCCGAGGGAATCTGCACAATCAAGCAATGATCTTCAACGGTTCCCTTCGAATAGAGTAAGCTTTACACACGCCGCCAAGGAAGCGCGCATCCATGAACCCGGAGGCTTCAATGACAGCATTATCTTACGAGTCCCTATCCGCATACTGGTCAAGTGCCGAGATTGCGGCCAATATCGTCGTATTTCTGAATCCGCTGGGCGCACTGTTGCTCGGGCTCGTTGTCGGCTATGAACGCTCATACCACGGTCGCGCTGCCGGCATGCGCACCTACGGTCTGGTCTGCATGGCCTCTGCGGCGCTGACCGTAATCGTCGGCTATTCCGCCTACTGGTATGGCGGCCACGCCGGCATGATGCCGACCTCCGATCCAACCCGCGTCATTCAAGGCATTGTCACCGGAATCGGCTTTCTGGGTGCGGGCGTCATTATGAAAGAGGGATTCAATATCAGCGGTCTCACCACTGCAGCATCAATATGGGCTTCGTCGGCCATCGGCGTCCTGGTCGGCGTAGGCTTTTACTTCGCTGCAATTCTTTTGACGATATTGTCTGCCTTGAGCATGATATTGGTTTCGCGTCTTGAAGGCTGGCTGCCGTCGCGTCAGGCAGTCGTCATCTTCATGCGGTTCCGCAGGGATTTCATGCCGCACGAGGACGTGTTATGCCGCATGGCGCTCAAACGAGGTTATCAGATTGCCGCCAACAGCATTGCTATCAGCTTTCAGGACGGTCAACCAGAGTGGCGATTCGTTGCAGTGGCGCTGAACAAGAAGGCCGCAGCCCCCATTTCAGAACTTGCAGGAGAACTGACCCGTTTCGAGGGCGTCGAAAATTACAGCCTCTCCCCCGCTCGCGACTAGCAGGCGAAAGAGCTCGTCCATTGTATTGGCATTCGCTCTGTGGCACACATCAGTTGGCCACACGCAAAGACGGGCTTTCAGTGGTTCCACCCACTTGCAGTGCGACCGCACCCGGACGCATCATCAGGTCAGCCGAAATATTCCCCGATAATTCCTGGCGCCTCGCCGTCAGTGAACCGAAGGCTTTCACCACATTGTCATTCAACTTCAACTGTCTGAACTGATAGCTTTCGTTGGCATAAGCCAGCTCGCCGCTCAGCTCGTTGAAGTGCGTTCTGCCACCCGGCAAATTTTCCCGGCTGCGCAAACGGGTGACTTCAACGATATCCACGCCGCTGATGGTGCCCTTCCTGACGCTGAAAACGCCATTGAGCACTGCCGCATCGGCAAGTTTAGCCAGGTTGTCCGCCTGCATCAGGAAGCGTGCCGAACCGTCCAGATCACCACTCAGCAACTTATTGATGTTCTGCAACGGGATCACTTTAGCCACCAGTGCACCCTGAACGCGCCAACCGGCGCGCCAGTTTATACGCGCGTCCCCGGTCAGCACCCCGCCCATGATCCGGCTATCCAGTTCGGTGATGCGCAACTCGTCGCGGGTCAACTCACCGACGGCCTTCATATCCTCAAATACCCAGTTCGGCAATAACGGCAACGCACTGTCGCGCAACGTAAACGACAGCGCAAGCTTCTGCTCCGGTGCCGCATGAATCTCCAGTGCCAGCTTACGCCCGTCAGCGTTAAAACGAGCCTGGGTAAAGCTGCCCGCAGCATCGAAAGTGAGTTCGCCGTCCACATTGGAGAATTGTATCCCGTCCGCATCCAACAGCGCGTTGGTCAGGGCGATCCGCCGGACCGGATACCTTTGGTCGGCGGCCGTCTGTTGCAGCCAGCCTGACACCTGCCTCAAGGCAGCGCCATTAACCTGCACGCCATCCAGTTCAATACTGTCGATGGACTTTACGGCCCCGAACAGGGAAAACAAGGAGAAGTTCACTTGCGCCTGCCGTGCCTGTATCTGCTTCGCCTCGCCGATGTAGACATCGCCCAACACCAGACTCGGCGTAGGCAATATCCGCCCCGACAGACGCCCGATATGCACCGGCTGCTGCAATTTTGTACCCAGCGCCTGCTCGATGCTCGCCACATAACCTTGAGTAGGCAGCACGAGGGGCGCTGCAAACAACGCGAGTACGAGCAAAGCTGCCAATCCCGCAGTCAATTTTACCCACGGCATCGGCTTGCGACGCGGGCGCGCCACGGTCTTTGCAGCTGGCACTGCCTCAGCGGGCCGCTGAAATACCTGCTGAGGAACGCTTTCCGCCCTTCTGCGTGCAGCCTCTGCCGCCCGCTGTTCAGCTTCTTCCCACTTTTTGGCCTGCGCATCAACTAACTGCCTGGCTTCAGTCTCAGAATATTGCGGCGACGCCTCTTCGACTGGACGGACTGCATCTTCCTGACGGACAGGGTTTACATCTGCCGTCTGCCCGAGGTCTGCTACAAACATTTGATCGGCCACTGGCTGCTGTTCTGCCGGGCTTGTCAGCTCATCCGGGTGCGATAACGCCGTATCAAAAGCCTCAAAATTGAAGGCAGCCAAATTATTTGTGGGTTCATGAGCAGGCACGGGCTCATCCGCTTCAGCGCCCAGCAACTCGTAAACCTGATGTTCACGTTTGTGCTTGTCCTGTTGCGCACCGCGATAGAGGAACAATTCTTTGTACTCATCGCTGAGATTCGACACAAATTCAAAATAAGCACGGGAAACATAGATTTGATCCTGTCCGGCAAAGCTCATCACACGCTGCGCGCTGTTGATGCCATCGCCCAGCATATTGATCTGTCCGTTCATGTCCTTGACCAGGCTGACGGGTCCAAGATGTATGCCGACGCGAACCCGCAAATCGGGATAATCGCGATGTTTATTGACAATCAGGGCCGCGCGAAAATGTATCGCTGCCTCCAGTGCGTCGGTGGGATGCTGCAAAAATCCAATCGCGGCGCCGTCACCCGTATCCAGAATAATTCGCTCTCCTGCCTCAAGCGAATCAAGGCTGCCCGTCACCAACTTATTGAACTGGTGCTTTAATGCGAGCTGTTTTTTATCCGGTTGCTTGGTGTAACCGATAATATCGAAAAACAACACTGCCGCAATGATGGTCCTTCTCGCCACTACGGGAACATCGTTCCCCTCCCCAGGGCTGCCACCACCCGGCACTGCCGCGGCAGATTTCCCTCTCGCCACCACGAGTTCTTCCGTCGAGTCACCGCGTGCCACCGCCGCAGCTGCATCAGCCGCCTTTTCTTCCATCGCCGAAAAAACACTGTCCTCCTCTGCGGCATGCTTTGCATTCAACCTGACGACGGCTGCCAACATATCCGTTTGCGCTTCCCCGGGATGCTGCGTCTCTGCGCCCATGAGCCTCGTTTCATCGATCAGATGAGCCGCTGACTGCGCGTCCTCGCCGGCTTTAACCCGCGCCTGTTCAGCCTTGTTCTGTTCCGCGAGTTCGCGGTCGAGACGCCCGGCTTGCTCTGCCGCTGCCTTTATGGCTTCCAGCTCAGCCAGCTCACGTGCAGCTTCGGCTTGCCTGGCAATAGTCTCTTCTCGTGCGGCTGCGCGCTGCTGCTCGACTTCTTCCCGGATGCGATCTTGCTCTGCCTTGACGCGCGCGGCTTCCCGTTTTGCCAGCGCCTCCGCCTCAAGACGTGCAAGGGCCTGGGCCTTGGCTGCTTCGGCTTTTGCTGCCGCAGCGGCACGCGCTTGCTCTTCAGCCTGCTCGGCTTTGCGGGCCGCCTCTGCACGCTCACGCGCCTCGGCAGCTTCCTGCTCGGACACTCGGCGCGCGGCATCAGCCTGCCTGCGTTCGAGCTCTTCTCGTGCGGTTGCGCGCTGCTGCTCGACTTCTTCCCGGACGCGATCTTGCTCTGCCTTGACGCGCGCAGCTTCCCGTTTTGCCAGCGCCTCCGCCTCAAGACGTGCAAGGGCTTGCGCCTTGGTTGCTTCGGCTTTTGCTGCCGCAGCGGCACGCGCTTGCTCTTCAGCCTGTTCGGCTTTGCGGGCCGCCTCTGCCGCCGCTCTGGCGTGACGGGCCGACTCTGCGCGGGCATGCGCTTGCGCCTCAGCGGCTTCCTGCTCTGCTTTCACACGGGCAGCTGCTTCACGGGCCTGGGTCTGCTCTTCGGCTTGAACCCTGGCTTTTTCCGCCACCTTGGCCGCCTCCTCCGCCAACATGGTTTGCGTGGGCACGCGAAAAGCCGCTGTAAAATCCAGCTCATCGACCTTGTCAGCCGATTTTTTTGGCGTCGAGGGCAACACCAGTCTGGATGAGCCGGCCGCTTTGGCCTTGTCCTGAATAAAACCACCCTTCGCCAACTCGCTGAACATGTCTTCCAGCATGCCGCGCAGACTGGGCGAGGAACGTTTCATGATCTCAGCAACGGTGGCGGTTCCATCCACCATCAACAGGGCGCGTTTGATGTCTTTGGATAAAAGCGCCGTACGGCTGCGCACCTCATCCTCGCCGCTGTCCGTTCTGACAAAAACAATTTTTTCATTCATGCAATATTCTAACTGATAGCAGGCTGATGTTTGAATTGAAAAAATACTTTTAATGGCGATAACCATTACAGTCATCTCGAAAAAATGATCTCTGATGCAAAAGAAATCGGGCAAACCTGCCGAATAGTTGTTGCATCCGCATTGACAACAGAACGATCGTTCTTTATATTGCACAGCACTTCTGAAAGGAATTGCGATGAACAACGACAAAGATACCGAGTACTTAAGCAAACTCCAGGACTACTACGCCGACTGGAAAAATATCCCTTCCTACGCCCGCCTGTGCGAAATTTTCGGCATCGCCTCCAAGTCCTGGGTAAAAGCGATCCTGACTCGATTGGAAGAAGCGAGCTTCATCGAACGCACCCCGGATGGCGCCTGGATACCGACACGACAATTTTTCGCACGTCCGCTGGCCGAGTCTTCAGTTCAGGCAGGCATGCCGGCTTCCGTGACCGCCACCCAGGGTGATTATTTCGTCATCGACGAGATGCTGATCGACACGCCCTCCAAGACCACGCTGATCACGGTCAAAGGAGACTCGATGATAGACGCCGGCATACACGACGGCGATGTGGCCGTGGTGGAAAAGCGCATGACCGCGAACATCGGCGATATTGTGGTTGCGATTGTCGACGACGAATTTACCCTGAAAACACTGGATCGTGAAAATGGCGCATTCATTCTGCGCCCCGCCAATCCGGCTTATCCCGTCATCCGCCCGCAGGGCACGCTGGAAATATTCGGTGTGCTGACAGGCCTGGTTCGAAAATACCGGAGATAATAAACATGCAATCACCTTCCTCCCGTCGCACTGCACCTTCCGTACTGCTGTCCATGACTCACCCGAACAGAGAGTTTTTCTGTCAACAGCGCGCCTTGCTGCGCCGCGCCGTACCGGCAGGCTTCCCCTCCCCCGCAGATGATTATGTAGAGCTGCGCATCAGTCTGGACGAACACCTGGTCGAACATCGCGAATCCACCTTCTTCATGCGCGTTGCAGGTGACTCGATGAAAGGCAAAGGAATTTTTGACGGCGACTTGCTGGTGGTGGATCGCGCCTTACCGGCCGTAGACGGCTGTGTGGTGATTGCGGTGGTGGACGGCGAATTTACCGTCAAACAATTGCTGCACACGCCAAAGGGCCCCGTGTTGCGTGCCGCTCATCCGGATTACCCCGACATGCGCATCAAACCCGAACAGGATTTCTCGATCTGGGGCGTGGTGAGCTGGAACATCCACAGGCACTAGCGCTACAAGCTACGAGCTACAAATGAAACGCGCGATTGCCCTGATAGATTGCAACAACTTCTACGTTTCCTGTGAACGCCTGTTTCAGCCGGCCCTTGAAGGGCGTCCTGTCGTGATATTGAGCAACAACGACGGCTGCGTGGTGTCACGCTCGCAGGAAGTCAAAGACCTGGGCGTTCTGATGGCCGCCCCCTGGTTCCAGTTAAAGGACATCGCAAAAAAACACGGCATCATCGCGCTGTCCTCCAATTACACGCTGTACGCCGATCTGTCCAACCGGGTGATGCGGCTGTTGTCGCAATTTGCGCCCAACCAGGAAGTCTATTCGATCGATGAATGTTTTCTGGAACTGACCGGCATGAACGAGCTGACCCGGCATGGGCAGCGGATGCGCAGCACCATCAAACAGAGCGTCGGCATTCCGGTGTGCGTGGGCATCGCACCCAGCAAGACGCTGGCCAAGCTCGCCAATCATGTCGCCAAAAAGCAGCCGCGCTTCAACAGCGTGTGCAATTTCAACGAACTGCCGGAAGACGAACTGGATAGTCTGCTTGAAAAAATCGGCGCAGGCGAAGTCTGGGGCGTGGGCCGTCGCACTCACGCCCGCCTTCTGGAAATGGGCATCAGTTCAGTGCTGGCACTGAAACATGCACCCGCGAAACGCATCCGCGCCGAGTTCGGTGTGATGGTGGAGCGCACCGTGGCTGAACTCAATGGCACGGCCTGCCTGGAACTGGATGAATTTACCCCACCCCGATCACAAATCATCTGCTCGCGTTCGTTCGGCGCGTCCGTTGTTCACTTGTCAGAACTTGAGCAAGCTGTAATCGCCTATACCAGTCGCGCCGCCGAGAAGTTGCGCCGCCAGCACTCCATCGCCAGCTTCGTGCAGGTGTCTATCCGCACCAATCCAAATCAGACAAAAGCGCCGCAATACCAACCCAGCCTGACCATTGCACTGCCTGAGCCTACCGATGACACACGCCTGCTGTGCCATGCGGTTTTGAGCGGATTACGCCAGATCTATCGGGCTGGCTACGCTTACCAAAAAGCCGGTGTGATGCTGTCCGGCATCATCGCTGCAATCGACCGTCCCCGTACCCTGTTCGATGATGTCGCCGCAATGCAGAAATCCAGCGCGTTGATGGCAACCCTGGATCAGATCAACCGTCGCATGGGCAGCGGCACGGTACAACTGCTGGGCGAAGGGGTCAGAAAAAGCTGGGCGATGAAACGGGGAAGTGTGTCGCAGCGCTACACGACGGAACTGGATGAGCTGGCCGTGGCACACGCCTGACCCGGCAAATGATTGCTGCGCAGTTTTTCTACCGGATGCCGCGCTGAAAACGGTATCCCTTGTAACTGAATACCATACCCTCAACCGTGATCTGTTCCAGCCTGAGCCCCGGCATCAGGGATTCGCCTTCATGCAGCATCAACGAATTGATGCTGACCAGGCGGTTCGCAGGGATGCTTGAATAGGCATGAAACTGAATCGTCATCGCCGGCATCTCCTGCTGGATCGATGCAGGCAGCTCAGTCATCGGCATCGCTCGCGGCGGCGCATCAGCGGAGTCAGCCAGCGGCATGGGTGCTGCTGCGCCGGGCTTGGCGCGTCCGACGGTTGCGACCGCTTGCTGGATTTCAACCTTGGGGGCCGGCAGGGCGGCGGGCGTTGAATTCGGCGCCGGCGATTGCTGCGCTGTCTTTCCGGCCATTTCGGACGGGCTGTACAGCGGTGTTCGTGCAGGCTGTTTCGAGATTAAGACTGGCGATCTCGCGGCGGCGGGTTCTGTCGCCGGCACCTGCCAGGGGCGCAACAACCCGATCGCGATGCCGGCGCCTAACAGCGCCGCTGCAAACAAGCCGTAGTACACAGGTTTTCTGCTCGTCTCCACCGCGACCGTCGCTGCCGGCAAGGTTGGCGCAGCACTGCGTTGACGCTGCTGGTCGGATTTTTTTAGCGCTTCCAGAATATACGACATGCCTAATTTCCCTTTTTCACTGGCTCGCGCAGCAGCTTCGGCGCCGTCATATCCGCCGCAGCGCTTAAACGCATCATGGTCTGAGCCCCGACAGTGCCGTCAGGGGCGATTCCCTGAACGAGTTGAAATTGTTTGACCTGACGCACCATGGCCTCATCGAACACCGGGTCCTGGCCGGGTTCCGCCGCCGTGCCATAAATTTGCGCGAGTTGATGTTTCAGCCACACCACATCCGGCCCGCGTTCGCCCGGCTGGATCTTGCGGCTAGCAACGATGGGTACGCGCCACAGCAGGGTGTAGTCTCCCGACCATTGTTCTGCAAGGGCGCCTAAGGCGACCACTCGATTTTCGGTGCCTATGGTGAAGGTGGCGGATTGATCGTCAAGCCGGGTCAGCGTTGCATAGAAATGCTGGCCCAGACCATCCTGCATGAACAGCACAGCAGGCCGGTTCAATTGACGCAGTTCATCCAGTCCGCCGCGCCCGGTGCGACAGCGCAAACCCATGGCTTCAGCCTGCCGGCACTGATCCTGTTCTTGATAGTCCGCACCCCACGCCCGGAATAGCGCCGAGTAAGCCCGCGCCTCGCTGTTCGCGACAGGCTCTGCAGCAGGCCATTCCAGCGTGGCCGGGATCACCGCCGCTACCGGTTTGGTCGTCATGGGTTTAACTTGTAAAGTGGGCTGGATCGCCGGCAGGTACAGCACCGCTGCCAGCACAGTGCTGACCAGAAAAACAGCCAGCAAGGGGCGCGTGCGTGACGCAGGATGATGAAACACTTCGCGTGCCGCTTGCCTGAGTGTCGCACGATCGACCCGCTCACGGCCTTGCACATAAGCGCCCAGCAGCGCCCGGTCGCACAGCACATTGATGATGCGGGGAATGCCGCCGCTTATACGGTACAGCCGTCCCATCAATGCCGCCGGGAACAGCTGGCGTTGCGTGCCTGAAACCCCGAGGCGATGCTGCACGTAGGCTGCGACTTCCTGGCGGGACAACGGCCCCAAGTGATAACGCGCGATGATCCGTTGTGCAAGCTGGGATAATTCCGGCCGCGCCAGCATCACCGCCAGCTCGGGCTGGCCCAGCAAAATGATCTGCAACAGTTTGCGTTCGTTGGTTTCCAGGTTGGTGAGCAGCCGCATCTGCTCCAGCACATCGGCTGAGAGGTTTTGCGCCTCGTCGATAATCAGCACGGTGTGGCGGCCCCTGGCATGTGCGTCGAGCAGGTAGGCATTGATGCAATCGACGAACACTTTGACGCTGGCGTTGTCCGCCGGACAATGGATGCCAAATTCGGCGCAGATGCTCGAGAGCAATTCGGCGACCGTCTGCCTGGGATTGAATATGTAGGCCACATCGCAACATTCGGGAATCTGTTCGAGCAGGCAGCGGCATACCGTGGTCTTGCCGGCCCCCACCTCGCCGGTCAGCAATACAAACCCGCCGCCGCCATTCACGCCGTAAAGCAGATGCGCGAGCGCTTCCTGGTGTCGCTGGCTCATGTAGAGATAGCGCGGATCCGGTGCGATGGAAAATGGCGCGTCAGTGAGGCCAAAGTAGCTCTGGTACATGGGCTGTTCTGTGAATGAGAATATCGTGCCATTATAGCGGCAAGTGGTACAGGCGGATGGCTACTGATCGAAGCGGTAATCGCCTGCGGCATACAGCCGCCATCCGCCATTGCCGTCGAGTTCCAGCACCTGCGAGTGGTATTTCAGAATAGAGAGGCGATGGCCTACACTGACCAGCGTCGTATTGCTGCCCGCCAACTGCCGGTACAGACTGTCCTCGTTGGCAATATCCAGTGCACTGGTCGCTTCATCGAGGATGGCATAACGAGGGGCTAATAGCAGCACGCGGGCAAAGGCCACACGCTGTTGCTCGCCCACCGACAGCACCTTTGCCCAGTCCAGCTCAGTATCCAGTCCACCAAACCGGGCCGCGATATCGGGCAGATTGACTCGCTCCAGCAAGTCCATGAGTTCCTCATCCGCGATCACCCGTTCCTGCTTCGGATACAACAACTGGTAGCGCAGGCTGCCCAGCAGCATATAGGGCCGTTGCGGCAAAAACAGCATTTGTCCGGTATCCGGCCGGATGATGCTGCCGCTGCCGGAACGCCACAGGCCGGCAATCGCGCGCAACAGCGAACTTTTCCCGCAGCCGCTGGCGCCCACAATCAGCACCCCACAGCCGGGGTTGATCGTAAGGGTTAAATCTTTAATCAGAGTTCTGTCATGGTCAGGCGTCTGCAAGGTCAGATTCTCGATGGACAGGCGCGTATCCTCCTGCAAGGCGATGTTGTCCCCGGCCTTCGGTGAGGCGCCGGCCTTGACGGCGAGGAACCTGGCGAAGCTGTCGAGCCGATCTATCCCCGCGGCAAACCGGCTTAAACTTTCGAAGTTATCCACAATCACCGTCAGCGCGCTCAAGATCGCCGCAAAAGCCCCCGCCGCCTGGATCGCGCGACCCACTTCCAGCTCTCCTGATAACACGCGGCCGGCTATGATCGCGCTGGGCAGGATGATGGTCATGAAACTGTAGCCATACTGGAACAGGTTCAGATTCAGCTGAGCCCGGATGAGTTTGTTGTAATTTCTGAAGGCCTCGTTGAAACGCTGGCCGATCTGCCATGACTCCTTTGCCTCGCCGCGATAGAAGGCAATGGCTTCGGCATTTTCGCGTATGCGCACTAGGCTGAAGCGGAAGTTCGCTTCGCGTTTAAGCTGGTAAAAATTGAGCCCGATCAGCACTTTTCCAAACACCAGCAAGGTGATCGCCGTGCCGGCAAATGCATAAATGATCAGAAAAAACACCAGTTCGGTGGAAATCGACCAGAGCACGCCGGAGAAGGCAATCAGTTGCAGCAGTGCGCCGATCAGCACCAGCAGAAAATAGAGGGATTTCTGGGTAAAGGTATTGATGTCTTCGGCAATGCGCTGATCCGGGTTGTCGATCTCTGTGCTGTTATTCAGTTCGTAATAAGCCCGGTTGCAAAAATAGCTGCCCAGAAATTCTCGTGTCAGCCAGCGACGCCAGTAAATACCAAGCTTGTCCCGCACATAATAGTAGAACGCATAAATCGGTACAGCCGCGATCAGGATGGCCAGGCACTCGGCGATGGAGGTCCAGAACCTGTCCGCGTCCTTTGCCGCCAGTGCCGAGGTGAATTCCCCGGTCAGCTGATTGAACAGCACGGCGAATCCCGTCTGCCCCAACAACAGAACCACCAGCAGGGCAAGCACTCCGCGGGCTTGCCATCTCTCTTCCCGGAACCAGTAGGGCGCGGCTATTGCCTGGAAGCGTTGCCACGTATAACGGTCAAGGCTGATCATAGCTGGTTCACTGGTAAGATTCCTTCGTCAAATTTACACACTATCGCTGCGAGTAATGCAGATTAAACGATACGTTGCCAATTATCGGTACGGCAGCGTACCCACAAAACTAACTGCATGGTAAGTTACTTTTTAGATTTTTTCGCCTCCGATTTGCCGAACAAGCCTTCTGCCCACCCGCCTACTTTTGCCCCCACTGAAGTACCGAACCCCGGCCCCATCAGGACAGTGCCAACCGCCGCCCCCGCCATCGTTCCGCCCGTGGGATAGAGTACCGGCGTATCGATCGTGCCGGTCACGTTAAGCGGCACGCCGGTGCTGACGCCCAGCGCCCTGATCTCGGCGTTGATACGTCCCGACAGCTCTTTCTTTGGCGAGATATTCACCTGACCGTCGACAGCCAGTGAACCCGAGGCAATCCTGATTTGCGTGAAACGGTAGCTGCGCTGAGCCAGCACCAAGTAGCCGGACAGCTGCTCGAAACGCGTTTCTCCGCCGGTCGTGCCCTGCCTGACCAGACGAGTGGCGGCCTTCTGGATGTCGATACCGTGCAGCGCGCCGTTCTGCACGTTAAAAAACGTTTTCAGCCGCAACGCACCGACAAGCTGATCTGCGGATGCTGCCGAAGCTGCGAAAGTCGGTTGAGCGCTGAGCTTGCCGCTGACGTGAATGCCAGGCGACAGCATCGCAGCGACTTGCTGCAATTCCATGTGGCTTATGTCGAGATTGCCGTTGAGCTGTAACCCTTTCTGCCAGCTGATGGACATTTTTCCGATGGCTGTGCCGCCATAAAGTTTGGCGCTCACCATGCCAAAATTGGCATCGCTACGGGTGAGCACGCCCTTGATGACCAACTCGTCGAACACAGGCCCTGCCGGCAATGTCCACGCCGTCGCACTCGCATCGATCAGATAGCGTAATTTATCGGACGGGTCAGGCTTGATGAGCACGCGGAGCTTGCCGTCCTGCGAGCTAACCGATGCGTCTTCCGGCTCGCCACGGCTGTCGAGGTTTACGCGTGCATCAAACGGACCAAAGTTCACCTTGCCGAAATTGACCATCACACCTTTGAGACTAACGCTCTCCACCCGGACTGGCTGTTGCGGCGACTTGGCGGCATCCAACCTGGCATATGCTAAAATTTTGTCGATCGCCTTCTGCGTCAGGGTCACAGAATCAATCTCGATGCTTTTGATAACCTTGACAGGTTGCAGCAACGAGAAAAGATCGGGGATCACCTGCAACTTGCCGAGCATGATGCCATCGGCGTCCCCGACCTTAATACCGTCGACAGTGACGTACGGAGATGGCAATAACGTAAACCTGATGTTTTTTATCGACACAGGTTCATTCAATC
The DNA here is from genome assembly GCA_947085835.1 of uncultured Nitrosomonadales bacterium. GTDB lineage: Bacteria > Pseudomonadota > Gammaproteobacteria > Burkholderiales > Gallionellaceae > Gallionella. The sequence continues at coordinate 56,070 of CAMTXT010000006.1, read as the reverse complement.
TGGCCGAGACTTCTTTCTCGATCTGCGGAATGTAATCGTTGATCGAGATGAAAAAAGGCAGCGCCAGCGCAATTGCAAGCAGCAACAGTAATACGATCAATATGCGTTTAAGCCATTTCATGTGTGGCGCCCGGATCAGTTCGACTAAGCGGTTCGCAGGACTGCAATTATAAATACACACCCTTACAAATCACCACGTTACAGCACACACTTCACTCAAGTCAGCCTCAAACAGCTACAGAAAGCCCTTCAAAAATTCAAAGCAGTTAAAGTAAAAATCAACTCAATGCCGCCGTAACAACCTCCGGCGCACGCTTAATTACATTGAGCAACACCAACGAGGCGCCATTAGGTGAGCGATCTCCACGCTCCCAATGCCTAAGCGTAGCAACGGAGAATCCAAACCGTGCAGCGAATTGCTCTTGTGTCATTCCCATATCTTGACGCAATGCGGATACATCTACGGTTTGCGGCTTGTACGTTTTAACGGCAACATCCATGCCCTTTGCATGTGAAACCGCCTCATTCAATCCCCGCGCAATACTGTCAAAAGTAGTTCCCATTTATTACCTCTCAATCCATACTTCAACCAATACATCCACCAACTTCGCCAAAGCGTTGCGTTCAGCCTTACTCAGGTTGTCCTGTTCGTTTTTGGCAAATAGCGTCAACAAGTAAAGCGGCATCAAATCACTGTGGTAATAATAGATCAGCCTCACGCCACCACTTTTTCCGCGCCCTCCTCGTCCCCAGCGCAATTTGCGAATACCACCCGTACCCTCTATCAAATCGCCCGACTTTGGATGCGCGGCCAAATAACTCACAATGTCCTGACGCTCTGACGCACTCAAGAGTTTCTCGACCTGACGGATATATTCAGGAACTTCAGCAGCCGCCGCCTTGACTGGCCAAAAACATACGGAGCGATTGATCGGTATTAGCAGAGACAGCGACATTCCAGCGAATAGTGTTCATGACTAGCCTTTCGGTATATGCGTATAGGTGTTTATGTGTATTAGTATTTTCACACCTATTTCATAGGCAATGCAACAGTCCGACAGAACGGATGCCACACCCACCATCTTAGATAGCTTCCAGATGCCAGTCTGGAATTATTCGAACCCAGCCTCTTGAATGACTTATTTCTGAAATTACTAAAGTGCAGCCGCGATTTCCCTGAAGCTGTTCAATCCAGCTTCAAGGTTGTCGATAATTTCCAGCGCCAGTTCATCCGGCTCGGGCAGGTTATCCAGATCGGCCAGGCTCTTGTCCTTGAGCCAGAAAATATCCAGACTGGTTTTGTCGCGCGCGATGATCTGCTCATAGCTGTATTTTCGCCAGCGGCCTTCAGGACTGTTCTGTTCATTCCAGCTTGCCGTCTTCTGCGGTCATTTTCAACTGGTGACAATTTGTCACCAGTTGACTACCCTCCTTGTCCAAGCGGCCTTTCAGCACCTTCCAATACTTTCTGGCGGTTTGATAGTCTGCCGATTGCGTCAATACCTGAATGATGTCTATAACCGAAAACAGCCACGTTTCCGTGGCCTCGTCATACACGCGGCGGATTGCATGATCTTCAAATATGGCTGGCTGCATGATCAGGACTCCTTGACAAGTTTGGAGCGCATATTCCTGCGCGGTTTGACGGCAACCTCTGCCCGTTCCTCTTTGATGCGCGCTGTAGGGGCGCGATTCATCGCACCCCTAATACGATCCAACAATTCAGATGCAGGTTCGTCGTGCAGGTCTTGCGGCACTACATTTCATTGCAAACCATCGTGTTTATCATACGCATACCCCCGCAAGTTCTTCATTAAACTTATATTGATCAAGGTATGCCACGCAAAAACTCGAGAATGGGGCTGAAGGTTGCCGCATCTTTCTCAACGCGGCAATCGCCTCCTCGTAGGCGTGATCATTGACTGCATCACCACTCTCCAAGTGCTCAAAGTACCTCTTCGCTGAACGAACTAACCGCTCCATATCATCGCGCAGGTCTTGTCGAGCGCGCACGAAGTCAGTGTGATTGAGATTGTAGAGCTTGATGGATATCTCTGCTCTTCGATTGAGACGTGTTTGCGGCTTAGGACCATACCGAGCCATCGCTTCGCCGTCTTCCTTGAAAGTCAGAAGGGCTGTATCGGTTGCCTTGCAGGGATCCAGTAAGTCAGGCTGTTCATCATCGTAATGATCGGTGCTCTCCCACGCTCTGCGCAACTCATCTGCAATAGGAAAATGATCAGCTTTGCCACCCGTAGCGCCCGTTTCAACATCACAACGACGCCGATTGGCAACAATACAACTGTAACGATAATTCTCTGGCTTAAAGGCCAACCACCAGTAGCCTGTGTGTGGTTTAACCTCGGATTTCAGTTCAGCCACTCGCCCTTTAGGGCGATAGTGATCGACGTCAACATCGGTCCCAGCTTGGGGCGCCTCTGTGTACCAGCACTTGTAGTTGAACAATTTGGCTAGCTCAGGCTTAAGTTCCTTCCAGTAGCCACTATGATCTCCGATAAGCTTCAGCTTCTTGGCAGCATCAGGTTCAGCGGCAATCTTTGCTTCAAGAATAGCAACCTTAGCAGCCCAACCCTCAGGTAGCGTAAGCTTGGTGTGGTCATAGGGAATATGTCTCACGGACTCTCCCCCATCACTTCATTGTTCTTAATTTTGGCCAGTATCTCTAATGCCCTTGCCCTGCGTTTTTCGCGAATTTCCGGTGTAACGGGGACATGTTCAAAAATTTCTGCGTCCAATTGCTTACGCGCCCTTAAATACTCTTGGTAGTCACTGTCCCAATGTGCTGTGGTAAAACCGAGCGATTCAATCTCTTTATCTATCTGCGCAAGCCGACTCCTGTCACCATCATCAAGAGAATCCTTCTCCAAGAGTGTACGACGGGCGCGTATAAGCTCCTCAGTCGGGCGATCAAGCGTGCTTTGAAGCCCGAACATATCGCTAGTGAGTATGCCTGCATACCCCATTCCTCGTGGGCTATCGGCTGGAGCTTCCGCATGAACCTGATGTGTAACAGCGTCCTGCGACATGACTTGAACTTGTCCTTTCTCCAGTTCCGCTATGGCCAAAGGATGATGCGTAACCATTAGCAAATGACTTGTATTGTGATCCGGAACAAATGCCTTAAGAAATTTCAAATACTTGATAGCCCACAACGGATTGAGATGGGTATCAGGTTCATCAAGAAGAAAAAGGGAATCACGCCCACCAGTAAACTTCAACAACCCAAGTACGGTAAGTAACTGCTGCTCCCCTTCGCTCAACTCTCGAAAACTGAGAGCCTCGCTACTACTTTTAACTCTGACGCGGATGCTGACCTCAGAGATTATTTCCGAAAGCAGTGTGCTCTCCAACATTTTAAAAAGTACATCCGGTGTCATCCTCTGAGCGAATTTACGCAGCACTTCTACAGATGGCAAAAATAAGTGAAAAAACTCGTTCTTGATATTTTTTCCTGTTAGCGACGTTTCCTCGTTTCGTGTAATCTTCAGGGGCGCTAGCGTGTATGGGAACAGCTCGTCGAGAAAATCGCGAACCACCCCTCCCGCGCCCCAAAATAATTCATCCTTTTTTTTCGCCCAGTCGGGCCTACGCATTACAAAATGAACCGAATCGAGCTCCTCAATACCAAGTTCATCAAGCAGGAATTGACGTTCACTCGCATTGGCCGCACCCAAGAAAAAGGCCAGCAAAACAAACTGACTATGCACTGGTTTTGCGTAAAACAGAGGGCGAATATCCCCGCCGATATCTACCTCATTCTTGAGTAGCTTCTTATAAAAGTCCGTACGGTGCTTGCGAAAATATCGCTCCAAGCGGTCACTCGGACCTGAGTAGTAAGCGAATACGTATCGTGGCAGGTAAGGCGAGTATCCAAATTTATCGCGTTGCACACGAGAGAATGGGACAATATTTTCAACCTGTTGCTCGGCAATCTGCTGTGTAACCTTTATCTGATATTGGGTACTTGGAGTGCCTCGTGTAGGATCAGCGTCCACAAGAATCCACCTTACTGCTGACTCGCCACCAAGTCTGTATCGAAGCTCATATGAGAACGGCGGAGATTCACCAATATCTAGATTTCTGAAAATTGCTACTAGGGCTTCGAGCACGTTTGACTTGCCGGAGCCATTGCAGCCAACAATCACAGTCATTAAGTGCTCTTCGTCGAAATTGATGCGCACATTCTCAAGATTCTTAAACCGGGATCGTATATTTAAATAGTCAATTTTCATGAGTAGTTCACCACCACGGGCTATTGAACAATGGAAAAATAATCATCGTTCCCTCTGCGGATTCGCTCGATATGCTTGCTTTCAAGCTCTTTACGAATATCAAGAAAAAACCGTTCAACAAGCTCTGATTCCGCATCAGTCGGGTAACCCGCTTCAGCCAGCAATGCCTGCGCGGTAAGTGACTTTTTTGCTGACCGAAGAGCTTCGATAACAGGAATCACACTTTTTATCTTCATAGTTGAAACTCCATTTTTTTTACTTGCGCCCTTTCTCAGGGTAGTCGCCTTTATAGTCCGTTCATCAGATAAGCGCTTGAGCAATTCTGAGGCGGAACCATCTTTGGGGTCTTGCTGCACCAGCTCGCCACGAAACGCCTTAGCGAGCGTGGATGGGGTGAGTTTTTCAACTTGAGCGCGGGCGGCAGCACAACGGGATTCAAGGCTGTTGGCATATGCGAAGAGAGATTCGATACGGCGGACGATTTCGGCCTGTTCATCGATGGGTGGCAAAGGGATACTGACACTCAGAAATTGATCATTACGAAGATGCACTTGAGTAGCGCCAACCTTCTCTCTCTTCATAGCATCTCGATACATTGGAGAGTTAGAGAAATAAATAAGGTAACTATTCAAACAAAGATCAGATACTTCAAGCATGTACATGCCCTGTGTTAGGAGCGCAGGCTCATCCTCTCGGTATTGACCGATTAACCCCAAAAAATCCGCCTTGCTGGACAAATCTCGAAGTGTGACCAGCGTGGCACCGCGTAATGCTATTTTGGATGCATGCAGTGCCGCATAAGCATGAGGAATCCTGTTGGGTTTTGCTTTCACCACAACCCCCCCATTCAGCTTGATATCTCCTTTATTCAGAACTAGAAGCCCATCCTGAGTGTAGTCTTCTCTTCGTGGGCTGACACCCCCAGTCATTCTGAAAATACAATCCCTAATCTCTGTCTTTATCCAGCGTTGAGGAAGATCAGCGCTCTCTTCATTGGAATCTTGATGTTTACCAAATCGCAGAGTTCGCCATTCCTCCGTCAGTTTTCCAGAGGTGGCGGCGGCAAGAATAGACCGGCGGAAGCATTTAAGGATTGCAGGTATATTATCGAGGCAGTCGCGGCAGACATCCACCCGCGCCAGCACAACATCGAGCTTGTCAGCGATACGCTTTTGTTCAGGGAGCGGCGGCAGAGGCAATATAGAACTTCGCAAATATTGATAGTGCCTCGCATAACCTTTATCGGGTAACTTTATCGCCCTTAACATTTGATATACGAACCGCGTATCCCAAAAAGACTTAGCACGAAACAGCTTTGTGCCATCTGCGCCAGGAACAAATGGCTGTGTGATTTGTTTAAGAAGTCTCGTGTGATCACCAAACAAAATCACTGGGTTTTGTTCTGAAGCTTCAACGACAAGGCTTTCGTCATCGCTATAGCCAGAAATATCGCTTTGTCCTTGGTCGATTACTGGAAAGCGACCCTGATCAAGAGCATCTTTCGATTTTAATTTTTTGTTTGAATTTCCTGCACTATCAACGGAATCATCAACGGAAAGCGAAGCCCAGTTACGTGGTAGTTCAGGAAAATTAGCGTCGTTATAAATCACACTTCAACCTCTTCGCCCAACTCTTCCAGTATCCCGCGCAATTCGTCCAAGGCAGCTTCAAGCTCGCTCATCGCCTCCTGTGCCAGTACAGCGGGTTCAGGCAATTCATCGGCGTTGGTGTCTTTGTCATCCTTGAGCCAAGCGATGTCCAAGCTATCGCCACGCCCGGCGATTTGTTCGCGGCTGTAGCGACGGAAACGTCCCGCATCACCGGCGTCTTGCCTCATGGCAAGTGTATTAGCACCACCAAGAGGGTCGTCACCGTAAGCGGTTTCAAACTCGATGAAATGCTCGCGAGTGAGTTGAGTGCGTTTGCCGAACTGTGGCATGTTTGTACGCAGATCGTAGACCCAGATTTCTTTGGTATTACCTTTATCTTTCTCGCCACGAGTGAAAAACAACACGTTGGTTTTAACCCCCTGCGCGTAAAAAATACCGGTTGGCAGACGCAGAATGGTGTGCAGGTTGCATTTATCCATCAGGTCGCGGCGGATGTCAGTACCAACGTTACTTTCAAACAACACGTTGTCGGGCAGTACCACTGCGGCGCGACCACCGATTTTCAGCCCAAGGTAAATGTGCTGCAAAAAGGCGAACTGCTTGTTGCTGGTAGGGAAAGCAAAGTCTGGGCGACTGGGCAGGCCGCCGCCTTTCTTGGTGCCGAACGGTGGATTGGTTAGAATTAGCGTGGCCTTCGGCAGCGCCTGCCCTTCTGGACTCAGTGTGTCGCCATAGCTGATGCCACCATCAATGCCGTGCAACATAAGGTTCATCAGCGCCAAACGGTGCGTGTCCTGCACATGCTCCATGCCGTAAAAGGTGCTGTTGCGATATTTTTTTTGCTGCGCTTTTGTCCAACCATCCAAGTTGGTGTGTTCGCGCAGGTAGTGATTTGCCGCGATCAGAAAGCCGCCTGTGCCCGCAGCCGGGTCCTGAACAACATCAGCCAGCGTGGGTTTCATCACCGCCACCATACTGTCGATAAGCACACGCGGGGTGAAATATTGCCCGGCACCGGATTTTTTCTCGTTGGCGTTCTTTTCCAGCAGACCTTCGTAGAGATCGCCCATACCTTCCTTGCGAGCGCTATACCAGTCGAGCTTGTCGATTTCGCTTACCAATGTGGAAAGCGTGGCAGGCTTCTTGATGAAGGAGCTGGCGTTGGTAAAAATCTCTTTCACAAGGCTGGAGCCGTGGCTACCGAGATGGATCAACAAAATTTTGTAGAATTCCAGACGATCCAGTGCGCTTTGTACTTCCAAGTCGCTCCAACGACAGCCTTCCGGCAGTTGGTCTTCGGTGCCTGTTTCCTTGGACATTTTAAGGAACAGCAGATAGGTCAGTTCAATGACGTACTGGTGATAGGTGATGCCATCATCCTTGAGGACATTGCAGAGATTCCAGAGTTTGCCGACGATGTCGTGAGTTGCCATGTAATTCAATTACCGAGAGTTATGCTTCATTGCTGGGATGCCGGATTTCACCAAATAACTGAGCGACTTCACGCGGCACGACCCCGCTGTCTTGCAAACGACGCAACAGGTCATATTGAGTTTCTTCCGGCGCTATGAGCTGCCCCGTTCGCGCAGCAACAAGTTGGGCTAGTACCTCGGAAAGCTGACGCAGCTTGAGCAAACAAGTATTGGGATCGTCCGCAAAATATTTTTCCGCCAACAACCCCAGTCGCAGCAACTGTTCGTCGTGCTGTGCCAGATGCGCGAAATTTGTCGGGGGTAGTTTAGCCATTACGCTTATTTATTTTTTGAATCGTCGAAGGCTAACACAAAAGCCCCAGAAAACAGGGGCTTTGGTTTGATACCTACAGATTGACGCGGGATAAATCTTAAAACGGGATGTCGTCGTCGAAGTTATCGAAGCTGCGACCGGCGCCGGATGACGCTGGGGCCGGTGGCGCTGATCTTGCAGGCGCCGCAGAACGCTGAGGTGCTGACTGCTGCTGCTCTTCGACCACTTCGAAATTGCCGCCGGTCGACTTGCCGCCCAGCATGGTCATTTCATTGACGATGATGTCGGTGGTGTAGCGGTCTTTTCCTTCCTTGTCCTGCCACTTGCGGGTTTGCAGCTTGCCTTCGACGTAGATCATCGAGCCCTTCTTCAGGTACTCGCCAGCCACCTCGGCCAGACGACGGTAGAAAACCAGATTGTGCCACTCGGTCTTTTCCTGCTTGACGCCGCTCTTGTCCTTCCAGTTTTCGGAAGTTGCCAGCGTCGCATTGGTGACCGCTTCGCCATTGGGCATATAACGGGTTTCCGGATCTTTACCCAGGCGCCCGATCAAAATTACTTTATTTACCGACATGTGATGCTCCCTTTGTGTTGTCCGCTCTGCAAAATATTTTTCCGGGCCGATTATAGCCGACTGCCTGCCATCTGGTCACAGTGGAATCAGTCGCCGTTTAGCGGGCTGTTGGCAGCCGGCGTCACCAGTCGCGCCACCGTTTCTTCATCAAACCCTTTCATGTCCACCTTGAGGCAGGCCATGCATTCGGCCGCAACGACCAGAGCTTCCTTCACGCCCGGCACGCCGGACAGTTGCAACTGCAATTTTGCCCCTTCAGCGTCGGTCATTTCACCCAGATGGTACATCCTGGTGCGCACCACGGCCAGCGGCTGCATGCCGGACACCACGATCAGCCAGATGAACAACAACACGATGGCAAAGATGAACACGGCATTGTGTCCCACATACTGCATCAGCGCGCCGCCCACTGCTGCGCCGAAGAACGCGCCCAGGAACTGCACGCTGCTGTACACACCCATCGCTGTGCCTTTGGCCGCCAACGGGGCGATCTTGGAAATCATCGACGGCAGGGTCGCTTCCAGCACGTTGAACGCGGTGAAGAAAATCAGCAACGCGGCAGCCACACCCCATAAACTGTCTTGCATGAACATTAACATCAGCTGCCCGCACATCGCCAGCGCCACGGCCGCCATGAACACCGGCTTCAGCTTGGCGCGAGTCTCGGCGATAATGATAGGCGGCACCATCAGCACGAACGCGACCAGCATCACCGGCAAATAAATCTTCCAGTGTTCTGAAGCTTCCAGTCCGTCGCGCTGGAGCACGAACGGCACCTGCATGAACACCGACATCAAAATCGCATGCAGCGAGAAGATGCCGAAATCCAGACGCCGCAATTCAGGGTTTTTCAATACCTCGGCGAACTTGCTGCCATTGGCTTCCGTGTCGCTGTGAAAACGCGTGATCGCAGGATTCGGAATCACGAAACGCACAATCCCCATCGCCAGCAAGGCCAGCACGCCCGTCATCGCGAAGATGCCCGGCACGCCCAGCACGCCGTTAAGCATAGGCGACAGAATCAGCGAGATCGAAAAAGTGATGCCGATGGTCATGCCTATCATCGCCATCGCCTTGGTGCGATGCTCTTCGCGGGTCAGGTCGGCGGTCAACGCCATCACGGCCGCATTGATCGCACCCGCACCCTGAATCGCACGACCTGCGATCACCCAGTAGATATTGTCGGCAGAGGCCGCGATGAAACTGCCCAGCGCAAAAATCACCAGACCTGCGTAAATGATCGGCTTGCGCCCGTAGCGGTCGGACATCCAGCCGGCGGGAATCTGCAATACCGCCTGGGTCAGGCCATACGCGCCGAGCGCGATGCCCATCAACAGATGGCTGCTCCCTCCGGGCAGTTTTTCGGCATACAGCGCGAAGATCGGCAAGATGATGAACAAGCCCAGCATGCGCAGGCCATAGATGCCTGCCAGGCCAAAGCTGGCGCGGCGTTCGGTCGCGGTCATTGAGTCAGATATAGGTTGCATGAATGTCTTGAGAGGCTGGAAAGATACGCATTTTAGCAGGTCGCTGCGCCTGCCAACAAATATAAGCCGCAGATATGCAGGGGCTTATTGGGGTGGGTGCCAGTCAGGTGACAAGGTCGCTCATCATGGTACTGCCTTTCATCTCGTTCTGCATCTCCAGGCTGATCCGCTGAAATTCCGTGCGTTCAATATCCACATAACGCAAAAAGGCGTCCAGCTGAGCGGTTTCCCACAGTTCGGTGTGAGGGATGGCGAAGTGCTCGCGCATGATGTGTTCGGCCAGATAACCCATGGCGATTTGCAACGACACCCATTTCGGCACGTCTTTGCGCTGCGCGCCGCCCAGAAACATTTCGATGTTGAGGTGCAGGCGCACGGACTGCTGCGTATTCGCCGGCAACAACCATTTTTTGGTAAAGTGACCGCTGATAATGGCGTGATCAGTGCTGCTCTGCTCAACCTCGACCTGGGCCATATACAGTTTTTTATCAGACAACGTGCTTTTGCTCAGCTGCCCTGACTTGACCCGATGCGCGATCATCAACGGAATGGCGGCATCGCGAAACAAGACATGAATATAAACCTCGTCACGCGCCAGACCGATAATCCGGTTGGCAAGGTCGGCCGCAAAAGCAGCGGTAACCGAGGTGCGTTCCCAGAAACAGCGCACGCCATCGCCATGAACATCGGCGCCGGCATTTTTCAACGCAATCGCCGTGACGATATTGATCACATTGCGCATCCCCAGAAACATCGTCGCCTGCGGCACGGAAAGAATCTTGGCACGCAATCCGAAATAGGGGGAATTGACCGTTTTGAGCAAGGCGGCTGTCATCGCGGGGTCTTGCTCCGCCAGCCTGGAAATGACACGGATATCCGGGGAGGCCTGGTTTTGCGCCCGCGTCATTTCGATGATCACGCGCGGACAGGCGGGTATTTCAATGGAAGAGGCGAAACTGACCAGCTTCTCATCGGAAACTTCGTACTGTTCAGCGGAATGCTTGTGGGAATGCAATGCGTGTTCTCCAAATGCGTTACTTATGGCATGACGGCATCAGCTCTCCACTGCCCGCCTCATTTGACCGGACCGGACAAAGCGCCGCAAGTAAATAATTTGTATTTAACCAGTTGCAGTTGACGTACCAAGCCGGCATTTTATCAGGGATAATGCGAATCGGGTCACTAATGCAAGGCAAGTTCGCGCACCGGCGCGACTGATGCCTGTGCAACATGCGGGGGAATTTCCCCTGGCGGATTAAATATATAAGAGAGCAGATATGGGCGCACAGTGGAAAGCCAGACATAAAGAAGTAGCAGCCAATGCCAAAGGACGTATTTTCGGCAAGCTGTCCAAGGAAATCATGGTGGCGGCCAGAGCCGGCGCCGACCCTGACATGAACCCGCGCCTGCGACTGGTGGTTGAACAGGCCAAGAAGGTATCCATGCCCAAGGAGACGCTGGAGCGCGCGATCAAGAAGGGCGCCGGACTGCTCGACGAGGGGATGAGTCTGGAACGCTTGACCTACGAAGGCTTCGCGCCGCACAGGGTGCCCGTGATCGTCGAATGTCTGACGGACAACAGCAACCGCACCTATCCGAACATTCGCGTGCTGTTCCGCAAGGGGCAACTGGGCGCATCGGGTTCGGTTTCATGGGACTTTGACCATCTTGGCATGATCGAGGCGACACCGACCACAAAAGAGGCTGACGCGGAACTTGCGGCGATCGAGGCCGGCGCTCAGGATTTTGAAGCCGGCGATGAAGGTGCCACGCTGTTTCTGACCGACCCTGTCGATCTGGATGCGGTATGCCGCGCACTGCCGGCTTTCGGCTTTACCGTGCAGTCTGCGCTGATAGGCTACCGCGCAAAGAATCCCGTGACATTGAATGATGCAGAGCGCGAGGAAGTCGAAGCGTTCCTGGAAGCCATCGATGCCGATGATGACGTGCAAAATGTCTATGTAGGGCTGGCCGGTTAAAGCAAAAGTCGTCCCGCGACTTTAGTGCGATTGCCGCCAAAATTCACACCAAATGATCCCATTTTCCATCCTTGACCTGTCCCCGATCAACGAAGGAGGCGATGCTGCCCAGTCGTTTCGCAACACGCTTGATCTTGCCCGGCACGCAGAGCGCCTGGGCTACCAGCGCTTCTGGCTGGCCGAGCATCATGGCATTTGTCAGCCTGCGCAGCGGCCACCCCAGGCGTCTTCAGCCGCCAGTGGAGGGTTACCTGGACCAGCATCGCCCCGCATCAGCGTGACGTGCTGGGCGAGATCCTGTCATGCGCCGCGATCGGCTCACCCGACACGGTGAAACGCACATTGAAGGCATTCATCGAACAGACAGGCGCGGATGAATTGATGATCACATCGCAGATTTTCGATCATTCAGCACGTCTGCGTTCATATGAGATCACCGCAGACATCCGAGCATAGAAAACTTACATTGCCCGGGGCCGGCAATAGCTCCGCCACCTGACGGCCGACCCGCGCGGACAGATGCAAAAGCCGCCAGTGTCCGGTTCGCAGCAGCTAAAGCGCGTCGGCACCCGGTCGATCGCAGCAGGCCAGATCGGCAACATCTGCGTCGCCCAATTTGCCGGCGGCGTCACGTAACGCAGTGCGCAGGCCTTCCTCCAGGACAGGATGATAAAACGGCATGCTCAACAACTCGCGCACCGTCAGCTTGCGCTGTACCGCCAACGCCAGCAGATGGGCAAGGTGCTCACCTTGCGGCGCACACATCTCGGCACCTGTTAGCCTGCCACTGCTTCTGTCGGCATAGACGCGCAACAGGCCGTGATTAACCTCCGCCATACGCGCGCGCCTGACTTGAAAAATCGACCTCGCCGATGACGGTCTCATTCTCGTTAAGCTCATCGAAGGCCTGTCCGATCACGGCGATGCCGGGATCGGTAAATACAATCGCAAGCGGCACCCGTCGTTCGAAGCATACCGGCTGATTCCGCAGCGCGTTATATCCGGCGATATATCCCTCGTCGAGCGCCTCGTGCAGCAACGAAAGGTGACGGTTAGCATCGCCTGCGATGTACACGGGAAGATCGGCGATCTGCATGGTACTTGCATCGAAAGGCGGCACACCGTGTTCATCGAGTTCGACTCCCAAATTCTCGATACCCATCTGATCGACATTGGCGCGTCGACCGAGTGCGACGAGCACCTTGTCGACCAGGACACTCTCGCCTCCGGCATGCACGCGGATACGCTCACCCTCGATGACAGGCTCAGCGGCCAGCCCCAGTTGCAGGGTGAACTCCGCCCGCAATAATGCCACGGCCAGCTTGTTGACATGAGGATCGCTCAGCCCGGCGATATAATCCGCAGCATCGAAACCGGTCACCTCTATGCCAAGCCGCGCGAGCGACTGGGCGATCTCGCTGCCAAGACCACCCATGCCAATAATCGCCATGTTTGATGGCAGCGTTTCCTGCTCAAACAAATCGTCGCTGGTCAGCATCCGTGCGCCGAGTGCAGCCCACTCTTTGGGAACGATTGGACGAGACCCTGTCGCGATGATGATCTTTTTGGCATGCAAGCGACGTTCACCGACATCGAGTACCTGCGGTTCGAGGAACCGTGCGCGGCCAGCAATGCTGCGATCTTGCAGGTCGTCAGTGAGCTTGAGCATGCCCTCAACGAAACCGTCGCGCAACCGGCGCACGCGCCTCAAGACAGCGGGAATATCGACGGTAAGCCTTTCTGCACCGCTCACGCCGAAGGCATCAAGCGACTTGCGCCGGTGAAAGGCGTTGGCCGCTTCGATGAGCGCTTTCGAAGGCATGCATCCGGCCCGCGCGCAGGTACTGCCGTATGGGCCTTCATTGATCAACACAAAATTATCAGTCTGGCGGCGCACTTCACGCAGCGCCGTGAGGCCGGCAGATCCCGCACCAATAATAGCGACGTCGTATGATTTAATCATGATTTCTCCTTCTGATATCCGCGCCACCCTAATCTTTCCAGCGCGCTCGAACCGTGCGCCAGCAAACATAATGCGAAGCTGAACCTCTAATGTGAGGGCGCGGCCAAGCGACGCATTTTGATTGACTTCAGGCGCGTTAATGCAAGCGTCTGACATTCTCATCGCCACCTAGCCGCCCATCGCCTAGCAACACTTGAAACTATTTGGTATGGGACAAACTATCCAAAAACGATAGCCAAGTCGCGGCTTTCCCCGCAAGCGGGGATAAACGTAGAGAGGGTTCGGAGCCAGGCCGGCTGGAAATACGATATTTAATTCCTGCGATGGATGCAGTCATAAAGACCGTTCGGCAATCAATCAGCGTGGTTAAAGCAGTTTGGGATTGCGCACGAAAGCGCGTATATTGATGGGTCGTCGTCACAACGCAGAGCCATCATGGAAAGCATCAAGATACGCGGTGCACGCACCCACAATCTAAAGAACATCAACCTCGATCTGCCGCGCCACAAGCTGGTAGTGATCACCGGCTTGTCCGGCTCCGGCAAGTCGTCGCTGGCCTTCGACACGCTGTATGCCGAGGGGCAACGCCGCTACGTGGAATCCCTGTCCGCCTACGCGCGGCAGTTCCTGCAGCTGATGGAAAAGCCGGATGTGGATCTGATCGAGGGCCTGTCGCCTGCGATCGCGATAGAACAAAAAGCGACATCCCACAACCCGCGCTCCACCGTCGGCACGGTCACCGAAATTCACGACTATCTGCGCCTGCTGTTCGCCCGCGCGGGTGACCCGTACTGCCCGCAGCACGACTTGGTGTTGCAGTCGCAAAGCGTAGGCCAGATGGTCGATCATGTGCTCGAACTGCCCGAGGGCACGCGCATCATGATTCTGTCGCCGCTGGTGGTGGATCGCAAAGGCGAGCAACTGGACATGTTCGACGAGCTGCGCGCCCAGGGTTTCACAAGGCTACGCATCAACGGCACGGTGTATGAGATCGACGCGCTGCCGTCCTTGCAGAAGACCAAGAAACACACCGTAGAAATCGTGGTGGACAGGTTGAAAGTCAATCCGGATTCCAAGCAGCGCCTGGCCGAATCGTTCGAAACTGCGCTGCGCCATTCCGATGGGCGTGCCGTGGCGGCGGAGATGGACTCAGGCGTCGAGCACCTGTTCTCGGCCAAATTCGCCTGCCAGATTTGCAACTATTCGCTGCCCGAACTCGAACCGCGCTTGTTCTCGTTCAACAATCCGATGGGCGCATGTCCCAAGTGCGACGGCCTCGGCGTGATCACCTTTTTTGATCCGAAACGCATCGTCTCTCTCCCCTCCTTATCTTTGGGTTCAGGTGCGATCAAGGGCTGGGACAGGCGCAATCAGTTCTATCACCAGTTATTGTCGGGACTGTCCCGCCATTACGACTTCGATCTGGAGCAATCTTTCGAGAGCCTGCCTGACCACATCCAGCAGATCATCTTGTATGGCACCGGCCGTGAGGAAATCGCGTTCCAGTATATGAATGACCGTGGCAAACCGATGCTGCGCGAACACGCCTTCGAGGGCGTGGTCAACAACCTGGAACGCCGCTACAAGGAAACCGACTCGCCCACCGTGCGCGAAGAGCTGTCGAAATATCTGAATGGCTGCACCTGCCCGGAATGCCACGGCACGCGATTGCGTGTGGAGGCGCGTCATGTGCGTTTCGCGGACAAGAATTTATACGAGATCAGCGCGCTGCCGCTGCAACAGGCGCTTGATTTCTTCCTGGGCTTGAAACTGCAAGGACAGAAACAGGCGATTGCGGAAAAGATCGTGCATGAGATCGCCAGCCGACTGACCTTTCTGAACAACGTAGGCCTCAATTACCTGACCCTGGAACGTTCGGCCGAAACACTCTCCGGCGGAGAGGCGCAGCGCATCCGGCTGGCATCCCAGATCGGCTCAGGCCTGACCGGCGTGATGTATGTGCTGGACGAGCCTTCCATCGGGCTGCATCAGCGCGACAACGACCGGCTGCTGACCACGCTCTACCGTCTGCGCGACATGGGCAACAGCGTGATCGTGGTGGAACACGACGAAGACGCGATCCGTCATGCCGACTATGTGGTGGACATGGGGCCGGGTGCCGGCGAGCATGGCGGCATGATCGTCGCAGAAGGCACGCCGGATGAGATTTGCAACAATCCCGAGTCGCTTACCGGCGATTATCTGACCGGGCGTCGCCAGATCCCGATGCCGTCAAAACGCATGTCACCCGATCCTGAACGCATGCTCTGTATCGTCGGGGCTTGCGGCAACAATCTCAAAGACGTCACGCTCAACCTGCCGGTAGGCTTGCTGGTGTGCGTGACCGGCGTATCCGGCTCCGGCAAATCCACGCTGATCAACGACACGCTGTATCCTGCCGTCTCGCAGCATCTGTATCGCAGCAACAACGAACCTGCGCCGCACGCCTCGATCAGCGGCCTTGAATTTTTCGACAAGGTGATCAACGTCGATCAGTCGCCCATCGGACGGACGCCGCGCTCCAATCCGGCCACCTATACCGGCCTGTTCACGCCGATCCGCGAACTTTTCGCAGGCGTCCCGTCTTCACGCGAACGCGGCTACGGGCCGGGCCGATTCTCGTTCAACGTCAAGGGCGGGCGCTGCGAGTCCTGTCAGGGCGATGGCGTGATCAAGGTCGAGATGCACTTCATGCCGGACATCTATGTGCCCTGCGACGTCTGTCACGGCCAGCGCTACAACCGCGAGACGCTGGAGATTCAATACAAGGGTAAAAACATCCAGCAGATATTGCAGATGACGGTAGAGGCGGCACACGAATTCTTCAAGGCGGTGCCCATCATCGCGCGCAAGCTGCAAACCCTGCTCGACGTGGGCTTAGGCTACATCACGCTGGGACAATCCGCCACCACGCTGTCCGGCGGCGAGGCGCAGCGCGTCAAATTATCGTTAGAGTTATCCAAGCGTGACACCGGGCGCACGCTGTACATCCTGGACGAGCCCACCACCGGCCTGCATTTTCACGACATCGCGTTGTTGCTCAGGGTAATTCACAAGCTGCGCGACCAGGGCAACACGCTGGTGGTGATCGAACACAATCTGGACGTAATCAAAACCGCCGACTGGGTGATCGATCTGGGCCCTGAAGGCGGCGACGGCGGCGGACAGATCATCGCACAAGGCTCGCCACAGGACATCGCCAAAAACAAGAAAAGTGTAACCGGGGTGTATTTGAAGCAGGCGCTGGCAGCATGCAAATAACGCCACACATCGAAATCCCGGATTCTGAGATTGAACTGAATGCGATACGCGCACAGGGTGCGGGCGGGCAGAACGTCAACAAAGTCTCGACTGCGATCCACCTGCGCTTCGACATCAATGCCTCATCGCTGCCGGAAGAGTACAAGGAAAAGTTGAGACAACTTGCCGACCGGCGCATATCCAATGACGACGTGATCATCCTCAAGGCGCAACGCTATCGCAGCCAGGAGAAGAACCGCGAGGATGCGCTTGCCCGCCTTCAGGCTCTGATCATCAGCGCAGGCATCTCGGCCAAAAAACGCACCCCGACGAAACCCACCAGAAGCTCTAAAAAGAAGCGCCTGGAAGGAAAAACCCGTCGTTCAGATCTGAAAACCTTGCGCGGCAAGGTGGCCGAATAGCGACCTGTTCCACGATTATAATTTCGCCGAAACCATATTCCGACTATATTTGTCAGGTAATATAGCGTGTCGTTTAATTTCGGATGGAAAATCCTCGTGGTACAACTGAATTTCAACAATCGCTTCGTCACCGAATTGCCCGGAGATGAGACGGGAATACTGCAATCCCGACAAACACCGGGCGTATGCTGGGCTGCCATCGATCCGACCCCGGTTGCGCGACCTGTCCTGCTGGCCTATTCAAGTGAAGTCTCGCGCATCTTGAATCTGTCCGATGAAGATGTGCATTCTGAAAGTTTTCTGGCGGCCTTTTCCGGCAATCGCCTGTTGCCCGGCATGACCGCCTATGCCACCCGCTACGGAGGGCACCAGTTCGGCAACTGGGCGGGGCAACTGGGCGACGGTCGCGCCATCGGGCTGGGCGAAGTGATCAACCAGCGTGGCGAACGATGGGAATTGCAGCTCAAAGGGGCTGGCATGACGCCGTATTCGCGCAATGCAGACGGGCGCGCCGTGTTGCGTTCGTCCTTGCGCGAATTCCTGTGCAGCGAGGCGATGCATCACCTGGGCATACCCACTACGCGTGCGCTGAGCCTGATTGCCAGCGGCGAGCCGGTGATGCGCGACATGCTCTACGACGGCAATCCGGGATTTGAGCCCGGCGCCATCGTCTGCCGCGCAGCGCCCAGCTTCACCCGCTTCGGACATTTCGAAATTCTCGCGTCCCGTGGCGAACATCAGCTGCTGCTGCGCCTGATCGACTTTACCATCGCGCGGGATTATCAAGAGATCAGTTTGCAAGATGAGGATTACTTCGCGACTTGGTTCAGACTGGTTTGCGAACGGACCGCCCGACTCGTCGTGGAATGGCTGCGTGTCGGTTTCGTGCATGGCGTGATGAACACCGACAACATGTCCATCATCGGCCTGACCATAGACTACGGGCCTTACGGCTGGATAGATAACTTCGATCCGGGCTGGACGCCCAACACCACCGACAGTGAGTGGCGCCGCTACTGCCTGTCGCAGCAACCCCCGGTGGCACGCTGGAATCTTGCGCGACTGGCCGATGCGCTGGCTACGGTCGCACCCTCAAGAGCCATCCTCGACCAAGGACTGGCTTATTTCGATGCCACGCTGCAAAGCAGTTTATCCGACATGCTTGCCGCCAAGTTCGGCCTGCAGCAATGGCGGGATGAGGATGCCGTTCTGGTGGAAAGCGCTTTTGAGCTGATGCAGCGTGCGGAAGTGGATATGACGGAATTCTTCCGTGCCCTGGCCGACATCAAACTGCACTCACCTGATTTAGAAATATTGCGCAACGCGTTCTATCAGGATTCGCTCTATCAGAGTCACAGCGAGCTGTTCAACGCCTGGCTGAATCGTTACGTCGCCCGACTGGCGCTGCAAATGGATACGGATCAGGCACGTCGCACCCGCATGAATCTTGTGAACCCGCGTTTTATTCTGCGCAATTATCTCGCCCAGCAAGCGATCGACGCCGTAATGCGCGATGACCTGAGCCTGATAGACAAGCTGATGGAAGCGGCTCGCCATCCCTATGACGATGACATCCCCGCCGAGTTGACGGCAAAGCGACCTGACTGGGCGATCAACAAACCCGGCTGTTCGATGCTGTCATGCAGCTCCTGACTTTTAAAAGCAAGAATCGCCTCACGCGCAGACGCGGAGATTAACTACCAGGGAGCTTATTATCATGTCGTTATTCAAATTCATTCATCTTCTGTCTGTACTGATCTGGGTCGGCGGCATGTTTTTCGCCTACGTGGTGCTGCGTCCGGCAATCGTGGAAATCCTCGAACCCATGCAACGCCTGCGCCTGTGGGACTCCGTGTTTAGCCGTTTCTTCAACTGGGTATGGGCTGCCATCGGCGCGCTGCTGGCAAGCGGCACATACCTGATCTATATGTATGGCGGCATGGCCCACGTGGGTACTCATGTTCACATCATGCTGGCGTTGGGACTCGTGATGATCGCAATCTACGGCCATGTATTCTTCGGTCTCTACCGGAATTTCAGCCGGCATGTCGCCAATCAACGCTGGATGGAAGCCGGCGAACTGTTGGGCAAGATCCGCAAGCTGGTCGCGGTGAATCTGGCCCTGGGCTTGCTGACGATGGGCGTGGCAGTAATCGGGATGGCGCGGGGGTAATGCGAGTTGATGTCGACAATATTTACCGGGTATGCAGTTTCAACATCGCCGCTTCTACTTTGCCTTCTACGACCAGAGGTGCGACATGCAGCGATTGCTGCATCGCCTCTTCTATCAGTTCGCGCTCGTCCGTGCGCGGATCGTTTAACACATAGTTGACCACTTCGGCCCGGTCACCCGGATGACCGATGCCTAAACGCAGACGCCAGAAATCCTTCGTGCCGAGCTGCGCGATGATGTCCTTGAGTCCATTGTGCCCGCCGTGGCTGCCGCCCATTTTCAGGCGCGCAATACCCGGCTGCAAATCCAGCTCGTCATGCACCACCAGAATCTCGGCGGGCAGAATTTTATAGAATTGTGCCATTGCGCCAACGGCCCGCCCGGACAGGTTCATGAAGGTCTGCGGCTTGAGCAGCGCCACTTCGTGACCGTGCACCTGACCGCGCGCCGCCAGGCCGTGAAACTTAGCCTCACTTCTGAAACTCAGATTATCTTTACGCGCGAGTTCATCCACCCACCAGAAACCGACATTGTGGCGGGTAGTTTCATATTCGCGTCCGGGGTTGCCCAGACCGACAATTAAACGTATTGAACTCATTTTTCAACCCGATAAAAAACCCGCCATGCCGGTATCAGCAATGGCGGGTTTCAAAGGATATATCCTGTTACTTCTTGGCAGCCGGTGCAGCAGCAGCGGCAGCGGCAGCAGCAGGTGCTGCAGCTTCCACTTCAATCGCACCGCGCGGCACATGCACCGTCGCTACGACGGCTTCAGCCGTATGCGAACCATGTGCTGCAAGTTCGACGCCCTTAGGCAGAACCAGATCCGACAAGTGGATGGAGTGGCCCAGTTCCAGTTTGGCCAAATCAACTTCAATATGAGCTGGCAGATCAGCCGGCAGACAAGTAACATCCGCTTCGATCATCACGTGACTGATCTTGCCGCCGCCGGTTTTGACACCCGGTGCGATGTCAGCGTTGATGAAATGCAATGGCACTTTGATATGGATCTTCTTGTTCAAATCCACACGCTGGAAATCCAGATGCTGAACTTGCTGACGGAACGGATGATTGACGAAAGCGCGCAATTGTACGGCTTGTTCCTTGCCATCCAGATTCATGGTCAGCACGGAAGCGTGAAATGCTTCTGCACGCAACTTGTAGTACAGCTCATTGTGATTCATTTCGATCATGACTGCATCGCCTGAACCGTAAACTACGCCTGGTATGAAACCGGCTTTACGCAGACGGCGGCTCGCACCCGTACCTTGCGTTTTGCGTGTTGTTGCATTGAATGTAATTGTCATTTTTACTTCTCCAAATATAGAATCGACCGCGACCAGTCGATTCAAACAAACGGCAACCAACATGGCTGCCGCTAAAATTTATTCTGTAAACAGCGAGCTGACCGACTCTTCGTTGTTGATGCGGCGTATCGTTTCAGCCATCAATTCTGCGGTACTCAGCTGGCGTATGCGTTTGCAATTCCTGGCAGCTTCCGACAAAGGAATGGTGTCGGTTACCACCAGCTCGTCGATTGCGGAATTTTCGATGCGCTCGACAGCAGGCCCTGACAATACCGCATGAGTACAGTAAGCCAGTACGCGCGTCGCGCCTTTTTCCTTCAGTGCTTTTGCGGCTTCGCACAGCGTGTTGGCGGTATCCACCATATCATCCATGATCAGGCAGGTACGCCCGGCCACTTCACCGATGATGTTCATCACCTTGGCCACGTTGTGACGGGGACGACGTTTGTCGATGATGGCGAGGTCGGCATCCAGCTGCTTGGCCAGCGCACGGGCGCGCACCACGCCGCCCACGTCGGGCGACACCACGATCAGGTTGGGGTAGTTCTGGCGCCACACGTCTGCCAGCAGAATCGGGCTGGCGTAGATGTTGTCCACCGGAATATCGAAGAAGCCCTGAATCTGGTCAGAGTGCAGATCCATGGTCAGCAAACGATCGACGCCGGCACTGGTGAGCATATCTGCGACCAGCTTGGCGGTAATCGCGACACGCGCCGAACGCGGGCGCCTGTCCTGACGTGCGTAGCCGAAATACGGCATCGCAGCGGTGATGCGCCCGGCAGACGCGCGCTTCAGCGCATCGGCCATCACCATGACTTCCATCAAATTATCATTGGTCGGTGCACAGGACGATTGCAGGATGAACACATCCTTACCGCGCACATTTTCAAGGAGTTCAACCATCACTTCGCCGTCAGAGAAACGAGCGACTGTCGCGCGGCCCAGCGTGATATCCAGATGCTGCGCCACCGCTTCGGCAAGCTTAGGATTGGCATTACCGGTGAACACCATCAAGCTATCGTAGGACACGTGAACCCCTTAAAGAATAAAAACCAAAAGGGCACATACGTGCCCTGATTGTGGCTGAGGAGGTAGGGATCGAACCTACGAATGACGGGATCAAAACCCGTTGCCTTACCACTTGGCGACTCCCCAATAACCTAACTCGGCACCCAATCCTGCAACGGATGCCTTAATAAACCTTGTACTGCTACGCCGTGCATTTCTTTCGGCAACTGCCGCAATACCGCTTCGGCTGCGCTCTGTGTCTCAAATTCGGCAAAAACACATGCGCCCGAACCTGTCATCATCGCTTTGCCATATTTCCCCAGCACTTCGAGATAACTCGCCACTTCCGGATAGAGACTGCACACTACCGGTTGCAGGTCATTTCGGCATTGCTGCAACGAGAGGGCGCGAATTATTATCGAAACTGAGTCGCGTGTCAATTCCGGATGTGAAAATATTTTCGCGGTCGGCACATGAACAGGCGGAAAAAGCACCACATACCAGGCTTGCGGCAGCGAATAAGCCTGTAATTTTTCGCCGACGCCTTCCGCAAAAGCGTTCTCACCGAACACAAAAACCGGCACATCCGCACCCAATTGCAAGCCCAGAAACATCAGCTTCTCACGAGTCAAACCCAATGACCATAAGCGATTGAGCGCGATCAGCGTAGTCGCCGCATCGGAACTCCCGCCCCCCAGACCGCCCCCCATCGGGATGCGCTTTTTCAATTCAATATCCACCCCCAGCAAACAACCCGTTTCTTTTTTCAATAATTGTGCGGCGCGCACACATAAATCCTGCTCTTCAGGCACGCCTTCAATATTATTGGTGCGATGAACAATGCCGTCTGCACGCAAACTGAAATGCAGGGTGTCATTCAGATCGATGAAACGAAACAACGTTTGCAACAAATGCAAACCGTCCGCACGCCGTCCGGTGACATGCAGAAACAGATTCAGTTTGGCAGGCGCCGGGCAAGATAACTGCCGGGATTCATCCCGACCTGCGCCTGCGCCTGCGCCTGCATCCTGCATCCTGCATCCTGCATCCTTCATTTTATGTTCCATTCCCATTCGTCTATCAACAGCGTCAACTGCAAATTATCCCGGGACAATTGCATGCGAGCGGGCAAGCTGTCCGCTTTATCATCCGCATATTTAAGATAGCGGACCTCCCAGCCATCCTGATGCAGCACGGTCATGCGCCCCAGCTCATCGCGCTCAACCAGCGCGTCACCCGCATCCGTCAGTCCGAGCACCCAGTGATGCAGCCCATCCAGCTGCAAGCGCCAACCCAGCACCTGCATCATCAGCGACTCGACATCCGTGTCGCTGTAATGCCTGTCGCCCTCATCCAGCGTTGCCTCTTTTGCATCGCGATAAATGCGTGCCGCCGTTTGGCCTAACGGCGTGAGCAACAGGATCTCATCGGTTTGTGCCTGGTGCGTCCAGCGCAATCCGGCTGAATCGCGTGAACCGTTGTGTTTGACCGAGAGGCGCCCGTTCATCGCGAAGGATGCGGCTTCCGACTGCACAGGGCGTGGCGGCGATGGCGGCAGCGATGCGCAACCGCTCAGCAACAGCAGGATCAGCCAGCAACGAATCAAGGCAGATACCGTTTCATAACAGCTTGCAACGGCACGCTGTCAGGATGCGCCTTGAGGCTGTCCTGCCAGACTTTGGCGGCCTCCGCTTTATCGCCGCGTATCCACAGCACCTCGCCCAGATGCGCCGCGATCTCGGGATCAGGATTACCCTCGAAAGCTCGCCGCAACATCGCTATGCTCTCGTCCAGGCGGCCAGCGCGATAGTAACCCCAGCCCACGCTATCCATGATGGCGTGATCGTCAGGTGTCAGCTGCAGCGCCCTCTCGACCAGCGCAACCGCTTCGGCCACGCGCACATTGCGTTCCAGCAAACTGTAACCCAGCGCATTATAGGCATGGGCGTGATCCGGCTTGAGCTGAATCAGTTTGCGTAAAAATTTTTCGGACGCCTCATATTTACCTAACTTGTCGGCCAACATCGCGGCTTCATATAACAGGTCCGGATGATTGGGCAATTTCACCATGCCCTTTTCCAGCACCTGATAGGCTTCCGGATACTGGCGGGCTTCACTGAGCAGCTGCGCCTCTATCAGCACCACCTGCACGCGTTGTGCGGGGGTGTTGGCCGACGCTTGCTGCAACTGCAACCTTGCCTCACTCAAACGGCCTTGCTTGTTGAGCAGATAAACCACACGCAATTGTGCGGGAAACTGATATTCGCCCGCCTTTACTTCACGATAGTGAGCAAGCGCCTCTGCTTCGTCTTCTTTCGCCTCGCTCAACTGCCCGAGAAAATACTCAACGGTATCCTGCCCCTTTCCCCCGACGACCAGCGCCTGCCTGAGTTCTGCTTCCGCGCCCGGCAAATCGTTTAGCTGTATTGAGATCAGTGCAACGGCAAACGCCAGTTCGATGTTATCCGGACTTTCAATGGAAAGACGCTTAAATTCATCGCGCGCAGGCTTGTATTGCTTTTGCTCCAGCAACGTGCGCGCGTATTGCAGACGAATTTCGCCGGACTTCGGATAGTCAGACAAATAGCGGCGCAACAGATCAAGACTGAGCAAAGGTTCGGTCTTGCGTAACAGCTGTGCTTCCAATGAAACGGGCGCATCCCACTCGGGCCGCAGTACTCGCGCCTCGCGCACTTCATTCAGCGCCAACTTCTCATCGCCGTAAGCTGCCGCCAGCTGCGCCACCGCCCAATGGGCCTCTGCCACTTTCGGATAAGGAACTGCCAGATCACGCATCAGTTGCAAGGACGCCGCCTTGTCCGGATAGCCCGCTACCAAAGAATAGAGCTGAATGAAGGTAGGTCCCACCGCAGGTTCTTCCGTCTTGAGCACTTTGACGAACTCGACACGCGCCTCATCCAGATGGCCGCTGCGCAGCAACAACTGCGACAGCACGCGTGTCGACATGACAGCGGAAGGCTCGGTTTCCTGCCAGAGTCTGAACGCCGCGATCGTCCTGTTGATATCACCCGATTCCAGTGCCAGTTGCGCGGCGCGTTTGGCCAGACGCGGATCACGCGTTTTTTCCGCAAGATCCGCACTTCCGTCCACTGCCAGCGCCTTGTGCCCGCGCTGATTGGCAATTTCGGTCAACAGAAATTCATACAGCAATTCGCTGCTCAACTCGATGTCAGGCAATACCGGGGCGACTTCAGGGGCTGCCCCGGGGGCGGCTTGCACAGGCGGTTCAATCTGCACCGATGCAACAGGTTTGGCCGTTTGCGCACAACCGGCCAGCAATAAACTCGCGATAATTAAACAGTTGAAATTGTTCATGGCAATACAGCTTTTGATACGGGCACACATATTAGGTTATATTCAGGACTATCCACAACCACTGCCGCCACTTACTTTGTCAAACGCAACTCCCCAAATAACGCTTAGCGCTCAGAACCTCACGCGCCGCTTCGGCAACAAGCTGGTCATCCATGGCGTGACGCTGCAATTAAAGCGCGGCGAAGTGCTGGGCCTGCTGGGTCACAACGGCGCTGGCAAGAGCACCACGCTGCAAATGCTGACTGGCTGTTTGCTGCCCAATAGCGGCGAAATCGAAATCTGCGGCATCAACTTGCGGCAAAAACCTGCGCTGGCCAAGGCGCACATCGGCTATCTGCCGGAAACCCCCCCCTTGTACCGCGAACTTTGCGTGGACGACTATTTGACGTTTGCAGCAAGACTGCGCGGCATGAAATCCGCTGACGTCCCAGCGGCACTGACACAGGCCTGCCTTCGCTGCGGGCTTGAATCAGTCAGAAAAAAAACCATCTCGACCCTATCAAAAGGTTATCAACAACGCGTCGGCATTGCGCAAGCCATCATTCATCGCCCCGCCGTCATCGTGCTGGATGAGCCCACCGTCGGCCTTGATCCTTCGCAAATACGCGACATCCGCACGCTGATCCGCGAATTGGGCGACACCAGCAGCGTGATCCTGTCCACGCATCTGCTGAATGAAGTCGAAAGCGTCTGCGACCGCGTGGAAATCATGCAGCACGGCCGCCTGATCTACAGCGACTCCAGTTTACGTATGCAGCACTACGGGCAGGTAACAGGCTTTCTGATCAGCCTGCGTCATCCGCCTGCCTTGAGCGAACTACAGGATATCAATGGCGTCACGTCCGTTGAACAATTGTCGCCTACGCAATTCCGCGTATTGCACACGCCGGACGACAACCCCGGCAGCCTGCTGCTAAGCCTGGCAGCGCAACATGGCTGGCAACTGGAGCAGCTCACCCCGCTGCACGCCACGCTGGAAGACGTCTTCGTCAAGATTACCGGCGACAAAGGAGTGAATTTATGATCCGCCTGATCGCAATGCGTGAGATGCGCAGCCTGTTTGCCATGCCCTCGACCTGGTTCGTGCTGGCTGTGCTGCAATTCATTTTCGCCTGGTTTTTCCTGGCGAGACTGGAAGCCTTTCTGGAAATACAACCCCAACTTGCAACACTTGCCAATCCACCCGGCGTGACGATCACCGTTGCCGCCCCCTTGTTCAATACCGCGGCCCTGCTGCTGATGATGCTGGTGCCGATGTTCACGATGCGCCTGATCGCGGAAGAGAGGCGCAATCAGACCTTGACGCTGCTGCTCGCAGCGCCGCTGTCAGGACGCCACATCGTGCTGGGCAAATTTTTTGGCTTATTGTTTTTTCTGCTGGCACTGCTGACAGCCGTGCCGCTGATGCTATATACGCTGGCGCTCGGCACGCATCTCGATCACGGACTGTTACTCGCCAACTGCATCGGCCTGATTCTGCTGACTGCAAGCTATGTCGCCCTGGGTTTATATGTATCCTCGCTCACCACCCAGCCCGTCATTGCCGCGATCGGCGCACTGGCTGTGCTGGCTGGCCTTTGGCTGGCCGACATCGGTGCCACAGCGGCCGATTCACCCTGGCATCAGCTCTCTCCTCTTTATCACTTTCAGAACTTCAACGCCGGCCTGCTCGACAGCCGGGACGCTGCCTTCTTCTTGCTGTTCACCACCGTCTTCCTGTTGCTGACCATGAAGCGACTGCACAATAACCGGGTCTACGGATAAACCATGCTGCGTAAATTTTTTAACTCCACTATCCTGCGCAATCTGATGTTTGTGTTGCTGCTGTCGGGCATCGCACTGGGCATGGGCTATCTGGCCAACCTGCATCCATTGCAGCGCGACATCACCTTCAATGCCAGCAACAGCCTGGAACCCGCCAGCGTGACCATCCTCCACCAGCTCGCAGGCCCGGTCAACATCACCGTCTACGCCACCCAGCAGGACGCGCGCCTGGGTGACATACGCAAAATCATCGCGGACTTTTTATCACTCTACCAGCGCTATAAACCTGACCTGAAGCTGGTATTCATCGACCCGGAAAAAGAGCCCGAAAAAACCCGTGCAGCACGCATACAGCTCAACGGAGAGATGGTGGTCGAATACGCCGGGCGCAGCGAACACCTCACCCAACTCAATGAACAAACCCTCACCAGCGCTCTGCTGCGTCTGGCACACACCACGAACCAAACAGTGATGTATCTGGACGGGCACGGCGAGCGCAAACTGGACGGCCGGGCGAACCATGACCTGGGTCTGTTATTCGGCGCGAAGCTCAAGCAAAATGGATTTAAAATCAACAGCTTAAATTTAGCTATTGCGCAGGATGTGCCGACCAACACCCGCGTGCTGGTGGTGACCCAGCCGCAAGTTGACCTGATGCCCGGCGAAGTGGACAAACTGCTGCGCTATGTCGAGCGCGGCGGCAATCTGCTCTGGCTGGTGGATGCCGAACCGCTGCACGGACTGGAACGCCTCTCCGAGAGACTCGGCCTGCAGCTGCCGCCCGGCATCGTGATTGACCCGGCTGCTACCGAAATGAACGCGCCCGTCACCTGGTCGCTGGGCACGACATATCCGCTGCACGCCATCACCAGTGGATTTAACCTGATCACGGCCTACCCGGGGGCGCGTCCGCTGGCCTGGAATGAAAACCCGGACTGGCAACATCATGTGCTGGTGGAAGTCGCAGCACATGGCTGGGTCGGTCACAGCGAGATGAACACGCTGGACAGCAAACCGGCATTCGACAAGCAGCGCGACACACCCGGCCCCGCCATCATCGCGTTGGCCCTTAACCGCACCATCAACGATGTGGAGCAGCGCATCGTGGTAGTCGGCTGCGGGGCGTTCCTGTCCAACAGTTTCGCCGGCAACGGCGGCAACGTGGACATGGGGGTCAACATGGTGAACTGGCTGGCTCGCGATGACCAACTGATCACGTTGCAACCGCGTGCCGCAAAAGACAGCAACATCGTGCTCTCCAAAACGCAGCTCACGGTCATCAGTGCCGGATTTTTGCTCGGTTTGCCGCTGCTGCTCTCGATAGCAGGCGGATATATCTGGTGGCGTCGCCGCCGTGCCTGAACTGCCGGAAGTCGAAACCACGCGGCGCGGATTAGCACCGCATCTTGAAGGTGCTGCCGTCACCGGGGTCGTCACTCGCTGCCCCCGCCTGCGCTGGCCGATTCCGGAAAACCTGCCGGATCTGTTGGGCGGACAGCGCATCATTTCACTGAAGCGCCGCGCCAAATACCTGCTGTTCGATTGCGGCAGCGGCACGCTGATCCTGCATCTGGGCATGTCGGGAAGTCTGCGCATTTTGCCCGATGCCACGTCGCCAGAGAAACACGACCATTTCGATCTGCTGCTGGATAACGGAAAACTGATGCGATTGCGCGATCCGCGCCGCTTCGGGGCGGTGCTCTGGCATGAAGGCGATATACACACGCACCCGCTGTTAGCCAAGCTGGGTCCCGAACCCCTCGAATCCGGCTTTGACTCGCGCTATCTTTATCAGGCCACACGCGGTCGAAACGTCGCCATCAAGCAATTCATCATGGACAATGCTGTGGTGGTCGGCGTGGGCAACATCTACGCCAGCGAAGCGCTGTTTAGCGCGGGGATCAGTCCGCAGCTCAAAGCCGGAACGCTCAGCCTGGCGCGCTGCGCAAAACTGGTCGAGGTGGTCCGCGCAACCCTGACTGCCGCCATCGAAGCCGGTGGCAGCACGCTGCGTGATTTCGTCAACGCATCGGGAAATCCCGGCTATTTCCAGCAGCAGCATTGGGTCTATGGCCGGGCAGGCGAGCCCTGCCGCAGCTGTGCGGCGCCTATCCGGCAAATCAAGCAGGGGCAGCGGTCAAGTTTCTATTGCGGATGTTGCCAGAAGTAATGCACACTCCGAATTTGGTTATTTATAATCAAAATATAAAAATACTGACCAAGTCAGATTAAAGCTGCAAACGGGAGGGAGCTGTAATGAACAAAGAAGAAGGGATGCTTGCCATCAGCAGGCTGGTGTTCGAGCTGACCATTACCAGCACCACGACATCCGATCTGGATATCCTGCTGGAACGGCTGTTCGCCATTCTGGAGAATTACTACGATCTGCAACTGGAACCGCGTGGCGCCATCCTGCTGCTCAATCCGCGCGGACGCTACTTCCAGGTCGCCCAATTCAGCATGGAGCCTGCCTGGACGACTCCGATGCAATGGAATTCGGCTGCATTTACCAACCCCGCTGTCAGCGATCGCTGCCAGATACAAGACACCCTCCCCTGTGCCGAAATGCCGGCACCGGCACGCATGCTGCTGTTACCTTTGCACACCGATGGAGTCGGGCTGGGCTATACCGTGTTGTTCGCCCCGCCCGGCTACGAGATGAGCGAAACACACAGCGAATTCATGAATAACCTCGCTCGCGCCTTATCCGGCCTGGTTAACCGTGCCCTGACTCACGAGACCTTGAGCATCCGCGAACTCGAACTGGAAGAGTCGCGTGCCGATGTAATCCGCAGCCTGGGCGTCGCCTCAGAATATCGCGACAGCGAAACAGGCTTGCACATCATGCGCATGACCAATTTCGCGCAGACCATCGCCAAAGAATTCGGCTTGCCTGAAGCACAACGCGAGTTACTCTATATCGCAGCGCCCATGCATGACGTGGGCAAGATCGGCATCGCCGACGCGGTATTGCTCAAGCCCGGCAAACTGACGCCGGAAGAATTCGAGATCATGAAGGCGCACACAGCTATCGGCGTCACGATTCTGGCGGGCAAAGACGAACTGATTGCAGCCGCACGCGATATTGCAGGTTCACATCACGAACGCTGGGACGGCAACGGGTATCCAAACGGCCTGAAGGAAGAGCAGATTCCGCTGCTCGCTCGCATTTGCGCCGTGGCAGACGTGTTTGATGCACTGACGTCGACGCGCCCGTACAAAAAAGCCTGGCCGGTTGAAGAAGCCGTTAGCTGGGTCACGGCGGAGTCAGGCCGTCATTTCGATCCCGCCGTGGTTCGCGCCTTCGAGATGGCGATGCCGGATATTTTGCGCATCCGTGAGCTTTATCGGGACGACATCATCGACCCCAAGCAAGTGCTCGCCTTGCCGCCGATCAAACGTCGCGAGAATGTCTGGATCCCCTGGACTGAAAACCTGAGCATAGGCATTGATGTCATCGACGAGCATCACCGCTATTTGTTCGATCTGATCAACGACCTGTACGAGGTGGTTGCCCATAAACGCGGCGCGCGCGAAGTCGCCCGGCTGATCAAGGCACTGGATGCCTATGCGAAAATTCATTTTCGCGCGGAAGAGCAGATGATGGATCACTACGGGTATAAAGGGATCGACCGTCAGCTTGACCAGCACCATGCATTTGAAGAAAAGATAGCCGAATTTTACGAAGAATTGCATGCCAACCCGTTTGTCGCGCAATTCGATGTGCTATCCTATCTGCGCGGATGGCTGATACACCATATCCGTGTCGAAGATATACAACTGATCGCGCTGGCCCGGAAATAGCAGACACCATTATTCAGACCCTGACATAGTCCCAGCCCAGCAGCAGACGCTTGTTAATCTCCTCCAGCGCGGACGAGGCAATCAACGTATTGGGGAACAGCCTGACGATGACGCCCGCCTTGCGCAATTTTCCAATCGTTTGATTACAGACAAGAAATTCAATACTCGGGTACTTGGCTTTCATCATTTTCAAACGCTCCGCAAAAGGCGAGACATCCGTGCGCAACAAATCCACACCGCTTTCATTCGCTATGATCGCAACCTTTAGTGTCCGATGCGCAAGTTTGTAGTTTTGCAGCAAATTTTCGGTCTCATCCAGCGCAGTCTTGAGCCTGACCGGGTTGGAATTGCTGACCTGAACAATGATCTTGTCAGGCTCTGCAACAATCACACTGCCTTGTATGGTCTGTAGCAGGCGCACCATTTTCGCGGTGCTTTTTGTATCATGCCCACCGGCCACCACCCATCCAGAAGCACCGCCGATCAACAGCATCAGCAGGCAGGCTGCCAGAGACTGCATGGATCTGGTGCAGGGCAGTATTCTGGCGGGCAACTTTTTACGCGCCGGTGGCATGGGGTAAGCATGCTGCACCATTTCCTTCAGTTCACGCAATTTGCAGACCTGCTCTTTAAGCTTATCGTCCTGGCCCAGCTGCTCGAACATTTCGCTTTTTTCATCCGGATCCAGCTGGTTATCGACAAATGCATTCAGATGTTCCACAGATATATTTTGCATCACATGACCCTCCTGATTGGGCTGACCTTGGCCGATTGCTGGGGAACCGACTCCTGCAACAATGTTTTCAGCGCCTGACGCGCACGGCACAAACGGCTCATGACGGTCCCGATCGGGATAGCCAGCACGGTCGCCACCTCTGTATATGAAAATTCTTCGAGATCGACCAGCATCAGCACCTGGCGCTGGCCGATGGGCAGGTTTGCGATCGCCTCGCGCACGCGGGAAACAATTTGTGACTGCGCATGTTCATCTTCCGGTGTAGCAGCATTCACTCATCCGCATTCCCCGAGTTTTTCAATGTCATCGAACTCGTCGATATCCTCCATCGCCCTGTATCTGCGAAAATGGTCTCGCCAGCAGTTAGCCAGAATACTGAACAGCCAACCATTAAACAGCGCCGGATCGCGCAGCTGATTGGCATTTTTCAGTGCCTTGGTCAGCGCATCCTGCACCAGATCATCGGCCAGGGCCGCATTATGGCTCCAGGAAAAAGCCATCCGATATAACCTGGGGCGAATTTTCTCCAGCTGTTCCGGAAAGCTGTCTGTGCGGCAAAACAAGGAAAGAATTTTCATCATTACGCTTTACCAAAGAATAGGGAAATATTCCCATTCTCATTAAGACGTGACAGCAGGCAGAAATATTCCATACATGCGTGAATCTTACAGAAAAACTCAAGGGAATAAAATTCATTCTGCCTGCGTCTTCCTCTGTAGCACCATAAATAAAGATGCTAATTCTACTAACTCGAGGAGTTCTAAAATATGAAACATCGTCTTCATCTCAATATTCTCGCGACTGTGCTGGCCCTGTCCGCACCATTTTCATCCTTCAGCGCCCTCGCAGCCGGTATGCCCGCCATGCACGCCGCTGCCAAACGCGACCACGTGGTTTTTCAGGTGTGCGATCCGGTCGCCGGAAAATGGAACCTGGTACTCAACAATGCCAAGAATGTACAGGACGGCCTCGGCAAGGACAACGTTGACGTTGAAATCGTCGTATACGGCCCCGGCATCGACATGCTCAAGCTCGAATCCGAAGTCGGCACCCGAGTAGACAAGGCCATTTCCGAAGGCGTCCAGATCGTCGCTTGTGAAAACACCATGGAAGCCAAAAAACTGACCAAGGCTGACATGCTCACCTCGATTTCCTACGTTCCGGGCGGCGTACTTGAACTGATGAAGCGCCAGAAAGAAGGCTGGGCTTACATCCGTCCTTAAATTTAAGACGATGGGCATGACGTTGTCATGCCCATTCTTAAAAGTCATACAACAAAAAGGGCGCCGAAGCGCTCTTTTTGCACAGCTGAATTATCCAAAATTACCAGGTGTACGTCATCTGCGCGCTCAGGCGATTGCCCATCGAATTGGCGACAAGCAACGCATTGCTAAGCAACGCTGGGCCTGTACCCGTCTTTGGAAAGGAGCCCGGATTAACCACCTGCAGCTTGCGGAATTCATAGTTGATATTGAAACGCATCGCACCACTGTAGAAATACTGACCGCCGACCGTTGTGGTTGTGTACCTTCGTTCATCCGTTAGTGAATTTTTCATTCTGTCGTAGGTGTCGTAGCGCAAATCCGCCTCGAATTTCTCCAGGAATTTCCAGCCGGCATCGAGATAATACCCATCCGCCATATTGAATGATTCCACACCGAATTGCGTTAACGGCGCAGTCGTGCCTGCGACTGGGCTGAAAGGCGGATTGGGGCCGGTAAAGATCATGCCAGTGGCGCGGATATACTCCGAACCCAGACGCAAAGGACCCTGCACATATTTAAAACCGACACCTTCACGCATACGCTTGTAGTTGGCTCCGGAAAAATTACGCTTGCCTTGCTGATGCCAGATGAAACCGGTCAGATCTTCGCGCTTAGGTCCTTTGCCGCCAAAGATATAGGAAGCCTGAAGGCGCCCGGTCAGGTCGGTATTGCCACCGTTGGCGTTGTCGAGCATACCGACGCCGTTGCCTTCACTCACCATCAGCGCATAGGCGTATTCCATCTTGTCTTTTCTTAACCAGTCGAACAGTTCGATACCAGTATCGCGATAAGCACCTACCGACCCGCGCGCCGTTCCCGGCCTGAGCACACTCGGCGCAACTGCCGCAACCTTGCTGCCGGTTACAAAACGTTCGTTGAGCAGACCGTCCGTGACGTTGGTGAAATTGATGTAATCCATCGCGGGCTCACCCAGCATGGCTTCCTCACCGATCGGCAAACGGCCCAGGCCCAGACGGATGCGCGTCACGGATGTATTGAAGGTGACTGTCGCATCGGTAAAGACCGCCTGCTTGATCGTCGTCAGACCGTTGTTACCCAGTTCTCCCAGCAAAAAATAATTGACCTTGCCGTCCGCTACGGCGCCGCGCAACCCTGGGCGTGCGCGGAATATCTGCACCTGATCCTTCTTGGCAAGATCAGGACCTACCGTATTGAATACCGGCGCCTGATTGTTGTAAGGGGCCGCCGCACCTTTAAGGCCGGTGACCGTTCCACCCGAATTGCTGATGTATTGCGGCTGGATAAAACCCCAGAATCTGAACGCCGGCGCGCCGGGTGCTTCGGTATTTTGCAGTTCAAGCCAGTTGGTTGCGAAAGACGCGGGCGCGTGCCCGCAAGCGGCCAATATGGCAACGGCAAGTACTGTTTTTTTCATGTAACTCCCCTAGTTTAAGTGTATTTGAATTATCAACTTCCATACCACAACAACCCGGCAACCTGTTGGCTTGTAACCTTGCGAATACCAGCATTACTCATACAAGCTGATGCATGAATGAATTTCTTAAACAAAATGTCATATAACCCCTTGGTAGTCTGTAAATTCTGGCAAAGCTTAACAACCTGGGCATCAGACCAATCCACAACATGCCGTTCATACTTCCTGTTCCGGCACGACGTCCCATATGTTGCCAATTACCCGTAACAAGTCATTGCCTTTAATGAAGACGAGATGGCCTGCAAAATTATTCCAACATTCAAATTATTTTTACAATGCACTTGACGAACCGATGATTCGTTTACAATAAGTCAGGCGGCACTTCCACACCATGCGCCATACACCGACCCTAACGATCATGGCAAGAAAGCCGACCCTGATGATAAAACCCGCCATACCAGCCCCCCCTCTTCAGCCCTCTCCCACTTTGCGTGCGAGGGTGCAAACGAATTGCTGCGCGAGTTTCACGCTAGTGCTGGCTTTAATCATGGCACCTGCGGCTATCGCCCGGCCGTTGCCGCGTCCCGATCATGTCGTGGTGGTCATCGAAGAGAATCGCGGCTACTCGCAGATCATGGACAAGCGCAACAGCGATTCCTACATCCATGCATTGTTGAAGCGCGGCATGTTGCTCACGCAATCCTATGGCATCACGCATCCCAGCCAGCCGAATTATCTGGCGTTGTTTTCCGGCTCTACGCAAGGCCTCACCAGCAACAGCTGCCCTCATGATTTCGGCGGCGACAATCTTGCCACCGCGTTGGACGACAAGGGCCTGAGCTTTGCAAGTTACGCCGAATCCCTGCCCGCAGCCGGGGACAGAAGCTGCATGTCCGGCGCCTATCAGCGCAAACACAATCCGCTAGCAAACTGGCCACATCTGTCAGCCTCGGCCAACTTACGCTTTATTGATTTCCCGCAGGATTTTTCCACGCTGCCGACCGTATCATTCGTCATTCCAGACCAGCAGAACGACATGCATGACGGCAGCTTTACCGACGCGGATGAATGGCTGAAAAAGCATATAAAACCGTACATCGAATGGGCATTCAAGCACAACAGCCTGCTGATTCTGACCTGGGACGAGGACAACGGCACGGAGGGCAACCGCGTCGTCACGATACTGGCAGGAACGATGGTAAAGACCGGGGTCAGCGACCAGCACGTCGATCACTACAACCTGCTGCGCACGCTGCTGGATTTCTACGATTTACCTGCGATAGGCGCGAGCCGTGATGCGGAGCCTGTCAAGGATATCTGGAACAAGCGCTGATGCCGTTGTTTAGCATTCAAAAACAAAAAAACCGCGCTAGCGCGGTTTTTTTTCAGGCTGGACGGTTAACCCTTGGCGGCCATCAGCTTGTCATATTTGGCTTGCAACTGAGCCTTTGTTTCCACGTGCGCCGGGTCTTTAGGGATGCAATCCACCGGGCAGACTTCCACGCACTGCGGCGTATCGTAGTGACCTACGCACTCGGTGCATTTATTGGGATCAATCTCGTAGATAGTATCGCCTTGCGAGATGGCGTCATTCGGGCATTCGGGCTCGCATACGTCGCAGTTGATACATTCATCGGTAATCAGCAGTGCCATACTTCTTCTCCTCTTATAGTCAATCTAAATTATTTTTTTTCTTCAACCTGATCGCCACGGTGGGCGAGACAAACTTGCCGACATCCCCGCCGAAGCGCGCGACTTCGCGCACCATGGTCGCCGAGATGAAGGTGTACTGTTCGGCTGGCGTCAGAAACAAGGTTTCCATTTCAGGATACAAGTTGCGATTCATGCCTGCCAGCTGAAACTCATATTCAAAATCCGACGCGGCGCGCAAACCGCGCAACACCACGCGCGACTGTTGCGACTGCACGAAATTCATCAGCAGTCCGTCGAAACCTTCCACGCGCACGTTGTCGTAGCCTGCGAATACCTCACGCGCCATGTCCACCCGCTCATCGAGCGTGAATAAAGTGTTCGCGCGGCTTTTCGCCACGGCCACAATCACTTCGCCAAACAGCCCGGTCGCACGCCGCACCACGTCTTCGTGGCCGCTGGTGATCGGATCAAACGTGCCCGGATAAACCACCTTTATCATTCAGTCAGCCCTATCAGTTGATACCACACCTGTCCTGCACGGCCCGACTTGATGACCTGCCAGGGCGCGGGCACTTCAATCGCAGCCCCTGATTCTACATAGACGATGCCGTCGTCAGACAGGTGTTGCGGCAACATTTCCAGCAATCCGGACAAATAATCGCTTTGAAACGGCGGATCAAGAAAGATCACGTCAAAGCGCTTTATGTCGCGGGATATGAATTCTAGCCCATCCTGATGGCGCAAGGATATATTAGAACAGGCAAGTTTTCTGACATTGTCCCGCAAAGCGCGAAAAACCACCGGGTTTTTCTCCACCATCACCACGTGTTCAGCGCCACGGGACGCAGCCTCAATGCCTAACGCGCCGCTGCCTGCGAACAGATCCAGACAGCTGCGCCCATACAACGTTTGCCCCAGCCAGTTGAACAGTGTTTCGCGTACCCGGTCAGGTGTCGGGCGCAGCCCTTCTGCATCCGGAAAAGTAATGACGCGGCTGCGCAGCTCGCCGCCG
Organism: uncultured Nitrosomonadales bacterium; assembly: GCA_947085835.1. Classification (GTDB taxonomy): domain Bacteria; phylum Pseudomonadota; class Gammaproteobacteria; order Burkholderiales; family Gallionellaceae; genus Gallionella. The sequence goes on along the minus strand of CAMTXT010000006.1, from coordinate 19,342 downwards.
CCTATTCTGAGCTTATTGATGTTCGACTCCGGCAGATTTTGCTTCAATTTGAGGCGCACCGACGATCACGGTGGCCATAGCCTCAGGATGGACGTGGCGGGCAAAAGCATCGCGGATTTGCGCCGTTGTGACATGCTCGACACGGCCGGTAAAATCGTCCAGATAGCTCAGCGGCAGATCATAGAAACCGATAACGGAGAGGTAATCCAGTATCTTGCGGTTGCTGTCGATACGCAACGGGAAGCCGCCGATGATGTTCTGACGGGCTGCGATCAGCTCTTTCTCGGTCGGGCCGTTCGCGACAAATTCCGCCAGCGTTTTGCGAACCAGCATCAATGCCTGATCGGCCTGTTCCTTCTTGGTTTGCAGGCCGATCTGGAAAACGCCCGGCTGTTTGAGCGGCATGAAGTAGCTATACACGCTGTAGGCTAAGCCCCGCTTCTCGCGCACCTCGTTCATCAGCCGCGACACGAAGCCGCCCCCGCCCAGGATGTAATTACCGACATACAGCGGAAAGTAATCCGGATCGCTGCGCGACATGCCGGGCGCGCCGATCAGAATATGGCTCTGGCTGGCAGGATGATTGATGCGCAGCTCAGAAGCCGGGATCTGCATCGCAACCTCTTGCAAGACAGCAGTTTCAGAAGAGGTCGGCAATTCGCTCGTCAGTTGCTGGGCAATCGCTTCGGCCTGGACTCGCGTCACATCGCCCATGATGGCGACCACCGCACGACGGGCGTTATAGTGCGCGCGATAAAAATCGTTCAGATCCTGAACGGTGATTTTCTCCACACTGGCGATCTCGCCGGAGACCTGCAAGGCATAGGGGTGAGCGCCAAATACCGCCTTCTGAAACGCACGACCGGCGATGGACTCCGGACGGGTCTCGGCTTCTTTCAGTGCCGCTATCAGGCGCGTTTTTTCCCGCGCCAGAATCGCCTCAGGAAACACCGGGTGTTGCAATACGCGCGCCATGATGGAGAGCGCCTGCTCGCGCTCTGCCGCATGGCTCAGCGTGCGCAAGGACAGACTCGCCCTGTCCTGATCGAGGCCGCCTGCAAGTTGCGCGCCTATATCCGCCATACCGGTGGCTATTGCATCCTCGCTTAAGCCTTCGGCACCCAGATCAAGCAGGCCATGCGCGAGGCCCGCAACACCGGACTTATCGCTCGTGTCATACCGGCTGCCTGCCGGCAAGCTCACCGCGACGTCCAGCATCGGAATATCGTGATCTTCCACAAACAGCACCCGCGCGCCGCTGGCACTCTGCCAGTGCTGGATATCGGGTGTGGCGACGGCGATGCCGGCGGTGCAGCACAGCGCGAGCGCGCATATCAATTTATTAACGAACATGAGTTGAATCTCCTGCCTGGTGTTTAACCTTGCCTGACAGCGGTTGCGGATCGAGCACCGCAACGGTCAGATTGTCATCTTTCAGGAACTCCTGCGCGACCTGAACCACCTGCTCGGCGGTCACCGCCTGCAATTTTGCCAGCATCACGGGAATTGCCTTATATCCCAGCCCGATGGACTCCATCTGACCGATCTGCATCGCCTGGTAGAACACCGAGTCGAGTTTGTACACATCGCCCGCCATGACCTGTGCCTTGACGCGCTGCAATTCTTCCGCATTCACACCGTCTTTAACCAGCTGCGCGATCTCGACACGCAGTGCGGCCTCCACCTCAGCCACCGTTTTCCCCTCGCTGGGTACAGCTTCCAGTGCGAACAGAGCGGGGCCGCGCGAGGCCGAATCGTAACCTGCCCCCACGCTGCTTGCCACCTGCTGCTCGCGCACCAGATGCTTGTTTAAACGCGCCGAGTCATTGCCGCTCAACACACCGGCCAGCATCTCCAGCGCATAAGGCTTCCAGTCCTGCTGCGGGTCTACGATATTGGGCGCATGAAAACTCATCACCAGCAACGGCAGCTCGGCAGGCGCTTTCACGACGATGCGTTTGATACCGATCTGTACGGGTTCGGTAAAGTTGCGGCGCACAGGCTGCACCTGTCTTGGGATACCGCCGTAGTAGCGCTGCGCCAGTGCGAACACCTCGGCAGCCTTGACATCCCCTGCGATGACCAGCGTCGCGTTATTGGGCGCATACCATTGTTGATACCACGCACGGGCATCCTTCACATTCATCTGCTCCAGATCGCTCATCCAGCCGATCACCGGATGCTGGTAGGGGTGCTCAAGGTAGACCGCTGCCATCATTTTCTCCTGCAACAAGGCGTGCGGATCATCGTCGGTGCGCATGCGGCGCTCTTCCATCACCACTTTAATTTCTTTGGAAAATTCGGATTTCGTTAAATTCAAGCCATGCATCCGGTCGGATTCCAGCTTCATCGCCAGCGGCAATCTGGATTTGTGCAACTGCTGAAAATAAGCGGTGTAATCGTTGCTGGTGAACGCGTTCTCCCGTCCGCCTGCCGCCGCGATACGCCGCGAGAATTCACCTGCAGGAACGGCATGGGTGCCCTTGAACATCAGGTGTTCCAGCACATGCGCGACACCCGTCTTGCCGGTGCGCTCATCCATGCTGCCGGTCTTGTACCAGATCTGCTGCACCAGCACCGGTGCACGGTGATCTTCCTTGACGATGACTCGCAATCCGTTCGCCAGCGTGTGCTCGAACACCTCAGCCGAGGCCGCCTGTTGCAAGCCGGCCGTCAACAGTGCAACGCAAAACAGAAAATTCCGCATAATCCCTAACCTCAGAACGCCTAATCGGCATAAAATAACAAAGATGGCCACACGAAGTGGCCGTGCGTATTATGCCCCAACTCTTGCCACCGGAACGCATCCCAAATGTTTAGTTTTCTAAAAAAGAATACGCCTGAAAAAATAGCCGACACCGTCGTCGAAAAACGCAGCTGGGTCGAGCGCCTCAAATCCGGCTTGTCGCGCACCGGCAACCAGCTGACCGATCTGTTCAGCCGTGGCGGCAAGATCGACGACGATCTCTATGAAGAACTGGAAACCATCCTGATCACGGCGGACGTCGGCATGGATGCCACCAGTGCACTGCTGGCCGACCTGCGTCGCCATGTCAGGGAACATAAACTTATTGAGGCCGCAGAGCTCAAGGCGGGCCTGGCACACTGCCTGCTCAAACTGCTCAAACCGCTGGCAATCCCGCTGCAAGCGGATATTCACAAACCCTTCGTCATCATGATGGTCGGCGTCAATGGCGCGGGCAAGACCACCTCCATCGGCAAGCTGGCAAAATATCTGCAATCACAGGGACTGTCTGTACTGCTCGCGGCGGGTGACACCTTCCGTGCGGCCGCGCGCGAACAGCTGATGACCTGGGGCGAACGCAACAACGTCACGGTGATCGCGCAACAAAGCGGAGACGCCGCCGCCGTGATCTACGATGCGGTGCAGGCAGCGCAGGCACGCAAGATCGATGTGGTGCTGGCCGATACGGCAGGCCGCCTGACCACCCAGGCGCACCTGATGGAAGAAATCAAAAAAGTGAAGCGCGTCATCGCCAAGGTGTTACCCGATGCGCCGCATGAGGTGTTGCTGGTGCTCGATGCCAACACCGGACAGAACGCATTGAGCCAGGTAAAAGCATTCGATCAGGCGCTGGGCGTGACCGGGCTTATTCTGACCAAACTGGATGGCACAGCCAAGGGCGGTGTGATTGCCGCGATAGCCCGCGCCCATCCGATACCGGTGCGCTTCATCGGCGTGGGCGAGGGACTGGATGACCTGCGACCGTTCATCGCCGAAGAATTTATCGACGCCTTGCTGGGACTGTCAGCATGATCGCCTTCAATCAGGTCAGCAAACGTTATCCCGGCGGTATTGATGTATTGAAGAATGTCACATTTGAACTGAACAAGGGTGAAATGGCATTCCTGACCGGACATTCAGGTGCGGGCAAGAGCACGCTGCTCAAGCTGATCGCGGCAATCGAACGCCCCAACTCAGGCTCCGTGCTGGTCAACAATCAGAATGTCAGCGCACTCAAGAGCGCAGCCCTGCCCTACCTGCGCCGCAACCTCGGCATCATCTTTCAGGATCACAAGCTTTTGTTCGACCGAAACGTGTTCGACAACGTGCTGCTGCCGCTGCAAATCTGCGGGTTCGAGCATAAAGAAAGCGGCAAACGCGTACGCGCAGCGCTGGACAAGGTCGGACTGCTCAGTCGTGAGAAAGCCAACCCGATCGCACTGTCCGGCGGCGAACAACAGCGACTGTGCATCGCGCGCGCGATCGTCAACCGCCCGTCCATCCTGCTGGCGGATGAACCTACCGGCAATCTCGATGCTGAATATGCAGAAGAAATCATGGCTATCTTTGAATCATTCCATCAGGTCGGCGTCACGTTGCTGATTTCGACCCACGATGCCGGCGTGCTGCGCAACGCTCGGGTACGTGTGATTGAGCTCAAACAGGGCGAGATTCAAACCACCCCGACCGGGCCCGTGAACGAAGTCGAAGGGGCAGCATGTTGAGCGCGCTCACACGACACACAGGCCTGGTGCGCGCCGCATTGCAGCGCATGTTTACGTCCCCGCTGGCAGGCTTTCTCAATATTCTGGTGATAGGCATCTCCCTCAGCCTGCCAGCCGGCATGTACGTGCTGCTGCAAAATGCGCAGGGCCTGGTCGCACAGATGTCCGGCCTGCCGCAGATCAGCCTGTTCCTGGCGATGGATGCCCTGCCGGACGACATCGCGCAGCTGCGCAAACTGCTGACACAGCAGCCTGAAATCAAAAGCATTGAATTCATTTCACGCACCGAAGCGCTGAACACGCTTGGACAAGGCACGGGCCTTGATGATGTGATTGCCGGATTACAGAGCAATCCGCTGCCGGATGCGTTTGTGATTACGCCAAAATCGAACAACGCCAAAACACTCGAAGCGTTGCGCAACGAACTCCAGCAGATACCGAAAGTTGAGCTGGCGCAACTCGATTCTGCCTGGGCTTACAAGCTGGAGGCCATACTCGATTTCGCACGCATCGGCGTGCTGGTACTCGCCAGCCTGCTGAGCCTTGGTTTGATTGCGATCACATTCAATACGATACGCCTGCAAATCCTCACCCAGCGCGACGAAATCCAGGTTGCCAAGCTGATCGGCGCAACCAATGCATTCATACGCCGCCCTTTTCTGTATTTCGGCGCGGTGCAAGGCTTGCTGGGCGGCATTACCGCGTGGCTGATCATCGCCCTGAGCCTGCTGCTGCTTAAGCAACCAATGGCCGCGCTATCGCAACTTTACGCCAGCAACTTCTCCCTGCAACCGCTGCCCCTGAGCGATAGCCTATCGCTGTTGCTGTTCTCAGTCTATCTCGGCTGGCTGGGCGCATGGCTCTCTGTCGCGCGCCACTTGTCGCAGATTGAGCCCCGTTAAATTCTTCCAAGAAAGTTCATCAACACAAAACGCGTCATTCCAGCGCATGCTGGAATCCAGCAAGAGAAAATATCCCGCCAAGCGGACAAATATCTCTGGCCTGTTAAAGTTAGTTGACACGCACATATTTTTTCAGAACAATGACAAGTTCACGCATATAAGCGTCCAGTCACGCAGTTAATAAAAGGGAGAAGTTAATGGAAAATTCAAATTGCAAAACTATGGTATGGCCGTTTGTCGTCGCTGCCGCTTTATGGCTTGTGGGCGGCTTCTTTCTGAGCAAGGAAATGGGCATGGTATGCGTCATTCTTGGCATTGCACTTGCCGGCTGGGCGGCAGGCTGCATGATGAACTCCGATTGCAAAGTATCGGGCAAGCAACCCTGATTTGACCCGGCTTGCTCACCGCGTATCTGAGTATTTCAACGGATGCGCGGCGCAATCGGTACTCGCAGCAAATCTTTTCATTTAGTACAAAACCACATTTGATGAACCCTTTTTCATCTGCGAACTCTCAGGCTGCATGTGTTAAATTTTTTAGGAGCCAATCCCTATGAATATTGCAAACAGCTTACCGCTTCCTTCCGCCGTCGGCAGCCTGGATAGCTACGTCCATCTGGTCAGGCGCTACGCGCTGCTGTCCCAGGAAGAAGAGTTTAATCTGGCGACCCGTTTTCGCAACGAAAACGATCTGGATGCGGCACGTCAGTTGGTGCTATCGCACCTGAGAGTGGTCGTCAGCGTCGCGCGCGGGTACGCAGGATACGGCTTGCCGCAGGCGGACCTGATACAGGAAGGCAACATCGGTCTGATGAAGGCCGTGAAACATTACGATCCGGATTTCGGGGTGCGCCTTGTGTCCTTCGCCTTGCACTGGATACGTGCCGAAATCAACGAGTTTGTGGTGCGCAATTGGCGCCTGGTCAAGATCGCCACCACCAAGGCACAACGCAAGTTATTCTTCAATTTACGCAGCCTGAAACAGGGGCTGGAGTCGCTGAAACCCAAACAGATAAGCGAGATTGCCCGGCAACTAAACGTCAGTGAACACGACGTGGTGGAGATGGAGGCGAGATTCGCAGGGCATGAGATCGCGCTTGATCCGCAAGGCAGCGATGACGATGAAAGCTATTCGCCTATCCAGTATCTGGCTGACAGCGACGATCACGAACCATCCAATGTCCTGGAAACTGCCCAACGCGATACGCTGCGCACAGCAGGCCTGGCGAAGGCATTATCCAGCCTGGATGAACGCAGCCGTCGCATCGTTGAGGCACGCTGGCTCAATGAGGATCACGCGGCCACGCTGCACGATCTGGCCGCAGAATTTAACGTGTCGGCAGAGCGCATTCGTCAGATTGAACAAAAAGCCATGAGCAAAATGCAAGCCGCCTTGTCCGCAGCCTGAGCATAAGGCAATAAAAAAACCGCACTATGTGCGGTTTTTTTATTGCCTTGACGCAAAGATGATTACTTGACGATCGTCAACTGTGGCTTGCGCGGTGCCGATTTGATATCCGATTCCCCGGCTGCCGGTGGCGGGGTGCCTGAATCAGCTCCCTGAAACACCAGCCCCTGCCCCGTTTCCTTGGCGAAGATACCGATGACAGCCGCGAGCGGCACAATCAGATCAAATGATGCACCACCAAAACGTCCGCTGCAGGTGATCCATTCGTTACCCAATTCCAGGTTGCGAACAGCACCTGCACTCAGGTTCAGCACGATCTCACCATCCTTGACGTAAGCTGTCGGCACCTCGGTCTGCTCGTTGACGCGAACAGCCAGGTAAGGCGTCAGGCCGCTATCCACACACCATTCGTAAATGGCGCGCACAAGATACGGACGTGTGGACAGATCGCTCACTTGCGCATCGCTCTTTCTGCGGGGGTCAGTGAATCGATGAAACCCTGACGAGAAAACAAGCGCTCGGAGTATTTCAACATAGGCGCTGCATCCTTGCCCAACTGAATACCATAGTGATCAAGGCGCCACAGCAGCGGTGCAACGGCCACATCCAGCATCGAGAATTCATTGCCCAGCAGATATTTTTGCTTGGTCAGAATTTGTGCAAGCTGCGTCAGGCTGTCGCGAATGCTGGCACGTGCCTTGTCAGCCGTCTTGCCGCCTTGCATGATGATGTTCACATTGCTGTACAGTTCCTGCTCAAAGCGATGCAGGAACAAACGCGCACGACCTCGCATGACAGGGTCAGCCGGCATCAACTGCGGATGCGGGAAACGCTCATCAATATATTCGTTGATGATGTTCGCCTCAGTCAAAATCAGCTCACGCTCGACAAGAACAGGCACTTTACCACCTGGACTGATCGCGGCGAGGTCTTCCGACTTATCCATCAGATCGACGTCGATCACTTCGAAATCCATACCTTTTTCGAATAAAACTATCCGACACCGATGGCTGTAGGGGCAAACTGTCCCCGAATACAATCTCATCATTACTAAATTACCCCTTAATTAAACGTGTGTTTTGCATATAGGCACGAACCAGGAAGTATCCTGCCAAAGCGACCGTACCGCCAACCACGATACTTGCTACGAACGGATAATTACCCGTGCCAGTTACGCCACCGATCCAAACATAACGTTCGAAAAGCGTGCCAATGATAATACAGATAGCCACTGCATTGATAGCGGTAACATTATGGCGCGGTCCGGGGAAGCAGAAGGCGACAAAAGGAACAACGAACTTCAGCACCAGCATGGACCACCAGATGAAGGTGTAGTCGCCGTCCTGCATACCGAACAGACGATCCGTTTCGTCAGGAAGATTGCCATACCAGATGGTCAGATACTGTGCGTCGAACGTGTAAATCCACAACAACGTAAACGACAACATCATTTGCGCCAGGTAGTTGTAAATCTTGTCAGGAACAGGGGTGACCAGCTTTCCGCTCGTGTTCAACGCGTAGATCCAGACCACCAGGAAGGCCAGGAACATGCCGAAGTTACTGACGAATTGTTGCAGACCGTAGATCGCACTGTGCCAGTGTGGAACCAGCGTCATTTCGAAATCCCATGCCACCATCGTGCTGTACAACACGAAAAAGAACGGAATCCAGGTTGCGACGGTATGATAACGCTTTGCATCTTCAGGACTGTTTTCACTCACCGCCTGGCGCTGGATGAACACCCAGTACAAAGCCATCATGAACATGATGCCGACAACTTCACGCGTCATCAACCAGTGCGGCTGATACCATCCGGGCATATGCGCTTCCTTGCCTACCGGCAATTCCCACCAGGGAAAAGTATGCGCGCCCCCTGCCAGCAGCACGACCAGCAGCACGAAGGCAAGCGGGAACAGCGCGTACAGCGATACCGCCAGATGGCGGACGTTGAAGCGCCATTGGGCGCCGACCAGATGCAACACCGAACACAATGCCACGCCGCTCAAAGCCAGCGACAGCACCACCACAAAACTAACCGTCAAGACAGCCCAATTACTGTATGCCAACATTTTATAGCCTCCTATTTCGACTGAGCCGCAGCTGTTACAGGCTGACCTTTTTGCAGAACGCGACGCACGTAGTTCACCACGTGCCAACGCTCCGTCGCCGAAAGGTCATTTGCGTAGCTAGGCATCACCGCACCGCCCAGCGACATATAGCCGAAAATATAACCGTCCGGATAATCCGGTGAATTCCAGCTATGCATCTGACTGCCCGAGGTCAAGTCCCATGGCTTCAGCGACAGCCTTTCGCCTACAAAACCATCACCGGTACCCGACTTGCCGTGGCAAGGGGTGCAGTAGATTTCAAACAAACGGCGCCCTTTAGCCACGGATGCATCGTCAGCCGCAACCGGATTAGCCATTTTCTTGGCTGCATCCAGATCCTTGACCATGACCGTGGTACCCGCTACCGGCTGCGAACGTTTCGGAAACAGAGCCATGCCCGGGTTAGCCGGATCAACGCTTTCCTGAGGTTTGATACTGACCTGATTGGCCATATCTTGCGACCAGGGCCATGCCTGCGCCAGGCAGGGTACGAACATCAATGTAATTGCTAAGGATAACTTTTTCATTTCCCTGCCTCTTCCTGAATTTCCAATGCCTTGTGCTTGGTGAAAATTGCCTTCAATGCGCTGATGGCCGCTTCATCCGCCTTCACCAGAATCGCGATGTTATCGACCGAAACCTTGGCGCTGTATAACGGCGAGCGTTTTGCAGGCAGCCCGGCACAGATCAAAAAGCCCAGAATCGTGATGAACACACCGCCCAGAATGAACATTTCATAGGTCAGTACGAAGTTAGGCGGGAACGGCACAATCGGCTTGCCGCCCTTCATCTGCATGTAAAAGTTGGCCTGTGCGCCTGAAATCAGGAAGAAACCGAACAGTCCGCCCATCAAGGCACCAAACAACGTGAACCACTGCACATACACCGGCTTATCACCCAAAAATTCTTCAACTTCCGGATGCTCAATCGGCGACTTGACGATCATGTCATCATTGACATCGAATCCAGCGATCGTCGTGCTGCGCAATTCCCTGACGACCGCTTCAGCCTCATCAAAGTTGCCATACAACGCAAGTAAATGACGTTTACTCATGATTAGTGCGCTCCCTGTTCAGCAGTTTCATTCTTTTTCAGGTGCAAAGTACGGTGATAAACCATTTCCTTAACCTCATACATGGACACGGATGGGAACACCTTGCAGAACAACAGGAACAGCAAAGTAAACCAGCCGAAGCTACCGAAAACCATACCCCACTGAACGATGGAAGGCCACTGATCGTGATCCCATGTCCATGGATAGTAACCATGCGAGAAGGTCGGCGCGACGATCATCCAGCGCTCCAGCCACATACCCAGATTCAACAGCAAAGACGTCGCAAACAGCACCGGAATATTGGTCTGAAAACGCTTGAAAGCAAAGACTAAAGGCACAATCGAACCGCAGAAAATCATCCCCCACCAGAACGGTGCATAATTTCCGGTCATCTTCTCAATCAGCACATCCTTTGAGACGTGATCATGGCTGTACCACACCGATGCGAATTCAACCGCATTCAAATAAGTCCACACCATGGCGATCGCGAAGGTCAGACGCACGATCTTTTTCAGGATAGGCTTGGTCATGTATTCCTCAAACTTGAACACGTAGCGCAAGATGATGAACAGCGTGATGATCGCAGCGCAACCTGAATACAACGCACCTGCCACGAAATACGGCGGGAAGGAGGTCACATGCCAGCCTGGCTGTTGCGACATGGCAAAATCAGACGCCACGATCGAGTGTACCGACACCGCCAGCGGAATCAGGAAACAGGCAATCGTCAGATAAGTGACGCGGAAATTGCGCCATTGACGATCCGTACCTTCCCAGCCCAATGCCAACAGGGTGTAGAGCTTCTGGCGCCAGCCCGGCTGCATATTGTCACGCGCAATCGCCAGATCCGGAATCATCCCGACGAACAGGAACAACACGGATGAACTCAGGTACGTGAAAATAGCCATCGCGTCCCACAACAGCGGCGATTGGAAGTTAGGCCAGATCCCCCTGTCGTTCGGGTAAGGCAGCGCGTAATAGAACTGCCACAAGCGACCGATATGCACCATCACGAACAAGCCAGCGGTCATCAGTGAGAACGTGGTCATCGCTTCGGCGAAACGGTAGATCGGCTTACGCCAGTCAGCGTGCATCAGATGCAGAATCGCTGACAGTAACGTACCTGAGTGGCTCATACCGATCCAGAAAATGAAGGTGGCGATATACAGCCCCCACACTTGCGGATTGTTCAAGTTCGCCACACCCATACCGGTCTGGTACTGGTAAACCTCACAGCCCAGGCCAAAACCAAACGCCATCAGTGCAAGAAACAGGATCACCCAGTAAATCTTTCTCGGGTTCTCCAGGCTCTTCATCACATCCTGGTTAATTTTCGCCCAAGCGATGTCTTCGCGGATATCTTTCATTGTCATTCCTTAAAGTAGTTCTTAGCCTTACCGACTACACAGCGCTTTCGCGCACACGTTCCAGATACATCACTGAAGGGTAGGCACGCAATTCTTCCAGAATGCGGTAACCGCGCAAGCCTGGTCCTTCTTCATGTTCATCCTTGGCTTGCTTGTCCGCATCCAGCACGACTTGTTGCGCCGCCCATTGCTTATGAACGCGCGATTCAGGGTTCACCAGATTGCCGAAGGAAATCGCACCGGTAGGGCATGCCTGCTGGCAAGCCGTCTGCACTTCACCTTCGCGAACGATACGACCTTCGCCCTTGGCCGTCACCTTGGCAGCCGACAGACGTTGCACGCAGAACGTGCACTTTTCCATCACACCCTTGCCACGCACGGACACGTCAGGGTTGAGCTGCTGAGTCATCTCGGCAGGCCAGACATTCTCGGTTGTCGGGTAGTCGTACCAGTTAAAGTAACGCACCTTGAACGGGCAGTTGGCCGAACAGTAACGTGAACCGATGCAACGGTTGTAAATCTGTGAATTCAAGCCGTCTGCCGTGTGGTTGGTCGCCGCAACAGGGCAGACAGTCTCACAAGGAGCCGCTTCGCATTGCTGACACATCATCGGCAGGAACTGGAAGCCCTGATCCGGAAACTCGCGACCATCTTCTTCCCAGTAACGCTCGACGCGCATCCAGTGCATCTGCTGGCCGTGCTGGAATTTTTCTTTACCCACGACAGGCAAATTATTTTCCGCATAGCACGCCACGCTGCACGCATTGCAACCCGTACAGGCATCCAGATCGATCGCCATCGCCCACTTGTATGGATCGTGCGGCTTGTCATCGACAGGATGAAAATGACGGACTTGCGACCAATTCTCTAATAAATTGCTTACCGACATAACTCAGACCTCCTTCGACAAATCAACTTGATCGGTAGACACGCGCGAGGCAATTTTTCTGCCCATTTGCAGAGCACCCGCGGCGCCTTCGTCCTTGACTACCAGTACGCGCTGACCGGTCTTTTTAATATTGACACGCGTCTCATGCATAGCCAGTTCACCGGTTGCAGCATCAAACACCGCATCCATAATCTGGAACGGATTCACGCCGTATCCCTTGGCATAACGTCCCATCGCGTCATGACCACGCCCGACAGGGATGGAAATCGCTTCCGGGTGGATGCCGGGGAACAGATATACCTGCGCCTTGACAGAACCCGTTTTGGACGTGACTTCAACGATATCGCCTTCGACGATGCCCAATTCGACCGCCTTCGTCGGATGAATCTCGACCCATGAATCCCACACGATGGTCGTCAATGGATCAGGAGACTCCTGCAACCAGGGCTGATTAGTATGACGGCCGTCGCGCAGACTCGCTGTCACGCCCGGAATCAGATGCAGCGGATAGTGTTCATCCGATGCTGCCGGTGCCGGCAGCGTCAGACCGGCAGCAGTTGCGTGCGCTGTCAGCGCGCCAGTCGAGCCTGCCAGCTTGACGATACCGTGAGTCAACGTGTCATTCCAGAACGTATCGTCATCGACACCGCCGCCGCCCAACGCACCCTTGTTCTGCAACATGGCGCCGCGCAGATAAGCGTAGTAGTCCTCAAAAGCCTTGTATTCATCCGCTTTACGCTGCTTGATCAGCGTCAGCACGATATCGCCCATGCCACGGGTATTGGCGTGCAATCTTTCCATCAGCGGCTGCTGAATGTTGATTTGCGCACCTTCCGTCAGGTATTCAGGAACTTGCGTACCCCAGTCTTCCAGTGCGGAATCCAGCGGCAGCACCAGATCAGCCTGCAATGCGGTTTCGTCCAGATAGTGCGCGAAGGCGACCTTGAAGCCGGCCTTTGCCAGATTGTCCTTGAACTTGAACGCACCCGGCGCGGTAAAGACAGGATTGGCTGCAAAATTGAACAGCACCTTGTATTTGCCGGCAGCCAGGCCATCGTTCAGCGTCTTCAGTGCAGCGGTATTTCCCGTGGCAGGCGCCATTTGCGGAAACGGTACCGATACGGGCGCTTCGATCGTTTTACCTACGTTACCCAGAACTTGATTTAACAGATTGATTGCAGCGGCATTTTGCGAACCGTGCGCATAACCTTCGGCCGCTGAGCCTGCCAACACCAGACTGGGACTGCGCAATTTAAGCAGCGCGGCGATCTTGTCGATCTGACCCGGTGCCACGCCCGTCTCGCTACTGACTCGGGCACGACCGTAACCCTTCACCAGCTCAGCCACGTCGCCGGTTGCCGTGCCCAGCGCATTGATGATACCCAGCGCCAGCACGCCTTCTGTGCCCGGCTTGACTGCCAGCCAGCGATCGGCATTCGCGCCGGTCAGCGTCATTTTTGATTCGATCTGAACCAGCACGCCGCGCTGGCCATTCACGCCCTTGCGGAACTGCGCATACTGTTGCGAGAAATGCACCGGGGATACCCATGCACCCAAAAAGTCAGCACCAAACGACAAAACCACCTGGGCTTTATCGAAGCGGTAACGCGGCATTTCCACGCCGTAAGCCTTCACGTTAGCCGCGCGCACCACGCCAGGTGCGACAGCTTCGTATACGAAGTGATTTTTAGTGCCGAGGCTATCCAGATAATTGCCCAGCAAGGCCTTGAGATGACCACTCACCCCGCCGGTGAGGAAGGCGATTTCTTCACCCTTCACGCCGGCGAGCTTTTCAGCGATCAGCGCATAGGCTTTTTCCCAAGTGATGGTTTCACCCTTGTCGCCATTGCGCAACAGCGGCTCACGCACCCGGTCCGGGTTGTAATGATGCTGCACCCCCGCCTGACCCAGGCCACACAACTTGCCCTTATTGATAGCCGAATCAGGATTGCCTTCGAGCTTCAGCACGCGACCTTCGCGCACCCGGCCGTTGATACTGCAACCCGCATCGCATTGCGCACAAGTCGAATTGTAATAAACCCCGATGCCCGGAACCATGTAGTCATTTGCTTCAACATAGGAAACCACAGTCTCCTTGCCGTCTTCGATGGAAGTATTGCCGCAACCGGAGAGCGCAACCGCAGCGCCACTCCAGCCCATCACTTTCAGAAAATCACGCCGATCAAACGGGTGCCCGGCCAATTGCTTTACGGAACCACTGTCTATCATCACAGCCTCTCTGGTAAATTCTTGAATTTTCATGGCAGCCTACTTGTGGCACTGCCAGCAATCATTAGGGCCACGGGCCTTTGTATTGGCATCCTGAGGCGCCGCCGGTTTCTGGAAGCTGTACCAGTAAGCCTGACCCGCTATTGGCGTACCGCCTTCTGCCACAACCGGATGATCCTTCTCATGACAGCTGGCACACCAACCCATCGCCAATGGTTTTTGACGACGCGCAACCGTCATTTCCTTCACATCGCCGTGACAATAGCCGCAGGCTTCCTGAACCGGACGATCCTGCTGTTCAACGAAGCGCTTGATGTGACGCTCGTGATTGAAACGAACGAAATCAGGCAGATCATGAACTTTCTTCCATGGCACCGGCTTTTTGGCATCCCAGTACTTGAACAATTCGACGATGCGCGGCTTGTTGCGGACAGACTCGATGTTCTGGTGACAGCCGATACATTTTTGCAGCGGCGGAATCCCGGCTACCGCACTGCGTCTGGCATAGGTATGGCAATACTGACAGTTGATCTCCATACCGCCCTTGGCGGGATCGCTGGCATCATGAAGACCTGCGTGACGATTGTGGGGAAACTCGATAGGCTGCACGACTTGCGGGCCCAAACTGTCCTCAGTCGTTAACGCAGGTTGTGGATTATTGGCCGCATAACTGCTCACAGCCATAAAAAAACCTACCATCAAGATAGGATAACGTAAGAAACGATGCATCGTAAGGACTCCCCCAGCAAACAAATGATCCCATGCCGGCTAATGCCAGCATGAACGAACAGTCAAATCGGATTATTTTTGGTGCGATGCGTCGCGATAGTTATTATTATCTGCTTTTGTTTTTTATTTCTGCATGACTATGTCATCGCGAGCACGATCGAATCATGTCTGGTTTAAAAAATAAAGTCAACAGCGATTGTCTTTGTCGAATATAGTTCCCCGAAAAGTATTATATATTTCGCAGAATTACATCATTTGCTTATATTGCTTAACTACCTAATTTACTAGGATTTACCCGTCATGAACGAAGAGCAGGCCGTACTTGAATTTTTCGCCAAACCAGAAAATCTGTCGCTGGGCCTGTCGGTGTCCGATCAGATGAATGCTATTCGCGAGCAGATGAACTCGCGCTTCTGGAATGAATTACAGCTGCGTCTGGGCGCGGTACTGCAAGATACGGAGTGGCAAACGCAGGTTACCGAAGACCGCAACGCTGCCGGGGTGCTGATGGGCGTGCAATGCAAGTTACGCGAACCGCAAACTATTTGTCTGTTTCCGATGCTTGAACAGCAATATCTGGGCGGCATCTGGCGTATATTTTTTGGCCTGATGTGGCAAGTAGCCCCCACCGCCGAACAGGCGGCCCTGCCCGCCATAGCCCGGCTGAAGCAACAGCTGATGGACGCCGGATTCAAGCATAACGAAAATTTCCTGGCCTGGCAGTGGACCCACTTTCATCCGCGCAGCAGCGGTTTCTTGCTGCGCTACGCACAACAACCCGATAAGCTGCTTGATCAGGTCGAATCGATTTTCAACATCCTGCTGACAGATCAGCGCAGCCTGATAGCTTCGGCCAATGCAGCTCTGAAGGGAATGCCGCGCAGCATGAACATTTCAATGGATCAGCTACGCCGCAAGCCCGGCCATTGAGGTTGTTGAACCGGCTCTCAATTGTCCTTTGCGCCCTGAGCTACCCATTTTTTTAGCACGTCAATTTTGTACTTGGCGAGTCCACCTGCCATACCATAAGGCATCTTGATCGAATCATGAACGCGACCATCGATCACCTGAATCAGGATGCTGGTAAAGCTGTCGCCGGGTTTGATGACTGAACCGAACTTTGTCCCCTTCATCAGGCTCTGGTAGGTTCGCATATCCAAACCGCTTTTCTCAAAACCCTTGCCGCCGGGCTCGTGACAATTCAGGCAATAATCATGAATAACAGGGCTGACATCCTTTTTATAACTGACCTCAAGCGGCCTTTGCTCGGAATAGGCCGTTGCTGAAAACAACAACACACAGACAACGGTTGCGCACTGCAAAATTTCTTTTTTCATATTGCACCCCGTGAAAAGTTTATTTCAACCTTGACCATATCTGTTTTTTGACAAAATAAAGCAATGCCGTCAGTACCATCAGATAAGCGATGACATAGTAGCCGAGGCGAATGCGCTCCGCCTCATGCGGATCAGCTGCCCAGGCAAGGAAAGACACGATATCGCGTGCCTGCCCCTGTATTTCAGCGCGCTGTGCAGGCGCCGCAGCCCCGCTTATACCCAGCGGATCCGGCATTTTAGTCTCAGGAAAGATGTGATTTCCGGTCACACCTTCAGCGGTCGTGTAATAGCCCAGCAGATAGGAATACAGATAGTTCACGCCGCCATCACGTGCGCGAGTCATCAGGCTTAAATCGGGCGGCACTTTTGCGAACGACAGCAGTGCATCGCTCTCCGACATCTGCGCCAGCAGCGGGGCATCCAGAGACTGATCTCCACGCCAGCCATCCACTTTCTGCTTATTCATGCCAAAGGTGAGCAGGTCACGGTATTTGATGTACTTCATGCTGTGACAACTGTGACAAGCATTCATCAAGGTATCCGCTCCGCGCTCGATTGCCGGCACGTCGTTCTCCAATGCGACTTTTTCAAGCTTTACTTCTGAACCCCACGCATAAACACTGAAGCTGCAAAGCAAGGCTACTTTCAGAAATGCGTTCATGACTTAACTCCATTGCGGCGACTGTGTTTTGACTTGCGTTTTTCTATCTCAAGCGACTCACTCTGCATCAGGGTCATCACTTCAGCAGGCAAGCCACGCTTGATCAACCAGCGCTCCTCCATTTTGGAGATGAATGGCACAAAGAAGAATGAAGCGAAGTAGCACAGGGTAGCTATTTGTCCGACCAGGATCGTCTGATCGGTAGGGTGTACATAACCGACATAGCCCAGCACCAGCATATCCAGCAGAAACAGGTAATACTGCAACCTGTAGAACGGGCGAAAACGTGCACCGCCGGGAATACGTGAGCGATCAAGAAAAGGCATGAAGGCAAACATCATCACGGACAAACCCATTGCCACCACGCCGCCGACCATGTTGGGCACTGAGCGCAGAATCGCATAGAAGGGTAAAAAGTACCATTCCGGAACGATGTGATTTGGCGTCTGCATCGGATTGGCCGGAATATTATTGGCAGGTTCAATCAGACTGTCAGGCAAGAAAAATACAAACATGCTGTAGACGATCAGAAATACCCCCAGGCCATACAGATCCTTGATCGTAAAATACGGATGAAACGGGATATTGTCTTTAGCGGCCAGATCAATTCCGCTCGGGTTGCTGCTTTTTACGCTGTGCAATGCCACCAGATGGATCAACACACCACCGATGATGAGAAACGGGAACAAGTAGTGCAATGCGAAGAAGCGCGTCAATGTGGCATCGCCCACGGTGTAGTCTCCGCGCAGCCAGATGACCACCTGATCGCCGATGAAGGGGGTAGCGCGAAACAGGTTGGTGATCACGGTCGCACCCCAGAAGGACATCTGCCCCCAGGGCAGCAGATAGCCCATGAATGCAGTCGCCATCAGCAATAGCAACAAGCCCTGCCCCGTCCACCACAGCAATTCACGCGGCGCACGGTAGGAGCCATAGTACAAGGTGCGCGCCATGTGAATGAAGATCACGAAGAAGAAAGCTGAAGCACCGGTCGCATGCATGTAACGCAATAGCCAGCCGTAATTCACATCGCGCATGATGTGCTGAATGGAATCAAATGAAAGTGCGACATCAGCCTTGTAATGCATCGCCAGAAATATGCCTGTGGCCACTTGCAGCACCAGCACGATGCCCGCCAAAAAACCGAAATTCCACCAATAACTGAGATTGCGCGGAGTCGGATAATCCGTCAGGTCATGCTTGACGAAGCTGGTGAGCGGGAAACGCTGGTCTATCCATTCAATGATGCGACTGGGCATGGTGATCTCCTAGGCTTTGCCAATAATGATCTTGTTTTCAGCCGCAAAACGATATGGCGGCACCTCAAGGTTTTTTGGTGCAGGGCCGCGAACAACACGACCGCTATCGTCATACTGGCTGCCATGACAATGGCATGTCCAGCCGGGCCCTTCCTTGTTTGGCACACAGCCCATGTGCGTGCAGACGCCGACGACCACCAGCCACTCAGGATTTAATACGCGTTTGCTGTCTGGTTCAGGATCGAGTCCGCCGTTGGACTCTGCCGATGCCTTGATCTGTTCCGGGGTGCGGTGCAGAATAAATACCGGCTTACCCTGCCAAGCGACGGTGTGCATTCCTCCTGGCGGGATTCCGGACAGATCCACGTCAGTTTCCGCCTTTGCCAGCACGTCGGAACTCGGATTCATGCTGGCAACGAAAGGAACACAGGTTGCCGCCACACCGGCCCCTCCCACCACCGAAGTCAGTTTGATTAAAAAGTTACGACGATTGCCATCGCTTGGATTTTCTTTCTCCATCTTGATGCCCCCTGAGAATATTATTATTTCCTGATTAACGCCGCATGCTACGCTGACATTCATCTGCTCACAACGAATATGACGGGTAAGCAAACAGGGTTATTAAAACAGAGGGAACAATACCCTTAAGGGTAAGTCCACACCCGCCACTATCACTTCTAAAGGCACCCGAAAGAGTAAGTGCGAACCGTTTCAGCTTATCCGCCGATATACGACATTTCAATTTTATTGCGTATAAATGCCGGAACTTCGTGACGAATTTCAGAATACCGGTCGGTGCGATTTTGCCAGCAGTTGACAATCGCCCGGCTGATATCTTCATCGCTCTTGTCTTGTCTCAACAAGGCTCGAAGGTCGGTGTTGGACTGCTCGGCAAACAGGCAGGTGTAAAGTTTGCCATCGGTGGATAGC
>CAMTXT010000005.1:0-91866 GCA_947085835.1 uncultured Nitrosomonadales bacterium | reverse complement strand
CGTCGGCACAGTCATGGCAGTGAGTGTGTTGATTGCCGCGCTGGCCGGCTGCCAGAAACCGGAAGGCCCGGCCGAGCATGCCGGCAAGGAAATCGACAAGGCAGCAGATAAGGCCGGTCAGCAGATTGAAAAAGCCGGTGAAAACATCCAGGACGCGGCAAAAGGCGACAAAAAGTAGCGCGAGGCTACGCTGGCGCCACCATGACTTTTGTGAGTCTCAACCCGGGTACCAATCAAACGATTCAGCGCTATGCCGGCTGGGGTGTTAATCGGCTGGAGTCGGCGCTGGAAAAAGCCCACAGCGCCCAGCAAACATGGGCGCAGACGTCTTTTTCTCTGCGCGCCGAAGTGCTTCGTAAGGTAGCGATGCGCTTACATACACAGCGCGATCAATATGCAACGCTCATCACTCAGGAAATGAGCAAGCCGTTGCGCGAAGCGCGCGCGGAAGTCGAAAAGTGCGCCGGTGTTTGCGACTATTATGCGCAGCATGCGGAAGAATTTTTGCGCGCAGAACCCATAGAGTCGGATGCCGGCAAAAGCTATGTAGCGTATTACCCGCTCGGTGTGGTGCTGGCCGTGATGCCGTGGAATTTCCCCTTCTGGCAAGTATTTCGCGCCGCAGCACCTGCCTTGATGGCGGGCAATGCGGTCGCGCTGAAACATGCGCCGAATGTGCCGCAGTGCGCGCTTGCAGTGGAAGCGCTCTTCCGCAGTTGCGGTCTGCCGGACGGCGTATTTACCAACCTGATAATCGGGGTAGAGCAAGTAGCCTGCGCAATCGCCAGTGCGCATATCCATGCGGTCACGCTCACCGGATCGGAAGCCGCAGGACGCAAAGTGGCGGCGTGCGCCGGTCAGCATCTGAAAAAATGCGTGCTGGAATTAGGTGGTTCCGATCCATTCATCGTGCTGCACGACGCGGATCTGGAGCTGGCCGTCAACATGGCGGTGACTTCGCGCTTTTTAAATTGCGGGCAATCGTGCATTGCCGCCAAACGCTTCATCGTCGTGCCGAAAATCGCGGATGAATTCCTGCAACTGCTCAAAACAAGAGTGGACGCGCTCAGGCTCGGCGACCCGATGGATGAGGAAACGCAAATCGGCCCCATGGCGCGCATCGATCTGCGTGACGCTTTGCATAGTCAAGTCACCGATTCCATCGCACAGGGCGCGGTGGCTGTGACCGGATGCAAGCCGGTCGAGCGCGCAGGATTTTTCTATCATCCATCGATTCTTGATCGCGTTACCGATAAAACACGCGCCTGGCAAGAAGAGCTGTTCGGCCCGGTGGCGGTCGTGATTCGTGCTGCGAGCGAGAAGGATGCGCTGCGCATCGCCAACGAAACCCGCTTCGGGCTCGGTTCATCTATTTGGAGTCGTGATGCTGCGCGCGCCGAACGGCTGGCTGCACACATTCAGGCCGGATGCACCTTCATCAACGGCATGGTCAAATCCGATCCGCGTTTGCCATTCGGCGGCATGAAGGCTTCGGGTTACGGACGAGAGTTATCAAAGCTGGGGATGCATGAGTTTGTGAACGCAAAGACGATGTGGATAGCGTGAAAAACGAGCGGTCGAACTTGCGGCCAAAGCGCAGCACCTGATGGAACGAGTAAAGAGGAGTAATGCACTTTGATCAGAAATAATCCTGCTGTTCCGTCGGCGTCAGCGCCTGATTTTCGCGACACGGCAGTGGAATCCGAACACGACCAGGTCAGCCAAAATATCGAGGCTGTTCTGGAGTTCTACACGCGTGAAGAGCAAAAGATCAGCCGTTCACAACGTATCATGGAACGCATCAGTTGTTTTATCGGGCAACCGGTTTTTCTCGGCATCATTCTGCTGTTGGTTGCGCTCTGGATGGTTGTCAACGGTGTAATGCGCCAGTTTGGCATGGTTGAATTCGATCCGGCACCTTTTTTCTGGCTGCAAGGTATTGTCGGCCTGGGGGCGTTGCTGACCGCGACCGTGGTGCTGATCAGGCAGAACCGGCTGGCCAAACTCGCGGAGCAGCGTGCGCATCTGGATCTGAAATTGACGCTGCTGACAGAGCAGAAGGCGACCAAACTTATCGACCTGATGGAAGAATTGAGGCGTGATTTGCCCAATGTTAAAAACCGCCATGACCCCGAGGCGGTCGCACTGCAGCAGTCGATGAGTCCGGAGCAGGTGCTGGCCACGCTGGATGAACGCGGCGAGCCGGACGAGCAGTCCGCCGGAGAAGTCACGGAAAACGCAGTTGGCGACGAACAAACCGAAAGTGCCGTCATATGACGAAACCTGACGCAAGCATCTGAAAGACGCTCGCGCCACCTCTTGGAACCAGACAAAAAAGCAATTATTCGGGTCAGGCTATCAGTGCAACGACAGGGTTGAGGGTCGCGATCGGATCGCCCAGCGTGTATGAAAAGTCGACAGATACCCGTTGACCGGCTGCCACCACCAGCGGTTCTTCCAGCGGTAAGATCAGGTACTGGCTGAACCAGTCGACGCTGCGCTGCTCTTTTTCGACGATGGTCAGCACATTCTTGGTGATAAATCGCAGCGCATTGAGCGATCCGCCCTGTGCAAGGGTGATCTCGCCCTGCCAGACGCATTCCACAGGCAACTGTTCGCCGTAACTGGCCATTTGAAAGAGTGCAGGGGCCGCTAATTCTGTGGTGCGCGGATGCAATGCGGAGGGGTCCTGGAGCGAGGGGATGGGTGCGTAGTAACCGTTGAAATTGAAAGACTGCTGAACCGGTTGTACGGCCTGGATGAAGGCTTCAGGCAGGAACAGCGGCAGCGGTGCGC
Organism: uncultured Nitrosomonadales bacterium; assembly: GCA_947085835.1. Lineage (GTDB taxonomy): Bacteria > Pseudomonadota > Gammaproteobacteria > Burkholderiales > Gallionellaceae > Gallionella. Next base: position 89,070 of record CAMTXT010000005.1, on the reverse strand, counting down.
CGAACTTTTCCAGATAACGGCGCTTGAAGCTGACTAACACCGGCACCTGTTTCTCGCGCAGCATGCCCACATGCAGCATCTCGCAGATCACCACATCCACAGGTTCAGGCGGCAGATAGTCGAAGGCGTCCGCCTGGATGACCTCGATTCGTTCGCTACGGGGATTGATGGCAATCAGGCGGCGCGCGGCGCGGACCAGTTCCGGATTGCGTTCCACGCACCACACGCGGGCTGCGCGTTGTGCCGCAAAAAATGACAGTACGCCGGTGCCGCCGCCCAGATCCAGTACTTTGGCGCCGGTCGGTACGGCAATCTTGATGGCCTCAAAGAACGCGCTCATGCGCGCAGGATCCGCCAGCATGTTGTGATGGTAAATGAAGGGGATGAACTGTCCCAGTTCCAGGTGTTCCTGCGATGTATGCATGTTGCTCCGTCAGGTAATACGGCATCTCTTCGCGTCTGAAATAGGTTGGCAGCTCGCTAAATCTACGCAGCGAAATGAATTTAACCCGTTATTGCGCTTTTCAGCAAGTTTTGCATGCGGTGGCGGGAACGGTCGGAGCGTTTCAGTGAGCAGAAAACCATGCTGCCGGGCTGCGCTGTAGCGATGCGCTCAGGTATAATGTCCAATTTTCAAATCATTCGACAGGAAAACCATGCCAATTTATGCTTATGCGTGTTCCGAATGCGGGCTGCAACAAGATGTGATGCAAAAAATGAGCGATGAGCCACTCAATACTTGCCCTGAATGCGGCAAGGCGACATTCACCAAACAATTGACCGCTGCCGGTTTTCAGTTGAAGGGCAACGGTTATTACGCGACCGACTTCAAGAGTAAGCCAAAAGCTGAGTGCGCGCCTTGCCCCAGTGCCGGTTCCTGCCCTGCCGCTCCCGTCTGATTGATGAAGAAATTTCTCGTCACGGGTCTGCTGGTCTGGGTGCCGCTCGGCATCACGTTCTGGGTGCTGAACCTGACCATCACCACGATGGATCAGACCTTGCTGCTGTTGCCGCAACACTGGCAGCCCGACTATCTGCTGCCCTTTCATATTCCGGGTCTGGGCATCATTTTGACCTTCGCCGTGGTGTTGCTGACCGGCTTGCTGATCCGCAACGTGTTCGGTCAGCGGCTGTGGGCGGCCTCAGAGAAAGGCATGTTGCACGTTCCTTTCGTCGGCAGCATCTACAAGGGTGTGAAACAGGTCAGCGACACCTTATTGTCCGGTAACGGCAATTCGTTCCGCAAAGTGTTGCTGGTGCGCTATCCGCATCCGGATGCGTGGTCGCTGGCGTTTCAGACCAACGTGCCGAACGAAGTGGCGGGCCGTCTTGAAGACGAGTATGTGGCGGTGTTCATTCCCACCACGCCCAGCCCGGTTAACGGTTTTTATTTTTTCGTGCGCCGCGCCGACACCATCGTGCTGGATATGACGGTGGATGTGGCCTTGCGCTCCATCGTTTCGATGGGTGTGGTGTCCGATGTTGAATCGGCACCTCACAAGCCCCATGCGACCAATACCAATTTTTCTTAGTAATACCTTTTTCCTAGAGACCAGACATGCGTACACATTATTGCGGCACACTCAATACCGATCAACTCGACCAGACCGTGAGCATCTGCGGTTGGGCGCATCGCCGCCGCGATCACGGCGGGGTGATATTCATCGACTTGCGCGACCGTGAAGGTCTGGCTCAGGTGGTGTGCAATCCTGACCAGGTGGAGATGTTCAAGATCGCCGAATCGGTGCGCAACGAATATGTGTTGCGTATCACGGGGCTGGTGCGTCGCCGCCCTGAAGGCGCGTCCAACAGCAATCTTGTCAGCGGCGAAATCGAAATCCTGTGCCAGGAAATCGAGGTGTTGAATGCGTCGATCACGCCGCCATTTCAGCTGGATGACGAGAACTTGTCCGAGAACGTGCGTCTGACCCATCGCGTGATCGATCTGCGCCGTCCGCAGATGCAAAAGAACATGATGCTGCGCTACAAGGTGGCCATGGCGTTCCGCCGCTTCCTGGACAGTCGCGGCTTCATCGACATCGAAACGCCGATGCTGACCAAATCCACCCCGGAAGGCGCGCGCGATTATCTGGTGCCGTCGCGTGTACACCCGGGCGAATTCTTCGCCCTGCCCCAGTCCCCTCAGCTGTTCAAGCAGCTGCTGATGGTGGCGGGTTTCGATCGCTATTACCAGATCACCAAGTGTTTCCGCGACGAGGACTTGCGCGCCGACCGTCAGCCTGAATTCACCCAGGTGGATATCGAGACCTCGTTCCTGAACGAGACGCAGATCACCGCGCTGACCGAAGAGCTGATCCGCACCGTGTTCAAGGAAGCGCTGGACGTGGACTTGCCCAATCCGTTCCCGCGCATGGCGTACAGTGAAACCATGGCGCGCTTCGGCTCTGACAAGCCGGACATGCGCGTGACGCTGGAACTGACCGAAGTCACCGATGCGATGAAGGATGTCGCGTTCAAGGTATTCGCGGGTGTGGCGAATTCGGCGACCGGTCGCATCGCCGCGATGCGTGTCCCCGGTGGCGCCGCTTTCACGCGCGGCGAAATCGACGAATACACCAAGTTTGTCGGCATCTACGGCGCGAAGGGTCTGGCTTACATCAAGGTCAACGACATCACGCAACCGAATGAAACAGGCCTGCAATCGCCTATCGTGAAAAACATCCACGAAGCGGCGCTCAAAACTGTGATCGAACGCACCGGCGCTCAGAACGGCGACATCATCTTCTTCGGCGCAGACAAGGAAAAGATCGTAAACGATGCGCTGGGCGCCTTGCGCTGCAAGATCGGTCATGAAAAGGGGCATGTCAACGGCAACCTGTGGGAACCGTTGTGGGTGGTGGATTTTCCGATGTTCGAATACGACGAAGAAGGAAAACGCTGGAATGCCTGTCACCATCCGTTCACAGCACCGAAGGACGAGCATCTGGCCTTGCTGGAAACCGATCCTGGCAAATGTCTGGCCAAAGCCTACGATCTGGCACTGAACGGCTCTGAGCTGGGCGGCGGTTCAGTGCGTATCCACAAGGCCGAAGTGCAGAGCCAGGTGTTCCGCGCGCTCAATATCGGCGCGGAAGAAGCGCAACTCAAGTTCGGCTTCCTGCTCGACGCGCTGCAATACGGTGCGCCGCCGCATGGCGGTCTGGCATTCGGCCTGGATCGCATCGTCACGATGATGACCGGTTCTGAATCGATACGCGACGTGATCGCCTTCCCCAAGACGCAGCGCGCGCAATGTCTGTTGACGCAAGCGCCTTCTGCGGTGGATGAACGCCAGTTGCGCGATCTGCACATCCGTCTGCGCCAGCAAGTGCAGGCTACCGTGGAAGTCGGCAAGGAGTAATTTCGATGTTGCAAGCACTGCGTTTATTGGGTGTGATATGGCTGTTGATGGCGAGTCTCTCGAATGCACAAGCCTTTCAATGGCAAAGTCATAGTCAGCAGCAAAGCCAGTATCAAAGCCAAAGTCAGGTTGTGCCGGGCACGATAGCAGTGGCCGATCTACCCGATGAAGCGCGTGAAACGTTGCGTGCAATCAAACAGGGCGGGCCGTTTGCCTATCCGAGAGATGGCGTGGTGTTCGGCAATTTTGAGCGGGTCTTGCCAAAACAGCCGCGCGGCTATTACCATGAATACACAGTGAAAACACCAGGTGCGCATAACCGGGGCGCACGTCGTATTATCGCGGGTAGCACGGGCGAATATTATTACAGCGCAGATCATTACCAAACCTTCAAACGCATACGGGAGTAGCCATGGCAGTACCACAACTGAACGATCTGGCGGCGGCGGGCTGCCATAAACTGGACTGTAGTGTGGAGGTGCTTCTCGATGCGGCCGATGCGGCTGGATTTGCGCTGTTCGATGCGGATTTGAAGGGGGTCAAGGGCAAGAAGAATCTGCTGGTAGCCCTTGCCCGCGCCACCGAATATCCCGATGAGTTTGGCGCGAATTGGGATGCGCTGGTCGATGTGTTGTGTGACCTGTCATGGGATGCGGCTCCAGGCTATGTGCTGCTGTTGCGCAATGTCAGCACGACACTGGGCCTGTCCCCCAATGACCGTGAAATCGCACAGGATATCTTTGACGATACGGTGGTGTACTGGCGGCAGCGCAACAAGCCGTTCTGGATATTCTTCGCTTAGACATGAATGGTAAAAAACAGCCTGTTTCCGTGCTGGTGGTGATATACACCTCAGATCTTGACGTGTTGCTGCTGGAGCGTGCGGATCATCCAAATTACTGGCAATCGGTCACCGGCAGCCGTGAAGGCGATGAAGCGCTGCGCGACACGGCAATACGTGAAGTGCGGGAAGAAACCGGCCTGGACGCCAGTCAATATGAGTTCACCCACTGGCAGTTGCAAAACACCTACGAAATTTATTCACACTGGCGCCATCGCTATGCCGAGGGCGTCACGCAAAATACCGAGCATGTGTTTGGCCTGCAGCTGCCTGCCCGCGCGGCGATAACGCTGGCGCCCCGCGAACACCTGAATTTTCAGTGGTTGCCGTGGCAGGAAGCGGCAGAAAAAGTATTCTCGCCTAGCAACCGAGAGGCGATCTTGCAACTGACACAGCGCGTAATCAGGAAGAACTCATGAGTCAAAATACCATTTCCATAGCCTACGACCATCCCGGTTTTCAGGCCGCGCAGGCGTGGGCCAGCGTGCCAAGTGAACCGGATGCGTCTGAAAAAGCCGAGTTGATCACGCGCATCAAGCGCCTGTTGATCGAACAGGATGCGGTGCTGGTGGCGCATTATTACGTGCACCCTGACTTGCAGGATCTGGCAGAAGCCACCGGGGGCATCGTCTCCGACTCGCTGGATATGGCCAACTTCGGTCACCAGCACAAGGCTAAAACCATCGTGGTGGCGGGCGTGCGCTTCATGGGCGAAACCGCCAAAATTTTGAATCCCGAAAAGCGCGTACTGATGCCTGACCTGGGCGCGGAATGCTCGCTCGATCTGGGCTGTCCTGCCGATGAGTTCGCCGCCTTTTGCGATGCGCACCCGGACCGCACCGTGGTGGTGTATGCAAATACCAGTGCGGCGGTGAAGGCGCGTGCCGACTGGATGGTGACCAGTTCCATCGCCTTGCCTGTGGTCAGGCATCTTCACGAACAGGGCAAAAAAATTCTCTGGGCGCCGGATCGCCATCTGGGCAGTTATGTGCAGGAGCAGACCGGTGCGGACATGCTGCTGTGGCAAGGCGCATGCGTGGTGCATGACGAATACAAGGCGCAGGAACTGATCGCACTCAAGGCGAAGCATCCGGGTTGCATCGTGTTAGTGCATCCCGAGTCGCCGCGCGCGGTGGTCAAACTGGCGGACGTGGTCGGTTCAACCACCCAACTGATTAAGGCGGCGCAGAATTCTGATGCGCGTGTATTCATTGTCGCGACCGACAACGGCATCCTGCACAAGATGCGCACGTTCTGCCCGGACAAGCTGTTCCTCGAAGCGCCCACCGCAGGGGCAGGGGCTAACTGCACCAGTTGCAGCCATTGTCCGTGGATGGCGATGAACGGCCTGTCAAATCTGGCACAGGTGCTGGAAGACGGCAGCAATGAAATCATCGTCGATCCCGCCATCATCCCGCGCGCCGTGCTGCCGATTCAGCACATGCTGGATTTCGCAAAGCAGATCAACCTGCCCACGAGCGGCATCGGCAACGCCTGATTCACATAAAATCAAAAATTTCGTCGCTAAAGTTTAAAACTCTACGGGTGAGCGACGGCGACCTTTGCCATGATTTATGTGCCGGGAGACTTGAAATGAGAACGCATCGGATCGCTATGTTGGCTGGCGAACATAAACGCCCACCTATGTTTTGTTATAAGTATAACGCTTTACGTTGACAGACTTATTTAGCACTGAGCATCAGCAACAGCGCAGTACTTATTCTTCAATGGAGTATGGTTTTTCAGGTAATTAAGGTATGTTAAAAATAGCAAAAGAGTCGCCTCACGATCCGAAACAAAATCTCATTCTTGCAGCGCTTCCAGAACAGGATTACGAACGCCTGCTGCCCTATCTGGAGTTTATTACGATGCCGCTAGGGTGGCGGATGAGTGAATCGGGTGATCATGTGAATTTCCTGCATTTCCCAACCACAGGTATCGTCTCGCTGATTTATGATTTGGAAAACGGAGCATCGAGTGAAGTTGCGCTGGTAGGAAATGAAGGAATGGTCGGTATCTCCATTTTTATGGGGGGTGATAGTATGCCGAGCAGTACTGAAGTGCAAAGCGCAGGTTATGCCTATCGGCTCAGCAGGAAAATTATGAAGCAGGAGTTCGCCCTGGGTGGTCAACTGCAACACTTGGCACTGCTTTTCACGCAGGCGCTGATTAGCCAGACATCACAAACCGCAGTCTGCAATCAACATCACTCAATGGATCAGAGACTTTCCCGCTGGCTGTTGATGAGCCTGGACCGAATGCATGAAAACAAACTGATGGTCACGCAAGAGCTGATCGGAAACCTGTTGGGTGTGCGCCGGGAGAGCGTGACCGAAGCTGCCGGCAAGTTGCAAAAAGATGGCTTCATTACCTACTCGCGCGGCCTCATCAAGGTCATAGATCGACCCAAGCTTGAAATGCAAGCCTGTGAGTGCTATCAAGTGGTAAAACAAGAATACGACCGTTTGCTTCCCCACCCCTTTCTGAAAGGACTAAAATGATCGGGCAATGAACGATCAAATTTTTAGCCTGGTTGAACTCAATATAGCGACACTAACAGCCTGTTTGATTAAAGCTGCCGTTGAACCGGGACGTATGCCTATTGTGGCGATTACCTTAGCAGAACGCACACTATCTGGTTGATTTATAGCTTAACTTTATCGAACGCTTTGTGGAACCATGTCAACGCTCACTGTCGCTACCTACAATATCCACAAGGGGTTCTCCCACTTCAACGGGCGGGTGGTGATGCATGAACTGCGCGAGCGACTGCGCGAATTGAATGCGGACATCGTGTTCTTGCAGGAGGTGCAGGGCGAACATAACCGCCACGCCGAGCGTTTCGCAAACTATCCTGAAGGCGCGCAGCACGAATTTATCGCGGACAGGCGTTGGCCGCATTCCGCCTACGGCAAGAATTCTGTCTATGAGGCAGGCCATCATGGCAACGCGATCTTAAGCCGTTATCCGATTGTGCAAACCTTTAACACGGATATATCCGCGCATCGCTTTGAGAGTCGTGGCCTGTTGCACTGCGAGGTTGAATTGCCTGGTGGGCAGCGCGTGCATTGCCTGTGCGCGCATTTTGGGCTGTTCTCCAAAGGGCGGCGTGCGCAAACAGCCGCCTTGGTCGAATACGTGCAGAACGAGATTCCAAACGATGCGACGGTGATTATCGCGGGGGACTTCAATGACTGGCGCAATCAGATGAGTCATGCAATCTCTACAGAACTGAACATGCACGATGTGTTTCACCTGCATGGGGGGCGCGTGGCGCGCAGTTATCCGGCGCGGCTGCCGCTGTTCCGTCTGGATCGTATTTACGTGCGCGGTTTTACCGTGTTGCAAAGCGATGTGCATGTCGGCGGAGCATGGCAGCGCCTGTCCGATCACGCCGCACTGTCCGCGACATTGAAGCGCAATGTCTGACAAGCATCAGGTAAGCGCCAATCAACTCACGCTGCTGCAAAACGGCGCAGCGTATTTCCCGCAGCTGTGTGCGGATATTGATGCGGCCCGCAGCACGATCTATCTGGAAACCTATATCTTTGCCGCAGATCGGACCGGGCGTCAGGTGAGCTGCGCCTTGCAAAGAGCTGCGCGGCGCGGCGTGGTGGTGCGCGTGCTGATGGACGGTTATGGTTCAGCGCATTTTCCGCCCGACAGGCTGTCCGAACTGCGCGAGGCGGGCGTGCAGGTGCAATGGTTCAGGCGGGAAATTTCCCCTTTTACCTGGCGCAGTAACCGGAAGCGTCGTCTGCTTCGATTGCATCGCAAGCTGGTGGTGCTCGACAGCGAGGTGGCGTTTATCGGCGGTATCAATATCATCGACGATGTAACGGGAAATGGCGATTCCGGTGCGCCGCGCCTCGATTTCGCGGTGCGTGTGCAAGGTCGTGTTGCGGGGGAGATTCATGCCATCATGCGTCGTCTGTGGAGCACTGTGTCGTGGGCCAGCTCCCGCTTGCGCGGCGAGCGGATTGCACGATTTATCGCGGAAACGGGGCAGGGTGATACCCGCGCCAATATTTCAGTGCTGCTGCGCGACAATTTGCGTCATCGCCGCGATATTGAACGCGCTTATCTGCGGGCGATTGCCGGTGCGCAGCACGAAGTGGTAATCGCCTGCGCCTATTTCCTACCCGGACGGGTTTTTCGCCGCACGTTAAAGCAGGCCGCACGGCGCGGGGTGCGCGTGGTGCTGCTGCTGCAAGGCCGTGTGGAATATCGCCTGCAACACTATGCGACGCACGCGCTCTATGAGCAACTGCTGGCTGCCGGTGTCGAGATTTATGAATATCAGACCAGCTATATGCATGCCAAGGTGGCCGTGGTGGATGGGCAGTGGGCCACGGTGGGCTCATCCAACATCGATCCGTTCAGTTTGTTGCTGGCGCGCGAGGCTAATCTCTCCATATTTGATACCGGTTTCGCAGCAGAATTGCGCGGCGACCTGTTCGCGGCCATTGCTCAGGATGCACGGCGCATCGAACCTGCACACTGGAGCCGGCTGGGTTGGGGCGGGCGTCTGTTGGCCCGGATAAGCTATGCCGTGGTGCGCATGATGATAGGTGTGCTGGGATACGGAAAGCGCGGCGTCTAGCTGTTGTCGAAATCAACTGTTCACACGATAAGCAACCGATTGTGCATGCTATTTTATTCTGTACAGGCGTTTTTCAACCGTTAGTCCCTTGATTTCGTCGAAGCGGCTGTCCATTGTGTCATCTAACCTGGCCAGGCGTTCGTCGGGGTGCGGGTGGGTTTTGAACAGCAGTGCCACGCTGCTGCTGTCGTCTTTGGCGGTATGGCCGATTTGTTGCAATACGCCGGGCAACCCGTACGCATCGTAACCTGCGCGTGCCGCCAGCACCACGCCGATGCGATCCGCCTCGAATTCGGCTCCCTTGTCGAGCGAGCGTGAGACGATCTCTGCACCGCTGCCGATCAGATTAGCGATCTTGTCGTTACCGCCCACCTGTTTACCTATCAGTTTTCCGCCTAAATCCACCATTTTGCTTTGTTGCAAAATCTTCAGATGATGTTTCCTGATGACGTGGCCGATTTCATGTGCAAGCACCCCTGCCAGTTCGGATTCGTCGTTCAGCAGCCTGTATAAGCCTGCTGTTACAAAGATGTATCCGCCGGGGGCCGCAAAGGCGTTGATGTCACGCGAGTCGATCACGCCAAAATGCCAGGCCAGATCAGGACGCTCACTTTGGCTGGCGACCCAGCGGCCGACGTTGTTGACGTATTTTTGCAGCTGTCTGTCAGGCACCAGCGGGGCTGCGCCGAGCAGGTTGCCCGCAATCTGACGGCCGATGGCGACTTCTTCGGCTTCGGAGTAACCGCCCAGGCTTGCCCCCGGTTTTTGCAGATCGCGTGCAGCATTGCGCAGTTCCTGGCCCAAATCAAAGGCCTGTGCAGCGGACAGCTGTAACGCCAGGCAGGACAGGGCTAATAGTCTGATTGATAAGTATTTCATCGTGCATCTCCCGCAGGTTCAGGCAGATAGTCCACTTTTCGTGGCGTAAGTTTAGCTTGCGACGCGAATTTCTGTGCTGCTGTACGCGTAGTCGCAAAGGATTCAGCGAGGCTTACCTGCTTTTCGTCGAATCTGGCGGCCTTGAGTTGTTCTTCATTCAGTCCACGGATGCCGGTGGTGGCGACGACACGGCCGGTGCCGGCGCGACCTGATGCCAGAGCTGCCAGACCGGACAACTCGCTGCCAGCGGAAGCTGACTTCGCGCCACCTCGACGAATGCTGAGCAGACGGATCCAGCCGTTGCCCTGAGGGCTTTTGATCTGATACCAGCCGCCATCTTTCTTCAAAATTTCAACCTTGGCACCGGATGGCAGCGTGGCGATGACGTTGGCATCGGCAAACGGTGCCGCCTTCAGGGTGTCGGCCTTGATGGTCGTGCCGACTTCGATAGCCTGGGCAGTAGTGGCTAGCAGCAGTAGTGCGGAAAACAGTAATTTATCAAATTTCAGTTTCATTGTTTCCTCCGATTTTTCACTTTGCACCCTTCACCCTTATCAATTATCAACTATCAATTGCTTTTTCCTCGTTCCACTTCAGCAGCGTTTCGGCAAACAGTGTACGCCAGCTATCCCGTGCACGCTCGCCGCCGGCGATGCGTCCTTCAAAGACGACGCTGGAGACGTCATTATCGGCAGTAGCGCAGTATTTATGCAGCAGCGGCCCGATTGCCTGTTCCAGTGCCTGAATGTCGCGGGAAATCTGGAGACGGCTTTCCGTCTCATTCGCATCGTGCAGCCAGGAGATGATCAGGGTGTTTTCAAATAAATCCAAGATGCCTTGCTGGTTACCCCTGATGATTTCAACGCTCTTGTTCTTGCTGCCAACGCTATCCAATCCCGAGCGGATTTTTTCGCGCAGGCTGTCATTCAGCGTGTGCCCGCCCAGGTGTATCAGCATCAGTGTGCCGTGCAGTTCTCCGCTGCGTGCTTCGGTTGCGCGCACGGTATTCTGTTTCAGTTCCTTGCTGGTGGCAAAGTCATAAAGCCGGGCAATGGTGAAATAGGCCAGCCCCAGCGTGACCGGGCCGGTGAGGTTGATGTAGGTGTTGGTGAGATTGATGCTGGCATAGGATATGCCCAGCAGGATAAATTGCGAAGCCCCGAACAGTCCGTCTATCTTGTCGCGTCCGGCGTTGCGATAGAAGCCCCAGGCGGTCGCCCAGATGACGGCGAGCGTCAGCAGCAGGTAAATATAGCGCGCATCCGGGAAGCGCAGGAAGTCGCCGTGTTTGAAATTATCGATCGCGGTGGCCAGAATTTCCACGCCGGGATGGGTGCGGGAAAGCGGGGTCGGTTTGATGTCGAACAGACTGGGTGCGGTCGAGCCGATGATGACGATCTTGCCGGTGAATTCGTCGGGCGCGCGGCGCTTGTTCTGACTGGAGAAGTCCGTGAACACGTCGCTGAAACTCGCCGATTTATAGGTGAAAGGCGGGCCGCGCCAGTTGAGCAGCACGCGCGCCGCAGGAATTTGAAATTCGCGTAGTGATTCGTTTGCCCCCTCGCCCGCTTGCGGGAGAGGGTTGAGGAGAGGGAAACGGGCATGCCCGTTAGGTTGCGTGAATGACAATTGTTGTGCCAGCGCTAACGGCAGGGAGGGTATTTTCCAGCCGTAGTCGTCGAGGTAGACCGGATATTGCCGGACAATGCCGTCACTATCCGGGTAGATGTTGTGCAGACCCATCCTGCCGCCCTCCAGCACGGACTTGAAAAAGGGCAGTACCATCGCTACCGTGGCGTCCGGATTGGCATCGGGTTCAGGTGATACGCCCGGAATCATGCCCGGTTTGATCTGGCTCAACGCATCGTCCGCCGGATCGAGCCGCAGCATCGGAAAGTAAGTGTTATTCGTGGCCGCAATGGCCGCATTGAAATAGGCATCGCTGTCCGGGTTGTAGACGTCCGCATCGCTGAACAGGATGTCGAATACCACGGCTTTGGGGTGCTGCTTCTCGATCTGTTCGACGAATTCCCCCAGCACCTGCCGTGGCCACGGCCAGCGGCCATATTCCTTAGCCATGGCGGCCAGACTGGCTTCGTTGATGTCCACGATGACAATGTCTTTGTCCGCTTCGGGCACCACCAGCCGGTACTTCACCATCATGTCGAAGGCGCCCTGCTTCATGTTGGCGGTCAGGTGCAGGAAGGCCGTGTCGGCCACGATCAATACGGTGAACAGCCCTGCCAGATAGAGGTAAAAAGCGGTTTTCCATTTTCGCGCCAGCAGGCTGGACAGCTTGTTCAACAGGCTTCTGCGGTGGTAGGAGAGGGCAGTGATCGGGTTCATGGCTGAAGGGGCGCAAATGATGGCGTATTATGCCTGACCGCACAGGCTATAATTGACGCTCATCAGATTTTGTTCACAGACCATGCAACCACATTCAAGCTCATCCCCCGAACACGACACGCGCGGCGGCTGGCAAACGCTCCGTTCGCTGATTCCCTACCTGATGGAATTCAAGGGGCGGGTGATTCTGGCGATGAGTCTGCTGATACTCGCCAAGCTTGCCAACGTCTCCGTGCCGCTGGTGCTCAAGCAGATCATCGATGCGCTGGATAAATCGCATGCAGTATTGATGATTCCCGTGTCGCTGATCGTAGGCTACGGACTGCTGCGGTTGTTCAGCACGCTGTTTGGCGAATTGCGCGACGCGGTATTTGCCAAAGTGACGCAGCGTGCGATTCGTCGCGTGGCGCTGCAGGTGTTCGAGCATCTGCACAGCCTGAGCCTGCGCTTTCATCTGGACCGGCAGACCGGCGGGGTGTCGCGCGACATCGACCGCGGCACGCGCGGCATCGGTTTTTTACTCAACTTCATGCTGTTCAATATTCTGCCGACCCTGCTGGAAATCGGGCTGGTCGCAGCGATTCTGCTCAGCAAATACAACGTGTGGTTCGCGGGCATTACCTTCGTCACGCTGATTTTCTATATCGGCTTTACGCTGTTCGTCACGGAGTGGCGCATGGTGGTCAGGCGCACGATGAACGAGCTGGATTCCAAGGCCAACAGCCGCGCCATCGACAGCCTGCTCAATTATGAAACGGTGAAATATTTCGGCAACGAGCAGTATGAGGCGCGTCGCTATGACCACAATATGGAGCACTGGGAGACGGCTGCCGTGCGCAATCAGACTTCGCTGGCTTTTCTGAATGCCGGGCAAAGCGTCATCATCGCTATCGGCATCACGTCGCTGATGTGGCTGGCAGCGGATGAAGTGGTCAAGGGCACGATGACGGTGGGTGACCTGGTACTGATCAATGTGTTCATGTTGCAGCTGTACATGCCGCTGCATTTTCTGGGTTTTGTGTATCGCGAGATTCGCCACGCGCTGGCGGACATGGAAAAAATGTTCGGCCTGCTGCACCAGGCGCGGGAAGTCGCGGATGCCCCGCAAGCCGCAGCTTTGTCGCCCGGCAACGCCTTTGTTGCATTCGAACATGTCAGCTTTGGCTATAACGCAGACCGGCAAATATTGTATGACGTGAATTTCACGATTCCGGCAGGGCACACCGTGGCCGTGGTGGGAGCCTCCGGGGCTGGAAAATCGACCTTGTCGCGCCTGTTGTTCCGTTTCTACGACGTGCAGCAAGGATGCCTGCGCATCAACGGGCAGGATATACGTGAGGTGACGCAGAGCAGCCTGCGTGCGGCGATCGGCATCGTGCCGCAAGACACGGTGCTTTTTAACGATACGATTTATTACAACATCGCCTACGGTCGTCCGGATGCCGCACGCGAAGAAGTCATCGCAGCCGCACAGGCCGCGCACATCCACGAATTTATCGAATCCTTGCCGCAAGGCTACGATACTCAGGTGGGTGAACGCGGCCTGAAATTATCCGGCGGTGAGAAACAGCGAGTGGCGATTGCGCGCGCGATTCTGAAAAATCCGGCGGTGCTGATCTTTGACGAGGCGACGTCGGCGCTGGACTCGAAATCGGAGAAGGCGATACAGGCGGAATTGCGCAGCATCGCACAAAACCGCACCACGCTGATCATCGCGCACCGTCTGTCCACGGTGGTGGATGCCGATCAGATATTGGTGATGGACAAGGGCCGTATCGCCGAGCGCGGTACGCACAGCGAACTGCTGCAACAGGGCGGGTTATACGAGCAGATGTGGAATCTTCAGAAACGTGTCGAGCAGGAGCCGCCTGCCTTTTGATTTATATTGATTTATTTTTATTTTGGGGTATTCTTTTAGCCTGGCGGTCATGGGGTGAGCATAAAATGAAAAAAATATTATTGATATGCGTTTTGGCGGGGTATGGCGCAGTCGCTCAGGCGGCTCAACACAAACCGTCCGCTGAGCATCACAAACGCGTTGCCGGACATCACACAAAGCATGTGGTTGTGCACCATGCCGCTGTGCGACATGAGCGCCATCACGTAAAACTGGCGGCTGTACATCATGCCAGGCATATCGTTGTACGCCATGTTCAGCGCAGCTATGAAGCTGAGCCCACTCGCGTTGCGGTGAAATTCGACAATGAGTTATCTGGTGCGTCGTTTCAGCCGACTTCGAGCCCCAAGCTGGCGTCCTCGATCGCATTGATTTATGACGAACAGACGCAGCGCCCTTTGTACACAAAGAATCCGGACGCGGTCGCCCCGATCGCCTCGATAACCAAGTTGATGACCGCGATGATCGTGCTGGATTCCGATCCCGATCTGAATGAAGAGCTCAGTGTGGATGTGGCGGATCTGGATGTTTTGAAGGGTACGCATTCCCGTCTTGAAATCGGTACGACCTTTATTCGCAGCGAGATGCTCAAGCTGGCACTGATGTCATCGGAAAATCGCGCTGCTTCAGTGTTGGCGCGCAATTATCCGGGCGGAACTTCCGCTGCGGTGGCGGCGATGAATGCCAAGGCGCGCAAATTGGGGATGCTCAATACGACGTTTCGCGATCCTACCGGCCTGAACAGTGCAAATGTCTCCACGGCCCGCGATCTGGTCAAGATGGTTTCAGCCGCACGCAATTACAAACTGATCCATCAGTACACCACCACGGCTACGCATTTGGTAGAAGGACAGCGTGGACGCGAATTGATTTTTAACAATACCAATCCGCTGGTGAAAAATGCTTCATGGGAAATCGGCGTGAGCAAGACGGGTTTCATCAATGAGGCGGGGCGATGCCTGGTTATGCAGGCGCAAATTCGTCAACGTCCGGTCATCATCGTGTTGCTCGACTCGGTTGGAAAAACGACCCGCATAGGCGATGCGAATCGCGTCAAGAAGTGGATCGAGAGTTCCAATACCCACGACCGTGTCGCACGTCGCGGTTAAAATTTTGACAGGAAGGGTGGGCGGTTTTCTCACCCTTTTTCATTAGAAAATGTACGAAGGTTTTTTCCTGATCGTACTGGTCGTACTGGTCGTGTTGGCAATACGGCCGGGAAAAACGGTGAAATACGACTATCCTGTTGTCATTCACAAGCCCGGGTTTTATCACGCCACGATCGCCCCTGAACTCACTCGTGCGCAACCCTTTATAGAAGCCGTCGCCAGCCAGTTTTTCGGGGCTGGACTGCAGGCAGGCGATATTCCCACGCAGTGTTTCGAAGTGCGCGATGCGGATGGACAATACCTGCTGGCGGCAGGATCTCGCGCAGGCACGTTGTACTTTCAGGCTATAGCGCCTTTGGCCGCTGACAGCCACTATAAAACGCTGCATCAATTTGCAGATCAGGTGATGGTGCATATCCCGCTTTCACCCTCGCTCGATACTCGTTCTGGAGAGAATTTTCGCACAGCGGTTGAGGTGGCAGCGAACCGCCTGGAAATTGTGTGTCTGAGCCTGCAAGAATGAGTGTGCGCGTTGAGAATGAACTGGAAAAGGTGAGACAGTGAAAAGAATAGCCAAGTTGAAGGTGCTGGTCGTCGAAGACAGCAAAGTTGCGCTCAAGGCCATTTCCGGTTTCATAGAAGATATGGGTGTTCATCCGCTGCTGGCTGAAAATGGCCGTGATGCGATTGAACTGTATACCCGCGAACGTCCCGATATTGTCCTGCTCGACATCATTCTGCCGGATACCGATGGCTATGAAGTCGCGAAAGAAATCCGCAGGCTGCAAGGCCGTGATGAGTGGACTGCCATCATCTTTCTGAGCGTGATGTCCAAAGACGAAGATCTGGCGCGTGGCATCGAAGTGGGTGGCGACGATTACATCATGAAGCCGGTCGGCAGCGTGGTGGTTCAGGCCAAGGTGCGCGCGATGTACCGTCTGGTTCAAATGCAGCGCGCGCTGGTCAAGCTGGCCGGGCAGTTGAATGAAGCGAACCAGGAATTGCACCGGCTGTCGATGACGGATGGCCTGACGGGTATTGCGAATCGCCGCATGTTTGACCTGTCGCTGGAGCGTGAATGGCGACGCTGTTTGCGTCTGAAGAAGCCGATGTCTGTGGTGATGCTGGACGTGGATAGTTTTAAGAATTACAACGACCGCTACGGTCATCAGGAGGGGGACGATTGTCTGAGAGCGGTCGCGCAGGAAGTGCTGCGTTCAGCACCACGCCCGGGGGATCTGGTGGCGCGTTATGGCGGTGAGGAGTTTGTGATGATTCTGGGCGAGACCGATGAGGCGGGTGCGCAATGTGTGGCTGAACGCATACGTCAGCTCGTGGCCGGACTGAATTTGCCGAACAAGGGTACGTCGTATGGTCATGTGACCGTAAGCTGCGGCGTGTCCAGCGTGCTGCCCAGCAATGAGTTGTCGGTTGAAATGCTGGTCAAGTCGGCGGATAACGCGCTTTATCTGTCCAAGAATCAGGGGCGCAATACGGTGACTTTTTTGAACTACGGACAGATCTAAAAACTGGTTTTCAGTTAAGCCGGACGAAGTTGTGATTTCAGCCGCTGTTGCGCAGCAGAAACCGCAATCTGGTACTGCGTGTTACAGCAGTACCAGATTGTCACGGTGAATGATCTCGCTATCGCCGCCATAACCCAGCAGCGCGGTAATTTCGTGGCTGGCATGGCCCGCGATGCGCTGTGCTTCGTCGTTGCTGTAGTTGACGAGACCGCGCGCAACATCCTGTCCGTTTTCGCTGACGCAAGCGACCACCGCGCCGCGCCGGAACTCTCCGAATACCTGCTTCACGCCTATGGGCAGCAGGCTCTTGCCCTCATTGCGCAGCGCCCTGATCGCGCCCTCATCCAGCACAAGACGACCGGCTACTTGCAGGTGGCCTGCCAGCCACTGCTTGCGTGCCGCGAGCGGAAGATCGGGTGCGGTCAGCAGCGTGCCGATTGCAGCGCCCTGGAACAGGCGCAACAGCACATCCGGTTCGTGTCCTGAGGCAATCACGGTATGCGCACCGCTGTGCGCCGCACGTTTGGCTGCGAGAATCTTGGTGAGCATGCCGCCGCGACCTATGCTGCTCCCGGCGCCGCCCGCCATGCTCTCAAGTTTTGCATCTCCTGCGCAGGCAGAACTCACCAGCGTGGCGGATGGATCACGGCGCGGATCGGCGGTGTAAAGCCCGCACTGATCGGTGAGGATTACCAGCGCATCGGCATCGATCAGATTGGTAACCAGCGCGCCCAGCGTGTCGTTGTCGCCGAATTTGATTTCATCGGTCACGACCGTGTCGTTCTCGTTGATGATGGGGATCACGCGAAGGCTGAGCAGGGTAGTCAGCGTGGCGCGCGCGTTCAGGTAGCGTTCGCGGTCAGCCAGATCGGCATGCGTCAGCAACACTTGTGCGGCGTGCAGATCATGCCGGCGAAAGCAGCTCTCATACGCTTGTACCAGCCCCATTTGGCCCACCGCAGCAGCAGCCTGCAATTCATGGATGGCGCTGGGTCGGGTGTGCCAGCCTAATCGCTGCATACCCTCGGCAATCGCACCGGAGGATACCAGCACGACTTCATAGCCGCTGCCGTTAAGTACGGAAATCTGCCGCGCCCAGTTGGCCAGCGCGTCAAGATCCAGCCCCGCACCCTGATTGGTCACCAGGCTGCTGCCTACTTTGACGACGATGCGACGGCAGTCGGTCAATACGGTTTTTGTCGTTGATTCCAACATCATCAATCCATTATCAACTGTCAATTATCAATTCAGCCTTTAAAGCGTGCTGGCATCCGTTTCCTGCGCGCTGTCGGCGGCTGCCTGCTGTTCCTTTTCTTTTACTTCCAGCAGGTGTTCCATGATCGCAAAAGTCAGCTCCTTGCAGCCTTCGCCGCTGATCGCCGAAATCACGAAATAGCGGTCATAATCGGAAAATTCCTTGAGGAATTGGGCGACGGTGGCATCGCGATCTTCCAGCAAATCGACCTTGTTCAGCAGCAACCAGCGCGGCTTTTCATACAGTGCCTGATCGTATTTTTTCAGCTCATTGAGAATGGCTTTTGCCTCTGCCACCGGACTGGTTCCTTCGTACGTCGGTGCGATGTCCACCAGATGCAGCAGCAGACTGGTGCGCGCCAGGTGACGCAGGAACTGGTGACCCAGACCCGCGCCTTCCGCTGCGCCTTCGATCAGGCCTGGAATATCGGCGATGACAAAGCTTTTCTCGTGTGAGACACGCACCACGCCCAGGTTCGGGTGCAGGGTCGTGAACGGATAGTCCGCCACCTTGGGGCGAGCCGCAGACACCGAGCGGATGAAGGTCGATTTGCCTGCATTCGGCATGCCGAGCAAGCCGACATCGGCGAGCACTTTCAGCTCCAGTTGCAATTCGCGTGTTTCGCCCTCGGTGCCGGGCGTGCATTGGCGAGGAGCGCGATTAGTGCTTGATTTGAAGTGGATATTTCCAAGTCCGCCGCGACCGCCTTCGGCCAGCAAGGCTCTTTCGCCGTCGTGGGTCAGATCGGCGATCACTTCACCGCTGTTGATGTCGGTGATGACGGTGCCGACCGGCATGTGCAAAATCACGTCATCCGCGCCTTTGCCGTAGCAGTCCGAGCCGCGACCCGATTCGCCGTTGCGGGCCTTGTGAGTGCGCGCAAAGCGAAAGTCCACCAGCGTGTTGATGTTGCGGTCCGCTTCAACAAACACGCTGCCGCCGCGCCCGCCATCGCCGCCGTCCGGGCCGCCTTTTTCGATATATTTTTCACGTCGAAAGCTGGCGATGCCGTTGCCGCCATTGCCCGCGAAGACTTCGATTTTGGATTCGTCTATAAACTTCATGTGTTTTGTACCGCTAAATAAAAAAAAGCCCTACCTTGCGATAGGGCTGATTCGCACCGTCATTGCGACATCACCTTCTTCGTAATCTTCATCTCAAGAGAGAAGGTACGATTGCATCCTCGCCCGCTTGTGGGATAACCAGCGACTTGGTCATCGTTTTTTGATGACTTAGTCGAATGGCTAGTAGCTTTACCAGAGGATTGAGGAGAGGGTTAAGCTGCAACGATGGAGACTGTCCTGCGCTGTTGCGCGCCCTTGATGGCGAACACTACACGGCCGGTAACTTTGGCGAACAGGGTGTGATCCTTGCCCATGCCGACGTTTTCGCCGCGATGAAATTCAGTGCCGCGTTGACGAATGATGATGCTGCCTGCACTGATCAACTCGCCGCCGTAACTCTTAACACCCAGTCGTTTTGAGTGTGAGTCACGTCCGTTACTGGTACTGCCGCCGCCTTTTTTTGATGCCATGGTATGTGCTCCTTAATTACGCGGAAATGCCGTCAATACGGATTTCGGTATAGTTTTGACGATGACCTTGATTCTTCTGGTAGTGCTTACGACGGCGCATCTTGAAGATGCGAACCTTGTCGCCACGACCATGAGAAATAATGGTAGCTGCAACGGTAGCGCCCAACAACATAGGCTTGCCAACCGACAGCTTTTCTCCATCGGAGACCATCAACACCTTGTCCAGCACGATTGCTGAGCCGATGTCGCCAGGAAGAATTTCAACTTTTAAAGTTTCGCCGGTAATGACGCGATATTGCTTACCACCGGTTTTAATGACTGCGTACATAACAACCTCGATTGATTGCGGTTTTGCGAAAGCGAGGATTATACAGATAAATCCGGCTTCGTCAAAAACCTTTTGTTATAAAAATAGATTACGGATACTTTAACGGCGCATCGAGTCGAAGAACTCGGCGTTGTTCTTGGTCGCCTTGATCTTGCCGAGCAGGAACTCCATCGATTCCAGTTCGTCCATCGGGTAGAGCAATTTGCGCAACAGCCAGATTCTTTGCAGTACGTCAGGCTTGAGCAACAGCTCTTCCTTGCGGGTGCCCGAACGGTTGATGTTGATCGCAGGATAGATGCGTTTCTCGGCCATGCGGCGATCCAGATGGATTTCCATGTTGCCGGTGCCCTTGAATTCCTCGTAAATCACATCATCCATACGCGAACCGGTATCCACCAGCGCAGTTGCGATAATGGTCAGGCTGCCGCCTTCTTCGATATTGCGTGCTGCGCCGAAGAAGCGTTTCGGGCGATGCAGCGCATTGGCATCCACACCGCCGGTCAGCACCTTGCCGGATGACGGGATCACCGTGTTGTAGGCGCGCGCCAGACGGGTGATCGAGTCGAGCAGGATGATCACATCCTTTTTGTGCTCAACCAGACGCTTGGCTTTTTCCAGCACCATTTCGGCGACCTGCACGTGGCGGCTGGCCGGTTCGTCGAACGTCGAGGCGACCACTTCGCCGCGCACGGTGCGCGTCATTTCGGTCACTTCTTCCGGGCGCTCGTCGATCAGCAGCACGATCAGCGTGGCGTCGGGATTGTTTGCCGAGATTGAATGTGCGATGTGTTGCAGCATCACGGTCTTGCCGGATTTAGGGGATGCGACCAGCAGGCCGCGCTGACCCTTGCCGATCGGGGCCACGATGTCGATGATGCGGCCGGTGATATTTTCTTCGGCGCGAATATCGCGCTCCAGTATCAGCGGCTGGGTCGGGAACAGCGGGGTCAGATTCTCGAACAGAATCTTGTTCTTGGCATTCTCGGGCGGTTCATCGTTGACCTTGTCGACCTTTACCAGCGCGACATAACGCTCGCCGTCCTTGGGCGTGCGAATCTCGCCTTCGATCGAATCGCCGGTGTGCAGGTTGAATCTGCGTATCTGGCTCGGGCTGACGTAAATATCGTCAGGTCCTGCCAGGTAGGAGGTGTCGGGTGAGCGCAGGAAGCCGAAGCCATCCGGCAGAATTTCCAACGTGCCATCGCCGTAAATGCTTTCGCCTTTTTTCGCATGGCTTTTCAACAGTGCGAACATCAGGTCTTGCTTGCGCATCCGGTTGGCATTCTCGATTTGATTGGCGGCTGCCATTTCAACGAGTTCGGTGATGTGTTTTAATTTTATTTCGGATAGATGCATGGCGACGCGCGAAGGATGAATGAGATAGTGGTGAGGGAGATGCTGGAAGTGGAAGAGTCCACCCGCACGATCTGGTTCGCTGTTATATGGCGCTGTGCGAAACTAAGTGTGCAATGCGGGTGTGACAATAAACGCTTTAGATGTGGCTGTCAATAAAAGCCGTCAATTGCGATTTTGACAACGCGCCCACTTTGGTGGCTTCGATATTGCCATTCTTGAATAACATCAGGGTCGGGATGCCGCGCACGCCGAACTTCTGTGGGGTTTGCTGGTTTTCATCCACGTTGATTTTGGCAATGGTCAGACGTCCTGCGTATTCCTTGGCGATTTCGTCCAGGATAGGCGCAATCATCCGGCACGGTCCACACCACTCGGCCCAGTAATCGACCAGCACAGGCAACGCAGCCTGGGTGACTTCGGCATCAAACGTAGCATCGGTAACGTAATGAATATGTTCGCTCATGATTGAATCTCGCTATGAATTAGGGTGGGTCAAGCTGTAATGCAGTGGGAATTGGATAAGGTTTTTGCAGCGTCAGTGCGCATCCTAACTAAAAAACGGCGCGCTGTGAAGTGCGTGATTGGCATACTGCATTGAATTTCGTCATGCTATGTGCCGGTTTCATGCTGGCGTTCCCTGGCATTCGAGTTTATTTGTTCGGTGAAGAAACGGTAGGTGTTCCGGCCGCAATTTTTTGCGTGATACATCGAAACATCCGCCATACGCAACAGCGCATCCAGATCCTGGCCGTCATTCGGGTACAAGGCGATACCGATGCTCAGTGAAGAGGCTATGTCAACATCCCCGATGCCAAAGGGTATGGCCAGTTCAGCAAGAATTTTGTCTGCGATAAGGGTGACGGTGTCCGCCGTGCGCAAGTCGGTGATCAATACCACAAATTCATCGCCGCCGATCCGGCTCACGGTATCGACCTCACGAACAGATCGCACCAAACGCTGGCTGACCAGTTTCAGCAACTGATCGCCGGCTTCATGCCCCAGCGTGTCGTTGACTTGCTTGAACTTGTCAAGATCAAGGAAAAGAACCGCTACCATGGTGTTTTCGCGGGTCGCGGTGGCTGTCGCCTGTTTGAAACGGTCATGCAGCAGTATGCGGTTAGGTAGTCCGGTTAGTTGATCGTGATAAGCCAAAAACTCAAGTTTGTCGTCAGTCGCACGATGTTCAGTTAAGTCAGAGAAAATTGCGATGTAATTGGTCAGCGCCCCGTCTCGATCAAAAACGGCACTGATGTCCAGCCATTTTTGGTATATCTCGCCACACTTCCTTTTGTCCCATATCTCTCCGCGCCAAATGCCCTCGACCGACAGCTGGTGCCAGAGCGCGTGATAAAAGTCCTTGTCGTGCCGACCGGACGCCAGCATGCGGGGATTTTTACCGACAGCTTCTTCCTCGCTGTATCCGGTAGTCGTTGAAAATGCGCGATTGACAGAGAGGATGCGATTGTCGGTATCGGTAATCATGATGGCTTCGCGGCTGTTGGCGAGCACTTGTTCCGACAGTTTTTGCCGTTCCATTGCAACCAGCAGGTCGGTGATGTCGTGTCCGAAAATAATCAACAAATTGCGACTGCCATCATTGTTGAATAACGGCGACTTCATGACATCGAAGTCACGTTTTGACCCGTCAGCCAGGTGCACGGTCTCAAAAACCCGGCTCGGTGTTTTATGTTCCCATGCGCTCGCATCGGAACATACGCATGCCGCTAATACACTGCGATAGGGCGAGGGAAGTAAATCCGCTAATTCCAGATCGGTCTTTCCGCGCCAATCGATTTCCTTCAAGTCAAAGGCTTGCAATGCAGCGTGGTTTGCCTCTAACCAGCGTCCATCACCATCCTTGAACAAAATAAAATCCGGTGAGGTATTGATAAGTAACGTAAAGCTTTCTTCGCACAGAAAAGAGGCGCTGGAAGTCACCTTACCTACGAACCGGTAGCCTTTACCATAGACCATTTTGATCAGGGTATTAGAGCCGGGATCGGCTTCTTTCAATTGGGATTTGATGGCGGAGATACAGCGCGCAATGCTCGAATCGGATACGGAAGAGCCGCCCCAGACCGACCGCATCAAATCTTCCTTGGTCACCAGCTTTCCCGCGTTGAGTATAAGTTCAACGAATACGGCAAGCTCCTTTGCCTGTAGCTTTATTTCGCCGGTAGCAATGTGGCGAACGCCGGAATGACTATCGACATGAAACCCGTTAAAACTTGCCTGAAATTTTCGTTTCATGATTGCACCGCTTTGTTGAAGCCTGCAGATATCAACTTCGTATTAAAAACAGTTAAAAAACAAGCGTTGATATGTTGTGTTTGCGGTTTTCAGTATTATGCAAAAATAAAGATATCTTCAGTGCATGATTGCACAGTCTCGCTGAGAAATCTTTATCGGATTCTTCGCTAAAACCATTGTGTCAGAGCGGATATTTTGTCGGTTCCTTAATTTGCTCTCGCGGTTGTAAGAGCCGTGGTTGATCAGCGCCTTGTATCAGAATTGTTGGCGCTCGTCGTCCTGGTTTGGCCTGACATGCGAGAGAGTCTGAATGCTCACAAAGCGGCTGAATGATAGCCGATAGCGTGAATTTAAACTCATTTTCGGGTCGATTCAGATTGTTCTGATTCCAGTTAACCTTGAAAATTGCCTGATTACTTGTGCAAAGGCTCTGCTAAAATACAGCAACTTTAGCCTAGTGGAGTGTTGCAATGACCTACGTTGTTTCGGAAAGCTGTATCAAATGCAAATTCACCGATTGTGTGGATGTGTGTCCGGTGGACTGTTTTCGTGAAGGACCGAACTTTCTGGTGATTGACCCTGACGAGTGCATCGATTGCACTCTTTGTGTGGCCGAATGTCCTGCCGAGGCAATTTATGCCGAGGACGACTTGCCTGAAGAGCAGCGCCATTTTACCGCGCTGAATGCGGAGTTGTCGAAGTTGTGGGGTGTCATCGTAGAAAAGAAAGATCCGCCCGCCGATGCCGAAGAGTGGCTGAGTGTAAAGGACAAGTTGCATCTGCTCGAACGATAGCAAGATACCCTGGTGGGGTATTTTTATAGCCAGGTCGCGCAGCAAATCCTGTTGCGTCACGCGCCGCCCGATCTGCGCGGTGCGGTGGTGTTGCTACCCAGCTATCATGCCGCCACGCCGCTGGCGCAGGCTTTAAGTTCCGCTGCGGGTTTGCCCGCACTGCTGTTGCCGCAAATGACAACGCTAGTCGACTGGGCGCAGACTGTGCCACTCGACGCTTCAGTTCAATCGGACACGCAGCGCATCGCCACGCTTTATCAGGCCCTGCGCGAGCACAACTGGTTTCCCGATGCCGATTTATGGAGTCTGTCGCGGGAACTGTTGACGCTGATGGATGAGCTGACCCGTCATCACGTATCGCTTCCCGAATCCACAGCCGACTTTGCACAGCAACTGGCAGAGGCTTACCAGGCGCAAAGCGGTGTGGCGATGCAGTTCGAGGCGCGCGTCGTGCATGAGCTGTGGTATGCCATGGCGGCCAATGACGAACTGGACGCCTCCCGTGCCTACCAGCAGCGGCTGGGCCAGTTGGCACTGCAAATGGATAAACCGCTGTATGTATTGCAGACCTGTGATCTGACTGCCGCCGAAGTTCAGTTTTTGCAAGCTTGCCGGCAGCTTGTTGCGGTGACGGTGTTCGACTTGCGCGAAATGATTGCGAATCAACCTGACTTCGCGCTGCTGGCGGCAGCCTTGCAGCAGGATCTGGATAGCGACGATCTGCTCAGCATGGCGGCACGACTGCCAACCGAAGCCGTATTGAGCGTGCGCCTGAAATTATTTGGTGCGCATGGTCTGGAGCAGGAGGCGCAAGCCGCCGATGTGCAAGTGCGCCGCTGGCTGATCGAAGGAAAAACCACCATCGCAGTGGTTGTGCAGGACAGGCTGGTGGCACGTCGCCTGCGTGCACGGCTGGAACGTGCACAGGTGCAGGTGCAGGACGAGACCGGCTGGACGTTCGCCACGCTGTCGGTCAGCACCGTGCTGATGGGCTGGCTGGAGGCGGTGCAGGGCGATTTCTACTATCAGGACGTGCTCGACCTGCTCAAGTCGCCCTATCTTTTTGCCGATAATCCATCGCTGCGCAAACAGACTGCTTACCAGTTTGAACAACTGGTTCGTCGTCACGGCGTGGTCGCGCATTTGCAGGATTATATCGCGGTTGCCGAACGCGAATCTCCCGAGCTGGTACAGCCGCTGGTGCGCTTGCGACAGGCGGCACGGGTCATGCCGGGCAAGGGGGCGCGGTTGTCCGACTGGCTGGACGCCCTGAATGAGAGTCTGGAGATACTCGGCGTCATCAAGGGATGGTGCCAGGATGCGGCGGGACAACAGTTGATGCAGTTGCTGGCCTTGTGGCAGGAGGAATTACAGTCCGACACGACTTCGTGCAGCTTTGCGGAATGGCGGCGCTGGCTGTCGCAACAGCTGGATTTAAACACCTATCGCGATCTGTCTGTAGACAGCCCGGTGCTGTTCACCCATCTTCCGGCAACCCGCTGGCGCAGCTTCGACGCCGTGCTGCTGCTGGGCTGTGATGCCTTGCATCTGCCGGCGCCGGCGAACGCCGGGCAGTGGTTCAACGATGCCGTGCGCGCAACGCTGGGCCTGCCGTTATCCTCTGCACAACAGCGCCAAATTCGCGACGACTTGTTATCCTTGCTGGCGATGAACGATACGGTGCTGGCGACCTGGCAAACCAGTCGAAACGGCGAACCGAATCTGCTCAGCCCTCATCTTGAGATGCTGCGCGCCCTTCATCTGTTGGCTTTTCGCCATGATCTGATGGAGACAGAGCTGGGCGAAATCATCGAGCAGTCTTCAGTCCGCAGTCCTCAGTCCTCAGTCCTCGATCCTCAATCCTGTAGCGCGATGCCAAGCCCGGTGGTGCCGGCGGAAATGATCCCGCAAAAAATCTCTCCGTCAGGTTACAACGCGCTGGTGGCCTGCCCGTACCAGTATTTTGCGCGGCATGTGCTGCATCTGAATGAACTGGACGAGGTGCGCGAGGAGCTGGACAAGCGCGACTACGGCACTTGGGTACATGCGGTGCTGCAACGTTTTCACGAGCAGATTCCGCTACTGCAACAGCATGACAGGGACGATGCCGAAGCCGTATTGCGGCGCACCAGCGATGAGGTGTTTGCGGCAGGCCTGGCACATGACTATCTGGCGCAGGCCTGGCTGTTGCGCTGGCAGGCGCTGATCCCGGCCTATCTGGACTGGCAACTGGAGAATGAGGATGCAGGCTGGCGTTATCAGGGCAGCGAAGTCCCTTTTGAAATCAATGTTGCACAAAATCTGCAGCTGCGCGGACGGCTGGATCGCGTGGATGTGTACGTCAATGAGCCTGAAAATCTTGCTGTTCTTGACTATAAGACGCAGTCTGTTCAGGTGCTTAAAAACAAGCTGAAAGAGCCGGGCGAAGACGTGCAACTAGCCTGTTATGCGCATGTTCAGGCGGCGGGCACGGCGGCATTTGTCAGTTTGGAAGACGATACGGTGCTGGCGGTCGCACCGCCTGACGACATACGTGACCTGGCGCAATTCAATATCGAACGCTTGCGGACGGTGTTTGAAGAGATGCGCGAAGGTGCCGGCTTGCCCGCACATGGCGCGGAACAGATCTGTGCTTATTGCGAGATGAGAGGCTTGTGCCGGCGCGGCGAATGGGAACTGCAAACCGAAAACGGTAAACCTGAAACTGTAAACGGTGTTCATCATGGATAACAGTTCGGCGCTTGATCCAAAACGGAGCGTGGTGGTCGAGGCCTGCGCGGGCAGCGGCAAGACCTGGCTGCTGGTCTCGCGCGTGGTGCGGCTGTTGCTGGAGGGCGTTGCACCTGCCGAAATACTCGCGATCACTTTTACCCGCAAGGCTGCGCAGGAAATGCAGGCGCGGCTGCGCGACTGGCTGTATGACCTGG
The DNA here is from genome assembly GCA_947085835.1 of uncultured Nitrosomonadales bacterium. Lineage (GTDB taxonomy): Bacteria > Pseudomonadota > Gammaproteobacteria > Burkholderiales > Gallionellaceae > Gallionella. Next base: position 62,064 of record CAMTXT010000005.1, on the reverse strand, counting down.
CCTCAAAGGACGATGATTTTGTGCGCGATTTTCTGCGCCAGCGCGAGGTGGATGAGGCCGAAATAGAGCGCATGCTGCCGCGTGCACGGCGCCTTTACCAGCAGTTTTTGCTTGCCAATCCTGCCATCACCATCAGCACGTTTCACGGCTGGTTCATGCAGATTTTGCAACGCGCACCGCTCAATTCAGGCAGCGCCGGCGGCGTGCAACTGGTCGAGAAAACCACAGAGCTCTGGGCTGAAGCCTGGCAGACCTATCTTGCCGGATTGCACGACAAGCAGGAGGGCGAGACGGCACAGTCGATGATGGTCTTGTTCAGCGAGATTGGACTTTCAAATACCCAAACGCTGCTGCGCAACTTTGCCGAAAAGCGCAGCGAATGGTGGGCTTATACGGCAGGGCAGAGAGAGGGCGCGCTTGAATTCGCACTGGAGAATTTACGCCTTGAGTTGCAAGTCGACATGGATGCCGATGCGATCGCCGATTATTGCGCCGACGCTGATATTCAATGCGCGCTGCAAACCTTTGCACAGCAGCTTGCCAGCAACGGGACGGAGGCTCAGTGCAAACAGGCCGGCAAATTGCAAATAGAGGCGGAATTGGCGGATGGTCAGACGCGTTTTCTGGCTTTACGCGCGTTTCTGTGTACCAATGATGGTCAGCCTCGCAAGACTTTCAAGCCCACAAAAAAGCAGGATGAGCCAGCCTTTGTTTTGGCGCGCGACGTCGTGCAAACTGCGATGCAAACTGCACTTGATCGATTGCAAACGCAAAAGCTCTACCAGACCAACTGCCACGCGCTGCGCTGCGGGGTAGCTTTGCTGGGCGCTTATCAGGACTTGAAGCAGCGTCAGCAGAAGCTGGATTTCGGCGATCTGGAATGGCGCGTCTGTCAGTTGTTAAACGACAGCGATCACGCCGAATACCTGCAATACAAGCTGGACAGCCGTTATCGCCATGTGTTGCTGGACGAATTTCAGGACACCAACCCGCTGCAATGGCAGATACTGCAATCCTGGTTTGCCGCTTCAAAAGCGGTGGACAGCACGCCTGTCGTGTTTGTGGTGGGCGATCCAAAACAGTCTATTTATCGTTTTCGCGGTGCCGATGCCAGGTTGTTCGACGTGGTGCGCCAGTTTTTGGTGCAGCAGTATGGGGCTGTCCATCTGAAAAAGAATGAAACGCGCCGCAACTCGCCTGCCGTGCTGGCTGCGGTGAACGGCGTGTTCGACGGCCTGCCCGAGTATGCCGGCTTCGAGACGCATCAGGCTCACCAGACTATGCTGCCGGGTTATGTCGAAGTGTTGCCGCTCGCCGAAATTCTCCCCTCTCCCGCAAGCGTGAGAGGGGCAGGAGGAGAGGGTTCGTCGCTAGAGCTGCGCAATCCCTTGCTGGAAGCCTATCCTGACAGCGAAGTAGGCGCGCGCGAACTGGAAGCGCAGCAATTTGCAGAAAAAATTACCCATATTGTAGGATCATGGCGAATTGAAGGCGAGGAAAGACGAGCAGAGTTCTCGGACATCATGGTGCTGGTGCGCCGCCGTACCCATCTTAAAATCTATGAACACGCGTTGCGCCGATACGCCATTCCGTTCCTCACCTCGCGCCGGGGCGGCCTGCTGGATACGCTGGAGGCATCGGACATACAGTCGCTGTTGACCTTTCTGATCACGCCGTTTGCCGATCTGGCGCTTGCGCAGACGTTGCGCACGCCGATTTTTGCGTGCAGCGACGAGGATCTGATGCGGATCGCGGATTGCGGATTGCGGATTGCGGAGGCGGGTAGTTGGTGGCAACGACTGAAGCATCTCGTCGAGAACGACACGGCCTCGCACGCCTTGCAGCGCGCCCATGATCTGTTGCAAGGCTGGCTGTTGCTGGCCGATAAATTGCCGGTGCATGATTTGCTGGACCGAATTTATTTCGAGGGCGATGCGCAAGCTCGTTATACGGCTGCCGTGCCACCGGTGATGCGCGCGACGGTCCTGGCCAATTTGCAGGCTTTTCTGGAAATCGCGCTGAATGTCGATGCAGGTCGCTATCCCAGTCTGCCGGGTTTTTTGCGCGAACTGGCCGATCTGCGTCGCGCCTCCGACAGCGAATCGCCCGACGAAGGCAAGGTGGCACAGGCGGGCAATGCTATCCGCATCTACACGGTGCATGAGGCCAAGGGGCTGGAAGCGCCGATCGTCTGGCTGCTCGATGCCAATGCCAAACCGCCTGCCGACAGAGGCTATGACGTGTTGGTGGACTGGCCGACCGACGCCACTGCGCCTGCGCATTTTTCGCTGTATGGAGACAAAGCCAGTCGCGGGCAGGTGCGCGAGCATTACTTTGCGCAGGAAGCCGCCTTGGCACAGCGCGAGGATTTGAATCTGCTGTATGTCGCGATGACACGGGCGAAGCAGGCGCTGCTGGTCAGCGGCAACGGCGCACTGCTTGAAGGCCAGTGGTATCAGCGCATTGCAGATGTGGCCGACGCAACAGTCGAGAACCCGCTCGCTTCTGTAGGTGTTGAAGATGTGTCGCTGCCTGCGCAATCCGCAATCCGCAATCCTCAATCCTTCACGCAACAACTTGGGGCTTCGACCCTTAGTTGTGCGGGGAAGACCCTTGTGGTTTTTGCTGTAGATCCGCGCCTGTGCAAGGCATGGCCGACCGGTACGCGCAAACCCGTGATGAGCGATGCGCAGAAAAGCGGTGTCTGGCTGCATGGCTTGCTGCAATACCTGGCACCCTCTCCCGCGCTAAAGCGCTCCCCTCTTCCTACAGAGGAGTCGGGGGAGAGGGACGATTTGCAACGTCGGCTGAACATTCCGTCTGCGCTGATGCCTGTGCTATGGCAGCAGGCTCAGGCGGTGTTGAACTCGCCTCATCTGGCGCGATTTTTTAATGCGCAGTATTATCTTGCGGCATCGAATGAATTATCTTACGTGAATGCCATCGGCCAACTGCGGCGCATCGACCGGCTGGTCGAATTCGAAAATGAAGTGTGGGTGCTGGACTATAAAACAGGTGCGAATACCGACCTGCAAGCACACACGGCGCAGCTTGAGGAATATCGCACTGCGATGCAGGCCATCCACCCGCACAAAACCTTGCGCTGTGGGCTGGTCTTCGCCGATGGTAAATTGGTTGAAGTCTGACTAAAAAGCTGTGGTATTATTTCGCCACTGTTTTGCCAAGATTCGCCTTCAGAATTCACTTTTTCGGGATGAAGCGCAAGGAGCCGCGCAGCGAATGACGAGACATATCGATTAGATAGGCGAGGAATGAGCGAGCATGCGACACCGTGATTCGCCCGGATAGTGAATTATTTATAACTTTAAATGAAAGGATTCAACATGGAACACACCCTGCCAGCCCTGCCTTATGCGATGGATGCACTGCAACCGCACATGTCCAAGGAAACGTTTGAATACCACTACGCCAAACATCATCAGGCTTATGTGACCAACCTGAACAACCTGATCAAGGGCACCGAATACGAGGCGCTGGATCTGGAGGCCATCATCAAGAAGGCGCCCGCCGGTGGCATCTACAACAATGCGGCCCAGGTGTGGAACCACTCGCTTTTCTGGACTTGCATGAAGCCTGCCGGCGGCGGCACACCAACTGGCGTGCTGGCTGATGCCATCAACGCCAAATGGGGCAGCTTTGACGAATTCAAGAAGGCCTTCACGGCATCTGCCGTGGGCAATTTCGGTTCCGGCTGGACCTGGCTGGTGAAGAAGGCTGACGGCTCTGTCGAGATCGTCAACATGGGCGCTGCCGGTACGCCGCTGACCACAGCTGACAAAGCACTGTTGTGCGTTGACGTGTGGGAGCATGCCTATTACATCGACTACCGCAACCTGCGTGCCAAGTTTGTCGAAACCTACCTGAACAATCTGGTGGACTGGAACTTCGTCGCACAGAACTTCGCTTAACCTTTTTGCTTTTTTAAAATCCCGGGATTAAACCCGGGATTTTTTATGGCTCGGCACAATCGTCCTTCTATTGGCGATTGGTCAAACCTCGATAACCTTGGAATTCCTATTGCCAGGCCGCGTCAGGTACGGTGGGCTTTCGGAGCAGAGCTGATCAGGCTGGCGGCTGCCGGTGTTGAGCTGATGAGAACGGATCAAACATTCAAAATCGTTGCGCCGACAGTCGGGTTTGCTTATAATGCGTACAAGCTCACGGGGCCGTCCAGGACGTTAAGCGGAGGGCGAAAGCATTCCGTACCGTGAGCCGTTTTACCGCTTATAGAAATTATAGACTGCAACATTTCTGTTTCTCCTGCCTGGCCTGACTTCCCCGATTACCTTATACACAATGCCTTTGATGGTCATGGTGAATCTCACTAATGGCAGCTCGGCACAAGATTTTTCGCCCGTGAATTGCGGCGACATATCTTCATTGATCACGGTCAGTACCAGTGGAATATCGTCGGAAATAACCGGGTTGGCATCCTTCCTGAATCCGTTTGGCCCATGAAAATCATGCACATGTGCCAGATACGAAGCCTGAAGAATAACCTCTTCGAGCACAACATCTTGACCGATGGCTGCCGTAATGACGCTCGCATTGGTTAACTTGCCAAGCGAAGCTTTTTTCTCAATGGTGCGGTTGGTAATGGCATCCAGATAGAATTGTTGTGCTGCTTCGTCAGACAGGTAATATTTTTCCATAGCCGCGATTTTACCGATTCCCTTGTCGGCATGCCCGCTTTTCAGACGGTTCGGTCGAGATCGTCAACATGGGTGCTGCCGGTACACCGCTGACCACAGGCGATGAAGCGCTGTTGTGCGTGGACGTGTGGGAACATGCCTACTACATCGACTACCGTAATATGCGCCCAAAGTTCGTCGAGACTTACCTGAACAACCTGGTCGACTGGGATTTCGTCGCGAAAAACTTCGCTTAATCCATAAAGTTCAGCTGTTCAAAAAGCCACGCAATCCTGCCGGATTGCGTGGCTTTTTGCTGGCTGGGCAGTTGAGCCGATAGATTAACGTTTGAATTGAGGGGGCAGGCCGCTTCTGGGCAGGCCCTCTCGAATGTGAGGTTAGGCTGCAAAGCATGGTGACTCATAAACTTAACGAGAGTGAATTCCTCTTTCCGAGAACAACCTCGACGAGAGCACCGAGATTCGAGATGGCCTTTCCCTTTTCGACCAGAAGGGTCAAGAATACACCACGCGACCATTCAGACGGCATGATTTTACTGTAGCTTTCGAGGAGTTCCTGCTTGTCACGATCCCGATGGTATTCGTAAGCGTTTAGCCACGTAATGAGCATCTTTTCGGAATTCACTATGCAGTTGTTTGACTTTATGGCAATCACCTTTTGCATCTCTTTGCCTTCGTAAATTTCAAGGAGCCATCCCATGAATGGATGAATTGGAGCATCTTTCAATCTTCGCTTGAGAACTGCACGAACCTTTGTGAAGCAGGCTGGTTCCTCTTGGAGGATCAGCGGGCGCAATCGATGAAGAAAAGCGAGAACATCGTCGATGGGAGGGGCTTTAACGCTCCATTGCGGGGCTGTTCCTTCGTTCCAAGCGAAGTTCAATTGAATGCCTTCCCCTTTTGTCATGAACTGGGTGGAATGCAGGTCAGCAACATGGCTCAAGTAATCATTCAGTTGACGCCATTCCCCGTCTGTGAAATCAGCAAAATGCTCGGTAGTTTCACCGGAAATATTATCTATGAGGCGTATTCCTGCTTTGTGCGGCGTTTCGTTCAGCAATTCGGTCACCTTGGTGCCCAACGTTCAAATTGAGGGGCTGCGCGCTTTTGCGCAGTCCCCTTCTCAACTGCAGGGTTGGGCATTTAATGTAAATCTCCATTTTCCTTACGCACGTTGAGGCTCAGTCAGTTATCCCGCCAAGAGCGTCACAAGTAGATTTGGGTAGCAGGGTCGCTGAATTCTCACCAATTTTACAGCGCACCGTTATTGCTTCTTCCACAACCGACGCAGCTTGCTCTAACTTTTTTTGAGGCAATTGAGGTGCTTGCTGTGCGCTTTGCTTATTCTCTGCCGCCGCCAAAAGATCGGCTTTGGTCATCGAGCAGAGTTGTTGGTTGGCAATTCTGAATGGCTCCAGAAAAACACATAATCCAACAGCGTGCCTGAACTGATTGGGCGTTTGTTCATCAATATATTGAATGCTGCCATCCTGAAGTTTGATGGTATACCGGGTTTTAAAGCTAGACACTGGTGCTCTATCTGCGGCGCTTCCCAGCACGCCACCTAATAACGCAACCCCTAGATGATTCTTGGCCGAATAATCAACGTTGTTACCACTAAAAGCTTTGTCAACATAAGCTGCAGAGCCAAAAGCAGCACCTAACTGCGAGCCAGCATTGTTGCCAGCTTGAGATTGATCCAAGGTCTGCACGTCCATGATAACGCCCATTGCTGCGGTCGAAACCAAGTTCACTTCCAACGCATTGCTGACATGACTTTTTTCCTTGGCGGTCAGGCCATTCCAGAGTGCTTCGGAAACATCAAAAGCGGCACTATGTACTGGTTGAGCCAGCAAACCACAACAACAAACGGAGCCCAAAAAAATCTGTGCTTTTTTCATGGCTGAAATCCTGTGAGTATCCTGTAGTTGAGCTGTGCATCTGTCGCAGATAAGAATTCAATGCTCAAGCCCTTAATTTCTTTTTTGGCAGGAAAACTTTCGATGGCGACAAACAGCGGCTGATTTACCGCTGCATCTTTCAAGTTATTTTTGTACTCACGATACAAAAAGGAAAGTTGCCCATCGGCATATCCAGTGAATACTAATTCTCGCTTTGCCGGTTGTGCTTGGCTAATGAATAATTCCTTTTCATTAGTGTAGGCAATCGTGCGATTCATCGGCTTTTCAAACCACGTTGTCTCGGATGCAGTCATAACTGTATCGACTTTCCCAGCTCTGCCGTTATCAACAAAGCAGGAGGTATGCACGGCGTTTCCTAACATATCATAAAAGGTATTTGACTTTGTGCATAAAACTCCCTTTTTCTCCAACTTACCTCGATACAAAGTTTCATGATCCGACACAATAATTTTGCCAAAAACCATAAAGCTCATGTTCAATGGTTCTTGCAGATGGTAAACGATAAGGCTGTCGTAATCGTAATCCAGATATACCAGTTGCCCTTTGGCTGCCATGCTCGTTGTCAGAGGTGCAGGGTGCTTGATTTCTTTATGTGAAAACGCTTCAAACTCTGGCGTGGCTGCGCATCCAGTAAGGGCAAGGATTGCAGCAAAGCAGATGATGCGCCAAACAGAGATAAAGGTGTTTTTCATGGCTGAAATCCTGTGAGTATTCTGTAGCTGAGTTGTGCATCTGTCGCAGACAAGAATTCAATGTTCAAGCCCTTAAGCTCTTTTTTGACAGGAAAGCTTTCCACGGCGACAAACAGCGGCTGATTTACCGCTGCATCTTTCAAGTTATTTTTGTACTCACGATACAAAAAGGAAAGTTGCCCATCGGCATATCCAGTGAATACTAATTCTCGCTTTACCGGTTGAGCTTGGCCACTGACTAATTCTTCAGCCTCATACGGAATGGAACGACCAATAGATTTTTCAAAATAATTACCATATGCACCTGGTGCTGCTGTAACAGTATCAACCTTTCCAGTTCTTCCCGCATCAAAAAAGCAAGAAGGCACCCATGGCCCATTCAATGGGTCAATGTAAGTGTTAGAACGGGAACATAAGACCTCTTTCTGTTTTAAAGTGCCTCTGTATAAGGGCTCTTGACTCGACACGACAATCTTACCAAAAAGATTAAAACTAATATCCAATGGCTCTTGCAAATGGTAAACGATAAGGCTGTCGTAATCGTAATGCAGATACACAGGCTTACCTTTGTCGGCCTTACTCATTGTCAGAGGTGCAGGATGCTTGATGTCCTTATGTGAAAACTCTTCAAACTTTGGCATTTCTGCGCATCCGTAAAGGGTAAGTATTGCAGCACAGCAGGCAATGCAAAAAACTGAATTAAGGGTAATTTTCATGTACATATCCACCAATTTATTTAGTAAAAATAGGAACCACGCGAAATACTGTGTGGGTTCTGTCCAATGTTTGAATAAGGGGCTGCGCCTTTTGCGCAGTCCGGGTTGAAAGTCTGCTTACTCTACCTTCGTTAATTGGTTTGTTGCCGATGGTTCACAGTAAACTTTCGCAAGGTTTAGTTCGCTTGCAATGACACCCAATGCAGACTCTCGCAAAGGCGCATAGTCAGAATTTCTATCTTTTTCGGCAGTAGACTGGCCTTCAGTCCAAATACTTGGGTTGAAGCGTACCATTGGGCCGGGTTTGTAGTAAACAACATAGAACATCTTTCGCCCGACATAGCCACCGTAAGAGTTTTTTCCATTCACTGCACCGCAAAGCGCACGTTTATCGGGGCCTTCGCTAACAACTAGGTCGGTGAACTCTGCGGAAGCTGGATCTTTGTAATTTCTTGTCAGTACTTCCTTGGATTTACGAACGAAATTATCCAGCTCTTTTGCTATTGATTTCACTTGTTCTGCTGATTTAACTTCCGCTGCCTTCACAGGAGTATTTAGGTTGCGTACGTCGTCCAGTTTGATAACGTGCCAACCGAACTGCGATTGCAAAGGTTCTTTGGTGTATTCCCCTTTTTTTAAATTGCGCAGAGCATTGGCAAATGGCAGGTCGAAATTGCTTGGCAATACCCAGCCTAATGAACCGCCTTGTGCTGCTGAACCGGCATCTTTGGATTTTTCGGCGAGTTTCTCAAATTCAGCATGAAGACCGAGTTGTGCGATGATGATTTTAGCCTCGGCTTCGGTTTCCACCATAATGTGACGGGCGTTGTATTCCTTGTCGCCGAACTCGGCTTTAGTCTCCATAGCTGATGAAATCGGAGCATCCTTAATTTTTTTCTTTTGAAGTTTTTCTGCTGCAATAGCATTGGAGGTGATTAGAAGACAGACAAGCAACAAGGAAGAGCGGTTCATAATGAGGGTGACTCCACAAAAAATGAATATTCAGGAATAGGCCATAAGCCATTGCACAGACTACCAGAAACTTCAACACACGAAAGACCGTAATTCATGGCATCCCTAACATTAAGTGGACAGAAAAATTCAAATATATGCAGAAGAGTGTTCTGTATATGCGATTCTGCAATCGCCTGACCCCAGCGCCCAGCGCCAGCAAACTTATGGACGGACAAATGTGGCGTTAAGGCTCCAGCCGACCAATGCCACCGCATAAAGCCAGTCTTGGACTGTTGAAAGGTTGAAGTGTCTTGGATTGAACACTCGGAAGGTTACTTCATAGCGACTTCCCTTTGCGTCATTGCTAACAGCCGTGATCTTCAGAGGAGTAGCGTTTTTGCCGAGGCCTGCAACAATAAGGTGTTTAAGCTTTTCAAGCTCTTCGTTTGTAGCGCGGAGATTAGTGATTTCCACATCCAACTGAGCATGTTCGTCGAGTTCATTTTTCATATGTTTCTTTCTTTATTAGCAGCGGTTGGAATGCCATAACGAAAAGGACAGAACTATTCAAATATATGCAGGAGACTGTTCTGAATAAGCTTTTCTTCTTGCTGTAACAACTTGATTATATTAAGATTCTAGAATCAACGTCCTCAGGCTTTTCTGCATACTCAGCACTTCAATCACTGAAACTGCGGGCAGGTGGCGCAGGTCTGGTCGTGCAGCATTCTACTCGCAGATGTCTTTTTTTGCTGGTGGCGGTTATTCAGTGTCAGGCAGCAAATCACCGGATTTGCTGAACTTGGCTAGCCTGAAAAGCACATTAACCGTTTTAATTCGCTCTGTCGCAATGAGCTGTTGATTGCAATGCGACACAACTCTTCGCGCCAAGAAATTCAAAATCATCTGCGAGTTGATGCTCACCGGGCATCATCCCTGCGAGAACCATTTCGCGCCAAGACGCAAAGACGCCAAGAAATACCAAGCTATACAGGTGTTCATCATTGATCTGCCTGTCCCATGTTCTGTACGGCAGACAGGTTCAATAGTCGTATGTTTTTTGACAAGATATTGATTTTCTTTGCGTCTTTGCGTCTTGGCGCGAGACAGTTTTACAAGACAATCCATTTATTTTTTGTTTCAACACATAACTGCGACAGAGCTAAAGCTAACCGGCGCGACCGTATCGGAGCATATCGAGTTTAGGCCGCAATGCGGCGCGACCGCTTCAATGTCGGGTTAGGCTCTGTCCAGCCAGATAGCAGGATTCCTGCTGCCATGAAATACCGCCAAGACAACGATTCGATGTTCCTCCGCGCGAAAATAAATGCTGTACGGAAAACGATGGGCGACGATGCGCCGAACGTCATTGCGAACAACGGCATGTTGGAGCGGATGTTCAGATGCCAGCGATATGCAACGGTCGATCTCGGCCATAAATTCAAGAGCAAGGCCAAATCGTTTGCTCTCATACCATGCACTCGCTTCGATGAACTCTGCGCTGGATGAAACAACTAGCCATTCGACCAGGCTGCCAAAAGACACCAGCCAAGTCGCTGGTTATGGCGGCACGATGAAAAGTAATGGGCAGGCTCATTGCCTGATTCTGGCAAGAGCCGCCGCTTTTACTTCGCTCCACGGTATTACATCGTCAGGGTTCGCCAGATGGTCTGCGAGGCGGCGGTCGAGCTCCGATTTCTGCGCTTCTGTCAGTGATGGCGCGGCGTTACGGTTAACGATCCCGTCCCAGATGGCCTCAACCAGCTCAATTTGCTCGTCAAGGTCGAGCACACTTGCTTGTTGTAAAAGTTGTGTGTTCATGGACGTTGTCCTGTTCAGTCGTTATGAGGGGCAATTCTAGCGCGTCCTGCAGTTTTATGCCTGACGTAAAGTTTGACATAGGGTTTATATTTCCCTAGTATTCGCGTATGGGCAAAATCTACACAGGCGACGGCTGGATAATCAAAGTTCAGGGCGATGAGCATCCTCCGGTGCATGTTCATCTGTTGCACCCGGACGGCAAAGCATCCATTGCGATGGATGGCGACGTGCAGAATAGCGGCGTACCCGACAGAATTATCGCCATCGCGTCTGCGTGGATAGCCCAAAACCCGGTAGCTATCGAGGCTGAGTGGGCGAAAATGAACAATCCGAAAAAGAGGTAAGCGATGAAAAAAATGCAAACTGCGCGACTGGCATCGGTTGTCGTTGAAGACGGAATGAATCTGTCAGTCACCTATACGGATGGGCGTATCGTGCGCGTCAATCTGTGCGACGTGGCTAATCGTCTGCAAGCATTTGCACCGCTGGCAGCTCTTCAGGAGTTTGCCACCGCCCAAATAACCGATTTTGGCTGGTCGCTGGAATGGAATTGCGGTGCTTCGCTTGATTCGGACCGTGTGCTGGAGTTGGCGATGGAACAAGCAGGAATGGTTGAAAATGTGCGCTTTCGGCAATGGCAGGACGCTCATCACCTCTCACTTGCCGAGGCCGCCAAGGCTATAGGTTTGACGCGCCGTACCATCAGCAAATACCGGACCGGATCGAGCCCTGTGCCGCGTTATATTGCCCTGGCCTGTAAAGGTTGGGAAGCAGAGCAACAGGGCAAGTGAGGCAATATCATCGTTTTGTCCGCTTCGCGGCTCCTCTTTTATGACTGGATTCCCGCTTTCGCGGGAATGACGACCCGATGGATTATTTGGGTTTATTGCAATAAAAAACGCCCCGAAGGGCGTTTTCTTTCTACATGCAGCGAACAGCTCTGGCTTATTGCCCGAAGAAGTCCTTGACCTTGTTCATCCAGGATTTGGCTCGCGGATTGTGATGCCCGCTGTTCAGATCGTTGATGCCCTCAAACTCGCGCAGCAAATCCTTTTGATGCTCGGTCAGATTCACCGGCGTTTCGACGATCACATGGCAATGCAAGTCGCCATGCGTGGAACTGCGCACACCCTTGATGCCCTTGCCGCGCAGGCGGAAGATTTTGCCGCTCTGACTCTCGGCCGGGATCTTGATGCTCGCCTTGCCGTCCAGTGTCGGAATTTCAATTTCACCGCCCAGGGCTGCGGTAGTGAAACTGATCGGCATTTCGCAGTGCAGATCGTTATGGTCGCGCTGGAATACAGCATGGGCTTTTACGTGAATCACCACATACAAATCGCCGGACGGTCCGCCGTTCACGCCATGCTCACCTTCACCGGATAAACGGATGCGATCGTCATTATCCACGCCCGGCGGGATTTTCACCGACAAGGTCTTGTGTTGCTTGATACGCCCGCTGCCGTTACAGGGTTTGCAAGGCGAGGTAATCATCTTGCCGCTGCCGTGACAGCGTGGGCAGGGTTGCTGGACAGAGAAGAAGCCCTGTTGCATGCGCACTTGTCCATGACCGCCACAGGTGGTGCAGGTGGTAGGACTCGTGCCGGGTTTGGCACCCGAGCCATGACAAGTGTCACATTCCTCCATGGTCGGTACGCGGATCTGTGTTTCTGTGCCGCGCGCCGCCTGTTCCAGCGTGATCTCCAGGTTGTAGCGCAGGTCAGCGCCGCGTTGCACATTGCTGCGCCCGCCGCCTGCCCGCCCGCCACCGAAGATGTCGCCGAAAATATCTGAAAAATCAAAACCTTGCGCGCCAGCGCCACCTGCGCCGAACGGGCTGCCGCCACCCATGCCGCCCGCTTCGAATGCGGCGTGGCCATACTGGTCGTAGGCCGCACGTTTCTGAGCGTCAGACAGCGTTTCGTAGGCTTCTTTTGCTTCCTTGAAGTGTTCTTCCGCTTTCGGATTGTCCGGATTGCGGTCAGGATGATGCTTCATCGCCAGTTTGCGATAAGCCTTTTTAATCTCATCGTCCGAAGCGTCGCGATTGACGCCAAGAACTTCGTAATAGTCTTTTTTGCTCATGGCTATAAAAGGATTGAGGAGCGAGGATCGAGTTGCCTGGTGGCTTCCTCTTTCCATGCTCCTCTATCTTTACTCCTAACTGATTGGTATACAAGTGCAGGGGATCTAAGGGCTGAGGCTGATTTTACTCAATCCTCAATCCTCGATCCTCGATCCCGGGTTCCTTACTTCTTATCTTTCACTTCGGTGAACTCGGCATCCACTACGTCGCCTTCGTCCTTCTTGGCTTCGTGCGACGGCGCTGCAGCTTCAGCAGATTTTGCCTGTTCTGCGGCATACATCTTCTCGCCCAGCTTTTGTGCGGCCGTGGACAATGCTTCAGCCTTCGCTTCAATCGCATCCTTGTCGTCGCTCTTCACGACTTCTTCGGCTTCTTTCAACGCGGCTTCGATGGCGGATTTTTCATCCGCAGTCAGGTGGTCGCCGTATTCCTTCAGGGACTTCGTTGTCGAGTGAATCAAAGAATCCAGCTGGTTGCGTGCGCTCACCAGTTCCAGTGCCTTCTTGTCGTCTTCGGCGTGGGCTTCGGCATCGCGAACCATGCTTTCGATTTCGGCTTCAGACAGACCTGAGCTGGCCTTGATGGTGATGTTTGCTTCCTTGTTGGTCGCCTTGTCCTTCGCCGCTACGTGCAGGATGCCGTTCGCGTCGATGTTGAAGGTCACTTCGATCTGTGGCGTGCCGCGTGGTGATGGCGGAATATCCGACAGATTAAACTGTCCCAGGCTCTTGTTGCCGGATGAGATTTCGCGCTCGCCCTGCAGCACGTGGATGGTCACGGCAGACTGGTTATCGTCGGCAGTGGAAAACACTTGCGAAGCCTTGGTAGGGATCGTGGTGTTTTTCTTGATCAGCTTGGTCATTACGCCGCCCATGGTCTCAATACCCAGGGACAACGGGGTCACGTCAAGCAGCAGCACGTCCTTGACTTCGCCTTGCAGCACGCCGCCCTGGATACAGGCGCCGACAGCGACGGCTTCGTCCGGGTTGACGTCCTTGCGTGGCTCGCGGCCGAAGAATTCTTTGACCTTTTCCTGAACCATCGGCATGCGGGTCTGACCGCCGACCAGAATCACGTCAGCGATGTCAGCGATAGAGATGCCGGCATCCTTCATCGCGATCTTGCATGGCTCGATGGTGCGCGCAACCAGATCTTCCACGATGCTCTCCAGCTTGGCGCGGGTGATCTTCACGGCCAGATGCTTGGGGCCGGTTGCATCTGCGGTGATGTAGGGCAGATTCACTTCGGTCTGCTGAGCGGAAGACAGTTCGATCTTGGCTTTTTCTGCGGCGTCTTTCAGGCGTTGCAGTGCCAGCATGTCCTTCTTCAGGTCGATGCCGGATTCCTTCTTGAACTCTTCAACCAGGAATTCGATCACGCGCATGTCGAAATCTTCGCCGCCCAGGAAGGTGTCGCCGTTGGTCGACATGACTTCAAACTGGTGCTCGCCATCGATTTCGGCGATGTCGATGATGGAGATGTCGAACGTGCCGCCGCCCAGGTCATACACCGCGATCTTGCGGTCGCCTTCCTGCTTGTCCATACCGAAGGCCAGAGCCGCTGCGGTAGGTTCGTTGATGATGCGCTTGACATCCAGACCTGCGATGCGACCGGCATCCTTGGTGGCCTGACGCTGTGCATCGTTGAAGTAGGCCGGCACCGTGATGACCGCTTCAGTGACGGACTCGCCCAGGTAATCTTCGGCGGTCTTCTTCATCTTCATCAGAATTTGTGCGGAGATTTCAGGCGCGGAGAATTCCTTGTCGCGTACCTTGATCCATGCATCGCCATTCTTGGCCTTGACGATGGTGAACGGCACCATGTCGATGTCTTTTTGTACCATCTTCTCATCGAAGCGGCGACCGATCAGGCGCTTTACGCCGTACAGTGTGTTCTTCGGGTTGGTTACAGCCTGGCGCTTGGCGGCAGCACCGACCAGCACTTCACCATCTTCCATGTAGGCGATGATGGAAGGGGTGGTGCGCGTACCTTCAGCGTTCTCGATTACCTTGGTCTTGCCATTTTCCATGACGGCGACGCAAGAGTTCGTGGTGCCCAGGTCAATACCGATAATTTTTCCCATAATGCTTATTCCTTTTCAGATGTTGTTGATTACGATGCCATGCAAGTTGGGGATGCAGGCTGAATATTTCAAGTGTATTTTTTAAAAAGCTTGTGGCTTGTAGGTTGTTGCTACCCGCTACCCGCTACCCGCTTGTATTACTTTCCCTGTGAAACCAGAACCAGCGCCGGGCGCAGTACGCGATCATTGAGCGTGTAGCCCTTTTGCATCACGCTGACTACGGTGTTGGCAGGTTCATCGCTCGGGATCATGCTGATCGCCTGATGTTTGTGCGGATCAAGTTTTTCGCCAACCGGGTTGATTTCGGTGATGTTGAATTTCTCAAACACGCTGGTGAGTTGTTTCAGGGTCAGTTCCATGCCGCTCTTGAAACTTTCAACCGTCGCCGTTTCAACGGCAAGACCCGCTTCCAGGCTGTCTTTGACGGCCAGCACCTCATTGGAAAAACGCTCAACGGCGAACTTCTGGGCCTTGCTTACATCTTCCGCTGCGCGGCGGCGGATGTTTTCGCTCTCGGCCTTGGCATACATCCATGCGTCGTAGTGCTCCTGAGCTTTGAGTTCTGCTGCTTTCAGCAACTCTTCCAGGTTGGGCATGACCTCAGCGTTTTCCGCGATCGGATCGATGACAGGCTCGGTGGTTGGGACGGTGTCTTGGTGTTCCATGCACTACTCCTAAATTAACTTGGGTTTCAAATGGGTATGGATTTTTTAATTTCAAGAGGACGAGCGGTATTTTTCTGAGCCAGTTAGAATGCGTATCCGATCAGCCTGTTCAGTGCAGCAAGTGACGCAAGCCAAAAACTACTACTGGCGCATAGCCGGATTCTATTTTTTCTATTACGCCTTCATCGGGATGTTCGCACCCTACTGGAGCTTGTACCTTCAGTCCATCCACTTTAACGCGGTCGAGATCGGCATTCTGATGTCGGTGCAACCGGTGATGCGCATGCTGGCGCCCAACCTGTGGGGCTGGCTGGCAGACCATACCGGTCGTCGCCTGCTGGTGATTCAGGTCGCAGCAACCCTGAGCGCGGTTTTCTATCTGGGCGTGTTTGCAACCACCAGCTTCTGGGGCATGCTGCTGGTGCTGGGCTTGATGAGTTTCTTCTGGAGCGCGTCGATGCCGCTGGTCGAAGCGACCACGCTCAGTTACCTGGGCCAATATACCGGGCGTTACGGACGTCTGCGTTCCTGGGGGTCGGTCGGGTTTATTATCGCCGTGGTGGGTTTGGGCTATGCGTTCGACTACATCGCCATCGCCTGGCTGTTGTGGGCCGGCCTGATCTGTGAGCTGGGTATCCTGATCTTCTCCCGGCAGTTGCCCGAGACAACAGTATTGGCGCATCACACCGATCAGCAGTCGATCCGGAAAATTCTGCTGCAACCTTCCGTGCTGAGCTTGTTCGGCGCGTGCTTTCTGATGTCCGCCGCGCACGGCCCTTATTACACGTTTTTCTCAATTTATCTTGTCGAGCACGGTTACTCCAAGGGTGCGGTGGGCGGTTTGTGGGCACTCGGGGTGATCTGCGAAATCGCCGTATTTTTCGTGATGCCCAGGCTCACTGAGCGTTATGGTTTTGCGCGCATCCTGATAGCCAGCTTCGCGCTGGCGGTGGTGCGTTTCATGATGATAGGCTGGTGCGTCGATTTTCTGTTGCTGCTGCTGTTAGCCCAGGTGCTGCACGCAGCCACGTTCGGCGCCTACCACGCGGCGTCAGTGGGGCTGGTGCATCAGCTGTTCCAGGGGCGACACCAGTCCAGAGGGCAGGCTACGTTCGGCAGTCTGACTTACGGCGCAGGCGGCATGCTGGGCGGGCTGATCAGCGGGCCGATATGGCAATACTACGGCGCGAGCGCGCTGTATTCATGCAGTGCGGCCATGGCGCTGCTGGGTTTGTTGCTGATGATGTGGCGGCCGCGCAGGAAATAATGAAATATTCGCCTAAAAACAACTGCTTATCCACGAAAAACACAAAAGTCACAAAATAAATAAATGAGTTAAATAAGGTCGGTGATTTACCCATCAGGTGGCGGGGTTGATCGTGGTATGTATTTTAATTTGTTTGTGTTTTTTCGTGAATTTCGTGGACATCTGCTTTTTCTATATTTATCAGAACGGCAGTTGCAGGTGCGGCGCGGCTTGTCTGAACAGGCTGCGGAAGTCATCCTGAATGCGGCTGAGGGCTGCTTCCGTGTCGGCTTCGAAGCGCAGCACGATCGCAGGCGTGGTGTTGGACGGGCGCGCCAGGCCGAATCCGTCGGCATATTCCACGCGCAGCCCGTCTAAAGTGATCACGTCAATCGCGCCGATAAAGTTTGCCGTCTCCCTCATCTGCGCCAGCAGCGCATGGTTTTCACCCTCCGCAGTGCGGATGTGCAGCTCGGGCGTGCAGAATGCGTCCGGCAAGGCGTTCAGCGCGTCGCCCGGATCGGCAACTCGGCTTAGAATTTCCAGCAGCCGTGCGCCAGCGTAAAGTCCGTCGTCGAAACCATACCAGCGCTCCTTGAAAAACACGTGGCCGGTCATCTCCCCTGCCAGCAATGCGCCGGTTTCCTGCATTTTGGCCTTGACCAGCGAATGGCCCGTCTTCCACATCGTCGGTATGCCGCCGTGCTGTCGTATCCAGCCGAACAGGTGGCGCGTGGATTTAATGTCGAAGATGATCTCGCTGCCCGGATTGCGGCTCAGTACATCGGCGGCGAACAGCATCAGCTGACGGTCCGGGTAGATGATCTTGCCGTCTTTTGTGACGACGCCCAGACGGTCGCCATCGCCGTCGAAGGCCAGGCCCAGCTCGCTGTCATTGTCGCGCAAGGCGGCAATCAGGTCCTGCAGGTTTTGCGGGTCGGACGGGTCGGGATGATGGTTGGGGAAGTTGCCGTCCACCTCGCAATACAACTCCTGTACGGTGCAACCGAGTCGGCGATACAGATCGGCGACATACGCGCCCGCCACACCGTTGCCGCAATCAACCGTGATGCGCATGGCACGCGCAAGTTTGACGTCCGAGACGATGCGCGCGATATAAGCCTGGCCGATGTCCTGCTGCGAGTAGCTTCCCGAGCCGTAGGAAAAATCGTTCTGTTCGATCCGGATACGCAGCAACTGGATGCCGTCGCCGAACAGCGTCTGACCATCCAGCACGATTTTCAGTCCGTTGTAATCCGGCGGGTTGTGGCTGCCGGTGAGCATCACCGCACAGCGGGTGTTCAGCTCGAATGCGGCGAAATACACCATCGGGGTCGCGACACAACCCACGTCGATCACATCTGTGCCGCTTTTTTGGATGCCGCGCGCCAGGGCTGCAATCAGCTCCGGGCCGGACAGACGGCCATCGCGGCCGATCGCAATGGCAGTCTGGCCGCGCTGGATCGCTTCCGAACCGATCGCGTGACCGATGGCTTCGACGATTTCCGGGGTTAGCGTTTTTCCGACGATGCCGCGTATGTCATACGCATTGAAAATTTCGTTAACGGGAAGTTCGCGCCGCGAATCGTTTGCCCGGCTCCGCCCCCCTCGCTGCGCTCTCCCCGCTTGCGGGAGATAACCAGCGACTTGGGCATCGTTTTCGGATGCATTAGTCGAATGGCTAGTTGTTTCATCAAGGGTTGGGGAGAGGGAGTGGGTATGCCCACCGGGTAGATTTTGCATCAGGGGATGACCTGCTGTATTTTTTCCCACACCCGGTCCGGTGTCAGGTGGTTCATGCAGTTGAAATGACCCAGCGGACACTCGCGCTTGAAGCAGGGGCTGCATTCGATGTCGAGCTTGACAACGGTGGCTTCTTTCGAGAGCGGCGGGGTGAACTGGGGGCTGCTGGAACCGAAAATGGCCAGCATCGGCCGATCGAGCGCGGCAGCCAGGTGCATCAGGCCGGAGTCGTTGCTGATGACAAGCGATGCACAGGACAGCAGCGCAATCGCATCGGTAAGATCGGTGCTGCCGCACAGGTTGCGCGTAGACGGATTGCCGAGGGCGACGATTGTTTCCGCGACCTCGCGATCCTTGTTCGATCCGATCAGCCAGACCGCATAACCTTGATCGTGCAGGCGCTGAGCGGTTTCGGCGAAATAGGCGACCGGCCAGCGTTTGGCAGGCCCATATTCCGCACCCGGACAAAATACCGCGACAGGTTGAGCAAGCGAAAGGGCTAGTTTCGCAAGCGTGGCGTCAACCTGTGCGCTTGATACAGTCAGTTTCGGGTTAGCCAGTGGGCGCGGGATTATTCCGTCACTTGCTTCGGCCAATTGGGCGAAGCGTTCCACCATCAGCGGCAGGACGGTCTTGTCGAGTTTGCGCGCATCGTTAAGCCACCCGTAGCGCATCTCGCCGACAAAGCCGGTGCGCAGCGGGATGCGTGCGAAGAATGGCACCAGGGCTGATTTGAGCGAATTGGGCAACACGATCGCCTGGTCGTATTGTGCCGCACGCAACGAGACGCCCAGTTTATAGCGCCCGCTGATGTTTAACTCGCCGTGGGGAAAGGGATTGACGATGGCTTCATGTACTTCAGGCAAGGCGCGCAGCAGTCCCGCCGTCCAGGACGGTGCGAGTACATCGATCAGACAGTCTGGATGGCGCTGTTTGAGACGCATCAGCATCGGCTGCATCAGCATGCAATCGCCAACCCAGCTGGGTCCGATGACTAATATTTTTTTCATTCAACCTTCCTGTTCAAGCACCCCTCCCACGTTAGCGGGGGAGGGGGTGGGGAGAGGGTTTAGTGATGTCCCTTGGGTAATTCGCCGGTCAGTTTATAGAGTGTCCCGCAATACGGGCAATGTGCCTCCCCGTCGCTGTTAAGGGCCAGGGCCACCTTCGGGTGCGCGTTCCACAGACTCGCGCCCGGCATCGGGCAAGTCAGCGGCAGGTTGTGTGCCGTTACTTCAATTTGTGTGATTTTGCTCACGGTGCATCTCCTTAAACGTAGTCCAGCCAGTCGGTGTGCAGCGGGTGTTTGCCCGCGACGCAATCGAAGAAGGCACGTTGCAGCAATGTGGTGACAGGGCCGCGTGAACCACAGCCTATCGTGCGCTGATCCAGTTCGCGGATCGGCGTGACTTCCGCTGCGGTGCCGGTGAAGAAGGCTTCTTCCGCGCAGTAAATCTCATCGCGGGTGATGCGCTTCTCGATCACTTCGATGCCCATTTCTTTGGCCAGCGTGATCACGGAATCGCGCGTGATGCCTTCCAGGCAGGAGGTCAGATCCGGCGTGTAGAGTTTGCCCTTCTTGACGATGAACAGGTTTTCGCCCGCGCCTTCGGCGACGTAGCCGTCCACGTCCAACAATAGCGCTTCATCGTAACCATCGTTGGCCACTTCCTGATGCGCCAGAATCGAGTTAGCGTAAGTTGTCACCGACTTGGCGCGGCACATGTTTACATTGACATGGTGGCGGGTGAAGCTGGACGTCTTGACGCGTATGCCTTTTTGCATGCCCTCGTCGCCCAGATAGGCGCCCCAGGGCCAGGCGGCGATCGCCACATGCGTGGACAGCGTCGTTGCAGCAATGCCCATCGCCTCCGATCCATAGAAGCAGATCGGGCGGATGTAGCAGGATTCCAGCTTGTTGGCGCGCACGACTTCGCGATGCGCTTCCATGATCGTTTCCTTGTCGAACGGCATCTTCATCTGGAAGATGTGCGCCGAATTGAACAGGCGGTCGGTGTGCTCCTGCAGGCGGAAAATCGCCGTGCCCTCCGCTGCCTTGTAGGCGCGCACGCCTTCAAATACGCCCATGCCGTAGTGCAGGGTGTGGGTCAGCACATGGGTGGTAGCATCGCGCCAGGGCACAAGTTTACCGTCGTGCCAGATAAAACCGTCGCGGTCGGACATGGACATATTCGAATTCCTTTGATGAGTCAGTTGCAAAGCATGGATTCTAGCAGCCTGTCGAACTTTTTGCAGCGGCAGGCTGCGTGTTTATAGGCGAATTGATGAAGCACAAGCGTAAACATTCCGAGTATTTGATTTCAGGTTTTGTTCATCATTCGTTTTACGACTGCGCTGAGCAGCCATGTGCCGGCTGCCGCCAGCAAGCCTGCGGACAGAACCAGCTGTGCTTTCCCCGAGAAATGAAACAGTTCGCGCAGTATGGGCACGCTGAGCACCAATACCAGTCCGCTAATGGTGCCCAGCAAGATCCAGCGCAGTACCGGATTTTGTTGTGCGCCCTGACCGATAGCTGGCAGGAATGCGGTACGGTTGCCAAATACCAGCGCGATATTTCCCGCTACCATGGCCGTGAACACCAGCGCGCGCGTGGTGTCCTCGTCATAGCCCATCGCCCGCGCCCACATATAAATTGCGGCGGCGACGATGAGCGCGCCCACCCCTTGCAACAGGCTGACTGCCAGACGCTGTCCTGAGAACAGTGCTTCGTCGGCCTGTCTGGGCGGACGCTGCATGATGTTTTTCTCTTCCGCTTCAGCCTCGAAAAAGATCGAACAGGCGGGGCCGATGATCAACTCCAGAAACATGATGTGAGCCGGCATCAGGAGCAGCGGCTCGCCCAGCAAAACCGGCAGCATCGCTATTCCTATTATCGGCA
This sequence comes from uncultured Nitrosomonadales bacterium, assembly GCA_947085835.1. Lineage (GTDB taxonomy): Bacteria > Pseudomonadota > Gammaproteobacteria > Burkholderiales > Gallionellaceae > Gallionella. The sequence goes on along the minus strand of CAMTXT010000005.1, from coordinate 40,568 downwards.
GGTGTGCGGCCAGCGCGTAACTCATCGCGCGGCGCAGATTGTCGTAGATGCGCCGGCCCAGGCGCACCGTGGTGACCATTGATGCGAAGTCGTCGTTAAGCAGCACCAGGCTTGCCGCTTCGCGCGCCACATCGGTGCCGCGTTTACCCATCGCCACGCCGATGTGTGCGGCTTTCAGGGCGGGCGCATCGTTCACGCCATCGCCGGTCATCGCGACGATCTCGCCGTTCGCCTTGAAGGCTTCCACCAGACGCAGTTTTTGTTGCGGGACGATGCGCGCGAAGACCTGAACTTCAGGCAGCCGGGCGCGCAAGGCATCATCGGACAAGGCATTCAGTTCAGCTCCGGTCAGTACCTGTTCGGCTGGCAGGCCAAGTTCACGGGCGATGGCCAGTGCGGTCCTGGCATGGTCGCCGGTGACTATCACTACCCGGATGCCGGCGGCGTGGCATTGTGCGATCGCATCCGCAACATCGGGGCGCAACGGGTCTTGCAGGCCGAGCAGGCCGACGAAACAAAACTCGATGTCGTGCTGCTGTGTCGGCCAGTTCTGTTCAGCTGTCGGCGGCAATGTTGCGCGGGCAACCCCTAACACCCTCAATCCCTCATCCGCCATTTCGGCGGCGATCCGTTCGATGACCTGCGCCTGTTCTGCTGGCAGGTGGCACAGGTCGATGATTGCTTCCGGCGCGCCTTTTGCGGCCACCAGCGACTCGCCATTGCCTTGCCAGACGTGGGACATCGCCAGCAGCTCCGGCGACAGGCTGTATTCGTGGACGATTTCCCATGCACCATGCAGGTGTTCGCTGCCGTTCAGGGTGCGATTGCCCAATTCATGCAGTGCCCGTTCCATCGGGTCGAACGGATCTTTTTCGCTGGCCAGAATGCCGAATTCCACCAGTTCATGCCAGGGTTCGGGGAGTTCGCTATCATCGCTCACCTGCAGCATCCGGCCGTCGCCATATAGCTTGCGAATCACCATGTGGTTTTCGGTCAGCGTGCCGGTCTTGTCGGTGCACAGCACGGTGGTCGCCCCCAGCGTTTCGATGGCATCCAGCCTGCGCGTCAGTACGTTGTGACGCGAGATGCGCCACGCGCCCAGCGACATGAATACCGACAGGATCACAGGGAATTCTTCCGGCAAGGTGGACATCGCCAGACTGATCCCCGCCAGCAGCGCGTTCAGCCAGTGCCCGCGCGTGTAACCATAGATCAGCACCAGGGTGATGCACAGCGTGATGGCAATGATCGCAAGACGGCGAACCAGGAGACCCGTCTGGATGCGCAGCGGTGAGTCGCCGGATTGTGTCTGTTCGAGCGACTTGCCGATTTTTCCTATGGCGCTGGTGCGGCCGGTGGCGGTGACCCGCCCTATGCCGCTGCCCTGCACCAGCACCGTGCCGGCATAGACGAAAGGCTGATCGTCGCCGCCCGGTTCCTGTGCGGCAGATTCTGCGCTGCCGGCGTGTTTGCGTACCGGCACCGACTCGCCGGTCAGCATGGATTCATCGGCAAACAGATCGTTGCAGCTGAGCAATACGGCGTCCGCCGCGACCCGGTCTCCTTCGGTGAGCAGCAACAGGTCGCCCGCTACCACTTCTCGTCCTGCGATGCGCTGCGGACGGCCATCCCTTAATACTTGCGCGCGCGGACTGGACAAGTCGCGCAAGGCTTCCAGCACCCGTTCGCTTTTTTGCGCCTGAAATACCGTCATGGCGATGATCAGCACGACGAAGCCCAGCAGCATCATCGCGTCTTCAACACTGCCCAGAGCCAGGTAAATGACGCCCGCCGAGATCAGCAGCAGGAACATCGGCTCGCGCAGTACTTCAGCTGCGATATGCCAGAGTCGTCGGGAGTGGGGTGGAGTCAGTTCGTTGTAGCCTGTGTCCGCCAGTCGCAGCTCGGCCTGTTCCGTGGTGAGCCCGTCACAGGATAAATCCGGCTGGGTGGCTTTCATGATGTTTGGTTCCCATCTTGGCGATATGGAGAGCATACAACGATAGTGTGCCCGGCGTAAGTAGTCGCAGTCTGTCGGATTGCCGCTCAGGCTGAAATGCTAGCGATGCACAATAAATAAACTGCGCATCCGCTCTGTTTCAGGTAAATTTCGCACTCTTTATTGTTGCAGCGGAACTTTGTCGGATGGCGCTCATCCGACACGTTCAGAAAATTATCAGGAGAATCTTATGACGCAATACAGCAACCGCATGGTACTCATACACTGGCTGACTCTGGCGCTGCTGGTCGCAGCCTGGTTCCTCGGCGATGAATTGGCCGAAGCGACCGATGAAAGCAGTGCGACGATTGCAGGCTACCTCGTTCACGGATTAGTGGGTGGCGCGGTGCTGTTGCTGACTGTTGCGCGGCTGTTTTTCAAAAGCCGGGACGGTACTCCGCCGGCGCTGGGTCAGACGCCAATGGACAAGCTGGCCAAGGGTGTGCACCACCTGCTGTACACCGTGCTGTTCGTGTTGCCGGTGAGCGGTATCGTAACTGTCATGAGCAGCGATGCGATTCGTGCCTTGCTGGCAGGCGATGCAAGCCTGCTGCCGAAGGAAGACGGTTATCACGGTGTATTTGCGCATGAGGCGCATGAGGTAATGGTCAACGCATTGATCGTGCTGGTGGTGGTGCATGTGCTGGGCGCACTCAAGCATCAGTTCATCACGAAAGACGGTCTGATGGAACGCATGTTGCCGCGTCGCAAATAAGCGTTTTTGATTGGGTAATAAAAAAGGACACTTCGGTGTCCTTTTTTTGTGCCGGGAATGAAAGTCAACAGGCGCTAAGTCGCCGTTGCGTATGCATATTTAAGTTTGTCCACAATTTCTGTGGATAACTGTGTGGATGGGTGTGTGGATTAAGCCGCCAAGGTCATGACCTGTAAGGATTTTTAGCGGGCTGCTCGTTATTTGTTGCTTAAATAGTACTTAAAAAACAGTTAGTTATGAAGTGTGTTTTTGTCGGATTGACCGGCGGCGAGGCACCTGACTGTGCGTATCAGGCTTTTGTCGACGTAAATTGATGCCGGCAAGAACGTGTTGATAGTTACCCACAATTTGTGTGGGTAACTTTGTGGACGGTTGTGTGGGTTGGTGTCTTAAGGTGTTGCCCCATAAGGCTTTTTGCCGGCTTGCCTGTTTTTTGATGCTAATATATTTCGTTTAAAAATCAACTGGTTGCAAATTGATGTTGCGAGATTGAATCTGCCCCCGGCATCTTGAGATTGTCGGGATTCAATGCGGCCTGGATAAGATATTACGTTATAGAATCAGCGTGTTATTCGCGCAGGTCTTGGCTTGTGCGAGTCGTGTCAGCGTCGGCAGCAGATTCAGACCGGTTTCCTCTTTCAGGGCGATCGCGGCGGCTTTCAGATCATCCAGATTGATGTTGACCGGTTCGCCCTCGGCGGCAAAGGCGATGGTGTTGCCGCTCTCGCAGGATGGGAACATCAGCCCCCTGTCATCGAATGCGGTGAGGATATGCGCGAAGCCGCCCAGCACACCCTTGCAAAGACCTAACAGGTTGACCGCCATGATGCCCTGGTCGGTGAGGCGGCTGCGGCAGGCCTGATAGAACGGCAGGCTGTTCAGCTGGCCGGGATGCGCGTGCTCGTTGAAACCGTCTACCAGAATCAGATCGAACTTCTTGTCGGTGCCGAGTATGTAATCCGCACCGCAGCCGATCACCAGATGGATGCGCTTGTCGTCTTCGGGCAGCTTGAAGAAGTGCCGCGCGGCGGCGACCACATCAGGTTCGATTTCGACGATCGTCAGATGCGCATCGGGACGATAGCGGTACAGGAACTTGGTCAACGATGCGGCACCCAGGCCGATCAGCAAAATTTTGCGCGGCCAGCGCGCCTCTTCACGCAGCAGCAATGAGGCCATCATTTCGCGCGTGTATTCCAGTTCCAGATTCCACGGGCGGGCAATGCGCATCGCGCCTTGTACCCAGGTAGAACCGAAGTGCAGATAGCGCACGCCGGCTTGTTCGGAGATGTCGATTGGAGTGCTCATAAAATGCTCGTAAGTGGTAAGTGGTAAGTGGTAAGTGGTAAGTGGTGTTAATTTGTGCGCCAATGATTCAAAAGCCATCGCGCCTGATCGGTCAGCTCCGTCGCGGTCATGCCGACGGCAGTCTGTTTTTCCAGTTCGTCGCCCGCAGCGCCGTGCAGGTGGACCGCCAGCAAGAGCGCATCGTCCGTGCTCAGCCCTTGTGCGATAAAGGATGCGATCATGCCCGTCAGCACGTCGCCCATGCCCGGCGCGCTCATGCCGGGATTGCCGGTTTTATTCACGAACAGTCCGCGACTGGTGGCGCACAGGCTGTCAGCGCCTTTCAGCACAATTGAGCATGCGAACATCTTCGCCAGTTTTTGTATCGCCGCAACACGGTTCGCTTGTACCTCGGCCGTGCTGCAATCGAGCAGTCGCGCGGCTTCGCCCGGATGGGGCGTCAGTACCGTGGCTGCTTTGCGTGCGACGGACAAGTCGCGCAAGTCGGGGTGAGTCGCGATCAGGTTCAGCGCGTCGGCATCCAGCACCAGGCTGGCTGTGCTGTGCAGTGCGTCGGTGAGGTACTGTTTTGTGAGGGAATCACGTCCCATGCCGCAACCCATTGCAATTACATCAGTTTTGAAAAAGTTGTAGGGGTGCGATTCATCGCACCATCTGGCCTTGTGCAGCATCAGTTCCGGTTGCAGTAAATCCACTGACGGCGCGTTATCCGCCAGCAGCACGACATGCACGCAACCGGCACCCAGTTTCAGCGCTGCGCGTGCCGCCAGCAGTGCTGCTCCAACCATACCTTCCGAGCCGCCGATCACGGCTACCGTGCCAAACTCACCTTTGTGGCTGTCGCGCGGGCGTTCCGTCAGCAGTTTTGCGACCTGGCTTTGTTCGATGACTTGTGGGTTCATGATGGCTTCGCTAAATGGTCTGATAATGTAAGGCGCGGCGCATAGTATAATCGCGTCCCGAATTTTATTCTCACCGCCACCGTCATGTTTAAAGTCTCAGTCGGCAGTTCTGCCTTATCCGCCTTCCGTTTGGAAAAATTACGCGCCGCATTGAACGCTGTCGCACCCGATGTCGTCATCGCCGATGCGCGCCATTGCTACTTCAGCGCCTTGCGTGGAGCCGTACTTGACGAGACGCAAGCCGGTCTGCTGGATCGTGTGCTGAGCCTCGGTAATACGGCTGCAGAGCCTGCGGGTGAACGCGTGCTGGTCGTGCCGCGTCTGGGCACGATTTCCCCCTGGTCCACCAAGGCCACCGACATCGCGCAGCATTGCGGCATAACCGGCATCGAACGCATCGAGCGCGGCGTGATCTATTATTTTGATCGTTTGAGCGATGAGCAGCGTGCGGCGGTGTTGCCGCTGCTGTACGACCGCATGACCGAGTCGGTGCTGGACAGTATTGAGGACGCCGCGACTAAAATCTTCCGGCACGGCTCGCCTCAACCATTGGCAACGGTGGATATATTGCAAGGCGGCTGCGATGCACTGGCAGTTGCCAACCGCGAAATGGGGCTGGCGTTGTCGCAGGACGAGATCGAATATCTGGTGGAAAACTTCAAAAAGCTCAAGCGCAATCCGACCGATGTCGAGCTGATGATGTTCGCGCAGGCCAATTCCGAGCATTGCCGCCACAAGATTTTCAATGCCGACTGGGTGATCGACGGCGTGGTGCAGGACATGTCGCTGTTCGGCATGATCCGCAACACCCACAAGGTCAGCCCGACAGGTACGGTGGTCGCGTATTCGGACAACTCTTCGGTGATCGAAGGGGCAACCGTTGAGCGCTTTTACCCGCGCACTGGCGGTGCGTATGAATTTACCGAGGAGCTGACGCACACGCTGATGAAGGTGGAGACGCACAACCATCCGACCGCGATCGCGCCTTTTGCCGGTGCTGCGACAGGTTCGGGCGGCGAGATCCGCGACGAGGGTGCGACCGGTATCGGTTCGCGTCCCAAGGCCGGATTGACCGGATTCTCGGTATCCAACCTGAATATTCCGGGGTTCGAGCAGCCGTGGGAAAAATACAACCCTCTCCCTAACCCTCTCCCACAAGTGGGAGAGGGGACAAACGTTCTCTCCTCTGAAAAGAATGCTTCCCCTCGCCCGCAAGCGGGAGAGGGGGTAGGGGAGAGGGTTTCAAATCAATATGGCAAACCTTCCCGCATCGTCACCGCGTTGCATATCATGCTGGACGGGCCTTTAGGCGGCGCCGCATTCAACAACGAATTCGGCCGTCCGAACCTGACCGGCTATTTCCGTACCTTTGAAGAGAGCGTCGGCGGCGAGATGCGCGGCTATCACAAGCCCATCATGCTGGCGGGCGGCGTCGGCAGCATTTCCGCGATCCACACGCATAAGCACGATCTGCCTGTCGGCGCGCTGGTGGTGCATCTGGGCGGTCCCGGCATGCTGATAGGTCTTGGCGGCGGCGCGGCATCGAGCATGGACACCGGCAGCAATGCCGAAAATCTGGATTTCGATTCGGTGCAGCGCGGCAATCCCGAGATGCAGCGCCGTGCGCAGGAAGTGATCGACCGTTGCTGGCAGCTGGGCGAGAACAACCCGATTTTATCCATTCACGACGTGGGCGCAGGCGGCATGTCCAACGCGCTGCCGGAGCTGGTGCATGGCGGCGGGCGCGGTGCTTCTTTCGAGCTGCGCAAGATTCCGCTGGACGAGACCGGCATGTCCCCTCGCCAGATCTGGTGCAATGAATCTCAGGAGCGCTATGTGCTGGCGATCGCCCCTGAACGCCTTGCAGAGTTTAAAGCCTTCTGCGAGCGCGAACGCTGCCCGTTTGCGGTGGTGGGCGTGGCGATCGAGGACGATCAGCTCATCGTGCATGATGCAGAATTCGACAACGATCCGGTGAACATGTCGCTGCAAGTGTTGCTGGGCAAGCCGCCCAAGATGACGCGCGTTGTTGCGCGCGAAACGCCAAAACTGACAGCCTTCGATACGACTGCGCTGGACCTGAAAGAATCCATAGCACGCGTATTGCGTCTGCCTGCCGTCGCGAACAAGACTTTTTTGATCAGCATCGGCGATCGCACCGTGGGTGGCATGACCGCGCGCGACCAGATGGTCGGCCCCTGGCAGGTGCCGGTAGCAGATGTGGCCGTGACCTTGATGGGTTTTAACACCCACTTGGGCGAAGCGTATGCACTGGGCGAACGCACGCCGCTGGCGCTGGTCAATGCCGCCGCTTCCGGGCGCATGGCGGTGGGCGAGGCGCTCACCAACATCGCGGCTGCAAGTATTGCGAAGATCGGCGACATCAAACTGTCGGCGAACTGGATGGCGGCGGCAGGCCATCACGGCGAAGATGCCGCGCTGTTCGATACGGTGCACGCGGTCGGCATGGAGCTGTGCCCCGAACTGGGTATCGGCATTCCGGTCGGCAAGGATTCGATGTCGATGAAGTCCACCTGGACTGATGGAGATGAGAACAAATCCGTCACCTCCCCCCTGTCGCTGATCGTGACGGCCTTTTCGCCCTGTTCGGATACCCGTAAAACGCTCACGCCGCTGTTGTCGATTGATGCCGATATGACGCTGCTGTTGATCGACCTTGGGCAGGGCAAGAACCGCATGGGCGGATCGGCACTGGCGCAGGTGTACAAACAGGTAGGCGATACCGCGCCGGATGTGGATTCCGCAGCGCTGCTGAAATCATTTTTTGAGTGTATTCAGGCGCTTAATCTGGATGGAAAACTGCTCGCTTATCACGACCGTTCCGACGGCGGTGCGTTTGTCAGCTTGTGCGAAATGGCTTTCGCATCCCATATCGGTTTAAATATCGGTCTTGATGATCTGGCAGGCGATACGTTGAGCGCGCTGTTCAACGAAGAACTCGGTGCGGTGGTGCAGGTGCGTAACAGCGATGTGGCGCATGTCTTGAAACTGGCGAATGACGCAGGTCTTGCGGTGCAGCAGATCGCTACCCTGAATCAGGCCGGCCTGATCGAAGTCCGGCGCGGCGGCAAAACGCTGTTCAGCGACAGCCGCGTGAACCTTCAGCGCATGTGGTCTGAGACGACGTATCAGATGCAAAAGCTGCGCGACAATCCTGACTGTGCGGAAGCCGAATTTGCCGGTCTGCTGGATGCTGCCGATCCCGGTCTGCATGCGAAGCTGACTTTCGATATCAACGCTGCGCCTGCTGTTATGCGCAGCCGCCCGAAGATCGCCATCCTGCGCGAGCAGGGCGTGAACGGGCAGGTGGAAATGGCAGCCGCATTCGACCGCGCAGGCTTTGCGGCGGTTGACGTGCACATGAGCGACATCATCAGCGGCCGCGTGAAGCTGAGCGATTTCAAGGGGGTGGCGGCCTGCGGCGGCTTCTCCTACGGCGACGTGCTGGGTGCGGGCGAGGGCTGGGCGAAATCCATCCTGTTCAATTCAAGGGCGCGCGACGAATTTGAATCCTTCTTCAACCGTGCCTATACGTTCGCTCTGGGCGTGTGCAACGGTTGCCAGATGATGAGCAATCTGCACGAGATTATTCCTGGTGCTGCGAACTGGGCGTACTTCTCGCGCAACCAGTCCGAGCAGTTCGAGGCGCGTTTCGTGATGGTGGAGGTGCAACCGTCGCCGTCGATCTTCTTCGACGGCATGGCGGGCAGCCGCATGCCTATCGTCGTCGCACACGGCGAAGGCTATGCCGATTTCGGCAGTGAGGCGAAGCTGCAGGCCGCGCAGGCGCTGGTCACCGTGCGCTATGTGGATAATCGCGGCGCAGCCACTGAAACCTATCCGCTCAATCCGAACGGTTCGCCGCAAGGTATCACCGGGCTTACCACGCCGGACGGTCGCTTCTCGATCATGATGCCGCATCCTGAGCGCGTGTTCCGCGCCGTGCAGAATTCATGGCATCCGTCCGACTGGCAGGAAAACGGCGCCTGGCTCAAGATGTTCCAGAATGCAAGAAAGTGGGTGGGGTAATTTCGTCGGGCGTGCACCCGCCTTTTGAAAGTTTCAACCGTGGGTGCAGCGCATCCACCCGGCATACGTGAGGTAGCTATGAGAATCACTCAGCGACAACGGACGGCCATTGTTGAGGCAACCCGCGAGATATTCGGCGATCAGTCCACGGTCAGGTTGTTCGGATCCCGCGCGGACGATGCAGCGAGGGGCGGCGATATCGATTTGCACGTCCAGATTCGCGGCGTTGACACTAAGCGCCAGGAAAAGTCACGGAAGCTGTCAGCCAGAATATGTGCCAAGCTGGGCGATATTTTTCCAATCGATGTTGTCGTCAAAGATGATGCGACATCGGACGAGTTGATTCATCGGGAAGGAATGGGAGGCATTCTGTTATGAATATCAGAGAACGGCTTGAATTATCATTGCGGCATTGCGAGAAAATTCGTCAGGAGTTGCTTTTTTCGTACGGTTGGATATCGGCAGAATTAATCGACGAACAATGGGTGCGCAATCTCGAATTGGACGAGATGAAGAAAGAACGTGTAAGCGCCTTTTGCGCGCGCTTCGGTAAATTTCAGGATTATCTCGCCGATAAGGTGCTCAGGTTATGGCTTGAGGCAGTTGGTGAGCATGTGGGCACTGCACTGGAAAATTTTTCGGTTGCCGAACGCGCCGGAATTCTTGGGGTTCCGTCCGAGCAAATGGTTGAGATTCGCAGCATCAGAAATCGCCTGACGCACGAGTACCTTGAGGATACACAGGAGTTTTCCGAGGATATGAACGCGGTGATACGCATAACACCCATGTTGCTGGAAACACTGGATAAATTGGAGAGCCATTACCACGCTGTCACACGATAGACTCGAAGCCTGTGCACGTAGATGCACGTTTCATGGTGGTTGCGTGTTCCGCGCCGTGCAAAATTCATGGCATCCTGCCGACTGGCAGGAAAACGGCGCCTGGCTCAAGATGTTCCAGAATGCAAGGAAGTGGGTGGGGTAATTCCTTGCCGGGGGCAGCCCGGCGGTTGGTTACTTGTTCTTGCGTCGCCAAGAACAAGTAACCAAAAAGAAGGCGACCCCGGTGCGCAGCCCCTGCCAGCCTGACAACAGGCATGCAGGGGGCCCCTCAATAGTCCGCAAACAAGCGGGGCTGTGCAACTCGCCCTGGCAATACGCACACATCGCGCCTTGCTGCAGAGCTCAAACAGTGCGCGCCTAAAACCACCGCTTGTTTGTGCCGATGATGGTGTTTTTTGTCCTGTAAGGTGATCACGAGTTACGATTTATTATATTTCGTAACTAATTGATTATAAACATTGTGCGGTTGCTACATAATGGCGCAAATTTTTAAGGATATACGAAGTGTCATAAGCCTAACCCGCTGAGCTATTAAGGTCAGTTGAAAGTTTTGTTACCAGTGAATTCAGGCTGTTAAGTGCGCCGCTTAAAGTGGGAACGTTCGAGGCATTTGTAATGATGCTGTTCAAGTCCGTTAATAGGGTGTTCAAAGCGTCAGTTTGTGTGACTATGCCAAGCCAGGCAGTGTCAATAATCTTGTCTTGATACTTGCCTATCTTCTGTGTAGCTTGGTTTCGTTTGTCGCTATCGGGTTCGTTTTTTCGATAGAGCTTGAGTTTGTTGATTGCGTCGTTATACCGTGCAATTGCGAGTTGGATTTCGTTATCAGTCATTTAGCTTGCCTCCTGAAGTTTGAGATAGGCCTTGCGTAGTTCCAGTATATTGACTGCAAAGGTAAAGCCTGTCAGAGCTTGTTTGTTTTGAATGGCAACGTTCAATTGCATAAATGCCCCTGAAGTTGCATCCAGTACCTTTCTGTATTCCTCGATTATTTTCTTATAGGCGTCAATCTGGTCACCGATCTGATTGTATGCCTGCACATGTGCAGAGGCTTGGGTGACCATCGTTTGCAGCAGAGCCACGTCGTCGGTATTTGCGGGGTGTGTTTTGCTATTGGGCTTACGCTCAATCAGATTGGGACGGTCGTTGTTGTTTGCCATCAACGCAGATAAAGCGGTGTTATATCCTTTAATCATCTTGTCTAAATTTTTGTTTTTTGCATCGCTAAGGGTGTTGGCTAAATCTGTAAACGCAAATCCTAGGTCAGTTAGGCGCACGAGTTCTGGTTCACGTTTTTTTTGCAAATGCATGGTGTGAATAATTTCCAGATTTCTGGAATCCTTCTGAAGAATGTAAATAATGCCCAACATGGGCTTTTGTGCTTTATCAACTGCTTCCGCGAATTTCTCCGCTTTCATGGCATTGTCAATGAGCGCGACTGCTTCGGAGATGATGCCGATATACGGTATTGCTTCAGCTCCGAGAGACTTGAGCTCATTCACGCCAAATTTCCCAAGTTCGTTGTTTAGTCCTTCAAGGCTGCTTTTCACATCGCTCGGTTTGGTACCGCTGGCCAGTTTGACAAGAACATTATTGTACTGTTCGATAAGGCCAATAGCTGTCAAGCGGGCATCAAGGGCTTGGATGCGTTGGACAAGCAATTCTTGTTGTTCGAGGCTCCCGTCATTAGATTTTTCTGCATCTAATTTTGCTATGAGGATAATGTCCTGTGTCGTTAATATTGCTGATTTGAAGTTGCTCAAATAGGTATCGAGTGCAGACGTGGGTATGGAAGTACAGGCGGTGACTATCACCGAAACACTTAAAGCGATGAAAACTTTCACCGCGTTGACTTTAAAGTTAAACATTGTTGACTCCGCCGCTCCAGAAATAATTGCCGTTCGTATCTTTGTACCACACTGGATTGCCATTGATGGGCTCGCCGTTTTTGATGACGGACACATAGGCAAGCTGCGCACCGGCACTGACGGTTTGATAGACCTCTGCGCGGGTGCTGGGCGCGCCTTTGCGGATATTGAGCCGCGTGGTGACCGTAACCTGACCGGATTGTGCGGTCTCATCCCATTGTCGTTGTATCAGGGGCAAGCTATCACCCGTACATTCCTTGTATTCGGCTACCACGTCGCGCAACAGTTGTTCGTAGGTGCGGCGGCTGTGCGCAAGTCCTGTGACCGGGTCGGTCTTGCGGTGCGGGTCGAGCATGAAGTGGCCGACCACCGATTTTGCCGGATCGAGTTTGAACTGGTGGCAGGCATAGGCGATCAGCCAGAGGTATTTGCGATAGGTTTCGTCGGCGTCGATATCGGTGCCATAACAGTATTCGACCCCGATTGCCGCGTCGTTTGCGTTATAGCCAAACATCTGGTTGTCGGTCGGCACGTTGTAGAGGACATGCCAGGCTTTTTCCGGGTTTCCGGTCAGAGCAGGGATGCACTCGATGATTTCCTTGTCGTCCACAAACAGGTGCGCCGAAGCCGATACTTCGTTGGCGCTGTTGGTGTAGTAGCGGACGTTCGCCGCTGCTGTGGAGTTCGGGTTGCCAGTGTCATGCGCCACGATGAAACGCACGCCGGGTGACATCGGTATGCCAGGTCTGCGAGCAGAGGGCGAAGGCAGATACCGGCTGGTGATCTTATATTTTTGTGTGAATGACATGATTTCACCCCACGGCCGGATGTTCTTGGACAGGAGTGGCAGGAGCCACTGCTCCTGTTGCCGTCAGAGCTGCTGCCCCTTTTGTATCTGCTGTCCCTTTTGCATCTGCCGCTGCCGCTGGTGCCGCTGGAATCGCTGGAGCAGCCGCCGTTGCCGCAGGGATTTTGAATCCGAGATAGGTTCCGGATGCCAAACCCATCAGCCCCAGTAGCTGCGTGTCAAAGTCCGGCATGATCAGGGTTGTGGTGACTTTATGGATAAAGACAACTCCCAGAACAATCGTCCAGACGAACATTTGGAGCCGATGGAAACTGATACCGTCACTGTCGCTGAGGAGGTCTTTCAGGAAATTTCCGCTGGCAGTCGCTGGCGCCTGGGAAGACGCATTTGAATCTACGACTGCACTGATAACCGTAGTTCCGGCGCTGATACCCATCAAGGCCAGGATAGAGTCGGGGATGATGTTGGATATTTCTCCCGTTTTTAACCAGATGCAGGTGTAAGCTCCAATCGTTAATACGAACCAGAAGGCCATCTGTACCCGACCAAGGCTGAACGGGCGCTCTTTGGCAAGTATGTGCGCTGCCTGTGCATCGCCGCAAGTGACTCTTTTCGGCAAGTCGCGCAGCAATCCTGAGCTTTTGCCCATCCAGACAACTGAACCAATTAAGATCAATATTAACAAGCCCCACCAGAATGACCAATGTTTCATGGTTAATTCCAGTTTCGCTGTTCCTATATCCTCGATAAATCCTTGCTGGACTGTGCCGATCCCGACGGTAGTATTTTCCATTCCATCCAGTTTTGAGAGAATCTTTCCCCATACATCGCGCGACTGTTCAGTCCGCGTCAGATAGAACGAAAAATTTTCACAACCGGATGAAACCCAATTCAGCCCGTTTATCGCGTATCCCTGGATGTACAGGACGGGCGTGGGTTGAATGTTGCTATCCTGTTTTGTGAAATATGTGGCGTACTTGTCGTGAGGTACTTGTACGGTTACAAATTCGCCCAGTTTGAGCACGTGTTGGTTCGGGTAGGGGGTTGCATTTTTGCTGAGCTTGCTGATTACTGTCAGGGGAGGGGTGGCAGTTATTCCATCGGTTTGATTGCAAGTCGGCTGAGTGGCTTGAGGTGCAACTGACTTTTGCGGGCTTGCATCTTCTGCGGATGCAGAAGCGTTGAACAGATAGCAAGATATCAGCAAAGCAACGATGAGTCTTTTCACGGTTGTCCCCCTTTTTGAGTAATGCTGTTGGCGCTGTTCCCGGCGGTGCGGAAATCAACTTATGGGGACGGAAAAGTTTCCGATGTCCATTTCCTTCCGTCGCAAATAACAGGAAACAGTCCACAGTTTGATTTCAACCCACACATTTCGCACCGTAGCCGTTCACCGCGTAACGGTCAATATGCCAAACGGCCTATGTATTTTGGCCTACGCGAATCGACTCGCGCGTTTTTGCAGGGTATTCCGGTTTTTAGGTAATTTAACTATATGATTCATTTCGTATTTTATTGGAGTTTGGCAATCTGTTCAGTACCGCCATTGCGTTTTCTGTCGTCGCCAGCGCAATTTCTTCAAGCGAGACGCCGCGCAAGTCTGCCAGGGTTTGTGCGATGCGCAGCAGATATTCAGGCTTGTTCGGTAGTCCGCGTTCCACGAATTCAGGCGGCATGTCCGGCGCATCGGTCTCCAGCACGATGCAGGAGAGCGGCAGGGTGGTGGCGAGTTCACGCAGGCGAGTGGCGCGCGGGTAGGTCATCGCACCGCCGAAGCCTAACTTGAAGCCGAGCCGGATGAATTCATCCGCCTGTTGGCGGCTGCCGCTGAAGGCATGTGCAATGCCGCCGCGCACCCTGATCTGGCGCAGGTGTTTGAGGATGGTGTCCTGCGCGCGGCGGGTATGCAGCAATACCGGCAGGTCGAACTCACGCGCCAGCTTGAGCTGTTCTGCGAAAAAGTGTTCCTGTCGTGCCTGGTCGTAATGCTCGATGAAGAAATCCAGACCGATTTCGCCGATTGCGACAGGTTGATGATCGCGCAGATAGTCGCGCAGTATTTCAAGATCATCTGGTATAGCATCGTCCACGAACATCGGGTGAATGCCGTAAGCGGGAAAACAGTCCGGATACTGCTCGCATAACGCACTTACCGCAGCGAAATTGGCGCGCGCAACCGTTGGCACCACGATGCGGACGACCCCCGCAGCCTGCGCAGTGTGCAGTAACTCAGCCTGATGACCGCCAAATTCGGCAGCGTCCAGATGGCAGTGCGTGTCGATTAATTGCATTGCCCTCTCCCTAGCCCTCTCCCGAGAACGGGAGAGAATGCGCGTCATTAGTCCATCGTCAGAATGATCTTGCCTGTCATTACGCCCGCTTCGATCAGGCGGTGGGCATCGGCTGCCTGTTCTAAAGGCAATCGGTGCGTGACCAGCACGCCGAGTTCGCCCGCTTCAATCCGCAGCGCACATTGATCGAGAATCTCGCGCTGACGGATGCGTTCTTCGTGCAGGTTCAAGACTTGCGGGGTGAGCATCAACTCGTAGCAGACAGAGAGGTTGCGCAATCTGGCCAGTTGCGTATCGGCCAGAGACAGCGGCGTTGAAAGCAGGCTGACGATCTTGCCGCCGACGCGCGCGGCATGCATTGATTTGAGGAAAGTATCTCCGCCCACCGTATCGAAAACCACATCAACCCCTTTGCCATCCGTCCAGTTCAGGACTTCCTGGACGAAGTCCTGTTCCTTATAGTTGATGATTTTTTCAGCGCCCAATGCATGCGCAAGTCCGGCTTTGCGGGTGTCGCTGACGGTGATGGCAATTTGTGCGCCGTGATGATGGGCCAGTTGCACGGCGATGTGCCCGACGCCTCCTGCTGCCGCGTGAATCAGAATGGTTTGTCCGGGCAGCAAGTTGGCGCGCTCAAACAGCGCTTCCCACACCGTGATGCACGCCAGCGGCAAGGCGGCGGCGTCCTGCAACGGAATATTGGAGGGGCTGGCGGCGCAATATTCCTGATGCACGGTGGTATATTCGGCGTAATTTCCCGGTTCGTCGCCGATTCCGCCGCTGCAAAAATACACCGCATCGCCGACCTTGAAGCGCATCACTGCGCTGCCGGTCTCCTCCACTATGCCGGCGCCATCGCAGCCGAGTACCGCGGGCAGCTTGTCAGGGTGGTAGGCGGGCTTGGCGCGCAGCTTGGTGTCCAGCGGATTAATGCCTGCGGCGGCGAGTTTTATGCGCACATGATGTGCTGACGGCAGATCGGGCTTGGTGATTGCGCGAAGTTGCAGTACGCCTGCATCGCCTGGTGCGGTCATCAGGATGGCTTTCATCTGTTGTTCTCCTGCTAAATTCAGCAATTCCTGCGGAAATTAAGGTGCGAATGAATGCGCTCGATTGGCGACGTTTTTTGCAATGCATCGTCATGTTAAACTGTGCGCCTCATTTGCGCATCTTTTCGACGGGATTGGTTATGTCAGGAAACACCTTCGGTACCCTTTTTACAGTGACTTCGTTCGGCGAATCGCACGGTGCGGCGATTGGCTGCGTGGTGGACGGATGCCCGCCGGGATTGGCGTTATGCGAAGCCGACATCCAGTACGATCTGGACAGGCGCAAACCCGGCACGTCGCGCCACGTCACGCAACGTCGCGAATCGGATACGGTGGAAATCCTCTCCGGTGTGTTCGAGGGCAAGACGACCGGCACGCCGATTGCGCTGCTGATCCGCAACGAAGATCAGCGCAGCCGTGATTACGGCAACATCAGCGAGACATTCCGCCCCGGACACGCCGATTACACCTACACGCAAAAATACGGTTTTCGCGATCATCGCGGCGGCGGGCGTTCTTCGGCTCGCGAGACGGCGGTGCGCGTAGCGGCCGGGGCGGTTGCCAAAAAATGGCTGGCAGAGCGCTATGGCGTGGTGATACGCGGTTATATTTCTCAGTTGGGCGAAATCGCTATGCCGTTTGTGAGCTGGGATGGCGTCAATGACAACCCGTTTTTTGCAGCGGATCCTGATGTCGTCGCACCGCTGGAAGATTACATGGACGCGCTGCGCAAGTCCGGCGATTCCATCGGGGCAAAGCTGACTGTGGTCGCACAAAACGTGCCGGTTGGCTGGGGAGAGCCTGTGTATGACAGGCTGGACGCCGAGATTGCCTACGCCCTGATGGGCATCAACGCCGCAAAGGGCGTGGAAATCGGTGATGGTTTTAACTGTGTGACGCAAAAGGGCAGCGAGCATGGCGACGAGATGACGCCGGCTGGATTTCTGTCCAATCACGCGGGCGGCATACTCGGCGGCATCTCCACGGGCCAGGACATCGTCGCTCACCTGGCGATCAAGCCCACATCCAGTATCCGTATCCCGCGCCGTTCGATTAACCTGCAAGGCGAGCCGGTGATGGTGGAAACGCATGGTCGCCACGATCCCTGCGTCGGCATCCGCGCAACGCCAATCGCCGAAGCGATGTTGGCACTGGTGCTGATCGACCATGCGTTAAGGCATCGCGCACAGAACGCGGATGTGGTGTGCGCAACGCCAAAAATAGCAGGGAATGTTTGATAACCGTGAACTGTAAACCGGAAACATTGATGTCATGATTGAAACCGCCACCCTGATAACGTTGTGCATACTGTATTTGATTTTCTTCCGCCCCGGCAAAACGCCGCCGTTACAAAATCCGCTGGTCATCGAGCGACCGGGGCAGTACCACCTGACGCTCGCGCAGCAGCTGAATCTGGCGCAACCCTTTATCGAGGCGGTCGCCAATCAAATCGGGTCATCGGGTCAGGCGGGGCAAAGCAGTTCGACACATTTTTTTGAGGTGCGTGACAAGCAGGTCGCAGCGCATGGATATGATTCATACCTGCTCGCAATTACCCGGCGCAACGGGATGTTGTTGATTCAGGCGGCGCGCCCGGTATCGACAGATCAAAATTTGCATACCATCAGCGAATTCGCCCGTGCCGTGCTGGCGCGCTTTCCCGATGATCAGGCGGCAGCTGCCGGCGATGAAATTGTGGCGGCCGCACTGCATGTGGCCGGGCTGCGCGGTATTCAGATCAAATCACTCTGAACAATGGACAGCGAACCCGCAGCGGACGGCGAGTGGGCACCTGTCACGGGGTGGGGGTTGGCGGGATTCGCGGCTGCTGCGATGCTGATTTTATGGTTAGCGCATACGGGTGAGCATTGGGTCTTTGTGCTGGACAGCGCCAATCTGGCGTTCCACGAGGCAGGGCATCCGCTGTTCAGTTTGTTGAGCGACAGACTCACCGTGTATGGCGGCACGCTGGGGCAGTTGATGTTTCCGCTGGCTGCGGGTATTTCCTTTTATCGCCAGCGAAAAACTCTATCCTTTGCCTTTGCTGCGCTGTGGCTGGGCGAGAATCTGTTCAACATCGCCGTCTATATGGCCGATGCCCGTGCTCAGGTTTTGCCGCTGGTCGGGAACGGCGAGCATGACTGGACGGAAATTTTCAGCCGTTGGGGCGTGCTGGACTGGGATGCAGGTATTGCAACTTTGGTGCGCGTGGCAGGCTGGCTGCTGATAGTCGGGGCAGGAGTGTGGCTCTGCTATCGCCGTTCAGCTCAGGTAAAATACCTCTGATGAAATGGCTTTTAACTGAAGGCCGGAGCGGGCTACCAGCTACCAGCTACTTGCTGATTTCTTTATACAGCCGGTACTGTTCGTTCTTGTCGGTTTTGCGGCTGCCTTCCCAGATTTTTTCATAGCGCGATTCGTCCATCAACGGTCGTGATATTTTGTCGCCCTGAATCAGGCGTAATTCGCAGAAGCGTGCCGGGTCGCGGCGGGTGATGAGGTTGCCGAAATAGTGCAGCATGGCGCGTTGACTGTCGCCCAGGCCCGTGTTGCGCGCGATGCAGTTGTAGTCCTGTGGCAGGGCCAGTTGCAGCGATTCGACCATGCTGCGGTAACTCTTGCCGCTATCCAGCCAGGGTAGCCACAAGGTCATGGCGAGTATCCAGATCAGCGTGATGCCTGACGCCCAGTTGACCACTGCGCGGCGCATCGAGCGGCCAACGCGCCACACCAGCAGTATCCATAAAAAAGTGGCCGTGATAGCGATGACGAACGGCGTGGTCTGGAAAACAGGTTCGAAACCGGGCTGGTAGTCTTTCAGCCACAGTGTGATCTTGGCGTGATTGTCCAGCAACAGACCTGCCCAACCCCACCACATCAGGATGGCGATCAGCGCGAAGGTCATCAGTCCAAACCAGTCAAGCGCGTTGGCAGCCCCCCGTTTGAGCATGGAGAGCGAGGCGGTAGCCAGCAGTGCGATTGGCAGCAGCATGGGCAGTGCAAAGACTTCCTTGATGTTGGGCACCAGGCTGAGCACGACGAGCATCACGAGGAAACTGACCAGCGGCAACTGCAGATCGTCGCGTTGCTTCATGCGTTTGCGTTCGCGCCATACGACCCAGGCAGCCAGCGGCAGGGCAGGCCATGCCAGCCAGGGCAGGTTTTTCAGGTAATAGAGGGCATCCTTGTTGGGGCCCGTATGCACAAAATTAATCCAGTGGCCGATGTTGTGCTGCCACGCCCAGTCGATGAATAATTTTGGCGCGTGTTGGTACAAAAGGTACGGCCAGACGGCGAGCCATGGCAGGGCGAAAAGTACCGCCAGAACGAGGCTGTAAACGTATCGGCGGTTGCGCCAATTCTGGAACAACGCAGGCAACAGGGCTGCGATCAGCAAAAATAATGCCGGGGCGATGAAACCTTTGGACATGAAACCGATGCCCGTGCCTGTGCCGATCCAGAAGCCGGCCCGAAGCGCGCGTTCCTGGCTGTGGGTAAAGCCATACAGCATCATTGCGCAACCGGCGAGCAGCGCCAGATCGGTAATCATCTGGTGCGCGCGCACCAGCATGCCGAGGCAGCCTATCAGAATGACGGCGGCCGCCCAGCCGCGATTTTCGCCATACAATTTGCGTCCCGCCAGTCCCAGGAATAGCAGCATCAAAACGCTGTAAAATCCGCTCGCAAGACGTGCGCCATCGTGCATCGGCAGCAGTGGCGCAAATAGCTCGGCAGATAGTGCCGCTGTCCAGTAGAACAGCGGCGGATTGGTCATGAACGGCTCACCTGCCAAGGTGGGAATCAGCCAGTTGCCGCCTTGCAGCAACGAATAAACCACTCCGAAGCTGTACGCATCATCCGGTTTCCACGGATCGTGCCCGATCAGTCCGGTGCCCAGCCAGGCCAGGCAAAGCAGGCACAGCATCAGGGCCTTGGCGGGTGTGATCGGGTTCGGGTCGGTGGGTTTGATGAAGTACATGGTTTAAACCAATTAACAATTAACAATTAACAATTACCTCACAAGCTTGATTAGCTGTCCGGCTTGCGGCTCTCCGTCGGGAAAACGGGCGTTAATCAGGCGCAGATAGCTCTGTGCCGACTCACCCAGCGGTGAGCCTTGTGCCAGGCTGGCAAAAGTATCGCCTGTTCGCGCGGTGATGACATGCAAGGTGAGCGGTTTGAGCAACTGGCGCTCATTGGCGGTGACGGCATGGAAGCTGCGTACCGTGCCGATAATTTCATCGCGACGGGCTGCCAGATTGTCGCGAGCACGACCTTTGGCTTGCAGTATGAAAGCCTGCTTGTTATGGAAAATAACGCCCCCTGTTGTGTCTGGCTGCTCGAACAGTGCAGCGGGCAACCCGTTCACGTTAAGCTGCGTTATCTGCGCGCCATAGCCTGCCAGATTCCGTGCGTACTCGCCTGGCGTGCCGTCAGGTGATTCGTCCAGCTTCAATTGCATTTGCACTTCACCTTGCGGGCTGACGGCAACCAGCGCGGTCGGCAGATTGTGTACCTGCCAGGTTTTCGGGAATTGCACGGCGATGCCGAGCTCACCGTGGTAGAAGGCGTTGTATCGCACGATGCCCTGATCAGCGTTGTCGTTGAACACCAGTCCTTCGGTGGCGGCGAGGAATTCACGGCGCCCGGTAAAGTGTGCATGAGCAGAAATGTTCTTTTCCGCTTCACCCACGGCCTGTTTCAGGCGCGTGTCGTTGTCAGGATGGCTGGCAAATACGCCGTGATAGCGGCGCGGTTCGCGGCCTTCCTGGCGTGCCAGCTGCGCGTCCTGCAATTCCTGGTTTTTCAGCACGCCGATCACGGTGATGATGGCTTGCGGGTCGTAGTCCGTGCGAGCCAGATATTCGGCGCCCAGACGGTCCGCTTCCAGTTCATGTTCGCGACCATAACCGGACAGCAAGGCGCCGCCGACCAGATTGGCCATATTGCTGCCGCCCATCGTGTTGATTTGCGGCACGAAAATTGACGCGATCGTCAGGCCGATGTTGGCGGCTTGCGCGGCGCTTTGCTGGCGCACCCCGTGGCGGGCCGTGACGTGACCGATTTCATGTCCCAGCACCGCCGCCAGTTCAGCTTCGGAGTTCAGGTAGGCGAGGATGCCGCGCGTGATGTAGACATAGCCGCCGGGCAGTGCGAAGGCGTTGATGTCCGGCGTATCCAGCACGGTGAAGTGATACTGCAAGTTGGGGCGATGGCTTTGTTTAGCGATATGTTGCCCGACATTGTTGACGTAGTCTTGCAGGGCTTTTGAGCCATAAACCTTATATTGCTTCTTGACCTGTTCGTCGTTCTGGCGGCCGATGGCAATTTCCTGGTTTTCCGACATCATCACGAAATCGTTCGACCCGGTGACGGGGTTTTGCGCGCAACCCGCGAGCAGCGAAAGAAATAAGCTAATTATCAGAAAACGCATCGAAATTCCTTGTGAGTGGAGGCTGCTTTCGCCAAAAAAAACAAAGGGCAGCTAATGCTGCCCTTCGATGGGTTGGCGTGCGAAGGGTTCCCTCGCACCACTGCTTTTTAAGCAGCTGCCTTTGTACCGTATTTTTGACGGAATTTGTCAATACGGCCAGCGGTATCAACAATCTTCTGTGTGCCGGTGTAGAACGGGTGGCATTCAGAGCAAACTTCAATGCTCAACGTGGTCTTAACCATCGATGAGTTTGTTTTGAAATTATTGCCGCAACTGCAAGTCACGGTAATTTCATGGTATTCCGGATGTGTATTTGCTTTCATTTTTGTTCCTTGCGGGTGATTTGATGCGGCGGGTGTGCGCATACTAGTTAAAGGCTAGGCCGAGCATTATCCATAGAAAGAGGGGCTCGCGCAAATATTTCTATATGGCTATTTCCTTAAAACAACGAGCAATAAGCTTATGGCAAATTAAAGCGCAGCGAGGAGAGGGATTTTAGCTGTATCGGGTCGGTTATCGTGTCAGCAAAATCAAGCCGGAAAGCCCGGTTGCCGCAACGCACATCCAGCCCGTCGCAGTCTAACGACACCACCTTTGCATCGGATTCTTCCACGCCGTGGACTCGTTGCAACAGGTGTTGCACGGTGCCATGCTGATGAGCGTTGATCTCAAACAGATGAGCTTCTTCCTGTCGGGCAAAGAATGCTGCCTGCGCAACAGTATAGGCTTCCAGGCTGACCCAGTGGATTCGCCCCACGCCGCCGATGTAACGGATGGCCACGGGCTCAATGCGGTAGAAGGCAAAATCCAGCAGCATAAGGTCAGCGGCTTCGGGGAAGTGGCGCAGGTAGCGGGCGGCTGGCTGCTGCTGGTCGATCAGCCAGTGCGCATTGCCTGTCACGGTTACCCGTCCTTGCATCTGAATGGCAGGATCACGCTGATTATGCGTAATCAGGCTCACGCGCGGGTCGTTTTCGATGTTCCTGGTGTGTTCGGCCAGCGCGCTGATATAGATCAGCAGGCTGCCATCGTGATCCACCAGATAGGGTGTGATGGAGCCAAACGGGTAGCCATCCAGCTTCTTCGACAGCGTGCATAGCGCGCCGTAGTGATGGCTGCGCAGCAGGCGGCGTGCTTCGGTTGCATTGTTCATAGGAACCTCATGCTGATAATTTGAGTGCGGTCTGTGCCAGGCGACGGCCAAGCGCCATGCACAGTTTTTTCTCCGTGTCGGAGATGGGCCGGTCGCTGGTTAATCCGGCAACATGGCTGGCGCCGTAGGGTGTGCCGCCGCTGGTGGTGCTGGCCAGTTCCGGTTCGGAGTAAGGGATGCCTGTGATGAGCATGCCGTGATGCAACAGTGGCAACATCATGGACAGCAGCGTGGACTCCTGTCCGCCGTGCATGCTGCTGCTGGAGGTGAAGAGCGCTGCGGGTTTGCCGACTAAGGCGTGTTTCATCCAGAGTCCGCCTGTGCCATCCCAGAAGTATTTCATGGGCGCCGCCATGTTGCCGAAGCGTGTCGGACTGCCCAGCGCCAGGCCCGTGCATTCTTCGAGATCTTGTAGCCGGGCATAGGGCGCGCCGCTGTCGGGAATGAAAGGTTCAGTCGCCTCGCAGGTGGCGGATAGGTTGGGGACGGTGCGCAGTCTGGCGCGTACCCCGCTGACGGTCTCGACGCCGCGCGCGATGAGTTGAGCCATTTGCCGTGTCGCGCCGTGCTGGCTGTAATACAGCACCAATATTTCTTTGTCGGTTATCATGCGCGCATTATAAGGAATCGACACCAGCATGCAAAGTCAGGATTTACAGGCTTTTATCCGTTTTGTAACAACGCGTTTCAGGCAAGATCGCTGCGTGCAGATTGCGGCGAGCCTGACATTTACCACGCTGTTGTCGGTGGTGCCGCTGGTTACCATTGCATTGACGCTCTTTTCGGCGTTTCCGGTATTCGGTGATTTCTCCATCCAGATCAAAACTTATCTGCTGGGTAATCTGATGCCGGAAACAGCCGGCAAGGTTATTACCCACTATATGGAACAATTTGCCGAGAGCGCCGGCAGGCTGAGTGCGGTGGGCGTGGTGTTTCTGGCCGTGACAGCGATGTTGATGATGCTGACCATAGATCATGCCTTCAATACCATCTGGCGCGTAACCCGGCCGCGCACCATGCTCAAACGCCTGGTTATTTACTGGGCAGTGTTGACGTTAGCGCCTGTGCTGGTGGGCGCCAGTCTGTCGCTGACCTCCTGGCTGGTTGGTTTGTCGATGGGCTACGCAAAACATATTCCAATTTTCGGTGTGGGGATGCTCAAATCCTTGCCTGTGTTGTTCACCACGCTGGCATTCGCGATGCTGTTCCGGCTCGTGCCCAATCGCTATGTGCCGCTTACTCATGCATTGATCGGTGGCATCGTCGCATCGGTGTTGTTTGAAACGATGAACCGGGTATTCGGTTATTACATCAGCCATTTTCCTACTTACAAATTAGTGTACGGCGCATTCGCCAGCGTGCCGATTTTCCTGATGTGGGTTTATTTCTCCTGGCTGACGATACTGTTGGGCGCAGTGGTGGCCGCTTCTCTTCCGCATTGGCGCACGCCGGAAGCGACATATTTACCGGCCGTAGTAAAAATGCTGGATGCGTTGCGGGTTTTACAGATCATGGCGCGTGGCATGCAGCAGGGAGAGGTGGTGACCATACCGGCTTTGTCGAAGCGACTGCATTTGGGTTTTTACACGCTGGAGCAGATTATGGAGTGCTTAACCTGCGCCAATCTGGTGCGCAAGGCGGAGGGGCAGGGCTGGCTGATGATGCGCGATGTCAGTCATATCCGTGCGACGGAGTTGCTGCATTTGTTTGTGCTGGATCAAAGCGTACTGTTGGCAGAGCAGGGCGATGATCCGTTAA
Organism: uncultured Nitrosomonadales bacterium; assembly: GCA_947085835.1. Lineage (GTDB taxonomy): Bacteria > Pseudomonadota > Gammaproteobacteria > Burkholderiales > Gallionellaceae > Gallionella. Next base: position 16,391 of record CAMTXT010000005.1, on the reverse strand, counting down.
AACAATGGCTGGCAACTTGTGCGGCACAGCTTGAACAAAGCACGGATGTAAGTTTGCAAGCGTTGTTCGATCAATCGTCAGCGTGAGGTGCAGCGCAGGTAATAGTTGAGCTACGCCCGCGCTATCGTTTAGAATGCACGACTTGACCTTGGGAATTAAAATTTGTCAGCGCCCGCCTTAGTCGAAATTCACGACCTTAACTTTACTTATGATAAGCGCCCTGTGTTGCAGGGTATCAATATGACGTTCCCGAAAGGAAAGTTGGTTGCTATCATGGGCTTGAGTGGTTGTGGCAAGACGACCTTGCTGCGTCATATCGGCGGCGCGCTCAAACCCACCAAAGGTTACGTCAAGATGGACGGGCAGGTGATGCACGAACTGGATGCGGATGGCCTGTACTTGATACGTCGCAAGATGGGCATGCTGTTCCAGTTCGGCGCACTGTTCACCGACATGTCGGTGTATGACAACGTGGCCTTTCAAATGCGAGAACATACCGATCTGCACGAGGATCTCATTCATAGCCTGGTCATGATGAAGCTGCACGCGGTAGGATTGCGCGGCGCACAAAACATGATGCCGTCCGAGTTGTCCGGCGGGATGGCGCGGCGCGTGGCATTGGCCCGTGCCGTGGCGCTCGACCCGATGTTGATGATGTACGATGAGCCGTTTGCAGGGCTTGATCCGATTTCAATGACGGTCATTGGTGATTTGATACGCAGCCTGAATGATGCGTTAGGCGCGACCTCGATTATCGTCACCCACGACATACAGGAGTCGCTGAAAATTGTCGACTACGTCTATTTTATGGCGAACGGCGTGATTGTCGCGGAAGGAACGCCCGATGAGTTGCGTGCTTCAGATAAGGATTTCGTGCATCAGTTTGTGCACGGCGAGATGGATGGCCCGGTGCCATTCCATTACCCCGGCGTCGATTATCGCCAAGCTTTAAATTTGCGGGCCTGACATTATGGCAGTCGTTAGTACTATAAGAGCAATCGGACATCGCATCGTCGACGCGGTTTGGCGGATCGGCGTTGCGGCGCGTTTCTTTTTTCTCACGCTGGTGTATTCCGGCAACAGTTTCAGACGTTTCCATCTGATTATAAAAGAGTTATTTTCAACCGGTGTGATGTCGCTGATCATCATCATAGTGGCAGGGCTGTTCGTCGGCATGGTGCTGGGATTGCAAGGCTACGAAACGCTCAAGCGTTATGGCTCTGAGTCTGCGCTGGGTGTGATGGTGGCGCTGGGGCTGGTCAGAGAGCTTGGGCCGGTGATGGCGGCATTGTTGTTCGCCAGTCGCGCGGGTTCAGCGATGACAGCGGAAATCGGTCTGATGAAGGCGACTGAGCAAATCTCGGCGATGGAGATGATGGCGGTGAATCCGATCGCGCGCATCGTGGCGCCGCGTTTCTGGGCCGGGGTGATTTCCATGCCGTTGCTGGCCGCCTTGTTCAGTGCGGTGGGTATATTCGGCGGTTATCTGGTCGGGGTGGTGCAGATCGGTGTGGATGAAGGTTCTTTCTGGTCGCAAATGCAGGCGGCAGTGGATTTTCGTGAGGACATCATGAACGGCGTCGTCAAGAGCCTGGTATTCGGTATCGTGGTGACTGTGATCGCGTTGTTCGAGGGGTTTGATGCGCCACCCACCGCCGAAGGGGTTTCGGGTGCGACCACGCGTACGGTGGTCACTTCTTCGCTGGCGATTTTGATGCTGGATTTTGTAATGACTGCAATCATGTTTAGAGGGGCTTGAGAGATGGGACGCACGACGTTGGATTTATGGGTAGGCATATTTGTGGTGGCAGGTATTGCCGCGCTGGTGATGCTGGCGATGAAGGTGGGGAATCTCGGTACGTACAACGTGTCCGAGTCCTATCAGGTGCATGCCTATTTCAGCAATATCGGCGGACTGAAGCCCAAGGCGTCAATCAGAAGCGCAGGTGTCTTGGTCGGTCGCGTCACGTCAATCTCGCTGGATACAGAGCGTTATGAGGCTCACGTGGTGATGAGCCTGGATAAGCGTTATCAGTTCCCCAAGGATACCTTTGCCAATATTCTGACTTCAGGATTATTGGGCGAGCAATACATCGGCCTGATGCCTGGCGGGGAAACCGAGATGCTGAAAAATGGTGAGCAGTTGAAGCAGACGCAATCCGCAATGGTGCTGGAAGATTTGATCGGCAAGTTCATGTATAGCAAAGCCGCTGAAGCGACTAAATAGGAGTTGAAATGAAGAAGTTTTTACTGGAAGTTGTTGTCGGTTTATGTTGTGTGGCGGGCGCGGCTCAAGCTGAAATGATCGCACCCGATGTAATGATCAAGGATACTGCGCAGGAAGTCATCGCAATCGTCAAGCAGGATTCGGGCAGCAAGGCGGACAACCAGAAAAAAATTCTGGCACTGGTCGATGCCAAGGTGTTGCCCAACTTTGATTTCACCCACATGACCCAGTTGGCTGTGGGCAGGTATTGGAAACAGGCGACACCTGAGCAACAAAAGGCGTTGGTGGCCGAGTTCCGCAATATGCTGGTGCGCACCTATACCAATGCTTTTACCTTGTATCGCGACCAGAAGGTAGAGGTGAAGCCATTGAAGATGGGTGCCGCCGACAAGGAGGTTATCGTCAACACGCGCATTATCAAGTCGGGTGGTCAGGCGACTACCGTCGATTACAAGATGCAAAAAATGGCCGACGGATGGAAGGTGTACGACGTAGTCATCGAAGCGGTGAGTATGGTCACCAATTATCGTGGTCAGTTTTCGACAACGATTCAGCAGTCAGGCATCGATGCGCTGATCAAGGAGTTGTCCGGCATGAATGCGGGTGCTACTACGGTGCACAAGGCAGAAGCTAAGTGATTACAAAGACGGGCGACAGCCTGGTGCTGAGCGGCCGGTTGACCATGTCCACCGTGCCGGCACTGTACGAAACCGGTTTGCAGCACCTGGACAGCGAAGATCTGCTGGTGGATCTCTCGAAGGTTGAAGCGGTCGATTCGGCTGCGGTCAGCATGTTGCTGGGCTGGTCAAGAGCGGCCAGGAGTCATAAACGCAGCTTGCGCATAACGGGTTTGCCGGACGATTTGTTGAGTCTGGCGAACCTGTACGGTGTTGCCGAGATGTTGCCGCAATAAAAAATCAAGTTATTGTTTAAAATCAATTTAGGACGGACATGGTCACACCGGAAAGCATTCAACAAGGCATCAAGCAGGGCATGGTGACTGAACATTTAAGCGTTACCGGAGACGGGCAGCATTTTGAGGCTATCGTAGTGAGTGGTGAGTTTGCCGGCAAGAGCCGTATTCAGCGCCACAAAATAGTCTATCAGACGCTGGGCGACCGCATGCGTGGTGAAATTCACGCGCTGTCCATGAAAACCTATACGCCGGAAGAATGGGAGAAAAACGGTAAGTAGAAAGTAGTTAGTAGGAAGTGGTAAGCAGCTAAACCACTCACCACTCACCACTCACCACTCACTATAACTTTATGCAAAAACTAGCAATACAAGGCGGATACCGCCTCAGCGGAGAAGTGCAAATTTCCGGTGCCAAGAACGCGGCGCTGCCGATCATGTGCGCCAGCCTGTTGACGGCGGATGAGTTGCATCTGAGCAACCTGCCGGATATGCACGATGTCAAAACCATGGTCAGATTGTTGCAGCAAATGGGCGTTCAGGTTGATGCCGCTTTGCAGTCGGCGACATTCAATGCGGCAAAGGTGGACAAGCTGGAAGCGCCTTATGACATGGTGAAAACCATGCGCGCCGCGATTCTGGTGCTGGGGCCGTTGCTGACCCGATTCGGTGAAGCGCGTGTTTCACTGCCTGGCGGCTGTGCAATCGGCTCGCGCCCCGTTGACCTGCATATCAAGGGTTTGCAGGCGATGGGTGCGGAGATTCACATCGAGCATGGCTATATACACGCCACCGCCAGGCGTCTGCACGGCGCGCACATTTTTTTCGATTTGATCAGCGTGACCGGCACCGAAAACCTGATGATGGCAGCGGTATTGGCAGACGGCATCACTGTTCTGGAAAATGCGGCGCGCGAGCCTGAAGTGGTGGATCTGGCGAACTGCCTGATCGCGATGGGTGCAAAAATCGAAGGTGCCGGCAGCGACAAGATTACCATCGCAGGCGTTGAGAAGCTGCACGGCGCAAGCTATGCCGTGATGCCCGATCGTATCGAGAGCGGTACGTTTCTGGTGGCCGCTGCCGCTACCGGCGGCCACATCACGCTCACGGGTGCGCGTGCGGACACGCTTGACAGCGTGCTGGACAAATTGCGCGAAGCGGGTGCAAAAATTGACGTGGCGGGTGATCGCATCACTCTGTCCATGTCAGGCCGCCCCAGGGCAGTCAACGTGCGGACCGCGCCTTATCCGGCTTTTCCCACCGACATGCAGGCGCAATTCATGGCGTTAAATTGTATTGCCGAAGGCAGCTCAATTGTGATTGAAACGATTTTTGAAAATCGCTTCATGCATGTGCAGGAGTTGCAACGTCTGGGCGCTTCGATAGAGGTTGAGGGTAACACCGCAGTGATTCAGGGTTGCCCTCAGTTGGAGGGAGCGACCGTGATGGCGACAGACCTGCGTGCATCGGCTTCGCTGGTGATCGCGGGCATGGTGGCTCAGGGCGAAACCATCGTGGATCGCATTTATCATCTGGATCGCGGTTACGAACATATTGAAGCCAAGCTGTCCGCGCTGGGCGCGAAGATACGAAGAATCAGTTAAAAATTGACAATTGACAATTGTCAATTTGTATCTCGCACCTTGCATCTACTATTGAATTGACTGTGAGTAACACGCCATGATTACAATCGCCTTATCCAAAGGCCGCATTTTTGAAGAAACCCTGCCATTGCTGGCCGCGGCAGGCATTGTGGCATTGGAAGATCCTGAGACTTCGCGCAAGTTGATTCTCGACACGAACCGGGCCGATGTGCGCCTGATCATCGTGCGCGCCTCCGACGTTCCCACTTACGTGCAATATGGCGCGGCGGACATCGGGGTGGCGGGCAAGGATGTGTTGAATGAGCATGGCGGTGAAGGTCTGTATCAGCCGCTGGATCTGAATATCGCGCGCTGCCGGATGATGGTGGCGGTGCACAATGATTTTGACTATGAGTCTGCGGTGAAGCAGGGCGCACGTCTGCGCGTGGCCACCAAGTACGTCAAGGCGGCGCGTGAGCATTTTGCGGCCAAGGGTGTGCATATCGACCTGATCAAGCTGTATGGTTCGATGGAACTGGCGCCGCTGGTGGGCTTGTCTGACGTGATTGTCGATCTGGTGAGCAGCGGCAATACGCTTAAGGCCAATCATCTCAAGGCGGTCGAACACATCAGCGATGTTTCTTCGCGCCTTGTCGTCAATCAGGCCGCACTCAAATTAAAGCGCAGCCTGATACAGCCTATGCTGGATGCATTCTCGCAAGCGATTGAAAAATAGATGAAAAGTTGCCGAGTGCCATGCACTACTGCATGGGCTAAGACGTCATCTTCAGATAGTTGTATTTGACGAATCCACCTTAAAGGGGATAATCTCCGCATGGAAAAACTAAAGAATCATTATTCGCTTGCTGATATTCAAGCGCAGATGATGACGGTTCCGGCGATGAATCTGACAGGATCGGCTCGTGACGGTATTCGACAGGCGGGCATGGCACAAACAGATGCATCGGTGTGGAGTTCGCGTAGCGATTCGTTTGCACCCCCGCCCGCCTGCGGGAGAGGGTTGAGGAGAGGGAGCGGACATCGCGATGTCCGTTGGGCGTAGTGAAAAAGTTGGGGCGCGGCGAGTTTTACAAGAGCATGACTACCCATGCGGATCATCGCGACTGGCAGGATGTGTATCGCAGCGAGTGGAACGGCATCATGCTATATATCAAGTTTCAGCGTGACGGCGATTATTTTGTGGTTTCGTTTAAGGAGTTATGAGATGACGAATAAATGGAATGAAAAAAATTGCCCTCTGTGCAAAGAAGGTGTGCTGCACAATGGCACTAAAACGGTGACACAGAATTACAAGGGGCGTAGTTACGTTTCACAAGCTCGCGGCGCGTTCTGCGACCATTGTACGGACGGTTTTATTGAGTTTGACGAAGCAGAAGAAATGGCATGGCTGGCTTTTCGAGATCGCGTTGATGCCGATGAGGCAGCTGAGTTGGCACGCATCCGTAAGAAACTCAAGCTCACACAGCTCGAAGCCGCCAGGCTGGCCGGTGGCGGGAAAAATGCCTTTTCACGCTACGAGCGTGGGCAAGCCAAACCAGTTGCCGCCGTGTTGAATTTGTTCCGCCTGCTGGATAAGCACCCCGATTTAATTAAAGAATTGGTTGTTTAATTGATTGAACCTCAGAGCGCGAGCGATTTATGAGCAAACAACTTAAAGCAGTTCCAAAATTCACCAATGAGGCCGATGAACGTGCCTTTTGGGAAACACGCGATTCCACGGAATATTTGGATTGGACGAAAGCCCAGCGGGTTGTGCTGCCAAACTTGAAGCCAACGACTAAAACGATTTCACTGCGATTGCCCCAGCACCTGCTCGATTCCCTTAAGGCGGCGGCGAATTCTCGGGATGTGCCATATCAGTCACTGATCAAAGTGTGGTTACAGGAAAAATTGCATACGCATTGATCGCGACAGAATGCATGCGCGCAACGCTATTAATCACGCATAATCATGACCATGAAGCAGACCTTCGTGAAGTGTGTCAATGTGCCAAAAGCCGAAGTTCGGCATGTGACCACAAAATATTTTCGAATTCCAGAAGCATGCTCAAAAAATGTTCAATATTCTATTGCTATGATAATGACTTAGGCGTAATATCACCTTTCGGAGCGGGTTTAACTAATTGTCGGGAGAAATAGAATGAAGAGGAAATTCTTGACCACTTTTGTTGCAATTGCAGCAGGGTTTGCGGCTCAACAGGCTGTTGCGACAGTTGACTTAACACCAGCACAGGCACAGTTCGCTACTCAGAATCAATCTGTTCCTGCGTCAGGGAATATAGACAGCTTTGTATTGAAGCAAGCTGAATCTACCGGAATGATGATGGCCGATCACGCGTCGCATGCATCGCACGCATCCCATGCATCTCACGCATCTCATGTTAGCGGCAGATAACCGCATCTAATCCGCAGTAATATTTTACAGCCCCCGTTGGTCTCTGGATCTGGGGGCTGTTTCTTTACGTCCGAATGAAAATATCATGCCCCATACTTTGCAATTAGATAGCTCTGTTTATTTGATAGAGGCAGTTGAGAAAGCTGCATACCGATTTATTGATCGAATTGCCGTTGTTATTTCAAAGGCAGACGGACACATTTCGTTAGCGATAACCGTTGACGACAAACATGCGGCCAATGCAGAAAAGATTCTGGCAGACTTTAAAAAAGAGTTGTTGGATCAGAATCTTCGAGTGAAGATCAAGGCGGAAACGGAACCAATGCGAAATCTAATCCTTGCTTACACCTTCTCTAAAACGGGGCTTCAATCTTGAGTAGCAAATTCTTTCCATTGGTTCATTACACACCTGAACAGGGAAAATATGAGCTGCTTCCGTTTCGGTTTGAACCCTTTTCGGAAGATGAGGTGGTTATAACTAATGCCGTTGGTGAATTTCATTTCCTGACTAGAAACAAACTCAATGCGTTGGTGGATCATAAACTGCACCCTAACGATCCTGAGTATCAACATCTTCGAGCAAGGCATTTTCTTCGTGAGCAGAACGATCAAGCGCCTATTGATCTTCTCGCCTTAAAAACCAGAACAAAACTCCATCGTTTAGCGAACTTCACCAATTTACATTTGTTCGTGGTTTCACTACGTTGTGATCACTCTTGCCCATATTGTCAGGTGTCGCGCCAATCTGAGGATAAAGCGGCATTTGACATGACACGCGAGACAGCCGACAAGGGGCTGGATATGGTTTTTCGATCCCCAAACCCAGCACTTAAAATTGAGTTTCAAGGCGGAGAATCCTTGCTCAACTTTGAGCTGATTAAATATATTGTAGAGGCAGCGGAAAAAAGGAACGAGACAGCAAAAAGGGAACTCGCATTTGTTATTGCAACTACGTTGTCATTAGTAACTATAGATATTTTGGAGTATTGCCGGGATCACAATATCAATTTGTCTTCATCTCTTGATGGCCCCGAAGATCTCCATAATAAAAATCGCCCACGCCCCGGACGTGATAGCTATGCCAAGTTTGTTGAAGGATTACGGAAGGCCCGAGATATTGTTGGATATGACTCGGTTTCGGCTTTAATGACGACTTCACCGGCCAGTCTCGGCAGAGTGAAGGAGATTATTGACGAATACCTGAAACACGGTTTTGGGGGTATTTTTCTTCGCCACCTATCCCCATACGGTTTCGCGATTAAGACAAAAAGTTATCAATCTTACGATGTTGATGTATGGCTTAAGTTCTACCGTGAAGGTTTGGACTACATCCTTGAGCTGAACAAAATGGGCATTCCATTCACGGAACATTATTCGTCGATACTGCTTACCAAAATGCTGACGGCGGATAATCCGGGGTTTGTTGATTTGATGAATCCTTCTGGCGCAGGAATTGCCGCGGTCGTCTTTAATTATGATGGTGATATTTACGCTTCAGACGAAAGCCGAATGCTGCATGAAATGGGAGATTCATCCTTTAGGCTTGGGAATCTGCATAAAAACACGTATGAGGAAATTTTTACCTCCGATGTTTTGCTTTCTCTATTAGACGATTCGTTTACCTCTTCCATCCCAATGTGTAGCGAGTGCACCTTTGAACAATGGTGTGGAGCCGATCCGGTTTTTCATCACGCCATGTATGGGGATATTCTCGGACGCAAACCAGAATCAGAGTTTTGCAGAAGGACTATGGGAATAATTAAGCACCTGCTGGAAATAATGCGAACAGACAAAGAGGCTAAAAAAATATTTATGCGGTGGGCCAATAAATGTTAACAATGTCGGGCAAAGTAATTGACTCAACCTTGTCTCAATCGGAGATGTTCAGTCTGTCCGAACGACGCAATATCCCTCACGTCCTGAGAGAGCAGAAAGCCTTTATAGTTCGCAATAGCGAGCCGCTGCCCGAAGGATTTACTCATTACTTTATTATTGGTGATGTAGACGTAAATATTCCAGCAGGGGTTGGGTTCACACACCTAAAAAAAGCTTTTGACTATTTGGGTGACGACGACATAGTTCGCGTGCTTAAGGATGGAAGCGTTAGAACTTTATTTCGTGCTTCGTCCAGGCATAACAGCGTCTTTCTCACCGAACAGTGCAATAACTATTGCCTAATGTGTTCTCAACCGCCGAAGAAACACGACGATAGCTGGATTATCAAGGAAGTGCGTCAGATGATACCGATGCTTCCCCGACATGTAGGATCATTGGGGATTACCGGGGGAGAACCCACATTATTTGGCGATGAATTTCTGGATATTTTGAGGTTATGCAAAAGCTGGCTTCCCTATGCTTCGATGCATGTGTTGAGTAACGGCAGATCGTTTTCTGATCCGAAGTTTGCTGAGAAATATGCCGCGATAAAGCACCCTGACATTATGGTAGGTATTCCTATTTATTCCGATGATCCTGCCCGTCATGATTACGTTGTGCAGGCAAAGGGCGCTTTTGACGAGACTATCCAAGGGATTCTGAACCTTAAACGTCTAGGCCAAAAGGTTGAAATTCGGGTTGTGATCCACAAACAAACCATTGATAGACTGCCCGAGCTGGCTGAGTTTATTGCCAGAAATCTTCTGTTTGTAGATCAAGTCGCTCTGATGGGGTTGGAAATGACGGGTTTTACACGTGCCAATCTTGACGCTCTTTGGATTGATCCACATGACTATCGCGACACTCTCAGCGAAGCAGTGGCGATACTTACTAGCTATAAGATTAGAGTATCTGTTTACAACCACCAGCTATGCGTCTTGAATTCAGATGTTTATCCCTATTGCGTGAAATCTATTAGCGACTGGAAGAATGAGTATGCTGATGAATGTGCGGGTTGTTCCAAAATGACTGAATGTGGTGGATTCTTTTCATCCTGTATTCAATTTGGTTATAGTAAACACATACAACCATATGGCGTTAAAGCGATTTTATGAAATTAAAAGTCATATCTGGCAATTAAGTCATCTTAACTATTGGAGGTAAAGATTAATGAAAGCAATTGCCATTCTGTTTTTCCTGTTAAGCATCTTCTCCACTCAATCATTTGCGCTCGACCAGTTCCAGAGTGAACAAGCTGCACAGATGCATTGCCCTAGCGATACAGTGGTTTGGGTTAATCTTCCAACTGGAGTATTCCATTTCAAGGGGCAACGCTGGTATGGACGAACGAAAAATGGATCATTCGTGTGCCAGAAGGAAGCAGTTAAGGAAGGGGACCGAGGAACAAGAAATGGGCAATAAATAACTATGTCTCGGGAATCGCACGTCACGAACGTCTGCAATCCGGCCGGCTGAAAAAAATATCCGAGCGAAATGCACCAAGGGCTGGTTTCTGGCATTGTATTATAGGAATCAGCCATCAGCATTATGCGCAGACACTCGCTGATACACTTCTGTCTTGAATGTGGCCGTATCGGGTTTAAATTTAAGGAGGCAGAGTGCATAAAATTATAATAGCGATATTACTGACCGTTATCAGCAGTAGTGCGATGTCCGGTAACCTGACAACGTGTCTGGATGGGCGTTACCCTGCGCTCTGCGAGCACAGCAAGCTCACCTCAGCTCAATCGACACAGGTTGAAGCCGCAGAACACGCTGCCAACCTGAAGATGTGCCTTGATGGCAGATACCCTGCACTATGTCGGCACAGTGACCTAAACACTGAAGAGGCATCGCGTGTTAGCAAGGCAGAACATGCTGCCAACATGAAGATGTGCCTCGATGGCAGATACCCTGCACTATGTCGGCACAGTGACCTAAACACTGAAGAGGCATCGCGTGTTAGCAAGGCAGAACATGCTGCCAACATGAAGATGTGCCTCGATGGCAGATACCCGGCATTGTGTCGGCACGGTGACCTTGATACTGAAGAGGCATTGCGTGTTAGTAAGTCAGAAGTCATGCACCCTAGAACAGCATCATCTGCACCGAGATTGCGTGCAGTGAAAGGAAAAGATCGCGGTGGTTCCTCTGGCTGTGACGAGGGGCATTGGATAGATTCGGTGATGGACGATGGCAAAATTATCAAGCTTGAAGACGGAAGTCTCTGGCGAGTCGATGACGTCGATACCATTGATAGCGCGTTGTGGTTGCCTGTTTCAGACGTAGTTGTTTGTGATGATAAAATTATCAACACTGATGATAACGAATCTGTGCATGTTACCCAAATTCGATAATGGAAGTAGCTGACATATTTACCCCAATGGAAACATCAGATCGCTTAAAGATTTATCAGGGTTTTGCCGAACTTGGTCGCAAATGGTCGCAAGTGATGGATGCCAAAGCCGGTTTTTTATCGGCTTTAAATGTGGCACTAATAGTATTCATCTGGACAGGAGCCAAGCTTGGCGATACGACTGAGTGTTCACATAACCTTGCCTTAGCAGCTACAGCTATTGCGTCCATATCATTATTCATGTCCCTCATGGTTGTTTCACCTCGCACTACATTGAAACATGCATTCGGTTTGGACTTGGAATACACGAATGGGTATCGGGCAGTTTCATTCTTTGGTGATGTGGCTAGGAACTACCCGCACGATAAGCATGAGGAATTTATGACAGTCGTTGATGCAATGGATGAGGAGGCGTTTGCACGAGAAGCTCTCGAACAACACTATACAATTTCACATGTAGTCCAAAGAAAATCGGATGGTGTTGCTCGTGCGAGCATGCTTTGGTTGTTAGCACTTCTTGTTGTTATCGTTGCGCTGTTTGTTAAGGCTTAGTAATGGAAGCCAAATATTCCGCTTATGACGTAACCGCAAGCGATGCAATAATCAAGGACATTCTTGACAGTGCCGAATCGTTTGATGAGGTCGACACAATACCAGCGCGCAATTCTTTAACGTACAGCAATGGCTTCTATGTAAATTGCACAGCTGTTTTCATTGATATACGCGGCAGCTCAAAATTGACTGACAGCCATACACGTCCAGTGATTGGGAAAATTTACCGCGCCTATATTTCAGAATGCGTATCTGTTATGAATGCTGACGCAAACTGCAGTGAGGTATTTATAACTGGCGATTGTGTCAGTGGTATTTTTAATACCCCGTACCAATATCAGGTTGTAAGCGCCTTTGAGGTAGCAGGGCAGCTCAGCAGCCTGATCGATCTGCTGAATTGGCATCTAAAAAATAAAGGCTATCAACCTATAGTATGCGGCATAGGAATCGCATATGGTCGCGCACTTATGATACAGGCTGGAGCAAAAGGAAGCGGTGTGCATGATGTGGTGTGGATCGGAGATGTCGTCAATGAGGCCGCCCACCTGTGTCATGAAGGGAATAGAGGGGGCCGAAAGCCAGTTCAAGTTTCAACGAGCGTTTTTAATAATCTAACGGAAAAATATAAAGGATTTTGTAGCGGAGTAGGCATTAAGAATATTTTCGAGTCTGAGAATTATGAAACCGATATTTTTAACATTGCCATGCGGGAGTACTTTGATAAGGAAAAGGAGCGGGCCGCTTTAAATATTTTGGTTTCTATATTTGCAAATACGACCTACCCAACTGGCGGAGCAAATTTAGGGCTTTTTGCTTCTGGATTGACGACTCCACCAAAATAGCAGGAACGGTGTGTAATGAGTTTAAAAGAAGAACTCGAATCACAAGTTAAAGCAACATTCTCCCAGAAATGGGACCCACAGAAGACGGCGAATGTTCCAGCACCGACAGACCTCCGGCTCAATGCTAACCATGCAAAGGATTTGGAAACGGCGACGATTTTGTATGCAGATTTAGATGGCTCTACAAATATGGTCGATAGCTACACCTGGGAGTTTAGCGCCGAGGTTTACAAGACATTTTTACGTTGTGCTGCACAAATCATTCGTAGCGAGGGCGGTTCGGTCACCGCCTATGACGGAGACAGAGTAATGGCTGTTTTTACTGGCGACTTTAAGAATACTAACGCTGTACGTTGCGCCCTTAAGATCAACTATTCAGTTTTAAATATAATTCAGCCTGCTTTGAATGCACAGTACAACACTAGTTTTAAGCTCGCTCATGTCGTTGGCATCGACACTAGTCAAATGCGAGCGGCCAGAATCGGAGTTCATGGTGATAATGATTTGGTGTGGATTGGGCGAGCCGCAAACTATGCGGCCAAACTCACGAATGAGTCAGGAATGCCCACTTGGATAACGGAAGCCGTGTATAACAAAATGAACGATGAAGTAAAGTTACACAACGGAATAAATATGTGGCAAAAGCGGACTTGGACATCAATGAATAATATGATTGTTTATTGTTCCACGTATTGGTGGGGCATAGCTTAGGTGGGGCATAGCTTAGTAAGTATTGCAGGGCTAATGAGGAAGATTGAACGGTCGCCATATCCTGATGAACCAAATCACACCTCTCCTGACCGGCTGTTATGTCTCGAAAGTTGATATTCGTCAAAGCGAATTAGGTGTCGGAAAGCGGTCGCTGGCTGACCACCCCTGGCTTGGCGTGTACAGCTTTGCATTAAGGGTAAGGCTGTGTCGCTGTGAGTTTTGCATGTTTTTTTGTGCCTTTCGTGTCTTTCGTGGATAAAAGGGTATTGGTATTTTCTTTGAACGGACAGCCTATGCCGAAAGCCGTTTTGGTAGAGGGCCGCTGTGGTTTCTTGACGTGATGAACCCAAAAGAATAGGATTAAATCCTGTTGGTTTAAAGGAGGCTGATCATGCGCACAACACAACAATTTAGTATCACCCTGCCAAACGAGATGGCGGATATCGTAAAAACAAAGGTGGCTGCCGGCGAATATGCCACCGAAAGCGAAGTGATCAGGGATGGGTTGCGCGTATTGATGGCTCGTGACCGTGTTGTGGAAAACTGGTTATCGCAAGAAGTGGGCCCGGCCTATGACGCACTGAAGGCTGATCCTGCGAGAGCTGTTACCGTTAAGCAGGTTCGGGCGATGCTGGCAGTCGAACACGAGAAAGCAACCGTTAAAACGTAATGCAGTACACCGTTATTTTTACGCCAGAGGCGCAAGATCAGCTAGTTGCACTTTATCGTTACATCGCGGCCGCAGCAACACCTGAAATTGCCGAACGCTATACCAATGCAATTGTCACACATTGCGATGATTTGCGTATTTTTCCGAAGCGAGGCGCTCGTCGCGATGATGTTCGCCCCGGCTTACGCATTACAAATTACAAAAAACGTGCCGTGATCGCTTTTGCGGTGGATGCAGAGTTGGTCTCCATCATTGGCATATATTACGGCGGTCAGGATTATGAGGCTGCCCTGCGCTTCGATTTGGACGATTAGCACCGCACAGACAATCAAGGTTAATAAAATGAAAATCAGACAATTATCGAGCAGCGATGCAAATTTCAGCGAAGAGCTGGATGCCTTGCTGGCTTATGAAGCAACGGCAGATGAAAAGCTGGAGGCAACCGTCGCCGCGATACTTGCAGACGTACGCGTACGCGGTGATGCCGCTGTGCTTGAATATACCGGCAAGTTTGACCGTTTGGCGTTGGCGAGTGCCGCCGAGATGGAATTGCCGCGCGCAGAATTGCGTGCCGCATTCGAAGGTTTGCCGGCGGATCAGCGCGCGGCACTGGAGGCCGCAGCGCAACGCGTGACGGACTATCACCGGAAGCAGGTGCAGGCATCGTGGAGCTATACCGATGCCGATGGTACGCTGCTGGGTCAGCAGGTAACACCGCTGGATCGTGTCGGCTTATATGTGCCAGGTGGTAAGGCGGCCTATCCTTCGTCGGTACTGATGAATGCGCTGCCCGCCAAAGTGGCCGGTGTGGCTGAGCTGATTATGGTGGTGCCGACACCAGATGGCGTGAAGAATCCGCTGGTGCTGGCGGCCGCTTACCTTGCCGGTGTCGATCGTGTGTTCACGATTGGCGGGGCACAGGCTGTTGCGGCGTTGGCTTACGGGACTGCAACCATTCCGAAGGTGGATAAAATTGTGGGACCCGGCAATGCCTATGTGGCTGCCGCGAAACGACGCGTGTTTGGTGTGTGCGGTATCGACATGATTGCAGGTCCGTCAGAAATATTGGTGATTTGCGATGGTGCGACTGATCCGGACTGGATTGCGATGGATTTGTTCTCGCAGGCCGAGCATGACGAGTTGGCGCAGGCCATTTTACTCTCCCCGGATGCAGACTTTATCAACGCCGTGGCAGCAAGTGCTGAGCGTTTGCTTGAACAAATGCCGCGCCGTGAGATTATCAGGACTGCGCTGGAGAATCGCGGCGCGTTAATCCATGTCGCAAGTCTGGATGAAGCGTGTGCGATCAGCAATCGCATCGCGCCTGAACATCTGGAGATGTCGGTCGCAGACCCGCAAGCCTGGTTGCCGAAGTTGAAACACGCAGGCGCCATCTTCATGGGGCGTCACACCTCTGAAGCGTTGGGGGACTACTGTGCCGGACCGAATCACGTGCTGCCCACTTCGGGTACGGCACGTTTTTCTTCGCCGCTGGGCGTGTACGACTTTCAGAAGCGCAGCAGTCTGATACAGGTATCGCCGCTGGGCGCTCAGACGCTGGGAAAGATCGCCGCAACGCTGGCTTTTGGTGAAGGTTTGCAAGCGCACGCTCAGTCTGCGTTGTATAGAAGTGAAATAAATTAAAAAATAAACAATTAAATTCTTGACAGGCATTGTTAAGATTAGCATAATGCTGCTCCAGTTTTGGAGGGGTGGCCGAGCGGTTAAAGGCATCAGACTGTAAATCTGACCTCTATGAGTACGAAGGTTCGAATCCTTCCCCCTCCACCAGAATTTAGTCGGAATGTGTTTTTTTGCAGTTCCGACGACGTTGTTTGATAGGAATGCTTGCGGGTGTAGCTCAATGGTAGAGCAGAAGTTTTCCAAACTTACGACGAGGGTTCGATTCCCTTCACCCGCTCCAGTTGCAATTCCGCCCATGTGGCTCAGTGGTAGAGCACTCCCTTGGTAAGGGAGAGGTCGCGAGTCCGATTCTCGCCATGGGCACCAAATTTAGTAATTATTGTTAACGTTTGACTAAGGAAAAACTATGGCAAAGAGCAAATTTGAACGTACAAAACCCCACGTGAACGTTGGCACGATCGGTCACGTCGATCACGGCAAGACTACGCTGACTGCGGCAATCACGATGGTGTTGTGCAAGAAGTTCGGCGGCGAAGCCAAGGCTTACGACCAGATCGATGCAGCACCGGAAGAAAAGGCACGCGGTATCACCATTAACACCGCT
>CAMTXT010000004.1:0-183417 GCA_947085835.1 uncultured Nitrosomonadales bacterium | reverse complement strand
TGGGGGGTATTACGCCAAAACAGAAGTTGGCCTTGGCAACTTAATCTCTACTTTTAGCTCATGCTAAAAATGGGAGGATTACCGAAGCGATCCACGCTTTTGTCATTGGCGGAGCAATAGGGCGGAGCAAGCGAGTAGTTGATGATATCGATCTATATGCCTTGGCGGGCGGCGGTGCAGGAAGTACGAGTACCAGTGGCTTTCTCTATACCAACCTCGAGGCGGGCATGATACTGCGCGAGGTATGGGATATGAAGTCACTTCTATCTTGGACTCAGAATAACAGTCAAATTGAAACAGGTTCACACTTCAACTCTCTTACTGTTACGCAATCAAAATTTATCGATAACACGTACACCATGCAGTTTTACTGGAAACGCGATATGAATGCTGCCAGCCGAAAAAATACGCTGGCGATTCAGCTAAAAAAATTATTTTGATTGCTTGTGATACGGTAATCCCCCAACCTCACCCCAAATCAGGATGAAGGATTCCGCTTTAACGAATTGCTGCACCGTGTGACAATCCGCGCTTCATGTAACTCTCTGGTATTGGACTATGGATAACCTGCTCGAAGTTAAAGATCTGCATCATTCTTATGGCACTCGCGAAGTGCTTAAAGGCATCAATCTCACTATCCCGCGCGGCAAAATCGTCGGCATTATGGGAGCTAGTGGCAGTGGCAAATCGACCTTGCTGCGCCACTTTACCGGACAGTTGCAGCCCTCTAAGGGGAGCGTGAAGTTTATGGGCCAATCGCTCGGCGGTTTGAATAACAGCGAGTTGTACAAGATACGTCTACAGATGGGCATGATGTTTCAGGTTAGCGGCTTGTTCACTGACATGTCGGTCTATGACAACATGGCGTTTCCCTTGCGCGAGCATACTGCTCTGCCGGAAGAGCTTATTCACGATCTAGTCCTGATGAAGTTACACGCGGTGGGGCTGCGCAATGCGCGCGACTTGATGCCGAGTGAGCTGTCCGGCGGCATGGAGCGCCGCGTAGCACTGGCACGCGCCACCGTATCCGACCCTGCATTGATTATTTACGACGAACCCTTCGCCGGACTTGACCCGATCTCGCTCAATACTATTGCCAACCTGATTCGAAAATTGAACGACGCGCTGGGTACGACTTCGGTGGTGGTCACTTACGACTTGGCAGAGTCGCTTAAAATCGTTGACTACATCTACTTCCTGCAAAGCGGTAGCGTAGTGGCGAAAGGTGATGTAAACGAGATGCTGGAGTCGAATGACCCTTTCGTCAGGCAGTTTCTAGACGCTCAAGCAGAAGGCCCGATCTCCTTCCAATATCCCAGTCAGCCTTATGCGGAAGACCTGAAGCTGACGGTATGACGAGTGTGAAGAGGATGCTGGAAAGCAGAAGTGTCGTGTATAGAAATGCAATTTTTTGTGCAATTTGGTAACCACAACGCCCCCTACTAAGCTAGTTGCTTACTGAAGCAACTGATCCTAATAGGCCTTCCCGTAAAATGTTCTGCTAAGGGCGGCGTAAAACCAACATTATTTTTGAGTATGAAAAGGAAGCGGATAGCGAAGTTGGCATTCAGTGCTTGAGCGTTGGGCAGTCATTCTGCTGGAATACACCCTCAAACCTGACGCGCCCCACTAGGTCTGGACTTCCGCGCATATCTACTCGGGGAAGCCGAGTAGATAAGGGAGGGGAGGGGAGGGGCTAACCTGTCTTTTTTGATTTGGCAAGGTGCTAGTGGCGGGTCGCGCTTGTTATCACGGGTGCCGCTGATGCGAACAGTTGGACTGCGTCGACCTTGTCAAAAGTGTAGCACTCGTTGCAAAACTCGCAATACACCTCTATGGCTGATCGTTCGGTCAAAATGGTATCGACTTCATCCTCGCCCAACATGCGCAACATCTGGCTTACCTTGTCGCGGGTACACGAGCATAGAAAAGAAACCGGTTCATGCTCGAACAGACGTACATCATCTTCGTTAAAAAGGCGGTGCAACAACTCCTGAGTGGGCAACTGCATGAGCTCGTCGCCGCGCAGGGTGGCAGCAAGCTGAGTGACACGCGACCAAGTGTCGTCGTCCTGGTCGTTGTCTTGCTCCGGCATCTTTTGCAGCAGCATGCCAGCCGCCACCTGACCATCGGCGGCTAACCAAAGTCGTGTCTCCAGCTGCTCGGAACGGGTCATGTAGTTCTGCAAGATGTCTGAGATCGTAGCGCCTTCCAGTGCTACGATGCCTTGATAAGCTTGTTTGCCATTCTTGGGAGCGAGCGTGATAACAAAGTGACCTTCACCGACTAAATCGGGCAATGTGCCGTTTAACTCACCCTCCCACTTTGCGGTCGCGCGCATGTGCATCTCGCCGTCGCATTCCACCACCAGTAACTTGATCGAGCCGGTGCCTTGTATTTGCAATACTAGCGCACCATCCAGCTTGAGCGTAGCCGCTAACAGAACAGCCGCAGCGGCGAGTTCGCCCAGCATTTGCTGCAACACGGGCGGATAGTTATGACGTGCCAACACATTTTTCCAGGCGGCATCTAAATGCACCCGCTCGCCCCGGATAGGGGTGTTCTCAAAGATAAAGCGATGTAGTGAATCAGCCTGATTTTTCATAGTGCAGTGACTTAAATTTTGGCAAAATATAAAAAGGGCTCACCCCCTAAGGCGCGAGCTCTATTGTATTGGTGCGCCCGTAGAAAAAAATTTGGGCGCTGTAAGTACCTTCATTTTACAACCCCAGGCCCGACTCAAATTTTAACTCATTTATAGACTGGGTCATCACGATAGTGCCCAGATTTATTGAGTCGGGCGGCAATAAAAACGGCCAACCCGTCAAACCTTATTGTGCTATCTGTTCCTTCAAGCTGAGCACAGCGGATTGGGACACCTTAGGCGCAAGTCTGGCGGGTTGTTGACGCACTGCTTTAGACGTTCTGAATTTCAAAAAATCTTCTCCCCATTCGTTTAAGTCGTATCCTTTGACGCGCTGGATTAGATCCGTCATGCGAAATTCAATTTCCTTTTTACCCAGGTTCAGCGCGGCATCCAAGCTTTGGATCATGCTGTGTTTATCATAAGGATTAGTTAAGACTGCGCCCTTAAGCTCAACGGCGGCACCGGCAAATTCAGAAAGAACCAGCACGCCTAACGTATTGGATGCTGCTTTTGCCGAGACGTACTCTTTACAGACTAGATTTAATCCGTCACGCAATGGCGTAATCCATGCGACATCTGCTGCAACATAAAACGGAACGAGTTCCTCGAAGGGAATAGAGCGGTAAAAATAGCGTACCGGCGTCCATCCCAATCGGGAAAATCGTCCATTGATACGACCAACCACTTGATCTAATTTTTCCCGTGTTGCCTTGTAAACTTCCATACCTTTAGCCGCAGGCGTGACGATGTTAATCATGATTGCTTTCTCATGCCATTCAGGATGTTTTTCTAGGAAGGATTCATAAGCCAGCATCTTTTCAATAGGGCCCTTAACGTAATCCAAGCGCTCTACGGACAGAATAATTTTTCTGCCGCCTGCTTCATCCAACAAACTTTTGGCCAGAGTTTTTGCCGATTGGTCCGCTACGATTCTTCCAATCTTTTCATTGTCAATCCCAACGGGGTGAGCACCTACCCCAATAACCCCATAAGGGGTTTGAATTTTTCTGGTGACTTCGCCCACGCCAAGCGCACAGCCGTAGGTCAAATAGGTAGGCGCGCAGGTTTTTTTCTCTAAAATTTTAGCTGGCACATTTGAGCAAACCACATCCACGAAGTTTTCGACATAACGCGGAATATGAAAGCCGACATAGTCACATTTCAATAAGCTTGCGACAATTTCCCTTTTCCACGGGATGATGTTAAAAATATCCGCACCCGGAAATGCTGTGTGGTGGAAAAAAGCGATTTTGACATCTGGGCGCAAATCCCGCAGATAGGCCGGAGCCATCCACAGGTTGTAATCATGAATCCAGACGGTCGCGCCAAAGGCGGCTACCTCTGCTGTCCTTTGCGCAAAAAGCAGGTTGATCTCGCAAAAATGATTCCAATGATCTTCCGAAAATGAAGCCCTTTCCGGGAATGAAAAGATGATAGGCCAAAACGACTCTTTGGAAAATTCTTTGTAAAAAATATTTACATCATGCGCTGTCATAGCGACGCGTGTGGCGACCAGATTGGGGTATTTTTCTTTGTCTACGGCCACATTAATTTCAAATCCGGCGGGATTTCTGCTGTCTTGCTGCGACCATGCAACCCAAGCACCTTTTTCTCCTTTAGCGAAGAAGCCCAATAATGTTGGAATAATTCCGTTTGGACTCTTGGGCATCTGGCGAATATAAGTTTTGCCTTGCTTGATCTCGTCAAAAGGCTGGCGGTGGTAAACCATGACGAGTTCAGCATTGCCATAAGTCGTTTCATAGACTTTATCGATACCGCCGAAACTCTTATTAAAGCCATGAAAATACATGGCCTCCAAAATCCCGGAGGGCCCTGTTTTTTTGGCCTGAAAAATCATTTTATGTGAAGCAACCGCTTTTTTAAGCGCAGGTTCAGCGTTGCCAACGACAACACCTTTATATCCCGTTTGCATTAACGAGAGGTCGTTCAGGGTGTCACCCGCAACCAGTACTCTGGCTTCAGATAGATCCTCTGATTTGAGCAAGAGCTTCAAACTATTACCTTTGGATACACCCATAGGCAAAAAATCTAGGTATTGATCTGCGGAATACAAGACAGTCAACCCTAGCGCCTTGCCAATATTGTCGACCTCGGTCAAGATTTTCGGATCGGTGCACAGAAACGAACAGCGACGTTCTTGGGGAACCTCCTGAAGCTGCAAACCCACGATACCATTTAGGGCGTTTAGGATGATTTCCCGCCCAGACCAACTCTCAGCAATTTCGCTTTGCAAAGACATGACTGGAACAAATTCACCTTGGGTTCTTTTTAGGATGGTGGCGCCGACATCACCAATAATATAGTCGGGGATAGGCAGTGAGGCATCATCCAATAGCGGCAAAATGCTCTCATATCCACGTCCGGTTACAAAAATCAGCAAAATTTCTTCTCGATGGTCTCTAATGATTTTGTAAAGATCCGCTGAGAGTTCATTTTCATCTGGAGACAGAAAAGTCCCATCAAGATCTGTTGCCAAAATCATTTTTATACCTGAATGCATTGCAACTCCTTAATTAATTGGCAATCACGCTAATTTTTAGTTAGTGGCAGAAGTCGGGTCGATTTAAGCTAACTTCCGTACTGGGGGGATGCCTGTTTGTTGAATTGCCTTTACCCAAAAGTAAGAAATGCCCTTTTTAACGGCAATTAATTTCCGGGAGGATTGCTCAACTTGTGAGCAGGTAAGGCAGGTGGCGTTTGAATATTATTGAAATGTTACGCAAGCGCATTCATGCGTGATTGAGTGCGAGTGTGATGAAGAATGTTGCAGCGACAGTCAGCGCGAGTAATTCGGTTTTGACTGAGAAGATGAAATAAATAAAACTGGGCAACTTGAGTAGACAAGTTGCCCAGTTTTATACTTGATTGGTGCGCCCGAAGAGATTCGAACTCCTGACCCCTTGGTTCGTAGCCAAGTACTCTATCCAGCTGAGCTACGGGCGCATACTTGAAGTTGTTACACACCAACCTCTAAACTACCTACTACTTTTAAAACCACTACTGGCGGAGAAGGAGGGATTCGAACCCTCGATCCAGGTTATCCCCGGATGCTCCCTTAGCAGGGGAGTGCCTTCGACCACTCGGCCACCTCTCCGAAGCCGCGCATTATATGGGCTTACCGCGATTCCGTCAAATTGTTTTTTATTTTATGCATCTTCCTGGTCAAGATCGAACGCCTTGTGCAAAACACGCACGGCCAGCTCCAGATACTTCTCGTCGATCACGACTGAAATCTTGATCTCGGAAGTGGAGATCATCTGAATGTTGATGCCTTCTTCCGCCAGCGTACGGAACATCTTGCTGGCGATGCCGACGTGAGAGCGCATGCCGACGCCGACCACCGAGACTTTTGCCGCTTTATTGTCGCCGATCACACGGCGTGCGCCGATGTGCGGCAGAACCTCGTTGTTGAGGATGTCCATCGTCCTGGAAAAATCATTGCGATGCACGGTGAAGGAGAAATCCGTTGTGCCGTCCACGCCGACGTTCTGAATGATCATGTCTACATCGATATTGGCATCGCTGACCGGCCCCAGGATCTGATAGGCAATTCCGGGCTTGTCCGGCACACCTAACACGTTAACTTTGGCTTCATCGCGGTTAAATGCGATCCCGGAAATAATGGCTTGTTCCATTTTGTCTTCATCCTCAAAAGTAATCAGTGTGCCCTCGCCTTCTTCTTCGAAGCTGGACAGCACGCGCAGTTTGACCTTGTATTTACCGGCAAACTCCACTGAACGAATTTGCAGCACTTTGGAACCCAGACTGGCCATCTCCAGCATTTCCTCGAAGGTAATGCTCTTCAGGCGACGCGCCTCGGGAACCATGCGCGGATCCGTGGTATATACGCCATCCACATCGGTATAAATCTGGCATTCATCGGCTTTCAGCGCCGCAGCAATGGCGACCCCCGTCGTGTCGGAACCGCCGCGCCCCAGCGTCGTGATATTGCCGTCACGGTCCATACCCTGGAAGCCTGCCACCACAACCACACAGTCATTCGCAAGATCCGCGCGTATGCTCTGCTCGTCGATGCTGACGATACGGGCCTTGGTATGCGCGTCGTCGGTCAGTATCTTGACCTGTCCACCCGTATAGCTCTTGGCGTTAACACCCAGTTCCTTGAGTGCCATCGCCAACAGGCCGATCGTCACCTGTTCGCCCGTGGAAATAATGACATCCAGTTCACGCGGGTCAGGATTCGCCTGTATCTCTTTTGCCAGCCCGATCAGACGATTGGTCTCGCCGCTCATCGCGGAGAGCACGACCACCACCTGATGACCTTTAGCCTTGAATTTCGCGACGCGTCTCGCAACATTTTTGATGCGATCTGTAGTGCCTACCGATGTACCACCGTACTTTTGTACTATAAGTGCCACGTTATATATATCCGACTAGAAAAAGTGCCGCAATTTTAGCGCAACTGACCAAAAAAAACGAGGCAAGATGCACAGCTTATAAAATCTTCGCCGCATTCCTGCCACCACAGGACTGGCATTTGACGGATCAATCCCCCAAAGCTGCGCGCTATAAATGCAAAACGCCGCCAGGTTTGCACCGGGCGGCGTTTGACTTGTGCTACCGAAAAACGATTAACCGCGTGTATTGCGCTTGCGTTCGTTTTCGGTCAGGTAGCGCTTACGGACGCGAATCGAAACCGGTGTGATTTCAACCAGTTCGTCATCGTCGATAAACTCGACGGCTGATTCCAGCGTCAGGCGAACAGGCGGTGTCAGACGAACCGCTTCATCGGTACCGGATGAACGCACGTTGGTCAGCTGCTTGCCCTTGATCGGGTTGACCACCAGGTCATTGTCACGGCTGTGAATACCGATGATCATGCCCTCGTACAGCTTGTCACCAGGAACCACGATCATGCGGCCGCGATCTTCCAGTTTCCACAACGCGTAAGCCACCGCATCGCCTTGCTCGGAAGATACCAGCACGCCGTTGCGACGACCCGGCATATCGGCCTTGACCGGTGCGTAGTCATCGAACACGTGCGCCATGATGCCGGTGCCGCGCGTCAAGGTCATGAATTCCGACTGGAAGCCGATCAGGCCGCGAGCAGGAATACGGTATTCCAGACGCACGCGACCGTGACCATCCGGTTGCATGTCTTGCAGATCGCCACGACGACGACCCAACTCTTCCATCACGGAACCCTGATTGACGTCTTCCACGTCAACGGTCAGCATTTCGAACGGCTCGCACTTCTGGCCGTTGATGTCACGGAACACGACACGCGGCTTGCCCACGCCCATCTCGAAACCTTCACGGCGCATGGTTTCCAGCAGAATAGTCAGATGCAATTCGCCGCGACCTGACAACAGGAACACGTCGGTATTGTCTGTTTCTTCGACACGCAAGGCCACGTTGACCAGCAATTCCTTGTTCAGACGATCACGAATCTGACGACTGGTGATCATCTTGCCTTCCTGACCGCACAGGGGTGAGGTGTTGACCATCAGGTTCATGCTCAGCGTAGGCTCGTCGATCTTAGGCAAAGGCAATGCTTCCGGCTTGCTCACATCAGCAATCGTCACACCGATACCGATCTCGTCGATACCGTTGATCAGAACGATGTCGCCTGCCATTGCTTCTTCCAGCAATACGCGCTCGATACCACGGAAACCCAGCACCTGATTGACACGCGCACGCTTGGAAGACTTGTCGCCATTCATGACCATGACTTCCTGGCCTGGACGGATCTTGCCGCGAGTCACACGACCCACGCCGATACGGCCAACGAAGCTGGAATAATCAAGGGCTGAAATTTGCAATTGCAATGGCTCTTCGGTCGCGGCGACACTAGGCGCCGGCACATGGCTCAACACGACATCCAGCAGCGGGAACATATTGTCGGTGACGGCATCAAGTTCAGTCTTTGCATAACCGTTCAATGCAGAAGCGTAGATAACAGGGAAATCCAGCTGCTCGTCGCTCGCGCCCAGCTTGTCGAACAAATCGAAAGTCTGATCAACCACCCAATCCGGACGCGCGCCCGGACGATCAACCTTGTTGATCACGACGATAGGACGCAAGCCTAACGCCAGCGCCTTTTTGGTCACGAAACGGGTTTGCGGCATCGGCCCATCCACGGCATCCACCAGCAGCAACACGCCATCGACCATACCCAGCACGCGCTCTACTTCACCGCCGAAGTCGGCGTGGCCCGGTGTATCGACGATGTTGATGTGCACGCCCTTGAATTCAACCGCGCAATTCTTCGCCAGAATGGTGATCCCGCGTTCCTTTTCCAGGTCGTTGTTGTCCATGACACGTTCAGCAACCTGCTGATGAGCCGTAAAGGAACCTGCCTGCGACAGCAGTTTATCGACCAGAGTAGTTTTACCGTGATCGACGTGGGCGATAATGGCGATGTTGCGAAGTTGGCGTGACATGGATACAGCCTTACTAAATGTATGGGGGGCGCATTCTACCACAACCGGCCGAACAAATTTTTACTAACGGAGAGTCGCGGCAGAATTATCCGCAATTCCCCGCTGATACCAGTCGCGCGAGCGGTTCGCCACACTCACCACCAGCAGCATCACCGGCACTTCGATCAGCACGCCGACTACAGTGGCTAACGCCGCACCCGACTGAAAACCAAACAGGCTGATCGCGGTCGCGACTGCCAGTTCGAAGAAATTGCTCGCCCCGATCAAGGCGGACGGCGCTGCGACGCAGTGCGCCACACCAAAGTACCGATTCAGCCAGTATGCCAGACTGGAGTTAAATAAAACCTGTATCAGAATAGGCACGGCCAGCATGAATATCACCAGCGGTTGCGCGACGATGGCATTGCCCTGCAACGCGAACAGCAACACCAGCGTCAGCAGCAGCGCACTTATCGAATAAGGGGCGATGTGCGCCAACACTTTTTGGAATGCGCCCTCGCCTCCTGCCAGCAAACGCCTGCGCAACAGCTGCGCGATGATCACCGGAATCACGATGTAGAAAATAACCGAGACGGACAGCGTGTCCCACGGCACAGTGATACTGGCGACGCCGAGCAACAATCCCACCAATGGTGCGAAGGCGAAGATCATGATCGCATCGTTGAGCGCGACTTGCGAGAGCGTGAAATACGGATCGCCTTTGACCAGATTGCTCCAGACGAACACCATCGCGGTGCAGGGCGCTGCCGCCAGCAAAATCAGGCCGGCGACATAGCTGTCCTGCTGGTCTTGCGGCAGATAGTCGGCAAATACATGATGGATGAACAACCAACCTAAAAACGCCATCGAAAAAGGCTTCACCGCCCAGTTGATGAACAGGGTGACACCGGTACCACGCCAGTGCTTCTTCACCTGATGCAGCGCGCCAAAGTCGATACGCAACAGCATCGGGATAATCATCACCCACACCAGCACACCGACCGGAAGGTTCACATGAGCGATTTCCAGACTGGCAACGGCTTGAAATACACCCGGCAGAAATTGCCCGAGCAGTATTCCAGCGATGATACACAGCACCACCCACATGGTCAGATAACGTTCAAACAGATTCATCAAATCAATCCTCGACGCGCCCGATTTCGGCGAGCTTTTTTTTCAGCGTCAGCTTGTCCAGCTTATCAATCGGCAAGCTCATGAACAATTGAATACGACGTGCCAGTTGTGCATAGGCGGTTTTAAACGCGGCACGCCGCGCTTCCTCACCCTCCACATGCGCAGGATCAGGGATGCCCCAATGTGCGGTTGCGGGTTTGCCCGGCCAAAACGGACAAGTTTCACCTGCGGCGTTGTCACACACGGTAATGATGAAATCAAATTCCGGCGCACCGGGTGCCGCAAACTCGTCCCAGCTCTTGCTGCGCAAGCCTTCGATACTGTGTCCCTGTGCTTGCAACAACGCCAGAGCCCCCGGATTGACTTTGCCCGCCGGCTTGCTGCCTGCACTGTAGGCTTTGAATTTACCTTTACCCAGCACGTTAAACAACACCTCACCCAGGATGCTGCGCGCGGAATTGCCGGTACACAACACCAGCACGTTATATTTTTTCTCACTCATTATGTTTTTCCTTTAACGTTATCAACATTTTTGATCGGCACAGGCGCCAGGGTCACCCTCACAACAATTTTCCGTCAGATACGCCAACATGCCATTCATCACCGCAAAATTCGCCGCGTAATAAACAAAACGGCCGTCCTGACGGGCGACGATCAGTCCAGCATGACTGAGCGTCTTGAAATGATGTGACATGTTAGCCGGTGACACGCCCAGCTTTTCGGCCAGTTGTCCTGCCGCCATTCCCGCCGGCCCGCACACCACCAGCAGGCGGAAAATCGCCAGGCGAGTGGATTGTGCCAACGCAGACAAGGCTTCTACTACCTGGTTTGATTTCATTTTATATTTAAATTATTAAACAATTATTAAAACGTCAAGCTCAATTTGAACAGAAAACAGAGGTTCGCTCAATTGTAATTTCACTTTTTAGCGCCTCAAGCACGGAAAAACCGATGATAGAGCAGAAAAATATCAACAGAATCGAGTCTAGCTGTTCAGTTCGCAGCCGTTGAGTGGTAGACTTTGCCCGCAGTACCGCTCAGTCGTCTATTAACGAAACTCACAAAGGGATTAACATGAACAGAAAAGAACTTATTGATGCTTTGGCCAACAAGACCGGAAGCACCAAAATTGTCGCAGAACAAAATATTGCCGCGCTGATTGAAGTCATCGGTGAAACCCTGGCTCAGGGCGACAGCATCGCTTTGGTGGGTTTTGGCACGTTTGAAGTGCGCGCACGTGCTGCACGCACTGGCCGCAATCCAAAGACAGGGGCTGAATTGAAAATCGCAGCGTCCAAAGTTCCTGCATTCAAGCCAGGCGCTACGCTCAAAGCTGCGGTAAACGGCGCCAAGAAGTAATTCAGTCGTTCCAGGTTCTGTGCACCAGCCCTCCCGGAGGGCTGGTTTAGCACATCAGGCAGTTACTCCTCAAACATCATCCTTCATCTTCGTCGCTGCAACACACGGTCGACTACGGCCATAATCTGCGGTAATTTTCGCCAGCCTTATGGTATGCCAGGGTTGCACCTGCTCCCACGAAAAACGCCACTCCCAATTACCCTCAGGGCGTCCCGGATAGTTCATACGATGCTCGCCTGCCAAACAGAGCACATCCTGCATCGGAAACATGACGGTATTAGCCACTGAAGCCGATAACGCCGTGATCATATCCCATGGAACGTTGACTTCCTCTTTATCAAAATACGCACGGGCAAATGTCTTCTCTTGCTCAGAGGCAGTATTCCACCAGCCTATCAGCGTGTCGTTATCGTGCGTGCCGGTATAGGCAATCGCGTTGGGCAGGTAGTTATGCGGCAGAAAAAGATTGCTGCGGTCTTCGGCAAATGCAAATTGCAAAATGCGCATCCCCGGCAGCTTGAACCGGTCGCGAAGTTCGGCCACATCCTGCGTGATCACACCCAGATCTTCGGCGATAACGGGCAGCTCGGGAAACGCTTTTTCAAAGGCTTCAAAAAGTTTGGCGCCGGGACCCGGCATCCAGCGGCCGTTGATTGCCGTCGACTCACTTGCCGGCACTTCCCAATAATCAGCAAAACCCCTGAAATGATCGATGCGCACCTGATCAAAATTGCTCAGCGCATACTGCAAACGTCTAATCCACCAGGCATAACCGGTGCTTTCATGAACGTCCCAGCGGTAGAGTGGATTGCCCCACAGCTGCCCCGTCTTGCTGAAATAGTCGGGCGGCACGCCGGCTACGACGGCAGGGCTACCCGCCTCATCCAGCTCGAACAGTTCACGGTGTGCCCATACGTCAGCGCTTTGATAGGCTACGAAAATCGGCACGTCGCCTATCAGTTTGACGCCGCGTTCGTTGGCGTAGGTTTTTAGCTGTATCCACTGGCGCGAAAAACACCATTGACAGAATTTCCAGAAATCAATCTTCTCGGCACTAATCGCCTCTAAAAACAGCAAAGCCTGGGTTTCCCTGCCAGCTAACGCCGCCGGCCATTGATTCCAATCGCGCCAGTCCTGTTGTTCCGCGATCGTCATGAAGCGCGCATAATCGTTCAGCCATTCGCATTCAACCAGACAAAATTCAGCATAGGCATTATTCAACACTGCGTCGTCGGATGCAAAGAAACGGCGGGCTGCACGGCGCAAGCGTTCCAATCTGAATGCACCCTGCAATGAAAAATCCACACGATCTTCACGGAATGCCGGGTCGGGGATCAGATCCAAAGGTTCCAGCCAGCCCTGGTGCGCCAACTCGTGCAGATCGATCAACAGCACATTGCCGGCAAAAGCAGATGAGCTCATGTAGGGTGAATTGCCGGGGCCGATTTCGCCTAAGGGCAAAACCTGCCACCAGGTTTGTCCTGCGCCAATCAGCCAGTCCACAAAAAGATAAGCGCTCGCACCCAAATCGCCCGCACCGAACGGGCCGGGCAGCGAGGTTGGATGCAGCAAGATACCGCTGGTACGATCATTTATCATAAGTGCTTGATTATATTGACTACGCTATCTGATTGAAGAGCCGGCTACTCGGTTGCGCGGCGCATCGCCCCGTCCACTTCGGTATCCCCCAAACACCCCCGACTGACCGGTTCAGACAGACTAAGGGGTGCGGGCAATTTCAGCAAACGATAAAGCTCGGTTAAATTGTGCCGGTACAGACGGTCGAAACTGGCAACCGAATTCGCAGGATTATAGTCACCGAACCACCAGAACCAGTCGGAGCTCTCGCAGGAGCAAAGCTGCTTATCGGCAGCCTCCTGCTCGATCAGGCTCAGGCGGCCGCTGGACATGACCATGTCAAAACTTTGCTTGGCCGCGCACAGCAAGTCCCATGCACGGTTCTTGTCTTCACAGCCTATCCAGGTTGAGAAGTTGCCATATACCCAACTGCCGGCCGCGATAGTCGGCAAGCTGACTGAACGAGCGCTGTCAGTGCGCGTCGGGGCCGCTTTTAGAAAATCGCTGTAGGTGCTGGTGTTAATCCCGGGTTGAGCTTCCAGCTGGGTATATAACTCGTCGAGGAAATAAAAGCCGTTGTAGGGATAATATTCCCAGGCATTTTCGCCATCCAGGATCACGCTGACCACCGGCGTCTCACCTTCCGGCGCATGGCGTGCGATGGCATCCAACTGGCCGATGAAATGAGTTGCCGCATCCTTGCCGTGCCAGCGCGAATATTCAAAACCGATCAAATCCGACAGGTGATCGTCTCGGAAAAAGCACTGCAACCCGTCAGCGACTTTGTCCAGCGTATAAGGACGATACAGATACTGGCTGCGATCGGGAACCGCCTGGTGCGAACGGCGTATGCTGTTGACCAGAACACCCTCACCGCTGGCAGCCCATCCACAACCTTCCTCGGCAAATATCTCCAGGGTTTCCACGGAAATCGAGCCCTCAGCCGGCCACATTCCAACAGGTTCAGCGCCAAACCGGGCTTTATGACTCTTCTTCGCCAATTGGATATGGCGAGTTACGCGCAACCGTCCCTTGGGGTAATGCGGCGCCTTGGGCAGCGGGGCGTCCGGCATCGCCTCTCTTGCGCTGGCAAAATCGATCAACAACGGCGCCAACGGGTGGTAGTGCGGCGTGGCAGAAATTTCGATTTGGCCGGATTCGGACAATTTGCGGTAGCGAGGAATGATGTCGCTGGTCAATTCTCCGATCAGATCGAATAACTGTCTCCTGTCATCAAAGCTGAAGCTTTCGGCTTTAGTCATCAGACGCGCCACCAACTCATTCTCACGGCGCACACTCTCCCCGCACCAGGCCAGGTGATACCAGACCAGCAAGTCGGCTATGTACTGCCCTGACAAATAGGACAGCGCAGACGAGCCGTCAGACTGCAAAAGCTGAAACAACTCCCAAAGACGCGTGTAAACCGGATAAGGCGCAATCATCTTGGTGTGACTGCTGCGGAAACACGCATCCAGCGCCAGTTGCCGCTCATCCTGCGATAACTCGCACGAGTTTTCATGCACCAGCAGGCGCAACAAGGGATCTCGTATCTTACCCGTGGCGAACTGGTCGGTGTAATCCTCAAGCTGGTCGAGCAAGATCGGCACAAAGTTCAGCACCACATGCACCGCAGGGTGTCGCTCCAGATGATAGGCCATGTCGGTGTAATCCTTGATGGCGTGCAAATAGACCCACGGCAAGACGAAATCGCCGCTGGCATAATCGCGATAATCCGGCTGATGCATATGCCAGAGAAATACTAAATCGATGGATTTTTTCATAACAGGAAACCCCGCCGTTTAGCGGCGGGGGCAGGTAGGTTTAATCTAACAGGCTGCTGCAAAACTATTACGCTTGCCGATACGTCGTCAAAAAGTGGCTCAAAATGCGGGGTCGCGAAGCGATATACTCTATGTAAACTCCGCTTTTTGCGAGTTGGGCGGGAGCTGCAATTCGCCCATCCCTGCCAACCCCACTTCGCCACTTTTTTTCTTGTCTCGACTGCGCTCACAACGTTTTTCAGCAGCCTGCTAACGGATACTGTGAACGATCTGCCCCAGCATCTCGGGTGTGATCAGCGTAATTCCATTCTCGCTGACATGGAACCGCTTACGATCCTCTTCAATATTGACGCCGATTTCCATGCCATCCGGAATCTTGCAGTTTTTATCGACAATCACGCGCTTTAATACCACATGTCGGCCGACATCCACATCGGGCAACAGCACCGAATCCTCGATCGTGGAATAACTGTTTACGCGCACATCAGAGAACAGCAGTGAGCGCTTGACGACCGAGCCACTGACGATACATCCGCCGGACACCAGCGAATCAACCGCATAACCGCGACGGTCTTCTTCATCGAACACGAATTTGGCGGGCGGCAATTGCTCCTGATGCGTCCAGATCGGCCATTCCTGATCATACATATTCAGATCCGGAATCACCTTGGTCATTTCCATGCTGGCTTCCCAGTACGAATCGATGGTGCCGACATCGCGCCAGTACGGCACCTTATCTTCCCCCATGCCGACGCAGCTTTGTTCAAAACTTTGTGCAAACACGCGATATTTTTCAACCATGTGCGGGATCAGATCCTTGCCAAAATCATGACTGGACTGAGGGCTATCGGCGTCCCTGATCAGCTGTTCAATCAGAAACTGGGTATTGAACACATAGATACCCATGCTGGCCAGTGATTTTTCAGGCTTACCGGGTATTGAAGGCGGGTTGGCCGGTTTCTCGACAAACTCGACCACGCGGGAACTCTCATCGATGCCCATCACGCCAAAGGCATAGGCCTCCGCGACTGGCACTTCAAGGCACGCCACGGTCATATCGGCCTTTTTTTCCACATGAAAGGCCAGCAGCTTGCCGTAGTCCATTTTATAGATATGGTCGCCCGCCAGTATCACGACAAATTCACATTTTGAGGCACGAATGATATCCAGGTTTTGAAATACGGCGTCGGCTGTGCCCTGATACCACTGATCTTCACTGATGCGCTGTTGTGCGGGCAGCAAATCCAGATATTCGCCAAACTGGCCGTTCAGGAAAGACCAGCCGCGCTGGATGTGCTGGATCAGGCTGTGTGATTTATATTGCGTCGCAACACCGATACGGCGTATGCCGGAATTAACGCAGTTTGAGAGGACGAAATCGATGATGCGAAACTTGCCGCCGAAAGGCACCGCAGGCTTGGCTCGCCAGTCGGTCAGCTCATGCAGACGACTGCCGCGGCCTCCGGCCAATACCATCGCGTAAGTATTTTTGGTCAAACGACTAACAAAACGTGGTTCAGGATCGCCAGAGGCTACATGGTAGTGCTTTTTCAGATAACCCAACTCAACATTCATCTTCCCCTCCTCATGGTCCTATTTACCCAAAATGACCGGTTCATTATCGTTTACAATTACCGCACGACACAAGAACTAATGAGGAAATATAGTGAATATGTTAATCGAATCTTTGGTGCAAGCAAGACTCCACGATCCTTTCGCTTTACTCGGTCTGCATCGCGATGGCGCAGAGTGGGTTATTCGCTGTTACGAGCCTCATGCCACCCAAGTCGCACTGCAATATAGCGGCGAAAAATTCAGTAAAATTCATCCGGACGGCCTGTTCGAATGGCGCGGCGTAACCGCTCCCGAGCGCCCCTACCGCGTTCGTATCAGCCAGGGGATCGCCACACGCGAGGTATACGATCCTTACCAGTTCCCTGCCAACATTTCCGAACAGGACTTGCACCTGTTCAGCGAAGGAAAACTACATCAGGCCTATCGCATGCTGGGTTCCCACGCCGTGGAAATCGACGGCGTTTCGGGTGTGCGTTTCGCTGTCTGGGCACCGAATGCCGAGCGCGTCAGCGTGGTGGGCGAATTCAACAGCTGGGATGGCCGCCTGTACCCGATGCGTTTGCATGGTTCCTCCGGCGTCTGGGAAATCTTCATTCCCGAGATCAAGCAACATGCGCTGTACCGCTATGAAATCCGCAATCGCGAATCCGGGAACATCCTGACCAAGACCGACCCCTATGCGCAAGGCTACGAATTGCGCCCCGGCACAGCAGCGCTGGCGGCACCCGCTCACCGGCATGAATGGCAGGATGATGGCTGGATGCAAAAACGAGGCGGGTGGGACTGGTTGCATAGCGCAGTCAATATTTATGAAGTGCATCCCGGATCCTGGAAACGCCATCCGGATGGACGTTTTTACAGCTACAGCGAACTGGCCAAAGATCTGGTGCCTTACGTCAAGAGCATGGGCTATACGCACATCGAATTCATGCCGATTACCGAACATCCGCTGGATGAGTCGTGGGGCTATCAGTGCACCGGCTATTTCGCACCTTCCAGCCGCTTCGGTTCGCCCGACGAGTTGCGTCAGCTGATCGACACCTTCCACCAGGCCGACATCGGCGTCATTCTCGACTGGGTACCGGCGCACTTCCCGCAAGACAGCTGGGCGTTGGCGCGCTTTGACGGCACCGCCTTGTTTGAGCATGAAGATCCGCGCATGGGCTTCCATCAGGACTGGGGCACCCATATTTTCAATTTCGGCCGCAATGAAGTTAAAACCTTTTTGTTATCCAGCGCGCATTACTGGTTGTCCGAGTTCCATTTCGATGGTCTGCGTGTCGATGCGGTCGCATCGATGTTGTATCTGGATTACTCGCGCAAGGCCGGCGAATGGATACCGAATAAATTCGGCGGCCGTGAAAACCTCGACGCCGTTGAATTCCTGCGCGAGATGAACATCATGGTGCACGATGAGTTTCCGGGTGCGCTGACGATGGCGGAAGAATCCACCGCGTGGCCGGGCGTCTCGCGCCCCGTTTATCTCGGCGGCTTGGGCTTCTCGATGAAATGGAACATGGGCTGGATGAATGACACGCTGGGCTATTTCGAACACGAACCTGTACACCGTCGTTACCATCACAACCAGCTGACCTTCGGGCAAATTTACGCCTACAGTGAAAACTTCGTGATGCCGTTCTCTCACGACGAAGTAGTACATGGCAAGGGTTCACTGCTGTCTAAAATGCCCGGCGACGCCTGGCAGAAATTTGCCAACCTGCGCCTGCTGCTGACCTATCAGATGACAAGTCCGGGCAAGAAACTCAACTTCATGGGCAATGAAATTGCACAGGGACGCGAGTGGCAATCGAAGTGGGAACTGGAATGGTGGCAACTGGGTGAAGAATACCATCGCGGCATGCAAAACCTTGCGCATGACCTGAACGAGCTTTATCGCACATTACCCGCCCTGCATGAACTGGATTTTCAGTCGGAAGGCTTTTCCTGGATAGACTGCAACGATGCAGAAAAATCGGTGTTGTCCTACCAGCGTCGCGCTCGCAACGGATCCAGCGCGGTCATCACGCTGAATCTGACGCCGCTGCCACGCCAGCACTACCGCATCGGCCTGCCTGAACTTGCCCAATATCGCGAAGTGCTGAACAGCGATTCAACCTATTACGCCGGCAGCAACCTCGGCAATGCGGGTTTGATTCAGGCGGAGTCTGTGCCCTGGATGGGCTTGCCCTACTCTGCCGAAATTTCACTGCCACCCCTGGCCGGCGTGATTCTGGTACCCGAAGCATAAAGCGCATTTCCCTCCCCTGACGGGAGGGAATCATCGCAATAATTCGCACTGGCATCCTGTCCGTTAGTTGAACCTGAGATCATTACCATGTCAAAGCTTACCCTATCCGAAGCATGGCAAGCGCTGAGTGCGCATTACGCCGAAATTGAACCGCTCCACATGCGTCAGCTTTTTGCTGACGACCCGGCGCGTTTCGACAAATTTTCTGTAAAATCAGGCAGCCTGCTGCTCGATTATTCAAAGAATCGCATCACCGCCGAGACCCGAAAACTGCTTGTCGCATTGGCCGAGCAGGCCGATGTTCGAGGGGCTATCGAGCGCCAGTTTTCAGGCGACAAGATCAACAACACCGAACAACGCGCAGTCCTCCATACCGCCCTGCGCAACCGCTCGGACAGACCTGTATTCGTTAACGGCATCGACGTCATGCCCGATGTGCTGCGCGTGCTGGGACTGATGAGGACATTTTCGGATAGCGTGCGCAGCGGATCGCATGTCGGCCACACCGGACGCGCAATCACCGACATCGTCAACATCGGCATCGGCGGTTCAGATTTGGGTCCGCTGATGGTATGTGAAGCCTTAAAACCTTACGCTACGCCGGCGCTGCGCGCCCATTTCGTCTCCAACGTCGATGCGAGCCATCTTGCCGAGACCCTGAAAAAACTGGACGCAGAAACCACGCTGTTCATTGTCAGCTCCAAGACCTTCACCACCCAGGAAACGCTGACCAATGCGCGCTCGGCGCGAGCCTGGCTGGTCGGCAAGCTGGGTTCCGAGGCTGCGGTCGCGAAGCACTTTGCCGCTGTCTCAACCAATCTGAAGGCGACCGCCGCATTCGGCATCAACCCGGATAACGTATTTGAATTCTGGGACTGGGTGGGTGGCCGTTATTCGCTGTGGTCGGCCATCGGCCTGCCCATCGCGCTGTTTATTGGCATGGATAAGTTCGAAGCGTTGCTGGCCGGCGCGCACGCGATGGATGAACATTTCCGCACGGCTCCGTTCGAGCAGAACATGCCG
Organism: uncultured Nitrosomonadales bacterium; assembly: GCA_947085835.1. Taxonomy (GTDB): domain Bacteria; phylum Pseudomonadota; class Gammaproteobacteria; order Burkholderiales; family Gallionellaceae; genus Gallionella. Next base: position 163,668 of record CAMTXT010000004.1, on the reverse strand, counting down.
GTGCTGATGGGCATGCTGGGCATCTGGTATGGCAATTTCTTCGGCACCAGCTCCAATGCCGTGCTGCCCTATGACCAGTATCTGCACCGCTTTCCCGCCTATCTGCAACAGCTGGATATGGAGAGCAACGGCAAGGGCGTGGACCGCGATGGCGCCGCTGTCGATTACGATACCGGCATGGCGGTCTGGGGAGAAGCCGGCACCAACGGCCAGCATGCCTTCTACCAGCTGATACACCAGGGCACCCGCATGATTCCGGCCGATTTCCTGGCACCGATACACAGCCAGAACCCTGTCGGCTCCCATCACGCCATCCTGCTCGCCAACTGTTTCGCTCAGACCGAAGCGCTGATGATAGGCAAGACCGCAGAGGAAGCGCGCGCGGAGCTGGTGGCGCAAGGCTTACAGGGGGATGAACTGGAAGCCTTGCTGCCGCACAAAGTCTTCCCGGGCAACAAGCCTACCAACACGCTGCTGTTCGATCGCCTCGACCCTCATACCTTGGGCATGCTGATTGCGCTGTATGAACAAAAAGTCTTCGTGCAAGGCATCGTGTGGAACATCAATTCCTTCGACCAGTGGGGCGTGGAACTGGGCAAACAGCTGGCAAGTAAAATCCTGCCGGAACTGCTCGATGATGCAGTCAAGCTGCCTCATGACCAATCAACCCGCAGCCTGATCGACTATTACCGGCAACAGCGCTGAAAATAGGCAAGCCGGCATAAACTTTTGCCAAGGAAGCCGTCATGAACAACCGGATTCGTCAAATTCTCGACCAGATAACGGCGCTCGAAGAAGAGTTGCAGACAGCCATCGAAGATCAGCAGGGGCGCATACGCTACCAGATCAAAGACCGTCGCGTTGTGTTCGAACAGACCATCAAGGCGGCTCACCAGCGCGTCAAACTGGGGGTGTTTCGCTGGTTTCTGACCGTCCGCCCGCAAAATTTCCTCACGATGCCGATCATCTACGGCATGATCGTCCCGCTGGCCTTGTTCGATCTTTGCATCACCTTTTACCAGATGACCTGTTTCCCGATTTACGGGGTCGCCCGTGTGAAGCGCGCACACTACATCGTGATGGATCATCAGCATCTGGCCTACCTGAATATCATCGAGAAAATAGACTGCATGTACTGCTCGTATGCCGTCGGCATGCTGGGCTATGCACGCGAAATCACCGCACGGACCGAACAATATTTCTGCCCGATCAAACACGCGAAAAAAATCCTCAGCACGCATTCACGATATGAGCATTTCCTGGACTACGGGGACGCGGATAACCTACATAACAAGATTGAAGCATTTCGCAGCGAACTCGCCGGCGAAAAGAGAACCGAGAAATAGTCCGGGATTTCACGGATCGATGTCAGCATGACGGGAGAAAACAGATGAACACCGTACATATTCCAGCAGGACAGGCCATACTTAACGGTGAACTGATCGTACCGCCGAAAGCCATCGGCGTGGTGCTGTTCGCCCACGGCAGCGGCAGCAGCCGCTTCAGCCCGCGCAATACCTATGTCGCCCAGGTGTTGCAACAACGCGGCATCGGCACGCTGCTGTTCGATCTGCTGACGCCGGATGAGGATATCAACTACGAGACCCGCTTCGACATCGCGCTGCTCACCCGCCGCCTGCTGGCCGCCACTGTCTGGCTGCGGGCTAACTCTGCGACTCAGGCGCTCAAGATCGGCTATTTCGATGCCAGCACGGGCGCGGCTGCCGCATTGCAGGCAGCAGCCGAAATGGGCGGCGACATTGCCGCCGTCGTATCGCGCGGTGGCCGCCCCGATCTTGCAGGGGTAGCGGCGCTGAGCCGCGTGAGCGCGCCGACTTTACTGATCGTGGGTGGCGACGATCACGGCGTGATCGAGCTGAACCAGCAAGCCTATGCACAACTGAACGGCGAGAAGAAACTGATATTGATTCCCGGCGCGACGCATTTGTTTGAAGAACCCGGCACGCTGCAACAGGCAGCACGCAGCGCGGCAGACTGGTTCGAACAGCATCTTTAGCTAATCCTTAAGTTCTGCAATCACTTCGTCATCGCTCACCTGGGGAAACGACTGATAGAACTGGCCCACCGCATAAAATTGTTCCGGCGCATCCAGACACACCACCTCATCGGCGTAGGGTGACACCTTTTGCAGGGTGTCAGGTGGCGCCACCGGCACGGCACAGATAAGTTTTTTCGGATGCTTGGCGCGTAACGCATGGAGGGCTGCGATCATCGTGACGCCGGTAGCCAGTCCATCGTCCACCACGATAACGATACGCCCAGCCGGGTCCAGGGACTGTCGTACCGGGGTGTAGCTGGCGCGCCTCTCGCGCATCACATCAAGCTGTTCGGCTTTCTCGGCCTCGATGTATTCTGTGCTGCCCGCCACCCGCCCGGAATAATCGGCCAGATAGGTCCAGCCGGACTCGTCCATCGCACCGATCGCAAATTCAGGATTACCCGGCGCGCGCAGTTTGCGCACCAGCACCACGTCCAGTTCGCCATCCAGCGCTTCGGCGATGATTTTGGCCATCGGCACCGCACCGCGCGGAATCGCCAGCACCAGCGGATGCTGGCCGCGATATTGCTGAAGTTCTTTTGCCAACTTGTTTGCAGCATCATGACGATCACGAAACATGTTATTTCTCCCTTCAGGATAAAAAACCAGTTGCTAAAGACCTATGACTCCCGCCAGCGCAGAAGATGACGAACTAGCGCAAATGCTTGCGTCCGGCTTTCGGATGTTCGGACACATGACAGGCCCGGCGATAAGACTGCAAGGTTTTCTGGGCACGGCCCAGCACACTGCCGCGCGGATACTCGCCCTCCTCGTCCACCACACCCGCCGGCAGCCCCATCAGCAGCTCCATGCCATCGCTTACATGATCAGCAGTATAGATATGAAACAACCCCTGTTCGACGGCCTCGATGACCCGGCGCTCCAGCATCAGGTGACGTTGGTTTCGGGATGGAATCAGCACGCCCTGGCTGCCGTTAAGGCCCGCCGCATCGCAGATACGGAAGTAACCTTCTATTTTTTCGTTCACCCCGCCTACCGGCAACACTTCGCCGTGCTGATTGACCGCCCCCGTCACGGCAATGCCCTGTTTGAGCGGCAGACCCGACAAGGACGAGAGCAGCACGTAAAGCTCGGCACAGGAAGCCGAGTCGCCCTCCACGCCGAAATACTCCTGCTCGAACACGACAGAGGCATTGAGCGCTAACGGTGCTATATGCGTAAACAAAGCCGACAGATAGTTGTGCAAGATGAACACACCCTTGTCATGAACGGGCCCCGACATCTCCACTTCGCGCTCGATATTGAGCAAACCATCGTTTCCGGCAAAGGTGCGCGCCGTGACCCGGACCGGAAAGCCGAAACGGTAATCGCCCAGATCCATCACGGTCAATCCGTTGATCTGCCCGGTTTGTTCTCCCTGCACGGTGATCAGCACTTCACCATCGGCAATCGATTCCTGCATACGCTGATCCGGATAATCATGACGCCGGGTACGGGAAGCCAGCGCTGTTTCAACATCCGCCAGCTCGACCAGATGAGCGGCACGCGCCTGACTGAGGGCTGCGCTTTCCATCACCATCGCCTCGGCGCGCGAAAAAATAGCACTCTGGCGTGACTGATCGTCCACTTCACGGTGGGCGTCCTCCAGCAGACGCGCGACAGAGGCCGCGGAAAAATGCGGCAGGCCCAGGTTCCGGCAGCTGTGTGCGACAAAAATGGCAAACGCGCGACGGGTTTCATCACTGGATGAAAAACTCTCGACAAAATCTACCTTGACCCGAAAGCGGCGCGCGAATTCCGGATCTTCTTCCTGCAGCTCGTAATACTCTTCGCGTGAGGCGATCAGAATGATCTTGACGTCGATATCCACCGCTTCGGGTTCAAGCGATACCGCAGCAATCGGCGCGAAGGCTGTACCCGGCTCCTCGATCTGCAACCGGCCGCTGCGAAGAAAACGCCGCAGTTTTTCCCACACCAGCCCATCCGCCAGCAAGTCACGCAAATGCAACATCAGAAATCCGCCATGTGCACGGAGCAGGCTGCCTGCACGGATGCGGGTAAAATCCGTTGCCAACACGTCGTTCTCGGACTGATATTCGATGCTGCCGAACAGCGAGCGGAACAGCGGATTATCCTCAATGATCACCGGCGCGCCGTCCAGTCCCTCATTGTCGACAACCAGATTGACCCGATAACGGGAAAGCACACGGCTCAATTCTTCCAGCCTGCCTTCCTCGTCGGCATCGGAGGCATTGAACAGCTCGATATTTTCGAGCACATCCTGCACGAGCTGCTCAAAATAGCTGCCCAGCTTGATGGAATCCTTGATCTGTTTCTTCAGCCGGCTTCTGATTTCCTGCAATTCCCGATCCAGCAGCGGTTTCACCAGTTGGCGCCGCAACGCCGCCAGCGACTCGTTCATCGCCCGCTCCATCGGTCTGGTCTTGTCCAGAAAACGGGTGATTTCCATACGCAATTCCTGTTCGGCCTGATCGATTTCCGCCCTGCGCTCCTTGGGCAAGGCATACACCTCATGTTCGGTGATCGCATGTCGTTTCTCGCCCATCAGCGTAAAAACCAGATGACCGGATTCGCGGTGCAGCACGAAGTGGTGCGCCTCGGCAAAAGCATCCAGCGCGGTGTAAGCCTTCGCCTCCTCGGCCTTGTAGTTGCTTTCAATGCGTTCGCTCTCAGCCTTGAAATCCTGTCCGTTCAGTATCCGGGGTATTTCTATCTGCAGCGTTTTCGCAAGTTGCGTCATCAGCTGACGCAGCATGCGCCCCTGCCCGGCAGGCAGGCGCAACGCACGCGGCCGCTCGGGCGCATCGAAGTTGTGCAGATAACACAGATCCGGTGGCACCGATCTGGTTGACGCAGCTGTGTGCATCGCCTGCTCCAGCAGCGACGAGCGGCCGCTGCCGACTTCGCCCAGCACGAACAGGTTGTAATCCGGCTGATCCATATACAGACCAAACTTTGCTGCCATTTCGGCACGCACCTGACCGATCCATGGCAGCGGACAGGACAGCAATTCAGCCGTATCAGAAAACCCGAGCGCGACCGGATCGATGGATAAACGCAATTGCGCAGCAGCCAGTTTTGTAGTTGACATTTTTTTCTGGTAAATCCAAATAGATTTGTTGATTGTAACGAATAAGCGGAAGCCGGATAGCACTTTGCATTTATTGGTACACTGCGCACTGTGCCGACCCGGGCAATCTAATTTATTTTTTTGACTTGCATGGAGCAAATATGATGGTCAAAACCGCACTCTCACTGTTCGTTTTTATGGCGCTCGCGCTGCTGCATCCCGTTGCACGGGCTGATTTTGAACAAGACCTGGCCGCTACCGGCAACATGAGCACGGCATTGCGCGAGCTGCATGCCCGTGCGGTCGCAGGCGACGCAGATGCCCAGTTGAATATGGGCGGTGTTTTTTGCAAGGGTCAGGATATCGAACAGGACTACGCCGAGTGCGCAAAGTGGTTCCGGCTTGCAGCGCGCCAGGGCCATTCCCAGGCACAGTTTAATCTGGGGATGATGTATGACTTGGGACTGGGTGCCGCGCAGGATCATACCGAGGCGGTGAAATGGTACCGGCTTGCCGCAGGTCAGGGACTCGCGCTGGCACAACTCAACCTCGGCGTGGCGTATGCCACGGGCCAGGGTATATTGAAAAACGAGCCTGATGCGGCCAAGTGGTTACGCCTTGCAGCCAACCAGGGGGAAGTGCAGGCGCAATTTAACCTTGCGGTGATGTACGCCAATGGTCAGGGAGTGGATCAGAGTTTCACCGAAGCGTACCGTTGGGCAAAACTCGCCTCTGCACAAGGACACGAAATGGCCAAAGCCCTGGCGCGAGATTTATCCAGACAAATAGCATCCGAACCGAAGGCCCGCAATCTTGCCGATCCCGCCCAGGTGGCCTCTGCAAACAGCGCTTCAGCATCAACCGCATCAGCCGGAATTGGCGACTATTATCTGCAACTCGCCGCATTCAAATCGAACCAGGAAGCGGAAAAATATTTGGCCGACATGCGCGTCAAATTGGGCAATATCGATAAGCCTTTCAGCATTTTCACGAGCGACAGCTGGGTACGCACACAGATAGGTCCGTATATCAGCCTGAACGAAGCGCGCCGCAGCGCGGCAAGCCTGAAAGTCAGGATGGGTTATGAACCACTGTTAAAAAGGCACTAGCAGACTGCTGAAAATGCATTCGTTTTTCAGCAGTCGGTTAATGAAGCATCCCCGCCTGCATCACCTGATTGCGCCCGGCGTGCTTGGCTTTGTAAAGCGCCTTGTCTGCCGCATTAACCAGTCTGGCGGGATCATCAAACTGTGAAACATCGGCGACCCCGCAACTAAATGTGACAGAAAATTCCTCCCCATCCGCCTGGTGGCGCAACTGTGAAAAATCTTGACGTATCGCTTCCAGCACTTTCATTGCCGTCAAGCCGTCGGTATTGCTCAGGATGACCGCGAATTCTTCCCCTCCATAGCGCCCGATCATGTCCGTCTCACGCAGACGCTGCTTGAGCAGCCGCGCAAGGCTTTTGATCACGCGGTCTCCCGCTGGATGACCGTAGGTATCGTTTACCCGCTTGAAGTAATCAATATCGATCATCGCAAAAACCAAAGGCGTTTCCCGTCTTTTTGTCTGAGCCACTTCATGGCTCAGTTGATCCTTAATGGCCGTGTGATTGAACAAGCCAGTCAGGCTGTCGCGCACCATGAAGGAGCGCAACTTCAGAGAACGCCGAACCCGGCTGGATATCGAAGAAACCAGATGTTGCGGCTGTATCGGTTTGGTTAAAAAATCATCCGCTCCCAGCCCCATTGCATAAAGCTGCGTATCGAGATCACTTTCAGCGGAAAGAAATACGATCGGAATACTGTCAAACGTATCCATTTGGCGGAGAACCTTGGCTAATTCCATGCCGTTGCATTCCGGCATATAAATATCGATCAAAATGAGATCTGGTGCAAACTCATGCAAAATATCAATTATATTCAATGTGTTATTCAAAACCCTCACCTCCATTCCAACCTTTTCCAGTATCGTCGCGCAATAAGCCGTAAACGCTTCGGAATCATCGACGATCAAAACCCGGTATGGCACTGGGGGCAGGTGCGAGGTCAGCACATCAAGCTTGTCGAGCAACGTGCCGATGTTAACCGGCTTGCGTAGGTAAGCGATGCTGCCGGCGCGCACGGCTTCCAGACGCATCGCAAAATCATCTTGTGCGGTCAGAAAAAAAACAGGTACCGGAATATCACGCCCCTGCTGAATTTCCTTGATTATTTCAATCCCGTCCTGACTGGAATCATGAAACAGAACGTCCATCAGCACCACAACATCCGGATTGGACTGCATCGCCCGCCGGAAATCCGCCGGATTATGAAATACGCTCACCTGATAGCCAAAGTAACCCAACTGAATTTTAAGTTCCTCTGCGAATGCCGGCTCATCCTCCACCACATAAATGCGTTTGTGACTAACCGGGTTTTGTTCGGATCTCACGATCCATCCAATTGGCTCGGCAACCGAAGCATCCGGATGGATTGCCACTTGATGCAGTTCGACCAGCAAAACCTGGACACGTTTACGCTGCGCTTCGTCCGGCACCTTCTTTACCTGTGCGAGCTGTCTGAGAAATTCCTCCAGATTGCGCGCCACGTCGCTGAGCAAGGAAAAACCAAATGTTTTTCCCGATCCTGTCAGACTATGCACCATGCGGTGCAAACTTTGAAAGCCATCCTCATCCCACTCGCTGCGAGGCAACCGGCTCCATGCCTTCTCGACCTGTTCGAGTTTTTCGGGCAGTTGCGCGGCGTAAGCATCGCTCAACTCTTTGAGTTTGGTTTGCAGCTCTGTCAGGTCAACCATGACAATTCGCCCAGATAACCTGAACCTGACTCGATAACGTCATCGGGTCGAACGGCTTGGGAATGACATCGACCGCGCCGACTGCCTTGTAGCCCGCGACCTCATCGGGCTGAACCTTGGCCGTCATAAAAATGACCGGCGTGTCGGCGAAGCGGGCTATCTTGCGCAACATCGTGAGCGTTTCCAGTCCATCCATGACCGGCATCATTACGTCCAGCAAAATAAGTTGCGGCTGAAAAGCGGGCGCCAGATCAAGCGCTTCCTTCCCTGAACTGCATATTTCCACGGTAAAACCACCCAGTGTTTCCAGCGCCAGCCGCGCCACCGTCTGGATATCCGGTTCATCTTCCACATACATGATGCGCGCCAATTTGTCCGTCATTACTCTTTCCTCTTTATGCTATTCGATTTTGATCAGACGCTTGATGGTTGCCAGCAACTGCGTATTATCGGTACGCGACTTCACCAGCGTCGCACTCACTTCGCTTGCCTCTTCCAGACCCGTTTCATAGGCTGAGAACACCAGCACCGGGATAGGGGGTGACGCGCCCTTGAGCAACGGCAGCAACTCCTTGCCCGAACCATCCGGCAAATCCAGATCCAGGATGACCAGATCATATCGGCTTCGTGCGAGCATCTGCCTGGCTTGAGCTAAATTTTCAGCTTGATCCGTATCGGCCACTTCACTCGCAACCTGATGCATCACCTGGAAAATATCCGGATCATCCTCGACGTGCAATACTTTGGGTCGCCGGCGACCTGTCTTGCCCAAAATCCCGTTAAGCACAGACAGCATGATGCCCTGATTGATCGGTTTATCGAGCCACGTAATGACGCCAAACTCTTCCTCTTTCAACGCTTTCAAGCCCTCAGACGCCTCGGCGGAAATCACCAGAATCGGCAGATTGGCGGTCGCCCCGAGTTTGCGCAACTCCTGGATCAGCTCAATTCCGCTTTGTCCGGGCAATGCCAGATCAAGCGTCATCACCGCATATCCCCCCTGAGCCAGCAGTTTCTTGGCCTGATTCGCATCGTAAGCGATGTCCACGGAATAACCCGCCTGCTCCAGCATCATGCGCAAAACAGTCGCGGTATCGCGACTGTCTTCACAGACCAGCACTCTGTGCGCAGTGTCATCGGGGCGCTGAACGATTTCAGGAGACTTTCTTTCCACCCATTCAGGAAATTCAACATAAAACACGGTCTGCACATCGGGTGTTGAATCGAACCAGATTCTGCCGCCCATCTGTTCGACGATCGCCTTGGTAATAGAAAGCCCCAGACCCGTTCCGCCTTTTTTACGTGTATCCGAAGAATCGGCCTGGGCAAATTTTTGGAATATGCGATTCTTGAATTCATCCGGTATCCCGGGCCCATTGTCCTTCACTGCCACGCGGATATGCCGGTCAATACGTTCAAGCGCTACCGACACCTTGCCGCCTACCGGAGAATATTTGGATGCATTCGACAACAGGTTGGCGAATACCTGCAACATCCGGTTGGCATCTACACTGACCATTGCGCCTGGCAGATCGCCTTCCAACTCATAACTAACGTGGTACTGCTCGGCATAGGCCTGATTTGCGTCCAGCGACTGTTTCAACAATGGCATCAGCTCGAGCGGCATGGCCTTAAATTCCATTTTTCCCGCCTCGATTTTCTCCATGTCGAGAATGTCGTTGACCAGCAGGATTAACCGCTCGCTGTTCTTATGTGCAATGTCGACCAGCGGTTTGGCGGCCGCCGGCAATTCCCCTACCACGCCGCCGGCAATCAGCGCCAATGCCCCGCGAATCGACGTCAGTGGCGTGCGCAGCTCATGACTCACCGTTGAAATAAACTCGCTTTTCATGCGCTCTATTTTTTGGCGCTCAGTGATATCGGTAGCAATTCCAAGAAAAGCGTTAATCTCGCCGCGCTCATCGCGCGATGCGGTAATCGTCAACGAGACCGGGAAACGACTGCCATCCTTACGGATGTAGGTCCATTCATGGGTATCGCCGCCCGCATCTTCCCGCGCACGTACGGCAAACACAGCGAAACCCGGCTCGACAGGGATGCCCGCATCAACCAGTTCCTGTGTGCGGCGCGCTATTTCGTCAGCGTCATGAAACAGTGCTGGCGTAAATTTCCCAATGACTTCTTCGGCGCGATAGCCAAGAGAACGCTCTGCCGCATGATTGAATGACTGAATGATGCCTTTCGTATCGGTGGTGATAATCATGTGCTGCGCACCATCCACGATGGCCTGGATACGCGCCTCACTCTGGCGGAGTTTTTTCTCGCTGGATCGGATATCCGACACCATCAACTTCGCCATTTCTTCGGCACGTTCGCGCCGGGTAAGCAGGAACAACACCAGGATAAAAAGCAGCACGCTGATGCCGCCACCCAACGCAAGAATGACCGCGCTCAACGGCGATTGAAAGCGGGCTTCAAATTTGGGTCGGCTGTACAAATGCACCGTCCATGTATGCCCGTATGCCTGGATCGTTCGCACTGCGCTCATTTTTGCACGAACCGAACGCATGGCTGAGGCCGATTCATCACCCGATACAAACATACGCGTCCCGTCTGTTTCAGCCGTTCCGTCAAAAATAACAAAATCCAGCATGAGCATCCGGTTGCCCAGTATCCCCTCCATCAAGTCATCGACACGATAGGGGCTGTAGACGAAGCCCTGCAAGGCATTCCAGCGCTCAGCCTGGGTTGTCAGCAACTGATGCTTGCGATAGATCGGCAAATACATGAGGAAACCGGCTTGTTCCTTGCCGTATGTTTCCTGCACCAGCTTCACCTTGCCGGAGATGATCGTCTTGCCGCTCTCTGCCGCCATACGCATGGCTTTAGCGCGTGTCGCTTCCGACATCATGTCATAGCCGAAAGCGGCCAGATTGCGCCCTGCGAAAGGCTCCAGATAAATAGTCGAAGAGTAAAGCGAGCGATCGCCAGCCGGACGAACCGTATAGTCGGTAAATCCTTCTGCGCGGATCGCGGCAATATGGGCCTCCAGATCGGCCGGCTTAATCACCTGAACGTAACCGACGCCCTGGATTCCAGGATGATTTTCCTTGAGGCGCAAGCGCTCGACATAGGTGTGCCATTCCGCACGTGCCACCGATTCGCTAGCCTCGATCAAACCTGCGCAACCCAACAGAATCTGCTCATGTTGGCCCAGCCGCTCTTCAATCGAGTAGACGACATCCCGAACATGCAGTTCAAATTGCTGCTCGGCGTTTCTGATGGCTTGCCTGTACACGCCATACCAGGCCAGCAAAGTCAGCGCTAAGCAGATCAGCAAAACCATCCAGGCGAAACGATTACGACGGTCAAACAAGCGTTGCAATTTACCCAAAACTCCCCCTATCCTCAATTTATATTATCCGCAGATTAAATTGATTAACACAGATTAAACAAATACTTATAAGTACACTTGGTTCACCATTTGGGAGAACAGAAATTATTTCTTAACGTGTTGTTAATCTGTGCGAATCTGCGGATAGAACTGATGTTTTCAGGTGCAACCGAATCAGTCCGACCTCTATTTACGTATGGCATTCTGTTGCTCAGTCGTCTTCCAGCGAAGCGGTGGCGCGCATTATTTCTTCCCAGGAAGTCAACCCTCGCAACGCCTTCTTGAAACCATCGTAACGCAGATTTTGAAATCCCTGTTTCACCGCGAGAGCCAGAATCTCATCGTAATTGGATTCACGCAAAATCGCTTCGCGTATCTGCGGCGTGATTTTTAAAAATTCATGGATACCCACCCGCCCGGCATAGCCCGCCCCGCCACAATGCTCGCAACCCACCCCTTTGTAAAATGTTGGCAACACAGCGCCTTCGCGCCAGTAGAAATACGGGCGTAACTCCTCTGGATCGGGGTGATGCTGGGTCTTGCAGTATTCACACAGCCTTTTCACCAGACGCTGTCCCAGCACGCCGATGATGGATGGCGCGACGATGAACCGCTCCACGCCCATGTCCAACAGCCGCGTGGTTGCCTGAATCGCATCGTTGGTGTGCAGGGTGGTCAACACCAGGTGTCCTGTCAATGCAGCCTGTGCGGCGATTCGTGCCGTTTCGGCATCGCGGATTTCACCCACCAGAATGGCATCCGGATCCTGACGCAGCACCGAGCGCAAAACTTCTTTAAAGCCTCGTCCGACCTTATCGTTGACCATCACCTGATTCAGGGTCGGCACATCGTATTCGATTGGGTCTTCAATCGTAATGATGTTGATGTCGCGCGTATTGATGAAGTTAAGCGCCGCATACAGCGTGGTGCTCTTGCCCGATCCGGTCGGACCGGTCACGAACAGAATGCCCTGTTGATATTTCAGGGCTGTTTTGAACGGACGCAAAACCTCGGGGGAGAAATCCAGCTTATCCAGATTGAGGATAGAGCTGGTATATAACGAACCCAAAATACGCATCACCACTTTTTCTCCGTGCATGACAGGCAGGGAGGAGACGCGCAAATCCAGCGCTTTCATCGGCAGTGCAAAACTAAGCCGGCCGTCCTGCGGACGCCGCCGCTCGGTAATATCCATGCCGGACAAAATTTTGTAACGTGATGTCAGGGGCAAGGCCATTTCTGCGGGCAGGAACAACCTGTCTACCATATCCCCGTCGATCCTGAAACGCACGACCAGCTCATTCCGCTTAGGTTCGATGTGAATATCAGAGGCGCGTTCTTTGAGCGCAAGCAGGATAATTGAATCACCCAGATCGACCAGCGGCTTGGAGTCGAGCAACTTTGCCAGTGCCGCATCGCTCAACTCGCCTGACTTAAACACCGTCAGATCAAAACTCGTCGCCAGCTCATCTACATGCTGGACGGTTTGATAATTAACCTTGATTGCCGAATCGATCTCATCCTGAAAACAAAATACCGTGCTAACCGGCTTCATCAATAAGTTTTCCAACGCGCGAATTATCTGCGTGTCATTAGGAGCGGCCATTCCCACCGTCACCACGTTACCCAATTGATAGATCGGGATAGCCTGATAGCGTTGCGCAATTTCCCCTGTCAACAGAGAGACAATTTCATCCTGAAACAGGGTCTTGCTCAGGTTGACGTAAGTGCGATTGATCTCGCTTGCCAACAGATCCCCTGTTGTATCGCGATCCAGATAGCCATTCTGAATTACCAGCAATGCAAAATCGACTGCGCGTTCCTTAGCTTCTCTAATCATACCAGCCAGCGGCACGGGAGGGATGTGTGCCTTTTCCTGAAAGCCTGCGATCAGCGATTCTGTCAGCGCTATCATCAAAATTTCTTTCTGCGCGTGCTCAACAGCTTACGAATGTCGTCCTGCGTGACGCGCGCTTTATCGGTCGATTCCAGGAACTGTTTCTCTTGCGCCGCCAATTCGGCCATACGCTCAAGATCAAAGCGATAATCGGGTGCGGCCCGGTCATCTCCTGCGATGACCTCAGCCAAATTTATTCCACAGCGACCACAGAATACAGCGTCCGCACCGGCAACAAAGCCGCAGCGGCAACGAACAGGATTCAAGGCTATGCCGCATATTCCGCAGTAGACATAGCCAGCCGGGTTGGTGTGCTGACAATTCATGCCTGTACAACACCCCTGTCTGCCGTAATTTCCGCCATATATTCACCCCATGTCGTACTGAGCGCCTTGTGCAATTCCTCGGCGGTCGTATTCTTCAGGATGTAATTCCAGGCTCCGTTATCGATGCACTCCTTCACGACCTCAAGGGTATTTAATGAGCTTAACATCACGACCAGGGTTCTGTTGTTGATCGCCATGATTTGTTTCAATACGCTGACCCCGTCGATCTTTGGCATATTGATGTCGAGCAGCACCATGTCCGGCTGGAATTGCCCGAACAGCGCCAATGCCTCCACCCCATCTGCGGCTTCGGCTACAACCTCCGCCCCCAACGACGATAGAATCAAGCTGATCAGGCTGCGAATATGCGGCTCATCATCCGCAATCAATACACGAGCCTTACGTTTATCCATGCATTTCTCCAAATTTAAAATATTCTTTCGTGGTCGGTCGCATAGATACGTGAGCCGAAAACACGATTCCAGACATTGAGATCGTTTTGTTCTGTCTCTGCCATGGCTTAGCTCATCCTCATTTGAGCGAGCAAAACGGCATCATCGCAACATTAGAGGAAAAGGATGCAGGCAGTCTATGCAAGGCCGTTACACCTGAAAATTCTCAAAATTTTTAGTCATAATACGCCACGGACAAGCAATGCTCCGTACGCTTGCGAACATATGACTATATGCATGAAATGCTGCACAGCGCGATGCGGCAAGCTTTGCTGTGCAGCAAAAAAATGCAAACTGCGTGCTGCATAGTGTGTCAGAAATCCGCCTAAAAATCAGACCAACTGTAATTTTTCTTTAAAAACAGCATATTGCAGAAAAAACTGAAACTTGAAAATTTACCCGCAAGAGCGGGCAAGGAAAATAAATCAGCCTTTTAGCAGGCTGCTAGCAAATCCTCGGCAGTTGTTCGCCCGCCAGCCAGTCTACGATGCGGCGGCCGCCCATCTTCGTTGTCATCTGCACGAAGCCATGCATATCCGCCCTGACCTCGCCGATGATGACCGCCTCGCGGGCCTGTGGATGCGCGCGCATCAAGTCAAGCAAGCGATCCGCATCCTGCGGCGCGCAAATCGCCACCAGCTTGCCTTCGTTGGCGACATACAACGGATCCAGACCCAAAAATTCGCAGGCGGCCTCCACCGGCTGATTGATGGGGATCAACGACTCATTGAGCAGCATGCCCACGCCTGACTGTTTGGCGATCTCGTTCAAGGTAGTCGCCAGCCCGCCGCGGGTCGGGTCACGCAGCACGCGCAAGCTCACACCGGAATCGAGCATGGCTGCGACCAGAGCGTGCAGCGCCGCCGTATCCGACACGATAGGGGCATCGAAGCTCAGCCCTTCGCGTTGCGACAGCACCGCCATGCCGTGATCGCCTATCGTGCCTGACAGCAGGATTTTATCGCCCGGCTGAGCGCGATCCCCTGACAGCGTGATACCGTCACGAACCACACCGACGGCGGTGGTCGTGATAAACACCCCGTCTCCCTTGCCTTGCTCGACCACCTTGGTGTCGCCGGTCACAATCGGCACGCCCGCATCAAACGCTGCCTGCGCCATCGAGTCGACGATGCGTTTCAAATCGGCAAGCATCAGACCTTCTTCGAGTATGAAAGCCGCAGACAGGTATAAAGGCTGCGCGCCCATCATCGCCACGTCGTTGATCGTGCCGTGTACCGACAGACAGCCTATATCGCCCCCGGCAAAGAACAGCGGGGAGACCACATGACTGTCGGTGGACATAACCAGTCGGCCTGCCGCCATCGGCAGCAACGCGCCGTCGTTGCCCTGCGCCAGATAGGGTTTGTCGAACGCGGCCGCGAACAACTCTGTGATCAGTTGCGCCATCGCACGTCCGCCAGCGCCGTGCGACATATCGATACACCCATTTTCAAAGTCCAGCGGACGGGTATAAGGCTTGCTCATTGCGTGATCTCCCGAAATCGCCCATAGGAATAATGCGCCGCGCATGCGCCCTCGGACGACACCATGCATGAACCGATGGGGTTTTCCGGCGTACATACCGTGCCGAAAATTTTGCATTGTTGCGGGCGCTTTTCGCCTCTGAGGATGGCCGCGCATTCGCACGCCTTGTGATCGGGCACGGCAACATATCCGGCATTGAATCTCAGTTCTGCGTCATAGTCAGCGAACTCCGCTCGCAGCCTCAGGGCGCTGTGCGGCACTGCCCCCAGGCCGCGCCACTCGAAAGATTCGCGCAATTCAAATACTTCGGCTACCAGTTGCTGCGCCTTCAGATTGCCATAGCGGCTCACCGCGCGGGTGAATTCGTTTTCGACTGCGGCGCTGCCATTGTTTCTTTGGCTGTTGATCTGGCGTATCAGCATCAGGATGGCCTGCATCACGTCCAGCGGTTCGAATCCGGCGATCACCACCGGTTTGGCGTAATCAATGGCGAACACCTCATAGGGTTGACTGCCGATCACGGTGGAGACATGCGCAGGACCGATAAAACCGTCCAGAGCGACGCCGCCTTGCACCGATAAAATCGCGTGCATCGCCGCTGGTGTCAGTACATGGTTGCACAGGATGCTGAAGTTTTTAAGTTCCTCTGCCGCCGCCTGTTTGATCGCCACCGCCGTCGGCGGCGTGGTGGTCTCGAAACCGATGGCCAGAAACACGACCTGTCGTGTCGGGTTGTCGCGCGCGATCTTCAATGCATCCTGAGTCGAATAGATCATCCGCACATCCGCACCGGCTGCCTTGGCCCGCATCAGCGTTTGATTGCCGGAAGCGGGAACGCGCATCGTGTCAGCGTAGGTGCACAGGATCACGCCGGGATCCTGTGCCAGACGGATAGCCTGATCCACGCGACCGATCGGCAACACGCACACCGGACAGCCCGGGCCATGTATCAGCCGCACGCAGGCGGGCAACAAATCGGCAAGGCCATAACGCGAAATCGCATGGGTATGCCCGCCGCAGAATTCCATCAGGCGATAGGTACGCGCAGGATTCGCCTCGCGTGCGATGTTGGCGGCGATGTTTTTTGCCAGCTCCCCGTCGCGAAATTCGTCCACGTACTTCATGTCGGCACGACCGCACTGAATTCGGCGAATAATTCCAGCGTGCGATGCGCCTCCTCCTCATCGAGCTTTTGCAGCGCGTAGCCGACATGCACGATCACATAGTCGCCCACTGCGACATCCTCCACCAGGGCAAGCGAGATTTCCTTGCGCACGCCGCCCAGATTGACGATGGCGCCGTTATCAGCGGTGAGTTGTTCGACGCGGGCGGGAATGGCCAGACACATTTCAAGTTCCTTGTTTGATCCAAAAAAGCCGTTAAATCACTATCAACCGTGCACTGCTTGCTTCACCACCTTAGTGACACCGGAGAAATCAACATCCGTTGGCATCTCGAACAGGCAATGTCCCCCGCTCCGCGATGCCCACACCGCACCAATCGCACGCTTCTCTCCCGAATCAGCATTGTCGTAGCGATCCTTGCCTTTATACTCGACTACCAAGGCACGACCATCCATCAGTTGGCAAACAAAATCGGGATAGAACCAGTCGCTGGAAGTTTGCAGCCGGAATGCAGTGGATTTTTGAGAGAGATTGCGCACCCAGAATTTAACTTCCGGCAATCCATCGAGAAACTGCGCGCATTGAAACTCCTCGGTAAGCTCCCGGTTCTTTTTGAACTCGACGAGTTCGCCAGGCCTTACGCCAAAATAATGTTTCTGAAATTGAAAGCCGCCTTCATAGAGCCAACTCGGTTCATAGCGCATGGTTTTGAAATTGATCGCGCGCTCCTCGCTGACCGCCAGCGCGGAATCGGGGAACAGCAATGACTGAAAAGTACTCTTGCGTTCGCTGTCGCGATGTTTTTGGATGCGTCCTTCAATTTCATCACGCAGACGATGCCGATCCAATGCCAGTTGGCCTACATCCGTAATCTCGTAATTCGCCATCAGACCGCGCAACACTTTTCTGATGAACTCCGCCGATTCGCCCGCCGTAATGTCGCAGTGTTCAATCCCGCCATCGAGCCACGCAATCAAAGTCTCCAGTGTCCAATCGCTTGCGCCACCAAGTTGCAGCACTTGCTGGTGCAGCGTACCGACAAAATCGGCACCCGGCGTTTCTTGCAACACATTGGTCAACACCTCGCCCTTCGCGCCGACATCGACATAGCCCGACTTTCCGGTGGGTCGTTGCAAGGGGTTGTAATTAGGTGAAAGTGCCGCATCTTTTTCGCTCAACTTCCATCTGTGCTCGATCAAAAAAGTGCTCTCAAATTCAAACAGCGAGCCATTCTCGCGCACGCACAGCAATGGCACCTTGAAGTCAAAACCCTGTTCATAGGGCGACGGCATACGCGTCTTGCCTGAGCCACCGAAAGCCATTTCAGCCGCACGCACGACTGCCACCATCTCAACGACCCGCGCTTGCGCTTCGGGAGTCTTCACGCAGCTTTTCAGTCTCTCCGTTTCATCTTCGTCCAGTGGAACAAAGACCGTAATTTCGTGCGTATCGGCATTGAGGTGCACCTTGCCGCCAAGTTCTGCGACCTGCACTTTTGCGACAGCAATATCCAGTTCGGCGGGAGTGAATTTCACCGTCTTAGGCTGCACACCCAGCGGCAACACGCCTTGCGGCACGGGGATGATGATGCGTTCGGCTTCCGCCGAGGTGAATCCGTTGCTTTCCAACGCCTCGCGCAACTCGTTCAATACCGCCGGCAGCGAGTCAGAAATAGAAAATGCGTAAGCGCAATTGAGGTCGGGATGACGTTTTTCTCGCGCGTTCGGCAAGCGCAAAATGCGCCCAACAATCTGTTCGATGGCGGTGGCGGAATGCGTTTCCTTGAGGCTGCACAACACATAGGCGAATGGACAATCCCATCCCTCGCGCAGCTTCTCCACAGTGATAATGAAGCGCACCGGACACTTGGGCGAATTGATGTTGCCTACGCTTTTCAGTTCGTCGAGCTTGCCCGTTGAAATTTTTATTTCATCCCTGGCAATACCAAACTTGCTCACCATCAGATCGCGCAACGCTTCGCAGACATCTACGCGCTCCGCCTGTATCAACATAATGGGGCGCAGATATTCGCCGGTTTGCTGCGCTTCCGCTGCGGCGAGCTTTTCGAGATCGGCGCGCAGCGAAACGGCATCTGCCAGTAATTGATCGCGCTGACTCGGATGGCGCGTAATCACACGCAGCGGCAGCTTCACCATATCCGCCGCTTTTAATTCCGCCGCCGATACATGATGCAACACGTTGGAAGGATGCTTCGCGCGCGCCGGTGTCGCGGTGAACTCGATGATGCACGACGGCAGCACGTTGCCGAGCATGGCGAAAGAAAGATCGGTGCGCGCATTGTGCGCCTCATCCACGATAACAATCGGGCGGCGCAAGCGCAACATGTTCACCAGTGAGGGCTTCGGCTTGCCATCCGCACCCGGCAACAAATCCTCAAGGCGATCGGCTGGCACATTCAGCAAGTGCTCCGAAAAACTGCCGTTCTGGTCGTATACCTTGCGCCCGGTGGTATCTTCCACGCGGAACGCCTGAATGGTCGCCACAATCACTACCGTTTGCCCCGTCACCGTTGCGCGTGACAAGCGCAAAGCCTCCTCGATGGTGACGATCTCCACCGCGCCGCACGCCAACTCCAACGCCCTGCGGTATGGATGGCGCGTGTCGCGCAACGCATCTGCGGTTTGATCGAGAATAGTGTTGCTCGGCACCAGCCACAACACCACGGCACGATCCGCATGCAACAGATCGCGCATCGCGATACCGGCAGCGTGGCAAGCCAGCAAAGTCTTGCCGCCACCGGTTGGCACACGCAAACAGAGATAAGGCATCCCCGCATCCAGCCCAATCACATTGACCGGAAGATAAGGCAGCGGCACACGATTATTCTTCAGTTGCACTGCCTGAAACGCCGCCTCTGGCCGACGTTCATGCGCACATTGGCGGAAGAAGTCGCGCAACGATTCCAGCACACGTACTTGATAATCTTTTAGCGTAATCATGACACTTTGATCTCGTATGGCGTTTGACGGACGATAATATTCTCTGCGCGCAGCCGATCACGCCCAAGCAAACAACCGGCACAGTAAATAACTTTTGGCCCATCGAATGGAGGTATCTGCGCCAACACCGCGCGCGTCAGCACATTGCCGCCATTCGCACTTTTATCGCCCAGAATGCCGTTGTAGAGCAGATAAATCCCCACCCCACGACACTCGCCCAGCAACGGTGTATTGGGCACACGCTCACGCGGCAGCGGCTCGCCGGTCTCGGTGAAATACACATGCCGCGCCAGATCGGCGAAGCGCACGCTGTCACGGATTTTCCCATGCTCGTCGAACAAAGGTTCGCCGAGTTCACAGTAGCGGAAGCCGCCAGCGATGCCCTCAACCTGTTCGCCCTTTGCGTTGGTATAACCTTCGGCGACGCGACGCACCCGTTCAGTCGTCACGTTGCGCGCAATGTGATCGTCCATCTCCAGCAGAATGAAACGGCGGTTGCCGCCGTCCTCGGCATTTTGTTTCAAAACAGCGTGTCCCGTGGTACCGGAACCAGCGAAGGAATCGAGGATGAGAGAATCTTTATCGGTGGCGATTTGCAAGATGCGCTGAATCAGTCGAGTGGGCTTGGGTGTGTCAAATGTCCGGTCATCATTTTCGAGCATTTCCTTGAGTTCTGTTTTGGCTTCTTGGCTGTGTCCTACCTCTGTATTGCTCCACCAAGTCCAAGCAGACACTCCATCAGATTCTGATAGAAAAGTTTTACGACGTGGTACGCCGTTACCGTCCTTGCCGAACCAGATTCGATTGTCTGCAACCAAAGCCAAAAAAACCGACTCAACATTTTTCCAGCAATTTTCTGGGGGTGGAATCACCTTTCTTCCAGATGGCGTTGTTATCTCGTACATCTGGTTAGGTCTAAATCCTTGAGCCGAAAAGTCAGTAGAAGCCCAACTGCCACGTGGGTCGTTATCTGGATTCTTAAAAGAGGCGCGCTGCTTTTCGGACTGCGGAACTTTGTGAAATTTTAAGTCAGTCACCGAACGTGCATATACCAAAATATGTTCATGTGCATCGCCGAGCATCAGCCTTGCATCAGGTGAAGTTCGCTTCTGCCAGAGAACATTTGCAACAAAATTAGAGTAGCCAAAAATCTCGTCCATCAACAACCGCAGTGATGCCACTTCATTGTCATCGATGCTTACAAAAATCGCTCCATCTTTGCGCAAAAATTGTTTCAGCAACACTATGCGCGGATACATCATGCACAGCCAGCGGTCGTGTCGATCCAGCGTTTCGCCTTCCTTGCCCACTACTTTGCCCAGCCACTCGCGGATGACAGGGCTGCTTACGTTGTCGTTGTAAGCCCATCCCTCGTTACCGGTGTTGTACGGTGGATCAATGTAGATGCACTTCACCTGTCCGGCGTAGTAAGGCAGCAGTGCCTTGAGCGCGACAAGGTTATCGCCCTGCACAATAAGATTGCCCTCGCCCGGATTGTCGCAGGCAAGTTCGGGCACGTCCTTGAGTAAATGAAAAGGCACTTGCTGGTGATGATTCACCACGGCCTCTTTTCCAATCCAGTTCAGCGTCGGCATAGTGCGTTCTAAAATTCCTTGGTCAATGGTTCAGATAATGAGATTACTTGTGTAACGTACAGTAGGACAAAACACGATTTTTCAACCAATATATAGGCGTTCAACGCTAGAAAAAAGTGAGTGGCCTATTACTTTGGTGATTTTTTACTCCTGGCAGAGATACGCGAATTCGCAAAAAAGTCAGCATCCTGCTTGAAGCGTTCAAGAAGCCAATCCATGAAGATTTGGCTGTATTGAGGAGGAGACCCTTTGATCTTTCCTTGGTAAAACCAATCCGCTCGCTTCTTGACTGAGTGAGCTTTGTTGATGCTTTGAATGTCGTGCTGATTGATTGAAGTCTTATCACCAAGAGCCGAATTAACGGCGACCATAAGATCCTTTTGGCGATATGGATGAGTGATACTGGAATCCTTTGCCACATGTACTATTGCGCCAGATTTACCAGATTCGCCGCTATTCAAGATGATATCAGCCTCTCCTGGCTTCTTCGTGAGCACCAGCTTGTACTCCACGCCAATTGAATACTCCTGTGATTTGCCTAACACCTCAAACTCCTTCTGAATCCCGCCTTGAACAGCAGCCAAGTACTTCGCCACATCCTTGCCGAGGCGACGCTGAAGTGCGGCACTGGATAGGTCAAAGCTGCCTGGGCTGAGATCATAAACAATAGTCATCATCCCGACTGATACGCGATCAGAAAGAGAAATACTAAACCATTCATTCAGCTTCTTGTGATAGTTGATGACGCATGCCTGAAAGAGCAAAAGCACATCACGAGGTACTTCGCTGATAACGAAATGCATTGCATCGTCACGTAGCTCGACCACCTTTTCGAGGTTTCGTCGCACTGGATCATTCTGACTTTCGATGACCTTTGAGACGGCATCCCGGAGCGACAAAGTCCGTTTCTGTTCGTTTCGATCTTTCTTGTAGTAGATCGCTTCACGGGACTTGGCTTCATCAATGATGCGTGCCTTGAGGAGAAGCTCCCAAGCGTTGCAGATCAAGTGCGTGAAGCTCTCAACCCGATACTTGATAGACAGCCTGTTAATCGTTTCGAGTGCAAGTACATAGGCATCAACACTCTTATCGACAAGTTGCCCTTTCAGTCCTGCACGCCCCTTACGTCCTTTCATTACTATCTCATCCTTGGCAAATGTTGTGAATAATTCGTAGAAGATAATTCGACGCAACACCAACGATGCTAAAACGGCAGATGGGTAGAACTAGAGTGCGACTGCCAACGCAATCACTTTACTGGCTTGTTCCAGTGAGTCGCCCACATCGTCTTTGTTGATTTCAGCGTCCAGCTCGTAATCTGCACTTGTCCGCATCCTCTTGATCTCAATCAACATTTCCTTGATTAACCTTTTGTCCGTGCGCTTTGGTTCAATCAATTTCGACCAACCGTCGTAAGCATCAATTACTTTGCTATGGGAGGATTTATCGTGCGCCTTAAGGTTGGGCTTGCGCGGCTCAGGCAGCACGCTGAATGCGGTATGCAAAGCGGCATAATAAGCCCGCGAAACCGCGCTGCGCATGTCAGCCTCGTATTGACTGCCGGATAGATTTCGTGCGGTTTGCAGAAAATCCTGCGGGTTCATGCGGTATGGCTCCTGCCGAAGCGCACACTGAGATGTGACGATTGATTGGGCACCTGGTCCAGCATAATTTCAAACAGTTGTCTGTTGAAATTCCAGATTTCTTCATTTGGCAAATTCAGGTTAATGCACAACGAAAGGAATCCTTCGTCTTCCTCATCGGCAATCAGTTCCTGACCCACAAAATGGACTTGTTTGCTGCGCAAGAAATCGCACGCTATCTGAACCAACTGCATTATTTCATCGTCAGCAATACCCGCATGTTTTTGCATCGCTGCTGCCTTGATTAAATCTTCGTAGGCACCGGTATCCGTAGGCGCAAGTTTTCTGTAGGTTTCAACCAATGCAGCCGCCATCCTAATCCCCCCGGATTTTGCTGTGTAATTGATAGCATCCTGTACGGAGACAAGATCACCCTCGCCTAATGATGCCGCAATACGTGCCTGCTCCGCTGCTTTTATAACCTTCGAAACATAGTACAGCGAACGTGCATAATTCCAATGCATGAGCGAATCGTTGCGTAATTGAATGGAATTTTGATGGTGGCTATCCATCAATTCTTCATTGCCAGAAACTGCCTCCAGCGCACCTAGCGTTGCGTAACTGAATGCGGCATCAATCGGAATGGAGCTTTTTGCCACTCGCTCCAATCTGTCATGGGTAAATTTATCAGGCGGCTGATGCGTCGCAGCAATAGCGGTAATTTCATCAAGTGCTTTGTTTGCAGCCAATAATGGCGCTGGAAGTTGCTGAGTCATGTTTGAATCCTAACGTAAAAACAGGATTATCGGAAGCCTCATCGTATTCCTCATCGTATTCCATGACGAAAATCAGCCAATGGATTGTGCTGCGACCCATGCCTGGCCTAGCGAAATTGCGCTGTCGCCCGGCAGCTTTGAGGTCAAGACATGCAGACCCAGCCGGCTTATGCCATCAGACACACCGCGCAACAATATTTCGTTGTAAAAACAGCCGCCGCCCAGCGCGACATGAGCGATATGGTGTTCGCCGACGGCACGAACGACCCACTCGGCTAAGCCTGCGACCAGCGTGGCGTGAAACAGTGCCGCACCATAAGCCCTATCGCGGCAATCGGCCAGCATAGCCAGCAACGGCAAAAAATCCAGTACGCCGCCGGCGTTGATTCTGTAGCCATCGGTAAGCGGCGCAACCGTGCCGTGATGTTGCGCCAGGTTCTGCAGTGCGATCGCAGCCTGCGCCTCAAAGGCCTGAATCTCGCTCGCACCGAGCAGCCCGGCCGCAGCATCGAACAGCCGCCCCATACTGGAAGTCGCAGGACAATTGAAACCGCGTTGCAACATCATCGCCACGATCGCTGCTCCCGGCTGATCTGAAAAACGCTGCGCGATCTCGTCGCCACGTCCCAGTTGATGCAACACCGCCGCCGCCATGCGCCACGGTTCTTGCGCAGCACGATCGCCGCCTGGCATCAATATGGGCGACAAGTGCCCCAAACGCTGAAAATCCGCACCCGCAACAAGCAAAAGTTCGCCGCCCCAGGGCGTGCCGTCCGTCCCCAGCCCCACCCCGTCCAGCGCCAGGCCCAGCACAGGTTCTGCAAAACGATGTTCGGCACAGATCGCTGCAATGTGCGCATGATGATGTTGCACCGCGAGGGTCGGCAAACCTCGCTGTGCGGCAAAGGACAATGCAAACTGCGTGCTGTAAAAATCGGGATGCAAGTCGTGCGCGACGATTTCCGGCTCTGCAATTTCGCACATTCGCGCCACCGTCTCATCCAGCATCAGCCGCGCCTCGGCAGAATCCAGATCGCCGATCAGCGCTGATACGCAGGCTTTGTCGTCATGCGTGACGCAGACCGTGTTTTTCAGCCAGGCGCCGCACGCCAATACCGATGGCCCTGAAAACGGCAATACGACGATATTATTCAAGCAGGTCTGCTGCAATTCTGGCATCGACCGCGTTGCGGCAACCCGCCCTGATCCAGTCCAGCCATTCGGGCATACCCTCGCCGCTGGTGGCCGAAATGCGGATAACGTGAAGCTCCGGGTTGATGCGGCGCGCATAATCGATGGCGAGATCAGCATTGAATTCCAGATAGGGTAAAAGGTCGCACTTATTGAGCAGCATCAGATCGGCTGCGAGAAACATGTCGGGATACTTGAGCGGCTTGTCCTCTCCTTCGGTCACCGACAGGATCACCACCTTGTGCGCCTCGCCCAGATCGAAACTGGCAGGGCACACCAGATTGCCGACATTCTCGATCAACAGCAGGCTGTCGTCCTGCAAGCCCAGTTTTCCCATGGCTTGCCCCACCATCTGTGCATCCAGATGACAGCCACGACCGGTATTGATCTGGATCGCGGGTGCACCCGCGGCACGAATGCGCGCGGCATCGTTTTCGGTCTGCTGATCGCCCTCGATCACGGCAAGCGGCAGCGCGCCATCGAGCGCCGCAATGGTTTTCACCAGCAACGTGGTCTTGCCGGAACCGGGACTGGACACCAGATTGAGCGCAAATATCCCAAGACCTGCCAGTTGGCGGCGGTTCTGATCGGCATAATCATTGTTCTTGGCAAGAATGTCGCGCTCTATCCTGACCCTGCGCGCCTGGGTCATGTCTGTAGCTGCCTGTTCAATTACCGGCGGATGAACATGGGTGGCATGCACATCACCCGGCAGATGCGCCCGAAAACGCAAAGCTGCGCCATTTTTTTTGGACGGACGAAGTGCATGTCCGCCGATCAGCGTCTGACCGACGCCACAACCACAAGTGACACACATAATTGCCCCCTTCTGACAGCAAGATGCAAAACGAAAAACTCACTACCTGGCTCTATAAGGCATACCGCCTGCTTGCCCTGTAATTTCGCCCCATCAAGGCACTCCATTTTAAAAGGCTGAAACGTTCATTGCAGCAAATCTGCCAGTGAACTTTTATCCAGCGTGGCGAAAAAATCCTCCTGAGCCCGATATAAAACATGCTTCAGTCGGCACTTGGGCAACAGCGGACAGGCGGACGGGCTAGTTTTCATGCACTCCACCAAGGCCAGACTGTTTTCCATCAGACGAATCACCGCGCCCACCGAAATATCCCGGGCATCCTGCGCCAGCGTAATCCCGCCGCTTCGTCCGCGCACACTCACGACCAGATTGGCGCCTACCAGCGTCATCACGACTTTCATCAGGGAACTCTTGGGCACGCCGCATGCCCCGGCCACTTCGGCAATGGTCGCAGGTGCCTTCTTTTGCCCCAGGTAAATCAGGGTGCGCAGGGCGCTATCCGATGAAACGGTCAGTTGCATGTGTCCACCCCGTTAATTGATAAACCGCATTATAAGGCACGGCATTTGCGTCTTTGGATTTTTCAATATAAAAGATTCCGCAGTATTGCATCATTTTGCAAATTATTATATATTCCGCAACTTGGAATCAATAAAAGGGAGGGAACACATGTATCAACAAGTCGCCTGGATAGTTTCTGTTGTATTGATCGCGTTGCTTGCGGTTGTATTTATTTATGTGGTCATACACAGCTCGAAATACGGGGATAGCGCCCAAGTTGCTGCGGCAACCGGCCTGTGGAGAAGCCGTGTGCTATGGGGGGTGACGTTGCTGTGCATTCCCGTCGTCGCCTACACGCTGACCACGCTGCCTTATGCTCGCCACGTGATTTCAAACCTAGGCGTTGTCGAAGTTCAGGCCAAGGGATATCAGTGGTATTGGGTCTTGTCGCAAACCGAATTGCCGGCAGGCCGTCCGATCGAGTTTCAGGTGACTTCCGCCGACGTGAATCATGGTTTCGCCATCTATGGCCCGGACATGAAGATCCTCACTCAGACGCAGGGCATGCCGGGTGTGACCAATGTGCTGCGCTATACCTTCGAGCAACCGGGAACTTATAAGATCCTTTGTCTTGAATATTGCGGAGTGGGACATCACACGATGATGTCGGAACTTCATGTAGTCGCCCAATAAGTTTCTGTACGGAGAATTCAAAAATGAATGTACTAAATAGAATTAAGTCCCCGCTGGCCAGTGCGGAAGTCAAGGTTTATGCGGCAATCTCGGGCGTGGTCGTGCTGCTGATGATGGTGTTCGGCCTGCTGATGCGCATGACGCAAGGTCAGATGCTGCCGATCGAACCGGGTTTGTTTTACCAGCTGATGACCGCGCACGGAATCGGCATGGTGGCGATTGCGGGACTGGGCGGATCGGCGGTGATGTGGCACTTCCTGGGTAAATATGTCCATCTCAGAGCCGGATTCGCGTGGGCCAATCTGGCCTTCTTCCTGGCCGGGGTCGTGCTGGTGCTGGGCGGCATCTTTGTCGGCGGATTCGCTGCGGCCTGGACCTTCCTCTATCCGCTGCCCGCTAACGGCATGGGCATGTGGGGGAAGCATGCCGCTGCGGCCTATATGGGCGGCGTACTGCTGGTCGGTGTCGGCATGTTGCTGTTCTATCTGGAAGCGGCACGCGCCATCATCGCGCAATACGGCAGCTTCGCCAAATCGCTGGGTTGGCATTTTCTCAAGAGCGGCCAGGACGCGCCACCCGCGACCGTCATCGCAAGCTCGGTAGTCACGATCATCAATATCCTGGCGATCCTGGTGGGTGCAGTCATTCTGAGCATGATGCTGATCAACCTGTACGTGCCGGAAATCGCGATTCATCCGTTGCTGGCGAAGAACCTGATTTTCCTGTTCGGCCATGTATTCATCAATTCCACCATCTATATGGCGGTCATCGCGGTCTATGAGATATTGCCGCAATACACCGGACGCACCTGGAAAGTATACAAGCCGTTCGTATGGGCTTGGTCGGCGACCTGCCTGATGGTGCTGACCGTCTATCCTCACCACCTGCTGATGGATTTCGCGCAGCCGTTGTGGATGCACATCATGGGGCAGATCATCTCCTACACCAGCAGTCTTCCCGTGCTGGCGCTCACGCTGACCGCGATGCTCGGGGCTATCTACCGCAGCAACATCAAATGGGATCTGACCTCAGCACTACTGGTGCTGTCGATTTTTGGCTGGAGTGCGGGCGTGATACCTGCCGTAATCGATGGCACGATTGCCGTGAACCAGGTGATGCACAACACGCTGTGGGTACCGGGACATTTCCACCTGTATCTGCTGTTGGGTTGCATGGCGATGATTCTGGCCTTCATCAACTGGCTGTCGAATCAGCAAAAGGCCGCTGGTTTCAGTCGTCTGGACAAAGCCATGCTGTGGACTTTTGCGATCAGTGCGTTCACCTATGCGCTGATCTTCCTGATGTCGGGCCAGGCGAGCATCCCGCGCCGCATGGCAGTACATCTGCCGCAATGGGTCTGGTATAGCCAGGCAGCCTCGCTGTTTGCAGCAGGTGTCGTGTTAAGCTCGATGGTGATCGTGGTCAGGGCATTGGCCGGCATCATCAAGCCCGTTAAACCGGCCTGATCAACAGGGGCTTGCAGGTGAAAACACTGGTAGCCTCGGCGATCGTTGTGCTGCTGGGAGTCTGGGCCGCCTCATCGATGACCGGGGGGTTCGAGTTGCTGACATCCGAACAGGCCCGCCGTCTCGACATCCAACGCCGGCAGCCTGTCGTGCCGGACGTGCGCCTGACCGATCAATCAGGCAGGGCGCACCGTTTTGACGAGTGGGTTCAGGCGCAGAACAAATTTCTGATCGTCGATTTTATCTATACGAACTGCCAGTTGCTTTGCCGTGCGCTGGGCAGCGAGTTTCAGCAGCTTCAGCGCAACATCGTTGAGCGCGGTTTGCAAAGCCGCGTTCATCTGCTCTCTATCAGCTTTGATCCGGAACACGACAATATGGCCGTGCTGGGACAATACGCGGATCATTTGCAGGCCAATCCCGAGGTATGGAGCTTTGCCGCACCCGCCAGGGCTGATCTGAAAGTATTGCTGCAAACTTTCGGCGTCACCGTGATCCCCGATCAAATGGGCGGATTCCAGCACAATGCAGCCCTGGTTTGGGTCTCGCCATCGGGGAAATTGCTGCGCGTGACGGACTACGCTTCGGGCGACCAGCTGCTCGATGAGTTGGTGAAATCAAATGGCTCTATGTAATTTTCAGTGTGCAAATGAAGGCATCAAAGAAATAGTGCGATGAAATTATACACATTGCATACCACCCATAGCCCCTGTGCGCCGCTGAAGATAGCCAGCAAACAGCGGTGCAGTTGGGTGAGTACTGTTTGAGTACGTGGCCGCGTAGCGGATCGTGCGAGTTCCGCAGCCCCGCTGTTTGCTGGCTATCAAGGGTACGCCATCCTGTCTTATGTATGACAGGCTGGCGCGGCAAGCCGGGGTCGCCTTTTAGTTTCGGCATTGCTTTTACAATGCCTCACTGCAACTTCGTTGTCTTGGATCATTTTTCAGCAAAAGAAAACGAAGTTTGGGCGCAACATTGAAAACAAACATGGACGCAGCCAAGGTGACCAGCAGCCGGGCTGCCCCGGAAGAAGTTAATTTGTAGATTAGAGCACCCACTGTATTTCACACGAGCAAAATTGATTAACACGATGAATCCACACACCAGAACCGCCGCTGGCGCCGGACTGCTGCTGATGCTCAATATTCCCGTCATACGCCGCATGATGGAGAGCGATATGGCGTATCACATGCTGCTCCAGTTCCCGCTGATATTGCTTGCCGGATGGCTGCTGGCAAGAGGATTTCCTGAGCCTGCAAAGAAATGGAACTACGCAGGCGTTACCGGCCTGCTGGCAGCCTCGATGATTCTGATGCTCTGGATGATTCCACGGGCATTGGATCTCGTGTTAGTCAACCCCACCCTGGAGTTTCTGAAGTTTCTCTCGCTGGGCCTTGCAGGCATGGCACTGGCATGTTCGTGGCCTCTGGCCGGGATGATCGTGCGGGGATTTTTTCTGGGCAATGTGCTGCCGATGATGATGGTGGTCGGATGGCTGTACGTCGAGGCGCCGGTTCGCCTTTGCAATTCCTATTTGAGCAACGACCAGTTGCGTACAGGAAGCGGCCTGCTTGCGCTGTCCATTGCCGGGAGTCTGGTCTGGCTATATGCCTTTTTTATGCCGGCCGGTCAGACAGGAAACGGGGACACAATGTGATTCGCTGCACGCCTGCCAGAAATCCATCAGACAAACCTTGCACCCGCGTTTTTATTCTACTTCAAGCTCTCTGACCCGCATCAAATCGCCGCCCGTCACGCCGACCTGATACCCCCCGCAATGCGGACAGGGCTCATACAGCGCGGCCAGCGGCACATCGGATGCGCATTGCGCACACCAACCCCGCCCTTCGGTCTCTACGATTTCCAGCCTTGCCCCATCCGCTATACTGCCGGCCATCGCAGCATCGAAACAGAAACGCATCGCGTCGGGTTCGACCGAGGACAGGCGACCTATTTCCAGCACCACACAGCGCACGCGTCGGAAATTTTGTGAACGCGCCGATTCCTCGATGATTTGCAGCACGTTCTCGGCCAGCGACATTTCATGCATGTTAGCCAATAAAACAGAGCGCGCCGCCGAACAGGGCAATCGAAGCGCCTGCCAGGCGCAGCCATTGTGCACGCCCGCCCAGCTGCGCCGCCCACAGTCCCACAGCGATCATCGCAAAAAAGTGATCGAGTCCTGTGAAAGGATGGAACAAGCCATGCGCCCGGCCGGCAGCCTCCTCGACACCGGTATGGGCGTATGCCAGATTCGGCGCAAGAATCAGCAGCGACAGAAGAAATTTGAGAATTAATCGAACATGTAATGAGATTGTCATGTCAGTTCCCCAGGATTGCGCAGTCCAGATAGCTTGGCGCATGTTGCGATTGTATGACGATCAAACCGGGCTTTCAAATCAGTTTTCATGGGCGTAGAATCAGCCACGCAGAAAAATCCAGTTTTCTCACCGCTTGTAACCATAGAAAGCACTCCCATGGTCAACCCAATCGACACGCATGCGGAGTATCTGGATCCGATACTCATTCGTCACCGGCACGACGCCTGCGACCTGCTCCAGATTCTGATAGCGGCGCAGGATCACTACGGATACATCCATTCCGATGCCATCGATCACTTAAGTTCGCAGTTGCAGTTGCCGCGCTCGAAAATCGAAGGCGTGGCAGGCTTCTATTCCTTCCTGCATCTGCAACCGAATGGCGAATATCGCGTGCTGTTCTCCGACAACATCACCGACCGCATGCTGGGCAACACGGATCTGATGGAGAGCATGTGCGGCCAGCTGTGGGTAGAACCCGGCAAGCTATCTGAAGACGGATTGCTCAGCATCAATACTACCTCCTGTACCGGCATGTGCGATCAGGGGCCGGCGATGCTGGTCAACAACATCGCCATCAACCGGCTGACTCATGAACGCGTGAATGCCATCTGTGAATTGATCCGCGAGCGTGTGCCGGTATCCGCTTGGCCTGCCATGTTCTTTGCGATAGAAGACAACATCCGGCGCAGCGATATCTTGCTGGGCAGCGATTTTCAATCCGGATCGGCACTGGCAGCCCTGTTGCAGCGAGGAACTGTGGAGACCTTGCAGGAGGTAAAAATCTCCAAACTGCGTGGACGCGGCGGTGCGGGTTTCTCCACCGGCTCGAAGTGGGAGTTTTGTCGCGCAGCGATGGGTGAGCAGCACTATGTCGTGTGCAATGCAGATGAAGGCGAACCGGGCACGTTCAAGGATCGCGTACTGTTAAATAACTTCGCCGACATGGTGTTCGAGGGCATGACGCTGTGCGCCCGCATCATCGGTGCTTCAAGAGGTTTTCTCTACCTGCGCGGAGAATATCGTTACCTGCTGGCGCATTTGCAGGCGGTGCTGCAGCATCGGCGCCAGCAGAACCTGCTGGGGAACGGCATACTGGGTTTGAGCGACTTCAACTTCGACATCGAAATCCATCTGGGCGCGGGTGCGTATATCTGCGGTGAAGAATCCGCGCTGATCGAATCGCTGGAAGGCAAACGCGGCACGCCGCGCAATCGCCCGCCTTTTCCGGTGACCCATGGCTACCTCAACATGCCTACCGTGGTAAACAACGTCGAGACCTTCGCTGCGACCTGTCTGATCTCGCTGCAAGGCGGCGCATGGTATGCCGGCATCGGCACCGACACGTCCAGCGGCAGCAAGATCCTTTCCGTGTCAGGCGATTGCGCCCGACCGGGTCTGTACGAATACCCCTTCGGCGTGACGGTAGCCCAGGTACTCAGTGACTGTGGTGCCGCCGACACGCAGGCGGTGCAAGTCAGCGGCCCGTCCGGTGTGTGTATCGCGCCTGACGAGTTTAACCGGCGAATCGCTTTCGAGGACATCCCGACTGCGGGTGCCTTCATGGTGTTCGACAGAAGTCGCGACATGTTTGAAGTGGCGCGCAACTTCGTGCATTTTTTCAAGCATGAGAGTTGCGGCTTTTGTACGCCTTGCCGGGTCGGCACTTCCTTGCTGTCCAACATGATGGATAAGCTGGCGCACGGTCACGGTTCACCCTACGACTTTGCCGAGATCGAAAAACTCAATGTCCTGTTGCAGTCCACCAGCCACTGCGGTCTGGGGCATTCGGCCTGCAACCCGGTGCTGGACACCATCGCCCGTTTCCGTCCGGCCTACGATCAACGCCTGGCCCACAAAAATTTCGTCCCGGCTTTCGATCTTGATCACGCACTGTCGCAGGCTCGCCAGATGACGGGGCGCGATGACACCGGAGCACATCTGGAGCGTGGCAATGTTTAAAAATTATTTTTTTACGTTTGCTCTTTCTCGCGCATGCGGGGGAAAGTTGGATAGGGGGGAGCGAAGCGGTGAGTCAAGATAAACAAGCCATCTTTACGCTGGACGGCAAGACCATTCCCTACTCTGAGGGGCAGACCATCATTCAGGCAGCGATGGCGGCGGGCGAATACATCCCGCATCTGTGTTTCAACCCGGAGTTCAAGCCGCATGGCTCATGCAAGCTGTGCACGGTGAAAGCCAACGGTCGGCAGACTGCATCCTGTACCCAGCAGCCACAACCCAACATGGTGGTCGAGAGCGATACCACGGAAATCAACGATGAGCGGCGGGCACTGTTGCAGATGTTGTTCGTCGAGGGCAATCACTTCTGCCCGTCTTGCGAAAAGAGCGGTTTGTGCCAGTTGCAGGCCACCGCCTACGAACTGAATATGATGTCGCCGCACTTCGATCAGTTTTTCCCTGACCGTCCGGTGGATGCTTCTCATCCGGAATACCTGCTGGATTTTAACCGCTGCATCCTGTGTTCGCTGTGCGTGCGCGCCAGTCGCGATGTCGACGGCAAGAACGTGTTTGCCTTGTCCGGGCGCGGCATCAAGAGCCATTTGATCGTCAATGCAAAATCAGGCCGCCTGGCGGATACAGACTTCACCGGGTACGACAAGGCGGCGCACGTCTGCCCGGTCGGCGTCATCCTGAAGAAACGCGTCGGTTTCACTGTGCCCATCGGATCGCGCAGTTTCGACGAAAAGCCGATCAGTGCCACGCCGCATCCAACCGTGAAAGGAGCCTGAGATGAATGCTCCGGTAAAAAAGTTGAGGGTGGCGACCACCTCGCTGGCGGGCTGCTTCGGCTGCCACATGTCCTTTCTCGATATCGACGAGCGCCTGCTGGATCTGGTGCAACTGATTGAATTCGACCGGTCTCCGTTGACCGACATCAAGCACTGCGGCCCCTGCGATATCGGCATCATCGAGGGCGGCTTGTGCAATGCCGAGAACGTGCATGTGCTGCGCGAATTCCGTGCAAACTGCAACATCCTGATTGCCCTGGGCGCCTGCGCCATCAACGGCGGCCTGCCTGCACAGCGCAATCATTTACCTCTGGCAACAATCCTGGAGGAGGTCTATCACGCGCAACACGGCCTGGTCGACGGCTTCATTCCGAATGATCCTGAGTTGCCGCTGCCGCTGGATAAGGTCCACCCGATACATGAGGTCGTGAAGATCGACTATTTCATCCCCGGCTGCCCGCCCGCCGCTGATGCCATCTGGAAAGTGCTGACCGACCTGCTCGCAGGCCGCGAACCTGAGTTGGGTCACGGCCTGATCCATTACGATTAAAGGTATCGCTATGTCTTCCCTGTTAGAAACTGCCGCTAATCCGGAAAACCTGCGCCGCGTCGCCATCGATCCGGTCTCAAGGGTCGAAGGCCACGGCAAGGTGACCATCCTGCTCGATGACAAAAACAAGGTACATCAGGTACGCCTGCACATCGTCGAATTTCGCGGCTTCGAGAAATTCATTCAGAGACGCCCCTACTGGGAAGTGCCGGTGATGGTGCAACGGCTGTGCGGCATTTGTCCTGTGAGTCACCATCTTGCGGCAAGCAAGGCGCTGGACTCCATCGTTGGCGCGAAACACCTGACGCCCACCGCCGAGAAGATACGCCGACTGATGCACTACGGCCAGATACTGCAATCGCACGCGCTGCATTTTTTTCACCTGTGCTCGCCAGACCTCTTGTTCGGTTTCGACAGCGACATCGCTAAACGCAATATCGTCGGCATCGCCGAAAAATATCCTGAGACGTCCCGTCGCGGCATTCTGTTGCGCAAGTTCGGCCAGGAGGTGATCCGCCACACGGCTGGCAAACGCATACATGGCACGGGTTCGGTTCCGGGCGGCGTGAACAAATCGCTATCTGTTCCTGAGCGTGACGAATTGCTCAAAGACATCTACCAGATGGTGGCATGGAGCCGCGAGGCGGTGCATATGGTCAAGGAGTTACACCACAAGAATCCCGAACTGTACAACAGCTTCGGTGCCTTCCGCGCCAACTACATGTCCATGGTGGGCTTTGATGGCTCACTCGACTTGTACCACGGCAGACTAAGAGGCCGCGACGAGAACGGCAATATTATATTTGACGGAGTGGACTACCAGAACTACACGGATTTGATAGGCGAAGAGGTCAAAAACTGGAGCTATATGAAGTTCCCCTACCTGAAAGCCCTGGGCCGCGAAAAAGGCTGGTACCGGGTGGGGCCTCTGTCGCGCGTGCAGAATTGCGACTTCATCTCAACGCCTTTGGCCGAAATCGAGCGTCGTGAGTTTATGGCTTACAGCGGCGTGATGCCGATGCATGCGCCGTTAGGCTACCACTGGGCACGCATGATCGAAATGCTGCATGCGGCCGAAATGATCAAGGACCTGCTGCATGACGATGACATCACGGGCAGCGATCTGATCGCAACCGGCGAACGCGGCTTCGAGGGTGTGGGCGTGATCGAAGCGCCGCGCGGCACGCTGATCCATCACTATCGCGTGGACGAGAACGATCTGATCACCATGTGCAACCTGATTGTCTCCACCACCCACAACAACCAGGCGATGAACGAGGCGGTGCGCCGGGTTGCGCAGCAATATCTGCACGGTCACGAGATCACCGAGGGCCTGCTCAACCACATCGAAGTGGCGGTGCGCGCCTTCGATCCGTGCCTGTCCTGTGCAACCCATGCGCTGGGTAAAATGCCTTTGGAAGTCGAAGTATTGAATGAAGCCGGCGAGCGCCTGTCCAGCCTGTCACGTTCTGGCGCAGGTGTCATCTGCGCGTGATGCCAGCCCCTGTCCTGATTTTTGCGATCGGCAACGAATCGCGCGGTGACGATGCGTTGGGGCCGCTGGTGTTGCGGGAACTGGACGCCTGGTTAAATTCAGGGGAAGGGAAATGCCCGCAAGGGGTAGGCCGTGCGGTTCCCGTAGCTTCCGCTACGACCGCTACGCTCAGGGAGAAGGGGGAAGTGTTTGTTGAACAATTCGAACTGATCGAAGACTACCAGTTGCAGATCGAGCACGCGATGGATATGAAGGACAGGAAACTGGTGCTTTTCATCGACGCGGGGATGGATACGCCGACGCCTTTTTCCTTTTATCGCGCAAAGGCGAGCAACGAACCAACCCTGTATAGCCATGCACTGGCGCCAGA
Organism: uncultured Nitrosomonadales bacterium; assembly: GCA_947085835.1. Classification (GTDB taxonomy): domain Bacteria; phylum Pseudomonadota; class Gammaproteobacteria; order Burkholderiales; family Gallionellaceae; genus Gallionella. Next base: position 128,051 of record CAMTXT010000004.1, on the reverse strand, counting down.
ATCCTTGCTGAAAGTGTATGCCCAGTTCTACGGGCAAGCATCGCCCGATGCGTTCGTTTTGTGTATCCGTGGTGAAAAATTCGAATTAGGCGAGCCGCCCTCCCCTGATGCCTGCGCGAATTTGCTCTCTGCGCTGACCTTTGCCATGCTCCTCATGCTAGAAACAGAAGCCGGAGCCTGGGACAAACAGTGCACAGCGCAAACCATAAAACCATCGATCAGATCAGTTCACGTAAGCAACTGAATCGCAGGCACAACGGAGCGACATTCGTGGTGCTGCTTATGTTGATAAAGGGGAAATTCCAGAACAACTCGTTTCCCCTGAACTAGAAAATCCGCTTTAAGCGGATTTTCTATTTCTTGCAACAACTTGATTTATTTGGTCAGCGTGAGAAGATTCGAACTTCCGACCCCTACCACCCCAAGGTAGTGCGCTACCAGGCTGCGCTACACGCTGAAGCCGGCTATTATAACAGAGCAACCCGCTGTCAGAAGAATTTTTACGCGCCCAGCATCGAGATGATGTCACGAATTTCACGTTTCAAGAAGGCGACATCCATTCCCGATGCAGCGTCCGTGCCCGCTTTAGCAGCCGACTCGACAAGATCAACCGGATGATTGGATCCGCGTGTACCGTCGAGACGGTTGCGCGCGCCGCTGATGGTAAAACCCTGCTCATACAGCAATTCACGGATGCGGCGTATCAGCACTACTTCATGATGCTGATAATAGCGTCGATTGCCGCTGCGTTTGACGGGGTTGAGCTGGGTAAACTCCTGCTCCCAGTAACGCAGCACGTGCGCCTTCACCCCGCATAACTCGCTTACTTCACCGATGGTGAAATAACGTTTGGCGGGGATAGGAGGGAGTACCGAATTAGGCGTGTGGTGTTCCATGATACGACTTTTCCACCAGGGTCTTCAGCTTCTGACTGGGGTGAAATGTCACCACGCGGCGTGCTGAAATCGGAATCTCGATGCCCGTCTTGGGATTGCGCCCGGGACGTTGCGGTTTGTCACGCAGTTGAAAATTACCGAAACCTGATAATTTTACGCTCTCGCCCTGCTCCAACTGCACACGGATTTCCTCAAAAAAGGCTTCTACCATATCTTTGGCTTCGCGCTTGTTCAGCCCGACCTTTGCAAACAGCAAATCCGCCAGCTCCGCTTTTGTTAATGTTGTTATCATTATTATCCCTTACATGCGCAGTTGCGCACCGTGCTTGTTCAATACGTCCACCAACAGCGAAACGACAGGCTCGATTTCGGCATCGGTGAGTGTTTTTTGAGTATCTTGTAACGACACGCGGAATGCAAGGCTTTTTTTACCCGGTTCCACACCTCGGCCGCGATATACATCAAATAAAACAACTTCCTGCACATACGGCGCATTGATTTGCAGCATGGCATCCGTCAAACTTTGCGAATTGACACACTCATCCACCAGCACGGCCAGATCGCGACGCACCGGCAAAAATTTGGCGATCTCGCTCATGTGTGGAACCTGAGCCTGCATCAGTGCGCCTAACTCGACCTCGAACCAGACACACGCTTGCGCCATGTCGTATTGCTGCTGCCAGTGCGGATGCAGCTCGCCTATCCAGCCCACGGCCTTACCGGCACAGTAAATTTGCGCCGAGCGTCCCGGATGCAGGGCCGGATGACTTGCTGCGACAAAACGTAAAACTTCCGGAGCGAACAGCGCTTCGATATCCGCCTTTACGTCGTAGAAATCGACCGCTTTGGCGGCAGCCCCCCATTGTTCCGGCAGGCAGGCACCATAAGCGATACCCGACAGACGCTGGGTTTGCTGGTAATCGTTAAGGTGAAACTCGCGCAGCGATTCGCTTGCCCCCTCGCCCGTTTGCGGGAGAGGGTTGAGGAGAGGGGAGCGGGCGAAACACGCACCCACTTCGAACAGGCGCACGCGCGCTTGTTTGCGATTGAGGTTAAAGCGCAAGGCGCCGACCAATCCTCCGATCAGCGAGCTGCGCATCACGGCCAGATTGCTGGCAATCGGATTTTGCAACGCGACCGGGCTGTCGTTGCCGCACAGATCCGTCTCGACCTGCTCTTCGACGAAGGCGTAGCTGACGATTTCCTGATAGTCGCGCGCGACCAGCGTTTGCTGAACACGCGCCAGTGGGCGCTGCGATTCACTGTACGGCAACATGGTCAACGCAGCTTGTGGCGCCAGTGCCGGAATATTGTCATAGCCATACAGACGGGCGATTTCTTCGATCAAATCCGACTCGATAGATAAATCGAAGCGAAAGCTGGGTGGCAGCACGCTAAAAATATCGCCTTCTGCCGTGAATTCAAATTGCAAACGATTGAATATGCTGGATATTTGTTCATTATCAAGCGCAACACCCAGCACGCGGGCGACACGCGAGACGCGCAAGCTAATCGCAGCACGAACAGGCATTTCACCGCGAACCTCGCTGATCTCACCGACACTGCCGCCGCAGATTTGCAGCAGCAATTGCGTGGCACGCTCCAATGCCTGATGTGTTGCCGCGAAATCCACACCGCGCTCGAAACGGAACGAAGAATCCGTTGCCAGGCCGAAGCGCCGCGCACGACCTGCGATGGCATCGGGATGGAAGAAAGCCGATTCCAGAAATATGCTCTGCGTGCTGGTTTCAACACCGCTGCCCGCACCGCCCATGATGCCTGCCAGTGCCAGCACGCGCGCATCATCCGCGATCACCAGCACTTCTTCATCCAGAACAACCGCCTGACCGCCCAGCAAGGTCAGCGCTTCACCCTGACTGGCAGGACGCACCGTGATGCCGCCTGTGAGCTTTTCCGCATCAAAGGCGTGCATCGGCTGGCCCAGCTCCATCATCACGTAGTTGGTGATATCCACCACGACGTTGATTGTGCGCAGTCCGCTGCGTTCCAGGCGACGCTGCATCCAGACCGGTGTCTGAGCCTTCGCATTCACGCCGCGAACCAGACGCCCACAGTACAGCGGGCAAGCCTCTTTATCTTCAACCACCACCTGCAATTGTTCTGCAAGGGTGACAGGCTGCGCTGCTATCGCGACGGGCTGAAATTGACTGCCGGTCAAGGCCGCGACTTCACGCGCGACACCCTTCATGCCGGAGCAGTCGCTGCGATTGGGCGTGAGCTTCAAGGTAAACAGCTTGTCGTCCAGATCGAGATATTCACGAACCGTCTGACCGACGAGCGCATCGTCCGGCAGCAACCACAGCCCGTCGCTCTCGGTAGCCAGTCCCAGCTCAACTGCCGAACACAACATGCCGAACGAGGCAATGCCGCGCACCTTGGCCTGTTTGATCTTGAAGTCACCGGGCAGCACCGCACCGAAACGCGCGCAAGGCACTTTGATGCCGACCGCCACGTTAGCCGCGCCGCACACAATCGTCAGCGGCTCGGCCTCGCCTACATTCACCTGACAGACGTTCAGACGATCCGCATCGGGATGCTTTTCAACCGACAACACAAGGGCTACCACCACGTCATTGAACGCAGGCGCTACCGGCGCCAAGTCCTCGACCTCGAGGCCCGCCATCGTCAAAACATGACCAAGCTCATCGCTTGTCAGGTCGGGATTAACCCAGGTTCTTAACCAGTTTTCAGAAAATTTCATAATATGTAAGGATGTTTCTAAAAAATTAAATTTCTAAGCCAGGCAAGGCGCGAGTAAAAAATTACGCCGCAGCATATATTCAATATGCAAGAAGAAATTTTTTGTGAGCAACACAGCATCGCGACGAAATTTCATTTTTTAATTAAATTGCTTGAGGAAGCGCAAATCGCTCTCGTAGAACTGACGCAAATCGTTTACGCCGTAACGCAACATCGCCAGACGCTCCACGCCCAGGCCGAATGCGAAGCCGAGATACTTCTCGCTGTCGATGTTCACGTGCTTCAACACATTCGGATGCACCATGCCGCAGCCGCCGATTTCCAGCCAGCCGCCGCGCCAGCTCATGTCCATTTCAGCCGACGGTTCGGTGAACGGAAAGAAGGAAGGCCTGAAACGCACCTGCAAGTCATCCTGTTCGAAGAAGCGCTGCAAAAAGTCCTGCACCACGCCCTTGAGATTGGCAAAACTCGCGTGCTCATCGACCCATAAGCCTTCGACCTGATGAAACATCGGCGAATGGGTCGCATCGGAATCGACCCGATACACGCGCCCCGGCGAGATGATCTTCAGCGGAGGTTGATTGTTTTCCATGTAGCGCACTTGCACAGGGGAGGTGTGCGTGCGCAACACATGTTCAGGATCGATGTAAAACGTGTCGTGCATCGCGCGCGCCGGATGATTCGCCGGGATATTCAGCGCGGTAAAATTATAGAAATCGTGTTCGATTTCAGGGCCTGCCGAGACGGCAAAACCCAAGCTGTGAAACAGATGCTCGATGCGTTCGAGCGTGCGCGTGACCGGATGCAAACCGCCGGTGCCGATGCCGCGCCCGGGCAGGGTCACGTCCAGCGATTCGGCTGCCAGGCGCGCTTCGAGCTTCGCCAGTGCCAGCGTGTCGCGGCGCTGTTGCAGCGCGGCTTCAATCGCCTGCTTGACCACATTGATCCGCGCACCCGCAGCAGGACGCTCATCATTCGAGAGTTTACCCAGACCTTTGAGCAACGCCGTCAGCGAGCCTTCTTTGCCCAGATATATAGCTTTGACCTGCTCTAACTCAGCCTCATCGCTGATGAGAGCGAATTGCTGTAGAGCTTGATCATGAATTTGTTGAAGTTGTTCCATAAAACCACCCACACAACGAAAAAAAGGGAGCGATTCGCCCCCTTTTTAATTACGCAGTCAAATGCAGACTGCGAGGCTCAACTAAACAGCGAGACTTGCCTTGGCTTGCTCAACGAAGTGGGCAAATGCGGCCTTATCGAAAATAGCAATGTCAGACAAGACCTTACGATCCACTTGAATGTCCGCTTTCTTCAGGCCATTCATGAATACGCTGTATGGCATGCCGAATTCACGTGCGGCTGCATTGATACGTGCAATCCACAGAGTGCGGAACTGACGCTTCTTCTGACGACGATCGCGGTAGGCATATTGCCCGGCTTTCATCACAGCTTGCTTGGCTACACGGTATACATTCTTGCGGCGACCACGATAACCCTTAGCCTTGGCTAACAGTTTCTTGTGCGTTGCACGGGCTACGACTCCACGTTTTACTCTTGGCATGTTCTACTCCTTACGCGTAAGGCAGCATACGGCGAACCGCTGCTACATTGGTTGAGTGAACTTCCGTCGTACCACGCAGTTGACGTTTTGTCTTGGTTGTCTTCGAGGTCAGAATGTGACGCTTGAAGGCACATGCGCGCTTGATACTGCCGCCAGCACGAACGACGAAGCGTTTTTTTGCTCCGCTTTTGGTTTTCATCTTAGGCATAACTACTCCTTAAGTTATGGTGGGAGGTGTTTTCCGACTGGAAAAACTTGTTACCCCATACACCACTTATTTTCGGGGATCTGCTTGCAACATCTTCCTGATCAGCCCCTGCTATCAGAAAGAAAACAACTAGCTACTAGCTACTAGCTACTAGCTAAATTTATTATTTTTTCAATGCCGCTTTAGGTGACAACACCATCACCATCTGACGACCTTCCATCTTGGGGAACTGCTCAACTACGGCAAATTCCTCCAGGTCATTCCTGACGCGTTCAATCAGACGCATACCGATTTCCTGATGGGCCATTTCACGGCCGCGAAAACGCAGCGTAATCTTGGTCTTATCGCCGTCATTCAGGAATTTGATCAGATTGCGCAACTTGATGTTGTAGTCGCCGTCATCCGTACCCGGACGAAACTTGATTTCCTTGACCTGAACCTGCTTCTGCTTGAGCTTGGCCTCGTGTTGCTTCTTGCTTTCGGCATATTTGAATTTGCCGAAATCCATGATGCGACAGACCGGAGGATCCGCCATAGGCGAAATTTCCACCAGATCCAGTTCCGCTTCAACAGCCAGACGCAAAGCTTCTGTGCTGGTCACGATCCCGAGGGGTTCTTTATCTGCTCCAATGAGTCGCACCTGGGGTGCTGTAATCATCTCATTGAGGCGCTGTAATTTATTTTGTGCTATTGGAATGTCTCCGTATCGGAAAAATTAAACCGTGCTGCCCGATTTGATTTCTGACTTAAAACGCTCGATTAAATCTTCCAGCGTCATTTGTCCGAGATCTTCACCACTGCGGGTACGCACGGCTATCAATCTTCCAGCAACTTCCTTATCGCCAACGATGAGTTGATAGGGAAGTTTCTGCAAGCTATGTTCGCGGATTTTATAGGTAATCTTCTCATTGCGCAAATCCAATTGCACGCGAATGCCCGCATCTTGCAATAAACGTCCGATTTCCCGGGCATATTCCTCCTGCGCCTGAGAAATGTTCATCAATACGGTCTGCACCGGCGACAGCCACAACGGGAAGGCACCGGCGTGATGTTCGATCAGAATACCGATGAAGCGCTCCATCGAACCTAAAATGGCGCGATGCAGCATCACAGGTGGCTTGCGTGAGTTATCCTCGTCGACAAACTCAGCGCCCAGTCGCACCGGCAGGTTGAAGTCCAGCTGTATCGTGCCGCACTGCCACAAACGATCCAGACTGTCTTTGAGCGTGAATTCGACCTTCGGGCCGTAGAACGCGCCCTCGCCCGGCTGCACGTCATAAGCCAGCTGGTTTTGCTGCAAGGCCGCAGCCAGCCCCGCCTCCGCCTTATCCCAGGTCTCGTCCGATCCCACGCGCTTCTCGGGGCGGGTCGACAACTTGACGATCACCTCGGTGAAGCCAAAATCGCGATACACCTCGTTCAGCATCACGATGAAGCTCGACACTTCAGCCTGCACCTGCTCTTCGGTACAGAAAATATGCGCATCGTCCTGCGTGAAACCGCGCACCCGCATCAAACCGTGCAAGGAACCGGAGGATTCATTGCGATGACAGGAACCAAACTCAGACAGACGCAACGGCAAATCCCGATAGCTGTGCAGGCCGTGGTTATAAATCTGCACATGTCCCGGACAGTTCATCGGTTTCACCGCGTAGTCGCGATTCTCCGACGCGGTGGTGAACATGTTGTCGCGGTAGTTTTCCCAGTGCCCGGACTTTTCCCAAAGCGTCTTATCCATGATGGTCGGCGTGCGCACTTCCTGGTAATCGTGTTCGCGAAACTTCGCACGCATGTATTGCTCGACTTCCTGCCACAGCGTCCAGCCTTTGGGATGCCAGAACACCATACCCGGCATGGTGTCCTGCATGTGAAACAGATCCAGCTGTTTGGCAAGCTTGCGGTGGTCGCGCTTCTCGGCTTCTTCCAGCCGGTGCAAATATCCTTCGAGTTCTTCCTTTTTGGCCCATGCCGTGCCATAAATGCGCTGCAGCATCTCGTTCTTCGAATCGCCGCGCCAGTAGGCCCCGGCCAGCTTCATCAGCTTGAATACCTTGAGCTTACCGGTGGAAGGCACATGCGGGCCGCGGCACAAGTCGGTAAAGTTGCCCTCGGTGTAGAGCGACACATCCTGATCGGCCGGAATGGACTCGATGATCTCGGCCTTGTAGTGTTCGCTGATACCCTTGAAGTAGGCGACCGCTTCGTCGCGCGGCAGCACCCGCCGTGTTATCGGAAGGTCGCGTTTGACGATCTCGGCCATGCGTTTTTCGATCGATTGCAAATCTTCCGGCGTAAACGGACGGTGATAGGAAAAGTCGTAGAAAAAGCCGTTTTCGATCACAGGCCCGATGGTCACTTGCGCATCCGGAAACAATTCCTTTACCGCATGAGCCATCAGGTGAGCCATTGAATGGCGGATGATCTCGACGCCCTCGGCATCCTTGTCGGTAATGATCGAAAGCTGCGCATCCCGAGCAATCAGATGCGAGGCATCGACCACCTGACCGTCCACACGACCGGCCAGCGTGGCGCGCGCCAGACCCGCGCCGATACTGAGCGCCACATCGGCGACTGTGACGGGCGCATCGAAACTGCGTTGAGAGCCATCCGGCAACGTGATAATAGGCATTCTTTTCTTCCAATAAGCGATGATGACGACATGAACCCGGATTCGGGCAGCCTTGAATTGTCCCACAGTCACTCCCCAAATACCAGATATCAGGATACGGGATTGAAAATTGAAAATTGAAAATTGATGAAAGCGAAGCAAGAAGTTGAGGATTGAGGAAAGCGAAGCGAAAAGTTGAGGATTGAGAAAAACCGATGCGCCGCTTTTTCTTGCACGAATCCTGCATCCTGATTCCTGCATCCTGAAATATATAGTAAGCTTAACCATTCCTAACTCCTAGCCAGCCCAACAATGTCAGGAACTGTCTCGCACATCGAACCGGTCGCGGATATCTCCAGCGAAGCGGCAGAACAACGCTCAGCACCTGCCGTGCAGCAACGCGCCGCATCCGATGCAATCTCGCTTGCCGCCGCACTGCAAGAGCAGGAGTGGAGTGTCGCTTTATGCGACAAACACGAGCTGGATCACTATTCATTCCTGGACAGCCTGCCCGGCATGGCTTGCCAGATGAGGCTGGACAAGCATGGCGCGCTGCACTTCCCCTATGTCAGTGAAGGCTGTCTTGACCTGCTCGGTATAAACCAGCTCACCTTGCAACAGAACCCGCATTTATTGATAAATTGCCTGCACCCGGCTGATGCGGATGGTTTCCAGCAGAGCATGCGCCTGTCCGCCGCACAGGCCACCCCCTGGAATTGGGAGGGACGCATCGTTTTGCCACACAGCAGGCATGACAAAACCAGCCATGCCCGCCCCCCTCACTCAAACCCTCTGATGGAACAACTAGCCAATCGACTAAGCCCACAAGTGGGCAAGTCGCTGGTTATCCCGCTTGCGAGCGAGGGGGCGAACGCCTCGCGAAGCGAGCCTCTCGTTAACGAAATCAAATGGGTCAATCTGCGGGCGAAACATCACGAAACCAATGCCGATGGCACGGTCTGGAAGGGTTTTATGGTCAACATCACCCCGAACAAACAGGCCGAAATTGAACTTGAACACTCGCGGCAGCGTCTGTGCGAACTCTCGTCACACATAGAAAGCATCAAGGAAGAAGAGCGCACCCGCATCGCACGGGAAATTCACGACGAAATAGGCGTGCTGCTGACCGCCCTGAAAATGGATTTAGCCTGGGTGGCGAAACGACTGCCCTCAGGCAACAACGCGCTACAGGAAAAAACGCAGGACATGGCCACCTTGCTGGACACGGCAGGAAAAGCGTCCAACAATCTGGTTCACAGTCTGCGTCCGGGCTCACTCGATTGTTTTGGCATCGTCGCGGCGATTGAAATAGAAGCAGGTGAATTCACCAAGCGCACCGGCACCCCCTGCAAAATCATCAAATCAAGTGACGATTTCGATGCCTCTGACGAGCTCTCCATCACGCTGTTCCGCGTCTTTCAGGAAACACTGAACAACATCATGAAACACGCATCGGCACGCCATGTACAAGTGCAAATCATGAAAACCGGCAGTATCGACGCGCAGATAGAACTGATCGTATCGGATGATGGCTGCGGATTTGACGAGACGGCACAAAACAAGCCGCGTTCATTCGGTCTGCGCGGCATAAAGGAGCGTATCAGCCAACTGGGCGGCGAAGTGACAATCACAAGTCATCCGGGGCAAGGCACGAAAATTGCGGTGCGCCTGCCGATAAAAACGAATATTTAACCGGTTTTAAAGCCGCCCATTCTTTCGCGTACAGCTTTAAGAAAACTTCAGGCGCACACGCAGCTCACGGAAGGCATCTGCCTGCATCGCATCGCGGAAAATAACCTGGCAGACAGGTAATTCGCGAAGCCTGGCACACAGCACGACGCAACCGGGAGTGATGACCGTCTGATGTGTCAGCTCACCGTTCAACTGCTCCCCGCCCAGGGTGTTGACCACCACGGTTTTTTTGTCCAGCGAGAAGGTGCGCCACGACTGCTTCGCCCACGCGTGGCGATACAACTGGTGTAACAGGCTGAACAATATTGTCACAGACAGACACAGACGCGCCCAAAGCACGAGATTCGTCAGGCAGACCGAGAGGATCACGAGCAGATGCACTGCAAGCAACAACAAGACAAACGTTCTGGATGGCCGGATGACGAACAGCACAGACAGTCTTTCAGTGAGCAGCAATCAGGATGATCAGCACCAGCACGACCAGCAGCAAAACAAACAGCTTGAATTTACTGCCGTTTTCTCCCGCCGGCTCCACCGGTGCGGTACGTGCAGGTGCAACATATCGCGCCTTGGGGATTGCCGGCTTATTCAGTTGCGCAGTCTGTTTATTCAGCTGCGCAGCCGGTGTCATGATCTTCAGTGTCCTGGATAATTCATCAACCTCTTCAGGGTTCGTCGTCAAAGCGGCCAGACGCAGCGTCGCCTCGCTCGAATCAAAAGCATGCGACAAACCCATCGTAGGTAATGTGCTCTCTGGCTGCTCGCCGGTATCACTGCGTACATTGGCAGCCAACGCGCCCTGCTTCTTTTTCTCGGCGATCTCGACGGGCCGGTCAGAGCGTGGCATCGTTTCACGACAGGCCCGCAAATCCGCAGCGAAATCCTTTGCATTCTGGTAGCGGTCGTCCAGCCCTTTAGCCAATGCCTTGGCCACGATAAAATTAAGCATCTCCGGCACTTTGTCATTGAGCGTGCTCGGTGCAGCAGGAACATAATTGAGCGTCTTGAACATGATGGCATTCACGTTCTCGCCCATAAATGGCGCTTCGCCGGTAAGCATTTCATACAGCATCACACCCAGCGAAAATATATCCGAGCGCTGATCAATCACACGACCCATCACTTGCTCGGGCGACATATATTTTGGCGAGCCCAGCACCATGCCCGTCTGGGTACGAACCGCTGAAGACGCCATGCGCGCGATGCCAAAATCGGTAATTTTTACATGACCGTCGCGTATCACCATGATGTTCGAGGGCTTGATATCGCGGTGCACGATCTCATGTTCATGCGCATAGGACAGGCCCGACGCGACTTGCGCCACCATGTCCAGCACCTGATCGACAGGCAGCTTTTCGTGCTCACGCATCAGGTCGCGCAACTCACAACCTTGCAGGAATTCCATGGCAATATAGGCAATATCGCCGCTCTTGCCCACATCGTAAATAGTCACGATATTCGGATGATTGAGGCGGCCCGCGGCACGCGCCTCCTGATAAAAACGCCCCTCGTATTCGTCTTTTTCTTCCTGTGCCAGACCAAGATTGATCGTCTTGATCGCGACGATACGATCAATCAGAGGATCACGGGCCTTGTATACCACGCCCATTGCCCCCTGACCGAGTTCAGACATCACCTCATAACGCCCTAACTGGCTGATCATCGCGCCCACCTGAATTTTTTAACCCTGTGCATAGCTAATTGCACACTTTCGGCTTTATACGCTCGGTTTTTCCCGGTTCAACATTCACGTCATCGGTAAAAAGTCCGAAACTTGCATGTGTCAGAATCACCTTGTGCTTGCCCGGTTTGATCGTGACCGTCATGCTGCCTGCAGCAAACTTCCCCTTGCTCGCGCCATCCACAAAGAGCTGCACGTCATCCTTACAACTGACCACAAGATAAGCGTCCTTCACGGCTTCAGTCTTGTTGCCATCAGAATCGGGCGCCGTCTTGCCGGCGGCGGTTTCTGTTTTTTTACCCTGGCTCTCGGTCGTTTTGGCAGGTGACACTGTCTTTTTTGCGGCCAGCAGTTCGGCCTTATGTTTGGCCTGCGCCTGGGCCGATAATTTATTCGTGGAGGATTTATCCGTGGCCGCTTTTTCGACGACAGGCTTGGTTGCAACATTACTGGTCGGCGCATCTTTGGCCTGTGCAACGGCTGATGCAGCGGGCATTACACCCTGCATGGTTTCAACCGTTGTCACCGGTTGAATCTCAGCTTTATCAGACCACTGGATGTCGGCCGTATGCTGCCCGGAAATCACTCCCATCTTGCCGGGCATCAGCGCCAGCACCCCGGCCAGCAGCAACAATGGCACGACAACCACCGTTGCATACAAGACACGCTGTTTAACATCCGCCTGTTTAATTTTTTCGGACAAAACGGCGGGTTTGGCCGCGACCGAACGAACGATAGCTCGGGCCTGTTCCAGCATCTGGACATAACTGCGCGGCAGCTTTTCAGGACCCGCATTTACCTGCATTACCTTGCCGGTCTGATCGCCCGGATAACCTATCGCATAAATTTCGTGCTCACGTACATGCTTGTCGGTACGTGAACCCTGATAGTGAAACATCCCCGTATACTGATCGGATAAACGCGATACCGCATCGAAGTAGGAGCGCGACACCAGTATCTGGCTGGGTTCAGCAAAGCCCATCACGCGCTGCGCGACGTTGATTCCATCGCCCACGATATTGGGCTGCCCGTTGATATCCCGCACCAGGCGCACCGGCCCCAGATTGATCCCGATGCGCACCAGCAGTTGCGGCTCCATAGCAGGATCTTCACCCAGCAAACTCGCACGCAGACGAATCGCGGCATTCAAAGCTGCCTCGACATCGCCCAGAAAATTGACCGCTGCACCATCACCGGTATCGAGAATGATACGATCCGTGACCGGCACATCGTGTATCGCCTCTGAAAGATAGGTGTTGAACCTGTCTTTCAGGGATATTTGACCCGTCACGGGCTTTTTTGAATATTCAACGATATCCAGAAAAAGCACGCTGCAGATGATAGTTTTGTTGCTGCGATCTTCCATTCAGCTTTTCATGACTAATTGTAACTGGGTTAATTCGTCAACCAGGCGTTCAGCGTTTGGCACCGCGACTCCCACCGGTGCGATTGCTGCTGCGATTGCCATCTGGCCTGGGTCCACTATTTTTTCGCGGGCCACGGGCAGCCGGGCGACGCGCAACTGCGGGCTTTTGCACAAACGGGGCGGATGCCGCTTGTTCAGCCTCATTGGCAGCGATGCCAACCCACTCCATCACCTGAGCCACTTCACCCTCACCCAGCTCGGCCGTCATGCCGCGTTTTAATCGCGGCGGCAGGTTGATTATACCGAAACGCACCCGCATCAGACGGCTGACAGGGAGTCCGAGTGCCTCGAAGGTACGCCGCACGATGCGATTGCGCCCTTCTTTGAGCATCACGCGATACCAGTGATTGAACCCTTCGCCGCCTTCATCTTCCAGCTTGTCAAAGGTGACCGGTCCGTCGTCCAGCATGACGCCTTCTTTGAGTACCTGAGATATCTGTTCATCCGTCATGGTGCCCTGCACGCGCACCGCATACTCGCGCTCGACCTCGAAACGCGGATGCATCAGCCGGTTCGCCAATTCACCGGAAGTCGTGAAAATCAATAAACCGCTGGTATTGAAATCCAGACGGCCGATGGCGATCCATTTCTGGCCGCGCAGTTTGGGCAATTTGTCGAACACGCTTGCACGCTTTTCAGGATCATCCCGGCTGACGATTTCGCCTTCCGGTTTGTGATACAGCAACACGCGCGCCGTTTGATCGCGCTCGCCCACCCGTATCGTGCGGCGCTCGGTTTTCACCAGATCACCCGGCAATACACGCATCCCCAGGGTCGCCGGTTCGCCGTTCACACTGACGCGCCCTGCCGCGATCCATTCTTCCATGGCACGGCGCGAACCGAACCCGGACTGGGCTAATACTTTCTGTAATTTCTCGCCCTGTACCGGCTCAGCCGGCACTTCTTCGTCTTGTTCTATGTCTTGTTCTATCATACAGTCAACTCACGTCTTTCCAGCACAGCCTGCGCCAATGTCCCACTATCCACCTGCTCCAGTTCGCCGCCAACCGGCAAACCTCGCGCGATACGCGACACTTTAACACCAAGGGATTGTAACAGGGTCGCCAAATAATGCGCGGTGGCATCCCCTTCCACCGTAAAGTTGGTCGCCAGAATCACTTCACAGGGATGTTGCTGCACACGTTTCACCAGATTATCCAGATGCAATTCTTTCGCACCTATCCCGTCCAGCGGCGACAATCGGCCCATCAGCACATAATACATGCCGCGATAGCACTGCGTCTGCTCTATCATCAGCTGGTCAGCCGGCATTTCAACCACACACAACAAACTCTCGTCACGCGTGGTTGAAGCACACAAACTGCACACCGGTTGTTCCGAGAAATTATTGCAGCGGGAGCAATGCTGAATGTTCGCGGCCGCCTTCTCTAACGAGGCGGCCAGGTGCAAGGCTCCGGCACGATCGCGCTGCAACAAGTGATAAGCCATACGCTGAGCGGATTTCGGCCCCACGCCCGGCAAACAGCGCAACGCCAAAATCAACTCATCGAGATGCGAGACTGCCATTAAAACGGCAATTTCAACCCGGGCGGCAGCCCCATACCGGCGCCAAATCCGCTCATGCGCTGCTCCGTCGTTGCAGCCACCTGTTTGACGGCATCGTTAAACGCCAGCACGATCAAGTCTTCCAGCATTTCCTTGTCAGACAATACGCTGTCATCCAGTGTCACGCGGCGCACTTCATGCGAACAGCTCATGGTCACTTTCACCATACCGGATGCCGCCTGCCCCTCAACGTCCACAGTCGCCAGTTCGGCCTGTGCCTGCTGCATGTTTTTCTGCATTTGCTGGGCCTGTTTCATCAAGCCGCCCAATCCGCCCTTCATCATACTCATACTCCTATTGATTTACTGGTTTAACTGATTCTGCTATCAGGCTGGCATCCAGCTGTTCCTGAGCAGCGATCACAAATGCATCCTGTGCAATCGAGTCGCTGGCCTGCTGCTGCCTGACCTGGCGGGTTTCATGCTCTATCGTAGCCGGGGTTGCCACTGCTATTTTACCCAGCACGATGGTCAATTTAATCGGTTTGGCAAAATAGTCGCTCATGGCGTTTTGCAAATTATCAGTCGCCGTCTTGGTCTGCAAATGCTTGTGTTCTTGCGCCATGCGAAGGATAACCTGCCCATCTGTCACAGAATCCAGCACACAATGCTTGGCCAGTTGCTGCGCCATCGCCTGCACATTCAACTGTGACAGCAGATGGCTCCAGTCCGGCGCAGAATCACGCACTCTTGCCGTAACTGGAGCTAGGGCTGAAACAGTGGCTGGTTCTGCTGCCGGTACCTGAACTGATGCTGCAACGCGCTCTGCCGCATGGCTGACTGGCTGCGTTAATCGAGGCACCTCGGACTGAGCTGCCGCCTTGGCAGGCAATCCGTCGCGCGATGGTGCGAACGCCAGCATGCGCAGCAGCGTCATCGTGAAACCGGCATATTCATCCGGCGCCAAATCAATTTCAGCCCGCCCGTGAATCGCAATCTGGTAAAACAACTGAACCTCTTCAGGTGTGTAGCCTTGCGCCAGCTCGAACAGGCGCACGCGTTCCGGCTCATCCTCCGCGATCGCCTGCGGCACTGTCTGCGCCAGCGCGATGCGATGCAACAAGGAGGCCAACTCCTGCAGGGCCGTTTCAAAGGAGATACTGCGCGCCGCCATGTTGTCGGCAACCTCAAGCAACGCACTGCCCTTTTGCGCCTGCAACGCTTGCAATAACTCAAACAAATAACTCTGATCGATCGCGCCCAGCATGCTGCGCATCGCAGCTTCTTCAATTTTGCCGAGCGAAAACGCGATTGCCTGATCCGTCAGGCTCAACGCATCGCGCATGCTGCCCTGGGCTGCACGCGCAACCAGATTGAGCGCACCCAGCTCGAACTCGATGTGTTCCTGTTCCAGCACATGCTGCAGATGCGAAACGATCAACGCCGGCGGCAATTGCTTCAAATTGAATTGCAGGCAACGCGACAACACGGTAACAGGAATCTTCTGCGGGTCGGTGGTGGCCAGAATGAATTTGACATGCGCGGGCGGCTCCTCCAGCGTCTTCAACATCGCGTTGAAGGCGGACTTGGACAGCATATGCACTTCGTCGATGATATACACCTTGAAACGCCCGGAAGTCGGCGCGTACAGCGCACCCTCCAGCAGTTCGCGCATGTTATCCACCTGGGTATTGGATGCCGCATCCAGTTCGATCAGATCGACGAAGCGTCCGCTGTCAATTTCGGTACAGGCGCTGCATACCCCGCAAGGTGTCGCAGTGATGCCGGTCAGACAATTGAGCGACTTGGCAAAAATGCGCGCGATCGTGGTTTTGCCCACCCCGCGCGTACCGGTAAAAAGATAGGCATGATGCAGCCGATTTTGCGACAGCGCGTTAGTAAGCGCCCTGACGACATGCTCCTGGCCTGCCAGTTGCGCGAAGTTTTTAGGCCGCCATTTACGTGCGAGGACTGAGGTATCGGACAAGTTACGCTACCTTAAATGCAGAATTCGCGCAGCGATTCATTTGCCTCCTCGCACGCTTGCGGGAGAGGATTGTGGAGAGGGAAACGGGCATGGCGAATTTGATCATCAGGGGCGATTTTTCCGCCATGTCCGTTAAAAGTGATAGACAAAATGGATTTGATTCAGATTGATGCCTTGATTGGGCTTCTTGATGCCGCCATTGGAGAGATGCTGATAACGGTAGGCCAGGTCGAATTGCTGATGATCGCCAAAACGCACGCCTGCGCCGATATGGTCACCGAACTGAAAGGAACTGCCTAACTGACGATTCGCATAGATAAAGGTTGGCGAAATCAGATGAAAACCGATCGCACCCTCAAGATAAGGGGAAATGCCGGCGGGATTCTTCTGTTGCAAGCGGAACACCGGCGTGACGGACAGATCGGTAATGGTCTGATTATTGCCGATACTGCTGCGGCCTTGCCAACGGCCTGCCGCAGCTTCCCAGAAACCGCCAACCTGCCAGTCGCCTTCGGTGAACCACTTACGTTCAAAATTAAAAATCGCGCCTGCGCGCACTGTGTCCGTGTGATCGCCGTTGCCGACTTCCATCGACACCCCGTCTACCGCCAACACATTGCCACTGGACAACAGTGCGCAAAGGAACCAGATCACCTTCTTCATCATCACGCCCTCCAATGGCACCACATAGGGAGGCGAGCCTTACCCCCGGCACTTGCAGTAATTAGCTGTGGCTGCTTCCTTCCGGACCTGACCAGATTCACTACCCTGCAATGCGGGGAGACCCGCCAATTCGTTGCCGACCATGCGATAGCAAAGCCGTTAAAAATCAAATAGTTACTAAAGTCATCATGCCGATGCGCTTCTTCCATTCTGCCGGCCCGATGTCGTGTATCGAACGCCCTTGCGTATCGACCGCAACCGTCACCGGCATATCCTCAACTTCAAATTCGTAGATCGCTTCCATGCCCAGATCATTGAAGGCGACCACTTTTGCACTTCTAATCGCTTTGGACACCAGATAGGCTGCACCGCCTACCGCAATCAGATACACCGCTGCATGTTTTTTGATCGCCTCGATGGCTACTTTACCACGCTCCGCCTTGCCCACCATGCCCATCAGGCCGGTCGCATCAAGCATGGTTTCAGTATATTTATCCATGCGGGTGGCCGTCGTAGGACCCGCGGGACCTACCACTTCGCCCTTCACCGGATCCACCGGCCCGACATAATAAATGAAGCGGTTGGTAAAATCCACGCCTTGCGGCAATTTTTCTCCACGAGCGAGCATTTCGACAATGCGCTTGTGCGCGGCATCGCGCCCGGTGAGCAACTTGCCGGAGAGTAACACGGTCTCGCCCGGTTGCCACTGTGAAATTTGCTCACGCGTGAGGGTTTCCAGATTGACGCGCCGCGCATCCTTTGCCGGCTGCCACTGCACGTCGGGGTAATCTTCCAGTTTTGGCGGCGTAAATTCAGCCACACCGCTGCCATCCAGCTCAAAATGAATGTGCCGCGTCGCCGCACAGTTGGGAATGATCGCGACAGGCTTGGATGCCGCATGGGTCGGATAATCGAGTATCTTCACATCCATCACGGTAGTCAGCCCGCCCAAGCCCTGTGCGCCGATACCCAGCGCGTTGACCTTGTCATACAGCTCGATGCGCAATTCCTCAAGGCGATTGCCGGCACCGCGCGCTTTGAGTTCATGCATATCCATCGGCAGCATCAGGGATTCCTTGGCCAGCAGCACCGCCTTCTCTGCCGTGCCGCCTATGCCTATCCCCAGCATACCCGGCGGACACCAGCCAGCCCCCATCCCCTGCACGCTTTGCAACACCCATTCGACGATATCGTCGCCGGGATTGAGCATTTTCATCACGGCCTTGTTTTCCGAACCGCCGCCTTTGGCCGCGATGCGCACCTCGACCTTGTCGCCCTGAACCAGTTCGACATGTACCACGGCCGGCGTGTTGTCGTTGGTATTTTTACGAAGGCCGGCAGGATCAGCGACGATCGAGGCGCGCAGCACATTGTCGGGATTCAGATAAGCCTTACGCACCCCCGCATTGACCATCCCGACCACGTCGAGATCAGCCTCCCAGCGCACCTGCATCCCGACGCGCACGAAGGCCACCACGATGCCGGTATCCTGACAAATCGGCCTGTGCCCCGCCGCACACATCCGCGAATTGGTCAGAATCTGCGCCATCGCATCACGTGCGGCAGGAGACTGCTCAGTCCGGTATGCGCAGGCTAACGAATGGATAAAATCCGCCGGATGATAGTACGAGATAAACTGCAACGCATCGGCGATGCTGTCGATGAAGTCCTGCTGGCGAATCACGGTCATGGCTATTCCAATACAAGGCGGCGAGAAATTATAACAGCATCAGTCCTGAATCCTTCACTCAGAAACAGGAGTTTTAACTCCGCAGTTTCGCGGGAATGCCCTTGCGGCATGAATCCCGCATCCCGCATCCTTCATTCAGAAACAGGAGCAAAGCTCCGTTGTTTCGTGGGAATGCCCTTGCGGCATGCTTCCCGCATTATTTCCATTCCGTCAAACCACCGTTGACATAGCCCTGGTAACCCTCGATGCCGAGCTCCTGCAACAACAGCGAGTTGTCAGCAGGCACCGGGTTGGCCGGATCGGCGTAAATAGTCATGACGATCTGCCGAACCGGCACTGCCAGAGCGACCATTTTTAGCAAAAATTCATCAAATATTGCAGCGCCATCCTCGTTCCAAGCTTTTAAATTTATAGTAAAGGCGCTGCGAGATGAAACTATTCCCACTCAATTGTAAACGAGCAGCGCACCGGATTGAATTTAAAGGATTTTTGTAAGGCATTATTTCTTGATACCATCATCTATACCATTACAACTGTAATATTATAGCCGATACTTTGCGCGCCACCGCAAATACACAACCACTTTTCAATCACAAAGCAAAGAGCATACCCGCCCCATCCTCCAGCCTTCGGCCGGAGCCGCTGGTGCTGCACTTCGACCCACTCCCGCCGCCCCTCCATGGGCGTTGTGCTGGGCTGAGCCCAGACGCAATGGGTGCATTCATTGTCATGCCCCCATACCCCCCAGTCTAGGCATGTGCGAAAAACAACAGCAACCAAAAAGATTTATTTGCCTTTTACTGCCTGTAATTGCTAGACGTTGCCAGATATTGCCAGACAACTATAGCCTTATAATCAACAAGTTATCAATTGACTATTTTTTGAAATAGGAAAAGAATAAGGGCATCAGTTCGCAGCTGATGCCCTCGATAGCGTTTTGGAACAGAACCATAACGCATGACTTATAGTAACTCACATGACGATAAGTAACAAGGCCGCTGCGATCAAATTCGGAGCTTTTTGTTATGTATCACAACGTCCCATTAGCAATATCATCAAACCCGGTTTTTGCAAAGCATGCCGCACATTTTAGTCCTACAATTGGCAAGCACCTGGGCGCGCGACTGGATGAAATTCGCACCGGCATCAAACAAAATCGCAACTCAGAAATTATAAGTGCCGCATGGGCTCTGACTGATGAAAATGGGCATAAAGATCACAGATCCAGAAGCAAAATAATTTTTGAGCAGCAGCTGCGTTACTGCGAAAATATCCTCGATGATATCGGCGAGCAACAAATAACAGATGAAATAAATCGGATGATCGGCGACATTCCCGACCTGCCGCACGTGGCACGATGGGCCGGTGCAAACGCGGCCGACTGCTGGAAGGACATAAAACAAATAAGTGAAAGCGCGGCAGAAAAAACAGCATTAATGACAGACGACGAGCTCGAATGCCTGGTCAAAAGTTTGAGCATCCCCGGACAATTCATGTCCGCCAAAATCGCCCGTATCTGTGACCCGCTATGGATAAGAAAACGCGTCAGGTCGGAAATTCGACGATACAGAGCAGATACAGCCTATCGCCTCGACCCATTGCACATCAACCGCGCCAGCGTTGATTCTCAATTTGACAACCTCAGTCAAAATTCAGCCACCGATAAATTCATAGATCGGTTCGGCTCGCTGAAAAACAAGCAGACCGGAGAGATCATTAAAATGCCGACCCGCGCGATCCAGCAAAAGAGAAAAAATGCAGAGCTAATGGCGAGAAAAAAAAGTATCAGTAATAAAGCAAAAAAACTTGGCCTCGCCGGCTTCATCGTGACAATGACCTGCCCGTCAAAATTTCACCCAACCACAACCGCGCATGCCACACAAAAATTAAATCCACGCTTTGACCGGACAAAAACAATACAAGATGCACATCGTTTTTTAACAGTCCAGTGGCGCAATTTTCAAGTCTGGTGCGGCGACAACGACATTATTTGTTTAGGCATGCGAGCAGTTCATCCGCATAAAGACAGCACACCTCATTGGCATTTTGTCATGCTCGTGCACCCCAGTGACGCTCAAAAAGTGGAAGATTACATTATTGACAGCTTCCATAAAAAAGGAGTTACACAGATTGATTTTCAAGCCCTCAAACCCATGCGCCAGGGGCAGGACAGCATTGATGCGGCCATGAGCTATGCGGCCGCATATCTGAGCGCAAGGCATATAGAGGGAGAGGGGGAAAGCAGCTACAAGGACGGCGTTTTTAAGACCACGCAAAAGCATATCGGGTATGACTCGGAAGGCGAGCTGATGATCAAAAATCAGAAAACGACTGATCTGTATCAAAGTTGGCGGCGCGATCATGGATTCCGTGAATTTTCATTCTTTGAATTCGGCCTGGGAAAGAAAAAGAAGGGGCTCGTTACGGCCTGGCGGTTGCTGCGCAAGCGCACAGTACCTGAAGTTTTTCAAGAAGCATTTCAGGCCGGTGACTGGCTTCGATTTGAAGATCTCTGCCATGAACACAAAGTGAAACTCACATACAAAAATCACATTAACGGTTTTGGTGAAATTATGCCGAAATTTGCTGGCATTGAAATGAGCAACGGCGAATTCATCACTGCCGATTCTGACTGGAAACCACTGTGGAAAATGGCAGGGAAGTTGATTAAAAAAGAGGCAATCTTACAGTTAACAATAAAGAATCAAGAAAACCTAGAATCCACCTCAAAAGCCGAAACCAAACCAAAAACCGCCCCCATTCGCACCGAGAAAACAGCTTTCCGACCGCCTCCAGACTGTGACAATCTGGAAAATATCATTGCGAGCTTAGGCTTTTAGTTTCTCACGGCATCGCCGTGTGATGGGGCAAGCGCAGCGCGCAGCCCTGCGGCCAGTCTCCAAATCACGGCCAAAACTCGCTATTTTACTTTTACGAAATCCTGCAAGTTTCGTAAAAACGCCTACCCGATTACGCAAGACATAAAGTCTAGAAAACCCACAGCCAGCCACAAATCCCGGCAAAAATTCCTACCAAAATCCGCGTTTTTTACTTTTACGAAAGTTTGCATGTTTCGTAAATAGCCTTTTAAATCAATATGTTGCAATCAAATACTTCTATCTTTCCCGCTCAGACATGGATAAGATACAGACCAAATCAGGAAGCAAGGTGTGGTTAAAGGGGACTGCGCCCCTTTCCCCTCGCTCCGCTACTTGACCTCCGGTGGCGCACCTGCGGCGCGAAATTCAAAAGGACTTGAAACATGGGACGTGAAAAAGAAATAAAGATCAGGCTCACCCATGCCGAACATTCTTTGCTAATGGCAAAGCGCGGAAAAATGCGTCTAGCAACCTGGATGCGAGAATCCTGTTTGTCCGGCATGCCAGCAGCCATCCCATTAATCAACGTCCGAGCCCTGTCCGAGCTGCACCGCATAGGCTCGAATCTCAACCAGCTTGCTCGATCCGTAAATTCTGACATCTCGATCGACCTGCAATCCCTGCACGACCAAGCATCTGCGTTGCGCCTTGCGTTGCTGGGTGCAGTCAAGGACGAGCAATGACAAAAGGAAAGATCACCACCGGGCGCGGGCAAGCTGGATTGCACGCCTACATCTTCGGCAAACCAGATGCCGAGCGCATCTCCGGATCGTGCGCGCAGAATGACTTTCTGTGTGCTGTCGCCGCACTGAGATGCGCACGGCCGGACGTAAAACAGTCAGCAATACATATAGCGATTAGCGCAACACCTGGCGAACGTCTGGACTCTGACCAGTGGGACAAGGCCGGATTCATTTTGCGAGTCGAAATGGACATGCTTGAGCTTGAATATCAGCAAGCTAGGCATAACGACACTGACCTCGATCACTGTCACTTTGAATTTTGTAAGATCAAGCCGGACGGCAGCCTGTGGAACGACAGCCACTCTGCCCGCCGCCTACACCGCGCCTGCGAACGAATCGAGCGCGAATTGGGCTTGAAAATCACCCTGACAGTCGAAGAACACCGCGCTCAACGCAAAGCTGGGACAGCTCACAAGCCCATGTCAGACGGTTCGCTGCGCGAGTTTCAACGCACTGGCCAACCCAATAATAAGACCAAAGAAGCAATCGCCAGGAGAATTGCCAATGAACACAAAACAGCAGATCGAGCGGCACATCAAAGCCCAATCTCAAACAATGGACGATTGGACGAACTCACGCCCAAAAATCCTGGAATCGTTCAATCGCCTGACCGAAAAAATACAGACTCTGGAAGAGAAGCTGACCCAAAAAATACAGATTTTGGAAAAGAAGATAGCCGTTTTGGAAGCCAGGCCGACCGGTCTATCCAGCCTATTCACCAAATCGCCCACGAAGATGAAGACGCAGGCGGCTGGCTCGAATCCACAGCCACCAGCACCCGCAAAACCTTCCCGCCCAGCCTGAACGGCCGTCTGGAAAACCGCACAGTGCCGGGCCGACCAGATGAATACAACCTTTATTGGCCGCGATGCGACCGCCCGACATTCCGCTGGCACTCGGACAGCCAACAAATCCAGCTCGTTGCAAAACCAACCCCAGCCAACGTTGCTGCCGTTTTGGATATCGCACTATCCCAAGGAATGAAACCGCCGTTGCAATGCTTCGGCAGCTTGAACTTCCAGAAAATGATGATCGATGAATCGCTACGAAGAGGAATACCAATAAGGACAGACAACGACCACGCAGACCTATATATGCGCGAGCAACAAAAACGACTTGCCGACGAGCGCGCCGCCGATGCTGCGAGGGCTGAGGAAGACCGCGCCACCGCAGAAAAAATCCGCATCGAAAAAATCTGTCAACAGGAGGACGCCGAACGAAAAAACCGGCCATCGCAGCACATGCACATGAAACCACCATCACCACCATCGCCCACAGGAGCACCAGAAAATGAATGAACTACAAGCACTACTAAAATCGATGAAAAACGACGGCGCACCGGCCTTTTTAATCGAAAAGCTCGAAAAGCTCATCACGGAGCGCGCGCTTAGAATCCAGCGCCACGCCGATGAAGATTTCCGAAAATTCATTGAAATGAGAACGAAAAAGGAAGCCAACGACAAAATCAAAGAGGAAGACAACCACTTTTTGATGATGCTTTTGCTGCTTCTGTTGATGGGAGAAGCGAATGGAGATAAAGACGAATTCGGCTTGTCCGATGCATTCCCAAACTGGAAGCAAATGAAACGAACTTTCACCCCGGATTTTAAATAAAAAGGATCTCATCCATGAATATCAGCCCAGCAATTTCAACCAAAAAATTCACTGATTTTGAGGTGCAAAAAGCACTATGCGAATATCGTGACACCCACAACAAAATGGCCGTTTTGCGTGGCGACGGAAAGCCGCTGTGCGCCATTACAAATGGCATCATCTTCCCGATATTTCCACAATTTGATGACCGCAGAAAAATCGACCTTGAAACAATCCAGGCAATGATCAGCCTGGCCGATTCGACAAATATTTTTGCGGCAGGACATGAAGAATTTACCAATCAAATCGGCGATGTTCAATTCAACAAAAACGGCGGGATTACACACGTCCGCAATGCTGTAGACGGCACGCACAGAGGCAAAACAGCATTTATTTCAGCCGCCAGTAACGGGCAGCAGTAACAGTTTTTCACAACCACAAGAAAAGGGGTTTCAAAATGTCACATCTTAATAACAGCAATACGGTTTTATCTGTTTCCCGGAGCGGGCAGCCCGCCCCGCCAGACAAACAAGGCGCCAACGATCGCAAGCAGAGGCAGGAAGATCAAGCAAACGGGTTGGGAGAAAAAAAATGATCCCAAAATTTATTAGACACTTGTTTGACTCACGCCCAATTTGTCATATCACTAATATCAACCCGAAGCCTCCGGCCAGTTGGACTTTTGGCGGCTGGCAAGACTGGGGCGGCGGCGAAATAACCTTCGACGGTTATATTCACGCTGTCCACCGCACCACAAAAAAATATTGCGGGGCTGATCTGCATTTCGTAATTGCAACAGTTCAAAAACCCATAGGGCCTGACTGGAAATATGATTTTCTGGAGACGAAATTCGAAGGGCTGACGTGCCAATTTTGGCATGAAAAAGGAGTCTATTACAAACTGGTGCATGTGCTGCACGATCAACACGACCACGGAAATTTGGAAATCATTTTACGTGCCGCACATGATGCAGGAAGCCGGATGCAATTCGCTGGATTGGCCTCAAAAATCAACTTTTTAGATGATGATGGAAAGATCATTACAGATCCCGAAATCAATAAAGAGATGTGGCAGGGATGGGATC
This sequence comes from uncultured Nitrosomonadales bacterium, assembly GCA_947085835.1. Classification (GTDB taxonomy): domain Bacteria; phylum Pseudomonadota; class Gammaproteobacteria; order Burkholderiales; family Gallionellaceae; genus Gallionella. Next base: position 103,111 of record CAMTXT010000004.1, on the reverse strand, counting down.
ACAGCAATAGCTGTCCGATCGTCTTGATCGAGTCGGTGAAGCATGTTCCACATCAAATTGAAGAACACGACTACCAGTTGTAACCCTCACATAGAAAACAACAGGCCGGGTTTTATGCCCGGCCTTTTATTTAACGTCCGAAATCCCGGGACGTGGACTTCGGTTTAATTTTCGCTCGCTCGACTACCTGTCTATCTTTTTCTTCAAGCCTATCTCTCTCAACTGCCGCCGATTCAGGATTGTCATACGTAATGCTAACGCACTTCCCATTCCCATCAACTACGTAAAATTCAGATGAAGGAACTTCGTTCCCATCTTCATCAAATTTTGGCACCGCATAGACGCTGTATGACATTTATTTTCTCCGTTCAACAAGGGAGCCAAAGTCTACATCTTTACTCGCTTAAACGTCCGGAATCCTTCTTGCACCACCCATCCACCATATCCGCCCAAGCCTGCAGCATGTCGCGCCGTTGCGCCGCATACTCGGCTTTGTTGTAAACCGCCCTCACCCCTTTCTGTTCGTGTGCCAGGCACTTCTCAATCCAGTCCGTGTTATACCCAGCCTCATGCAACAGCGTTGATGCGGTACGCCGCAGATCGTGCGGCCCGAACTTGTCCAACACCTGGCCGTTCTTCTGCGCAGCCAGGAACGTCAGCTTGGTGACCTGGTTGAGCGTTGCCTTGCTCATCGGTATGTCCGGATCATATCGTGACGGCAGCACGTACCGGGAGCCTCCTGCGCACGTCTTGAGCGCCACAAACATATCCAGCGCCTGCCGTGACAGATAGACAAGATGCGGATTCCGGCGCTTCATCCGCGCGCCAGGTATCGTCCAGATAGCATCGGTGAAATTGATCTCACTCCACACCGCATCCGTCAGCTCGGACTTGCGCAGCATGGTCAGCAAGAGCAGCTTGACCGCGAGCCGGATGATCGGCGATGTGGAAACGTGTTCAAGGTACTGATACATCACCTTGATCTCGGACGGTGACAGCGATCTGTCTTTTGGCTGGAACCGCGCGATCGATGTTGGCCGCACCAGGTCGGCAGGGTTCTCATGCCGGTGACCTTTCTCCATGGCATACCGATAAACCGATTGCACAACCTCCCGTGCATGTATCGCTGTGGCCGGTGCCCCGCGCGCCACGATCTTGTCACATAACGCGCGCAGATCCTCATGTGAAATTTCGCCCATTTTCAGCCGGCCAAGCGGTTCTTTCAAATCGCGTTCATAAACGGATCTGCGCATATCGCGCGTCGAGTCCGCCATCTGGTGATTCTTCAACCACAGCTCAGCCCATTCCCCGAACGAATCTTCGGATTGCGTTTTAAGCCGATCACGCGCTTTCTGACGTGCCGGTGACTTACCCGCAGCAATGGACTTCTTCGCTTCGTTCAACGCCTCACGAGCATCCGCCAAGGTCATTTGCCCGTAACGACCAATCGCCAGAGTTTCCTGTCGCCCATTGATCGTATAGTTGTAACGAAATGACACCGTACCGGACGGCAGCACCGCAACGTAGAGCCCATCACGGTCGGCGACCTTATAGAGCTTGTCCTGGGGCTTGAGATTCCTTAACTTTACGTCACTTAACATGATTTTTTATACCATTCAAAAAAGCAGTAAAAACAACGCTTAAAAGCACTTTTGATACCATGATTATCAAATCAATTTTTTCAGCTACAACATACTGATATGTATCAGTATTTTACAAACTGATACCATGCATAAGTATTTTTTAGCTCCATGGTATTAGCTGCCAGCATGGTATCAGGAAAAATCTATACCACGAATAAAACCATGCAAAAAGTCTGCTTGCCATTGCTAGACGTTGCTAGACGTTGCCAGACGCAAAAACAAAAAACCCCGTATAAACGGGGCATTATGATGCTTTACTGCTTGTCTTTGCTAGTCGTTGCTAGACGTCTCCCTACTCCCACTCGATTGTGGCAGGCGGCTTGCCGGAGATGTCGTACACCACGCGGTTGATGCCGCGCACTTCGTTGATGATGCGGTTAGAGACACGGCCCAGCAAAGAGTACGGCAACTCGGCCCAATGTGCCGTCATGAAGTCTTGCGTCTGCACGGCGCGCAACGCCACGACCCATTCATAGGTACGGCCATCGCCCATCACGCCGACGCTCTTGACCGGCAGGAACACGACGAAAGCTTGAGACGTCTTCGCATACCAGGATTTGCCGTTCTCATCCAAAGTCGAATTCAACTCTTCCATGAAGATCGCATCGGCGCGACGCAACAGGTCTGCATACTCCTTCTTCACTTCACCCAGGATGCGCACACCCAGACCCGGCCCCGGGAAGGGATGGCGGTACACCATACCGGGCGGCAACCCCAGCTCTACACCGAGTTCGCGCACTTCGTCCTTGAATAACTCGCGCAGCGGCTCCAGCAGTTTGAGATGCAGACTGTCAGGCAGCCCACCGACGTTGTGGTGAGACTTGATGGTGTGCGCCTTCTTGTTCTTGCCGCCTGCCGACTCGATCACATCGGGATAAATGGTGCCCTGAGCCAGCCATTTGGCCTTGGACAACTTGGCCGATTCGCGCTGAAATACTTCGACGAACTCACGGCCGATAATCTTGCGCTTTTTCTCAGGATCGGTCACGCCGGTCAGATGATGCAGGAACTCTACGCTGGCATCGACATGAATTACCTTCACCCCCAGATTCCGGGCGAAGGTTTCCATTACCTGCTCGGCTTCATTCAGGCGCAACAAACCATTGTCGACAAACACACAGGTCAGCTGGGCGCCGATGGCGCGATGCAGCAAGGCCGCCGCAACCGAAGAGTCCACGCCGCCGGACAACCCCAGAATCACTTCATCCTGACCTACCTGCGCGCGGATTTTCTCGACCGCCTCGCTGATGTAGTCCGGCATATTCCAGTCATGCCCGCAACCGCAGATGTCATGCACAAAACGCTCCAGCATCCGCTTGCCCTGATGTGTGTGCGTGACTTCAGGGTGGAATTGCAGCGCATAAAAACGCCGCGCCTCGTCCGCCATCCCGGCAATCGGCGTGGTCGGGTTGCTGGCAATTACCGAGAAACCTGCCGGCAGCGCAGTCACCTTGTCGCCGTGACTCATCCACACATCGACCAGGCCATGCCCCTGTTCGTTGACCCGATCCTGAATATCGCGCAGCAGCGCCGAGTGACCTTGCGCGCGGATCTCGGCATAACCGAATTCCCTAACCTGCCCATTTTCCACCGCACCGCCCAGTTGCGCGGCCATGGTCTGCATGCCATAGCAAATACCCAAAACCGGCACACCCAGTTCGAACACGACTTGCGGTGCGCGCGGCGTATCGCCTTCCGTCACCGAATTCGGCCCGCCCGACAAAATAATGCCCGCCGGGTTATACGCGCGGATGTCAGCTTCCGACATATCCCAAGGATGCAATTCGCAGTAGACATGCGCTTCGCGGACGCGACGTGCGATCAACTGGGAGTATTGAGAACCGAAATCGAGGATGAGGATTTTTGTATGCATTTTGTTAGCTCGTGGCTGGTAGCTTGTAGCTCGTAGCCAGAGGCTCGTAGCTTGATGCAGCAGTCCATGTTAGTTAGAGATACTTAGTGTTTTGTGCAGGCTGCGTAACATTTTCCCGATTTCATCGGACATAAACATCGCGTCCTGCCAATCTGACTCGTCAAGATAGCCTAACCGCTGGGCGATCAACAGTTGAGTTTCAAGCTCCGCCAGCGAGCCCATTGCCATGGTGATAAATCGCGCAAAATCCCGATCTGATTGGCGCTCCTTGCCCTCTGCAATATTCGAGGGAATGGAAACCGCCGCTCGCTGAATCTGGCTGGCAAGCCCGTATTGCTCATGCTTAGGAAACCTGCCAACCCATCTGTAAACCAACACGGCAAAATCAACTGACTTTTGCCAGACCTGAAGAGAACGATAGGATTCAATTGACATTTATTCCACCACGCTACGAGCCACCAGTTACTAGCTACTAGCTACTAGCTACTAGCTAATCAATATGGTAATTCGGCGCTTCCTTGGTGATCTGCACGTCATGCACATGCGACTCGCGGATGCCGGATGAGCTGATTTCGACGAATTCGGCCTTGGTATGCATGATCGCAATGTCCGCGCAGCCCAGATAGCCCATGCTGGCGCGCAAGCCGCCCATCAGCTGGTGAATCACGGCCAGCACGCTGCCCTTGTAGGCTACGCGACCTTCGACGCCTTCCGGCACCAGCTTATCCTGATTGGCCTCGCCCTCCTGGAAGTAGCGGTCGCTGGAGCCTTGCTGCATTGCACCCAGACTGCCCATGCCGCGATACGACTTGTACGAACGCCCTTGGAACAATTCGATGTCGCCAGGCGCTTCTTCGGTACCTGCAAACAGCCCACCCAACATCACCGTATTTGCACCGGCTGCGATGGCCTTGGCGATGTCACCGGAGTAGCGAATCCCGCCGTCAGCGATCAACGGCACGCCTGTGCCTTGCAGGGCTTTCGCGACATTCTGAATCGCAGCGATTTGCGGCACACCGACACCGGCTACGATGCGCGTGGTGCAAATCGAACCGGGGCCAATACCCACTTTCACGGCATCCGCGCCGTGATCCATCAGGGCCAGCGCCGCTGCGCCCGTGGCGATGTTGCCGCCGATGACTTCCACATGAGGGAAATTGGTCTTCACCCACTTGACGCGATCCAGCACACCTTGCGAATGTCCATGCGCGGTATCCACCACGATCACATCCACGCCGGCCTCAGCCAGCAAGGTCACGCGCTCTTCAGTCCCCTCACCCACGCCGACCGCCGCACCGGCACGCAAACTGCCACGACTGTCCTTGCTGGCGAGCGGATGTTCGCTGGACTTGAGAATATCCTTGACTGTCATCAGGCCGCATAACTCAAACGCATCGTTGACCACCAGCACGCGCTCGATGCGATGCTGATGCATCAGGTTGCGCGCGTCTTCCAGACTGGTATTTTCCTTGACGGTAATCAGACGCTCGCGCGGGGTCATGATATTTTGTATCGGCTGATCCAGATTGTTTTCGAAACGCAGGTCGCGGTTGGTAACGATACCGACCAGTTGCTTGCCCAGCACCACGGGAAGGCCGGAAATCTTGTACTGACGGGTCAGATTCAGCACATGGCGCACCGACATATCCGGCGTAATGGTGATCGGATCCTTGACCACGCCGCTCTCGAAACGCTTGACCTTGGCGACTTTAGCCGCCTGTTCACGAGCCGTCATGTTTTTATGGATGATGCCGATGCCGCCCTCCTGCGCCAGCGCAATCGCCAGGCGCGCGCCGGTGACGGTATCCATCGCGGCGGAGAGCAGCGGAATATTCAGGCTGATATTGCGCGTCAGTTGCGTGCGCAGACTGACATCGCGCGGCATGACGTTGGAGTAAGCAGGAACGAGCAAAACGTCGTCAAAGGTTAGTGCTTTTTGAATGATGCGCATGGGAAACAAGCCTCGGCAAAACGCGCATTATACGCATCCCAACGGACATGGCAAACTACTACAGCCACACCTAAAAACGAAACTTGCCATATCAGTTCCCTCTCTTCAATCCTCTCCCGCCTGCGAGAGAGGAGGCGAACGAACGCTTGCGCGAGTTTCTCGTTAAACGGCCGGGTAAATGAACCGGTCGCACGCGGGCAAAATTTAGTGGGTATTCACAGGGTTTTACAGTGCGGATTCGTTGACTTCACCGGTGCGGATGCGGATAACCTGCTCAACGCTTGAGACGAAGATTTTCCCGTCGCCGATCTTGCCGGTGTGCGCCGCCTTGATGATCGCTTCGACGGCCGTATCCAGCATCTCGCTCGACACAACCACCTCAACCTTGATTTTAGGCAGAAAATCCACCACGTATTCCGCACCGCGATACAACTCTGTGTGACCCTTCTGACGGCCAAACCCCTTAACCTCAGTGACCGTCAGACCGCTGATATTCAATTCAGACAGCGCCTCGCGCACCTCGTCCAGTTTGAACGGCTTGATTACGGCTTCGATTTTTTTCATGACGAACTCCTTGGTGGTTTGGATATTACCCGGGGACACCCCAGGCAACCCGTTAATCTGATTCGGATGTCGCATATTGTATCAAGACAGGCTGTATATGCAGCAGATAATTCAAAAACTATTCCAACGACAGATAGCAAACCTTTACCACTGAAAGCTCGACAATGCCGACCGGGGTCATCAATCTTGCCACATCGCCCTCATGCAGCTTGAGCAAGGCGCGCGCAAGAGGCGACACCCAGCTGATGTGACCGCGCGACAGATCTGCCTCATCGACGCCCACGATAGCATAGGTCGCCTCACTTCCATCGTCCTTGCAAACGGTTACGGTTGCGCCAAAGAAAACCTGATCGCAGGTGCCGCGTCGCGCCGGATCAACCACCTCAGCCTGCTCAAGACGCTTGTGCAGGAAGCGCACGCGCCGATCTATTTCGCGCAGCCGTCTTTTACCGTAGATATAGTCGCCATTCTCGGAACGGTCGCCATTTGACGCCGCCCAGGTAATCGTGTTGACCAGCACAGGGCGTTCAACCTTCCAGAGCTGCTCCAGCTCAGCCTGCAGCTTTTGATGACCGCCGGGTGTGATGTAATTCTTGACGCCCAACGGCAACGGCGCCAGGGGCGGCAACTCGTCTTCGTCGCCATCGTCTTGTCCCTGATTCAAATCGGATTTAATAATTTTCAGACTCCAGATGCCGCAAGCCGCATATTCTATAGCAATCATGAGGCGTGTTAGCCGAAAAATCCGATGCCGCAGCCCTGTCATCAAACTGAATTCAGCAATGCACAATCCCCCTAAGAACAGGAGCGAACTCATATTGACAAATCCGAATTACTCACAAACCCAGACAGCGCAATGCATTGCGCGGCGCGGCAAGCAACAGCGCCTTCTCAATAACAGTAACATATTGTTTTTTAACATCTATTTTAAACATCAAAAAACAGGCAGCATAAGAAAAGCCCTTATGAGTCACCACCTTACAGGCACAACCAACCACTTTATCCACAGAGTTATCCACAGATATTGTGTGTAACCAAAAATACTCTTTTACTACTGGGGATTAGATCATTGTGGTTAGAGAAAATATGAACAGCATGCTCAGGAAAAACTCGAAAAATAGTGCTTTTGCAACTTACGCCTGCCACACCCCGAAACCCGCACTACGTAAATCAATCCCGATCTCGATTTCCGTGTCGCACGCGTCACCATAGGGCATCGGATTAAATCCTTCGTAAAGGTCAGGCAACAGGCGCAGCCCATATTGCTTAACGTACCTGTTGGATTGAATCCCCGCCTTATGTTTATCGAACCGCAGATCAGGATCCAATCCCGTCATGCCGACATACACACAAGGCTTTCCTGCGATGTAGCCGGGATTGCACTTTTTAAACTTGCCCTCGTACAACACGTCCTTGGACAGTTCGATTACGTAAACATTGTGGTGGTTGCGGCGTGCCATAGTCAGGAGCGTTCACAACAGCGCAGATTCACGATCGACAGGAACAAGTTAATCAAACCCGACCACGCTGGCATCAGTTGATCGGAGTGAATCGCTGTACGGTATTCCCTTCGTGTTGCACAAATTCAAAAAATGCATCGCGGGGCCGAGTCCAAATCAAGCCATCCTCAGACCCGTAAACGATCATGATGACCGTGGGATCAGACTCAAGTTGTGCCTCGCAAACAATCTCGTAGATGCCGCCCTTGTAGTGCCGATATTTCATTCCACATACCCCTCAAAACCGTGCAGCAATCTCTCCAGCGAGCGCATAACGAGCCAGTTAAGGCTTGCCGGCAATTTCCCGCAAGTTCCGTTCAATTTTAATGACAATCGACAAAAATACGACCAGCAAGAAAAAACCAAAGAGACCGGCCGCCGCATACAACTGCATCAGTGCAGTCGCTTTATCATGTTGAATTTCAGCGGCAAGTTCTTCCTGCGCTGCCTTAGCTACCGCAATTTTTTTACTGTACAACTGGCTGTAGCTGTTGATTATTGAGCCCACCATGTTTATCGGTTTATCATTAACCAGCGGTATCGCCGTCTCCACCCCTGCCGTATCACCACCTTGTTCCGGAGAGGGCACGAGCATCGGACTCCCGGCAATTGCGGTCACCCTGAGTGATTTAAAGCTTGAATCCATAACGGACGTCAGCCCGGACAAATACTGTGCACGTATCTCATCGGAATCATATTGGTCTAATTTTGTATCCAGGTACTCGAAGAATCCGTTTTTATTGATTGCCTGAACATTGCCGCTAAACTTGCCGATAAAAGCAGCGGCCATCGTGTAGATTTTTTCGTATGCAGCTTGTTGAGCAGCATTTGCGGCTTTCACACCCGCCTTATTGGATGCCGACTGCACATTAGCCACCTTCTTTTCCTCCGGCGCAACCAGTTCCGTCACATCCTTTGGATCCACCGAAACAGCTTCCATTTTTGGCTCAACCGCTGGCAAGACACCTTTAATCGACCATCCCCCAAGTGCAATCGCAGCAATCAGCAAAAAACTGGAAGCTGCAATAACAACAACACGAAGCATTCCAAGATACGAATTTTCTAATTTTTGAATAATTGACATGGCTTTTTAAAAGGACCTGTTTTTATGAACGAAGGGTTTTGCATGCGCAAAAATTGCGAATGCACTGCTGCCACCTTAAAACCCGGGCAACAGGCGCGCCAAATCATTATTCGGCAAGCACGCTGATGCGTACATCGCCCAACGACACCACCGAGCCTGCGCGTATTTTGGCAGTTTTGCGCAACTCGATCTGACCATCGACGGACACAACGCCCTCTGCCACCAACGCTTTGCCGGCGCCGCCGCTGTCGCATAAACCGACCATCTTGAGCAGTTGGTTAAGCTCTACATAGTCGCCGTTCAACTGAAACTGAAGTTCTTGCATGGGGTAGTCCTGACTTATTGGGTTTCGTTACACTGTCATGATCGTTTTGACTGCCAATCGTCTAACGATCTTCCCGCGCGTGCCAGAGTCTCAGCACGTAAATTGTAAAATGTTGAATTTCGTAACGCATTTCATAGTGACCAACCAAAATACGCCGTACCTCACGAGGATCAAACTCTTCCAGCCTTTCTCCAAGACGTGGCTGCACCATGAGTTTGGCCGGTGCTGCCGTCAGGGATTGCACAGTGGCGGCAGCGGCTTGCTTGTTTAATGGCGACAGAAATTCATGCAGTCTTGCCAAGTCTGACAGTGCCTTGCTCGTCCATTTTAATTCCATCAACGCGGCACAGGCAGTGGCTGATCGCTGCCGAGACTGTCAGCCCAAGCTTGCACGGATTGATGGTCGATGACTTGCCCCGCATCCACATCCGCCATCGCGTCCAGTGTCATGCGACGACGCAATTCTTCCTGATCGACCCAAGCGGACAATGCCTGCTTCACAACCCATCCACGAGAGCGTTCCATGCGAGCGGCAATTAAATCAACCTTCTCAATGAGTGGAATGGGAACGTGCGCAGTGAGCACTTTAGTAAGCATACTGAACCTCCTGAAAATCAGATTTAATCATGGTGATTATATTTGATTAGCACGAACACGTGTGGCCGATCCCTGTACAGACCGCAAAGCGAACCTCTACCAACTTTGCCGAACTCAAACTTCGGGCGAGAAAAAAGCCTTGCATTGCTGCAAGGCTTTATCTGTCTGGCTCCCCGACCTGGATTCGAACCAGGGACCTGCGGATTAACAGTCCGTCGCTCTACCGGCTGAGCTATCAGGGAATGAAGAGGTGCGCATTATATAGATCCTGACGATTCGGTCAACACTTAATTTGGATTTTAATAAAAAACGACATTTCCAGATGACATCGAATCGGCGATATTGCCTGTTGTCGAATCAACCAACAGCCCGCTCCGTGCAGCACGGCATACATAGCTTATTGAAAGTAATAGGCATTTATTTCGTCATACGCCACACGCTGACGCAGCATCCGTTCTGCGGCATAATGTCTGCTTCGAATCTTAAAAGTTCACCGCAATGAAAATCACTGTGATTGGTTCCGGCTATGTCGGTTTGGTGTCGGGCGCATGCCTGGCTGATTTGGGCAACGACGTGCTGTGTCTGGATGTCGATCCGCGCAAGATCGAGATTCTCAACAACGGCGGCGTACCGATCTACGAACCCGGTCTGGACGAGGTCATCAAACGCAATATCGAAGCCGGTCGCCTGCGCTTCACCACCGATGTCGCGGCCAGTGTCGCGCACGGCCTGGTGCAGATGATCGCTGTCGGCACGCCATCCGATGAAGACGGTTCGGCCGATCTGCAATATGTGATCGCCGCCGCCCGCAGCATCGCCCGCCACATGACCGAATACAAAGTCATCGTGGACAAGTCGACCGTACCCGTCGGCACCGCTGACAAAGTCAAACAGGCGATGCAGGAAGTACTTGAGCAGCGCGGCTTCAACGCTGAATCCTTCACGCAACAACTTGGGGCGCAGCACCTTAGCTGTGCGGGGAAAACCCTTGCGGTCTCGCTCCCGAATCCTGCTTTTTCCATGGTGTCCAATCCCGAATTTCTCAAGGAAGGCGCTGCGATAGATGATTTTAACCGCCCGGACCGCATCGTTATCGGCGCCGAGGACGAAACCGCGATCAAGATCATGAAGGAGATGTACGCGCCCTTCCAGCGCAATCACGAACGACTGATGGTCATGGACATCCGCTCTGCCGAACTGACCAAATATGCGGCCAACGCGATGCTGGCCACGCGCATCTCGTTCATGAACGAACTGGCGAATCTGGCAGAACGGGTGGGCGCCGACATCGAGCATGTGCGCAAGGGCATCGGCTCAGACCAGCGCATCGGCTACAGCTTCCTGTACGCGGGTTGCGGCTACGGCGGATCCTGCTTCCCCAAGGACGTGCGCGCGTTGCAGCGCACCAGCGCTGAATACGGCTTGCCATCGAAAGTGCTGGAAGCGGTTGAACAGGTGAACAACGAACAGAAATCGGTCATGCTGCGCAAGGTCACCAAACGCTTCGGCAATGATCTGAAAGGTAAACACTTCGCCTTGTGGGGACTGGCGTTCAAGCCCGGCACGGACGACATGCGCGAGGCCTCCAGCCGCGTGCTGATGGAAGGCCTGTGGGCGCTGGGCGCGACCGTTACCGCGTTCGATCCTGCTGCCATGAAAGAAACGCAACATATCTACGGTGAGCGCGCCGACTTGCGTTATGCCGAGAACGCCAAGGATGCATTGCAGGATGCCGACGCACTGATCATTGTCACGGAATGGAAAGCTTTCAAGAGCCCGGATTTCGGCATCATCAAGGCGCGCCTGAAACAGCCGATTATTTTCGACGGGCGCAATCTGTTCGAACCCGCTGACTTAAAAACGATGGGATTCGAGTATTTCGGTATCGGACGGGAAAGCTGACAAGACTTGCCGGGTGAGCCATCACCCGGTCATCACCCTTGCGGCCTGAAATCAGGCCGTACGGTACGCTAAATCAGAACCCGGCAACGCTGACAACGCTCAGTGCGGCCCGCTCAGGTCACACACCAGACCGGCATCCGCCGTGACCATGATCATCGCCTGCTCCTCAGTAATTCGCAACAATTCGCCTAGCTCCTTATAGTCATCCGGCAAAGCGGCATCATCCCAACCATTGGCGGAATGCCGCGCCAGATTGATCGCCAGCGTCACAATGCGCACGTGTGCATGGTTGGCACTGCGTTCGTCCGTCAGGGTGTGCAACAATTCCGGCAACTCCCACTGTATAACCAGTGATTTTTGCAGCGTGGCCAGCGTAAAGCCCAGCACGTCCTCCTGAACCGCGTTGCTGCGCAGGGACTTGTCCTGATGCTGAATGTCGCGAATTTTCAACATGGCGTCCGGTGCAAAGCACCACATCAGTATTTCGGCAATGTTGTGCAGCAAGGCGGTCATGCGCACTTCTTCGAAATGCAGGTCGTGCAGGCACACCGCCCAGTCATAGGCATACTCGGAAGCACGATGAGCACGATGTATCACGCGCAAAACAGGCGGCAGCGCCACGGCATGGTTCTTGAGCAGGTCTTCGATCAGCGGTTGCGGCGCAACATGGTTGAAAAAAGATTCGATGCCGAGCATCAGCAAGGCTTGCTCGACCTGAACGACATCAGCCGTTTGCGCCTTGTGTTTGTGGCTCTGCAAGTAGCGCAGCAACTTGACCGTCATGATCGGGTCGCGCTTGATTGCATGGGCAAGCGACTGCGCAGACAATTTATTATCGTCTTCCCGCAGTGCCGCCAAATCACGCGCGGTATGCTTCAGAACGGGCAACTCACTCTGGCTGAGCTTCGCCACCCACTCATTCAACGCCTTGTCGTCTTGCATCGTCGCCCCTTCGCTTTGACATCTTTATCGGCATGCCGCACTAAATCTTTAAGAAAATGCAGGGATTTAACGCGAAACGGGAATCAGACCTTTTCGCCCTGCACCGCCAACCTGCCGATGCGCCCGTCGATTTCACGCATCGAAATTTCATGGCGCGGCAATGATATGGCATCCAGCCCTTGCAAATACTGCTGCATGGAGACCAGCTCATAACCTTGCGCCTGCCAACCTTGCAGCAACTGCTCGAATATCGGCATCCACTTGCCGCCTTCCAGCTCGGCGTGCAGCGTATAAACATGCCCGGTCAGCGGGGCATCTTCGGTGAGTTGCAAAACATGTTGCGCGATGTTGTCCAGCGTGATGCCGTCGCGGTTGATCAGCTCGTCCAGCGTCGGCAAGGTGGTAGGCAGTTGCGGACAGGCGATGATCTCGGCCTGCCAGACGGGGATGAAGGGATGCGTACCACGCGTATCCGAGCTGTAGTCCAACCCCAGACGCTGCATCAAACGCAGCGCATGACGGTTCATCTGCCAGCCGGCGGCGGCATGGGCGTGCGGCGCCTCGCCGAAGATCTCAGTATAGCGATCCACTGCGCGCAGCAGTTCACGCTGCGTCCACTGTGCATCCTTGTCAGCCACATGGTCCTGCCAGCGGATGTGATCGAAGCAATGAATGCCGACCTCGAATCCCGCATCGCGCACGCTGCGCATGATGTCAGCGCATTTCTTGCCGATGTCGGGTGCGGGCAGCAGCGTGCCATACAGCAAGGTACGGACACCGTAGTGCTCAACTACCGACATGCGCGAGACTTTTTGCATGTAGCCGGGGCGAAACACACGTTTGATGGCGCGTCCCATATGATCCGGGCCGAGCGTGAAAAAGAAAGTCGCCTGTGCATGGTGGCGCAGCAGCGCATCGACCAGACGCGGTACGCCCTCGCGCGTGCCGCGATAGGTGTCCACGTCGATTTTTAAAGCGAGTTGTTTCATATTCAGGTGGTGAGTGGAAAATCGTGAGTGGGAAGTGGAAACCCCCACTCCCCCTGCTTTACCTAAATCCCGAATCCCGAATCCTGTTTCTAGTCCATCAGCTTGCGTGCTTCGCCAACCTGGCCGCGATACGCGTCGAAGATGTTGCGCAAGGTGTCAGCCATGTTGATAGTTGGCTTCCAGCCCAATTCCTCGCAGGTATTGGTGATCTTGGGCACGCGGTTCTGCACGTCCTGATAACCACGGCCATAGTAAGCGGCTGCGGTGGTCTCGATGATCTTAACTTTTTGCGCCGATTCGCGATATTCCGGATATTCGTTCGCCAGTTTCAGCATCATGTCGGCCAGATCGCGGATCGAGAAATTATTGACCGGGTTGCCGATGTTGTAGATCTTGCCGGTGGCGATGCCGTCCTTGTTGGCGATGATCTTCATCAGCGCGGCAATACCATCATCGACGTAGGTGAACGCGCGTTTCTGCTGACCGCCATCCACCAGGCTGATGTTCTCGCCGCGTACGATGTGACCCAGAAATTGCGTGACCACGCGCGAGCTGCCTTCCTTCGGCGTATGGATGGAGTCCAGTCCCGCACCGATCCAGTTGAACGGACGGAACAACGTGAAGTTCAGGCCTTCCATGCCATAACCCCAGATCACGCGATCCATCAGTTGTTTTGAACAGGAATAAATCCAGCGCGGCTTGTTGATCGGGCCGCAGATCAGTTCGGAATTCTCAGGATCGAATTCCTCGTCGTGGCACATGCCATACACCTCGGAAGTGGACGGGAACACCAGATGTTTGCCGTACTTAACCGCTGCGCGCACGATAGGCAGGTTGGCTTCGAAATCCAGTTCGAACACGCGCAACGGCTGCTTGACGTAAGTGGACGGGGTTGCGATCGCCACCAGCGGCAGAATCACATCGCATTTCTTGACATGGTACTCGACCCATTCCTTGTTGATGGTGATATCGCCCTCGAAGAAATGAAAACGCTCATGGCCGATCAGGTCTGAGATGCGCTCGGAACTCATGTCCATGCCGTACACTTCCCAGTCGGTCGTATTCAGGATGCAGTTGGACAGATGGTGGCCGATGAAGCCGTTCACGCCGAGGATCAATACTTTTTTCATTTCCATTTCCTTAACAATTAAATTCAAATTTTTGTGAGCCGAAACGAGCTGCGAATTGAGCCGCGCTCATCTCTACGCCATCCAGTTCAAAACGCACAATCCGCAACACGCCTTGTCCGCAGATCGCACAAGCCTTGCCGTCCTTCACATAGAAGGCGGGTAATTCTTTTCCTGCTGCGGTGCGGTCGTGACACGTTACTGGCGAAGCCAGCCGATTGCGGGAACGATCGCAAGACGACCCTTCCTGCTCCCGAGCGCTTCGCACCGCTGTATCAGGGTCGTCACTCGTCACCAGCGTCTGCAGGATGCGCACAGGCTTTCCCATCAGCTGCGTGGTCGCGCCCGGATAAGGAGGCGCCACGGCACGCACCAGATTGTGTATCTGCTGCGCGCTCATCGACCAGTCGATCACGCCATCCGCAGCCTTGCGCCCGCCAAAATACGCACCGAGGCTTAAATTCTGCTTCACTGCCTTTGCCTGCCCAGCCAGCAGCGCCGGGAGTACATCATTCAACGCCATTTCGGCCGCCACGGTTACTTTCTGAAACACGTGCAGCGCAGTGTCGTTTGGCAAAATCGGCACGGCCTGTTGCGCCACGATATCGCCGTTGTCCGGTTTCTCGGTCATGTAATGCAACGTGGAGCCGGTTTCAGTCTCGCCGCGAATTATCGCCCAATTCACCGGCACGCGCCCACGGTATTTCGGCAACAGCGAACCGTGCATGTTCAGCGCCCCCCGTTTCGGGATCGCCAACAGCTGCGCCCGGAGCATCTCGCGGTAATAGAAGGAAAAGAAAAAATCAGGCTCAAGCGCGCGGATTTGTTCGACCACTTCAGCATCATTCGGATTATCCGGCGTGATGACCGGGATCCCGTGCAGCGCCGCCAGATCGGCTACGCTCTCGAACCAGATGTTCTCGGCCGGATTATCGCGATGCGTGACCACAAGCGCAACATCCACGCCCTGCGCCAGCAACACGGACAGGCAGCGCACGCCGACATTGTGATAAGCAAAGACCACAGCAGTCGATAATGGATAATTGACAATGGATAATGGACGATTATCCGATTCATCACAGGGTTGATTTTGATGAACCGATGTTCCAATTGCCCCCTTACTCATTGTCAATTATCCCTCGTCCATTGTTCATTGCTTTTGAATCCTGCTTCTCAAGCACTGCTTCAACCAGATAGCGCGGCCGATGGCGCACTTGCTGGTAGATGCGCCCGACATATTCGCCCAGCAGGCCGATGCCGAACAGCGTGATGCCGATCATGAAGAACACCAGCGCGAACAGCGTGAACAGCCCTTCCGCTTCCGGGCCGATGATCAGGCGGCGCACGACGAGGAAGACGAAGAAAATTGCGGAAAAAACAGACACCAGCATCCCGGCCATCGAAAATATCTGCAACGGCACCAGCGAGAATCCGGTCATCAGATCGAAGTTAAGTCGGATCAGGCTATATAGCGAATATTTGGATTCGCCGGCCAGCCTCTCGTCATGCCCCACCACCACCTCGGTCGGATTGCGCGCAAAGCTGTAGGCCAGCGCCGGTATGAAGGTATTCACTTCGCGGCAACTGTTGACCGCGTTGATGATGTCGCGACTGTAGGCGCGGAACATGCAGCCCTGGTCGGTCATCTTGATGCGCGTGATGCGTTCGCGCAGATTATTCATCGCGCGGGACGCGACATGTCGCCACCAGCTGTCGTTGCGCTGACGGCGGATCGAACCGACGTAATCGTGCCCCTCGTCCATCTTGGCCAGCAACAGGCCGATATCTTCCGGTGGATTCTGCAAATCCGCATCCAGCGTCACCACGCGCTGCCCGCGCGACTGCTCGAAGCCTGCCATGATCGCCATGTGCTGGCCGAAGTTGCCGTTGAACAGGATCACCCGCGTCACATCGGGGCGCTTTTGGAACTGTTCGCGCAGTATCGCCGCCGAGCGGTCGTGACTGCCGTCGTTGATGAAGACGATCTCGTAATTGATGCCCAGCTTGTCGAACGCCGGATACAGCCGGTCGAACAAGGTTTGCAACCCTGCTTCTTCGTTGTATACGGGAATGATGACGGAAAGTTGTGTGGTATTCATGGGGCGACATTCTACCGCACAGGGGGCGGATAGCGAAATCGGGAAATCGTAAGCATAGCAACTACTCAGATTCCTTCAAGGAGCTGCTATTTCGTCACACTCACATTTGGCACAAGCGCCAGACGTTTTGCATGGCGGGCAAATTTACGGTCATCGAACGTCAGCATGGATTTACAAGTTCGGTAGCAGGCGTGATGCAAGGCATCGGCAAAATCCAGCCCTGCCAGATACGAGGCCAGTGCATACTCCACGGCATCGCGGTCTTCAATATCCAAATGCGTCAAATACATCAGGTGTTGCATTACCTGCACAATCTGCTGACGCTCAAACTCGTAATAGCCGCGCATAACCCATTCAAATTCCAACAGCACAGTTTTACATACCATCAGCGGCTTGCCCGCCTCGATGATGCGGCGAGCAAGCTCTCGCTGCTTTACGCTTTCTTCATCGGCGTCATCCTCGATGTAATAACGTGCGAGGATATTGGTATCCAGGCCTGTCATTTGGCGGGCGCGCGTTTACCCAACAACATGGCAGCATCAAAATCAACCGGCACGGCAGATTTTCTGGTCTTTAGCATACCAAAACCACTTTTTATGACTTCTGCAGGATTGTTTACAACATGCAATTCCACATGATCGCCTACAACACTGAACTCAATCTTACTGCCCTGCCGAATCCCGAATTTTTGACGCAGTATCTTAGGGATAGTGACCTGGCCTTTGCTGGTTACACTGGTTGCTTCCATGATTATCTCCATACAAGTATTACTTGGTAAGGATATTAGCACAATGGGATTTCACTGGGATATTTGCAAAAAGATTAAACAGCCTCGTCCACATCCAGCGCTGCCAACAGTTCTGTGGCCGTCTTGAATTTCCTGACACGCCCGGCCTCGACATCCGCAAGCGACGCACGGACACGGGCATAGTGCGCCTCCTGCTCCACACTTGCCACCTGGTTAGTCGTTGAGATTGATATAACGAATCTTGCCAGCTTCTTTTGGTGCGGACTGATCATGGCTTTGAGCATGCGGATGCTTTGCTGCGGCGGAATGCCTGACTGCATCAGGCGGGATATCAACCTTCGCCGTTGGCGCCGACTCTGCTTCAGCTACCGCTACTGTTTTTACAGGCATCGTCTCGACAACGGGCAATGCAGATGGCGCATGTTTACCGGGCATATCGTTTTTATGTTCCGCAAACTCCGAGACGGTTTTTTTTGATGTACTCACAAAAAGCACGCTGCCAAAAATGGCCGATGCCGTCATCAGCCCGGCAAGAACGGCTGCCTTGCGTGAGGTTGAACTGTAACCGCCAGCCATGACGACACCTTCAGCCTGTTTTTCGCTCCCCCTGACACCGATGATAATCGCTGCCAGATGCAGTGCGGTAGGGATGAGCGGAATCATGCTCAATCCGGGTGTCAGATCGAATACCGCAGCCAGAAAAGGAAAGACCGGCAGGTATTTCTTGCCGATGAAGTCCCCGCGCAGCCAGGCCATCAGAATCAACATCACCAGACACCAGGCGTGCGCCCACCATTGCGGCGTCATGCCGTGACCGATGGCCGCACCCACCACATTCAACACCGCCGAATTTGAGCCCAACCAGGGCAACAAATAGGTCGGGATCATCAGAGTCACATACGCGATAGCAAATACGAGGGTGTTGCGGAATAGTGAGGACATAGTTATTTAAGCTGTAGTAGAACGCTGATTTACGGGTTTAATTAGTACGCTCAAATGCAGCTATTTTCCATGAGCCGTCATCCGTCTTTTTGAAATGATAGGCAAAATTAGCAGTCTCTCCGCTGTCGTCGGCGAAGTAAACGGCGCGGAAATTCAGTGCGTTCAGCGCCGGCATACTCCATTGATCTATAGCGCTCACGCTGACGCACTTATTATTGTCGTGATACTTCATAACGGATGAGTTATTGGGAAACTCCCAATCCCCCATACCGCCATTTTTTTGCGCCATATTTACGCCGGAAACGGCATAAAAATTCATCTGACGCAAAGATTGCCAGTCTTTAATGCATTGATGAATCGACAATATTTTCTTGATATTTGGCAGCGCCTCGTCTATCGCGAGCGATGTTCGCTTGTCATTAGGGACAACCATTTGTATCGGTTTGCTGTGACTTGCATCCGGCTTAACTGCCATCGCCATACCACCGGTTTGCGCTCCGCCCGGTTGTGAGCCACCTCCACCCGCCAGCGCCTGATTGAGGGCGGCAAGATCCTGATTAAATTTTGCCAGGTCTTGTGCGCAACCTGACAAACCAATAGTCAAACCTACGATAACCGCGCTGATCTTTAACCGAGATACCATTTGCTGCTCCCTTTGTTTGAATTTAATGAATCGAATGTGCGTCTGCTGCGTTGGCAATTGCGAAAAATAGCAGAATCACAACCATAAGTCACGTTTAATTCAGCAACTGACAGTCATAAGAAACTGATAAGCAATGCTTAGCTTGTTAGTTTTCAAATATGGAAGCGATCAAAGAGCGGGAACAGTTCAGCAAGCGGCTGAAACAGGCATTGAAAGGTGCCGGGGTAGCGAGCGAAAGCCCGGCCGCGTTGGCGCGTGCGTTCAACCATCGCTATCCCGGCAAGGCGGTATCCGACTATGCGGCGCGCAAGTGGTTGCTGGGTGAGGCTATCCCCAGTCAGGACAAGCTGCGCATATTGGCGCTGTGGCTGGGCGTGGCGAACGACTGGCTGCGTTTCGGGGATGAAGCGCCAGCCAGCCTGCCGCTAGCTCAGGACGAATTGCCCGGGCTGGATTATGAGTTGATGCGCACTATCGCCGCTTTGTCGGAAGAACATCAAACGGTGGTGCGGGAACTGGTCGCGGCGCTGCGCCGGGCAGAAAAACCTGCGTAGCACGGATGCAATACCTGCAAGGTGCAGAATCCTTAGGCGAGTTTAGGACAAAATACGCCCCACTGCCTTCCGCAAGTTAACTCAACCCTCAGCCCAGTAAGTGAGTTGACGTTGGTGTTTTAACGCCAGCAAAACTACCTCGACCTCAGAGTGAGCGTACAAAACGATATGACGACTTACCACATACTCGCGCAAGTTCGGTAAACCCGCTTGTGCAGCAAGCTGTTGAACGGCCTCACTCCTCAACCGCGCCTGAGCGGAATGTCCGGTAAGAAAACGTGCCGGATGACCACCGGCTGGTGACCAACTCAACACGGCAATCATTTCACGCAACTCGGCCTTCAGACGGCGCAAGCGTTCGGGAGCAGAATCTGCATCCTGTGCTACGAAAAACAGATGAGCTGCGTCCAGGTTACTGAGAAAATTCGGAGCGGCTTCTACCCGCGCGTTGGCTGGCAACGTCATTGATCTGACAGTGCCGACATCAATTCGTTGGACGCTACACGCTGCCCGGCTAGAAGTTGCCGCAAGCCTGTTTCGGCTTCGTCCAACAAGACCAAACCGGCATGCTCTTCTTCAAGGGCATGGTAGTAATCCAGTTTGCGAGCATCGACAATAGCAACAAAACTCGAACCGTTTTTTGTCAGCACTTTTTCAGCACCCGCACCAACCACTTCATCGGCAAGCTCCGTCAACCGGGCGCGCGCTTCGCTGATCGGCACTATATCACTCGTTCGCAACCTCATGGCGCATCCTTTAATGAAAACATTAATGCATATTGTACAACACATCACACATTTGTTCGCCGGAAAATTCGCGCAACCTGCGCCGATAGAAATAGCTCTACGACAAGCGGCCTACCCCAGCACTTCCCGCATCGCAGCACAGGTACGCTCGACGTCGCTCGTCGTCATTGCATAAAACATAGGCAACGAGACGATTTGGCGCCCGACATGTTCGGCAACAGGGAACATGCCTTCCTTGAAGCCCAGCCCGCTATACAGACTGAACAGATGGATAGGCGCGTAATGAAAGCCGATGCCGATGTTGCGCGCCTTCATCTTTTCCATAAACTCGGGGCGGGTGATGCGATCCGGCAGCACGATCTGAAACAGGTGCCAGTTCGTATTCGTAAAGTCGGCAGGCGGCAGTTGCGCACCGGTTTGCGCCTCGAAGTCCGTACCCAGCGTCTTAAAATAATGCTGTGCCAATTTACGGCGGTGCGCGGTTATTTCGGACAGTTTCGCGAACTGTCCCAAGCCGATTGCGGCGGCGATGTCGGTCATGTTGTATTTGCCGCCCAGCACGTCCACGTCGATGCCGTCCCAACCGCTGCGCGACACGCCCTGCAGCCGATATTTTTCGGCAAGCGCGGCTTCATCGCTGTTGTTCAACACCAGACATCCGCCTTCGGAGGTGGTGATGTTCTTGTTGGCCTGAAAGCTGAACGAGACGAAATCGCCAAACGAACCAATAGGTTTTCCCTGCCATGTCGAGCCGATGGCTTGCGCGGCATCTTCGATCACGCGCAGCTTGTACTTTGCCGCGATTGCATACAGTCGGTTCATATCCAGCGGCCGGCCCGCCAGATACACCGGAATGATGGCACGTGTTCTAGGGGTAATCGCAGCTTCCACTTTATCCAGATCGATGTTGCGCGTAACCGGATCGATGTCGGCGAACACAGGTGTCGCGCCCACTTCGAGGATCACATTGGCGGTTGCCACCCATGAAATCGGCGTGGTGATGACTTCATCGCCTGCACCGATACCCGCGATGCGCAGCGCGATTTCCATCGTGCAGGTGCCGGAATTGAAGGTGCGCACCGGACGCCCGCCGAAGTAATCGGACAACTGCTTCTCGAACTCGGCCACCTTGGGGCCGCTGGTGAGCCAGCCGGAGCGCAGCACGTCGGACACCGCAGCAATAGTCGCCTCGTCTATCGTCGGTTTGGAAAAGGGGAGAAAAGCAGTATTCATATTAAGCCCGCGAAATGATGACGACACCGAGAATGATCACGCCCATGCCGATCACCTTGGCAGGATTGAAGGATTCATTGAACAGATACCAGGCTGCCACGGCATTCACCACGTAACCCATCGACAGCAGCGGATAGGCGATGCTGACCTGCACGCGCGACAGCGCGAGTATCCAGATCACCACACCGAACACGTAGCAGACCATCGCACCGATGATGTGCGGCTCGGTCGCAAGTTTCCAGCCGATCGGCACAATGTTCGCGATGCTGAAGTCGAAATAACCGACCGAATTGGTGCCGGTTTTCATTAAAATTTGCGCGGCCGCATTGAGCATCACGCCGGCCATGATCATGCTGAAGCTGACCAGATTCATTTGAAACCTCTGACAACCGTCGCGAGCAGGTCAATATGCAAGGCGCCGCGCAGCGAACAACGAGGCATATCGACAGGATAGACGAGGCGTGAGTGAGCATGCAACGCAGCAGATTGACCGCGCAGTAGGTTATTCAGAGGTTTCATGGTTTTTTCACCACGATGTGTTGCGTATCTGCAAAGATGATCTTCATGGCTAAACCCTGTTGTTGTAACTGCGGATAAATATAGACTGGCATGATCGCCAGCGCTTCGGGCTGCGCGGCCCACACCCCGGCGAATTCCTGCAGCGTCGGCAGCCAGCGCGCAGGTTCCTGCAGGATGCCGAAGCCCATTTCGTCCTGATACTGCACCAGCGTGAAGGTGCGTTTCAGATAAAACGGCTGGGTCTGCTCATAAGTGCCCACCGAGTAGAACGGAATATCGGGCTTGACCTCGGCATGTATGGCTTCGGCGATGTGCTTCGCGGAGCGTTCACGCGCCACGGTGTTGTAGCCGGACACCCCGATCTGCGCCGCCAGCAAGGTTGCCACCGAGATCAGCAGTACCGCCGGCAGTTTTTTCCCGCGCCACAGCAACGCCATCCCGCCCAGCAGACCGACGAGCAAAATCAGCGCTGCGGTCACCAGCCATGCGCTGTAATGGGGATACAGTTCGATCTGATTCGGCGTGTCGGCAAACTTTCCCACAGACATCCCCAGCGCCAGAAACACCAAAGCAACCGGCACAACAGGGGCAATCTGCCAGAACAGCACCCGCTCGCGGATCTCACTGATGCGGCGTCCCATCAGCAGCGCCAGCGCTGGGAACATCGGCAACAGATAGGACGGCAACTTGGAACCGGAGATCGAGAAGAACACGTAGATGAAGATCGCCCAGATCAACAGAAAGCGCGCGGGATCAAATGACTTTCCGACCCCCTTGCCAAAAAAGACCGTGCGCAGCGAGTCGAACATCAGCACCGTCCAGGGCAACGCGCCTGCGAGCAGGATAGGCACAAAGTAATACCAGGGCTGGTAGCGCCCCAAGTCCTTGGTGGTAAATCGCGTGTAGTGCTCGTAGATAAAAAAGCGGTCGAAGAACTCGGGGTTGGCCTGCATCACCAGATAGAACCAGGGGCCTGTGATCAGCAGAAACACGGCCATGCCGGATAACCAGTGCATGCGCTTCAACACGGTGAAATCGCGCTGCACCAGACAATACAGAAACACCGCCGTGCCCGGCAAGATGATGCCCATCAGCCCTTTGGAGAGCACCGCCAGCGCCATGCCCGCCCAGGCTGCCAGCATCCAGTTGCGCTGCCGCACGACATTCGTCTCAGTTTGCGCAAGCAGCAGCGCAAAAATTCCCAGCGTGATGAAGAACGTCACCCCCATGTCCAGCGTGTTGATATGCGCCATCAGCGCATACAGCAGACTGCTGCACAACAACAACGCGGCGTAGCCTGCCGCCTCGCGTCCGAACAGACGCAATCCGGCGAACCAGACCAGAAACAGACCTGCGAAACCGGTGAGAGCAGCCCAAAGGCGCGACGTCCATTGATGTTCGCCGAACACGGTGTAGGCGGTCGCGGTCGCCCAGTATTGCAACGGCGGCTTCTCGAAATACTTGAGATCGTTCAGGCGCGGCGTAACCCAGTCTCCGGAGGCCACCATCTCGCGCGGGATTTCGGCGTAACGGCCTTCGTCCGGCTTGATCAGCGTGCGATATTCGAGATTGGCGAACCAGATCACCGCGATGCTGATCAGCAGCCACCAGAGTTGCTTCGTTGTCAGTTTGCCGATCACTTCCTGGCCACCAGCAACAGCGAACCGCCCAGCGGGAAAGGAATCCCGCACGCGATCAGCCAGCGCTCGACTTTCATCACCGCAGCCAGCATGGTATTGGCAAGTTTGCCGATCTTGAAGCCGGCATCCATCTGGTCGTCCGCTGAATCGGTTTTCTGCAACAGGCGTGAGGCTAACATCACCGGCAACAGCAGGCTGACGAAAGAGCTGACGTATTCGACCTTGAATCCGGCGCGCTCAACCCGGCCCAGCAATTCGGCGCGCGCGTAACGGCGTTTGTGATGCGCATAGTCATCGGTGCTGCTCCACAACCAGCGATGCTGCGGCACGGTCAGGATCACTCCGCCACCGGGCTGGCAGGCCTGATAGATTTGCCCCAGCGCTGCCTGATCGTCTTCGATGTGTTCCAGCACATCAAACGCGCCGATCAGATCGAACTCGTTCCGGTACGGGATATGGCAGGCATCCATCTGAAACAGCAAGGCGCCCGGCACGCGCTTCTTGGCATGGCCCAGGCCTTCGGTAAAAATGTCGCTGCCGGAGAGTTGCGCATCGGGATAAATCTGCCGCGTGCCGGTCAGCACGAAGCCGGTTCCGCAGCCGATCTCGAGGATATTTTTAGCGGATGGAAAATACCGCAGCATGCAATCGCGCAAAATATTATTTCGCCCGACGAACCAGAAATGCCCGGCCTCGACCGCCGCGAAACGCTCGAACAATTCGGGGTTGAACCCGTCATTCTGCGCCGCTAACGCAGGCGCAAACGCCATGAAACCGCCACGCTCGGTCGGTGCATCGCCGCAAGCCGGGCATTGCCAATCGGTACTGGTAAAAGGTTTTTGACAGGCCAGACAAAATTTCATGAATTCATTCCCGGCAAAAAGCCGAAAGGATTGCGGGCGCGGATTTTAACGCGTCCTGCGCAAATGCTCCAAATTTCTGCGCAATCGGGCATAAATCCAGCCGCGCGACCTTGTGCGTTTCCGGATTCAGGCGCCCAGCTCTTTCACCTCGGTGCGCGCCCAACCGTGGGCGAAAGTGATGCGCAGTTCTGCACCTACGGCTAAATCCCTGGCATCCGAGACCAGATGGCCGTTCTCGTCCTGCACCAGGCTGTAGCCACGCGCCAGCACCTGCTCAGGGTTGAGCAGAACCAGATGCTGGGCCACCGCATCGAGAGCTGTCTGCCGCCTGTGTTGCGCGTTGTGCACCGCCTTGACCAGCCGTGCTGCCAGATGAGTCAGTTTATCCTGCATCCGGTTGAAGTCGCTGCCCGCGCCGCACAGGCGTTGTGCGTAGGATCTGCATCGCCACTGCCGCTGAGCCAGTTCATGTTCGTAGCTCCGCTGCAAGCGTTGTTGCAACTGTTCCAGGTGCAGCTTCTGGCGTTGCAGCTGCTGTGCGGGGTGGACGATGCGGCGCTGCAAGTAATCCAATGTCTGCATGGCGTTTTGCAGCCGGTTGCGCTGCGCGCGCAACAGATGCTGCGCCGTATCGCGCAACCCTTGCAATAAGGCATGGCGATCCGGCACGACGCGCTGGGCTGCGGCCGTGGGTGTCGGCGCACGTTCATCGGCGACAAAATCCGCGATGGTAAAATCGGTCTCGTGACCCACGCCGCTGACAATCGGAATTTCGCTGGCGAATATCGCACGCGCCACGACTTCTTCGTTGAACGCCCACAAATCTTCGATGCTGCCGCCGCCTCGACACAGAATCAGCACACTGCATTCCGCCCGCAGGCTCGCTGTCTGAATGGCTTGCGCAATTTTCTCCGCGCTGCCAGCCCCCTGCACCGGCGTCGAATACAACACCACCGGCACACCGGGCAAACGCCGTTTCAACGTGGTCAGCACGTCGTGCAACGCGGCGGCCTGCCTTGATGTGATGATGCCGATACGCCTGGGAAAAGCGGGTAACGGGCGTTTGTGCGCAGCGGCAAACAAGCCCTCGTCTTCCAGCTGCTGCTTGAGCTTGGCGAATTGCTCATACAACACGCCCAGGCCCGCCGGGCGCAACTGCTCGACCGTCAGTTGAAAATCGCCGCGCGCCTCGTAAAGCGAAGCTGCTGCCAGCACCTCGACCTGCGTTCCGTTAGCGATGGTTTTATCCAGCGACTGGTTTTTATGACGGAACATCACGCAGCGCACTTGCGCCTGTTCGTCCTTGAGCGCGAAATACCAGTGACCGGAGGCGGCCTTCACCAGATTGCAAATTTCCCCGCGCACCCACAGCAAGGGAACGTTACCCTCCAGTAACTGATTGATTGCACGGGTGAGTTCAGACACGCGCAACACGCGGGGCCGGGCTTCAAAAAAAAGGTCTTCAGACATATTGACAATCCAGAATTATTCACAAACCCAGAGAGCACGCCGCTTTGCGCCATGCCACCCGTCACAAAACCATCATACTTAATATAACATATTGATTATTAACAATAATTTATCTTGTCAAAAAACAGGCAAGATAAGAAAAACCCTTACGGGTCGCTACTTTAAAGGCGCAATCACCTGCTTTATCCACAGAGTTATCCACAGATATTGTGGGTAAACAAAAATACGCTTTTAGATCGCGGGATTAGCTCATTGTTGTTAAGAAGACTCTGAGAAATCTTGCTCAACCTGTCGTGACACGCTACAGTTGCGAATTGGTAGCCTCTGATTCGATCCGCACGCAGTTTACGGTGCGGGGCAGCGGTTTGACAATTTAAGCATATTTGGAGAATACCCGTGTTTGCAATCGTAGAAGCGGCTGGCTGGCCGATCTGGTTTTTGATTTTTGCGTCCATCATTGCGACTGGTTTGATTACCGAACGACTCATCTACCTGCGCAGCAGCAGGATTACGCCGCCCGGCTTGCTGGATGAAGTGGTCAAGGAGCTCAAGCAACGCGGCGTCAGCGATGGCATGTTAGCCAAGCTGGCTGAACATTCCCCGCTGGGGCGCATCTTCGCCGCCGGCCTGAAGAATATCAAGAGCACACCGGAGATCATGAAAGAGTCTATCGAGGAAGCCGGGCGCGCAACCTCGCACGACCTGGAACACTTTCTCACCACGTTGGGTACGATTGCGTCCATCAGCCCGCTGCTGGGCCTGTTCGGCACCGTGGTCGGCATGATCGAGATTTTCGGCGCGCAAACGGCGGCAGGCAACACCCCGGCCGTGCTGGCCCACGGCATTTCTGTCGCGCTGTACAACACCGCCTTCGGCCTGATTGTGGCGATACCCAGCATGATTTTTTACCGTCATTTCCGTGCCAAGGCAGACAGCCTGACCATCGAGATGGAGCAACAGGCGATCAAGCTGGTCGAAATTGTGCACGGTCAGCGCAAGGGTTAAGCCGATATGAATTTTCAACGCGGACGCGCTCGTGAAGAACCGGAAATCAACCTGATTCCGATGATAGACGTGCTACTGGTGATCCTGATCTTTCTGATGGTCACCACCAGCTATGCAAAATATTCGGAGCTGCAGATCAATCTGCCGCAGGCCGGCGGAGAGGTCAGCGCCTCGCCGGTACAGCCGATCACGGTTGCGATCGATGCCACCGCGCACTACGCGATCAACAACAGCGGGTTGAACTTCACCGACATCGCGGCTTTGGCCGCCTCGCTGAAAAAAGCGGCAGGCGCACAAACGGATCCGACCATCGTCATCAATGCCGACGCAAAGACACCGCATCAGGCCGTCATCAACGTGATGGAAGCGGCCAGACAAGCCGGGTTCGGGCGCATCACCTTTGCCACGCAGAACGAAGCCAAATAACACGAATGGTCGGATTCGAACGCTGCTGGTATCGTATCGGTTGGCTGCACCTGATCTTGCTGCCGACAAGCTGGCTGTTCCGCGCATTGGCAGCCTTGCGCCGGCGGCTCTATAAAAGCGGCATCCTGACCAGTTATAAATTACCGGCGCCGGTCGTCGTGATCGGCAACATCAGCGTCGGCGGCACCGGCAAAACGCCACTCACTCTCGCAATCGCACAGCAACTGTCAGATGCAGGCTTCCACCCGATCATCGTCAGCCGTGGATTCGGCGGCACTTTAGTACAACAGCCCGTCACAAGCAGCAGCACGGCAGATCAAGTGGGCGACGAACCGCTGCTGATGGCGCGGCGCGGCATTTGTCCGGTATGGGTGGGTCGCGATCGGGTCGCCACGGCGAAGCAGGCTTTGCAAGCCTGTCCGCAATGCGATGTGGTGCTGTGCGATGACGGCTTGCAGCATTACCGTTTGCAGCGCGACGTGGAAATCTGCGTCATCGACGGCGTGCGCCGCTTCGGCAATGGCTATCTGCTCCCGGCAGGCCCCTTGCGCGAACCTGTCTCACGCCTGAAAACCGTGGATGCAGTGGTGGTGAATGGCGGAAATCTCCGCGCCCTCTCTCCTAACTCTCCCCCGTACCCGCAAGGGGCATCTTTGCCGGGCACCCGCTGCTGCGCAGCGACCACGGCGCGACAAGCGGGGGAGAGTGATTCAGTCTCGCTGCGCGATGATCTCGTTAACCAATACGCGATGCAGTTGTCCGGAGACATTTTCTACAATTTAAACAATCCTGAGCAGACTGCTGCAGCGCAAGATTTGCAAGGATTACGCCTGCATGCCGTGGCCGGTATCGGCCATCCGCAACGCTTCTTCGACCATCTGAAATCACTCGGACTGACTGTGACGCCGCATGCATTTGCCGACCATCACCCCTATAAAACCGCCGATCTGGTTTTCAATGAGTGCGATGCGTTACTCCTCACCGAAAAAGATGCGGTAAAATGCGCCGCATTCGCTGATGAAAAATTCTGGGTGTTGCGAGTGGATGCCCTGATCGACCCAGCCCTGACCGCCCAACTACTGCGAAAGATTGCCATTCATGGACGCAAAACTGCTTGATATCCTGGTCTGCCCGCTGTGCAAATCACAGCTGATTTATCATAAGGCCGAACAGGAATTGATCTGCCGCGCAGACCGCCTGGCCTATAAGATTGCCGATGGCATTCCGGTCATGCTGGCCGATGAAGCGCGCAAGCTGACACCCGAAGAAGCAGAAAAACTTTAACAGACGCCCATATGATCGCGTTTAACGTCGTCATCCCGGCACGCCACGCCTCCACGCGTCTGCCCGGCAAGCCGCTGTTGCACATCGCGGGCAAACCGATGGTGGTGCGTGTCGCCGAACAGGCAGCGCTTAGCGGCGCACAGCACATCTGGATTGCCACTGACCATCATGCGATCGCCAACGTGGTGCATGAGCATGGCTTCAAGGCTTGCCTGACGCGCGACTCACATATCAGCGGCACGGATCGCATCGCCGAGGTGGTGGAGCGACAAGGCTGGCCGGATGACACCATCGTCGTGAACGTGCAGGGCGACGAACCAATGATGCCGCCCACGCTGATACGTGCCGTGGCACAACATCTGCACGATCATCCGGAATGCGCGATCACTACTGCCTGCCACAAAATCCACGACGAAGCCGCGATGCGCAATCCGAATATCGTCAAGGCCGTGCTGGACAAACAGGGCAACGCGATGTATTTCAGCCGCGCACCTATCCCCTATCCGCGCGATGCATTCGCCGCAGGAGAAGGATTGCCGAAGGATCTGCCGGTACTGCGCCACATCGGCATTTACGCCTATCGCGCCAGTTTTTTGCGTGATTACGGGCAGCTTTGGACCACACCCGTCGAGCAGTATGAATCGCTGGAACAACTGCGCGCGCTGTATCATGGCTACAAAATCGGTGTGGTTATCGCAGATGAAGCGCCGCCTGCCGGCGTCGACACTGAACAGGATTTACAGGCAGCAAGAGAAACTTTTGAAGCAATAAACAGCTTGTAGCCGGTAGCCAGTAGCCAGTGCGCTGCGCGCGACATTATTACGGCCAACCTGCTACAAGCAACACGCTACGAGCTACCCGCTATTAACTAAAGGAGAATCACAATGCGAGTCATACTGTTAGGCGCACCGGGCGCGGGCAAAGGCACCCAGGCCAATTACATCAAGGAAAAATTCAATATTCCGCAAATCTCCACCGGCGACATGCTGCGTGCGGCGGTCAAGGCAGGCACGCCGCTAGGGCTGGCGGCGAAGAGCATCATGGATGCGGGCGGACTAGTCTCGGATGACATCATCATCAATCTGGTGAAAGAGCGCATCAAGGACGCAGATTGCAACCACGGCTTTTTGTTCGATGGTTTTCCGCGCACCATTCCGCAAGCCCAGGCGATGAAAGACGCGGGTATCCCGATCGATTTCGTGGTGGAAATCGACGTGGCGGACGCTGAGATCATCAGCCGCATGAGCGGTCGCCGCGTGCATCCTGCTTCCGGCCGCACCTATCACACGATATTCAACCCGCCCAAGGTTGCAGGCCGTGATGATATAACCGGTGAAGAACTGGTGCAGCGCCCGGACGACGTGGAAGATACCGTGATCAAACGCCTGAATGTCTACCACGACCAGACCAAACCGCTGGTTGAATACTACAAGGCCTGGGCCGCGTCAGGCGATGCCGCCGCACCCAAATCCGTGAAAATTGCCGGTGTCGGCAACGTGGACGACATCTGCAATCAGATATTTTCGGCACTGACCCGATAATGGCAAGTAAACCGGTTCTGACGCTCATTGACGCCAAGCGCATCGCCGCTGCCGCAGAAGTTGAAGCCCAGCGCAATCACTGGCGCGTCGTGATCGCGGTGGTGGACGACGGCGGACACCTGCTGTATCTGCAACGCAGCCACGACACCCAGTTTGGCAGCGTGGAAACGGCGATCGCGAAAGCCTATGCCGCGACCGCCTTTAAGCGCCCGACCAAAACCTCGGAAGACGCCGTATTGAGCGGACGACTGATACACCTGGCACTGCCCAGCGTGATCCCCGCCGAGGGCGGCGTGCCGCTGCTGATTGACGGCGTTGTCGTCGGCGCATTAGGCATCAGCGGCGTGCGCTCATCCGAAGACGGACAAATCGCCGCAGCAGGCCTGGCCGCGTTAACAACGGCATAGTCAGGGGAATCGACTTTAAATATCGCACTGCCCTGCATTTCTTTATCGCTGATGCTGCTATGATTATGTCACTCAGAAAACACTGACCGGGTGAATGTTAATCATAGCGGTTCAACTCAGGGAGAAGATCATGTCAGGTGGACTAGGCTTTGCACTGTTGTGCGCAGTTGTTGCAATCTTGTATGGCTTATTTTCAATCAAATGGATCCTGGCCAAGCCCACCGGCAGCGAGCGAATGCGTGAAATCGCCGCAGCAATTCAGGAAGGCGCCTCAGCCTACCTTGCACGGCAGTACCTCACCATCGCCATCGTAGGCGCCATGCTGTTCGTCATCATCTTTGCAGCGTTGGGCTGGCAGACCGCCATCGGATTCGCCATCGGCGCGCTGCTCTCGGGCGCTGCCGGATTCATCGGCATGAACATCTCGGTACGCGCCAATATCCGCACCGCCGAAGCTGCCAAACAGAGCCTGAATGCAGCACTGGACGTCTCCTTCAAGGGCGGCGCGATCACCGGCATGCTGGTAGTGGGCTTGGGGCTGCTGGGCGTGGCAGGCTATTACGCGTTCCTCATTAACGCAGGATCAACGATGTCGGAGGCGACTCACGCGCTGGTCGGATTAGGTTTCGGCGGTTCGCTGATTTCCATCTTCGCCAGGCTGGGCGGCGGGATTTTCACCAAGGGCGCGGATGTCGGTGCGGATCTGGTGGGCAAAGTCGAGGCCGGCATACCCGAAGATGATCCGCGTAACCCTGCGGTGATTGCGGACAACGTAGGCGACAATGTCGGCGACTGCGCAGGGATGGCGGCGGACCTGTTCGAGACGTACGCGGTCACCATCATCGCCACGATGATGCTGGGCGGATTGCTGATGGCCAATGCAGGCGCAAACGCGGTGATTTATCCGCTGGTGCTGGGCGGCTTCTCCATCATCGCCTCCATCGTCGGCACCTTCTTCGTCCGTGCACGACCCGGCGGCAAGATCATGAACGCGCTGTATCGGGGTCTTGCGGTTTCCGCCGTGCTGGCACTGATCGCCTTCTATCCGTTAACCTCATGGATCATGGGGGATAACGGCGTCTATTCTGTCTCCGCGCTGTACGGCTCCACCGTCATCGGCCTGCTCTTGACCGCAGCGCTGGTGTGGATCACCGAATACTACACCGCCACCGAATATGCGCCGGTGCGCCACATCGCCCAGGCATCCACCACAGGACACGGCACCAACATCATCGCAGGGCTTGGCGTCTCGATGAAGTCCACCGCAGCCCCCGTGCTGGCGGTCTGCGCAGCCATCATGGGCGCGTATTCGATGGCGGGCCTGTACGGCATCGCCATCGCCGCCACCGCGATGCTGTCGATGACCGGCATCATCGTGGCGCTGGACGCCTACGGCCCGATCACCGACAACGCCGGTGGCATCGCCGAGATGGCCAAGCTGCCGGATGAGGTACGCGTGATCACCGATGCACTGGATGCGGTGGGCAACACCACCAAGGCCGTCACCAAAGGCTATGCGATCGGTTCCGCAGGGCTCGCAGCGCTGGTGCTGTTTGCCGACTACACCCACGCGCTGGAAGCCCACACGCACGCCACTATGCTGTTCGACTTATCGAATCATATGGTGATCGTCGGCCTGTTTATCGGCGGCATGATCCCCTACCTGTTCGGCGCGATGGGCATGGAAGCGGTCGGCCGTGCGGCGGGCGCCGTGGTGGTCGAAGTGCGTCGCCAGTTCAGGGAAATCCCCGGCATCATGGAGGGTACCGGCAAACCGGAATACGGCACCTGCGTGGACATGTTAACCCGCGCAGCGATCAAGGAGATGATCGTCCCGTCCCTGCTGCCGGTTGCGATTCCGGTCATCGTCGGCCTGACACTGGGCGCACAGGCGTTGGGCGGCGTGCTGGTCGGCACCATCATCACCGGCATCTTTGTCGCGATCTCGATGACCACCGGCGGCGGCGCTTGGGATAACGCCAAGAAATACATCGAGGAAGGCAACTACGGCGGAAAAGGCTCCGAAGCGCACAAGGCGGCGGTGACCGGCGACACCGTGGGCGATCCTTACAAGGACACGGCAGGCCCTGCAATCAACCCGCTGATCAAGATCATCAATATCGTCGCACTGATGATTGTCCCGCTGCTATAAACCAGATGCTGCTAGCGTTTCAACGCACCATCTGGTTCATGTCGATGATCGGCATCAGGATGGCCAGCACGATCAGCAGCACCACGCCGCCCATGGTCAGGATCAGCACCGGTTCCAGCAACGAGGTCAGGATCGAGGTGTAGTTGCCCACCTCCTGTTCCTGTTGTGCCGCCGCACGTTCCAGCATCACGTCCAGCTTGCCGCTCGCCTCACCGCTGGCGATCAGATGCACCAGCAACGGCGGAAAGTAACCGGATGCCGCAAGCGCGCGGCTCAGGCTCACGCCTTCGCGCACTTTTTTAGCTGCCTCATCCAGCGCTGTCCGCATCGGCAAGTTGTTGACCACGCCGGCGGCTGCATGCAAAGCGGCCATTAACGGCACGCCGCTGCCGGCCAGAATCGCCAGCGTGCTGGCCATCCGCGCGGTGTTGATACCCCGCACCAGACGCCCCGCCACAGGCAATTTCAATAATCGAAGATGAGCCTGGTAGCGCAGGTGCGGCTGACGCAAGGCGAAGTGCACCGCCACGCCGGCGAACCCGAGCAGCAAAAACAGATAACCCCAGGTGTGCTGCAAGGAGTCGCTCAGCCAGATCAGTGAGCGCGTCAAGAGCGGCAGTGTTTGATGCGACTGTTCGAACACGCCGATCACCTGCGGCACGACATAGACCAGCAAGCCGCCGACCACCAGCAGCGCCACCAGGGTTACGATGGCGGGATAGACGAACGCCAGCACGACCTTTTGCCGCAAGGCCTGACGCGACTCGGTGTAATCGGCCAGACGCAACATCACGCGGCCCAATTCGCCCGACGCTTCGCCGGCGGTCACCAGCGCGCGGTACAGTTCGGGGAAGATGGACTCATATCGCCCCAGCGCCTTCGCAAAGGTTTGCCCGCCCAGCACTTCGGCGCGCACCCCGGCCAGCACCTGCCGTACCGTTTCATTTTCGCTTTGTTCGATCAGCGCACTGAGCGCCTGTTCCAGCGTCAAACTGGCATCCAGCAAGGTCGCCAGCTGGCGCGTAATCAGGCTCAATTCGGCGACCGACAGCCTGCCGCGCCGCCATTGCCAGCCGCCATCGCTGCCGGACTGCATCGTATCCTGGGAGACCGCGTCGATCGCCACGACAGTGAGTCCCGACTCGCGCAAGCCGGCCCGCGCCTGCCGCACCGTATCGGCCTCGGCCACGCCGCGCAGCAGCCTGCCTTTACTGTCCAATGCCTGATAACTGAAAGCTGCCATGATTTAGTCGCGGGTGACCCGCAGCAATTCTTCCAGCGAAGTGACGCCGGATGCGACCAGTCGCATGCCGTCCTGGCGCAAATTGTGCATGCCGTGTTGCAGCGCATACTGGCGCAAGTCCTGCTCGGATGCGTGATCGTGTATCAGATGGCGCAGGCCATCGTCCACCGTCAGCAACTCGTAGATACCGCTGCGACCGCGATAGCCGGTGTGATTGCAGGCAGCGCAACCGGTCGGCCGATACAGCTGCGTTGGCATGTTGTGAAATTCGCACAGCGAATCATTTGCCCCCTCTCCCGCATGCGGGAGATAACCAGCGACTTGGGCATTGTTTTCTGATGCCTTAGTCGAATGGCTAGTTGTTCCATCAGGGTTGGGGAGAGGGCCGGCGGATTCGAACAGTGCCAACTCGTTGGCATCCGGCTGATAGCACTCGCGACAGCCGGTACACAGCGTGCGCACCAGGCGTTGCGCCAGCACGCCGAGCAGACTGGATGCCAGCAGAAAGGGTTCCACCGCCATATCGGTTAAGCGCGTAATCGAACTGACCGTATCGTTGGTGTGCAGCGTCGCCAACACCAGATGCCCGGTCAGACTCGCCTGCACCGCAATCTGTGCGGTTTCCAGATCGCGGATTTCGCCTATCATGATCACGTCGGGATCCTGGCGCAAAATGGCGCGCAGGGCGCGCGCAAAGCTCATGTCGATACGCGGATTGACCTGCGTCTGACCGATACCGTCCAGATCGTACTCCACCGGATCTTCAACCGTCATGACGTTGGTCACGGTGGCATCGATGCGCGACAGCGCGGCATACAACGTGGTGGTCTTGCCGGAACCGGTGGGGCCTGTCACCAGCACGATGCCGTGCGGCTGATGAACCAGCGCATCCATCGCCGCCAGCGTCGTGC
Source organism: uncultured Nitrosomonadales bacterium (assembly GCA_947085835.1). Lineage (GTDB taxonomy): Bacteria > Pseudomonadota > Gammaproteobacteria > Burkholderiales > Gallionellaceae > Gallionella. The sequence goes on along the minus strand of CAMTXT010000004.1, from coordinate 68,189 downwards.
CTTCCATGCCCAGACGCGTCAATTCCAGCCTTCCTGCATCCTTGTCCAGCAGACGCAACACGATGCGCTCGCCGTGCCCGGTGGGCAGCGTAGACACGCGCACATCGACTGGCTTGCCTGCCAGTCTCAACGTGATCCGACCATCCTGAGGCAGGCGCTTTTCGGCAATATCCAGCTCAGCCATGATTTTGATGCGCGACACCATCGCCGCATGCAAGGCTCGGTGCGGCTCGATCACATCTTTGAGCGTGCCGTCCACGCGGAACCGCACGGCCGAACGGGTCTCGAACGGCTCGATGTGAATATCCGAGGCGTTTTCGCGCACGGCCTGGGTCAACAGCGCGTTTATCATGCGGATCACCGGGGCATCGCTGTCGGCGTCCAGCAAGTCCTCGATTTTCGGCAAGTCGTTCACCAGTTGCGACAAATCCATATCCTGCTCGACATCGTCCACCATGGAGGCTGCCGAACCTTCGGCTTGCCCATAGGCTGATGCCAATGCCCGCTCGAATTGGGCAACCGACACCATCGCGGCCTGTACCGGCACAGCCAGCACCCGGCGCACCTCGGCCAGCACCGCCGCTGCTGCATCGGCGCGCACACTGACTTCGGCGCCTTCAGGCGTAATGCTTAGCAACAGTACCCCACGGCTTTTGGCGAACGAATAGGGGATTTTTTTCAGGGAAAACTTGACCGGTGTATCCATGATCAGCTCAATCCGCAGCACTCGTTATTAACGCTGCTACTCACGGCTTCACCGCAGGCAGATCTGATTTTAGGCTCAGCGGCGGCAAGGCAGGCGCGGCCATATCCGGCAACATCAAGCGGGAGGGAAGATTCCCCTTTTCCTGCTCTCCGCGCAGATACTCGTAACGATCCTGCGTCAAACCCTGATGCGACTGACTGTCGCGCAACACATAGGGGCGGATGAACACCATCAGATTAGTCTTGGTACGTCGCCGTGTCTCATGACGAAACAGATTGCCCAGCCCGGGAATATCCCCCAGCACCGGCACCTTGTCTTCACCATTGCTGACCGAATCCTGAACCAGTCCACCCAGTACGATGATCTGGCCTTCATCTACCAGCACGGTGGATTCCAGCGACCGCTTGTTGGTAATCACGCCGGCCGCATTGTTGATGGTCTGAGCCTGCACGCTGGACACCTCCTGATACACCTGCAACTTGACCGTGCCGCCTTGCGATATCTGCGGCTTGATGCGCAGTGTCAGACCGACATCCTTGCGTTCTATGGTCTGGAACGGCGAAGCCGTCGCCGCGGTGCCGGTTTGTGCATAGCTGCCGGTGATGAACGGCACGTTCTGGCCGATGATGATCTTGGCCTCCTCGTTATCCAGCGTCAGCAGATTAGGCGTGGACAGGATGTTGGCGTTCGCATCGTTTTCCAGGAATTTCGCCAGCATGCCCAGATTGAGCACCGTGCCCAGCCCCGGAATAGTCGTCGTGCCCTTGACGACGCCGATGTTCAGCCCCTGCCCCACCGTACCGATATTACCCGCTGCAGTAATGATATTGCCAGCCGTGCCGAAATTGGTACCACCGATCACGTTGGCCCCGGGGTTGTTGATGCCGTTCAGGGCTTGCCACTGAATGCCGAATTCGGCGGCCTTGTCTGCCGTCACTTCGGCGATCAGCGCCTCGACAAAAATCTGCGCGCGACGCACATCCAGCATCTCCACCACGGCGCGCAAGTTGTTATAGACCGCGTCGGACGCCGTGATAATCAGGGCATTCGATGCCACATCCGCCTGGATCATGCCGCCGCCTGTCGAGGCAGCACTCGCCGCAACTGGCGTGCTCGACGCACCGGGAGCACCGGAAGCACTAAGAGCAGCGGGAGATGCTGCCGCCACTGCCGAGGTGTCGCCACTCAGCACTGCGCGCAGCGTGACGGCCAGCTTGGCCGCCTCCGCATTTTTCAGATAGACGACATGAATATTGCCCGGTGCGCTGGTTTGCACATCCAGACGCGCCGCCAGTTCGCGGACCCGCTCGATGCGTGCCGGACTATCGGTGCGCAGCAGCAGACTGTTGGTACGCGCATCCGCCATCAGCATGAAACGCTGACTCGCATCGGTCGATCCGGTCGGCGTGACCGAACCGTCCAGCATCAGCCGGTTGATGGTTTGCGCCACATCCATTACCGAGGCGTATTTAACCGGAATCACGATGGCCGCGGTGTCATTAGGCTGGTCGAGCATCGCCACGATCTGCTCGATGCGTTTCAGATTACTGGCGTAGTCAGTCACCACCAATGCGTTATTGTTGGGATAGGCCAGCACGATATTGTTGGGCGCGATCAACGGTCGCAGGATAGGCACCAGTTGCGCCGCCGACTCGTGGTGCAGCATGAACACCCGCGTCACCAGCTTGTCGCCGCTGGCTTTGTCGCTGATGCCGGGTATATACAGCTTGGCATCCGCCTCCGGCATGACCTTGGTCACGCCGTTCGACTCCACCGCCGCGAAGCCCTGCAGGCGCAAGGCCGACAACAAGGTATCGTAGGCTAACGAGGCTGGAATCGGCGTGGCGGAGACGATATTGATGGTCCCCTTCACGCGCGGATCGACCAGAAAATTGCGTTTGGTGATTTGCGACACTGCCTTGATCACCTCTTCGACATCTGCATTCACGAAATTCAGCGACACCTGATCTTCCGCCGCGATTGCCACAGACGACACAACCAGCATACCGCACAACACCAACCTTGCAAACCAGCTTGCCATCGAATATCCCTTTAACATATTTCGCTTCACAATCCACCCCTGCCATGCATCATGCGCTGTTGCATTGCCGGATCGACACCCGACACAGCGTTCGCAGCCGAAGCGGCTACAACGACCGGAACAGCAACCGGACTCGGTGCGGCTACAGGGGGCACAAGCTGCAACGGAACGGACTGCAACGCAGCAGCACTGCTGTTTGCCGGTTCTTTTCCTGCCAGGCGTATCTGCTGGCGCGCACCATTGCGTTCTATCGTCACATGGTCAATCGCCACCTCGACCAGCTTGGTACCCGCGACAATCTCCCGACCGGTTAGCAGCCCCACCTGACGCTTGCCATCCAATTCCAGCACCGCAAAGCCCGGCGTTCCGGCAAACACCCCGACCAATCGCACATTGGGCAACGCGGCCTGAACCGTCACACCCGATGCCGCTACGCCGCCAAACAGGTGTTCGGCCTGAACACCAGAAGCTGGTAGCGCTGCCGGTAAAACCTGTGCACTGCGTGGCGCGAACAGCAGCCAAGTCCAGCGAGCCAGCAGCGCACCGATCACCAGCACCGCCAGCATGCGCCACACAAGCCCACCCCATGCTATTCCAGGCACACCACTTGCACGCAACGACATTTCCCGCATTCCCGGCAACTGCATGACGCCTCCAATTTTCTATCGCGGTGCAGTATACACAATGAAGCGGAATTGGTTGCATGCCCGACAGGCCAACCGAGGCACAAATTCACGCTTATCGCGTTTTACTGCAAAATAATATATGCCATTTGACCTATTGACCGCGCTCATATTAAGGGTGATAGTGTAATTCATCTGAATTTTGCATTGTTTTTCAGGATTCGGATCAAGTCGGCATAGTTCAAATCAACGTTATGGAGGAAATCATGCAAAACACTTTTATGCGACATGCGCGAGCCATTTTGGGGTTTGGTGCATTATTGGCGATTGCCGCCTTGACTGGCTGCGGTGGCGGCGGCGGCGGCGGGGGTACAGTTGCCGCGACCAGCACGGTCATTACGGGTACCGCAGCCGCAGGCGCGCCGGTGGTGGGTTATGTTTCGGTCAGAGACAGTTCTGCCAACCCGCAGCCGGTAAAGACAAATATTCCGATTGCGGCGAATGGTAATTATTCAGTCGATGTGGCCGGCCTGACCGCCCCTTATGCATTCCTCGCCAGCGGCACCGTAGCGGGGAAAACCGTTTCGCTCTATTCTGCGGCCACTGCGACGGATGTGGGCAAAACGATCAATATCACCCCGTTCACCGACCTGATGATCAGAAACATTGCCGCGACTGCGGTCGACACATATCTGTCCAACCCCGCCAACATGGCTAACCTGACGACTGCCAATCTGGATGCGCAGCGCGTTGCGTTGACTACAAAGTTGGCGCCGGCCCTGACGTTGATGGGACTCTCCGCCAGCATTGATTTGTTGCGCGCCACGTTCAACGCCGACAGCACCGGCCTGGACCGGTTCATGGACGCGGTCAAAGTTGACACGACAACAACGCCGGGCAAGGCGACAATCAAAAATATACTGGATGCCGCCAATACGCTGGTCATCGATACGACTACCGGCGCTGCCACCGGCGCCTTGGGCACAGCCGGCCTGGCAACTTCCGCCGTAGGAACGCCGCTTGACGCCATGCTGGCTGGAACCAAAGCATTCTCCGCCTTCTTCGCTACCCGCTTGCCCAATCCGGCTGACCCGGCCTTGCTCGCCATGTTCAGCAGTACTTTTTTGGACAATGGGCAGAACACTGCGGCTTTTCTGACCGATATGACTAGCGGTCCAACATCGATTGGCCTGAAATTCACCAATCTCGTGGTGGATTCGGTGGACACAGTAGCGGGGACAGCCCAGATACATTTAACTCCGTTAAATGCGGCCGGGGTCACTCTGGCGCGTGATATGCCCGGTGGCGTAATAGGCATGCAGATGAAGAAAAATGCGGCCGGCGCTTGGCAGATGGACGGGAACCAGCGTATCGCTGGTGTGCATGTTAGAACCACGGCTGATAAAAACACCTGCAACCCGACCAATACCGCTTGTACGATGGCTACTTTTTATAATACCGGCCTTGACTTGTGGATCAATAATCAGGCGGCGCTGGCTATCGGGTCGGCCGTAGTGACGGGTCCCGGTCTTCCTGCCGGAGGTGTGACGCTGGCCGCGCAAGTCAACCAGACCTGGTTCAGCATAAGCACCATCAACACTAGCAACCCCACATGTACCGGATGCGGCACCAATCACTGGAACATGACGGATACTGAAATCGCGTCGGTGCTGGCTAACAGCGTCTACACTGTGAAGTTGTATAGCAATGCCGCGACACCTGTTTTGATGGCAACTTATACCGAGGTGGTTCCGGTTAAACCTGTGCTCAACGCCGCCAAGGCGGCTTTGGCCTACCCATCGATCACCGGCATGGTCAATCTCGCGGGCAGAGGCGCCGCGACCCTGACCCCTTCCTGGACTGTTCCAGCCGGGCTATCGGGAGATACGGTTGCCGTCAATATGTGGCAGACCGGGACGAACGCGACGCTGAACGTATGGGCAAATGCCTTCTCTGCCTCGGGCACGTCGACTTTAGCCATCACCGCGCCTGCAACGGGCACCTGGACGAGCGGGAATTACTGGATCAGTGGATGGGATCAATACGGCGGCAGAGTGATGACCAATTATCAATAGCCCGAATAATTACCGTCACCTATCTGATAAAACTGCCAAGTATTGACCAGGTACGATAACCCTGTGCCAAGTCACTACTTAACTCAAGCGGCCTTCGGGCCGCTTTTTCTTGAAAAAGAATATGGGCGCCTCTAAAAATTCGGGGTTCGCCGGGATGACTTTTACAAGATAGACTGTGCAACCAAGGCGAACAACATCGCCGTCTTCGATGCCAGTGGCAACGTTACGTTCACCGTCGGCGGCGCAGCAAATCCAACGATCCAGACAATAACCCTTACTGCTGTTAAAGTGAATGCTACCTATCAACGACTAAAAAATGCAATTTACTGAATCGAATTTACAGCAACTTTTGGACTTGACCCAAACCCCTATCGACAACAGGAAAATCCTTACAATTTACTGCGCATTTTCCAATTTAAAAATCAGAATTATCCGATTGACAATGCTGATTAAGAGCATTATCGTTTGGCTCATACCGGGTTGCCCGAATGGAAAACGGTGCACAAATCACTTTTAAAACTTTCGAAGGCGACCATGAAAATGAAAAATAAATTACGTAGCGCGACTGAACTAACAGTCAGCATGACGATCATCGCCACATTGCTGGCAGGATGTTTTGGCGGCGGTGGCGGTGGCGGCGGTACAACTGCGGCGACTACTGGCGCAACCACCCCCGTCACCGTAGTTCCCAGCAAGGGCAAATTTGCCGACGGCGCCCACGTTCGCATCAGGGATGACAATGGCAGCTATACTGCCTACGCACTCACTCTCGGCGGATCAGCGGTGGTCGCTGTTCCTGTCACGTTTACCCCACCCTTCCTGATTGAAGCGGGTGTAAAGGGCGACAGCTATTACGACATTACCAAGGCTGCGTTTGCATCCATGGTTTCCGCAGCACCGGTACGCGCGTTGGTGCCAGACCTTGCAACCCTGACGGCGGCTTCCGGCGTCGGTGTGAACTTTGACACTGAGTCTGTCATTGCCCGAATTGAAAAAGATAACCCGACCGCCATGACTACTACCGGTCTAGGTAAAACCTTGGCCGCATCAGCCGTTGTGACAGCATCGACAATGGCAACGGCAATGGGATACGCGAGTTACAAGGATCTGTTCGTTCCCGCCACCCCTTATGACGGCACTGCAAAGCTGGACCCAACCAAGTCGGCGGATGCGAAAAGCCTGAAATTTGAAGCCATGGCGCGCGCTGCATCTGGCGTTGGTGGAGCTGACCTGCTTGACGACATAAAGATTGCAGCGAGAAATTCTGCGACCAGCGGCGTAGCGGGTGCACTACCTGGTTTTAATGGCGAATTTACCAAACTAACCACGGGCACATTGTCTGTAACCGGTGCCGCAAGCGCAGTAGCACCCACATTACCCCCTGTTATTTCTGCCGCGTCTATGGCGTCAGCGGTCACTACCATTGCTGCCAATACGACATCCACCAGCAATTTCCTGACTGACCTGACTACAACAGGACTGCGTGAGTTCCAGCCCGGTTTGAAAATTCAGTGGGCAAATGCATCCGGTGTAGCAACCACACAAACAAACTATGCGACAGGCAGATCTATCTCTGCCACGCTGGCAAATGGTGTTTACACTGTGATCCAAAGCATCATGGAACTGGTCAACAAGGTGTGGACCGCCATTGCACCTACGTCCAATAATGCTGGAACGAACTATGTATTGACGGCAACCGGCTGGGTGGATGACAAGACTTTGCCTGTCACCTTCACCACCAACGCAGACGGCACAGCCACGGCGACCAATATGAATGGTATTCCAGGCAACAGCATCGTAGCGGTATCGGCAATCGATATAACAGGAACTATGTCAATAGCCAGTGCAGTAGGTTTTGTTGATGCAAATGGTTTCATGTCTAACATCAATGCAAGCGGTGTCCAGGCCACCTCTGCCGTGGCAGGAACCATAACGTTCCCTGCTGGCTCAAGGAAGTATCTGCTTAACAACCTTGGCGCTAGCACTGCGGATAACTACCAAGTCTGGACCAGCGCTGCTTGGTCGAATGACGTGCGCGATCCGGCAGGCATTATTCCAGGGAGCACCACGTTGGCGACGATGCTGAGTACTCATACGACAGCGGCCAATCCGATTTGCATAAATGGTTGGGCTTTTGTAGCACAGGCGGCCACGCTTGCCACTGCGACACCAACGGCTGATGTTTACTTTCAGCAGTGGAATCCGGCAACGAATCAATCGACCTGCGCTGCCATCACGACGACTGGCCCGACTGCCCAAACATCGATGGGAACCGTTGTCATGACATCGAAGACGGTCAATGGCCAGACACTGGGCATTTCGACAGCAGGTACATTCACCGGCATGATGAACAATTCGTTCATTGCGAATGTGAATGGCTCATACCGGTCAGGTACTTTCTATCCTGCCGGTACACCATTAGTAATATTAGGAGGAGGAAATGCCAATTTGGTTAACAAGAAGGCAGCCGATGCCGCGATGACAGCGCTGGGCTTCCCTGCACTGTAATCACATGTGTGGACGGTTGTAGTTCGCATTCAACCGTCGTTTACCTCACTCAACCCCTCCCGCTGTTTCGGAGGGGTTTTTCTTTATCCCGGTTTTGTCATTCCCCCAAAGCTGGACAACCTCACAATGACCAAGCTGCACATCTGTTCGCCAGCGTACATACCTGTTCTGGTGCTCAACCCTATACTCCGGCTTCCAATACATCCTTCCAGGAGAACAACTTGAAAAAAACTTTGATGGCAGCGGCGATTTTTGCTGCGTTTGTCGCAATTCCGGCATCTGCGGCACCGTATATAGGTGCTGGTCTTGGCTCTGCCAGAACTGACGCCAACAACACCGGATCCAAAATATTTGTAGGCTACCAGTCCAACGAGAATTTCGGTGTACAAGTTGCCTACAACAATTTCGGCGGCTATCGCGGTGCAACTGCAACCGCATGGTCTGCAGCCGTGGTTGGCACGATCCCGTTGGATCAAAACTGGGATGTCTCGGCCAAGTTGGGTGCAACTGAAAACCGCACCACACTCGCAGGCTCAGGCCGTCATTCAGACATCTTGTGGGGCTTAGGTGCCGGCTACAACTTTAACAAAAATATTGCATTGCGCCTTGAATATGAAGATTTCGGTAAGTTACCTGCTGATAATTTGGGCAATCGCTGGAAAGCGACCAATTGGGGTATTAACGTCAAGTATTCGTTCTAAACGACAGATACCATCGAAGCCGGGAGCAATCCCGGTTTTTTTGTCCGGCAGGACGATCGAATTTAGCAGTAGAATCCATATCCGTCCAAAACTTCGATGCGGTATCATGATCGAACTTTTTCAATCGGGCTGATAGCCTTCATCCTCCGACCAAACAACATGGCTAACGTCGGTATTCGCAATCATTTTCTGCCAGCAACCCTGTTGAGCGCCATGCTTTGTCTCGCTGCGCTGACGAGCGGTACGGTCGAAGCGCAAATTCAGCAACCCGGCTCCGCCCTCATACTGTCCGCCCCTGAACCCGTTCGTGAACTGTTAAAAGCACATTTCGAACTGCCCGGCGCACCTCTGTCTGACGACACCGCGCGCGCCACATTCATCCGGCGGGCTCAGCGGGAAATAGGCGAACTGCTGGCAACCGAGGGTTATTTCACACCGCAGGTTTCGCTGCATCCTGCCGAAACCGGTGGTGTTCAGGTATTGACAGTCGTGCCGGGGCCGCGCACGCTCGTCTCACAACTGAATATTGAATTCAAGGGCGATCTCGCAGCGGATGACCCGATACACCAGGCACGTATCGAACGGCTGCGGGCTGCATGGCCGTTAAACACGGGGGCGCCGTTTCGCTCGCCGGATTGGGAAACAGCCAAGGCAGCACTGTTGGCCCTCGTGGCACGTGAAGATTATGCCGCAGCACAAATTGAACTGAGCCAGGCGGATGTCGATCCCGCTACCGCCCGCGCCCAGTTGACGGTGCTCATTGATTCCGGGCCAGCATTCCGTTTCGGCGATCTGGCGGTAAGCGGCCTCAACCATTATGATCAGAAGCTGGTCGCACGCCAGGCGCCATTCAAAACCGGCGACCCTTATCGTCGCGCACTGCTGCTCACCTTTCAGACGCGGCTACAGAACATGCCCCAGTTTGCGTCCGCTATGGTCAACATCGCACCGGATACATCCACACACCAGGCCGCAACCGTGCAGGTCGTGCTGACCGAAGCGAAATCCCGGCGCGTGGCGGCAGGTGTCGGCTTCAGCACCAACAACGGCGCCAGAAGCGAAATCAACTACGTCAACCACAATTTTCTTGACAGCGCGTGGAATCTCTACAGCGGACTTCGTCTCGAACAAAACCGCCAGACCTTGTCCGCCGGCATCGACACGCTGCCGGACGACAATGGCTACCTGCTGTCGTGGGGTGCGGGCAGTGAAGCTACCCAGATCGCAGGACTGAAAACCCAGCGCAATAAACTGGGGGTCACTCGCAGCCGCACGCAAGGACAAATTGAAACACGCACTAGCCTGAACTGGCAGCAGGAAAACCGCAAACCCGCCGGGGGCATTCAGGAAAGAATCCAGGCATTGGTACCGGACTGGCAGTGGCATCGTCGCGCGGCGGATGATCCGCTGTATCCGCGACGCGGCAATGTGACCGAAATCCGAATCGGCGGCGGCAGTCGGCAATTGATGTCGAGTCAGGATTTTTTGCGCAGCTACGCCCGTCACCAGATCTGGTGGCCGGTGGGTGAACGCGATGTCTTATCCCTGCGCGGCGAGGCAGGGGTCACCGCCGCCCTGTCCCGCCTCGGCATTCCTCAGGAATACCTGTTCCGTGCCGGCGGCGCCCAATCCGTGCGCGGCTACGCCTACCAGAGTCTGGGCGTGCATGAGGGCGCCGCAGTGGTGGGTGGGCGTTCGATGGTCACCGGCAGCCTGGAATATACACACTGGTTAAGCCGCGACTGGGGCGCCGCCGTATTTACCGATGTCGGCGGCGTGACCGATGTGTTGCACACGCTGCGCATGTCGACAGGTTATGGCAGCGGGGTGCGCTGGCGCAGCCCGGTCGGCCCGCTGGCGCTGGATCTGGCGCAGGGGCAGACGTCCTTGCAGCTGCATTTTTCGCTTGCCGTGGCGTTATGATAATGAGCGATCAATCTGCACCGGCTCCACCAAGCAAAACCAGGCGCTGGCAAGTTTTGCTGCTCACTGCTGTCCTTGCGCTGTCAGCAGCAGGTGGCTGGCTGACAGCCAGCACCTCCGGACTGCAATGGCTGGCGGCGATGCTGTCGCACAGTGTTTCGATCACAGGGGTGAGCGGCAGCTTGTCAGGGCCGATGGGGGCGAAGATGCTGATCATCGACATCCCCGACCTGCGCATCACCGCGCGCGATGTCAGGCTTGACTGGCGACCTGCCGCGCTGCTCGGCGGCCGCCTTGAGATCACTGCATTGACGGCACGGGATGTTGAAGTGCTGTCACTCCCCTCCCCTTATCCGGACAAGCTGCGCCTGCCACTGCCAATAATGCTGCAAAAGCTCGATATCGGCGCGTTGCGGGTGTTCAGCAAACAGGGCGGCACAGCTGATTTTACGGCCGGCAATGTGACGGCTAGCTTTGCAAGTGACGGCAGCCTGCACCGCGTACAGGATCTGAGCGCAAACGTAGACTATGGCAAGCTGACGGCCAACGGCCAGATGAGTGGAATCAGACCGTTTGTATTGCAAGCGCAGGCGGATCTGGCAGGACTTGCCAACTTCGCCGGGCTGGACGCGAAAGATGCGCATATCAAGGCTGCGGTCAGCGGCACCCTGGCGCAACTTGCGATCAAGGCGACAGGCAGCGGGGCCGGGCTCACAGGACAGGCAGATGTCCTGCTCACGCCTTATGCGGCTTTTCCACTCGCAAACCTGCACCTGCAGGCGAACGGCCTCAATCCGCGCGCCTTCTCGCTCAAATTACCCAAGGCCGATCTCACGCTGCAGGCCGATTTGCGCGGCAATGCGGCAGGCGAACTGGCAGGAGATCTGACGGTAAACAACCTCTTTGCTGCACCCTTTGATCGCGAGGGACTGCCGCTGCAAAACGCACATACCCGCGTCACGCTCTCCCCTGATTTGCTGAAACTGGACAATCTGGCGCTGCTGCTTGCAAAAGGCGGATCCATCTCGGGAAATCTCGCCTGGCAACGCAAGCTAATGACAGGATCAGCGGATCTGACCATCAACCGTCTTGATCCGGCAGGCCTGGATACGCGACTGCGAGCCGCGAAACTTAACGGCAGCATCAAACTCACAGGAAACAACGCCGCCCAGCAGGGCGTGCTCACGCTCAATGACGGCTCGCTGCAACTGTATGCGCATCTGGCCAAAGCGGGCGAGACCCTGACGCTGGACGAGCTGCGCTTGAGCCGGGGGCAGGCAGCACTCACAGGACAAGGCCGGTTTAAACTTGACGGGCAGCAGACCTACCGCTTTAACGGTCGCCTGCATCGCTTCGATCTGGCGGCCTTTATACAAGCACCGCACTCCGACCTGAATGCCACGCTTGAGCTGACAGGCGAATTGGCGCCCCAAGCCACCGGCACGATAAGTTTTCAGATCAACGACAGCCGCCTGGCGGGTCAGCCCGTGAGCGGCAACGGACGAATCGAGTTTACCGGCATAAGCCTGGGCAGGGGGATCGCCGAATTGCGGCTGGGCGACAATCGGCTGAGCGCCAGCGGCGGCATAGGACGGGCGACAGACCGGCTGCAACTGGATCTGGCAGCCCCGGCACTGAAACAACTTGGAGCCGGCTACGGCGGCACGCTCAGCGCTCACGTCAGTCTGGCGGGCAGCATGGCGCGACCGGAGCTTTCCTTCGATGCGGAAGGACATGATCTTGCGGTGCCCGGCGAGTACTATCTGGCCAGCTTGAGCGCTGCCGGCGGACTGCACGGTGAAGCGCTAAGCCTGACGGTCAACGCTGTCGATTACCGTGCCCACGCACAAACTCAAATGCGAAGCCTGCAACTGGGGGTGCATGGCAGCCGGCAGCAACATGAATTGAGCGCTCAGGCAATTCTCGACAAGAACAGCCGGCTTGTGCTGCGCGCAAACGGCGGCCTCTCCGACCTTGTTAAAGAGCCGATAAGCTGGCAAGGAGCGCTGACTGAGTTCACCGGCACGGGTGTGCTGCCGTTCAAATTGCAAGCTGCCACGCCGCTTACGCTGGCTCGCAATCACGCAACCCTCGCCCCGGCTGAATTTGCCGTCGCGGGTGGAAAACTGCATATCAACGGCGTGAATTGGACGCCGCAGCAATGGCGCAGCCAGGGCATTTTCACCGGCATCGGACTGCGCGCGGGGGCAGGCTTGCAGCCTGATTTCACCACGCCAGATGACAAGAATATATTGCGGCTGGGCGGCGAGTGGGATCTGAATTCCGCCGCACAAAGCAACCTGCGTGTCGCGCGGGAGAGCGGCGACTGGGTATTGCCTGGCGAACAGCCGATGCCGCTGGGTTTGCGAACTTTCGAATTCACGGCGCGCGCTGCCAATGGCCGACTGGCCGCAGAACTGACGGCGCAAGGCACGCGTCTGGGCGACTGGCGCGCCAGTGTCGGCATGCCGCTATCCGGCTGGACAGTGCCGGAGCGCGCCCCCCTCACCGGACAGATACGCATCAACGTGCCCGATCTCGCCTGGCTGGGCCCCGCTGTCAGTGACAACCTGAAGAGCGGCGGACGACTGTCGCTTGAGGCTGCGGTGACCGGCACCTTCAGCGCCCCCGGTCTGCGCGGGCAGGTGCGCGGCGACGATCTGGCGCTGGCCTTGCTGGATCAGGGCGTGCGCTTGCAACAGGGACAACTGGCGGCACGCTTCGATCAGGACTCCGTGCTCCTCGACACCTTGAGTTTCATTACCCCGCATGAGCCTCAGCCGAAAGATTCCCTGCTGAGCGGGCTGAATATCGGATCAGAACCCGGCAAACTCAGCGCATCCGGCGTCGTCAGCCTGAGTGGCAAAAAGGGGGACATTGAAATTATTGCCAAGCTTGTGCCCCTGACGCAGCGCCCTGATCGCTGGATCATCGCCTCCGGTCGCGGACATGCCACGTTAAATAAAAACCTGCTCGCGCTGAACGGGAGCATCACCGCCGACGCCGGATTAATCAGCCAAACCGTAACCGATCGTCCGCAATTATCCGACGATGTCGTAATCACCGGTCAGCAGCCAATCGCCCGCAAAGGGCCGCGCATATCCGTTGATGCCACGCTCGATCTGGGCGAACACTTTTACCTGCGCGCGTCCGGCCTGGAGGCCCGTTTAGACGGCCAGTTAAGCGTGCGCGACGCACCCGGCCAGCAGTTGCGCGTCACCGGCAGCATCGCCGCCCGCAACGCCAGCTTCGAGGCTTATGGTCAGCGCCTTACCGTAGAGCGCGGAATCGTGAACTTTCAGGGGCCGCTGTCTGATCCGGGGCTGAACATACTCGCCGTGCGCCGCGGCCTGCCCGTGGAAGCGGGCGTGGAGGTGACCGGAACGGCGCTTCATCCGGCCGTCAAACTGGTATCCACCCCGGTTGTGCCGGATGTTGAAAAACTCTCCTGGATCGTACTCGGGCGCGCGCCCAATAGCACCGGCACCGATTCGTCGCTGCTGCTCTCAGCCGCCGGCAGCATCCTGGGCAGCGGCTCGGGCGGCGTCACCGGCCAGCTAAAACAGGCGCTGGGCGTAGATGAACTGTCATTGCGACAGGACGAGACGGCTAATTCCCCCGCCAGTCCGGCTACCAACAACCCGCTGGGCAGCCAGATCGTCACCGTCGGCAAGCGACTCTCGCAACGCGCCTTTATCAGCTACGCGCAGGGAATCACGGCCGTGGCAGGGGTCACGAAGCTGACCTACATCCTGACGCCCCGGGTGAATATCGTCACACAGGCGGGCATGGATAACGCCATCGATGTGTTTTACACCTTCAGCTTTGACTAACAGGCATGAAGGCTTACATTATCATGGGCTGGAACTGCATTAGTTCGCTACCGCACAGAAACGCTGCGACACTCAGTTCAATCTTCAGCCTTCGCAGGGGGAAGCTATTTTATGACAAGGGGAATTTATGAGCAGTGACATCGTCGATCGCCCTGCCGCGCTTAGCTGGCTGGTGCGTCTGAAAATCGTTCTGATCGAGTCGCTGAGTTCCTGGGTTGATCATCGCGCATCCAGCAAAGGTGCGGCGCTGGCTTTCTATACCCTGTTTTCCATGACGCCGATCCTGGTGCTGGCCATCGCGTTCGCCGGCTACGTTTTCGGTGCCGAAGCGGCTCAGGGTGAGATCGTCGCACAAATACAGGGATTGGTAGGACCCAATGGCGCACAGGTCATCCAGGCAATGCTGGCAGCCGCACGCGATCCGGACTCCGGACTGGTAGCGACACTGATCGCATTCGTCCTGCTGCTGGTGGGTGCCACCAGCGTCTTCGCCGAGCTAAAGGATAGCCTGGATGAAATGTGGGGTATCGAAAAACCATGTCAGTCAGCCTTCAGCGTGCTGCTAAAAACCAGACTGCTGTCCTTTGGCATGGTACTGGTACTGGCCTTTCTGCTGCTGGTCTCCCTGGTCGTCAGCGCCATACTGGCCATGCTTGAACACAATGCCTACGGGATTTTGGGCAGTTCCGCCACGGTGCTCGCGACGATTTCCTCCTTCATCTCGTTCGGCGTGATCGCCTGCATGTTCGCCGTCATCTACAAGACTCTGCCTGACGCACCGCTGTCGTGGCGCGATGTCTGGGTCGGTGCCGCCTTCACGGCCGGGCTGTTCAGTCTGGGAAAATATGTGATCGGTTTATATCTGGGCAACAGCGGCGTGGCATCCAGTTTCGGCGCCGCCGGATCCCTGATCGCGTTGCTGCTATGGGTGTACTACTCGGCGCAGATATTCTTTCTGGGTGCGGAATTCACGCGGCATTACGCGCTGTGGTTCGGCAGCCTGCAGCATGTAAGAGCACAATTAACCCGGAAATAGCAGTTGCAACGGGGTAAGCAGGGATTTTCCCCTGCGGGCAAGCAGGTTTAGCAGGGATGTCGCCCTGCGGGTGAATCGAATCTGGCAGGGATGATGCCCAGCGGGCATCAACTCGCACAAACATGATCCAGCAATAAACCATCTAACTGCCACCCGCGTTAACCCGCGATTGTCCGGGTACAAATCAGACTGCGTTGCCGGTAATTTCGTGGATATTGATTGCCAGTCCGTGCGCTACGCGAATACCGTAGTCCGGGTCTGCCTTGTAAAAATGAATAATCTGACGCACCTGAATAAAGTGCGGCACAGTACCTAACGCACTGACCAGATTTGCTATCAGTTGCGACTTCTGGTCAGCATTCATCAAACGGTACAAGGCTGCTGCCTGGCTGTAATCCTCGTTGCCATCACGGTGGTTGTAGCTGTCGGCGTCCCCGCTGATTTTCAGTGGCGGCTCTTTAAGGCCAGGGTCATCTAGCGGACCATCAAAACTGTTGGGCTGGTAATTGACCGTGCCGCCGCCATTGGCGTCGAATCGCCCCTGTCCGTCGCGGTGGTAGGTGTTGACCGGACAATTCGGCTTATTGATCGGCAGCGCGGCGTACTGGATGCCGATGCGGTAACGGTGCGCATCGGGGTAGGACAATAAACGCGCCTGCAGCACCTTGTCGGGCGATGCCCCCATACCGGGCGGCATGTTGCCCGGCTCAAACGCGGCCTGTTCGACTTCGGCAAAATAGTTCTGCGGGTTGCGATTGAGCTCCATGATGCCAACGACGATGGGCGGATAATCCGCGTGCGGCCACACCTTGGTCAGATCGAACGGGTGAATGGCATACGTCTCGGCATCTTTTTCCGGCATGATCTGCACCTCGACCTGCCACTTTGGAAAGTCACCCCGCTCAATAGCGTCATGCAGATCGCGACGGTGATAATCCAGATCGACGCCGGCAATTTTAGCCGCCTCTTCGTTGGTCAGCGTCCTGATGCCCTGCATCGTTTTGAAATGCCATTTCACCCAATAGCGTTCGCCCGCATCGTTCCACAGGCTGTAGGTATGGCTGCCGTAACCGTTCATATTGCGCAAGGTGGCGGGTATGCCGCGATCGGAAAACAGCGTGGTGACCTGATGCAGCGACTCGGGCGACAGACTCCAGAAATCCCACTGCATGGTGTTGCTGCGCAAGCCGGTGGCAGGATCGCGTTTTTGCGAATGAATGAAATCGGAGAACTTGAGCGCGTCGCGCACGAAAAACACCGGCGTGTTGTTGCCGACCAGATCCCAGTTGCCCTCCTCGGTGTAAAATTTCAGTGCGAAGCCGCGCGGATCGCGCGCCGTGTCGGCTGAGCCCATCTCGCCTGCCACGGTGGAAAAGCGCCCGAACATCTCACAGCGATTGCCGACCTTTGAAAACAGCCTTGCTCGTGTATAACGGGAGATATCGCCCGTCACGGTAAACGTGCCGTGAGCGCCTGCACCCTTGGCATGTACCACACGTTCCGGCACGCGCTCGCGGTTGAAGTGCGCCATTTTTTCCATCAGACGATAATCCTGCATCAGCACCGGCCCGCGTGGCCCCGCCGTCTGTGAATTCTGGTTGTCCGCCACCGGTGTGCCGGCGGCAGTGGTCATGTAAGGACATTTGTTCATTTATGACTCCCCTGCGTTATCTTGTGGATTAAATCTGCCGCCTGAAGCCGCAGTCAGACTGATTAAATTCGCGGTCATTGTTTCCGTTCTGCGCGAGGCTAACTGTTCGACAGCACACATAGGCGCGCAACGCAGCCTGATGATGCCAGCAGGGGCAATTTTTACAATCACCGAGATGAATTTGTATGTACGCAGACGCACAGAGCACGCAGTTTGCAAAGAGGAGAATGCCTGTCATGACAGATGATGGGTGTAATTGTCTGAGTTTTTGCAGCGGAATCAACCAGCGCATTCAATCAGCAAATTTAACCGGTCACGTTTACAGGAGAACTTCATGAGCCAATATCAAATTGCCGTCATTGTCGGCAGCCTTCGCCGCGCTTCGTTCAACCGCCAGCTGGCTCATGCCATCGAGAAACTGGCACCGAAGGAATTCACGTTCAAACAGGTAGAAATTGGCGACCTGCCGCTCTACAACCAGGATGAGGACGCAAATCCTGCCGATTCCGTCAAAAGACTGAAGGCTGAAATCGCGGTAGCCCATGGCTTGCTGTTTGTCACGCCCGAATACAACCGTTCGATTCCCGGCGTACTCAAGAATGCGATCGACCATGCCTCGCGCCCCTACGGTCAGAGCGCATGGGCTAAAAAACCCGCCGGTGTTTTAGGCGTTTCGGTCGGGGTCATCGGCACCTCTTTGGCACAACAGCATTTGCGCAATATTCTGGCCTACCTGGACGTGCCGACGATGGGGCAACCCGAAGCCTTTCTTCAGGCGACAGAAGGACTGGTTGATCAGGCCGGCAACATCGGTGCCGGCAGCCGGGAGTTTTTGCAAAACTGGATGGATCATTATGTCGCGTGGATAAAAAAGCATGCAGTCTGATGCGCCAACACAAAAATCATGAAAGGAATCAGGCACGATGTGTTTTTCAGCAACAGCAAGTTTTATAGCCGGCGTTTCATTGACCGCAATCGGCGTGGCAACCGTGAAAATGGCGAGACGCAAAACAGAAATACCGTTTGCGATGATTCCGCTTTTGTTCGGGATTCAGCAACTCATTGAGGGCATGCTGTGGCTGTCGTTCAAGTTCGAGGCACCTCTGCTCAATGTGAGTATGACGTACCTGTTCACCTTTTTCTCGCATGTGCTGTGGCCGATATTTGTGCCGTTATCAATTGGCCTGATGGAAACGGTACCCTGGCGCAAAAAAGTGATCCTGGCGTTCCAGATCACGGGTGGCGCAGTCGGCCTGTACCTGCTCTACTTTATTATCAGATTCCCGATCACGTCCGAAATCAAGGTACACGTGATGTACATCTTTCCGCATTTTCATAAACCCATGGTGCTGTTGCTTTATATTGCAGCAACCTGTGTCAGCGGCTTCTTTTCGAGCCACAGGATGATCAATATCTTTGGTGTGCTCGCGCTGTTACTTTTTATCGTGTCTTACTGGTTCTACACGGTCGCGTTTTTCTCCGTGTGGTGCTTTTTTTCCGCGATTCTAAGCGTGGTCATTTACCTGCACTTCAAGCCCGGAAATCAGCGCGCACCTGACTTGACAACTCAGCGCGCTTAATTCGTTCAGGCCTCGGCACGCGCAATCCGGATAATTTCAGCAGCGATATTTTCCGGTGACAGAATAAAATCGATGCAGCCGCTGTCAATTGCGCTCGCTGGCATATCAGGCTGACTTGCTGTATCCGGCTTCTGCGCGATGGTAATACCGCCTGCTTCTTTAATGCCGCACAGCGCAGCGGCGCCGTCTCCATCGAAGCCTGAGACGATGACGGCAATAAGCTTGCCGTCCCAGTGACTGCTCAGTGAGCGCAAAAAAACCGTGATGACATCAGGCCAGCCCCGTGGCTTCGATATCGGCTCCAGACGGAACTCTCCGTCCAGGACATGCAAATCCCGATTTTCAGGGATGATAAATACATGATCGGGTTCAATGACCAGACTATCCGTAATCAGCTCAACCGGCATCGTTGTGAAGCGCGGAAGAACCTGATGGAGGAGTGTCGGTGTTTTTGTGATGTGATTGACGATGACGATAGCCACACCCATGTTATTTGGCAGATTTTGCAAAAGGCGAATATAGGCATCGAGCCCTCCCGCCGATCCGCCGACACAAACAACAGGGAAATTCTTCACCGATGTATCCGCTTTTAGAGACATCTTATTCACCTTTGGCATTCACAAACAACGTGGTATAGGGTGGTGTTATTTTCAAGCAGAGAGCCAACTGATGAATGGCCGCACGGCCATTCATCACCGCCGCATCAAGGATGCTTGTGGGCATCCTTGATTACTTCTTTTGCATCACCATAGGCTTTTTCGGCTTTGCCGGATATTTGCTTGCCAAGCCCCTTGACTTGCTGTTCTTTGCTGCCGACCAGCTTGCCCGCTTCTTCCTGCACTTTACCCGCGATGTCCTTTGCAACCCCTTTGACTTGATCCTTGTTCATTTCAAACTCCTTCTTCCAAATTAACAGGTCTGCCCTGCGGAGCCTGAAGATTGAACGCAACCTGGCGTAGGTTCTGTGCGGTAACGCACCAACAAATCAAATCTCCCGGATCGCTACGGATGATGAGCTATGTTGTCCAGCGCACAGAATTGGCGATGAAGCCGGCATAAGGTGGCACTTCGTCAACGTCGGATACGATGCGAATGACGAACGACTTTTCAGGAGATTATCATGACTCAAAATACCCAGAATCAGTATCAGAAACCGGTGCAGACTCATCCGCACCCACCGGAAGACGTGAATAAGCAAAAACAGAAGGCAGAAGAACAAGAAGTAGCCGGCAGACATAAAAATGACGGTCAAAAAGATCACAAAGGCCCCCGTTAAGTAGTTTTTATGGCCTCTCGTTGAGCGCCTTTTTTGAACATCCATCCGCCTGCGATCGGCGGGGCGCTCAGTCCCGCCCCGATCTTATGTTCGATAGCGCACGGAGCGTGGCGGGTTTATTGGCTATGGTAAACGTGACGGTCAAAACTCATTCACGCACTCAAAATCCCTGCCAGTGCCCTTGCACCATCAGCAGTGGCATATTTTTCGCGCTCCATCAGGCAAATGGTAACCAACGTTGAAAACAACTAAAAAAATTATCGCTTCACTTGTCGGCGCGATCCTGTTGATTGCGCTGGTCAGCACAGCCGCCTTGCTGACCTTCAATCAGATCAGGGAAGCCGCCGATGCGCGCCGTCATTCCTTCATTTTATTGAACAGCGCATATGATTTTCTGTCTGCACTGAAAGATGCCGAGACCGGTCAGCGCGGCTATTTGCTGACCGGCGACGAGGCCTTTCTGGAACCTTATTTAACGGTGCGCGCAAACCTTCGCGGTCAACTGGGAAAATTGCGTCAACTGGCCTCAGGCAGCGCTGCCCATCAACATCTGGATGCCATAACGCCCTTGATGGAGGCCAAACTGGCTGAACTGTCAAATTCCATTGAGCTGCGCCGCAACCAGCAGATGACGGCAGCCCTCGCGTTGGTAGGCAGCGGTCAGGGCCGGCGCCTGATGGATTCGATGCGTGCCGAGATGAGCAGCTTCATCCAGACAGAAGGACTTGCACTGGCACAGCACGATGCCGAGTTCCAATCGAACATGCACCGGCTGCGGTCCCTCATCGTTATCGCCAGCCTGTTTATGCTGCTGTTTTCACTTGCATCCGTCTATTTGATCTCTCGGGAAACACAGCAGCGCCTGAAGAATTTGGTTTATCTCGAAACAAAGCGTTTACTCGAGCTTCAGACAGAGACGAATGAACAACTGCTGCGAACCAATGACACCTTGCAGATCAGCGAAGAAAAACTTGCCATCACACTCAACTCCATCGGCGATGGCGTGATAGTCACCGATATCAACGCGTGCGTGACGCTGCTAAACCCGTTTGCCGAGCAGCTCACCGGCTGGACAAAGGCGCGGGCCTATGGTCGCCCGGTGAACGAGATTTTTAACATCATCAACAAGGAAACCCGACACCCTGCCGAGATTCCGGTAATAAAAACCCTGGCGCATGGCACGATACAGGCTCTGCCCAACCACACCGTGCTGATTGCAAAAGATGGCAGCGAGCGCGATATCGCCGACAGTTGCGCACCGATACGCGACCGCGCCGGTCAGGTGATCGGCGCGGTGCTGGTGTTCCACGATGTCACACCGGAATATGCAACACAACAGACCTTGCGCGACAATGCCGCGCTGATCCAGACGATTCTCAATACGGCGGCGGACGGCATCATCACTATCCAAGCCAAAAACGGCCTCATCGTGACAGTAAATCCGGCCGCCGAGCACATGTTTGGCTATACCGCCGCAGAGCTGATCGGACAAAACTTCAGCCGGCTGGCACCCGAGCTTGATCGCGACCCGCGTAATGACATCTTCGATAAGTCAGGTGATGAGGCCATCGGCATGGCGCGCGAAATCGCGGGTCGGCGCAAGGATGGCAGCACGTTCCCGATGGAATTGACGACAAGCCGGATGCAGTTGGGTGGACAACGTTATTTCACCGGCATTTTACGTGACAACACCGCCCGCAGCCGGGCAGAAGAGACACTGCTGAAGGTGGGACCGCTGCAGAACGCGATTTTCAACAGCGCCAACTTTTCGAGTATCGCCACCGATGCGCGTGGCGTGATTCAGATTTTCAACGTCGGCGCCGAACGCATGCTGGGTTACACTGCCCTTGAGGTGATGAACAAGATCACCCCGGCCGACATTTCCGATCCGCAGGAAGTAATAAAGCGTGCCGAAGCGCTGAGCGTCGAGCTTGGCACGCCGATTCTGCCGGGCTTCGAGGCGCTGGTATTCAAGGCCTCGCGCGGCATCGAGGATATTTACGAGCTGACCTATATCCGTAAGGATGGCAGCCGTTTCCCCGCTGTCGTATCGGTCACCGCACTGCGCGATGCGCAGGACACCATCATCGGCTATCTGTTGATCGGCACCGACAACACTGCGCGCAAGCAGATCGAGGCCGAGCAGAAAAAGCTCGACCAGCGGCTGCGCGACCAGCAGTTCTACACGCGCTCGCTGATCGAAGCTAACATCGACGCGATCATGACCACTGATCCTGCCGGCATCATTTCCGACGTCAATAAGCAGATGGAGTCGCTCACCGGTTGCACGCGTGATGAGTTGATCGGCGCGCCGTTCAAGAGTTACTTCACCGAGCCGGCACGGGCAGAGGCCGCTATCAAGCGGGTGCTGATCGAAAAGAAGGTCAGCGACTACGAGCTCACCGCGCGCGCCCGGGATGGCCGTGAAACAGTCGTGTCCTACAATGCGAGCACCTTCTACGACAGGGACAGGATGCTGCAGGGTGTGTTCGCGGCGGCACGCGATGTCACGGAACGCAAACGCCTGGATCAGGTACTACAGGAAAAAAACGTCGAACTGGAGAACGCGCGATCTGTGGCGGAAAAAGCCAACCTCGCCAAATCCAATTTCTTATCCAGCATGAGCCATGAGCTGCGCAGCCCGCTCAATGCCATCCTGGGTTTCGCCCAGCTGATGGAGTCAGACACCCCCCCGCCCACACCCGCTCAACAGGAAAGCGTCGCCCAGATTCTTCAGGCGGGATGGCATCTGCTGAAGCTGATCAACGAAATTCTCGATCTCGCCAAGGTCGAGTCCGGGCAAATACCGATGTCGCATGAACCGGTGTCACTGGCCGAAGTAATATCCGAATGCCAGAACATGATCGAGCCGCAAGCGCAACAGCGTGGTATCAAACTGATCTTTCCCCGCTTCGACAGCCCCTGTTTTGCCATGGCTGATCAAACAAGGTTAAAGCAGGTTCTCATCAACCTGTTATCCAACGCGATCAAATACAACCGCGAGCAGGGAACGGTCGAGGTCAAATGCACTACGCTCACCCCGGAACGCATACGCATCAGCATCAAAGACAGCGGAGCGGGGTTGCCTCCGGAACAACTGGCGCAGCTGTTTCAACCATTTAATCGCCTGGGACAGGAGGCGAGCGGCAAGGAAGGCACAGGCATCGGCCTGGTGGTGGCCAAGCGGCTGGTCGAACTGATGGGGGTAGCATCGGCGTGGAAAGCACCGTTGGGCTGGGCAGCGTGTTCTGGTTCGAACTCGCTTCGGTTGCTGAGCCGCACTTTGTCGTTGAAGAAGGCGATACAGCGGCATTGGCCGGGACACTTTTGCCCGCCGGTGCGCGGCTACTGCTCTACGTAGAGGATAACCCGGCGAACCTGAAACTGGTCGAGCAAATCATCGCCCGCCACCCCGATATGCGCCTGCTGACTGCGGTGAACGGCGTGTCCGGCATCGACATTGCGCGCGCATCCCGGCCGGATGTCATCCTGATGGACATTAATCTGCCTGACATCAACGGTGTCGAAGCCATGAAAATCCTGCGTGAAGATCCGCTAACGACGCACATCCCCGTCATTGCCGTCAGTGCCAATGCAATGCCGCGCGACATCGAGCGGGGACTGAATGCCGGATTCTTCCGCTATATCACCAAGCCCATCAAGGTCAATGAATTCACGGAAGCGCTGGGTGTGGCGCTGGAATTTGCGGGACAAAAAGATGAGCAGCGCAAATAAACAACGATGCAAATAACCGACAACCCAAAACTATGCTCAACTCAGCCGACATTCTGAACGCCCGCATCCTGATCGTAGACGATAAGGAGGCTAATATCCTGCTCCTCAAGCGGATGTTGCGCGGCGCCGGCTATGTTTGTGTCACGTCCACGATGAATCCGCGCGAGGTTTATGACCTTCACCGCAACAACCCCTACGACCTGATCCTGCTCGATCTGCTGATGCCCGGCCTGAACGGATTCCAGGTGATGGAGGAACTCAAGAAAATAGAACCGGACGGCTATCTTCCCGTCCTCGTCATCACCGCCCAACCGGATCAGAAATTACGCGCGCTGCAAACCGGCGCCCGTGATTTCGTAGCCAAACCGTTTGATCTGGCCGAAGTGCTGGCGCGCGTCCATAACATGCTTGAAGTTCGCCTGTTACATGAAGAAACAAAGCGCTACGGCACAATGCTGGAACAAAAGGTGCAGGAACTGGAGACCAGCCACGAGCTGATTCGTCAACAAAGTGACGAAGTTAAACGCCTCTACGATGAAATCGTGGCGGAGCAGAAGCGTGCAATCGAGTTGAGCCTCCAGCCTGGCACCATGGTTGGCGTCGAAAAGGAGGAGCGTCTTGCCACACACTGGTACCGGAGCATGAAACTCCGCCATCCCTGGCTGCAGATTAACCTGCTCACGGCCTTTGTCGCCGCCGCCGTGGTGGGCCATTTTCAGGAAACTCTCAGCCGGCTGCTGATTCTCACCATATTCCTGCCGGTGCTGGCCGACCAGTCTGGCAACACCGGCAGCCAGGCGCTGGCGATCACCCTGCGCGGGATCATCCTGGGCGATCTGGAATCGGGCCATGAAATGACGGTGATCAGGAAAGAAGCGCTGCTCGGTTTGTTCAACGGTGCGCTCGTAGGGCTGGTGGCGGCGCTTGGCATGTACGTGCTCGCCACCGTCCAGCATTTACCCAGCGCCGCCATGCTCAGCATCGTCGTGTTTCTCGCCATGACCGGCAGTTGCGTCATCAGCGGCATCTGTGGTGCTATCGTGCCTCTGATCCTGAAGCGGTTCGGCGCTGACCCCTTCACGGCTTCAACCATTTTCCTTACCACCGCCACCAACGTGGCGAGCATGGGGATGCTGCTTGGGCTGGCGGCGGTTCTGGTGAAGTGAAACATGCCAATCTGCCATCAGCAAATAAGGCGTTGCAGTTCCATGACAAGTTCATCTGATATTCTTCACGGCAAAATCCTGGTCGCCTACGATCAGCTAGCCAATGTCATGCTGCTCAATCGGATATTGCCCACGGCAGGATCAACAGGCGCAATTAACACAGGACACGATCATGATTGATACCGCCGATATTCTTAACGCCAGCATTCTGATCGTAGACGACCGGGAGGCAAATATTCTTCTGCTCAAGCGATTGCTGAGCAATGTCGGCTATGTTTGCGTCACGTCCACAATGAAACCTGACGAGGTCTGCGGGCTACACCTCAAGAACCGCTATGACTTGATCCTGCTCGATCTGGAGATGCCAGGTCTGGATGGATTCCAGATAATGGAAGGTCTGAAGAAAATCGAGGCGGGCAGCTACCTTCCCGTGCTGGTGATGACGGCCAACCCGGATCACAAGCTGCGTGCACTTGCCGCCGGTGCGAAAGACTTTCTCAGCCGCCCGTTTGATCTGATGGAAGCCAGGACGCGCATTCACAACATGCTGGAAGTTCGCTTGTTGTACAAGCAACTCGAGCATTCCAGCGACCTGATGAAAACCCTGGCACTGCATGACGCACTGACCGGACTGCCGAACAGACGGCTTTTAATGGACAGGCTTTCGTTGACCATCGCCCATGCGCACCGACGCCGCGGCATGATGGTTGTGATGTATCTGGATCTGGACGGGTTTAAGCAGATCAACGATACGCTGGGTCACGATGTGGGCGATACGCTGCTGAAGATGGTCTCCGATCGACTGGTGGCAGCGGTGCGCGAAGAGGACACCGTGCGCGCCTGGGAGGCGATGAATTCGTGATCGTGCTGTCGGAGTTGAGTCATACCGATGATATCGCCCGTCTCGCGCCGAAATTGATACAGGCCATATCCCAGCCCTATAACATTCAAGCGCACGACGTGCGCATGACCGTCAGCATCGGCATCAGTATTTTTCCAACGCATGGCACGGAGGCGGAGATCCTGTTGAAAAGTGCGGATCTGGCTTTGTATCAGGCCAAGCACGCGGGCAAAAATGCATATCGCCTGGCAATCTGCACCGACCCGCAGCCTGAGACGTAGCGCTGATGCAGCCTGATTTCTAGTTAACATTCATATTGATAGTTAAGTATATTGATATCTTCTTTCAGCCAACTTTCTTTAAGTCTGGCAGGCTGCTAAACTTCGAAGCTTATTCATCAGCATTAACCTTCAGATGGGCTACAACATGAAATCCAATAAACATTCATTTTCAACCGCGCGCGGCTTTACCCTGATCGAGGTGATGGTCGTCATCGTCATCATCGCGGTGCTAGCGGCGTTGATCGTGCCGAAGGTAATGAGTCGCCCGGACGAGGCGCGCGTCACGGCGGCAAGGCAGGACATCGGTGCAATCTCGCAGGCATTGAAACTCTACAAGCTGGACAACATGCGCTATCCCACCACCGAACAGGGCTTGCAGGCGCTGGTCAAGAAGCCTGCTACGCCCCCTGTGCCGGAGAACTGGAAGGGCAACGGTTATCTGGAAAAATTGCCGAAAGATCCCTGGGGCAGCCCGTACAAATACCTGCAACCCGGTTTGCATGGGGATGTCGATGTGATGAGCTTCGGTGCCAACCGTGAGGCGGGTGGCGAAGGCACCGACGCAGACATCGGTTCGTGGGATTTGTAATTTCTTCCGACATGAGGACTCAATCCTGAATCCTTCACGCGACAACGGCACAGCCCCCGTGCGTGGAGACGCTTCATTCAGGAATAAGACAGTTTTATCGTCTATATTCCGTGGGAATGCCCCTGCGGCATTGCGGTCTGAATCCAGCATCCTGCATCCTGAACGGGGCTTTACTCTCGTCGAACTGCTTGTCGTGCTGGTGGTAATGGGTATCGCGCTGGGAGCGACCGTAGTGCAACTGATGCCGGACAACCGCGCCGTGCTGAGCCAGGAATCGGCGCGCCTGGCACTGTTGCTGGAAAATGCAGCGCTGGAAGCGCAGGCCAGCGGGCGTCCGCTGGCCTGGTCGGGCGAGGCGTCGCATTACCGCTTCTGGAAAAAGAACGACTACAACGACTGGGTACGCATCGAGGACGACACGATGTTTCGCGCGCGTGAACTGCCGGAGGGAATACGCATCAGCCAGATCACCGTCGAAGATTTGCCCCTCAAGCCCGGCGACAAATTATCCCTCAGCGCGCACGGTTTCGCCCTGCCCTATCGTATACGCCTGGGCAATCAATACGGCAACGCCAGCGTCATCGGCAAGAGCACAGGGGACGTGAGTGCATCGCTGGATAGTCAGACGACACTGCCATGAACCATTCCAGATCACGTTCTCAGCGCGGATTCACCTTGCTCGAATCACTGGTCGCCCTGGCGATACTCGCCATTGCGCTGGCGGCGGTGCTGCGCGCAACCAGCGCCAGCACCAACCACGTCGATGCATTAAGGCAGCGTTTGCTGGCCGATTGGGTAGCACAAAACCGCCTCGCCTTGCATGCCGGACGCGGCGACTGGTTGCCCGTCGGTACGCAACAAGGAAATGAAGTGCAGGCAGGGCTGAAGTTCATCTGGGATGAAAAAATCAGTTCCACGCCTAACCCTGCGTTTCGCCGCATTGAAGTCAGCGTCGCTCAAGAGAACGATCCGCAACACGCGCTGCGCCACCTGAGCGGCTATCTGGTGCAATTCCCGCGCCGATGAACATGCCCACCGCCCCCCTGAATCCTGAATCCCCGATCCTGAATCCCCGATCCTCGATCCTGTCACGCAACAACGGCACAGCCCCCGTGCGTGGAGACCCTTCATTCAGGAATAAGACAGTTTCATCGTCTATATTCCGTGGGAATGCCCCTGCGGCATTGCGCTCTGAATCCGGGTTTACCCTGATCGAACTGCTGGTCTCTCTGGTAATTCTGGCGTTGCTGTCAGTCGCGGGCTACCGCAGTCTGGATGCGGTATTGCAGACCCGCGAACGGGTCGCGGCTGAAACGCACAAATGGCAGCATCTGACATTTTTCTTTGCGCGACTGGATCAGGACATCGCGCAGGCGGTGCATCGCAGCGTGCGCGATTCGGGCGGACTGGCGCGTCCTGAATGGGCAGGTCACGCCGTGGTGGTAGGCGAGGACGATGCGGAACTGACCTTTACCCGAGCAGGCATTACGGATCAGGGACTTTCCATGCGAACACCGCAACGCATTGCCTACCGCCTGGAGCAAGGCAACATCGTGCTGCTGCGCTGGCCGGAACTGGATCAGCCTGAGCGGGCGAAGCCGGTTCGTTATCCGCTGCTGGAGGGCGTGCGCGAATTCAAGTGGCGTTACCTCGACACCAGCGGCAACTGGCAGACACAATGGCCGCTAACCAACGCCACGGGAGGCCTGCCGCAGGCGGCCGAGCTATCGCTGACCCTGATCAGCGGCGACAAATTTACCCGTATTTTCGCGCTGCAATGAAACCTGACACTTCAATAGCCCGAGTTTCACAACGCGGCGTTGCAATCATCATGGTCATGCTCATCGTAGCCCTGGCGACCGTGCTGGCAACTTATCTGGCGCAGCAACAGCAATTGTGGCAGCGCCAGGTTGAAAGTCAGTTCGACCGCGCGCAGGCACGACGCCTGGGCATTGCCGGCATCGACTGGGCCCGTGCCGTGCTGGCCGATGACGCCCGCGCCAACAACACCGACCACGATGGCGAAATGTGGGCGCTGCGCTTGCCGGCCATGCCGGTTGATAACGGCGAGGTGATGGGCGTGATCGAAGACAGGCAGGGACTGTTCAATCTGAACAGTCTGGTGCAAGGCGGACAAAGCAGCGCCGCCAATATTGCACAATTCCAGCGGCTGCTGGCCTTGCTCGGTCTGCCCGGTGAACTGGCAGCCGCCTTGGCCGACTGGATGGACAGCGACAGTGAAGCGCAGTATCCGGGAGGCGCCGAGGATGTTTACTACCTGTCCCTGCCCAGGCCCTACCGAACTGCGAATCGCCCGCTGGTGGAACTGGGCGAGTTATCCGCTGTAAAGGGATTTGACGAACGCAGCATTGAGCGTTTGCGGCCCTTTGTCAGCGTGCTGCCGACATCAATGCCGATCAATGCCAATTTCGCGCAGGCCGAGGTGCTGGCCGCCGTGATACCGGACATGAGCTTATCGGATGCGCGCTTGCTGGTGCAGAAACGGCGCGGCAAACCCTTCAAGGATATTATTGATTTCCAAAAACGCCTGCCCAGAAATGGCACCCAAATGAATAATCAGGATTTTTCCGTCAGCAGTACATTTTTCTGGGTGACAGGCCGCGCCCGCGTAAACAATTCGCAAGTCACCACTCAGGCGCTGTTGCAGCGTAGCGGAGGCTGGCCGATGGTGGTGTGGCAGAACGTACAATGAGCAAACGCGCCAGAAAAATATCCGTCACCGCCGTGATGCCTGATGCTGCAATGCAGCGCTATGCGGCAATCGACGCACTGCGGGGATTCGCGATTGTGCTGATGATCGCTTATCACGCAAGCTTCGATCTGAATTACCACGGCTGGATACATCAGGACTTCAATAATTCCTCATTCTGGCTGGCAGCCCGTGCCGGCATTGTCAGCCTGTTCCTGCTGCTGGTGGGTATCAGTCTGGTGCTGAACGCGCAACGTGCGAATGACGCGTCGTTCTGGCGCAGGCAGGCGAAACTGCTGGCGGCCTGCATAGCCGTATCGCTCGGCAGCTATATGATGTTTCCCCAGAGCTTCATCTTCTTTGGCATACTCCACTTCATCCTGTTAGCCAGTCTATTGGGGCGCCTGTGCGTGCGCTTTCACTATATCAATCTGCTGGCCGCACTGCTGGCACTGCTGGCGGGAATCTTCTACAGTAACCCGCTGTTCAATGCCCCGGCCCTGCAATGGCTGGGCTTCATGACCTATAAGCCGTTCACCGAGGATTATGTGCCGTTTTTCCCCTGGTTTGGCGTAGTATTGGCGGGCATTTTTCTGGGCCGGCTGATTGTTGCAAAACCCGCCTGGCTGATCGACCATCAACCCGGTCGCTGGACGAGGCCGATGTCGCTGGCCGGTCGTCACAGCCTGGTGATTTATTTACTGCATCAACCTGTCCTGCTGGGTATTTTATCGATGGTGGCTACTTCATGAGCGTTCTTCGTATCTATTTTTCAGCCCAATGGCGGGACAGCGCATCCCCCTGCCCCTGGGCCTTGTGCGACGAGTCAGGCTCGGTATTGCAACAGGGACTATCGCCGCTGGCGGGTATCCCCAAGACCCGTGACTGCATTGGCATCCTGGCCGCCGACCGGGTTCTAATCTTCACCACCCCAAAGCCGCCCGGCAACAAACGCCGCTGGCCGTCCGCCCTGCCCTTTATTGCCGAAGAGCATACGCTGACGGATCCGGAAGAGATTCACGCGATACCCGCCGCCAGCTCGGAACCCGGCGCAATAACGGTGTCGGTGATGGCCAAATCCTGGCTGAAACAGATCGTAGCAGTAACCACGGCGGCGGGACTGCCACTGCGCAGTCTGATATCTGAGTCGCTGATGCCCGCCTTGCCAGCCGATTCCTGGACACTGGTCTGGGACGGTCGCAATGGCTTTTTGCGCACCTCTGACACCACAGCACTGGCGCTCGATAGCGGCAATCATGAAACCCCGCCGCTGGCTCTGCTGCTCAGCCTGACGCAAGCTGGCGTCAATGCGCCACGCCAGATCGAGCTGCGCCAGATCGAATCCGAAACCACCGCTGCATTACCTGTATGGGACTTGCCGGTGCCGCTAACTCCGGGCGATGCATGGGATTGGCGGCGCGCACCAATCAGCGATACAACACCCAATTTGCTGTGGGGTGATTTCGCGCCCCCGCTGCGCTTTTTTGACGGATTGCCCAGGCTGCGCCCTGCCCTGTTTATTCTGCTTGCGGCCCTGTTTATAGAAGTAATTGGGACGCATATCGAGTGGGCCATGTTGGCGCGTGACAAGCATGCGCTGACACAAAATGTGGAACATATTTTTCGCGGCACCTTCGGCGATGACAGCACGCTGGTCGATGCGCCGCTGCAAATGCAGCGCAATCTGGCCGGCTTGCGCCATGCGACCGGTGTCGCTGATGATGCCGACTTCCTCTCCTTGCTGGATACGGTCACACCGTCGCTGGGTAAAGCCGGCGCGGTACACGGCATGAACTACGAATCGGGCAAACTCGAACTCGACCTCAAACTCGCCAACGCAACCGAATTGCACGCCATCGAACAAAAACTGCAACGCAATGGTCTGCGAGTTCGCACCGGCGAGATTCATGATCTGGGCGATGGCATTGAGGCAAAACTGACACTCTCACTGGAAGGTCTGCGATGAAAGCACGTCTGATTGCGCTTCGCCTGCAACACTGGGACACGCGCCCGCCATCCGAACGCCGCAGCATTATCATCGGCGCATCGGTTGTTCTGCCGCTGCTGAGCTACTTCCTGCTGTGGCAACCCGCGCATGACGCCGTTGGCAAATTGCGCGAAAGACTGCCCCAACTTCGCATGCAAACCGAACAAATGCGCCAGACAGCGGCACAAATCGAAGAGCTGCGCCATCGTCCGCAGCTGGCCGTGATGGATGCACAGGCGGTGAAGACTGCCGTCGAGGAGTCGGCAACCCGGCATCAGTTGCGCGACGCACTGACGAGCATAGCCCCGCAGGAACCCAACGGCGTGCGCATTACCATCACGTCCATATCGTTCGAAGCCTGGCTGATCTGGCTGCGCGAATTACAAACGTCGCAACACATCCGCGCTGATTCCGTCGCCATCACGCCCCTTGCGGAACCCGGCATGGTCGCCGTCCGGGCTACGCTCACCAACGGCAATGCGCCGTGATCAAAGTGCGCTATCTGGTGGTATTTGCCGCGACGTATTTTGTCTGCCTGTTGCTTATCACAGCACCGGCGTCCTTGCTCGATTTCTCTCTTCAGCGCGCAAGCAATGGACGACTCTCGCTATCCAACAGCACGGGTACAATCTGGCACGGCAGCGCCACACCCACCTTGCATACCGGCAAGGATTCGACCATTGCACTGCACACACTGCATTGGCACGTCAAACCGCAAGCCTTACTGCGGGGCCAATTCAAGGCAGACCTGAACTGGGAGAATCTGGAATCCACAGCGCCGATGGAACTCACGCTGGATAGAAAATCGGTCATCCTGAGCAATCTTTTTCTACCCATGCCGGCAGAGGTAATCAGCGAATTGTCGCCTTACCTGAAGCCCGCCCAATTCAGCGGCAACCTGCGCCTTGAAAGTCCGCAACTCATCTACGCAGACAACCAGCTGCTGGGCAACGCTACAGCCAATTGGAATCAGGCCGGATCCGCGATGTCGGCAGTTCATCCGCTGGGCGATTATCAGATCGACATCGTGGCAGCACAAGATAGCCTGCGTGCCACGCTTATCACTCAACGTGGCGCGCTGTTGTTAAACGGTCAGGGTAACTGGACGCCCACACTGGGATTCCATTTCAACGGAACGGCTCAGGCCGCAGCCGAAGCACAGCTCTCCGAGTTGCTGCACCACCTTGGCCCGGAAACTGCTCCCGGCGTCTATCAAATTTCGCTTTGAATTACAGCGGCGAGAGCAGCACGCTGTCGCGCAGTTTTTTAAGCTGGTCGCGAAAGCCGGTGGCCTTCTCGAACTCCAGATTTTTAGCCGCCGCCAGCATCTCCTTTTCCAGCCGGCTGATTTCTCGGGCGACCTGCTTCGGGCTCATCGCCAGATATTTTTCCTGTTCCCTGACCGCCTTTTGCATGCTGCGCGCATCGTCGATCTCGTAGGTGCCTTCGATGATGTCCTTGATGCGCTTTTGCACGCCCTGCGGGGTGATGCCGTGTTCGAGGTTGTGCGCCACCTGTTTGATGCGGCGGCGTTCTGTCTCATCCATCGCGCGCTGCATCGAGTTGGTGATCCTGTCGGCATACAGGATCGCCGTGCCGTGCAGATGGCGCGCAGCGCGGCCTATGGTCTGAATCAGCGAGCGTTCGGAGCGCAAAAATCCCTCCTTGTCCGCATCGAGGATCGCCACCAGCGACACTTCCGGAATGTCCAGCCCTTCGCGCAGCAAATTGATGCCGACCAGCACATCGAACTGGCCCAGACGCAGGTCGCGGATGATTTCGACGCGCTCGACCGTTTCGATGTCAGAGTGCAGATAGCGCACCTTGATGCCGTGTTCGGACAGATATTCGGTCAGGTCCTCCGACATGCGCTTGGTCAGCGTGGTGACTAGCACGCGCTCACCCGCAGCAATACGCAGGTTGATTTCCGACATCAGATCGTCCACCTGATTGATCGCCGGACGCACCAAAATCACAGGATCGACAAGACCCGTGGGGCGCACCACCTGTTCGACCACCTGTCCTGCATGCTCGGCTTCGTACACGGAGGGCGTGGCGGACACGAACACGCTCTGGCGCATGATGTGCTCGAATTCGTCGAATCTCAACGGGCGGTTGTCCATCGCGGACGGCAGGCGAAAGCCGTAGTTGACCAGATTCTCCTTGCGCGCCCTATCCCCCTTGTACATCGCGCCCACCTGCGGAATCATCACATGACTCTCGTCGAGGAACATCAGCGCGTTGGGCGGCAGATAGTCCAGCAGGGTCGGCGGCGGATCGCCCGCTTGTCTGCCCGACAGATGCCTTGAGTAATTTTCGATCCCTTTGGTGAAGCCGATCTCGGCGAGCATCTCCAGATCGTGCCGGGTGCGCTGCTCGATGCGCTGCGCCTCGATCAGCTTGTTTTCGCTTATATAAAACGCGATGCGTTCAGCCAACTCCAGCTTGATGGTCTCGATCGCCGTCAGCACCGTGCTGCGCGGCGTGACGTAATGGCTGGACGGATAGACGGTGTAGCGCGGCACTTTCTGCTGGATATGGCCGGTCAGCGGATCGAACAAGGAGAGCGTTTCCACCTCGTCGTCGAACAACGTGATGCGCAGAGCCTGCTCGCTGCTCTCCGCCGGAAACACGTCGATCACATCGCCCCTGACGCGGAACCTGCCGCGCGTGAAATCGATGTCGTTGCGCTCGTACTGCATCTCGATCAGGCGTTTGATCACATCGCGCTGGTGCATCTTCTCGTTGTTGCGCAGATGCAGGATCATGCCGTGGTAATCCACCGGATCGCCGATACCGTAGATCGCCGAGACGGTCGCAACGATGATGCAGTCTTCGCGTTCGAGCAGCGCCTTGGTGGCGGAAAGCCTCATCTGTTCGATCTGCTCGTTGATCGCCGAATCCTTCTCGATGAACACATCGCGCGACGGCACATAGGCTTCGGGCTGGTAGTAGTCGTAATAGGAGACGAAATATTCCACCGCGTTTTCGGGGAAAAAATCGCGCAATTCGGAATACAGCTGCGCCGCCAGCGTCTTGTTCGGCGCCATCACCATCGCAGGCCGCCCGCAGCGCGCGATCACGTTGGCCATGGTATAGGTCTTGCCGGAACCGGTCACGCCCAGCAGCGTCTGGAACGCCAGGCCGTCATTGATCCCCTCGACCAGCTGGGCTATCGCGGTCGGCTGATCGCCTGCGGGCTCGAAAGGCTGGTGCAGGCGGTAGGGACTATCGGGGAAGGTTTTGATGTTCATAAGCCTTGTATTGTACGGGCAAATACCAAACGGTAAGGCGTGCGGTTATGACACCGAGAAAATACGCTGCGCCGGCAAGAAAAAAACACCGACGCGTGTCCGAAAGCCACTACATGGAAGTGCTGAAGGAAGAAAGAGTCGGAATCGCGACGATGACCGACAGGATTCCTGCCACAACCCAGCGGACGAATTTTGCCACAGCAGAATAAACTTTTTTCATTTTTTCACCTCGAAGAGTTGGATTTACATGCCCATTTCATCACTCGCGTGATGCAACGATGGGCACAACTCAGATAAGCGCGATGAAAATTAGTTCCGCAGCAAAATAGTCGGATTTACGCGGCAGTCGCGTATTTGGTCAGGCGGGATGGGTGATTCTGGTGTCCTCGAGTGGAATCGAACCACTAATTGCCCCTTAGGAGGGGGCGGTTATATCCATTTAACTACGAGGACAGCGGGCGCATTCTACCGTTAAATGCGCTGTAATCCAAACCCTCACGCTGTTATCATGCGCACCTGTCGCAAATTACCGCCAAAAAAAGGAAAGACAATGAAATGGTTAGCGATTGTCGCTGCGTTGATTATTTTCGCGGCTCTGTTCACAGCGCGTGCGGCGCGCGCCGGCGATTTGCCTGAAGTCGGCAAGCCGGCGCCCGAGTTCAAGCTGCCCGATCAGCACGGCCGTCAACATAGCTTGCAGGATTATCGCGGCAAATGGCTGGTGCTGTATTTCTACCCCAAGGATGACACGCCCGGCTGCACGCAGGAGGCCTGCGCTTTTCGCGACGATCTGCATCAACTGAGCGAACTGGGTGCTGAGGTGATCGGCGTGAGCGTGGACGACAGCGACAGCCATGCAGAGTTTGCCAAAAAATATAATCTGCCGTTCCCGTTGCTGGCGGACAAGAACGGCGAAGTCGCTGCAAGTTATGGCGCGCTGCTGAATCTGGGCATTTTGAAACTCGCACGGCGCTTCACTTTTCTGATCGATCCGCAAGGCAATATCAAAAAAGACTATTTGAGCGTGGAAACATCGCGCCATTCCAAAGAAATTATCGAAGACTTGAAAAAATTCACTGCAGGAGGAAATATTTAATGCAGGCTCGTATCAATATATTTGTTGCATGGTTCCTGATCCCGCTGACGCTGGGAATGGGTTGGGTGGCATTTGCCGGTCGTATGGTGCTGGAACTGCTGGGTGTCAACACTCATGAGGGTGACATTCCGGGCCGTCTCGTCGGCGCAGTACTGCTGTTCGGCGCAGTCTATCTGGTGCTGCATTTTCGCGGATCCCTGCCCCCGGAAGGCAAACCGACGGGTAAAGGCTTTGGCTTCGGTCAGCGTCTGGTGCTGGCAGCGAATATACTGGCGTCTTTGTTTTGCATCTTCCAGTTCACGCAGTTCCTGATTGAAAACCACGATTTGCGACTGGTACTGAACGGCTTCACCGACGCATTCGGCTACTGGGTGATGGCCCTCTGGGTGATCGGCTTCTCCTTCCTCTATCAATCTTCATTACCTCAATCCTCGACCCTCGATCCTACAAAATAATGCCATACATCACACTAGATAAAGCCAGCTTAGCCTTCGGTCACGTAGCCCTGCTCGACCATGCCGATTTTCAACTCGACGAGGGCGAACGCGTAGGACTCATCGGGCGCAACGGCGGCGGCAAGTCCAGCATGATGCGCGTGCTGGCAGGACAGGGAACGCTCGATGACGGGCTGGTTTGGCGTCAGCCTTCCGCGCGGATCTGTTACGTCAGCCAGGAACCGGTACTGGACCCTGCGGACAGCGTGTTCGATGCCGTGGCAAAGGGCCTCGGCAATCTGCAAAAGCTGCTGCACGACTACCACCATGTCTCGCATCAATTGGGCGAGCCGGACGCGGATTATGATAAGTTGCTGGAAGAAATGCAGCACTTGCAGACCCAGCTCGAAGCACAGGACGGCTGGTCGGTACAGGCCAGAATCGAGACTGCCATCGCAAAACTGGATCTGGATCCAGACCGTCTGGTCGGCAATCTGTCCGGCGGGCAGCGTAAGCGCGTAGCCCTGGCGCAAGCGCTGGTCGCGGAGCCGGACGTACTGATCCTGGATGAGCCGACCAACCATCTGGATTTCGCCTCCATCGACTGGCTGGAAGGCCTGTTGAACAATTTCGTCGGCAGCGTGCTGTTCGTCACCCATGACCGGCGTTTTCTGGATAACGTCGCGACCCGCATCGTCGAACTCGACCGCGGCAAACTGGCAGGCTTCCCGGGCAACTTCACCGCTTATCTGGCGCTCAAGGAACGCATGCTGGCTGATGAGGCGGTAGTCAACGCCAAGTTCGACAAGGTGCTGGCTCAGGAAGAAGTGTGGATACGTCAGGGCGTGAAAGCCCGCCGCACCCGCAACGAGGGTCGCGTGCTGCGTCTGGAACAATTGCGCCGCGATCGCTCGGCTCGCCGCGAGAAACAAGGCAAAGTAGAAATGACCGTGGATACCGGTGAGCGCTCAGGCAAACTGGTCGCCGAACTGACCAATGTCAGCAAAGCCTACGGCGGACGCACGCTGATCGACGACTTTTCCTGCCGCATCCAGCGCGGCGACAAGATCGGCCTGCTGGGACCTAACGGTGCGGGCAAGAGCACGCTGCTCAAGATGATCCTGGGTGAGATCGAACCGGATTCAGGCGAAGTTAAACTCGGCACCAAGATGTCGGTCGCCTATTTCGACCAGTTGCGCGAACAACTCGATGAAAACATGACGCTGGCCGACACCATCAGCCAAGGTGCGGATTTCGTCGAAATCGGCGGTCAGCAGAAACATGTCATCAGCTATCTGGGCGACTTCCTGTTCCCGCCTGAACGTGCAAGATCCCCGGTAAAGAGCTGTTCGGGTGGCGAGCGCAACCGCTTGCTGTTAGCGCGCCTGTTCACCCAGCCTGCCAACGTGCTGGTGCTCGATGAGCCGACCAACGATCTGGACATCGAGACGCTGGAACTGCTGGAAGAGCTGCTGGCCAACTACGACGGCACGCTGTTTCTGGTCAGCCACGACCGCGCCTTCCTCGACAACGTGGTCACTCAGGTGATTGCGTTCGAGGGCGACGGAAAACTGGTGGAATACGTCGGCGGCTACGAGGACTGGGTGCGGGTCAAGAAATACCAGGAAACGGCAGCGCTTGCCAAACCTGCTGTATCCACGCCGCCCCGCCCTGCCGCCGCTGTCGTTGATAAACCGAAAGTTTCGTCCAAACTCAACTACAAGGAAGCGCGCGAACTGGAAGAGTTGCCCCGTCGCATCGAGGTACTGGAGAAGGAGCAGATCGACATCGCAGCCCATCTGGCGGACGGCACGATATTCCGCAACGATGCAAAGCGCGCCAAGCAGTTGCAGGCGCGCAACGAGGCCATCGAAGCCGAAGTACTGGCGATCATGACGCGCTGGGAAGAACTGGAAAAGCGCAGCTGATAAGGAGCTGACAAATGCCCTCTCAAAACCGACACGCACTGTTTGAACATTACTGCGCGCAGCTGTCGTCATTCCATCACACGCCGACATTCACCGATTTCTCTGCCGGCATCGATGCGGGGGTCGCGCAGATGCAAAGTGAAATTGACGCACTCAAGCGGCAAATCGTCACCTTCAGGTATGGGCAGAAGGCGACGGATGATGCGGGCAACAGGATTGCAACGCTGGAATCCCTCAACCGTGCGCTGATTCACACGCTCAGTGAGATCAACGAAGGCAAGTGAAATATTAGTCTGCCATAAACGCCCGTCGCGCCAAGTAATTGCAGCCATGCAATGAAGTCATCGAAGCGGAAGCGCTGACAATAATGACGCGCTGGAAAGAACGAAAAAGCGTAGTAACAGCTAATTGAAATGAATGAGGTTCAGTAATGTATTCCACAAAGACCGCTTTCGAGCACATAGCCGCCAGGCGCAACAGGCCATGGCAAAACGAAGAAGAAGTGCGTCTGGCTTGGGTGGCTGGACTCGAAGCCACTATGGGTATCCACTTTGATGCAGAGCGGGCAAAAAAGGATAGCAGCTACAACAACGTAATTATTGAGTTCAAGGCACCCGGCTTCTTCAAGGGTTCCAAGACCAGCGCTAAATTCAAGGAAGCAACTGACAAACGCTTGCTGCCCTATATTCAGCGCGAAGCAGCCAAGTCCGGCATCCCTGCTGAAGACTACATCGGCATTGCCATTGATGGTGATCATGTGTGCTTCGCCCAGGTACGCGCCGGAGACATCCATTCGCAGCACTTGGTACCGTTCTCGGAATACGCCGTAACGTTAGTGATGGAAGCAATTAAAGCCGACACGCGTCGTGCCATCACCGTGGAGAATCTTCTTGCCGACTTCGGCCATAGATCAGTCAATGCTCAAGCTTTAATGCAAGCTATGGGCGATGCCCTTGCAGCAGAACTGGAGGTTAAGGGCAACTCCAAAATCAAAATGCTCTTCGAGGAATGGCGCGCCCTCTACGGCCAAGTAGCAGATATGTCTATTTTGCAAGCCACCACGATCAATGGAGAAATGGGCTTCGCTTGGAATGGGCAAGCAGAGCAAGCTATGGCGGGGCGCCTATTCGTCATACACACTTATAACTCGCTGCTTATCAAGTTACTGGCCGCTGAAATTATTTCAGCCCATGGCTTGACCACAACAGAACAGCCCGCTCAAGCCATGGCTGCTTTGTTGGACGACGCAGAGCTCTTGGATGCCCTGAAGCAGAACATCGAACACGCAGGCATCTTTGCTCAAGCCGGCATCCATGGCTTTGTTGAGGAAGCTATTTTCAGTTGGTACTTAGACGTTGCACGCAACCTCACTCACGCTCCAACTCTGCTACCCGCCTTACGCGGTGTATTGGCATCGTTATCGATGTACCGCACGGACTACATGACGCACACACGAGACGTTCTGCGTGATCTGTACCAAGGTCTAGTTCCAGGCAAACTTCGCCAAAGTCTCGGGGAGTTCTACACACCGGATTGGTTGGTGGATTTTACAGTGGAAAAAGCTCAACGAGGGCCATGGTTGGACAAACGTGTCCTGGATCCAACATGCGGATCGGGCGCCTTTTTGATCGCCGTTATTCGCCGTATCCGAGATGAAGCCACAAAGGCAGGATGGAATGCTGGACGTATTTTGCAGCACCTATGTTCGTCTGTATGGGGCTTCGACTTAAATCCCTTGGCGGTTCAAACCGCACGCGTCAACTTCCTGATGGAGATTGCTGAATTATTGAAGGCAGCACCGGGGCAGGTACTGGAAATACCGGTTCTTCTTGCTGACGCCATCTATTCACCCGCACCGAACCCAGAAAATGGGCAAGCTGTGGTGAAATACCAAATCGGTAGTCAGGTGGCTGGATTGGACATTACCCTACCCGCTGCGCTTGCCTTCGACCGCGTTCGTTTAGATCAAGTGTTTGCTCAAATGGGCGAGGACGTAGAAAGCGACTTTGACTACGAAAAAGCAGAAAAACAGTTGCGGACTGCTGGCCTGATGAACACCGCCGAAGCCGACGACTGGCGCACACCTTTGAAGCATACGTATGACCAAATTTTGGCGCTGCATCGATTACAGTGGAATGGAATCTGGTTCCGTGTTGTACGAAACTTCTTTTGGTCAGCCACAGCAGGGAACTTCGATTGCATCGTGGGTAATCCGCCATGGGTTCGTTGGTCAAAACTACCCGATGCGTACCGCGAACGGGTTAAGCCAACGTGCGAGCGATATGGCATCTTTTCCAAGAACAAGCGACATGGCGGCAACGAGCTGGACATTTCTGCCATGATTACTTACACCACGTCCGATAAGTGGCTGAAAGAGGATGGTCGGTTAGCCTTCGTTATCACCGGAACCGTCTTTAAGAACCCATCTTCAGCCGGGTTCAGGCACTTCAAGTTGGAACCATCCAACGCAAAGAGCTTGCACCTTACCCCAATCAGTGTCGATGATATGAAGGCATTGAAACCGTTCAATGATGCTTCCAACCACACGGTAGTGGCTGTATTCGACAAGTCTAAAAAACCTGGGATTTACCCTGTGCCATACCGGCTATGGGGTAGCGCCCCTGGCTTTACCAGAGCCATCCCGGCCAGTTCTTCTTTATCTACCGTGATGGAACGGGTTTCTATCACAACCAAAGAGGCGGCACCCGTTGATGGGAAAGGTTCTCCGTGGTCTGTTCTGACCAAGGGTCGCTTTAAGACATTGAAAGCTCTTTCAGGTGAATGTACATGGATAGCGGGACGTAAGGGCATTACGACAGACTTGAACGGCGTGTACTTCGTACCTGTAATTCAAGACAATGGCACGCTGGTACAGATTCGCAGCCGCCCGGAGGCAGGCAAAAAGGCATTGGGAGCTGTAAAAACCGCATGGGTAGAGCCGACATTGCTCTATCCTTTGGTGAAGGGCGCAGGAGACTTTGAATCTTGTTATCTACGCCTGAACAACCCTATCAACGATAAGGATGTACTGTACACTTTCGTGCCAAATATGGGCATCGACAAAGCCGACTACACTGCCAGCGAAATCGCCATGAATGGTGTCCCCCTGGCGAAAACCAAGGCATGGTTCACAGCATATAAGACATTATTGGAAGCGCGTTCCACATACCGACGTCAAATGGAAGGTGCTCCCTTCTACGATGTGTACAACGTGGGTGACTATACCCTGCAGCCGTGGAAGGTAGTGTGGCCAGAAATGTCCACCCACTTTTACGCAGCAGTCGCTGGAAGTTCAACGGTACCTATTTTAGGCTCTCGCCCCTATGTGCCAGACCATAAGGTGTATTTCGCAGGATTCAATGACAAAGAACCCGCATATTTTTTGTGCGGCATATTGAATACTCCCATGGTGCGCGAATGGGTGGAAAGCCACACCGTATCTATTCAGATGGGTAATGTGTTCAAGCACATGAATCTTCTTGAGTACGATGACATGAATAAAGCACATGTAGCACTGTCAGCATTAGTGGAAAAGTCCCACAATGAACACAACGCAAAAAAACGCGCGCTGTTGGTGGCACAGATTGAAAATAACGGCGATGCTATTCTAGTAAAATGGATTTTAGAAAAAGCAAAATAACGTTATAAGTTCGGCTGTTGTCAGACTCGATTAGCTTGTGGTTCGTGATGCGCACCATGAGTTCCGCCCTCCTCCCCTGTGCGCCGCCTAAGATAGTTCGCAAACAGCGGTGATTTTAGGCGAGCACTGTTTGAGCACGTGGACGCGAAACGGATCGTGCGAGTTGCGCAGCCCCGCTTGTTTGCAAACTTTCGAGGGAACGCCGTACTCGCAAGGGGCAACCCGCCGTGTTCCCGCTGCTGCGCAGCGACCACGGCGAGAAAGGCGCGGCAAACCGGGGTCGCCTTCTTTTTGGTTACTTGTTCTTGGCGATGCAAGAAAAAGTAACCAGCCGCAGGGCTGGCCCGGCAGGTTCACACGGCCTATGCAGCATGCGTCCCGAACAACGCCTCCCACAACTCCCGGCTGGCATGGGTGTCGATTTCGCCCGGCGCAACGCGGCAAGGCGATGCGTCGTTGAGCCGCATGCGATGCTGAGTTTGACGCAGTGTGCGGTACAGCGTGCGAACTTGCTCTGCCAAATCGGCGTTGATCAGACCGAATTCGGCGGCCATTTTCAGCAAGGCCAGATTGCCGACATTATTGGTGA
Organism: uncultured Nitrosomonadales bacterium; assembly: GCA_947085835.1. Taxonomy (GTDB): domain Bacteria; phylum Pseudomonadota; class Gammaproteobacteria; order Burkholderiales; family Gallionellaceae; genus Gallionella. The sequence goes on along the minus strand of CAMTXT010000004.1, from coordinate 25,986 downwards.
GCTGCGGATATTGATGGGCGTAAGCCAGCACCAGATACTGCACCGCAAACTCGATGTCCACCATGCCGCCGCTGTCATGCTTGATGTCGAATAACTGACTGTTATTGGGATGGCCATCGCGCATCTTTTGTCGCATCGCGACAATTTCACCGCGCAGTTTTTCGATGTCACGCGGCAGGCCCAGCACTTGCCGGCGTATGCCTTCAAATGCCGCGCCGACCTTAGCATTGCCTGCACTGTAACGCGCCCGGGTCAATGCCTGATGCTCCCATACCCAGGCTTGTTTCTGCTGATATTCGGCAAATGCCTCGATTGAACTCACCAGCAAGCCGCTCGCCCCGTTCGGGCGCAGGCGCAGATCGGTTTCATACAAGCGCCCCGAGGCGGTGTAGCTGCCCAGCATCGCATTGATGCGCTTACCGAGGCGCGCATAGTTTTCCTGCGCGTCCGGATGGTCGTCGTCGTAGAGAAAAATCATGTCGAGATCGGAGGCATAGCCCATCTCTTTGCCGCCCAGCTTGCCATAGGCGATGATGGCAAAGCGGGCCTGATCGGTGTGCCGGCGGCGCGCACTTGACCAGCATAACGTCAGCACATGACGCAGAACCAGGTCGGCCAGGTCGCTCAAATGATCGCTGAGTTTTTCCAGCGGCAGCAAACCCTGCAAATCCATCGCCAGCAGATGAAACACCTGCTCCTGCTGAACATGGTGCAGCACCTCCAGACATCGCTCGACATCATTGTTGCAACCATTCATGCGCGCCTGCAAATCAACCTCGACTTGTGACCACAGTGGCGGCTGATACATCTCGCGCGCATCGAGCAGTTCATCGAACAGCGCCGGATGCTGAGCCAGGTAGCTTGCCGCCCAACTGCTGGAGGAAAGCAGCCGGGTCAGTCGCGCCAGCGCTTGCGGATATTCGGTGAGGAAGGCCAGATAGGCGGCCCGGCGGCTGATCGCCTCAAGCAAGGCCAGCAGTCGTGACAAGGTTGCATCGGGGTCGCTGTATTGCCCGCTCAGCGCAATGAACTGCGGAATCAGCCCGTCCACCCGCTGCCGGCTGATATCAGGCAATTGCCGGTAGCGCAGCCCGCAGCGTAGCTGCAATAGCCGCTCTGCACTGTCAGCCGGGTTTAGATAACCCAGTTTTTCCAGACCCTGCGTTAATTCGTCAGCGTTGACATCTTCGCGCCAGAGCGGGCTTTTCTCCTGGGTCGTTGCACCAAAAATCTGTTCGAATTGTTCGCTCACCAGCGCACGATGGCGATCCAGCACGCACAACAGCGCGGCATAATCCGCATACCCCATCGCTGCTGCGATCAACTGCCTGTCTTCCTCGCTTGAAGGCAATTCCTGGGTTTGCTGGTCGTCAAGATATTGCAACCGATGCTCCAGATTGCGCAAAAACACATAGGCCGCATCCAGGTCTGCCACCACCATCGCCGCCAACTGGCCATTTTCGGCCAGTTGTTTTAACACGCGCTGGGTGGGCAGGATGCGCAGCTTCGCATCCTGCCCGCCGCGTATCAGCTGAAACACCTGGGCGGTGAATTCGATTTCACGGATGCCGCCGGGGCCCAACTTGATGTTGTCCAGCCGGTCGCGGCGCTGCACCTCCTGACGGATTTGCGCGTGCAGCTTGCGCATCGAGTCGATCGCGCCATAGTCGAGGTATTTGCGAAACACGAAAGGCTGATAAAGTGCATTCAATTCAGAAAGGTATGAATACTCGGCGGGCGCCACGACACGCGCCTTGATCCAGGCATAGCGTTCCCATTCACGCCCCTGACTGACCAAATATTCTTCCAGCGCGGCAAAACTCATCACCAGCGGGCCACTGTCGCCATAGGGACGCAGGCGCATGTCCACGCGAAACACATAACCGTCGCCGGTCGCCTCGTTGATGATGTTGATCAGGCGACGCCCGAGGCGGGTGAAGAATTCATGGTTGCTGAGCGTGCGCATCCCGTTCGTCTCGCCGTCTTCCGCATACACAAAAATCAGATCGATGTCGGATGAAACATTCAGCTCCCCGCCGCCCAGCTTGCCCATGCCGATCACCAGCAGTTCCTGCGCTGCTTTGCTCGTCTCGCCGATCGGGCTGCCAAATTGCGTCTGTAGTGATTGCATCAGACAGACCTGCGCCTGTTGCAGCACGATTTCCGCGAGCGCCGTCATGGCCTGCATCACTTCGTCCAGATCACCCAGGCCGTTCAGGTCACGCAATATCAGTTTGACCATCACCTGCTTGCGCAACCGGCGCACCGCACGTGCCAACTCAGCCTCATCCAGCAGGTTGAACCCGGACTGCACAAGCAAACGGCCGATTTCAGCGCGGTTGCAGGGTGCCGTGTAATTTTCCTGCAACCAATTCAGCAACACAGGCTCAGCTTCCAGCACGCGCCGAGCGTAACGGCTGCAGTACATGGTTTTTTGCAACAGGTCTGAGAAGGTCAGGTTCACGCGCAACTCGCATAGCGAATCACTTGCCCCCTCCCCTGCTTGCGGGGGAGGGTTGAGGAGGGGGAAACGGGCATGGCTATTTATATCTTTTGTTGTGGCATCAATTCCATGCCCGTGCAACGAGTTTTGTGTATTCATGGGCGTATCACAGGCCTGATAAGTTAGAATGCGTGCTATTTTCCGATCAGTCGTTAGTTTAACCAAAAGTAGTCGTCACCCGTTAGTCAATAGTCGGCTGTTACGGTTTGGTTTAACTTACGACTTACGTCTAGCGACTATTAACTGTACTTATGTTGAATTCACGCCCCGTTCGCCTGCTCTGGCACAGTTTAAACTGGCTGACGCGTATCACTATTGTGACGACGGCGGTTACGGCTGTGCTGTGCGCGATCATCATCCTCGTGCTGCGCTATTGGCTGCTGCCGGATATTGAGCAGTTCCACGACCGGATTACCGCATCCATGTCGGCGGCAATGGGTAATCCGGTCAGCATAGTCAAGATCCGGGGGGATTGGGACGGACTGCATCCGCACCTGACATTGACCGAGGTGCGCATCCTGGACAAGCAGGGACAACCCGCGCTGGTATTGCCGCGCATCGATGCCAGCGTATCGTGGCTGTCGCTGCTGGCCGCCGAGTTGCGTCTGGCCAGTCTGGAAATTGAACGACCTGAACTGCTGATACGCCGCGATGTACAAGGCAAGATTTATATCGGTAGTGTCGCGATCAAATCTGAAGGTACCGACAACGATCTGGCCAACTGGATGCTGCACCAGTCGCGCATGGTGGTGCGCAACGCAGTCATCGTCTGGATCGACGATCAGCGTGGCGCCCCTCCGCTGGTGCTCGACCAGGTCAACCTGCGCATCGAGAACCTGTTCAGCCATCATCAATTTGCACTGCGTGCCGTGCCGCCAATCGAGCTGGCAACCCCGCTGGATGTGCGCGGTGATTTTCACGGCAGGGGTTTTGATGACTTGAGCCAATGGCAGGGACAACTGTTTGCCAGGCTCGATTACACCGACATTCTGGCATGGCGCCCCTGGCTTAAATTACCTCCGCAACTGAGTCGCGGACGGGGCGCGATCCGCGGCTGGCTGGGCATTGAAAACGGCGTAATCACTCAGCTGACGACCGATCTGGTGTTGCGCGATGTGGCGACACGGCTGGGCGCAGAGGTGCCGGAGATGGACGTGCATTTCCTGCGCGGGCGCGCCGCCTGGAAAACCGTGGCAGATGGCTGGGAGGTTTCCACCCGGAATTTGACGATGCGCTTACACAACGGACTCGCGCTGCGACCCACCGATTTTTATTTCCGCACGGTTTCAGCCGGAAAAACGCACCCCGCCAGCGGAGAGCTGCGCGCGAACCTGCTGCAACTGGAAAGTCTGGTCAGTCTGGCAAACTTCTTGCCGCTGGAAGCCGGACTGCGCGCTCGACTGAATGCATACGCCCCCCGCGGCCATGTATCCGACCTGAATATGAGCTGGCAAGGCACAGCGGAAAAACTGACAGGCTACAAGATCAAGGGGCAGTTCGAAAATCTGGCAATGCATCAGGTAGGCGGCATGCCCGGCTTCTCGGGTTTGTCGGTCGCGGTAGATGGCAATGAGGCCAGCGGCAACCTGAATATCAACACGCGCAATCTGACCCTGGATGCGCCAGGCGTGATGCGCGAACCGTTGCTGTTCCGCACCTTGACCGGCCAGGCGCACTGGCAACGCGAACATGGCGAGTTGACGATCAAAGTTGCTAACGTTGCCGTTGCCAACGATGATCTGGCGGGCAATCTGTACGGCAGTTTTCAAACCAAAGCGAACACGCTGGGAGTCGTCGATTTGACAGTCAGCCTGACGCGCGGTGAGATCAGGCATGCCGCCCGCTATACGCCGCTGGTCGCACTTTCCAAAAAAGACAATGACTGGCTGAACGAGGCGTTGTTGTCCGGGCACACCGAAGACTTCCACCTGCGTCTTAAGGGCAATCTGAGCGATTTTCCGCTGGATGGAACGAAGGATTCCTCATTTGAAATAGGGGCACATGCGCAGAATGCATCGATGGAATTCGCACGGGACTGGCCGAAGATCGAAAACCTGTCCGGTGAATTTATGATTCATAACAACAGATTGGAAGTTCACGCCCCGACCGCCACCATGTTGGGGGCGCACATCCATCACCTGTCCATCGTCCAGCCGGACATGTCGAAAACCGATCCGATTCTGGAAATCAAGGGCGAAGCGGAGGCTGCCAATAACATCTTCCTGCAATTCATCCAGCAAAGCCCGGTACGCGGCTACATCAACGGCTTTACCGATGGCATCAGTGCCAGCGGCAACGGCCATCTGGATCTGTCCGCACAAATCCCGCTGCTGTTGACTAAACCTGCTCAAATTTCAGGGTTATTTCGTGTACAGGCCAGCGATATCGATTTAGGCGCCGGGGTGCCCTGGTTGCGCAATGCGCGCGGCGAACTGTCGTTTACCGAATCGGGCATGAAGACCAACGCTGTGACAGCAGATATCCTCGGTGGTCCTGCGCATCTGAACGTACAGACTGTCGAGGGCGGCGTGGTGCACGCCAGTTTGCAGGGGCGCAGCAATCTTGATGTGTTGCGCAAAACCGAAACAAATTCGTTGCTGGGTTTCCTGCACGGCGGCGCGGCATGGGATGCAAACATCAGCGTGCTGAAAAAAACCGCTCAGGTCACCTTAAATTCCAGCTTGCAGGGTATCAGTTCAACCCTGCCCGCCCCTTTCACCAAGAGTGCCAATGAAATCTGGCCGTTGCACATCGAAAAGAAAAATATTTCCGAGAAACAGGACTCGATTACCGCACAGCTCGGAAAACTAATGAGCGCACGTTTGATCAGCATCAATGAAAATGGTGTCAGCACAATCAAACGCGGCGTAATCAATTTTGGCGGGCAGGACACGACCGGCATTCCAGGCAAAGACGGCATCTGGCTTGCGGGCAAGCTGCCCGTTTTGGCGCTGCAAGGCTGGCCTGAACTGACGGGCGGCGCAGGATCGTTGATGCCGATTGTCGGCGCGAATCTGCATATCGACAAGCTGACAGGTTACGGCATGAGCCTCAATGACCTGCAAATCAGTGCCACAAAACGCGGCGACGGACTGGCGACCCAACTGTCCAGCCTGCCTGTGAACGGTGAGGTAGTGTGGCAACCGCGTGGCTTTAATGGCGGCGGCAAGCTTTCCGCCCATTTGCGCAATCTGTACTGGACGGGTGATGCGCCCGCAAATCCGCCAACCGCCAAGCCTGTGAGTGACGCCAGGCCCGGCGACCCGCATCCGCAAGAAATGCCTGCCGTCGATATCAGCGTTGAGGATTTGCTGTTCAAAGGCAAGCAAGTCGGCCGTTTTGAATTGATCGGCGTACCCGAGGGACGAGACTGGCGATTACGCCGCCTGCGCATCACCAATCCGGACGGCAGCCTGACGGGAGACGGCCTGTGGCGCGGGACGCAGACCAGCACGCAGACCCAGCTCAACCTGCTGCTGGAAATTTCCAATGCCGGAAAAATTCTGGCGCGTTCCGGCTACCCCAACACGGTCAAGAACGGCAGCGGGAAATTATCAGCCAGCCTGACCTGGGATGGACATCCTGACGATTTTAACTACGCGACACTGGATGGCGCGCTCAAGCTGGATACCGGCCGTGGACAGTTTCTTAAGATGGATCCGGGCATCGGGAAATTGCTCGGCATCCTGAGCCTGCAAGCGCTCCCGAAACGCATCACGCTGGATTTTACCGATGTGTTCAGTGCCGGTTTCGAGTTCGACAACATCAACGGCAATGCCACAATCAAACACGGTGTGATGCAGACCGATGACTTGCACATAGATGGTTCTTCAGCCAAGGTAACGATGAAGGGACAGGTCAACCTGAACGACGAAACGCAAAACCTGCGCGTGGTGGTATTACCCACGCTGGGCTCCAGCGTCTCCATGCTGAGCGCGTTTGCGGCGGGGCCGGTCGTAGGCCTGGGTGCACTGATCGTCAGCAAGGTATTGGGCAATCCGCTCGATAAGTTGATGTCATTTGAATACAATGTCAGCGGAACCTGGAGCGACCCGAACGTAATCAAGGTTGGACAGACCCCCGTCATACTGCCGGCCGTACCGAAAGCTGCAAATACAACAAATAAACCCACGAAATAACAACAGGAGTACCTATGTCAGCCGCCATGCCCAGCACTTCTCAAACCAGCACATTCAAGGTAGCCGCCATTCAGATGGCATCCGGCCCGAATGTGGCGGGCAACCTGAGCGAGGCGCGCCGCCTGATAGCACGGGCCGCCGAGCAAGGCGCAAGTCTGGTGGTGCTGCCTGAATTTTTCGCGATCATGGGCATGACGGAACACGACAAAATTGGCGTGCGCGAACAACCGGGCACAGGCCCTATTCAGACATTTTTGAGCGATGCCGCACGCCAGTACAAAGTATGGTTGATCGGCGGCTCCATCCCGCTGGCCGCAAGTGTGCCGGACAAGGTGCTCAACAGCTGCCTGGTATTCGACGACCAGGGACGTCAGGTAGCGCGCTATGACAAGATCCACCTGTTCAATTTGTCGCTGGGCAACGAAAGTTATGATGAGGCCAAAACCATAGAGCCGGGCAACAAGATAGTAGTGGTAGACTCACCGTTCGGACGCATTGGTCTGGCCGTGTGTTACGACCTGCGCTTCCCGGAATTATTCCGTGCGATGAAGGACGTGGACATGATCGTGCTGCCCGCCGCATTTACCGAGACCACCGGCAAAATGCACTGGGAAGTGCTGGTACGCGCCCGCGCGATTGAAAATCTGGCTTATGTAATCGCCTCAGCCCAGGGTGGCTATCACGTCAACGGACGCGAGACGCACGGCAACAGTATGATCGTTGACCCCTGGGGGCGAATACTGGACAGGCTGCCGCGCGGATCCGGCGTCGTGATTGCCGAGATAAATCGCACCTATCAGGCCGGCCTGCGCGCCAGTCTGCCCGCGCTCTCCCACCGGACGATGCATAATTGCTAATTCAAGGCAGTTATCAATTGTCAATTATCCATTATCAATTAAATACATATGACCTCCTCTGACACCCTGTTCGCCACCGCACAGCAAATCCTGCTCGCGCCTTACCTGATCGAGACGCTTCAGATCGAACAGGTGTTCAACAGCATGCTGGCGCACCGGCTCGATTATGCCGACCTGTATTTCCAGTACAGCCGCGCCGAGAGCTGGTCGCTCGAAGAAGGTATCGTCAAATCCGGCAGCTTCAGCATCGATCAGGGTGTCGGCGTAAGGGCGGTAAGCGGCGAAAAAACCGCGTTTGCCTATTCCGACGACATCAGCCTGAACGCGCTGCAAAGCGCGGCCAATGCCACACGCGCCATCGCTTCCAGTGGCGGCACTCAGACGGTGCCGATGATACATAAAGGCTCGCGTCGCGACATCTACCTGCCGAACGATCCGATCGCAAGCTTAAAGGATGCCGACAAGGTCTCCCTGCTCGAACGCATCGAAGGCTATGCGCGCGCGCTCGATCCGCGCGTCGTACAAGTGATGGCAGGTCTTGCCGGCGAATACGAAGTGGTGATGGTCGCACGCAGCGACGGCCTGATGAATGCCGACATCAGGCCATTGGTGCGACTGTCGATCACGGTCATCATCGAGAGCAACGGACGCCGCGAACAGGGATCGTCGGGTGGCGGCGGACGTTTCAATTACGACTACTTTGACGATGCGATGCTGCATAAATACGCAGCGCAGGCGGTGCATCAGGCGGTCGTCAATCTGGATGCCAGACCTGCGCCCGCCGGCAACATGACCGTGGTGCTGGGCAACGGCTGGCCGGGCATCCTGCTGCATGAAGCGATCGGTCACGGTCTGGAGGGCGATTTCAACCGCAAAGGCAGTTCGGCATTCGCAGGCCGCGTGGGTGAGCGCGTCGCCGCTGAAGGCGTGACCGTGGTGGATGACGGCTCGCTGGCCGACCGGCGCGGCTCGATGCAGATGGATGACGAAGGCAACCCGACCCAGTGCACCACGCTGATCGAAAACGGCATCCTCAAGGGCTATCTGCAGGACAGCCTGAATGCGCGCCTGATGGGGGTTCCTGTGACTGGCAACGCCCGCCGCGAATCCTACGCGCACATCCCGATGCCGCGCATGACCAACACCTATATGCTGGGCGGCGACAAAGACCCTGCGGAGATCATCGCGTCGGTCAAGCACGGTTTGTATGCGGTGAATTTCGCCGGCGGCCAGGTGGACATCACCAGCGGCAAGTTCGTCTTTTCTACCGCAGAAGCCTACATGATCGAAGACGGCAAGATCACCTATCCTGTCAAGGGTGCGACGCTGATCGGCAACGGCCCGGACGTGCTGACCCGAATATCGATGATAGGCTGCGACATGGCGCTCGATCCTGGCGTCGGCACCTGCGGCAAGGAAGGCCAGAGCGTGCCGGTCGGTGTCGGCCAGCCGACCGTGCGCATCGACGGACTGACGGTCGGCGGAACGGTTTAAATCTTATTTTTTAGAATTGTATATCGGAGTCACAATTATGAACGCACCCATTTCGCTGAGAGACATTCCCCGCACCAACATTTTTCGCAAAGGCGACGTCTTCGTGCTGTTCGGCGAACTGTTTGGCCGTGGCTACGCCAACGGACTGATCAACGAGGCGAAGAAATCCGGCATGACCATCATCGGCATCACGGTCGGTCGCCGCGATGAGAACAACGCGCTGCGCGCACTGACCAGTGAAGAGCTTAGCGAGGCCGAAGCCAATCTGGGCGGACGCATCATCAACGTACCGCTGATGGCCGGATTCGATCTGGACTCACCGGCAGGCGAGCCTACGCCTACCGATCTGCTGGCCGGCATGACGCTCAAAAGCTGGCAGGAAGATAAACTCGACTGGACGCATATCGAGAAATGTCGCGAAGTGGGTGTCAAGCGCTTCAAGGATTCCGCAGCGCTTGTCATGACCCAACTCGATGGCATGATCCCTGACGGCGCCAACGCCTTCTTTGCCCACACGATGGCAGGCGGAATCCCGAAGGTCAAAGTGTTCCTGGCGATCGCCAACCGCATCTACAAAGGCCGGGGCGAGCGTTTCATGTCCTCACGCGCCCTGCTGGACAGCGATCTGGGCCGTCTGATCCTGATGAACTTCGACGAAGTCACGGCCAACACCTTCCAGTACCTGATCGAGGGCAGCGCTGCTATCCGCGCAAGGCTGGATGCAACAGGCGGTCAGGTGCGTTACACGGCCTATGGTTATCATGGCACCGAGATACTGATCGATGGCAAATACCAGTGGCAGACCTACAGCAACTACACGCAGGGCCGCGCCAAGATGCGCCTGGAAAATGTAGCCCAAACCGCCTGGTCCAACGGCATCAAAGCCACCGTTTACAACTGCCCTGAAATCCGCACCAATTCGTCCGACATTTTCGCAGGCGTTGAACTCTCGCTGTTCCCGCTGCTCAAAGCGCTCAAGCGAGAAAATGGCGGCACTTGGGCAGAAGCACAGTGGCAAGCCTGCCGTCCGTTATTACAGGAAGGCATTACGCTCGAAGCGCTGTTGCAGAAGATCGAAGACTACAACACCAGCGACGTGATGAGAGAATTCCGGAATTTCGCGGCCTGGCCGATGGACAACTCGGCAGCCCTCGCCGACCTGATGATAGGCACATCGGATGAAATCATCCAGATGCATGTGGATCGCCGTGAGCTGGTGGTAGGTGTCCTGAGCGCGCTGGTACTGGAAGGCACAGGGCCGCTGATGTTCTATGAGACCTCCAATCCGGCAGGACCCGTGCTTTGGCTCAATCACGACATCATCGCCAAACAGCTCAACGCGATGCACAACGCATAATAGCTGGTAGCTGGTAGCTACTGGCTACTGGCTACTGGCTACATATGACATTCAAATACAGGTAAACGATATTGATTAAAAAATTAGGGTTAGGTTTAGCCGTCGTTACCCTCTCATTCGGTAGCGCATTTGCGGCAAGTGATGATTTCAGGCTGTGCCGCGAGGTGTTTGCCAACGGCAACCCGCCTGTCATCCGACACCAGGAAACATTGCAGCCGCGCGCCCTTTGCTTTAACGCGTTCGCCGTATTGCACTCGGGTAAAAGCCACACGCCTGTCTATGTCGCCGAACGGCTCAACAATGCGGTATTGCAGGACGCCAAAAACAACCAGAGAACGAATAAATTTTACGCGGATGCCCGGTTGCCCAGGGCTGAGCGCGCCGAACTGGATGATTATCACGGCTCCGGATTTGATCGCGGCCACATGGCCCCGGCGGGCGACATGGCAACCGATGAGGCGATGGCGCAGAGCTTTTCACTGGCCAACATGGTGCCGCAGTATTCAATCAATAACCGAAAAGCCTGGGCCAGCATCGAGAAGGCCACCCGCAAGTACGTGACGCGCGCATCGGGTGACGTTTTTGTGATTACCGGCCCCGTGTTTGACGGCACGCCGCCCACCATCGGTGCTAACCATGTGTGGGTGCCGCAGCATTTATTCAAGCTGGTCTACGACCCGTCAACCCGTCGCAGCTGGGTGAATTGGCTGGATAACACGGACGAAGCTCGGGTGGGCCAGCCGATCAGCTATCAGGAGCTGGTCAAACGAACCGGCATCGAATTTCTGCCGGCAAAATCCTGATTCAGGATTCAGGATTCAGGATTCAGGAAAATATTGCAGGCTATTTTTCCAGATAATCGACCAGCACACCGCTGGTGTGGCGCAGACGCTGGCTGATCAGTTGCGAGATTTTGAGCAGCAGCTTTACCGCCAATGCCGGCTTGTCTTGCGTGATCGCCATAAAGCTGTCCTGCGTCAGAACGGCCAAAACAGCCGGCTCTGTCACCACCGCAGTGGCTGACCTGGCTTCGCTGTCGACCAATGCCATCTCGCCGAGACTGCGACCCGCATAAACGGTCGCGACCATTTTGTCGTCATGCTGCGCATCTTTTTTGCGAATATCGAGACGGCCTTGCAACACAACACACATGAAATCGCCCTGCTCACCTTCGCGAAATAACACGGTCCCTGGGGCTGCGCGATACAACCGAATGTATGCAGAGAGCGCCTCAATCTGAGACCACTCAAAGTCTCTGAACATCTGTGCGCTATCCAGCATGGTGCGGATCTCGCCCACCGAGATCACTCCGGCGCCTAATGGCTCAAGTACATCAAGAGAAGTTTTTTGCATGATTTATTTGGTATCTTTCGTACTTTTGCGAGTTGTTGGCATTGGCCAACATCCCTGCCAAAATCGTTTCGTGGATATAAAAGGTTTTAAGTTCTCGCCTGTACATTAACATGAAACGACTCAAGCAAGCGGTAACCGCTCATCTCACGGTATAATTGCGCCGATATGCAGATACTACGCGGACTCTATTCCCCCGATACCCAGCCTGTCGCCCTCACTATCGGAAACTTCGATGGTGTGCACCTGGGCCACCAGGCATTGCTGAACGAACTGAAAACATCGGCCAAGGCGCGCGGACTGCAAACGGCTGCGGTGATTTTTGAACCGCATCCACGCGAATTTTTCGCGCCTCAATCGGCACCTGTCCGACTGAGCAGCCTGCGTGAGAAGCTGGAACTTTTATCCAAACTGGGCATAGACCGTGTGCATGTGTGCCGCTTCAATGCCCGATTTGCACAGATGACGGCGACGAATTTCATACACGCGCTGCATGAAAAACTGTCGGTAAAGTTCGTGCTGATCGGTGATGACTTCCGTTTCGGCAGCGGACGTGCAGGCGATTTCGCACTGATGGAGAAGGCAGGCTTGCAGCATGGTTTCGAAGTTCAGGCGGTACATACGGTCGCGCATGACGGCGTGCGGATTTCCAGCACGGCGGTGCGTGCGGCTCTTGCGGCCGGTCAAATGCGCCGGGTACAGGATTATCTCGGACGTACTTACAGCATCAGCGGTCGCGTGGTGCATGGCGATGGCGTGGGTAAAAAGCTGGGCTATCCGACTGCGAATATCCAGTTAAAACACAACCGCCCGCCGCTGTCCGGCATCTTTGTGGTCGAGGCGCATGTGGCAGGCATGGGTATTTTGCAAGGGGTCGCCAGCCTCGGGGTACGCCCTACGCTGAAACACGATGCAAAACCGGTACTGGAAGTGCATCTGTTTGAATTTCAAAAAGATATTTACGGAAAGACATTGCGCGTTGAATTCCTGCAAAAACGCCGCGATGAACAGAAATTTCCCGATGTGGGCGCATTGACGCGACAAATCGCGTTGGATGTAGAAAATGCAAAGAAATGGTTTAAACAACATGACTGATTATAAGAAAACCCTGAACTTACCCGACACGGCTTTTCCGATGCGCGGCGACATGGCAAAACGCGAGCCGCAAATGCTGATCCTATGGCAGGAGGCGCAGCGCTATCAGAAGATACGCGCCGCCAAAATCGGATTGCCAAAATTCATTCTGCACGACGGCCCGCCGTATGCGAACGGCGACATCCACATCGGTCATGCGGTGAACAAGATCCTCAAGGACATCATCATCAAGAGCAAGACACTCTCGGGTTTTGATGCGCCCTACGTGCCGGGCTGGGATTGCCACGGCCTGCCGATCGAATTACAGGTAGAAAAGAAGCACGGCAAGGCGATTCCGCCCGCCCAGTTCCGCGAACTTTGCCGCGCCTACGCATCGGAACAGGTCGAGCGCCAGAAGAAGGACTTCATCCGCTTGGGCGTGCTGGGCGACTGGGACAAACCGTATCTGACCATGGACTACAAGGTCGAGGCCGACATCATGCGCGCAATCGGCCATATCCACGATCGCGGCTATCTGTATCAGGGCTACAAGCCGGTGAACTGGTGCCTGGATTGTCAGTCGGCGCTGGCCGAGGCGGAAGTCGAATACGAGGACAAGACCTCCACCGCGATCGACGTGGCGTTCGAAGTCAAAGATCCGGCGGCGCTGGGAAAAGCCTTCGGCGTGTCGCTGCCTGGTTCGGCCAAAGTATCTGCGGTGATCTGGACCACCACGCCGTGGACCCTGCCCGCCAATCAGGCGGTCAGCGTGCACCCGGATTTCGAATACAGTCTGGTCAGGACCGATAAGGGTTATTTGCTGCTGTCCGGCGAACTGGCACAGAGTTGTCTGGAACGCTACCAGTTGAGCGGCGAGACGGTCGGCACTTGCCGTGGCGCGGCGCTCGATTTGCTGCCGCTGCAACATCCGTTCCAGAACCGCATCGTACCCGTCATCTGCGGCGAGCATGTCACTGCGGATTCCGGTACGGGCCTTGTGCATACCGCCCCCGCGCACGGCCTGGACGATTACTTCGCAGGACAGAAATACGGCCTGCCGACCGACAATCCGGTGGGCGATGACGGCAAGTTCCTGGCTGCCGTACCGCCGGTGGGCGATGTGGCGCTGGCGGGTGTGTTTGTGTGGAAGGGCAACGACATCGTGTTGCACGCACTGGAAGCGACAGGCCATTTGCTGTGCATGAAGAAGGTGCTGCACAGCTATCCGCATTGCTGGCGCCACAAGACCCCGATCATTTTCCGCTCCACCCCGCAGTGGTTCATCGGCATGACGCAACAGGCCACCCCTCTCCCGGCCCTTGGCCACCCTCTCCCGCAAGCGGGAGAGGGAAAAACCCTGCGCGACCTGGCGAACAAGGCAGTCGATGAAACCGCGTTCTTCCCTTCATGGGGACGCGCGCGTCTGGAGGCAATGATCAAAAACCGCCCGGACTGGTGCGTATCGCGCCAGCGCAACTGGGGCGTGCCGATGCCGTTCTTCGTGCATAAGGAGACGGGCGAGTTGCATCCTAAAACACCCGAGCTGCTGGAGCAGGTCGCGCAGCGGGTCGAACAGCACGGCATCGAAGCCTGGTTCAGCCTGAATTCGGTCGATCTGATCGGCGCGGATGCCGAGCATTACAAAAAACTCACGCACACGCTGGATGTGTGGTTCGATTCCGGCACCACCCATGCGTCGGTGTTACAAAGACGCGCCGAGCTGCACTCTCCCGCCGACCTGTATCTGGAAGGCTCCGACCAGCATCGCGGCTGGTTCCAGTCCTCCTTGCTGACCGGCTGCGCAATCAATGGCCGCGCGCCTTACAACGCCCTGCTCACACACGGTTTCGTGGTGGATGGCAACGGCCACAAGATGTCCAAATCCAAGGGCAATGTGATCGCGCCACAGAAGATATTCGACACGCTGGGCGCGGATATTTTGCGCCTGTGGACAGCCTCGACCGATTATTCCGGCGAGCTGACCATCTCGGATGAAATATTGAAGCGCGTGGTGGAAAGTTATCGCCGCATCCGCAACACCTTGAAATTTTTGCTGGCGAACATTTCAGATTTTGACGTGGCGCGAGATGCGCTGCCGGTCGAAAATTGGCTGGAGATCGACCGTTACGCGCTGTACATGACGCAAAAGCTGCAAGACGGGGTGCGCGCCGATTATGAGCACTACGAGTTCCATCTGGCCGTGCAAAAGTTGCTGGGATTCTGTTCGGAAACGCTGGGCAGTTTCTATCTCGACATCCTGAAAGACCGCCTGTATACCTCAGGCGAGCATTCAGTCGCACGCCGTTCCGCGCAGAACGCGCTGTATCACATCACCCAGACACTGACACGATTGATCGCGCCTGTACTGAGCTTCACCGGCGAAGAAGTCTGGACGATATTGAACGGGACGGACGATCAAAGCGTGTTCGAGGGTGCGTGGCATGAGCTGCCGGATGCACAGCTGGGCGTGGATACAATCAGCGCGTGGCTGATCATCGAAGCCTGGCGTGCCCGTGTCAACAAACAACTGGAAGAAGCGCGCAGCGCCGGGATGATAGGCTCGGCGCTTGCCGCCGAAGTGGATGTGTTTGCATCAGGGGATGATTATGACGTGCTGGCGCGTCTGGGCGACGATCTGCGCCTGGTGTTGATCACCTCGCGGGCCACCGTGCACCGGGTAGCCGGCGCGAATGAGCATCACATCGACGTGTCGGTCAGCCTGCACGACAAGTGCGAACGTTGCTGGCATTACCGTGAAGAGGTGGGTTCGGATCAACAACACCCGACCCTGTGCGGTCGCTGCGTGAGCAATTTATTCGGTGATGGTGAATCGAGGCGCTATGCTTAAACGCTGGCTGGGACTTGCCGCTCTGGTCATCGCACTCGATCAGACAGCGAAGCTGTGGATTGTCAGTCACTTCGCCTATCTCGAAAGCATCCAGGTGCTCGGCGTGTTTGATCTGACGCTGATGCACAACGCGGGGGCTGCATTCAGTTTCCTGAGTGAAGCGGGTGGCATGCAGCGCTGGTTGTTCACCGCCATTGCCGTCATCGCTGCCGTGTCGATTACCTGGTTATTGCGCAGACATGCTTCGGAGATCCTCTTTTCGCTGGCGCTGAGCTTGATACTGGGCGGCGCGCTCGGCAACCTGATCGACCGCATCGCGTATGGCTATGTGATCGACTTCCTGTTGTTCCACTGGAATGAACATTATTTTCCCGCCTTCAATCTGGCCGATTCCGCGATTACATGCGGCGCGGGCCTGATGATATGGGAAAGCTTTATGGAGAAGAAACATGGATCTGCTGTTAGCTAACCCGCGCGGTTTCTGTGCAGGCGTGGATCGCGCCATCGAGATCGTGGAACGCGCCCTCGAGCTGCACGGTGCGCCGATCTACGTGCGTCACGAGGTGGTGCATAACAAATTCGTGGTAGACGGACTGCGCAAAAAAGGCGCCGTTTTCATCGAAGACCTGGACGATGTGCCGGCCGGCAGCATCCTGATTTTCAGTGCGCACGGCGTATCCCAGGCGGTGCGCCGCGAAGCCCAAACGCGCAATCTGACCGTGTACGATGCGACCTGCCCGCTGGTCACCAAGGTGCATGTCGAGGTGTCGCGCCTGCGCGATCAAAACAAGGAAATCATCATGATCGGCCACAAGGGTCACCCGGAAGTAGAAGGCACCATGGGACAATCCGAGAATGGCATGTATCTGGTGGAGTCGCCTGAGCAGGTGGCAAATTTGCATGTGAACGATGAGCAGAATCTGGCTTACGTGACGCAAACCACGCTGTCGGTGGACGATGCCAGCCTCATCATCGCCGCGCTGAAAAACCGCTTCCCGTTCATCACCGGACCTAAGAAAGACGACATCTGCTACGCCACGCAAAACCGCCAGGATGCGGTCAAGCTACTGGTCAAACAATGCGATGTGGTGATCGTGGTCGGCTCACCGAACAGCTCGAATTCCAACCGCCTGCGTGAAGTCGCGGCGAATGTCGGCGTGCCGGCCTACCTGGTGGACGATGCCAGCGGCTTGCAGCCTGAATGGTTTGGCGGAAAACTTCACGTCGGCGTCACGGCGGGCGCTTCCGCCCCTGAAGTGCTGGTGCAGGGCGTGATTGAAAAATTGCAGCAATTTGGCGCGCAGCAAGTCACCGAGTTGCAGGGCATCATCGAGAATGTGGTGTTTCCGCTACCCAGGACACTCATCAAAATCACTGAAACGCACTAGCTTCAATGCCCGAACACTTCCTGATTATCGGTGGCGGCGCAATCGGTCTGACCAGCGCGCAAGCCTTGCTGCAGGCGGGTTATAAAGTCACGCTGGTAGAGCGCGGCACGACAGGTGGCGAGGCGTCCTGGGCCGGCGGCGGCATCCTGTCACCGTTGTGTTCATGGGATTATCACGATTCCGTCACACGCCTGACACAGCGCAGCATGGGCATGTTCGATCAGGCTGCCAAAAACCTGCACGCCAGCACCGGCATCGATCCGGAATATCTACGCAGCGGCATGCTGCTGTTGCCCCCCTACAGGGACGCGCGCGCCACGCAATGGTGTGCGGCGCATCAGGTTCAATTGCAGCACGTCGCACTAAGCGACTGCATACCTGGCTTGGAAGGCAGCGGTTTATTCATGCCCGACATCGGCCAGGTGCGAAATCCGCGTTTATTGCAAGCCCTGCGCAGTCATGTGCAAATGCTGGGCGGCAGCATACTGGAAGGGCATGAGGTTCAGAAGCTTGAAATCTCGGGTGACCGTATTACCGGGCTGCAAACCTCTCAAGACAGGCTCAGCGCGGATGCCTACATCGTCGCTGCAGGCGCATGGAGCCAGACCTTGCTGGGTGAACACGCGCTGAATTTAGACGTGCGCCCGATACGCGGGCAGATCTTGCTGTTCAAGTTCGACGCACCGCCGTTCCGGCAAATATTGCTTCAGGAAAATCTGTATCTGATCCCACGCTCGGACGGCCACGTACTGGTCGGCAGCACGCTCGAAGATACAGGATTCGACAAATCCACCACCGTCGAAGCACGGACGAGCCTGTTGCAACGCGTCTACGCGCTGTTTCCCGCTTGGCGTAATCAACCGCTGGCGGGACATTGGGCGGGCCTGCGCCCCGGCTCTGCTGACAACATTCCAACCATCGGACGGCACCCCAATCTGTCCAATCTTTACGCCAACTGCGGTCACTTCCGCTATGGCGTCACCATGTCGTTGGCCTGCGCCGAACTACTGACAAATGCAATCGAAGGCCGCCCGCAACCCGTACCTGTAGAGGAATATCGCTGGCTATAGTCGCAGCCTGTCCACTATAATCCCGCAACTGCTGGAGTAGCTCAGTTGGTAGAGCAACGCACTCGTAACGCGTAGGTCGGAGGTTCGATTCCTCTCTCCAGCACCACCACTCCCGTTTGCATGACGGCCCGATTACGACGAAAGACTTGAAAATCAAAAAACAGCCAATCATCGGCGAAAATAATTTTGATTAATTTAATAAAATTCAGCAAAAACCGAACCGTTCTTATCACGCTATTTTTGCTCGTGCTCTGGAATGCATCGTCCTGGTACTTCACGGAACGCGCATACCTATCCGACGCCAATGAATTGATAGCTCAGCAAACCAGCCTCGCCCAGGAACGCGCCAGCGACCTGTCTGACAGCATCGTGCGCAATCTGAATCACCTGCACGCCATCCCGGATCTGTTGTCCGAATTATTGCGTGTAAAAACAGCCGCATCGCGATTTGGCGCATCGCCGTCGACCCTGCCGCTCGAACAGCTGCGCAAGTTATGGACAGAAGATCGCGAGTTAAGCGATTTAAGCAGCTACCTGAAGCTGGCGGAGAAGAGCCTCAATGCCGACCTTATCTTCATCCTGAATGCAGCAGGCGACTGCGTGGCTGCCAGCAATTCGGGTACGGAGGGCAGCCCCATCGGCACCAATTACGCTGATCGTGATTTTTTCAAAAGCAATAAAAACGGCCAGCGCGGCATGCAATACGCAATGGGGAAAACCACCCGCATTCCCGGACTGTATTTTGCAACCCCCGTGATGCTGGACGGAAAATTCGCGGGTGCAGTGGTTGCCAAGATCGACGTACCCAATCTGTCCTTTTTAGCCCAACATCTTGACGCATTCGTAGCGGATGGCAACGGCATCATCATACTTTCCCGCAACAAAGAACTGGAGATGCATGCACTGCCGGATGCTGACATTGCCTACGTATCAGATAAGGATCGATTGGCGCGTTACCGCACCAGCTCTTTCCCCATACTGAAAATAACGCCCTGGAAAGACCCGCGATTCCCGACTCTGATGCTGTTCCGGAACGGAACTATCCCGCAAGTTCTCGCAACCGTAGAACTCTACGAATATGGCCTGAAGGTTTATGTAGGAAACGAAATACCAGCGATGTATTCGTTGAACCGGGATTCTTTCTGGTTCACGCTGTTGCTGGGCGCATTCGGCAGCGTGCTGATCCTGGCGAGCGTCGGCTTTTCAATCTATCTCCAGTCTGTCAAACGCTCCAAAACGCTGCTCTGGAAGCGCGCGAACTTCGATGCACTGACCGGACTGCCCAACCGCGACCTGTTGCGCGACCGCCTGTCTCAGGAGATCAAAAAAACAGACCGATCAGGTCTGCCGCTGGCACTGCTGCTGATCGATCTGGACCAGTTCAAGGAAGTCAACGATACACTGGGCCACGACATGGGCGATCTGCTGCTAAAGCTGGCCGCAGCGCGCATCATCGAATGTGTACGCAAATCGGATACGGTAGCGCGTCTGGGTGGCGATGAGTTTTCTGTCGTGTTACCGCAGCTTGCCGATACCGGCCAGGTCGACAGCATCGCTCAGAAAATCATCCTGAAACTGACCGAACCCTTTCAACTGCAAGACGAAATCGTCTATATATCGGCCAGTCTGGGCATCACCTTATATCCTTCTGATGCCAGCGACATCGACAGCATGCTGAAAAATGCCGATCAGGCGATGTATGCCGCCAAAGATAACGGTCGCAACCGCTTCAGCCATTTCACCGCATTGTTACAGGAAGACGCCCAGAAACGCCTGCGCCTTACCAACGACTTGCGGAGCGCGCTGAGCGACAATCAGTTCAGAGTCTATTTTCAGCCCATCGTCGAATTGGCGACAAATCGTGTACACAAGGCAGAAGCGCTGATACGCTGGCTGCATCCGGTGCGCGGCATGGTCAGTCCGTTTGAATTCATCCCGCTGGCCGAAAAATCCAGATTAATCATCGATATCGGTGCATGGGTGCGTCGTGAATCGATAGTATGGTGCCGTCGCTGGGACAGTCTCACGCCCGGCGGATTCCAGATCAGCATCAACAAATCCCCCGTCGAGTTCATGGATGAGAACGACAGCGGCAGCGTGGAGTCGTTTATCGACGATCTGCGCGAAAACAACCTTCTTGGCAAGAATTTCGTGTTCGAGATCACCGAAGGCCTGCTGCTGAATGCGGACCAGCGCATCAACAACAAACTGGTCGCGCTTCGCGATGCCGGCATTCAGGTGTCCATCGACGACTTCGGCACCGGCTATTCATCGTTGTCCTATCTGAAGAAATTCGACATCGACTATCTCAAGATCGACCAGTCATTCGTGCGCAATCTGGCTCAGGATTCTGATGACATGGCCTTATGCGAAGCGATCATCGTCATGGCGCACAAGCTGGGTTTAAAAGTCATCGCCGAAGGCGTGGAAACCGAGCAGCAACGCGACCTGCTCAGCCGTGCCGACTGCGATTATGCGCAAGGCTACCTGTACTCCAGACCTGTTCCGCCGGAAGATTTCGAAAAGTGGCTTGCAGCACGAAGCGAGGAGCACGAAGCGAGTAGCTCGTAGCTTGTAGCTGTTGAATGAAATTTTGCAAGGGATACGTATGACGGCGGCTCAACAGCGAAACACATGGATCAGATGGCTACCCTGGCTGGCGGGATTGACTTTGCTGGCCGCCGCAGCCTGGTATTTCACGCGACCCGCACCGCTCCATGTTCAACTGGTCACGGCAGGTCGCGGACTGGTGGAGGCAACGGTGAGCAACACGCGCGCAGGAACAGTCAAGGCCTGCCATCGCGCCAAGCTGTCTGCCCCCTCCGGCGGCCAGATCGCACATCTGCTGGTCAAAAAAGGCGATCGGGTCAAGGCCAATCAGGTATTGCTGGAATTGTGGAACAACGACTTGCAAGCGCAATCGCACCTTGCACAAGAACAGCTCGTCACGGCACAGACTCAGTCCGTGCAATCCTGCTTGCAGGCCGATCTGGCGGAAAAAGAAGCCGGACGCTCACGTCAATTGCATGCCAAAGGCTTTATCTCCAACGAGGGTCTGGATCAGAAAACATCCGCCGCAAAAGTGGCGCGCGCCGGTTGCGAGGCCGCCCGCAGCCAGATCGAACAGGGCAGATCGCGCATAGCCGCAGCGCATGCGGGGCTGGACCGCATGGTCCTGCGCGCACCGTTCGACGGCATCGTGGCCGACATCAGCGGCGAACTGGGCGAATACACCACCCCCTCCCCTCCGGGCATTCCAACCCCGCCTGCCATCGATCTGATCGACGACCGCTGCCTGTTCGTCAGCGCGCCGATCGACGAGGTGGATGCAGCCAACATCAAGGCGGGGCAAGTGAGCCGCATCACGCTGGATGCGATCAAGGGCAAGTCTTTCGCCGGCCGCGTCAAGCGCGTTGCACCCTATGTGCTGGAACTGGAAAAACAGGCGCGCACCGTGGAAGTCGAGGTCGATTTCATCGAACCGCCGACTGCCGAGAACCTGCTGGTGGGCTACAGTGCGGATGTGGAAATCGTCCATACCTCACACAACAACGTGCTGCGCATCCCAACCCAGACCTTGCTGGAAGGTAAACGGGTGCTGGTCTACAAACCGGATGGCGTGCTCGAAGATCGCACCGTGACCACCGGTCTTGCCAACTGGGAGCAGACCGAAATCACCTCAGGCTTAAACGAGGGCGACAGGATCGTTCTGACACTGGATCAGGCAGGCATCAAGGCCGGCGCGAAAGTCCAGCCTGATACCAGCAAATCCACGAAATGATTCAAAAAGACTTTTTATCCACGAAAGACACGAAAGACACGAATCGGTTTTAGCAGGGATGATGCACAGTGTGCATCAACTCGCAAAAGGGTTAAGCAGGCAAAGCAGCACTTCGTGAACTGTATTGATGTGCCAGAAGCAGTCTCTCGTCATCCGTCATTTAATGAAAATATCTAGTCGAATTGTCTGGTAAATAGCAACACAAGTACCTATATAACCCACAGTGCCATTAGAATTGGCACAGCTAGGATAAATATGCGCAAATTATTCCCCGGCTTCTATCAACCAACGGAAGAAGAGTTTTCAAAGTTATGGTCTGATGCTATTTTTGTATTTGATGCAAATGTATTACTTGATTTGTATAGTTATCCTGAGGATCTGCGTGGGGTATATTTTTCTGTCCTTTCAAAGCTCGAGGATCGGTTATGGATTCCATATCAAGTTGGACTAGAATTTCATAGGAACAGATTTGAGAGAATTAAACAAGAAAATAAACGTATTTCAGATTTATTGAAAACCATTAGCGAAACAGGTGAAAAGATAAGCCAGGAAGTAAAAAGTATTGAATTGGAAAAAAGGAATATTGGTATTTGTGATATAGATGACCGATTAAAATCTATACAAGAAGCACACAAGTTGTTGTCTGATGCCGTGCAACTTGCTTGTAACAAACTTCCACCTATCAGTCTAAATGACCCAATTGGTGACGCTATATGTGCGTTGCTAGACGGGCGTATAGGTAAACCTCCATCTGATCAAGCTGCACTGGATTTATTGCTTCTAGATGCTCAGATTCGCTTTGACAGGAAAATACCACCTGGATTTATGGATAAAAAGAAGGGAGATGCTCTCTCTTATGATCGAGGTTTGTCATATCCTGATAAGTTTGGGGATCTTATTTTGTGGCGGCAAATTTTGAATCATGCACGCGAAAACAGTATTGGTTCGATAGTGTTTGTAACTAGGGATATTAAAAAAGACTGGTGGTGGGAGGAAGAAGGTAAGAAATTGGGTCCACTACCGGAACTTGTTCAAGAAATTGCTGCTGTTGGAGTTAGCCCATTCTGGTTATACACTCCCGATAAGTTCCTTCAAAACGCACAAACCTATCTGCAGGCCACAGAAGTTACTCCAGAAGCCGTGCAGCAAGTTAAAGAGTTATCTGATCAGAGTGATGAAGTAAAACCTAGCGAGATACTCCCCGTGATTGGAGGGGAGTCCGTTTTAGAAGCTATGGAGCGTATGTCACGACTGATGCAGGGTGAAAATGCCCCCCCACTTACTAGTTATTATTATGCAACTCCTCAGTCTCAACAAAGAAATCAACATTTCTCAAAGCTTCCCGCTGTTTCGGTAGAACAATTTGCAGAGTCCAGTGGATCTGAATATTACAATTGCGGAACTATTCGAATTAGGATTCTTCGAGATACTGTCCTTGCTACTGGTTCTGGAAAACTAAAGCCCGCAATGAATGGGATCCCATTTGTTTCTGCTAGATTGGAAAGAATGCCAGAAGGCTATTCAACTGAACTTGTGAAGTTCTCTGCAGGGACAGGAACAAACTTTGATTTCAACATCAGAATAAAGTCAACTGCGTACAATGTCCCGCTTCCGATAGGTGAGTATGAATTTTCGTATGAGGCAAGGTGTGATGGTGACATGTTGTAGAAACTTGGAAGTGGACATTATGTTCACCTTGGGAGTTGCAACAGATCGAGCAGTTATAATTTATTTCCGACGAAAGTAAGTAAAAATCGTGTAGTGCATTTGATAATTCACACAAAGGACTTAAAATGGATCCAGTCACAGCAGTGGTAACCGCGCTCGCGCTTGGCGCATTGGATGGCTTAAAGCCAACTGCAACGCAAGCAGTACAGGATTTGTATGCAGGTTTGAAAAAGCTGGTTCAAGATCGTTATCACAAAGCAAACTCTAGTTTAGAGGCTATGGAGAAAAAGCCAGAATCACCCGCAAAACGCGATTCGTTACAGAAAGATTTGCAAGATGCAGGTGCAGCAACCGATATCGAATTGATCGCACAAGCCCAAACTTTGTTGACGGCGATTAAGCAACACGCGCCGCAAACTGCGCAAGCGATAGGCGTGAAATTGGAAGATGTGAAAGCCGCTAATGTGCGTTTGCAAGAAATTATTGTCAGCGGTGAACAAGCGGCAGGAGTGTATGTTAAACATGCTGAAATTAGCGGCGATATTGAAATCAGCAAAGTGAAAGTAGAGGCGTCAGGAAAAAAATAGATGCCGCACTAATCGAAGCATCTTTTGGTGCGGCTGTCTCAATGCAAAATGTTCAGGTTGGTGGTGATGTTTGCACCCAAGTCTTTGTTTATTATTCTGAAAAAGAGAAAAAAGAAGTTCAAGTTTTAGTTAATATCCATCATTTACCAGAACCCACCACTGCCTTGATCGGCCGCAAAACCGAACTCACCCAACTCACCGAAAGATTTGCCAACGGCAAAACCCGTTTAGCGATTATTGTCGCGGCGGGAGGCATTGGAAAATCCGCCTTAACCGATGAATGGTTAAAACAAATCGAAGCAGAAAATTATTACGGCAAAACCCGCGTATTTGGCTGGTCGTTTTATTCGCAAGGTTCACACAATACTTTTACCAACTCGCAGCCGTTTTTCAGTGCAGTGTTGCCATTTTTAGGCATAACCGAAATTCCCAAAGACGAAATTGAAAAAGCAAGGACTTTAGCGAAATGTTTGCAACAACAGTCGTGTTTGCTGATACTCGATGGGCTAGAGCCGTTGCAATATGCTGAAAATCTGCAATCCATGAATGGCGAATTGCAAGACAGCGCGTTAAAAGAGTTTATCGCCTGTTTTCGGCAAACGGCGGGGAAAAGTTTTGTGTTGTTTTCGTCGCGGCAGCCGTTGGTGGAATTGAAAAAATGGCAGACAGAGCATTTTCTGTCATTGGATTTGAAAACCTTGCCGCATCAGGACGGCGCGGATTTGTTGCAAGCGTTAGGTGTAACAGGCAAGGCGGCAGAACGGCAAGCGATTAGCCAGGATTTAAACGGTCATGCCTTGAGTTTGGTGTTAATGGGGCATTTGTTAAGCGAACATCATCAAGGCGATTGCCGTTATGCCAACGAGTTGCCGCCGTTGACTTCGGCGCACGGCGATAGTGATGCCGAAAAAGACAGTCGTCATGCGCTACGTGTGTTGGATTATTACGATAGTTTGCAAGATGCCGCCTCACGCTGTTTTTTGCAGTTGTTGGGTTTGTTTGACCGTCCGATGAATGCGGCAGAAAAAGCAGTTTTGATTGCGAATACGAACCACGCTGAACCGTTACGCGCTTTAACGGTAAAACAGTGGCAAGCGGTTGAGCAGCGGTTGGAAAAAAGTGGTTTGTTGTTGGGTAAAAAAGGCAGTTTTGAACGTTTGGAATGGGATACGCATCCGATTATTCGTAGCTTTTTTGGGGAGAAGTTTTTTAAAGAGTGTCATCCCGAAGAATTTAAACAAGCGCATTTAGTTTTGTTTGAGTATTATCAAAATTTACCTGAAAAAGAATTACCAGATACTTTGGAAGAGGTGCAACCGCTTTATCGGGCTGTGGTGCATTGTTGTTTAGCGGGAGAATATCAGCAAGCATTTGAAGTTTACTGGAAACGTATTTGCCAAAATGGTGGGAAGAACGGCGATAATGTGTATCAAAGTTTATATAAATTTGGAGCATATTCTGATGACATCACAGCTTTAGTAGCATTTTTTCCTTTTGGATGGGAAACTCCAGAAAAAAGTTTAATTGCGATAGTTCAAGCAGAATTATTAGCAATTGCCTCTTTTTGTTTGATGTCATTGGGTCGTTTGCGAGAAGCAATTGAACCAAGAGTAATCTGCCTAGAATCGCATAAAAAGTTAGAAGATTGGGCGGAATCAAATACTGACTCTCAAAATCTAGTCGATTTATATCTACCTTTAGGGCAGCTTAAACAAGCTCACTGTGTTATCCAACGTATAGCGTTTATCTGCCGCGCAGCGAAATTTGAACATGGCGATGAGCGCATACGCGGCAGATAAACCTTGTTGGACTGAACCGCCTTCTGGAAAGAGTGAGAGGCCGGTATAGGGGATTGATCTGTTTCTTTCCA
>CAMTXT010000003.1:0-94983 GCA_947085835.1 uncultured Nitrosomonadales bacterium | reverse complement strand
GTGACCGCCACCGGCGCGGCGAGCTTCAATAGCAAAGACGTATTGACCGCTAATCTGGTCACCGTCAACAGCACCGCGCTGGTCAACGGCCTCAATGGCGGACTGGCCAGCAACTACAGCCTGGCCGCCGGCCAGACGGTAATTGCACACATCACGCCTTCGCCACTGGGCATTGCGGCGAATGCGGCGACCAAGACCTACGATGGTCTGGCCTACAGCGGCGGCAACGGTATTGTTTACAGCGGCTTCGTCAACGGCGAAACATCCGCAGTGCTGGGTGGCGCTTTGGTTTACGGCGGCACTTCGCAAAATGCAGTCAACGTGGGTAACTACCTGATTACCCCGAGCGGCCTGACCTCGGGCAACTACACCATCAGCTATGTCAATGGCACGCTGGGCGTAACCCCCGCGCCGCTGGGCATCGCGGCGAACAGCGCGACCCGTCTGTACGGCGCTGCGAACCCCGCATTCAGCGCTACCTACACGGGCTTCCAGAACGGGGAGACGATGGCGGCGCTGAGTGGTGCGCTGTGGTTCGCGACTCCAGCCATTCCGGCCTCCAACGTGGGCAACTATGCCATTACCCCGTCCGGCCAGAGTTCGGGCAACTACACCATCACTTATGTCAACGGCATCCTGGGCGTGACCCCCGCGCCGCTGGGTATCGCGGCGAACAGCGCGACCCGGTTGTACGGCGCTGCGAACCCCGCATTCAGCGCTACCTACACGGGCTTCCAGAACGGGGAGACAACGGCGGCGCTGAGCGGTGCACTGGCGTTGGCCACGCCGGCCGTGCCGGCCTCCAACGTGGGCAATTACACCATTACCCCGTCCGGCCAGAGTTCGACTAACTACGTCATCAGCTATGTCGGTGGGGTATTGGGCGTGACCCCTGCGCCGCTGGGCATTGCGGCGAACGCGGCGGCCAAGACTTATGACGCTCTGCCCTACAGCGGGGGCAACGGCGTGAACTACACAGGATTCAGGGGCGGGGATACCGCCGCTTCCCTGACCGGAACGCTGGCCTACGGTGGTAGTTCGCAGGGGGCGGTCAACGTGGGTAACTATGCCATCATTCCGTCCGGTCAGAGCTCGACTAACTACAGCATAAGCTATGTCAACGGGGTATTAGGCGTGATTCCAGCGGGTCTGTTGGGCGTTGCGGCGAATGCGGCGGCCAAGACTTACGATGGTTTGCCCTATAGCGGAGGCAACGGGGTGACCTACGCCGGCTTCCGGGGAACGGACACTGCTGTTTCTCTGGCTGGAACGCTGATCTATGGCGGTAGCTCGCAGGGGGCGGTCAACGTGGGCAGCTACGCCATCATTCCGTCCGGTCAGAGTTCGCCTAACTACACCATCAGCTATGTCAGCGGCACGCTGGGCGTGACCCCCGCGCCGCTGGGCATCGCGGCGAACAGCGCGACCCGTCTGTACGGCGCTGCGAACCCCGCGTTCAGCGCCAGCTACACCGGCTTCCAGAACGGGGAGACGACGGCAGCGCTGAGCGGTGCACTGGCATTGACTACACCGGCGACGGCAACTTCCAACACAGGCAACTACGCCATTACCCCGAGCGGCCAGAGCTCGACCAACTACACCATCAGCTATGTCAGCGGCACGCTGGGCGTGACACCCGCGCCGCTGGGCATCGCGGCGAACAGCGCGACCCGGTTGTACGGCGCTGCGAACCCTGCATTCAGCGCTATCTACAGCGGCTTCCAGAACGGGGAAACGACAACGGCGTTGACCGGCGCACTGGCATTGACTACACCGGCGACGGCAACTTCCAACGCAGGCAACTACGCCATTACCCCGTCAGGCCAGAGTTCGACGAACTACACGATTGCTTATGTCAATGGCGCGCTGGGCGTGACCCCCGCGCCGCTGGGCATTGCGGCGAATAGCGCAACCCGTTTGTACGGCGGTGTTAACCCGGCATTCAGCGCTACTTACAGCGGTTTTAAGAACGGGGAAACGGCTGCGGCGCTGACCGGTGCGCTGGCGTTAGCTACGACAGCCGTGCCTAGCTCCAGCGTGGGCAGCTACGCCATTGCCCCGAGCGGGCAGAGCTCGACGAATTACACCATCAGTTTTGTCAACGGTACGCTGGGTGTGACTCCGGTGTCGCTGATGGTTGCTGCCGATGCCAAGAGCAAGGTCTACGGCACGAGCGATCCAGCATTGACCTTTGGCACCACAGGGCTGGTGAATAATCCGCTGCTTGGCGTTGTCGATACCGCAGCTGCCGTGTTATCGGGGGCGCTCACGCGCGCTCCCGGCGAGACCGTTGGGCCGTATGCTATTTCTCAGGGTACTTTGCTTGCCAACAGCAATTACACACTGAACAGTTTTACCGGCAATACCCTGGCCATCACACCGGCAGCGCTCAATGTTGTCGCGAATCCTCGGAGCAAGGTCTACGGCACGAGCGATCCGGCGTTGACCTATAACGTTACGGGATTGGTGAATAATCCTTTGCTTGGCATCAATGATACGGTAGCCACTGTGCTGGCAGGCGGGCTTACGCGCGCACCTGGCGAGAACGTTGGGTCCAATAATATTACTCAAGGCGCTTTGGCTGCCAACGGCAATTACACTCTGGGATTTACCGGCAATACGCTTGCCATCACGCCGGCGGCGCTCAACGTTGTCGCGAATCCCCAGAGCAAGCTTTTCGGTGCGCGAGACCCGCTGCTGACGTTTAGCGTTGCCGGACTGGTGAACAATCCGGCGCTCGGCATCAATGACACGGCGGCCACCGTGCTCTCGGGTGCGCTCACGCGTGTTCCCGGCGAGAGTGCATTGGGCGGGCCATATGCGATCAATCAGGGCAGTATGGCTGCCAACAGCAACTACACCCTGGGCTATACGCGCGACAATCTCGTCATCACCGGCGTTGCCGTAAAGCCCATTTTAGGTTTCGACCCGGGGCAGGTCATTTTTACCGGAATAATCAATAACGATTACTTCCATCGTCCGGGTAACTTCTGGCATATCTCGCTGAATTATAACAACGCCGACCCGGGATTCGACGTGATGAGGGGGACGAGCGACGTGAATTCACGCGCGATCCGACGCCAGAGTAGTTGCGGTTCCGTTTTCGGGGGAGGGTTTTGCGAAACCTGGTCATTCCCGGAGCAATTCGAGAAAGTCGATAAAAAGAAAGACGATAAAAAATGAGTATTTGTCAGAAGAGGTACGACATGCCGTCAATAATTCGTTGCATGGGGATTGCGGCGGCACTGCTGCTGATTTCGGCGCAATCCTTTGCGCAGACACAGCATTTCGATATCGATCGTTTCCAGATCGAGGGCAATACGCTGCTCAATCCGGATGAGATCGATGTGGCGCTTAAGCCCTTTACCGGCAAACACCGCGAGTATGGCGATGTGAAGCACGCTATCGAAGCGCTCATGCAGTATTATCGCAGCCGGGGTTTTAGTGCGGTGTGGGTCGCAGCACCCGAACAGGAACTCGGCCAGGGTGTAGTCACGTTGCAGGTCATCGAAGCGCGGACAGGCAAAATCACCATCGAAGGCAACCGTTTTTTTGATGATGCGAACATCCGCGCAAGCCTGCCGGCGCTAAGGGAAGGTGTATCGCCCAGAGCCGGGGATATTTCGGCGAATGCACAGCTTGCCAACGAGAGTCCGGCCAAGCAGGTTGACGTCGTGTTGCGTCCCGGCGAGAAACAGGGCGTGGTGGATGCCACTATTGACGTCATCGACGTACGGCCGCTCAAGGCGTTCATGACCCTGGATAATACCGGCAACCCGCAGACAGGCAACTATCGCGTCGGCGTCGGCGTGCAGCATGCCAATCTGTTCGGTCGCGATCACGTCGGCACGTTCAATTATGTCACCTCGCCTGGCAAGTGGAACCAGGTCAGCCTCTACAGCGGAAGCTATCGCGTGCCGCTGTATTCGCGGGGCGATTCCCTTGATTTCATCCTCGCCAAATCGGATGTCAGCTCAGGCACCGCACAAACCGTCGCGGGGCCGCTTACTTTCTCCGGCAAGGGTACGGTTTACGGCTTGCGCTATAACCAGTTGCTGGAACGGCGAGGCGAGTATTCGCAGCGTATCGTTTACGGTCTGGATTACCGTGCCTACCAGAACAACTGCTCGCTCGGCAGTTTCGGCGCGGCCGGCTGCGGACCCGCTGCGGTCGATGTTACCGTGAGGCCCGTCAGCCTGACATACAATGGAAATTGGGCAAGGCCGGGGCGGATATCAGATTTTTATGTTGCCTTATCGCACAATGTTCCCGGAGCGGTGAACGGGCAGGAGAGCAACTTCAATGCGGCGCGTCCTAGTCCGAACGGCGGGAGTGGGGCGCCTTCCCGTTACACGATCCTTCGCTTTGGCACCAGTATCGTGAACGCCTTTGAGAGCAACTGGCAAGTCCGCGTCGCCTTAAACGGACAGTACACCCCGGATGCCCTCGTGCCCGGCGAGCAATTCGGCATTGCCGGCGTGACTGCTGTGCGAGGTTTTCTGGAGCGCGAAATTGCCCGCGATACCGGTTATTTCGCCAACCTCGAATTCTATTCGCCCAATCTGGCGGGCGAACTGATCCCCGGCGAAGGTAACCTGCGCGGTTTGCTGTTCTATGATTTCGCCAGGGCGTCCAACAATCCGCTGGCCGGTGAAACCAGCCAGAAGGCTTCGATCGCCAGCGTTGGCGCGGGTTTTCGCTGGAATGTCCAGAGGAATTTCAATATGCGCTTCGACTTGGCGCGGATCTTAGATGGGGGCGGGGTCAGGAAAAACGGTGACCTCCATGGGCATATCTCGGTCTATGTCGGTATTTAACGTGAAACGCGCATCTGCTTGTCGTTTTTAGCGGAGGCCTCCGCCGGGTTCCCGCTGCTGCGAGCGGCACGGCAAGACAGGCAGGACAGAGTGCAAACGAATCGCTGCACAAGTTTCATGGTAACGATAAATCGTGCCCGTGATAATCAGGGAAACGATTTTCGCCATTCAAACCAAACGGAGTGGCGTTTCGGTTTGATCTCGATCCGATCCGTTTTCGATTCGAAGCGCAGCAATGATGATAAAAATACAGATCCGCCGCCGGGCGAGAATTGCCAGGTCGGGTTTGCTGTCCACGCGGTGTTTTTTTGCGGGTCGATGACGTTGCTTCGTCCTTGAGGGTTGCCAGGCTCTGACCCGAATGGCGAAGCGATCTCCGGTCGGTTAAACGCAATGCCCGCACTAAGCCGGTAAACGTGTTGTGCATCGGTATTTGAGATCGCGGACTGTATCGTGGCCACCTCCATTGCGGGGGGCCAATAGACTTCCTCGGACTGCGCTGTATGAGACGCGACGGCCAGGCTCGCAAATATAAAGCCGAAAAACAGGTGTATCGCTAGTACCCGAATCGATGCGGAAATTGGGCTGAACATGGTGCTCTCCTTTCCATTAAACATCGCCGAGTCGCGGTGGAAACTACAGTTGCGAGCCTGGGAACAGGTTCTGGCCGCCTTCCAGCCAGAGAGTTCATCAATGTTTGAGTGATTGTCGTTTGCGAACTACCGTCAAGCTGTGCGGTGACGCACATAACGCATAAATAGCTTGTGAGTGAAATTTCACCGATCACAGCCGTTTCTCAACAAGTTTTATAGCGTTTGGAAAAATAATTTTCCCTATGTGCGATAGCGCACGGAGCGTCATGGACGAAAGGGGGATAAAGCCTGTACGCGTGTCAGATCACTTTGACTTCGGATGATTTTGAATTCGAGTAAGTATATGGCTCGCAAAGTAGGCAAACAGGTCGGCAGCGGATAGTATGTAAAACACTGGCAGAAAAAGGTTGGTCGATTAAGTCGATGCATTTCGGGATCATACAAAGGGGAACAAAATGAACAAATTAGAACGAGTTACCAGGCCACTGATGTGGTTTATGGCATTGCTGTTTACCGCTTTGGCGGCAGGATGCGGAGGCGGCGGAGGCGGATCAACAATTTTGGGTAGTGGCGGTGCCGGAACCCCGCCTACGATGGTATCTATCGCAGTAACACCTTCACCGGCCGCAGTGCCGATTACGGGTACCCAGCAATTTATGGCGACTGCGACCTATAGCGACGGATCAACCAAAAATGTTACAGCGACCTCAACCTGGACTTCAGCCACATTAGCTGTTGCCACAGTCGTGCCGACCACGGGTCTCGCTACCGGCGTTGCCGTCGGCACATCGGTTATCACTGCCACAAATGGCGGCATGGCAGGCTCAGCCACCTTGACCGTGAACGCGGCAACCCCGGTGTCGCTCAAGGTGTCGCCTACAACGGCAACCATACCGGTTGGTGGCACCCAGCAATTCGCGGTGATTCAGACATTTAGCGATGGATCGACGATAGACAGGACAGCAGCCTCCGCCTGGACGACAAGCGGCGCCAGCGCCGCAAACGCCACAGTTGGTGCAGCCACCGGCTTGGCTCGCGGCGTTACTGTCACCCCGGTAGGCACTCCGGTTATCGTCAATGCCACTTACGGCGCCCTGGTCGCGACACCTGCCACCTTGATCGTGAACGCGGCAACATCCGTGTCGTTCGTGGTAAAGCCTGTCGCGGCCTCAATATCGGTTGGTGGTAAACAACAATTTGCGGCGATTGAAACATTCAGCGATGGGACAACCTTCGACAGAACAACGCTCTCCGCCTGGGTTTCAGGCACGCCGGGCGTTGCCACAGTTTGTACAGGCATAGTCACACCCACCTGCCTTGTTACCGATTTCGGCCTTGCTACCGGCGTTACCGCAGGCGCATCTGCCATTACTGCTAGTTACGCCGGCTACACTGGCGCTGTCGGCCTTGCGGCCAGGACAGCAGCCTTGACCGTGACCGCAGCAACATTGGTATCGGTCAATGTAACGCCTGTAGCGGCCTCAATCGTGGTTGGCGGCACCCAGCAATATACGGCAACTGCGGTATATAGCGATGGGACATCCGGCGACGTGACAACGAACATCGGCACCGTCTGGACATCAGCCAGTCCGCTTGTTGCCACAATTTCTAATCTTGCTCCCAATATCGGCCTCGCTACCGGCTTGATCGCCGGTACGTCGAACATCACTGCCGCTTTCGGCGGCAAGACATCGCCACTTCCACCAACCGCAGGCGCCGCTGTGTTGACCGTAACCGCAGTCAACTATGGGCCTGCACTTACGCTGCCTAACCTTAAAACGGCTACCCCTTACGGGATCATGGCGTGGGATGCAATGACCATCAATCTGGGTAGTCATATCTACGGGGATGTCGCGTTGCCGGGGGGTGTTATTGCATCTGTCGTCGGAACCGGAGGCGTGAATAATGGCGGCGTTGCGCCAAACCTGACTTCAACTGCGGTGACCAACAGTGCCGGTTTGACTCCAGCTCAGATAAACGCTACCAATAATGGCACCTTAACTCCCGCGCAGTTGACGCAACTTCAAGCCGACTTGAATTCAGTGTATACCACTGATCTTCAGGTACGCGCGGCGCCAGTGACACCGCTTACGACAATCGCGTCGGCGGCAAATGTCCCGGGCGGTACTTTTGCAGCAGCAACCGATCTGAGCGGGTATGTACTCAGCCCGGGTGTATACACTAGTCCTGCCACGTATGGACTCAGTAGTGCCTTGGGTCCTCTGGTGCTCGATGCAAAGGGTAATCCGAATGCCGTCTTTATCATCCGCTCCACACAAGCTGGCCCATCCGGCATTACCTCGACAACCGGTAGCGTTGTCCTGCAAGGTGGCGCTCAGGCGAAAAACGTGTTTTGGGTGATGGATAATGCGACGATAGGCGGGAATACCTTCTTCCAGGGAACCTTGGTGGCGGGTCATGTTATTACGCTGAACGGGGGCGCCATCGTACAGGGCAGAATGTTGGCAGGCGCGCTCGGTCTTGTGAGCGGCGCGATTACCTTAACGGGCAACAATACCGTTACCGTACCTCAGTAAGGCTTGAGACAGGTCGGCAGAATTATTTCTGTCGACCTGATTTACCGTACTAACGAATCTAAAGTATTGAACTATCATTAGGTCATGCCGGCAAAAACACCGGAAAGCCGCTGGTAATGACGCAGCACGCTGACTAATTTTCTGGCTTCAAAATTAAAGGGGAAAAAAATGAACAGGTTTGAAAGTATTACCAGACCACTGAAGTGGTTCATGGGATTGCTAATGGTTGCTTTGGTGGCCGGATGCGGAGGCGGTGGTGGAGGCTCTCCAATTTTGGGCGGTGGGGGTGCTCCTGCACCGTTGACACCGGCGACGTATGTTAATCTGATCAAGCCCCGCGTGACGGTTACTATTCCCGCTACGACGATTCCTGGTCCGACACTCGTTAATGCGCCAGCCAACGGGGCAATCACTGCAACCTTCACCAAGGATATGCTCGGCACAACGATCAATCCAACCAGCTTTACGGTGACAGGACTAGGCGGCGCTGCGATACCCGGAGTCAACGCCGTGAGCTACAATGCTGCCTCCAGAACCGCGATCTTTACACATACTATAGCGCTAACAGTCGGCACGACTTATACGGCCACGATTACCACTGCGGCCACAGACCTGACAGGCAACGCGCTGGCAGGTAATCAGGCCGCCTTGCCCGCAGCCAGTAATTATATGTGGACCTTTGTTGCGACAGCGGCAGACGCCATTCTTCCTACGATTACCCGTGAAAGTCCTGCTGATCTTGCTACCGGTGTGGCGCTCAACAGCACTATCAACGCAACCTTCAGCAAGGCCATGGATCCGGCTTCGATCACCTTTACGGTGCAAACATTCGGTCCTCCGTTGGGTGCTGCATTAGGCGGGGTAGTTAGTTATGATCCGCTGACTAATATTGCGACCTTTACACCTTCAGTCAATCTTGCTGCCAACACGAAATACCAGGCGACGATCGTTGCGGCCAAGGACCTGGCGGGCAATGTACTGGTTGTACCCGCAGTGGGTGTGCCGCCGAATCCATGGACTTTTACCACGGGCACAGGCCTGGCACCAGGCGCGATAAACCTGGGTTCGGCCAGCACTTTCGGGCTTATGGCAACTGCTGCGATTACCGCAGCCAGTGGTTCAACCATCAATGGCGACGTTTCCTTGAACCCGGGTACTTCAATGACAGGATTCCCGCCAGCAGTCGTGAACGGCGCGATACACATCAACGATACCGTTTCCGCGCAGGCCAGAACTGACCTGTTGACGGCATATAACTCTGCAAAGGGGCTGCCACCGGGAACAGCCATAACGGGTGGCGCTGACCTGGGTGCGTTATATCCATTAGGCATGCCTCCTGGTACGTATACATCGGGCAGCACGATGCTGGTCTCAACTCCACTCACTCTGGATGCAGGCGGCAATGTGAATGCTGTATGGGTATTCCAGATCGGTTCTTCACTGACGACGGGTGCCAATGTTGTGCTGGCTAATGGCGCTCAGGCCAAGAATGTGTTCTGGGTTCCTACTCTGGATGCGACGGTCGGCGTGGGTACTATATTCTATGGAACCCTGGTGAGTGGCCGAGATGTCTCTTCTGCGGGTGGCGCCACGATCAACGGACGGATATTGGCCGGAGCGACCACTGCGGGCACGATTGCTTTGAACGGCACTCCGAATATTGTTAATGTGCCGGCCCCATAAGGCATGAAGTCGTACGGCAATGCTGCCAAGATGCTTCATCAAAAAAGTTAATTTACAGTAACAATACACCGTGAATATTGGAGAAAATCATGAAAAAATTTGCTAAAACCGTAGGAACACTGGGACTGGTAGGGTACGCTGTAATGAATGCCTCATTCGCCGTGGCGGACGATACAGGCTGGTACGCCGGCGCCAACGTTGGTCAGTCGAGAGCGAAAATAGACGATCCGCGGATCAGGGCGCAACTGCTGCAATCCGGCCTAACTGCAACCTCGATCGTCGATAACAACCGCGATACCGGCTACAAATTGTTTGGCGGCTACAAGATCAACAAGAACTTTGCCCTTGAAGGCGGTTATTTCAATCTGGGACGATTCGGTTATGTTGCAACTACCGTGCCGGCAGGAACACTGAGCGGCAATATCAAGCTCCAGGGTCTGAATTTCGACGGCGTTGGCACACTGCCTCTCAGTGAAAAGTTTTCTGTGTTTGGCAGACTCGGTTTGAACTATGCACAAGCCAGAGACACCTTCGTCGGCACCGGGCTTGTTACTGTGGCCAATCCCAACCCCAGCAAGAATCAAGTCAATTACAAGTTCGGCGCAGGGCTTCAGTACGATTTCACTGAATCGCTCGCAATGCGTCTGGAGGGGGAACGCTACCGGATCAACGATGCCGTCGGCAATAAAGGCGACATCGATCTGTATTCGCTCGGTCTGATCTATCGTTTTGGCGTGGAAAAACCGGCACCTGTGCAGCGCGTAGCTGAGCCTGCACCGGTTGTCGCGGCTCCTGTACCTGTTGTCGTGGCGCCTCCGCCGCCGGTTCACAGGAAAGCGGTTTTTGCTGCGGATTCATCAGCGGGCTCGTTGTTTGATTTCAACAAGGCGGTCGTGAAGCCTTCCGGCAAAGAGGCGATTGACCGGTTTACGGCCGATCTTAAGGGGGCCGACTATGAAGTCATTACGGTTACAGGCCACACCGACCGGATCGGCACTCATGCCTACAATATGAAGCTCTCGAAGCAACGCGCCGAAGCGGTCAAGGCCTATATGGTTGAGTCTGCAGGAATTCCAGCCGACAAGATTCAGGCCAAAGGCGTGGACGGAGCAGAACCCGTGACCAAGCCTGGCGAATGCAAAGGCAAGAAAGTAACCGCCGCACTGAAAGCCTGTCTGGCTCCGGATCGTCGCGTGGAAGTGGAAGTCGTCGCAACGCGCACAGAAAAGTGATGAAACTACTGGTGAAACAACTAAGTATTGGACTAAGACGCGATTAAGCTACGTCTAAGCCACTACTTATAGCCATCTGACTAGGCTGTCCAAAAACGACAGCTAAGTCATTGGTTATAATTGCAGTATTGGTTCACCGTTTCGTCATGCCGGACAAGTCCGACATGACGAATTGCCGGAGTTGTACTAATCACAAATTAAAAGAGGTCCTGAAATGAAATCCACTAGCAAAAAAATTGCTGCTTTTTGTTGCGCCGTTGCGCTGGCTTCTGTCGTCGGATGTGCATCGACTGCAAAAACGGAAGGTACCGGCGAGTATGTTGACGATGCGGTCATCACTACCAAGGTAAAATCGGCTATTTTGGGCGAGCCTGCGCTTAAATCGCTTGAAATTAATGTCGAAACTTTCAAGGGTGTCGTGCAGCTGAGCGGGTTCGTCAGCTCCTCGTCTGCGGAAAACAAAGCCGTTGAGCTCGCGCGCAGCGTCAAGGGCGTGAAATCGGTCAAGGATGACATGCGGGTTAAGTAAGTCGATTGAAATAGGCGTCAAGCAGCCCCGGAGCTTTTAGGGGGGTGTTTGGCGCTTTTCTATTAAACGGCGGTTTTTTTGCGATATGAATCAGTTTTGAAAGGAATCAAAATGAAAGTCCTGAAAAATTTGAAATTGGCCGGTGTGTCGGTGCTGTTAGTTGCCGGACTCGCCGCATGCGACAAGCCGGGGCCTGCAGAGACGGCCGGCAAGAAGCTGGATCAGACGGTGGATACGGCACACGAAAAAATATCGGAAGCCGCCGATAAGGTATCTGAAGGCGCTGATAAAGCCGCTGAAAAATTGGGCGAGCAGGGTAATAAAGCGGGTACGAGCATCAATGATGCCGAGATTACAACCAAGGTCAAGGCGGCGATTTTCGCGGAGCCGGGCCTGAAGACGCTGCAAATCAGCGTCGACACGATCAAAGGCGTCGTGACGCTGAGCGGATCGGTTGATACGCAGCAAAACAGCGATACTGCTAAAGCGCTGGCGGGTGCGGTGTCTGGCGTGCATGAGGTTGAAAATCGCCTGATGATCAAATCGAGCAAATAACCCGTTGTCAGATACCCAAGGAGCAGGTCATGGAAATTAAAGAAGCTTATAAACAAAAAATGGCGGCGCAGCTGAAAGAATGGAACGCCCAGATCAGTTTGCTGGAAGCGCGTGTGGAAAATGCCGGTGCAGACATGACAGTTAAGCGTGCCGAGATGCTGCGGGAGTTGCGTGCCAAACATAGTGCGGCGGCTGAAAAAATGCAGGAGCTGGAAAAGTCCACTGGTGAGGCGTGGGGCCGGGTTAAGGATACGGCTGACAAAATTTGGGAAGACCTGAAGGCCGGTGTGGCGGACGCTCATTCAAAATTCAAGTGAAGGCAGGTGGCTGGGCGGTAAATTGAATTCCTGCGGCGTTTACCCTTGGTGCAACTGATAATTATTTTAAGGACAGTTCTATGCTCGTAACCTTTAAAACCGATGCCTATGCCAATATCACCATGTTTGGAGCTGATGCGCTTTCCATGCTGAAAATAATGGGTCATAGCGGCACCATACCCAGCGCAATTCTGGCTGAAGATGTTCCCGCAGCGCTCGGTCGTCTGGTCGCCGCTATC
Source organism: uncultured Nitrosomonadales bacterium (assembly GCA_947085835.1). Taxonomy (GTDB): domain Bacteria; phylum Pseudomonadota; class Gammaproteobacteria; order Burkholderiales; family Gallionellaceae; genus Gallionella. Next base: position 82,481 of record CAMTXT010000003.1, on the reverse strand, counting down.
GATGCAGCAAAAGCTGAACAGCCTGCTCAGGAGAAGGATGCGGATTCGTCAGCAGTGAGCCTGGTCAATCGGGCCTTGCCTTTGATTGAACTTTTAACTGCCGCAGTCAGTGCAAAGTCCAACGTAATGTGGGAATAATTGTTTATTCTGAAAACTGCAGTTCAAGCCACAGAGCTCACAGAGAACACAGAGAGTTATATGGTTTTTTTGCTTTTTGTTGACTCGCCAAAAAGGTGATTGAAAAGCTTATTATAACTATTTGTTTTGCGAGTTTTTGCCCACAGGGAAAAATCCCTGCTTACCCCGCTTTACTCGGTGATCTCGGTGTTCTCTGGTGAAACAACTCAATTCTTGCTAAGGAACCGCTGATTTATTCGTCTTCCCCGCAAAAGCGGGGAACCAGTGCCTTTATTTAACTGGATTTCCGCCTACGCGGGAATGACAAAACCGAATAAATCAGCGACTCCCTAAGAGCTTTGCTCTTGCAATCATTGATGTGGCGTGTGCTTTTTTTAGGTTTATTGAAAAGGAGCGGTCATGAAGAAAATGGAACAGCTGGAAATGGATGCGTACCGCAGTGAAATTGTCTCAGATATGAGCGATCTGGTTGAGAAGTACCGCAGAATTTTCGGTTGGGATATTCCGGAAATTGACCAGATGGCCGCAGATAAACTGATTTTAGCCGCGATGCACAAGGCGCTGGACGATATTCCGGCTTAACGGGTCGCTCGGACTCTATCGCCCATCCGCAGGGTGGTAAACTCATGTTGTTCAAGCGCAGCGGCGCGCAATATCACCTCGAGGCGCTGGAAGGCCCGCCGGTGTATCGTCACCGGCCCTCGGTGGATGTATTGTTTCGCTCGGTTGCCAGGTTTTTCGGCCAGAATGCGCTGGGCGTCATCATGACCGGAATGGGCGACGATGGCGCACGCGGCTTGAAATAAATGCGCGATGATACAGGCGCCTATACCATCGGGCAGCATGAGTATGGGTTACAGTCTGACCTGCGTCTAATTTAAAAAAAGGAACAACATGGATTCTTCCGTCTCGCTGGATATTGCCAAGCACGCACTGATGCTTTTTGGCATCATACTCGGCACAGGCACGCTGTCCGGGTTGCTGGCGCGGCAGGTTAGGGTGCCCGATGTGGTGATGTTCCTGCTGGTCGGTATGCTGATAGGTTCCGGTGCGCTGGGTTGGGTGGATATCAAGGCGGACTCGGCGGTCAACCAGTTGATCCTGATATTCGGTTCCAGCTACATCCTGTTCGACGGCGGCGCCTCGATCAAACTTCGCGTTCTCAAAGAAGTGTGGATCACCGTCGTCGTGCTGGCGACGGTCGGCGTGCTGGTCACGGCAGCCATCACCGGTTTTGCTGCCTGGTATTTCCTGGGCGTGCCGGTCATCGTCGCGCTGTTGCTGGGCGCCGTGCTGGCCTCGACCGATCCTGCGACACTGGTGCCGGTGTTCAAACAGGTAAAAATCCGCGAGCGTGTCGCGCAGACGGTGATGACTGAGTCGGCTTTCAACGATGCGATGGGCGCAATTGTCACCTTCACGGTGCTGGGCGTGGCGATGGGGGCGGGCGAGTTCTCGGCTGCCGATGCTCTCCTTGACCTGCTGAAGCAATCGCTGTTAGGCATTGCGATAGGCGGCGTGCTGGGCTATCTGGCTGCCGTGCTGATCGCCCATGAGAAGTTTGATTTTCTGGCTGAGTTCGCGCCCGTGGTCACGCTGATGGCGGTGATTGGCGCTTACATGGCGGCGGACGGGCTGCATTCCAGCGGTTTCATGGCGGTGTTCGTGTTCGGCATCGTGATGGGCAACGTCGAGTCGCTGGGCTTTGCGCGCTCCGGTGCCGAGAGTCATCAGCTTGAAGATTTTGTGATGACCACCGCGCTGATCATGCGCATGTTCATCTTCATCCTGCTGGGCACGCAGGTGGATTTCGCGCTGATGAATCAGTATCTGTGGGCCGGGGTCGCCATCGTGGCAGTCTTCATGCTGGTGGCGCGTCCCGTGACGGTGTTTCTGTGTGCGTTGCCGGATATACGTGCGAAGTGGACCTTCAGAGAAATGTTGTTTATGTGCTGGACGCGCGAGACCGGCGTGATTCCCGGCGCGCTGGCGGGCATGCTGGTCGGCATGAAGGCCCCGGGCGCGCAGATCATCGCGTCCGTCACCTTTATCGCGATCCTGATGACCATCCTGATACAGGCGACCACCACCAAGTGGCTGGCCGGTAAACTCGATCTGCTGGAAGACAATGGATAATGGACAATGGATAATTGAAAATAAAAACAGCAGGTTATCCATCGTCAATTATCAACTGCCCATTATTCATTATCCATTGCTTTTTTCTTCTATTCGGATATAATCCGCGCCCCTGTAAAGCCGATGGTCGGTTTTGCAGCCTTGCTCCACCGTCTCGCATGGCGGGGGGCTTTTATAACCATAAGGAGATGTAATGCGACATTACGAAATCGTGTTTATCGTGCATCCCGATCAAAGCGAGCAAGTGCCTGCAATGATCGAGCGTTATCGCACATTAGTGACTTCCAAGGGCGGCCAGATTCACCGTCTGGAAGATTGGGGCCGTCGTCAGTTGGCCTATGCAATTCAGAAAATTCACAAGGCACACTACGTGCTGATGAATATCGAATGCAATCAGGAAACTCTGGACGAGCTGGAACACGCGTTCCGCTTCAATGATGCAGTATTGCGTCATCTGACCGTCAAGACCAAGGCTGCTGTCACCGTTCCATCGGCAATGATGAAGGAAGAAAAATCCCGTTCAGTGCTGAGCGAAGAGGTTGTTCAGGCTAAAGAAGAAAGCGTAGAAGCTTAAATCTGGTCGCTTAACCAGGCTCGCGCTTGCGCACTGGTTTGGCTTATCAACATTTGGTAAAAGGGAACATCATGGCGCGTCCATCAAGCAAAAGTAGCGATGACAAGAAGAAGCGTTTTTCTCGTAACAATCTGTTCAAGCGTCGCAAATTCTGCCGCTTCACAGTCGAGAAAATCGCAGAAGTAGATTACAAAGATGTGAACATCCTCAAGGAATTCATCTCTGAAAATGGCAAGCTGATTCCAGCACGTATCACCGGTACCAAGACACGCTACCAGCGTCAATTGAGCACTGCGGTGAAGCGCGCGCGTTTCCTGGCTCTGCTGCCCTATACTGATTTGCACTAGGAGTATCGGACATGCAAATAATTTTGATGGAAAAAGTAATCAACCTGGGTTCATTGGGTGATGTGGTCAATGTCAAGAACGGTTACGCACGTAACTTCCTGATCCCGCAAGGCAAGGCAAAGCGCGCAACGACAGCCAACATGGCTGAGTTCGAAGTGCGTCGCGCTGAGATCGTCGCAGCCGATAAAGCCAAGCTGGCTGATGCGCAAGCACGCGGCGAAAAGCTTGCCGGAACAACCGTGCAAATCTCGCAAAAGGCCGGTGTTGATGGTCGCTTGTTCGGTTCCGTCACCAATGCAGACATCGCTGACGCGCTGGTAGCATCGGGTTTCGCGGTCGACAAGTCGCAAGTGCGTATGGCTGAAGGTCACCTGAAGGCTGTGGGCGACTACACTGTCAGCGTTGCGTTGCACACCGACGTTGCAGTGGATGTCACCGTTTCGGTACTCGGCGAACACTAGTTCCCTGCGGTCACGCAACACAAAAAAAGGACTGGAAACAGTCCTTTTTTTATTTCCATAAAATTTACCAGACGCAAGGTAAAATACGCCCCACTAATTCGCAGGTCTCCGGTTCACGCTATGCAAACTTTTTCCAATTCAGACGCGCAAGTCGATCAGATCAAACTCCCTCCCCACTCGGTCGAAGCCGAGCAGTCGGTGTTGGGCGGTTTGATGCTGGAATCATCCGCGCTGGATAAAATCGCCGATCTGATCACCGAGGACGATTTTTATCGTCGCGAGCACCGGCTGATCTATCGTCATATCGTGCGCATGAGCGAGCAGGCAAAGCCCGTGGACGTGATCACCGTGGCGGAAGCGCTGGAGAACAGCGACGAGCTGGACAAGGCGGGCGGGCTGGCCTACCTTGGCAGTCTGGTGCAGAACGTGCCGTCCGCTGCCAATATTCGCCGCTATGGTGAGATCGTGCGCGAGCGCTCCATCATGCGCCGCCTGGTGGAAGTGGGGTCGGAGATTGCAGCCAGCGCCTACAATCCGACCGGTCGCGATGCGGCGCAATTGCTGGATGAGGCCGAAGGCAAAGTGTTCGAGATTGCCGAGTCCGGATCAAAAGGCAAGCAGGGTTTCATGTCCATGCCGCCGTTGTTGACGCAAGTAGTCGAGCGCATCGAGACGCTGTATGGGCGCGATAACGCCAGTGAGGTGACGGGTACGCCGACTGGTTTTTCTGATCTGGATAAAATGACCTCCGGCCTGCAAGCCGGCGACCTGGTGATTGTTGCGGGTCGCCCGAGTATGGGTAAGACCGCTTTCTCGATCAATATCGCGGAGAATATCGCGCTGGACAGCAAGTTGCCGGTGGCGATTTTCAGTATGGAAATGGGCGCGGCGCAACTGGCGATGCGTATGCTGGGTTCGGTCGGTAAACTCAATCAGCAGGATTTGCGTTCAGGCAAGTTGCAGGATGACGACTGGGGTCGTCTGACCCATGCGCTCGGAAAACTCAACGATGCGCCGATGTTTATCGACGAATCGGCAGCCTTGTCGTCGCTGGACTTGCGCGCGCGGGCGCGCCGCTTGCATCGCCAGCACGGCAAGCTTGGATTGATCGTGGTGGATTATTTGCAGCTGATGAGTTCGAACGCGGGTAAAGCTAGCGAGAACCGCGCCACGGAAATTTCGGAAATCTCGCGCGGACTGAAGAGTCTGGCGAAGGAATTGCAGTGTCCGGTGATGGCGCTCTCGCAGCTCAACCGTAGTCTGGAACAGCGCCCCAACAAACGCCCTGTGATGTCCGACTTGCGCGAATCCGGCGCGATCGAGCAGGATGCCGATTTGATTCTGTTCATTTACCGCGACGAAGTTTACAACTCCGATTCGGCTGACAAGGGTAAGGCCGAAATCATCATCGGCAAGCAGCGTAACGGCCCGATCGGCACGGTGGCGCTGGCCTTTCGGGGTGAGTACACCCGCTTCGATAATCTGGCGTCGAGCGGTTATTAAAACTTCGTTGGTATTGACTGACCAGCCAAAGTATCGCTATTCCCTGGCTGGTTTTTTGTATCAGGGCAGCGCCGGTCCGAGAACGCGGAGATTCATCGCCTCGATTTAACCGGCTTGCCGCCTGCGCGGGAACGACGAAATTAAACAAATCAGCGCTCGCTTGGGTATATTACGTCACCTTTAATTTTTGCAGGCTTTATTTCAGGATGTCATGAATAACTGGCTAAAAAAACTTCATCCCAGGCACAGTCTGCGTGCGCAAATCAGTCTTGCGACAGCTGCTATGGTCATGCTGCTCTCCGTGGCGATTGGCCTTTATGCGGCAGATATCAGCAGGAGCCAAATCGAGCAAACCGAGGGTGTGGCGTTTGCGTTGCGGGCGAAAAGTGCGTTGGATGTGCTCGATCGCGGCATGTTCGAGCGCAGTCGGGAAATTCAGAATGCGGCTATTCTCGATGAGATACGTGATCCGGGTGTCCCGCTGGCGCATAAGCGCGACATTCTTGAGCGGCTGCAAGCTACTTTCAATGCCTACGCGTGGATCGGCATTTGCGATGTACAAGGCATGGGTCTGGTCGGTACGGGGCAATATCTGGAAGGCAAAGACCTGAGCCGTCGTCCCTGGTGCAACAAGGGACGTGATGGATATTACATTGGCGATGTGCACGATGCGTTATTGCTGTCCAAATTGTTGCCCAATCCCAGCGGGGAGTCTTTCTATCTGGTTGATGTGGCCGCTCCGGTCAAAGATCGCAATGGTTTGCTGCAAGGTGTGTTGTGCGGTCACATCTACTGGAAATGGGCGGAAGAGGTGCTCGACAGCAAGAAAACGCCCGGCAAGGATATTTTTTTGGTGAGTAAAAGCGGGCTGGTGTTGTCAGGCCCCGCCAAGCCGCAGAGCAAGCTGGCCGAACTGTCCCCTGGCGCCATGCAGGCTATCAGCGACCATAAAAATGGCAGCGGATATCAGTTGGTCAAGTGGGATGACGGCAAGACCTATCTGGTAGGTTACGCCCGGTCATCCGGTTATCGCGAGTATCCGGGTTTGGGTTGGGTGAGTCTGGTTCGTCAGGAGGCCGACGTGGCGTTTGCCCCTGCGCGTCGCTTGCAGATGCATATCGTGCTGGTGGGCGGAGCGCTGGGGCTGCTATTCGCCTGGTTGGGTTGGTTGATGGCGGGGCGCATTGCCCGCCCGATCTCCCGTATCAGCATTGCAGCCGACAGGATTGCTGCCGGTGATCTTGCGTGTGATGTGCCCGTCCAGCAGGGGGGTGGCGAGGTGGCGCACCTGTCTGCGGCGATTCACGACATGGTGCAAAACCTGACCCGTGAAATCATGCAGCGAAAACTGGCGGAACAAGGCCTGCGCTTATCCGCGATGGTATTCGAGAACAACACCGAGGCCATCATGATTACCGACGATGCACAGCATATCGTGATGGTAAATCATGCCTTTACTGAGATCACAGGTTATCAGTCTGATGAGGTGTTGGGTAAAAGCCCGAAAATATTGGCATCCGGCAGGCACAGCAAGGATTTCTACGAGACGTTCTGGAAATCGCTTGATACGCACGATTTGTGGCGCGGCGAAATCTGGAATAAGCGCAAGAATGGCGAAATTTTTCCTGAATGGGTAACCATCAGTGTGTTGCGCGACGAACAGTCGCGAATTACTCATTATGTCGCGGTGTATCTCGATATTACCGAGCGCAAACAAGAAGAAGAGCGCATAAACTATCTGGCCAATTACGATGTGCTGACCGGTTTGCCCAATCGCTATCTGCTGACTGACCGTCTCGAACAGGCGCTGTCATCCGCCCAGCGCAATCAAGGCAAGATTGCGGTGATGTTCATTGATCTGGATCGCTTCAAGAATATCAATGATTCTCTGGGGCACGACATCGGGGACGCCTTGCTCAAGCAGGTTGCGGAACGGTTGAGGGGCTGTTTGCGCCGGAGTGACACCATCGCCCGGCAGGGCGGTGACGAGTTCGTGGCGGTATTGACCGAATTCAACTCGGCGGACGAAGTGATTTTCGTGGCTGAAAAGATGATCGAGACGCTGCAGGAAAAATTTACGCTGGATGCATACCAGCTTTCCATTACGCCCAGCATCGGTATAGGCGTATTCCCTGAGGATGGCGAAACGACGGTCGAGTTGTTGCGCAACGCCGACCTGGCGATGTATCGTGCCAAGGACAGTGGTCGCAACAACTTTCAGTTCTATGCGCCGGAAATGAACGTCAAGGCAGTGGAACGGCTCAGGCTGGAAACGGGATTGCGTGCAGCCATTTCGCAGCAGCAACTGATGGTTTATTACCAGCCCAAGGTGAATGTGGCGAGCGGCGAAATGGTTGGTATGGAAGCCTTGCTGCGCTGGCAACATCCCGAAATGGGCTTTGTCTCCCCCGCCGTGTTTATTCCTGTTGCCGAAGAAAGCGGTCTGATTAACGAAATCGGTGACTGGGTGTTGCGTCAGGCCTGCTTGCAGGCGCGTCTGTGGCAGGCGCAGGGGTACAACATCGTGCCGATTGCCGTCAATATCTCTGCGCGCCAACTCAAACAAGGCAATCTGCACGCGCAAATTATGACGATATTGCGTGATGCTGGGTTGGATGCGCGTTATCTGGAGCTTGAAATCACCGAAAGCATGCTGATGGACATGGGTGAATTGGGTCTTGCGGTGATCGAGCATCTGCACAATGCTGGCATCACCTTGTCGCTGGATGATTTTGGCACGGGTTATTCCTCGCTGAGCCGCCTGAAAAATTTGCCTTTGGACAGGCTGAAAATAGACCAGTCCTTTGTGCGCGACATTGTGACGGATCCCGATGACGCGAGCATCGTCAGTGCCACGGCGGTATTGGCACATGCGCTGGGGCTGCGGGTAACGGCGGAGGGGGTGGAGACGCAGGAGCAGCTGGATTTCATCAAATCCCTGCACTGCGAGGAGTATCAGGGCTATTTGTTCAGTCGCCCGGTGCCCGCCGCTGAGGTGGAAAGATTTTTGCAGCGCAGTTTGCCGTAGCGTTGGTGATCGGATAGTACCCGCAGTATGGCTGGCTTGGGCATGTCAGGCTGTGGTAAACTTGCGAGCTGTTTTTTGAGTTAACTAGACAAATATCCATGGAACAATTCGCTAAAGAAACCCTGCCGGTCAGCCTCGAAGAAGAAATGCGCAAATCCTATCTGGATTATGCGATGAGCGTGATTGTCGGTCGCGCGCTGCCGGATGTGCGCGATGGCTTGAAGCCTGTGCATCGCCGGGTGCTGTTTGCGATGCACGAGCTGTCGAACGACTGGAATAAAGCTTACAAGAAATCGGCGCGTATCGTCGGTGACGTGATCGGTAAGTACCATCCGCATGGCGACACCGCCGTGTACGACACCATCGTTCGGATGGCTCAGCCGTTCTCCTTGCGCTACATGCTGGTGGACGGTCAGGGTAACTTCGGATCGGTGGACGGCGATAACGCGGCGGCGATGCGTTACACCGAAATCCGCATGGCCAAGATCGCGCATGAGCTGCTTGCCGATCTGGACAAGGAAACGGTCGACTTCGGGCCGAACTACGACGGTTCCGAACACGAGCCGCTGGTGTTCCCGGCGCGCTTCCCCAACCTGCTGGTGAACGGTTCTTCCGGTATCGCGGTGGGTATGGCGACCAATATTCCGCCGCACAACATGACCGAAGTGATCGACGCATGTCTGGCGCTGCTCAAAAATCCTGAAATGGATATTGAAGAGCTGATCGAATATGTGCCGGCACCCGATTTTCCGACCGCCGGTTTCATCTATGGTCTGGCAGGCGTCAAGGAAGGTTATCGCACCGGTCGCGGTCGCGTGATCATGCGCGCACGCTGCCACTTCGAGGATATCGGCAAGGGCGAACGCCAGGCGATCATCATCGACGAACTGCCCTATCAGGTAAATAAGGCGAACCTGCTGATGAAAATCGGCGAAATGGTGCGCGAGAAACGTCTGGAAGGTATTTCCGAAATCCGCGACGAATCGGATAAATCCGGGATGCGTGCGGTGATCGAATTGAAGCGCGGCGAAAACGCCGACGTGCTGCTCAATAAGCTGTACAAAGACACCCAGATGCAGGACAGCTTCGGCATCAACATGGTCGCGATCGTGGACGGGCAGCCAAGGTTGCTGAATTTGAAGCAGGTGATGGATGCGTTCCTGCGTCATCGCCGCGAAGTGGTGACGCGCCGCACGATATTCGAGTTGCGCAAGGCGCGCGAACGCGGCCATGTGCTCGAAGGTCTGGCGGTCGCCTTGTCCAATGTGGACGAGATCATCGCGCTGATCAAGGCAGCTCCGGCCCCCGCTGAGGCCAAACGTGAGCTGATGGCGCGCAACTGGCGCTCATCCCTGGTTGAAGACATGTTGAGCCGCGTCAGCGACGCATCGCGTCCGGACGGATTGGCGCCTCAGTTCGGCCTGATCGAAAAAGAGGGTGTGCGCTGCTACTATTTATCCGATGCGCAGGCACAGGCGATACTGGAATTGCGTCTGCAACGCTTAACCGGCATGGAGCAGGACAAGATCATCGGCGAATACCGCGAGGTGATGGACAAGATCGCCGACCTGCTCGATATTCTGGCAAAACCCGAGCGCGTAACGCTCATCATCGGCGATGAGCTGGCCGCCGTAAAAGTGCAGTTCGGCGACAAACGCCGCAGCGAGATTGTCACGCACACGCATGACATGAGCATGGAAGATCTGATTCCGCCAGAAGATGTGGTTGTTACGCTGTCGCACGGCGGCTACATGAAGGCGCAGAAGATGGACGAATACCGCGCGCAGAAGCGCGGTGGCCGTGGTCGTCAGGCGACCAAAAACAAGGACGATGATTTCATCGATAACCTGTTCGTCGCCAATACCCATAATTTCATCCTGTGCTTCTCCAACAAGGGGCGCGTGTACTGGATGAAGGTCTACGACGTGCCACAAGGCAGTCCTACCGCGCGCGGCAAGCCGATCGTGAATCTGCTGCCGCTGGAAGACGGCGAAAAGATCAACGCGATCCTGCCGGTGACCGAGTTTGTCGAAGACAAGTATGTGTTCTTCGCGACTGCCAACGGCACGGTGAAGAAGACCAGCCTGACCGATTTCTCCCGTCCGATGAAGCGCGGCATTATCGCGATCAATCTGGATGAGGACGATTATCTGATTGGTGTTGCGATCACAGACGGACATCACGACGTGATGCTGTTCTCCAATGGCGGCAAGGCGGTGCGCTTTGATGAGGCGGACGTGCGTGAAACCGGTCGCGCTTCGCGCGGCGTGCGCGGCATGAAACTGGGCGATAAACAGCAAGTTATCTCCTTGCTGGTGGCCGAAAACGAGCAGCAAAGCGTGCTGACCGCGACCGAAAACGGTTATGGCAAGCGCACCCCGGTTGGCGAATACACCCGCCACGGACGCGGTACGCAAGGCATGATCGCAATTCAGACTTCGGAGCGTAACGGCCCTGTGGTTGCCGCTACCCTGGTGAATCCTGAAGACGAAATCATGCTGATCGGCACCAATGGCGTGCTGATTCGCACTCGTGTCAATGAGATACGCGAGATGGGCAGAACCACGCAAGGCGTGACGCTGATGAATCTGGAAAAGGGCGAGAAGCTGGCGGGTTTGAGCCGCATCGCCGAGCCGGGCGAAGAAGAGGCGGAGATTGACGTAGAAGCTGATGGAGCCACTGACGTAGAATAACGCCATGTTAATCGATGAAACGCAATTGTTGGCTTTACTGACGGATATCGAGTTGGATCGTGTGGAACGCACGATTTCTGTTTCTGATACCGATAAGTTTGCGCAGGCGATTTGTGCTTTTTCGAACGATTTACCGAACCATCGTCAGTGTGGCTATTTGTTGGTTGGTGTAAATGACAACGGCAGTGTGTCCGGGCTGCAAGTGACAGATTCATTGTTATTGAAGCTGGGTGCGATTCGTTCTGATGGGAATGTATTGCCGTCTCCCGCTATGAATGTACAGAAGTTCAGTTTAACGGGTGGCGATATTGCGGTGGTTGAGGTTTTGCCATCAGACATGCCGCCCGTGCGTTATAAAGGACGTGTCTATATTCGGGTAGGGCCTCGCAAAGCAGTTGCGAATGAGCAGGAAGAGCGCATGCTGAGCGAGCGGCGTATTTCGTCGGCTCGTTCTTTTGATGCGCGCCCGTGTGTTGAAGCAAAGCTGGAAGATTTGGCTTTGGGTCAGTTCGATGCTTACCGTCGTGAGGCGGTAGACGCTGAAACGATTGCATCCAATCATCGAGATATTCAGCAACAACTTGCCTCCTTGAGAATATTTGACTTGGAGCGTGATTGTCCAACATTTGCCGGAATACTGCTTTTTGGAAAAAATCCTAGATTTTTCTTGCCCGGTGCTTATATTCAATATCTTAAATTGCCTGGCATAGATTTGACCGACATGCCTGAAGATCAAGCAGAAGTGTCGGGTGACTTGAGCTCGGTGCTGCGTGAGTTGGAGTTAAGGATTAAGTTGCTTGTTCAAACTTCCATGCGCCAGATAAACACATTCGAGGAGCAGTTGTATTCAGATTATCCAGAGTGGGCTTTGCGTGAATTTTTGATGAATGCAATCATGCACCGCAATTATGAAAGCAATACACCGGTTCGCTTTTATGTGTTCAGTGACCATATTGAAATTCAAAGTCCTGGCGGACTATATGGAGAGGCAACGGCTGATAATTTTCCAACACGAAATAGTTATCGAAATCCAGTGATTGCAGAAGCAATGAAGTCCCTCGGATTTGTTAATCGTTTTGGCTATGGTGTGCAACGTGCAGAGGCATTGCTTAAGGAAAATGGCAATATGCCTGCTGAGTTTGAGTTTGATGATCGTGCAGTGCTAGTCAAAATTTACAGGAGAGGTACATGAAATCTATTGCCTTCTTCAATAATAAAGGTGGAGTTGGTAAAACATCTTTGGTGTATCACTTGGCATGGATGTTTGCTGATAAAGGGATTAAAACGCTTGCAGTTGATCTTGATCCTCAAGCAAACTTAACTTCCATGTTTTTAGGTGAAGATCGTTTGGAACAATTGTGGCCAGATGATGGGCATCCCAATACGATTCACGGTGCTATTAGTCCTATATTGCGAGGTGTTGGCGATATTGCCAAGCCACACGTTGAGAGGATTACAAACAATATTGGTTTGGTTGCTGGTGATCTGGGATTATCTAAATTTGAAGACTCTCTTTCTGAAAACTGGCCTAAGTGTTTAGATGGAAAACCAGATGCATTTCGTGTCATTACAGCATTTTATCGGATTATTTTGGCGGCGGCAGAAGACGCGACTCTAGTATTGATTGATGTAGGCCCAAATTTGGGTGCGATAAATCGGTCGGCTTTGATTTCTGCTGAACAGGTTGTGATTCCTTTGGCTCCAGACTTGTTTTCGTTACAGGGATTGAAGAACTTAGGCCCATCTCTAAGAGAATGGCGTGCTGGGTGGAAAAAAAGGTTAGCTGAATTGCCAAAAAATGAAAATATTGGCGTACCTTCAGGTGAAATGCAGCCATCTGGTTACGTGGTCATGCAACACGGGATTCGCGATAGTCGGCCTGTTAAGGCGTACCAACGCTGGTTGGATAAAATGCCTACAGTTTACAGGCAGTCAGTGTTGGGTGAATCGATTGCAACCAGCGTCCCTTCGCCTTTAGATGATCCGTATAACCTGGCCTTATTGAAGCACTATCGTAGTCTAATGCCTATGGCAATGGAGGCCAACAAGCCAATGTTTTTCCTTAAGTCCGCAGACGGGGCAATAGGATCGCATCAGGCAGCTGTTGCTAGTTGTTATGGAGATTTTGAGAAGCTTGCGGCGAAAATCGCCGCTAATGCAGGTATTGCATTTCCAAATAATAAATAAGAGGAAGGTGTTGAAATGACTATCTACAACTTTAGCGCAGGCCCGGCAGTATTGCCGAAAGAAGTGTTGCAACAGGCACAGGCTGAAATGCTCGACTGGCACGGCAGCGGCATGTCGGTGATGGAAATGTCGCATCGCGGAAAAGAGTTTATGGGGATCGCTGCCCAGGCCGAGGCCGATTTGCGCGAGTTGATGGGTATTCCTGGCAATTACAAGGTGTTGTTCCTGCAAGGCGGTGCCAGCCAGCAGTTCGCCATGATCCCGATGAATCTGCTGCGCGGCAAGACCTCTGCGGATTACCTGAATACCGGTGAGTGGTCGAAGAAGGCTATCTCCGAGGCGAAGAAGTACGGCGCAGTGAATGTGGTTGCGACCAGTGCTGACAGGAACTTTTCTTACGTGCCCGGTTTCTCTGCCTGGAAGTGTGACCCTGACGCGGCTTATCTGCACATCACCCCCAATGAAACGATTGGTGGCGTTGAGTTTGACTGGCTGCCTGAAGCGGGCGACGTGCCGCTGGTGGCCGATATGTCCTCGAATATTCTGTCACGCCCGATCGACGTGTCTAAGTTCGGCCTGATTTATGCCGGTGCGCAAAAGAACATCGGTCCGGCAGGCTTGACCATCGTCATCGTGCGCGAGGATTTGATAGGTCAGGTGGCGGCGGGTACACCGACCATGCTGGATTACAAGACACATGCCGACAACGATTCGATGTACAACACGCCGCCGACTTACGGCATTTACATCGCCGGAATGGTATTCCAGATGTTGAAGAAGAACGGCGGAATCGCCGCGATGGAGAAAACCAATATCGCCAAGGCCAATCTGCTGTACGGAGCAATCGACGGGAGTCATGGTTTTTATCACTGTCCGGTAGCGCTGGATAACCGCTCGCGCATGAATGTGCCTTTCACGCTGTCCGAAAAACTTTTAGCCGGGCACCCGAAGGACGCAGCCCTTGATGGCGCATTTGTGAAACAAGCAGATGCGCGGGGTTTGTTGCAGCTCAAGGGTCACCGTTCGGTAGGCGGCATGCGCGCCTCGATCTATAACGCGATGCCGCTGGCCGGTGTGCAGGCGCTGGTGGAATTCATGAACGAATTTGCTGAGCAAAACGCATAATTTACCGTTATGGCTAATCCATACCGCATCCTCACACTGAACAAAATTTCGGCTTCAGGACTGAAACGCTTTCCCGCAGCCGCCTATCAGGTGGCGGCCGACATGGTTGCGCCTGACGCGATTCTGGTGCGCTCGCAAGTCATGCACGACATGGATATTCCAGCCAGCGTGAAAGCGATTGCGCGTGCAGGAGCTGGAACCAACAACGTGCCTGTCGCGAAGATGTCAGCGCGCGGTATTCCGGTGTTCAATGCGGCGGGAGCCAACGCCAACGCGGTCAAGGAGCTGGTTGTCGCAGGCATGTTGCTGGCAGCACGCAACATCGTGCCGGCGTTGCAATTTGTCGCAGGTTTGCAAGGTGACGATGCGGCGCTGCACAGACTGGTTGAGGACGGTAAAAAGCATTATGCCGGCATCGAATTGCGCGGTCGTACGTTGGGTATTATAGGGCTGGGTGCGATTGGACGTCAGGTAGCCGACGCCGCGCTGAATCTCGGTATGCGTGTTTATGGCTATGATCCTGAAATCACGGTCGAGGGTGCGTGGAGCCTGTCTTCACAAGTTAAAAAAGCATCGAGCATCGAGGAATTATTACGTCACAGCGATTTTGTCACGCTGCATGTGCCGCTGCTGGACGCGACGCGCGACCTGATTAATCAGCCGCGTGTAGCGGTGATGAAACAGGGCAGCGTGCTGCTGAACTTCTCGCGCGATGCGATTGTGGACAGCGATGCAGTGCTGGCAGGTTTACATGCCAAACACCTGCGCGCTTATGTGTGCGATTTTCCCGCGCAAAAATTACAGGGACAGGCAAACGTGGTGACGCTGCCGCATCTGGGCGCGTCTACCGAAGAGGCTGAGGAGAACTGTGCCGTGATGGTGGTGGATCAGCTGCGCGAATATCTGGAACACGGCAACATCACCAATACGGTGAATTTCCCGACGTTGACCATGCCGCGCGAATCTGTGCACCGCCTGTCTGTTGCCAATGCCAACGTGCCGAACATGCTGGGGCAGATTTCCACCGCGCTGGCCTCTGCGGGCATCAATATCCACACGATGATGAACAAGTCGCGCGGCGAAATGGCGTACACGCTGGTCGATACCGACTCCGCTGTTCCGGCTGAATTGATCGCTAAAATCGAAGCCATTCAGGGTGTGTTGATGGTGCGCAACCTGCCTTTGCCGGAAACACTATGAAGAATTTTATATCCGGGCACCCGCATGAGTGAAAAGCTGAAACAGTGTCGCGAACAGATAGACGGGCTGGATGACGAGCTGCTGAGGCTGGTCAGTCAACGCGCAGCCCTTGCCCAGCAGATCGGACACCTCAAGGAGGGCGGCGTGGTGCTGCGCCCGGAACGCGAGGCGCAAGTGCTGAGGCGTTTGCAAGATGCCAATCCCGGCCCGTTGAGCAATGCTGCCATCGCCGCGCTGTTCACCGAAGTGATGTCGCAATGCCGCGCGCTGGAAGCGCCGTTGTCTGTGGCATATTTGGGGCCGGAAGGCACCTTTACCGAGGCGGCGGCACTCAAACGCTTTGGCAGCGCTGTAGAGGGTGAATCGTGCGCGACGATAGATGACGTGTTCCGTGCGGTTGAAAGCGGCGCGGTTCAATACGGTGTCGTCCCGGTGGAAAATTCTACAGAAGGTGCGATCGGTCGCACGCTGGATTTGCTGTTGCAAAGCACGCTGCAGGTCTGCGGCGAGGTGATGCTGGCGATACATCAGTGCCTGCTCTCCAGACAGTGCGAGCTGAGCACGATTCAGACGGTGTATTCGCATCCGCAGTCGTTAGGCCAATGTCAGGGCTGGTTGAACTTGAATCTGCCGCATGCCGTCCGCATCCCGGTGTCGAGCAACGCGGAAGCGGCAAGACTTGCCGCCGAGCATCCGAACAGTGCTGCGATTGCAGGCATTCAGGCTGCCGGACACTTCGCTTTGAACGTCTGCGTGGAAAATATTGAGGATGACGCCAGAAATACCACGCGTTTTCTGGTGCTGGGCAAGCAGCAGGTCGCTTCTTCCGGACATGACAAGACATCGATGGTGTTGTCTGCCGCGAATCGTCCCGGTGCGGTGCATGATTTGCTGACGTCTCTTGCAAAGCACGGCGTGAGTATGACCAAATTCGAGTCTCGTCCGTCGCGTTCCGGCCTGTGGGAATATGTGTTTTACGTGGATATCGAAGGCCATCAGTCTGATACGCATGTTGCAAAAGCGCTGGCCGAGCTGAAGCTCGCCGCCGCATTCATGAAAATTTTAGGTTCGTATCCGGTCGCGGTTTGAGCGGCTTTTCAAAGGATTAAAGTATGTCGATTAAGCAGCTCAATTGGGACGTGGATTTTCTGAAAAACAACCCGGCTTTCCAGAGCGATAATTACGGGATTCCGGCGGATGCGCGCCACATCAGCTATCCGATCAGGATGGTAAGATATTGGTTTATTTATCATTTTTTGCGTGAAGAGTCGCTGCAACGCGGCGCGCTGAATGTGTGCGAAATCGGCGTGGATGTCGGTCAGATGCTGGGCTTTCTGAAGGCAGCAGAGGAACTTGGCGGCGGCCATGTCGAGCTGGCGAGCTGGGATGCCGTCGATGCGCTGATACGCGAAGACATCTTAGGTCGCGTCGGCTACAACAAATTTTATCAGGTCGATCTGGAAAGCCCGGAATTCGCCTTGAACGATGACAAGCAGTACGACGTGATGATCCTGTTGCATGTGCTGGAACATTTGTTCAAGCCTGAAGAGCTGGTCGCGAAAATTGTGCCGCATCTCAAGCCGGGTGGCATGCTGATCGGCGGCTTGCCGTCCACACCTAAGGCCTTCGCACAGGGGCGCGAGGACAAGATACGCGCGACTGCCCGCAAATTCGGCCATGTCAGTGTATTTTCTCCTGAGCGTGTGCGTGAAATGGCAGCGATGAATGGTCTGGAAGTCGAGTTTCTGAGCGGTGCTTTCTTCATGCGCAAGAAGGGGTTCTTTCTGGAAAATGCCAAATGGTGGTTGCGTTTCAACCTGTGGTTCGGTGCCAAATTCCCAGGCTGGCCGGGTGAGACCTACTGGATACTCAGAAAGCCGGTTAAATAGTTTGCCGTTTGCGTTTTCGGTTACGTATTTTTATTGTTGATTGTTTAAATGAATTATTCTGAACTGGCACCAAGCTACATACGCGCGATTGCGCCCTACCAGCCCGGCAAACCGATCTCTGAACTTGAGCGGGAGCTGGGGATCGCCGACATCGTCAAACTGGCCTCGAACGAGAATCCGCTGGGTGCAAGTCCCAGGGCGGTTGCCGCTGCACGTGCAGCCCTCGATGAAATCAGCCTGTATCCCGATGGCAACGGTTATGCGCTAAAAGCGGCTTTGGTAGCGCGCTATGGCGTCGCGCACAACCAGCTGGTGCTGGGCAATGGCTCCAACGACCTGCTGGAACTGGCGGCGCGCGCATTTCTGACCGTAGGCGACCGCGCGGTCTATTCCGATCACGCGTTCGCGGTGTATCCCTTGGCGACTCAGGCGGTGGGGGCTACCGGCATCAGCGTGGCAGCCATCGATTTCGGACACGATCTGGATTTGATGCGACAGGCGGCTGTCGAGCAGGGCGCCAAGTTGATTTTTATCGCCAATCCGAACAATCCGACCGGCACCTTTTTAACCGGCGTTGCACTGCTTGCCTTTTTGCGTGCGCTGCCGAAGAATATCCTCGTGATGCTGGACGAGGCGTATAACGAATATTTGCCCGAAGCCTGCCGCTACGACAGCGTAAACTGGTTGAGAGAATTTCCTAACCTGATTATCTCGCGTACTTTTTCAAAGGCTTATGGTCTGGCGTCGCTGCGGGTCGGCTATGCGCTGGGGCACCCGCAAGTGATCGACATGCTTAACCGCGTGCGTCAGCCTTTTAACGTGAACAGTATGGCGCAGACTGCCGCGGTGGCTGCCCTGGAGGACGCCGAATTCGTGCGGCGTACCTATGAGCTAAACTTGCAGGGAATGAAGCAACTGACGGACGGCTTGCGTGAGATGGAACTGGATTTCATTCCTTCATTCGGCAATTTCGTCAGCTTCCATGTCGCGAACGCCGCGCATGTATATCAACGCCTGCTGGAGCTGGGCGTCATCGTGCGCCCCATCGGCAATTACGGAATGCCGGACTATTTGCGCGTGAGCATCGGTCTGGAATCACAGAATCAGAAATTTTTATCTGCATTGAAACAGATACTTGGAGAAACAGCATGATCATAGTAATGGGCAAAGATGTCACCGGCGAACAAATCGGCACGGTGGTTAAGAAGCTGGAAACAGCGGGCCTGAAGGCCAATATCTCGCGCGGTATCGAGCGCACGGTGATCGGCGCGATCGGC
This sequence comes from uncultured Nitrosomonadales bacterium, assembly GCA_947085835.1. Classification (GTDB taxonomy): domain Bacteria; phylum Pseudomonadota; class Gammaproteobacteria; order Burkholderiales; family Gallionellaceae; genus Gallionella. The sequence goes on along the minus strand of CAMTXT010000003.1, from coordinate 63,923 downwards.
GATGAACGCCAGCTGAGCGAGGAAATGTTCACGCCCCTGCCGGGTGTGGAAACGGCGATGCACATCGCCAAACAATACAAGATCGTCTCGCGCGAATCGCATAAAGACAATACCGTGATCGATATCGGCGGTATCCAGCTGGGCGGCAATCAGATTCAGGTGATCGCAGGCCCCTGTTCGGTTGAGACTCAGGAGCAGATGGATCTGTCCGCGAAATATGTGCATGAGGCGGGTTGCCGATTGATGCGCGGCGGGGCGTTCAAGCCGCGTACCAGTCCTTATGCGTTCCAGGGTAAGGGGGTGGAAGGGCTGGACATGTTCCGCAAGGCAGCCGCTAAGTATAAGTTGCCTATCGTCACCGAGTTGATGGACGTGCGTCAGCTGGATGCCTTCATGGAATACGACGTGGACGTAATCCAGATCGGCACGCGCAATATGCAGAATTTCGATCTGCTGAAAGAAGTCGGCCGCATCAATAAACCGGTTATATTGAAGCGCGGCATGTCGGCGACCATTTCCGAATGGCTGATGGCGGCGGAATACATCGCGGCGGGCGGCAACCACAACATCATCTTTTGTGAACGCGGCATCCGCACTTTCGAGACCTACTACCGTAACGTGCTGGATGTGACAGCTATCCCGGTGCTGAAGAAAGAAACTCATTTGCCGGTGATCGTCGACCCGTCGCACGCCGGTGGCAAGGCATGGATGGTAGCCGCGTTGTCGCAAGCCGCGATCGCAGCAGGCGCGGACGGTCTGCTGGTCGAGATGCATCCGAATCCCTGCGAAGCCTGGTGCGATGCCGATCAGGCGCTGACCCCTGAAGAATTGAAGAAGCTGATGGGCACGCTGGGTGCAATCGCCGGGGCAATCGGGCGGACACTTTAATCATTTGTTGTAACATTAAAAGCTTAGTGTAAACAGGCAGTGCTATTGTTGCACTAACAGCAAGGCGGATTCTCTCAGGCCTGGCCGAAAGGTATTATGCACTTAAGAAAATTGTTGTTGATTTGGCTGTTAGCCAGTATTGCTCCGATGGTGTCAGCGATGTCCCTGGGTGAAGGGCAGATTCTGAGCCACGTTGGCGAGCCGTTGTCAGTCAATATCGCCCTGCCGGGTGGCTACAGCCGTGATGTCAGTTTCACTCAGGTTCGAAATGCCGAATGTCGTTCATCCGTCATTGGAACCAGTGGGAATGGATGCGATTCGCTTTATGAGGCGCCGTTGACTTTTTCGATCAGGAAACGACCGGATGGGCAGTATTTTCTGCGGCTAACCGGCGGGAGAAGCGACGAGTTGTTTTATCGCATCCTGATCAAGTCGTCATCAGCTGACGGCGGAACTGTCTTTAAAACATTCGAATTTTTACCTGAATTCAGGGCGGATTCGGCTGCCTTGCCTGTCGCCACAAACGATATTGACGTTGCCCCGCCTGCCGGCAAACATGGCATAGTCGGGGGAAAAATAATCGAGGTGGCGGATGATGAATACGTCGCTCCTGCAAAGCACCCGGTTGCGCAGCGCGCTAAAGCCCTGTCTGCCGATGAGCCACGGCAGAAGCGCAAGCCAGTTGAAGCGACGCTGAAAAAACCTGCCGAGACTCGCTTGCAGATTAAAAAATCCGGAGAGTATGCGGACGATATTCACGCGCTTCAGAAAGAGAATGGCGAAATCGAAGAGCAGATTGTCCTGCTTGAAAAGCATATTAGTCTGCTTAAAGAGGTCATTCGTTTGAAGGAGCAAACCGCCGCATCTTCAGTGGCGCAGGCCGCCGTAGTTGCGCCGCCGCGCGTGCCTGCTCCTGTCGTGATGCCCGTTCAGACACGACCGGCTGAAAATAATCTGCCTGGCATGTTGACCTGGATTTTGCTCGCGGTGGTTCTGGTCATGGCGGCGCTGCTCGGGTGGATGTACAGGAAAATGAACAGCCTGAGTTTGAATGGCCGTTCTGCCGGTGTCAGTCCGGTTGTTTTTCCGCCTGCATCGTTCAATGAAAGGAAGCCGCTGGATTTGACGGGTCCTTTCGTCAAGCCAAAGTGGTGACATGAAGTTCGACAAGCTGGTTGTTTTCGGTGTCGGCCTGATCGGCGGGTCGTTCGCGCTGGCGTTACGCCGTGCCAACGCTGTCGTCGAGGTGGTGGGTTTCGGACGCAGCGCGGCTACGCTTGAGCAGGCCCGGCAACTTGGGATCATCGACCGTATCGGCAGCGATATTGCCTGCGAGGTGAGCAATGCGGATCTGGTGTTGCTGGCAACGCCGGTAGGTCAGATGGCAGAGCTGATGGCGCTTATTGCACCCCATCTGGGCGCGCACACGCTGGTGACCGATGGCGGCAGCACCAAGGGCGATGTGGTGGCTGCGGCTTATGCGAATCTGGGCGACAGAATCTCGCAGTTCGTGCCCGCTCACCCGATAGCGGGTGCCGAACAAAGCGGCGCTGCTGCTGCGCGTGCGGATTTGTATGTGGGCAAGAAAGTCGTGTTAACTCCGTTGCCGGAAAACGCTGTTGATGCCGTAGGGCGCGTGCGCAAAGCCTGGGAGTTGTGCGGTGCGCAGGTTTGCGAGTTGACTCCTGAACAGCACGACGAGGTGTTCGCGGCGGTGAGCCACCTGCCGCATCTGCTGTCGTTCGCGCTGGTGCATGACCTGGCGCAGCGCGACAACCGCGATCTGTTGCTGTCCTTCGCCGCCAGCGGGTTTCGCGACTTTACCCGCATCGCGGCAAGCTCCCCCGAGATGTGGCGCGATATCTGCATGGCCAATCGCGGCGCATTGATGGATGAGTTGGGAAGCTACATGCGGGAACTTGAGGTTGTCCACGAAGCCCTGGCTGAGGGGGATGCCGGTAAACTCGAAGAAATATTCAGCCTGGCGCGCGACGTGCGCGGCAACTGGACGCAGCAATAAATTTTATCCTTACCATCGCCTGTCCTCAAATGGTGTGGTCGGGGGCGGGAATGACCAATGTCTGAAAGTGCAACATGAAACACACCGAATATATCGACCTTCCTCCCTTGATGTCTGCGCGCGGCACGGTTGTGCTGCCCGGCTCCAAGAGCATTTCAAATCGCGTATTGCTGCTTGCGGCGTTGTCCGATGGCGTGACCGTCGTGCGCGACCTGTTGCGCTCGGACGACACCGACCGGATGCTGGAGGGTTTGCAGACTTTGGGCATAAAGATTGAATCCTTGGCTGGCAACGACTATAACGTCACAGGATGCGGCGGGAATTTTCCGGTAAAAGAGGCGGAGCTTTTTCTGGGTAATGCGGGCACTGCGTTCCGTCCGCTGACGGCGGCGCTGGCCCTGGCAGGCGGACATTACACCTTGTCCGGTGTGGCGCGCATGCACGAGCGGCCGATCGGCGATCTGGTGGATGCGCTGCGCGCGCTGGGCGCGAATATCGACTATCTCGGCAACGATGGCTTTCCGCCGTTGCAGATCAGACCGGGTGTTGTAGCGGGCGGCCGGGTTATGGTGCGCGGCGATGTGTCCAGCCAGTTTTTGACCGCGCTGCTGATGGCTGCGCCTCTGCTTGCCGGCGGGGTGAATATCGAGGTGGTCGGCGAACTGATTTCCAAGCCGTATATCGACATCACGTTGCGGATAATGGCGCGCTTCGGCGTCGCGGTTCAGCGCGACGGCTGGCGCAGCTTTACTGTGATGCCGAACAGCCGTTATGTCTCTCCGGGCGAAATTTACGTCGAAGGCGACGCATCGTCGGCTTCGTATTTTCTCGCGGCAGGCGCCATTGGCGGCTGGCCGGTGGAAGTTGTAGGCGTCGGCAACACGAGCGTGCAGGGCGATGTGCGTTTCATTGATGCATTAAGACAGATGGGTGCATTGATAGATGAGGCGCCGAACAGTCTGGTTTGTCGTGCACCTGTCGACGGCAAACTCAAGGCGATCGATCTGGACTGCAATCACATTCCCGATGCGGCGATGACGCTGGCCGTGGTCGCACTGTTCGCCGAGGGTACGACCACGCTGACTAATATTGGCAGCTGGCGCGTCAAGGAAACAGACCGCATCGCGGCGATGGCGACCGAGTTGCGCAAGGTAGGCGCAATCGTGGAAGAGGGTGCCGATTTTATTCGCGTAACCCCTCCAGCTACGAGCCACAAGCTACAAGCTACAAGCTCAGGTATCGATACTTACGACGATCACCGCATGGCGATGTGCTTTTCGCTGGCTTCTTTTGGCGGCGGCATTCGCATCAACGATCCTTCCTGCGTCGCCAAGACCTTTCCCGAATATTTTGCAGAATTTGCCAAGGTGACGCAGGCCGTTCCGGTGATTGCGATCGACGGGCCTTCCGCTTCCGGCAAAGGTACGGTGGCCGGGTTGGTCGCGAAAACGCTGGGATTCCACTATCTGGACAGCGGCGCGTTGTATCGGTTGCTGGCGACAGCAGCGCAGCGGGATGGGATCGCGCTCGATGATGACGTCGCACTGGCAGAATTGGCGTCGAGCATGGACATCGTTTTTAAAGGCGAGCAAATTTGGCTGGACGGCGTGCCGGTGGGAGATGAACTTCGTTCCGAGGAGACGGGAGGTTGCGCGTCAAAAGTGGCTGCATTGCCGCAGGTCAGAATCGCCTTGCTGAACAAACAGCACGCGTTCAGGCGCGCGCCGGGTCTTGTGACGGACGGGCGCGACATGGGTTCGGTGGTGTTTCCGGATGCGCAACTCAAGATATTCCTGACGGCCAGTGCAGAGGCGCGTGCCGATCGGCGCTATAAGCAGTTGAAAGAAAAAGGAATGGATGCTAGTATCGCGAATCTTTTGCAGGATATCAGGACGCGCGACGAACGAGATACGCAGCGCAGCGCAGCTCCCCTGCAACAGTACCCGGATGCAAGTCTGCTGGATACCACGTCTCTTAACATCGAGCAGGCGGTTAATTCAGTGCTGACAGGCTACCGGGAAAAATGCTTGGCCCCATAGGACTCTCCGTTCTTGGGTTTTTAACTAACCTTCTGTTTAAACAGAAAAATCTTTAGGTGTATTCGATGAACGCAACCGCAGACGCAGTACTAAATCCCGATAGTTTCGCCGCAATGTTTGAAGAAAGTTTGACGCGCAAAGAAATGCGCGCAGGCGAGCTGATTACCGCACAAGTTGTGCGTATTGACCACAACGTTGTGGTTGTGAACGCAGGCCTCAAGTCCGAGAGCTGGATTCCTGTTGAGGAATTCCTGAACGACAAGGGCGAAATGGAAGTTGCTGCCGGCGACTTCGTCACCGTTGCAATCGAATCGCTGGAAAACGGCTATGGCGAAACCAAGCTGTCGCGTGAAAAAGCCAAGCGTCTGGCTGCATGGCACGATCTTGAGATCGCCATGGAAGAAGGCAAAATCGTTGAAGGTTTCGTCAGCGGCAAGGTTAAGGGCGGTCTCACCGCGATGGTTAACGGTATCCGTGCATTCCTGCCGGGTTCATTGGTGGACATTCGTCCAGTCAAGGACACCACACCGTACGAAAACAAGACCATGGAATTCAAGGTCATCAAGCTGGATCGTCGCCGTAACAACGTGGTTGTTTCCCGCCGCGCTGTGCTCGAAGCTACGATGGGCGCTGATCGTGAATCCGTGATGGAAAACCTGAAAGAAGGCGCAATCGTCAAGGGCGTCGTCAAGAACATCACCGACTACGGCGCGTTCGTTGACCTGGGCGGTATCGACGGTCTGTTGCATATCACCGACCTGGCATGGCGTCGTGTGAAGCATCCTTCGGAAGTGTTGACTGTTGGCGACGAAATCGAAGCTAAGATCCTCAAATTCGATCAGGAAAAGAATCGCGTTTCATTGGGCATCAAGCAAATGGGCGATGATCCGTGGAATGGTCTGGCACGTCGCTACCCACAGGGTACGCGTCTGTTCGGTAAGGTCACTAACCTGACTGACTACGGTTCATGCGTTGAAATCGAACAAGGTATCGAAGGCCTGGTGCACGTCTCCGAAATGGACTGGACCAACAAGAACGTTCATCCTTCAAAAGTTGTGCAGGTAGGCGACGAAGTTGAAGTGATGATCTTGGAAATCGACGAACAGCGTCGTCGTATTTCACTGGGTATGAAGCAGTGCCATTCCAATCCATGGGATGATTTCGCGATCAACCACAAGAAGGGCGACAAAGTCCGCGGTCAGATCAAGTCGATCACTGATTTCGGCGTGTTCATCGGTCTGGATGGCGACATCGACGGTCTGGTGCATTTGTCTGATCTGTCATGGAGTCAGCCTGGCGAAGAAATGGTACGCAACTTCAAGAAGGGTGATGAAGTTGAAGCGGTTGTGCTGGCGATCGATGTTGAACGCGAGCGCATCTCATTGGGCATCAAGCAAATGGAAGGTGATCCATTCGGCGGTTTTGCAGCTACCAATGAAAAGGGCGCGATCGTAGACGGCGTGGTTAAATCGGTTGATGCCAAGGGCGCGGTTGTAACGCTGCCAGGCGATGTTGAAGCCTACCTGAAAGCATCTGAAGTGTCGGTTGATCGTGTTGAAGACCTGCGCACTCATATGAAAGAAGGCGATACTGTCAAGGCGATGATCATCAGCGTAGACCGCAAAAACCGCGGTATCAGTCTGTCGGTCAAGGCATTGAGCAAGGCGGAAGATTCTGCTGCCATGCAAAAATTGTCAGCTGACAGCAGTGCCAATGCGGGTACCACCAATCTCGGCGCGTTGCTCAAAGCCAAGCTTAGCGGCAAGACTGAAGCGTAACGTCGGGGAGATTGCATGACTCGTTCTGATTTGATTGCCAGGCTGGCCGAATTGCATCCGCAGTTGCTGGCTAAGGATGCAGAGCTGGCCGTTAAAGTGATTCTGGATGCACTGTCCTCCACGCTTGCGCGTGGTGGGCGCGTCGAGATTCGCGGTTTCGGCAGCTTCGGCTTGAATTACCGTCCGCCACGTCAGGGGCGCAATCCCAAGACCGGCGACAAGGTAGGCGTGCCAGCCAAGTACGTGCCACACTTTAAGGCAGGTAAGGATCTTAGAGAGCGGGTTGGTAACGACGTAGCCTGATAGCAAAGGTGGTTTTTAAAGAGGCGGTGATATTGAAAGATATCGCCGCCTTTTTTATGCTATCGTTCGACCAAATTTCGCGTAGCGATTCGTTTGCCCCTCGCCAGCGTGCGGGAGAGGGTTGCGGAGAGGGGAGCGGGCATCGCGTGCAATTCTTTTTATGCCCGTTAGCAGATATTTTGAGGTATCCCAACATGCGTTATATAAGCTGGCTGTTTCAGATGTTTGTGTTCATCATCCTGCTCGGTTTCGCGCTGGAAAACAGTCAGCCTGTCACGCTGCATTACTTCTTTGGCTATGAATGGCAGTCGACTCTGGTGATTGCATTGCTGTTGTTTTTTACGGTGGGTGCAGGTTTTGGGATTCTGGCTACATCGGGCATCTGGTTTCGTCAGCGCCGTGAGCTTGCCCGTCTGAAACGAGAGATCAGCGACATCAAGAAACTTGCCGGTAATGCCGTCAATCAGCCGCTTTAACGGCCGCCTTAGCACCGCTTGTCGTGCTGTTTTTAATCGAATTTTTGTGAGTGTTTAATGGAATTTGAACCGTGGATGCTGCTTGTTTTTCCGCTGTTTTTTGGCATGGGATGGTGGGCAGCTCGTCTTGACATCAAAGACTTGCTGTCCGAATCAACTGCGTTGCCGGAATCGTATTTTCAGGGGCTGAATTTCCTGCTTAACGAGCAGCAGGATAAAGCCATCGAAGCCTTTATCGAAGTGGTCAAGATTGATCCGCACACGGTTGAATTGCACTTTGCGCTGGGCAGTTTATTCCGCCGTCGTGGCGAAGTGGATCGCGCGTTGCGCATGCATCACAACCTGGTCGATCGGGCTGATCTGGATGACGACAAGCGTCAGCAGGCCATTTTCGAACTGGCGCAGGATTATCTTAAAGCCGGGATACTGGATCGCGCAGAGCGCCTGTTTGGCGAGCTGAAGAATACCTCCTATGCCAAACCCGCCCTGGAGTTTTTGCTTGAATTGTTTCAAAAAGAACACGACTGGTTAAAAGCCGTCGCGGTCGCCCAGCAGCTGTCCGCTGAGTCAGGTCAATCCTATTGCAAACAGGCCGCTTTTTTTTACTGTGAACTGGCATCAGACGAAATCGCGGCAGGTAATCTGAAAGCTGCCCGCGAGCATTTGCAGCAGGCCTTAAAGGATTGTCCGTCCAGCGTGCGGGCAACCATCATGCTGGGCGACATGGTCAATGCTGATGGCGGGGTAGAGGAGGCGATCAAGCTGTGGCAGGGTATCGAGGTGCAAGATGCGCAGTATCTGCCGCTGGTCGCGGAACGCCTGTTGAACGCTTACAGTTCGCTTGATCGTGAAGTCGAGGGGATTCGGGTGCTGCGCGAGTATCTGGTTAAATATCATTCGATCGATTTGCTGAATGTGGTCTTCGACGGCATGTTGAAATACGATAGCCCTTCATCGGCCTATCAACTGGTGCGCGACGAACTGGAACGCAATCCGACGCTGCTGGGACTGGATAAATTGCTCGAGGCACGCTTGCTGGACGTGACGATGGACAAACGCGCAGATCTCGAACTGGTGAAAAATCTGGTGCACAAACGCACACGCAATCTGGCGATGTACCACTGTAGTCATTGCGGTTTCAAGGCGCGAAAATTTTACTGGCATTGCCCGGCCTGTCAGGCCTGGGATAGTTATGCGCCGAGGCGCGATGAGGAAAGTGGTAAACCGTTATGAGCGATCCAAAAATTATTGTTGCACTCGATTATCCTGGCGCGGCGCCAGCCCTGGCATTGGCACACCGATTGTCACCTGAACTTTGTCGCCTCAAGGTGGGTAAGGAACTCTTCACGGCGACGGGGCCTGCTCTGCTTGAGCAGTTGATGAAAAGCGGCTTCGAAATTTTTCTGGATTTGAAGTTTCACGATATCCCCAATACCACGGCACAAGCCTGCAAGGCGGCGGCCAGCCTCGGCGTCTGGATGATCAATGTCCACGCGCTGGGCGGGCGGAAAATGCTGGAAGCGGCACAGCTTGCGGTCTCCAATTCGGCAAAGCCGCCCAAACTGATCGCGGTCACGCTGCTGACCAGCATGAATCAGGAAGATATCAACGATCTGGGCATTAACAGCACCACGGAAGAGATGGTGCTGCGTCTGGCGAAGCTGGCTCAGGAATCGGGTCTGGACGGCGTGGTGTGTTCTGCCATGGAAACTGCGCTGTTGCGCAAACATTGCGGCAATAAATTCTCTCTGGTCACGCCGGGGATACGTCCTGTTGATGCCAGTCTCGACGATCAATCAAGGGTGATGACTCCGCAAGCGGCACTGCAAGCCGGTTCCAGCTATCTGGTGATCGGCCGGCCTGTAACCCGCGCAGCCGATCCGTTGCAGGCGTTGCTTGATATCAACAGCCAAATCAAAGGGCTGGCATGAACGGGTTACCTTTATTCGAAGGCGCTCGTGTTTTAGTTGTGGGCGATGTGATGCTCGACCGTTACTGGTTCGGCGAAGTTCATCGTATCTCGCCTGAGGCCCCTGTGCCGGTTCTGAAGGTAGACCGTGTTGACGAGCGTCCGGGCGGGGCTGCCAACGTTGCGCGCAATATCGCAGCACTGGGCGCTCAAGCCACGCTGCTGTCGGTGGTGGGTGATGACGAAGCCGGTGCCTGTCTGGAAAAGTTGCTCAATGCGCAAGCTAATCTGACTGCGCTGCTGCATCGCGACAGCACTATTTCCACTATCATCAAACTGCGCGCCGTCGCACGACATCAGCAGTTGTTGCGCATCGATTTCGAAACGCCGCCCAGTCACGAAGTGCTGCACGCGGCACTAGTGGATTACCGCGTTCAGTTGCCGCTGGCCGACGTGGTGATCCTGTCAGACTATGGCAAGGGAGGACTGGCGCATATCGCGCAGATGATCCAAATGGCAAGGGATGCCGGCAAGCCGGTGCTGGTTGATCCCAAGGGAGATGATTACGCGCGTTACAGCGGGGCTACGCTGCTGACGCCAAACCGCAGCGAATTTCGTCAGGTGGCGGGCGGCTGGGAAAACGAGGCTGAACTCAATGCGAAGGCCCAGGCGTTGCGCACCGACTTGCAACTGGATGCGCTGCTGGTCACGCGCAGCGAAGACGGCATGAGCTTGTATCGCGCGAATGAGGTGCAGCATGAACCGACTCACACGCGCGAAGTTTTCGATGTCAGCGGCGCCGGTGATACCGTGATCGCAACATTGGCGGTGATGCTGGCGAGCGGCGCAGACCTGTCTGATGCGATGCGCATCGCCAATCGCGCGGCGGGTATCGTGGTCGGCAAGCTGGGCACTGCGGTGGTGAGCCGCGAAGAAATTATTCAGGACATGCAGTAAAGAGGGTGAGTGGTAAGTAGTTAGTGGGGAGTGGTAGTGTTCCACTTACCACTGAGGTGCGCAGCACCGTTCCACTTACTACTTCCTTTCTCTCAATACCTATCAAAGTAAGGGAGGTCATTTATGTACTATATCGTAACGGGAGCCGCTGGTTTTATTGGTTCCAATCTTGTAAAGGCGCTCAATCTTCGCGGTGAGCACAATATCATCGCGGTGGATAACCTTGCGAACGCCGACAAGTTCAGGAATCTGGTTGATTGCGAAATCGCCGATTTTCTGGACAAGGAAGAATTCCGAAAAAAGATTCAGGAAGGTTTCTTCGATGGTTTGATCCGGGCAGTGTTTCATCAGGGCGCCTGTTCCGACACGATGGAGACCGATGGCCGTTACATGATGGACAACAATTACCAGTACACGCTGGAGTTGCTCAATTACTGTCAAAGCGAAGAAGTACCGTTTTTGTACGCCTCATCCGCCTCAGTGTATGGGGCGGGAAGTGTTTTCAAGGAAAGCCGCGAGTTTGAGGCGCCGCTGAACGTGTACGCCTATTCAAAATTTCTGTTCGACCAGATCATGCGCCGTCGCTGGCACAAGCGCGGCGCACAGGTTGTCGGTCTGCGCTATTTCAACGTGTACGGTCCGCGCGAACAACACAAGGGGCGAATGGCCTCGGTCGCGTTCCATTTCTTCAACCAGTTTCGCTCAGAGGGGCGAGTGAAACTGTTTGAAGGCTGTGACGGATATGGCAATGGCGGGCAGTTGCGCGATTTCGTCTCGATCGAAGACGTGGTCAAGGTCAATATGTATTTCCTGGATAACCCGGATAAATCAGGAATTTATAACCTCGGTACCGGGCAGGCTGAAAGTTTTAACAGTGTGGCTGTGACGACCATCAACACCATGCGCAGCGCCGCCGGACGGGATACGTTAAGCTTGGCCGAGATGCATCAGCAGGAGCTGATCAGCTACATTCCGTTTCCTGATGCCTTGCGCGGTAAATACCAGAGCTATACTCAGGCCGATATCGGTGCGCTGCGCAGCAGCGGCTACGCGGAGCCGTTCCTGACTGTGGAGCAGGGTGTGGGTCGCTATGTTGAACAGATGCTAAAGAATGCGAGCTAACGTGCATTAAACGTTGGAATTCATGCGGCGTTCAAAGGCATGAGTTTGGCTTCGAATGTTCCTTCCAGATCAACAAAAAATAGCCAATCTCGGTTTGTTGGCTGCGCACCGTTTTAGTTGAGGGACGGTGCTATAGTGCTATTTTAGTAAATTATGATATTCTAATCTCTGGCGTGTCCGGATCTGATCTGCCTGAGATGTTCAGAGCGCAGCTTCGAGCTTTCAGTAACAACCACCGGACACAGTCCCCTTGATTACTCTGGAGAAACAGTCAATGCGAAATTTCAGCTATAAGTACCTCGTAACGTTGTTATGCTTGACGTCGATCGCCCCGGCGCCAGCCGTTGCGGCCGACGGTAATTCAATCATGGTCAATGGCGGGAGCAATCCCGCCGCCATGGCTTGTGTCAGCTGCCATGGTTCTGATGGAAAGGGCATGCCGGAATCGGGATTTCCGCGTCTGTCCGGCTTGCCGGCCGGCTACATTGCCAAGCAGTTGCGTGACTTCAAAGCCGGCACTCGGGAGCATGCCCTGATGCAGCCCGTCGCCAGTGCCTTATCTGACGAGGAAATTTTGAACGTGGCGAATGCTTATGCGGCACAAGCGATGGTTAATGTGGCGTCAGCCTCTCCGGATCGTCCGGTGCAGGGAACCGGAGCATGGATTGCGCAGCGCGGCGCATGGGACAGAGGCATTCCTGAATGCTCCTCCTGTCACGGCCCCGCAGGATTAGGGGTGGGTAATTCATTTCCGCCTCTTGCAGGCCAGTCAGCAATATACCTTGCGGCGCAGTTGCAAGCATGGAAGGTTAAGCCGGCCGTTGCCGACAAAAAACACCATGCCAAAAAACAGGAGCTTGCCGCACGACGCAATGATCCAAACGGTCTGATGCAACATATTGCAGCTGATTTAACCGATGCGGAAATCAAAGCGGTTGCTGAGTATTATGCTGGTATCGAAGTCTCCGATGAGCCTGTCGATGCTTCGAAACTCCGCTTGCGCTAATTTATTGTTCACAACTTATTTATTTCCCCAGTGGAGTTATATCCTATGAAATTCTCGATGAAAAATTTGATTGCGGTCGGATTGCTGCTGTGCGCGACAAGCGCCTATGCGGCTGGTAAACTGGACGATCAGACGCAACTGCCCAAAGCGCCCGGAAAAGATGCCGGCGTGAATTACTTCAAGCCGCCCGCTGATGCGGAGTTGCCCAATAACGCATTCGGCGAACTCGTGCACAGGGGGGAGGCGCTGTTTGTCAATACCAAAGCGTTAGCGCCCAAATATGTAGGCAATGAAATGAATTGCGTTAACTGCCATCTGGATCGTGGCAGAAAAGCGCGGTCTGCGCCACTTTGGGGCGCCTATCCGATGTACCCGGCTTACCGCAAGAAAAACAACAAGGTAAACACCTATGCAGAACGTATGCAGGGCTGCTTTCAATTCAGCATGAATGGCACGCCGCCACCGGCTGACAGCGAAATATTGACGGCGCTGTCCGCCTATTCCTATTGGCTGTCGACGGGTGCACCAACCGCGAAGGCTTTGCCCGGACGTGGCTTCGAAGAGCCTGCTCAGCCCAAAGGTGGTTTCAATACCGCACACGGTAAAAAAATCTATGAAAGTCAGTGCGCGCTTTGTCATGGTGACAATGGAGAAGGCAAAAAAGTGGGTGTGAATTCAGTATTTCCGCCGCTATGGGGCAAGGATTCATACAACTGGGGTGCGGGTATGCACCGCATCAACACGGCCGCAGGTTTCATTCAGCACAACATGCCGCTGGGTCGTGGCGAATCGTTGAGTGACCAGGATGCGTGGGATGTGGCGTCGTACGTCAATATGCACGAACGTCCTCAGGATCCGAGGCTGATCAATGGCGATATTGAAGCTACCCGTAAAAAGTTTCATGAAGGCGATGGCGTGAATTTATACGGTGTGACCGTTGACGGTGTCCTGATCGGGCAAGGAATCAAGTAAAATGATCGTTTGATGGGCGGAGGACGATCGTCAGCCGTCTTTTCATCTGATGCTATAAAATATGGTTCGCATAAATGGTGGCTTAGACGCTGTTTTTAGCGTCTTGGCCACTGTTTTTTTATCGAAGTGCACAAGCCCGTCGTGATTTTTACTATTTGTTCCACATCGTCCGTCGCAGTAAAGTAAGGCTTATCAATTACATGAATAAAGTTTCCCTGAGCGAAATCCTGACCGCTGCCGTTGTGACGGTTGCGCCAGATGCGATCATTACCGATGTTATGGCCATGATGTCGCAGCTTGCCATCAGTTGCGTTGTCGCCATCGATGCCGAACACCATCCGCTGGGCGTGTTCACAGAGCGTGACGTCGTGGGTCTGCTGGCCGAACGGCACCATACCTGCCAGTTGAAAATGGCGGACATCATGAGCGCGCCGCCGTTGTGCGCCGAAGCGGAGATGGATTTTCGGTCTGCTTACCGCATGCTGATGGAGCAGGGTTTTCGCCATCTGGTCGTGGTTGATGCCGATAATCGGTTGATTGGAATCGTCACGGAAGGTGACTTCCTGCGCCACCTCGATGCGGGTGACTTGTCCGAATTCAAAACCGTCGCCAAAATCATGTCGTGCAATGTCGCTGCTGCCGATGTCGATGACACGTTAGCCGATGCTGTCGCCAGTATGCACCGGCACCATTACAGTTGCGTGGTTATTACACGAGAATCCAGCCCTGTCGGCATCATCACCGAGCGTGACGCGGTCAGGCTGGCGCCGGTCATCGCCGACTCAGCCAGCGCAGCGTTAAGCACGCTCATGCAGGCGACATTGATAACCGCCGCACCCGATACAACGCTGCCGGATGCCATCAAACTGATGGTTGCACATAAAATCAGGCATCTTGTGATTGCCGAGCAAGGCCGGTTGCTTGGCATAATTACTCGCCATGATCTGGTCAAGACCTTGCAGGGCAGTTACGTCAACTTTCTGCATGAAACAATAGCGCTGCAACGCAGCGAGTTATTCCAGCTTGGCCAGCAGCGCACCTTGTTTAAATTGCATGCGGCAGCCTTGGATGCCTCCGCCAACGCCATCGTCATTACCGACAAGGATTCGTTGATCAAATGGGCAAATCCTGCCTACTCCAGGCTTACCGGCTATGCTTTGGATGAGGCGGTTGGCAAACAGCCGAAGGAGCTGGTCAAATCCGGCTTGCAGGATCAGGCGTTCTACGAAGTGCTGTGGCAAACCATACTGAGCGGGAAAGTGTGGCGGGGCGAGGTTGTCAACAAGCGTAAGGATGGCACACTCTACGATCAGGAAATGACCATCACGCCGGTGCGTACGGAGAATGCCGACATCACCCATTTTATTGCCATCAAACAGGATGTCAGCGATCGCCGCAAAACCGAAGAGCGGTTGCGAGAAGCGGCTGCCGTGATGGAGAACACCCATGACGGGGTGGTGATTACCGATACCACGCCCCGCATACTCGCAGTCAACGAGGCGTATACGACCATCACCGGCTACAGTGCTGCCGATGTGATCGGCAAAAACCCCAATATCATCAGTTCCGGCCGGGCTGACGAGGCTTTCTATGAGGCGATGTGGGCGCATGTACTGAAGGACGGCTACTGGCAGGGTGAAGTATGGAACCGGCGCAAGAACGGCGAGTGTTATCCGCAGCTGCTGACCATCAGCACCATCTATGATGACGAACAAAAGCCTGTGCGCTATGTTGGCGTGTTCGCCGACATCACCCAGCTCAAGGAAAATCAGGCGAAGCTTGAGTTCATGGCGCACCACGACCCGCTGACAAAACTACCCAATCGTTCACTGGCTGAATCCAGACTGGAGCACGAAATCGAACAGGCGCACCGTCACTCGCATCAGATTGCCGTGCTGTTCATCGATCTGGATCGTTTCAAGGCGGTCAACGACAGCTTCGGACATCTGGTCGGCGATGCGTTGCTGTGTGCCGTCTCCGAACGCCTCGGGCAGCGAGTGCGTGAGGGCGACACGCTGGGCCGTCTGGGGGGCGACGAATTCATCCTGCTGGCGACCCCGCTGACTGATACGCAAGATGCTGCCGTGATTGCGCGTGATTTCATCGAAGCCCTGAGCGAACCCTTCACGCTTGCCGAAAATCATGAGATTTTCATCGGTGGCAGTATCGGCATCAGCCTGTTCCCGCAAGACGGTGAGACCGTTCTGGAACTAATGAAGAACGCCGATGCGGCGATGTATCTTGCCAAGAAAAACGGTCGCAACCAGTTTTCTTTCTATACCAAAGAACTGAATGCCGGTGCATGCGCCCAGCTTGCCATGGAGAATGATTTGCGCCGCGCCCTGTCGCAAAACGAGTTGATACTGCATTACCAACCCAAAGTCGATTTGCAAAGCGGGAATGTTTGCGGTCTGGAGGCATTGATACGCTGGCATCGGGGCGGGGAAGAATGGGTGCCGCCGGCGGTATTTATCCCGCTGGCGGAGAAATCCGGTCTGATCATAACCATAGGCAGCTGGGTGATTGAACAAGCCTGCTGGCAAATGCGCAACTGGCTGGATGAAGGTTTTGGCAATTTAGCCGTTTCCGTCAATGTCTCGGCACGCCAGTTTCGCAGCGGAAACCTCGACAAACTGGTGACGCAAGCCCTTAAAAAATATGGAATCGACGCACGGTATCTGGAGTTGGAACTGACTGAAACCATGTTGATGGTGGAGCCCGATCATGCCGTGGCGACCATGTTGAAACTCAAGCAGATAGGCGTAAAGATCTCGCTCGACGATTTCGGTACGGGCTATTCCAGCTTTAGCTATTTGAGCCGTTTTCCGATCGATACGCTGAAGATAGACCAGTCTTTCGTGCGCGGCGTCACGACAGAATCGAGTGCAGCCGAAATCGCCTCGGCGATCATCGGCCTTGCACACCGGATGAATTTACGCGTGATCGCGGAAGGGGTTGAAACTGAGGCGCAATTGGCCTATCTGCTCGAAAAAGAAAGTGACGAAATCCAGGGCTTCCATTTCAGCAAAGCGCTATCGCCTCGCGATGTTTCCGACATGTTGCGCAGCGGTAAATCGCTGCCGTGCGCGCAGAAACCCCCGGCTCGCGTCCGCACGCTGCTGATCATGGATGATGACCCGGCAAGCCTGGGAGAAATCCAGCAAGCGCTGCAAGGCGAAGGTTACTTCATACTCACCGCCAGTAATGCGCAGTCAGCTCTGGCATTGCTTGCGCTGCATCAGGTGCAAGTGATACTCGTCGTACACCATCCGGCCAGCCTGAATGTACTGGAATTTTTGCGCAGTGCAGAAGAGATTCATCCGCACGGCAGGCGCATCCTGTTGTCGGACGGACAAGACGATGCCGGCTGGCTCAGCCAGGCCGCGAACGCCGGGGCCACGCACAAATCCCTCACCAGACCGATTGCGGGCGAGTACCTGCGCAAACACATAGACGAGTCTTTTACCTGCCAGGTTGCGCTGCTTCAATCTGCTGCGCGCTAGCGCAAGACTTTGCCCGATGCGGTAAACAAGCCGGACGAAATCGAACTGTTTTTGAAAAATAAGCACGAATTTTCCTAACTTATTGTTTCTTTTGAAAAATTATTTTAAGGAAAACCTAAAGTTTTTTAAGGTGTGGCCGATAACCATACACATGAGTGCTGGTTGACCCCTCGCAAACGGCGCTCTGCAATGGTGCTCCGGTCCGCTCACGAACTGGAGTATTTTGCTTTGTAGGTGTTTTTCCTACATTTCCTATGCTCAAACCCCTGCAATAAAATCAGCCATTTCTTATTTGATTTTTCCTCACTATTCGCGCAGAATGCGACTGTAGAAATTGAACGTTTAGTTTCATGATGTTACCTGCAGTTGTTAAATAATAAGGTCAGCGTTTTGGGCTCGTATACAAGGGGATAAATATGGACACCATGCAACTGCAAGAAGGTATTCGCGACATCAACCTGACTTATCTGATGCTGGCTCAGCAAATGGTCAAGCAAGACAAGTCCGCCGCCATTTTTCGTTTAGGGTTGAGTCAGGAGTTGATCGATCTGATTGGCGGTCTGACGCCCGCGCAGATCCTCAAGATCGCGAGTTGCAACATGTTGTTATGCAGTTTTCGTTTTGACGAAAATATCTTGCTGAATATGGTCACCGATTACAGCAAGAGCCGCATGATGGCGCAAATGCATGCGGCCATTTTAATGTCGTCACAAACTGCCGAAGAAATAGCATAGCGGGCATCAGGTCTGACGTGGCAATTAAAACTGTATTGGGCGAGGCGCAGCAAGTCAAGATCGCTACCGATTTGATTGAAATGGGTGCGCGTCTGCAGGTTTTGCAGGAAGAAACCAGCCTCAGCCGTGAACGCTTGCTGAAACTCTACAAGGAAGTCAAAGGTGAGTCGCCTTCCAAGGGGATGTTGCCCTATTCCACAGACTGGTTTATCAGCTGGCAACCCAATATCCACTCCTCCCTGTTTATGGGGATTTATCAGTTTCTGGTCAAGAATGCCGGCGTTGATGGTGTGCATGCCTTGATTACCGCCTATCGTTTATATCTGGATCAGGTGCAGGGCATCGAGGGGAGTGAAGTGATATTGAGCATCACGCGCGCCTGGTTTTTGATCCGTTTTTTCAATGCAGGCATGATGCAACTGGTGCCTTGTCGTGAATGTGCCGGGCTCTTTGTCACGCATACCAACGAGCTGCACAGCCACTATGTGTGCGGCATCTGCCACCCGCCCGCTCGTGCCGGGAAAACCAACGCCAAAGCCAAACTCCTGCCGCTTGTTGAGCAAGTCGGCTAGTATTTCCCGTTTTGTCAGTTATTGATGAGATAATTTAAGAAAAATCCTAGTGCGTGTAAACTGACATCACTTGTCGCGCTGATTTGTTTTAGAATGCGCCGGCAGGAATATATATAACGAGGAGTGCTGCATGTTAGTTATCGTAGGCTATATAGTGGTATGCGGTTCGATATTTGGTGGATTTGCGCTGGCCGGCGGTCACTTGGGTGCGTTGTGGCAGCCGCTCGAATTGCTGATGATTTTCGGCGGCGCGATAGGCGCATTTTTCGTCGGCAACAACATGACAGCCATCAAGGCTACCCTGAAGGATATGCCTACTCTGTTGAAGGGATCCAAGTACACAAAAGACGCTTACATGGAACTGATGGCGCTGTTATATGAATTGCTGACCAAAGTCCGCAAGGAAGGGCTGATGTCGATTGAAGGGGATGTCGAACAGCCCGAAGAAAGCCCTGTTTTTTCCAAATACCCGCTGATCGTATCAGACCACCATGTGGTCGAGTTCATCACGGATTATCTGCGCATCATGGTCAGCGGCAACCTCAATGCGATGGAAATTGAAAATCTGATGGATGTCGAGCTTGAGACGCATCATCACGAGGCTATGGTTTCTTCGCATGTGATCGCCAAGCTGGGGGATGGTTTGCCTGCGTTCGGTATCGTGGCGGCGGTGATGGGCGTGGTGCATACGATGGAGTCAGTCGGTATGCCGCCTGCGGAATTGGGTATGTTGATTGCGCATGCCTTGGTCGGGACGTTCCTGGGGATTTTACTGGCCTATGGGTTTGTGGGGCCGCTCTCCAGTTTGCTGGAGCAAAAAGCCGAAGAGGGCGGCAAGATGTTTCAGACCATCAAGGTTACCTTGCTGGCGAACCTTAACGGATATGCGCCCGCAATGGCAGTCGAATTTGGCCGCAAGGCGCTGAGTTCTGCCGATCGCCCGACCTTTCTCGAACTGGAAGCGCACGTCAAGCAAAAACGCTAAAAAGCAGCGGGTAGTCTGTAGCTGGTAGGTAGTTGCTACCCGCCACAAGCCACCCGCTACAAGCTAAATAAATTCTGGGAAGATATGGCTGAGGACAAGAACAAAAGACCCATCGTTATCAAGCGCATCAAGAAGGTGGCCGGAGGTCACCATGGCGGTGCGTGGAAAATCGCCTATGCCGATTTCGTGACGGCGATGATGGCATTTTTCCTGCTGATGTGGCTGTTGGGATCGACTGCAAGTGGCGATTTGGCAGGGATTTCGGAGTATTTCAAGATGCCGCTCAAGGTGGCGCTGCAAGGCGGTGCAGGCAGCGGCGATAGTTCCAGCATCATCAAGGGCGGCGGCAAGGATTTGACGCGCAGCGCCGGTCAGGTGAAGTCCGGGGACGTCGCGTCCGATACAAAAATAATCAACGTCAAAGAATCTCAGCAGGAATTTTTGCGTCAAGAGCGGGAAAAAGAGTTAAGCAAGCTTAAGGAGCTGAAGGCCAGCATCGAAAAATCCATCGAAAACAACGACAAACTTAAGCAATTCAAGAGTCAGATTTTGCTCGATATCACCAGCGAAGGCTTGCGCATTCAAATCGTTGACGAAAAAAATCGCCCGATGTTCCAGAGTGGTCGCGCGCAGCTTGAGCCTTACACGCGGGAAATCATGCATGCGATCGGGCAGACGTTAAACGATGTGCCTAACAAAGTGAGTATCTCCGGGCACACTGATGCGTCGCTGTATGGCGGAGGCGGTGCGGGTTACAGCAATTGGGAATTGTCCGCGGACAGAGCTAACGCCTCGCGGCGGGAACTGATTACCGGGGGGTTGAGTGAAGAAAAAATAGTGCGTGTGGTGGGATTGTCATCCGCCGTGTTATTTAAAAAGGATGATCCTCTGAGCCCGACTAATCGCCGCATCAGTTTGATTGTCATGAATAAAAAAGCGGAAGAGGCGGCCAGTCATGACGGTGGTACGGTCGGCGTGGACGCCGAGGGTGACGCGCAAAACGTCAAGAATACGATCAAGGAAGGCGTGCAGGCGCTGCCTGCTGCCCGTCCCGCGCATTAACTTTTAATCGTCTTCTTTTTCCATCGACGTGAAATTTGCAGCATGAATTTCACGGCAAATTGAGCCTCGAACCTTTTGCCTGAAATTCAATTCCTTGAATTGGCAGAGTTTCTTTTCTCTGTTCGGCTAAAGAAGATACATTGTTTGCCGTTACAGTACCTACGCCGTAATTTTTGAACTTTAAACGCAGCTTTGTCAGGAGTGCAGGAAATGATTAATTGGTGGAATGGTTTGTCGCTGAAAAATAAATTGCAGTTCCCCATACAATTGATTTTGCTGGTGGTGATGTTGCTGGCACAGCGCGTTGCGCTGGACGAATTCGAAAGCAGCGTGTTGTATGAGGCAAAACAAAAGGCGCTGGTATCCGCCGACGGTGTGCTGAATGGCCTGAATATGCTGATGATTAACGGCATCATCAGCGATGCCGAACAGCGCGCGTTGTATGTCAAAAAAATGGGCGCATCGGACAAGGTTAATGAATTGCGCGTGATACGCAATAAGCCGGTACAGGACCAGTTCGGCCCGGGCCTGCCCTCCGAGCAGGCGGTCGATGCGATGGATCATGCCGCATTCGACAGCGCACAGGTGCAAACCAAATTATCGGAACAAAGCGGCAAGCAGTCATTGCGTGTGGTCGTGCCTTTCATCGCTCACAAGGATTTTCGCGGTACCAACTGCCTGATGTGTCACATGGTACCTGAGGGAACGGTGAATGGCGCAGCCAGCATCACGCTGGATCTGACGGATGAATTTACCCTGATGCGTCAGGCGAACTATGCGATGTGGGGCGCGCAGCTGGCCGTGCAGGTGTTCCTGTACTTTGCGATCGGTTGGCTGATCGGTGTCATGACCCGTCCGGCGCGTGAACTGCAACAGGTGATGCAGGCCATGCAGAGCAGCGGCGATTTATCCAAGCGTGCCATTGTGCGCAGCGGCGATGAAATCGGTCAGACTGCGCAAGCGTTCAACGATCTCGCGCAAAGCTTTCAGGTTATCGTAAGTCAGGTCGAGGGGCATGCCGGGCAAGTCGTCACCTCCGCACACAAGCTGGCTGAAAATGCCGGTCAAATTGCGCAGGGATTGCAGTTGCAAGCGGATGCTGCAGGCAGCACGTCCAGCGCGGTGAGCCAGGTGAGCGACAGCATCAATCGGGTGGCCGACAGCGCAGGGCAAGTCGCCCGTCTGTCCGAGGAGAGTGCTGAACGCGCTCATCAAGGCCAGCGCAGTTTGCAGGATATGATGCAGGAGCTGGAGCTGGTCGAGCGCGCGGTCACTGAAATCGCAACTTCGGTCAGCGCCTTCGTCAGCAATACCCAGAGCATTACCAATATGACACAGCAAGTGCGCGACATCGCCGAGCAGACCAATCTGCTGGCGCTGAATGCGGCGATAGAGGCTGCGCGTGCAGGCGAACAGGGGCGCGGTTTCGCGGTCGTCGCGGATGAAGTGCGCAAGCTGGCGGAAAAGTCGGCTTTGTCTGCGTCGCAAATCGATGAGGTGACGCAAACCATAGGCACGCAATCAGGCCAGGTTGACAAGACGATACAGCGCGGTATCAGTGCGCTGCAAAGCAGTAAGGCGCATATCAGCGAGGTCACCAGCGTGCTGAGTTCGTCCAACGATTCGGTGGATGGCGTTAATCGCGGACTGGAAGAAATCGTAGAGTCGATCAACCAGCAGCGTGATGCCAGTCAGGAAATCGCCCGTAACGTAGAGCGCATCGCCAGTATGACGAACAGCAGCAATCAGGTGGTCAAGAGTTCGGTGATTGAAGCCCGGCAGATGGAACTGATCTCAGAGGAATTGAGCAAGACGGTGGGCAGATTCAAAGTCTAATCAGTGAACCGAAAACCGAAAACCGAAAACAGGAAATATTCATGCAAAACAAACACGCAAATGTGACGCAAAAGGAAGTGTCCTTTCCGGCTGGCGCAGTGTTGATTACCAAGACCGATACGCGCGGCAACATCACCTATACGAATGATGCGTTCGTTGCGATTTCCGGGTATTCGCGCGCGGAGTTGCTGGGCAAGAGCCACAGCATCGTGCGTCACCCGGATATGCCGCCGCAGGCCTTTAAATGGCTGTGGGACACGCTCAAGTCAGAGCGTCCGTGGCGCGGCATGGTCAAGAATCGCTGCAAGAATGGCGATTACTATTGGGTGCGTGCAACCGTGGTTCCCGTCATCGAAGGCGGCAAGATTATAGGATATGTGTCGGTGCGCAAAGCGGCCACGCGCGCCCAGATTGCCGAAGCGGAAACGTTGTATCGCAATCTGAATCAGACGGGCGAGCAGATCGTCTCAAAGTATGAGCGCTTCAAGATCAAGAACTGGTCGATGAAGGGCAAGCTGCAAACGGCGATTCAGATTCCGCTGCTGCTGATTCTGACCCTGGCGCAGTTATATGTGACCGATTCGCTGAAAGAGGATGCCCTGGCCGGTGCGGAAGAAAAAGGTGATCTGATCGCCAACCAGATCATCGATAGTGCAAATATGTTGATGGTGACCGGGCAGATTGGTGACACGGTCAATCGCCGCTTGCTGGTCAAAAAAGTGACCTCATCGGGCAACGTCAAATCGGCACAACTGGTCCGCACCGAACAAGTCGCCGCTCAATTTGGCGCCGGATTGCCGGAAGAGCAAGTCAAGGATGACATGCAGCGTGAGGTGCTGGCGAGCGGCAAGCAGAAGATAATCATCTCTGACGATGCGTCGGGGGATCCTGTGTTGCGTGTGCTGACGCCTTATCAGGCCAGCAAAAATTTTCATGGCACGGATTGCACCAGTTGTCATGCCGTGGCAGAAAATGCCATCGTCGGCGCATCGGATCTGCTGATCGATCTGAAACCGGACTTTGTGCGTATCGACCGGATGAAGCTGCGCATGCTGACGGGGCAGTTGCTGTTGCAGGTGTTCCTGTATTTCTTCATCGGTTTCTGCGTGGATAAATTCATCCGGCGCCCGCTGGCGGATGTTGACAAAGAGTTCCGCAACATCATGGAAGGCAATCTGGATACCGAACTGGATGTGTCGATACAGGACGAGATGGGCCGGTTGCTGTGCGAAATTCAATCCATGCAATGCTATTTGCGCACCATGGTGGACGAAATTGTCACGCCGGTGGCTTACATCCAGGGACGCATCAACGATGTGGACGGCAGGGTGAGCGGCGTGGCGCAAAATGCCGTGACCGAGCAAGACCATATTCAGACCATTGCCGCCACGATGGAGCAGTTCAGTCAATCTGTCGTGGAAGTGGCGAACATGGCAGCCGATTCACTGAAAGATGCCAAAGCGATGCAGAGCATCGTCGAGGAAAACAATCGCAACATGGAGCTGAGCATTTCCGCAACCGGCAAAGTGGCGCATACCGTGGAATCATCGAGCAAGACCATCGCCGATCTGGGTGTGTCTATTCAGAAAATTGGCAGCATCGCGAATGCAATCAAGGACATCGCTGAACAGACCAATCTGCTGGCGTTGAATGCGGCGATTGAAGCGGCGCGCGCCGGCGAGCAAGGTCGCGGTTTTGCGGTCGTGGCGGATGAGGTGCGCAAACTGGCTGAACGCACGGCCACCAGCACCCGGGATATTGCCAGCACCATCAACGAGATCACGGCCATTTCAGATGCCGCAGTGGCGTCCATGCAGGAGGCGGTAGGCGAAGTGGAGACGGGTATCACGCTGATACGCAAAAACGGCGAAGGGCTAAAGGAAATCATGGCGGCTGCGGGCCACGTGGCGCAACGCGTCGAGCACATAGCCAGTGCCTCGCAGGAACAATCCACTGCCAGTGAGGGGGCGACGCAAAGCCTGGAGCGCATTGCCGGCCTGGTTGGCAGCAACGTGCAGTCTGTGCAGGATGCAAGGGCGGCGGCTAAAGAATTGGCAAAATCTGCCGATGAGTTGAGCAGGGCCGGTTATCCGCTGACCAAGTGCGCATTAAAGTCGCGATAAGTGGCCAGTGATTTCAGGTCGGGTAAACAGGGAAGAATGCAGGGTATGAATGCTATCGAAGTAAGATCAAACAAGAACTACGTTCATGACGCAGCGAGTCAAGGATATTGCCGATCAGACCAATCTGCTGGCATTGAATGCGGCGATTGAGGCGGCCCGTGCAGGAGTGCAAGGCCGTGGCGTGCGCGAAATCGCGCGCAACGTTGAGAGGATTGCGCAGATGTCAGAAGAAAATCATGCCGCCGTCGAATCGAATACGCAGGATATTGTGCGGCTGGAACAGCTGGCTCGTGAGTTGCAGGGCGCAGTCAGCCGGTTCAAGGTTTAAAATCAGTAAGTTGAGCGTGGCGAGCAGCGGGTGAGGACGGTTTTTCACTTGCCACTTGCCACTCACCACTTACGTCATTTAGGAGTTTAAAATGTTTAACGATATGAAAATCAGTACCCGATTGATATTTTTGCTGGCCTCGTTGCTGGCGCTGTCCGTCGTGATCGGCGGCGTGGGGTTGTATGCCTCAAGCCAGTCTAATACGGGGCTCAGATCCGTGTACGACGACCGGATGATTCCGATTGTCCAGCTGAACGAAATCGCGCGGAAAATACTGCGCAACCGGATCGCGATTGCCAACGGCGTGATCGGACCTGAGCATATGGCCGACTATCTCAAAGAGATCGACGAGGATCGCGCCGTGATAAACAAGCAGTGGGAGGCCTATATGGCGACCTATCTGACCGAAGAGGACAAGGGGCTGGCGGCCAAATACCTTGAGACGCGCACGCGCTTCGTCGATGAAGGCATCAAGCCTGCCGTGGAGGCGATGAAGGCCGGCAATATCGAGGCCATCAAGCAGGTTCAGGCGCAGCACATCCGTCCGCTGTACGGGCCGATGAAGGAAGCGCTCGATGCGCTGATCGCATTGCAGGAACGCGAAGGGAAGAAATTGTATGAGGATTCCGAAGCCATGCACCAGACCATGCGCACGCTGTCGATCGCGCTGATACTGATCGGCGGCGTATTGGGAACGCTGCTGGGATTGTCGATCATCCGTGGCGTGCAGCGTTCGGTAGGCGAGTTGCGCGCCGTGATGGTGAAGATGTCCGGGGACGGCGATCTGAATGCGCGCGTCAGGGTGTACGGGCGTGATGAAGTCGGTCAGGCGGCTGTGGCTTTTAACGGCTTGATAGACGGATTTGCGGCGATCATTCGACAGGTCAGCAGCAGCGCCAATATCGTGTCGGGCACCGCAGCCAGCTTGTCTTCGGCCTCATTGCAAATTGCACAAGGCTCACAGGCGCAGACTGAAGCGGCGGCCTCCACAGCGGCTGCGGTCGAAGAAATCACCGTGAGCATCAATTCGGTCTCGACTAATACCGACGATGTGCGCAAACTGTCGGAAAAAAGCTTGCAGCAGACCCGCCAGGGCAATCAAAATGTGACCGAGTTGATCGGTGAGATCGAGCGCGTGCAGGATGCGGTCAAACTGATCGCAGACTCGGTCAAGGAATTTGTCGACAGCACCCGCGCGATTGCCGGCATGACGCAGCAGGTCAAAGACATCGCCGACCAGACCAATCTGCTGGCCTTGAACGCGGCGATTGAGGCCGCTCGTGCAGGCGAACAGGGCCGCGGCTTCGCGGTGGTGGCGGATGAAGTGCGCAAGCTGGCGGAAAAATCCGCACAGTCGGCCAACGAGATCGATCGGGTCACGAATTCGCTGAACCAGAAATCGACCCATGTCGAGGCGAGCGTGCAGAGTGGTCTGCGTTCCTTGCATGCGACTCAGGAACATGTCGAGAGCGTCTCTGCCGTATTGACTGAAGCGGGCGTATTGGTCGAACAATCCAGCCTTGGTGTAAACGATATTTCCGCGTCGGTCCACGAACAGAGTCTGGCCAGCAACGAGATCGCGCGCAATGTGGAAAAAATTGCGCAGATGTCTGAAGAAAATCATGCAGCGGTGGAATCGAACACGCATGAGATCGTGCGGCTGGAACAATTGGCTCGTGAGTTGCAGGGTGCCGTGAGCAGGTTCAAAGTTTAAAAGCAGTGAGTCGGGAGGGGAGAGTGGCGAGTGGAACCGGTTTCCACTTTCCACTTTCTACTCACTACTTGCCATATTTAGGAGCAAGAAATGTCTGAACTGTTAAAAAACATCGACGCCAGAACCAAGCTGGCGGGAACGAATAAGCTGGAAATATTGATGTTCTCGCTGGGTATGGATATGCGCACCCAGCGCGAAGAGACCTTCGGCATCAACGTGTTCAAGGTGCGCGAAGTGATGCGTATCCCTCCTATCACACGGGCGCCGGAGATGCCGCCCTCGGTTGAAGGTATGGTCAGCCTGCGCGGTGCGCTGGTGCCGGTAATCGATTTGGCGAAATACATCGGGCTGGTAACGGAAACCCGTCCGGAAATCATGATCGTCACCGAATACAACGGTCACACCCAGGGTTTTCTGGTCAAGGGGGTGGATAACATCCTGCGCCTGGACTGGTCTGCGATGCGTGTGCCGCCTGCCATGCTGGTGGCGGAGCTGGGCGGTCTGGTCACGGCGATTACCGAACTCAAGGATAAACGTCTGGTGATGATGATAGACGTGGAAAAAGTGCTGGCTGAGACGGGGCACTTTAGCACCGATGAGATTATCTTTAACGCGGTCAAACCGCTGGGCCGGGAAAATCGCACGGTGTTTTTTGCCGATGATTCTTCGGTGGCGCGCAATCAGATCACCCGAACGCTGGATGCGATGGGCGTGAAGCACATCTCGGCGATCAACGGCCGTCAGGCATGGATAGAGTTGTCGAAAATGGCCGCGTATTCCGACAGCACCGGCACGCCATTAAAAGATATGATCCAGGTGATCCTGACCGATGTGGAAATGCCCGAGATGGACGGCTACATGCTGACGCGCAAGATCAAGGAAGATAATCGTTTCAAAGGTATTCCGGTGCTGATGCATTCGTCATTGTCCAGCACGTCGAACCAGCAATTGGGCAAGACCGTCGGGGTGGATGAATATATACCTAAGTTCGAGCCGCAAAAACTGTCGCAGGCCTTGGCGAGATTGTTGGCCTAAAAATTGGGGAGTGGAACGGTACTTCGTACCTCAGTGGCAAGTAGAGAGTGGACATGGTTTCCCCGCTTACCACTTCCCACTCACTACTCACCAGATCAGGAGAAATAAATGTCATATTCAGATGAAATGATGAGCAGCAGCGATGATGGTTTGCTGGAGCACGTCGACGCTACCACCAATCTTGCCGGAACCAACAAGATGGAAATCCTGTTGTTCAGCCTGGGCACAGATGAGAAATTCGGCATCAATGTGTTCAAGGTCAAGGAGGTAAGTCATGCCGGCAAGATCACCCGCACGCCGAATATGCCGCGAGGCGTGGATGGCATCGTCTCCTTGCGTGGTCATGTGATGCCGGTGTTGAATCTGGCCGAATTTATGGGTATGACGCCGGCCACGAAACACCAGACCATGATGGTCGCGGAGTACAACACGCATATCCTGGGTTTCCTGGTGGAAGGCGTTGATCGCATCATCCGCGTCGACTGGGACAAGGTTCGCGCTGCCGAAGGCATGTTGTCGGATAAGGGCGCGCTGATTACCGCGATCACGGAATTGCCGGACGGATCTCTGGTGTCCTTGCTGGATGTCGAACAAATTTTGTCGAACGCATTTGGCGAGGCGATTGTCGGCAATGTGGAAAAGGTCGAGGCGGGGCGAGACTTGTGCGTCTTCTTTGCCGACGATTCGATGGTGGCTCGCCGCAAAATCGCCGAGGTGCTGGACAAAATGGGCGTCAAACACATCCAGTCAAACAGCGGTCGCGAAGCCTGGGACAGGCTCAAGACCATGGCGGATTCCGCTCACGCTGCCGGCACGAAATTGCATGACCAGATTCAGGTCATCCTGACCGATGCGGAGATGCCCGAGATGGATGGCTACGTGCTGACCCAGCACATCAAATCGGATCACCGTTTTGAAGGTATCCCGGTGGTGATGCATTCGTCGCTGTCGTCCGATGCCAACCGGGCGATGGGAAAACGTGTCGGGGTCGATTTTTATGTGCCGAAATTTGATTCGATGGTATTGTCCTCAACGCTCAGGCCGTTGTTGACTTAATAGTAAGCAGGTAGTGGTAAGTGGGTCGGCACTTTGTGCCTCAGTGGTGAGTGGGACTGGTTTTCCTACTTCCTACTAGCCACTTGCCACTCACCAGATTAGGAGATGGTAATGGGAATAGAGAGTACGCGGTTTTTGGTGGTGGATGATTTCTCAACGATGCGTCGCATCGTGCGGAATCTCCTTAAGGAGCTGGGCTTTGTCAATGTTCAGGAGGCCGAAGACGGCGTTCAGGCGCTGGCCAAGTTGCGCGCCGATACCTTTGATTTTGTGGTGTCTGACTGGAATATGCCGAACATGACGGGCATCGAGCTGTTACGCTCGATTCGGGCGGATGCCAAACTCAAGCATTTGCCGGTGCTGATGGTGACGGCGGAGGCGAAGCGCGAGAACATTATCGAGGCAGCGCAGGCGGGTGCTTCCGGCTACGTGGTCAAGCCTTTCACGGCTGCCACGCTGGACGAGAAACTGAAAAAAATATTCCAAAACATGAACAAGTGAGAACTGACATGGCTACCCATATTGCAGCCCAGGAATGCGATGATCTTGAATCGCTGTTTGACAGTATTGTCGCTGCGAATATCAGCGAAGAACCGGAGGAGCCCGTCCAAGGTACGGTGGTGACGGCGAGCTCGGACAAGGTTCTTAACCAGCTGGGTCAGATGACGCGAACCCTGCACGATACCTTGCGCGAGCTGGGTCTGAACAAGGAAATCGAGAAGGCGGCTTCATCCATTCCCGATGCGCGCGATCGCTTGAATTATGTGGCTACACTGACGCAGCAGGCCGCAGAGCGGGTGCTGAACGCGACTGAAGCCGCACAGCCGCTGGTACAGAATATGGAGGAAGAAGCGCATCGTTTGGGCGGGCAGTGGACGATGCTGTTCGACAGACAGTTGAATGTCGATCAGTTCAGAACACTGGTCACGCAAACTCAGGCTTTTCTGGATATTGTCCCGAAGCAAACCAAGATGACCAATTCCTATTTGATGGAAATCATGATGGCGCAGGATTTTCAGGATCTGACCGGTCAGGTAATCAAGAAAATCATCGAACTGACGCAGAGTATGGAAAAACAGCTGCTGGCATTGCTGCTGGATAACGCCCCGCCTGCCATCAGGGCTGAATTTGATGCGGGGTTGCTGAACGGCCCTGTCATCAATCCGCACGCGAAAAATGTGGTGACCAGTCAGGATCAGGTAGACGACTTGCTGGAAAGCCTGGGATTTTAATTGAATCTGGTAAGTAGAACGGCACTGCGTGCCTCAGTAGTAAGTGGAGCGGTATTGCCTTAACGGAGAATGGTAAAACCACTTTCCCACTCGCTACTCCCCACTCACCACTCCCAATAGGAGAAAAAAATGAACGATTTTGCTGGCATGGAAGAACTGTTAAGCGACTTTTTACTCGAAGCGGGCGAGATGTTGTCCGATGTCGACAGCAAGTTGATGGAACTGGAGAAGCGTCCGAACGACAGCAATCTGCTCAATGAGGTTTTTCGCGGTTTCCACACCATCAAGGGCGGAGCCGGATTTCTCAATGCGACCGAGTTGGTGACGCTGTGCCATCTCACCGAAAATCTGTTCGACAAGTTGCGCAATCGTGAGCTGACCTTGAGCGCCGAACTGATGGATGTCATCTTCGCTGCAACCGCCGAGGTGAAGCAAATGTTTGGCGCCTTGCATCAGAATCAACAGCCGGAGGCCGCTCCTGCACAAATGCTTGAGGATTTGAAGGCCGCGCTGGAGGGAAAACCCGTGCAGCGTGCCGAGGTAAAAGCGCCGGGTAAGCCCGCTGTCTCAGCGGCTTCTAATACCCCTGGTACTGCATCCTCCAGTTCCCAGTTCGCATCCGATACCCCCAAGGCTTCCGGCGTGGATTGGGATGCGTTGTATACCGCGCTGACCGGCACGGATATCGTCGCCGCGGTCGGGGCTACCCGCGATCCTGAAAAAATTGCCGAGGCCTTGTCCGAAGAGGAGTCCACCAAGAAGGCCTTCGGCCGCCGTTCCAATGATGTGCCCGGCGCCACTATTGGCCGTCGCGACGGCGACGTGGCAGTCAAGGATGCAAAAGAGACCACGATCCGTGTCGATACCGAACGGCTGGATCAGGTGCTGAATTTATCCGGCGAAATCGGCTTGACCAAGAATCGTCTCAATCATTTGCGTTCGGACATTCTGCAGGGACGTAACGACGTGGATACCTTGCGCGAACTGGATGAATCAGTCACGCAGCTGGACATGCTGGTGGTGAATCTGCAAAACGCGGTGATGAAAACGCGCATGCAACCGATCGGACGTCTGTTCAAGAAATATCCCCGTCTGGCGCGCGATCTGGCAAGATCGCTGGGCAAGGATGTCGAGCTGGTGCTGACCGGTGAAGAAACCGAAATGGACAAGACCATGATCGAGGATCTGAACGATCCGCTGGTCCATCTGGTGCGTAATGCGGTCGATCATGGTGTTGAAACCATAGAAGGACGTATCGCCGCAGGAAAGCCGGAAAAGAGTCTGGTTGAGTTGAGCGCGCGGCATGAGGGAGATCACATTCTCATCACCATCGCCGACGATGGTCGCGGCATGCGTCCCGAGGTGATCCGCAATAAAGCCATTGAAAAAGGGATTATCACCAGCGAAGTGGCGAATACGCTGGACGAGAATCAATGTCTGGAATTGATCTTTTTGCCGGGCTTCTCCACCAAGGATGAGATTTCCAGCGTGTCAGGTCGTGGCGTCGGCATGGATGTGGTCAAGACCAATATTCAGAAACTCAACGGTTCGATCAATATCAATTCGGTTTCGGGTAAAGGCAGCGTGTTCACGATTTCGCTGCCGCTGACCCTGGCGATCCTGCCGGTGCTGATCCTGCGTCTGGGCGACCAGTCATTTGCGGTGCCGCTGTCGATGGTGCGCGAAATCCTGTCCGTCTCGCCCGGACAATTGCAGAGAATCTCGGGTCGTGCCACCATGGTGGTGCGCGGCGAAGTATTGCCGGTACTGCCGTTGGCCCAGTTGATCGGTTGGGAAGCTTCCGACAAGGAGCCTGAGGTCGGGGTGCTGATGCAATTTGGCAGCAGCAGCTTTATTTTGTCGGCCGATGGCTTCGCAGGGCATGACGATGTGGTTATCAAGTCGCTGGATACCTTCCGGCCAAAAGGCGTGGCAGGGGTTACCATGTCCAGCGAAGGCGATATCGTGCTGATACTCGATATCAAAGAGCTGCTGAGCGATGTTCGGGGAAGCTAGAAAATCAGCGAGCAGTTAAAGCGAAGCGAGGGTTCAGGAAGTGCTAAGGAGTCGCTGATTTATTCGGTTTTGTCATTCCCGCGTAGGCGGGAATCCAGTTAAATAAAGGCACTGGTTCCCCGTTTTTGCGGGGAAGACGAATAAATCAGCGGTTCCCTAAGTGGGTTTTGCCCGCTTAGCACTAACCACTTACTGCATTACCTTGAGGATTTTTGAGATGCCAGTCGTAATCATGATTGTTTTTACCGCGCTGTTGTTGCACTGGGGGGCGGGTAACCTGGCGCTGGGTGTATGGGCAGCACTGGCGCACGGTGTGATTACGCTCGCTGCGGTGCTGCTGGTGTATCTGCGTAAACGCGAAGCATCATCAGCGCAATCTGCCGGCATTCAGCCCGGCGCCGCTAGTAATAAAGGGGTGGATGGCTTGCTGATCAAGACCCATGCGCAATTTTCCATGCACTTTGAAGGCGCGAACCAAGACCTGTCTCAGGTGCAGGCACTGATCGGCGACGCAATTGAAAAATTGATGAGCAGTTTTGCCGGGATGAGTCAGCTGATAGAAGAGCAGCGCGAGATTGGTCGTGAAGTGACATCGCAGTCTGATGTGGACAGGGAGGATGCCATGTCGAGTCATCTGAATGAGACGTCCGAGACGTTAAAAATGCTGGTGGGCAGCATTATCAACAACAGCAAGGCGGGCGTCGAGCTGGTCGAGAAGATGGAGGCTGTCGGTGATCAGGTTAAAGGGATACTCAATGTGCTGGGCGAGTTGGATGCCATTTCCAAACAGACCAATTTGCTCTCGCTGAATGCCGCTATCGAGGCCGCGCGCGCCGGTGAATCGGGGCGCGGATTCGCTGTCGTGGCGGATGAGGTTCGCAAGCTGTCTGACAGAGCAGCGCACTTCAGCAATCTAATTCGTAACAATATCAATCAAGTGCATGGCGCCGTGAGTGAGACTGAGGTCTACATCAGCAAAATGGCGTCCCTGGATATGAATTTTGCGCTGGAATCCAAGGCTAAACTGGATGACAGCTTGTCGCATGTTCAGCAGATCAACCAGAAGATGGCTGAGGTGGTGGTGAAGCAAAACGAAATATCGACCCGAGTCGACCAGGTAGTCGGTTCTGCGATAACTTCGCTGCAATTTCAGGATATCGCCGGGCAGTTGCTGGGTCATTCGCGGCTGCGTCTGGATACCTTGCAGGAGGCATGGCAGCACATTGATGATATAGCCAAGCGCGAACAGACGGGCGTGCCAGTCACGGCAGGCGAGATTGAACAGGTAAGCGGGCAAATTTCGCAGCTGTTTGAACGTGCCGAACAGGTCAGCGCGCGTAATCCGGTGCGTCAGGATAAAATGGATAGCCACGAAATCGAGCTGTTTTAACTGCCCCGACCCGGGGTGGATGGGTTAATCATCTGCTGCCAACAGCCGCGACGAACTCAACGATGGCTGGCGTGGTTCAGCCAGCATTGTAAATTTAACTATTTGGAGATGTAAAAATGTCTAAGACGATTTCAGAGGAAATGACATGAGAACTTCATACCAGGCAGACGTGGTTGCATGGGCGAATGAACAAGCCGCGTTAATTCGCATGGGTAAGTTTGACCAGTTGGACTTAGAACACATTGCAGAGGAAATCGAAGACGTGGGCAAAAGCGAACAGCGGGAACTGGAAAGCCGCATGGCGGTGTTATTAGCTCATTTGTTGAAGTGGCAATATCAGCCAGAGCGGCAAGGCGGCAGTTGGTCGAGAACAATCAAAGAACAACGCAAAGGCGTACTCGCTCGCCTGAAAAACACACCCAGTTTAAAAGCATCTATTTCAGATGCTACATGGTTGGATGAAACATGGTCGGATGCCGTGGTTCAAGTCACCAATGAAACTGGGCTGGATGTGTTCCCCGATGCCTGCCCGTGGCGCATGGATGATGTGCTGAAAGATGGCTGGCTTCCAAGCTAATCGACCGGCCCGTAGTCCTGTTCATCCGTTTTTTGCTCGGCTTCGGCGGCACGCTGGCTGTACTGCCACCTGTTACGTGTAAATTTAACTATTTGGAGATGCAAAAAATGGCAAAGACGATTCTGAGTGTCGATGATTCCGGATCTATTCGGCAGATGGTTTCCTTTACCTTGAAAAGCGCCGGTTATACCGTCATTGAAGCGGTGGACGGTCAGGACGGCCTGGATAAGGCGAAGCTGAAAACAGTGGATCTGGTGCTGACCGATCAGAATATGCCGCGCATGGACGGGCTGACCCTGATCAAATCGCTGCGCGCGATGCCCAGCTATCGCAGCGTGCCGATTCTGATGTTGACCACCGAATCGGGCGATGCGATGAAGTCGCAGGGCAAGGCGGCCGGTGCGACGGGCTGGATCGTCAAGCCGTTCGATCCTCAGAAATTGCTTGAAGTCGTCAAGAAGGTCATCGGCTAATCTCGAAAGCACCCTGTGAGCATTGATATTACCCAGTTTTGTCAGGTCTTCTTCGAGGAAGCGGCAGAGCACTTGGCCACCATGGAGTCGCTGTTGCTGGGGCTGGAGGTGTCCGACCCCAGTCTGGATGAGTTGAACGCGATTTTCCGTTCGGCTCATTCGATCAAAGGGGGCAGCGGCACGTTCGGCTTTGATGATATGACTCAGGTGACGCATATCCTGGAAAACCTGCTCGACCGTTTGCGCAAGCAGGAAATGCTGCTGACCGATGAAATGGTCAACGTATTTCTTGAGGCCGGCGATGTAATCCACATGCAGCTGGATGCACATCGCGGCGAAGGCAGCGTGGACCAGATCAGAGTCGTTTCGGTGTGCGAAAAACTGGCGAGCCTGACAGCCGACCCAGGCCCGGGTTCGAACACCCCTCTCCTCAACCCTCTCCCGCTTGCGGGCGAGGGGGCAAACGAATCGCTGCGCGAATTTCACGTTCACGCAGAAGAGTCTGATTACGGATTTTTCGATGATTTTCCGACCGAAACAAAGCTATCCGGTCAAGCTGAGTCCGCCGTCGTGCCCGCAGGGGGTACGCCCGGTGGGTTCCCGCCGCTTCGCGGCGACCCTTCCGTCGTGCCCGCAGGGGGTATGCCCGGTGGGTCCCCGCCGCTTTGCGACGACCCTTCCGTCAGCGATCAAGGCTACGGCTTTTTTGACGATGAGCCTGCTGTTCCGGCACTCGTTGTGGATGCGGGATACGGATTTTTCGACGATGAACCTGCTGCTCCTGCACCAGCTGCGGATGCGGGGTACGGCTTTTTTGACGACGAACCAGTAGCCCCTGTGGCAGTGCATCAGGATCAGGGCTACGGATTATTCGTGGATGAGCCGACCCAGTTGCCGAGTACGCCGCAGCAAGCTCAACAGGAAGTGCAGCAGGGCTATGGTTTCTTCCAGAAGATTAACCCCGTTGTCGATTCCATCCCCGCACCCGTTGCTGAGCCGCCCGCCAGCCGGCGTGCCGGCGACAAGGCGACGCCCGCTGCTGCCGAGACCTCCATTCGTGTCAACGTTGAAAAAGTGGATCAGCTCATCAATCTGGTCGGTGAACTGGTCATCACGCAGGCGATGCTGGCGGAATCCGCAACGGGCATAGACGGCTCACTTTCCGAGAAGTTGCAAGCCGGCTTGCATCAGCTGGAGCGCAATACGCGGGATTTGCAGGAGGTGATCATGTCGGTGCGCATGTTGCCGATTTCCTTCGTGTTCAGCCGTTTTCCGCGTGTGGTGCGCGATTTGGCCGCCAAGCTGGGCAAACAAGTCGAGTTGAAAACGCTGGGTGAAGGCACGGAGCTTGATAAGGGGCTGATTGAAAAAATCGCCGATCCGCTCACGCACCTGGTGCGCAATAGTCTGGATCATGGCATCGAATCGCCCGAGAAACGCATAGCTGCAGGCAAGCCTGCAAAAGGCACGATCACGCTGAAGGCATCGCATCAGGGCGGCAACATCGTCATCGAGGTGTCCGATGATGGCGGTGGCTTGAACAGAGAAAAAATTCTCTCCAAGGCGCGGGAGCGGGGCATGACCGTGCGCGAGGAAATCATTGATGCGGAAGTCTGGATGCTGATTTTCGAGGCGGGATTTTCCACCGCCGATGTGGTCAGCGATGTTTCCGGTCGCGGGGTCGGTATGGATGTGGTCAAGCGCAACATCGCCGAGATGGGCGGGCGGGTTGACATCGAGTCGATAGAGGGCGTGGGTTCGCGCATCTCTATCCGCCTGCCGCTCACGATGGCGATACTGGATGGCTTGTCGGTAGCGGTAGGCGAGCAGACTTACATTATTCCGCTGGCCTATATCGTTGAGTCGCTGCAAATGGCGGATAGTGATTTGCGTACCGTCAGCGGCGGAGGCCATCTGGTGCATGTGCGCGGTGAATACCTGCCGATGGTGGCGTTGCATGAACTGTTCCGTTTGCCGCGCGACAATGCTGACGAGTCGCGCATCGTGGTCATCGTCGAGTCGGAAGGCAAGAAGGTCGCCTTGCTGGTCGATGAGTTGATAGGCCAGCATCAGGTGGTCATCAAGAGTCTGGAATCCAATTTCCGCAAATTGCCGGGCATCTCGGGTGCGACCATCATGGGCGATGGCCGTGTGGCGTTGATACTGGATGTGTCGGTGATCTGTATGGCACCGGCACGGCACAACAGGCTGCAGGCTTGATACTTAAAAGCATTGTCCAGGTATGGACAGTTTTAAAATGGCGTTGTCGGTGAGGTGAATATGGCAATTGAAAATAGCGGTGCGGCATCGGGCATGACCAACAACGAATTTCTGACCTTCATTCTGGGTCACGAAGAGTACGGAATTGATATTCTCAAGGTGCAGGAGATACGCGGTTACGATGCAGTCACTGCGATCGCCAACATGCCCGAATTCATCAAGGGTGTGATCAACTTGCGCGGCATCATTGTGCCTATCGTGGATTTGCGCATCAAGTTCGGTTTGTCGGATGTGAGCTACGACGCGTTTACCGTGGTGATCATCCTCAATCTCGGCACGCGCGTGGTGGGGATCGTGGTGGACAGCGTATCCGATGTGTTGACACTCAAGCCTGAGCAGATTCGTGCTGTGCCGGAGTTGTCCGCCAAACTTGATACGCGCTACATTTTAGGCCTGGGTACGGTGGATGACAGAATGTTGATTCTGGTGGATATTGAGAAACTGATGCTGGGTAGCGAGATGGCATTAGTGGATGAAATGGTGGCATAAGCCTGTCCGCATTTAAAGCATTTTAAGGATATAGCGTCAATCGAGGAGAAACACATGCGTATCAATACACCGGTTACCAGCAACGAAAAACAGATGCAGGAGTCCATGATGATCGTCACCAAGACCGATCTTCAGGGCAACATCACCTACGCCAATAAGAATTTCGTCATGATGAGCGGCTTTACCGAAGCCGAGTTGATCGGGCAGCCGCAGAATCTGGTGCGCCATCCCGACATGCCGGTGGAAGCCTTCGCCGATTTGTGGAGAACGATCAAGGGTGGCACGAGCTGGAATGGCATCGTCAAGAATCGCTGCAAGAACGGTGATTATTACTGGGTCGATGCCAACGTTACGCCGGAGCGCCACGGCGGTCAGGTGACAGGATACGTGTCGGTTCGCCGTAAGCCGACGCAAAAGCAGATCGCCGATGCTCAAAAGCTGTATGCTTTGCTCAAAGCGGGGAAAAACCCGAATGCCGGTTTGTCCGGGCTGATCAAGGGCATGAAAAATATCAGCATCAAGCAGCGCATTGTCGCCACGATCGTGCTGGCGGCAGCGCTGATGC
Source organism: uncultured Nitrosomonadales bacterium (assembly GCA_947085835.1). GTDB lineage: Bacteria > Pseudomonadota > Gammaproteobacteria > Burkholderiales > Gallionellaceae > Gallionella. The sequence goes on along the minus strand of CAMTXT010000003.1, from coordinate 26,483 downwards.
TGTTTTTTGGCGGCTATGGACTGTTCCAGCTGCAAAAATCGGCCGAACGGATGGACTATCTGGTCGATCACAAGGCCAAAGCGTCCTATCAGCTCGCACGCATCGATTCGCTGATGCGCGAGAACATGCAGCAGTTGCAGCTTGCAACGGCCCATGACCCCCGCCTGCCCGAGAGTCGCCTGCAGTCTCACACGATATCGGAACATTTCGATGCGATTGCAAAAAACAGAGAAACAATCACCGCACTCGTAAAAGAAGTCGGTGCGGATAAACAGGGTGCTGAAGCGGAGCTGCTGATCGCCGAATTCACCAAGGCGCGCAACAAGTTCGTCGCAGAAGGATTGATGCCCGGTGTAGAGTTGTTGCGCGAAGGCCGTTTCGCCGATGCAAACAGCATGATGATGCAGAAGACAGACCAGCTGTTCAAGGCCGCTTCAGAAAAAGGCAACGCAGTGGTGCGTTTCCAGCAAAGCTCGATGGAGAGCGATGCGGCCAAGGCTAATGCTGAATACCAGGATACCCGTACTTTCTTTATGATGATTCTGGCAGCAGGCGTGGCAGCGATCGCCGTTTTCGGTCTGATGCTGTTCCGCGCCGTGGTGCCGCCTATCCGTCGTGTCGCGATGCAGATCGAGCTCGCGGCGCACGGCGAGACCAATCAGCATGCCGATGAGAATGCAAAACTGGATGAAATCAATTCTGTTTTCCTGGCTTTCCGCGCCTTGTCTACCCGCATGGGCTTTGATGTGGCCGAGAGCAAGCGCCTGTCCGACGAGAATCTGCGCATCAAGATCGCGCTTGATAACGTCAGCACCGGCTGCATGATCGCTGACAATGAGCGCAATATCATCTATGTGAACAAGTCCGTCGTCAAAATTCTGGGCGGTGCCGAAGCGGATATTCGCAAACAGTTGCCGAACTTCAGCGTGGCCAATCTGGTCGGCACCAATATCGACACCTTCCACAAAAACCCGGCACATCAGGCCGGCATGCTGGCGCGCTTGCAAACGACCTATAGTGCAGCACTGGAAATAGGCGGGCGCAATCTGGTGGTCACCGCTAACCCGGTCATTAACGACAAGGGCGAGCGTCTGGGTGCAGTGGCGGAATGGATTGATCGCACGACAGAAGTCGCGGTCGAAAAGGAAGTGGCTGACCTGGTGAGCGCCGCCGCAAATGGTGACTTGACCAAACGCCTGGACTTGACTGGCAAGGAGGGCTTCTTCCTCAGTCTGGGGCAGGGTATCAATGGCCTGGTGGAATCGGCTGATGCGGTGATCAATGAGACCGTAGGTGCGCTGGATCGTATCGCGAGGGGTGATTTCTCGGAAAGGATAGACGTGGACTATCAAGGCTCGTTTGGCGAGATCAAGGATAACGCCAATTTGACGGTAGAACGTCTCACCGAAACCGTGCAGCGTATCAAGGAAGCGGCAGATACCATCAGTACCGCCTCCAAAGAAATAGCCAGCGGCAACACCGACCTGTCGCAGCGCACCGAAGAGCAGGCATCCAGCCTGGAAGAAACCGCCGCCAGCATGGAAGAGCTGACCTCTACCGTTAAGCAGAACGCAGAGAATGCAAGGCAGGCGAACCAGCTCGCGCTTTCCGCATCCGACATCGCGGTGAAGGGGGGGCGTGTGGTAGGCCAGGTAGTGGGCACGATGTCGTCGATCAGCGACAGCTCGAAGAAAATCGTCGACATCATCAGCGTCATTGACGGTATCGCCTTTCAGACCAATATTCTTGCGCTGAATGCGGCCGTTGAAGCGGCGCGCGCCGGTGAGCAGGGACGCGGCTTCGCGGTGGTCGCAACCGAAGTGCGCAATCTGGCGCAGCGCAGTGCGGCGGCTGCCAAGGAGATCAAGGAGTTGATCAGCGACTCGGTTGAAAAGGTGGGAGCGGGTACGCGTCTGGTGGATGAAGCGGGCAAGACCATGGATGAAGTGGTCAACTCGGTAAAGCGCGTGACTGACATCATGGCGGAAATCACCGCCGCATCAACCGAGCAAAGCCTGGGTATCGAGCAGGTCAATACCGCCATTACGCAAATGGATGACGTGACGCAACAAAATGCAGCGCTGGTCGAGCAGGCCGCGGCGGCTGCCGAATCGCTGGAAGAGCAGGCTCAGGATTTGGCGGCCTTGATGAGTACCTTCAAATTGGCGGGCGACGGACAGGCTGTGTTGATGCCTGCGCGTGGCAAAAGCGCATCACCGGCTCGTAAATTGGTCGCGCAGAAAGCCGCACCCGCAAACCGTGCGCGACCTGCCAGACTGCCTGATTCAGAGGACGGAGACTGGCAGGAGTTTTAATAAGCCTGTAGCGGGTGACTAAACGCCCGCTACCAGCTACTAGCTACCAGCTACCACAGGTAATCGATATGGCCGGAATGAAAGATCCTTCCGTGCGTGAGTTTCATTTTACCGCGCAGGATTTTCAACGCGTGTGCAAGCTGATTTACGATCACGCCGGCATTTCGCTGAATGCAAGCAAGCAGGAGTTGGTGTACAGCCGTCTGTCGCGCCGTTTGCGGGCGACCGGTATCAAAACCTTTGGCGAATATCTGAAGCTGCTGGAGCAAAATGATGCGCGGGAGTGGGAGGCGTTCGCCAATTCGCTGACCACCAACCTGACTTCGTTTTTTCGCGAGCACCATCATTTCCCGTTGCTGGCTGAACAGCTTAAAAAAATCGGGAATGCGCATCCCATCGTTATCTGGTGTTCCGCCAGTTCCACGGGTGAGGAGCCTTATTCGATCGCGATGACCGCAGTGGATGCGTTCAACAGTTTTACCCCGCCGGTTAAAATTATCGCAACTGACCTTGATACCAATGTGCTGGATACGGCACGCCAGGGTATGTATGCGCTGGATCGCGTCGAAAAACTGGATGAGGCGCAGCTGAAGCGCTTTTTCTTCAAGGGGACGGGGGCGCAGCAAGGATTTGTCAAAGTGCGTCCCGAGTTGCAGAACATGATTACCTTTCGCAAGCTCAATTTGCTGGATGCGAGCTGGCCGATACGCGAAAAAGTGGATGTGATCTTCTGTCGCAATGTGATGATTTATTTCGATAAAGACACGCAATTGGCGATTCTGAAGAAAATGGCCCCCTTGCTGCGTGCAGACGGGTTGCTTTATGCGGGGCACTCGGAAAATTTTTATCAGGCCGAAGCCTATTTCAAACTGCGCAGCAAGACGGTGTACGAGTTATCGTCACAGTTGAAGGCGGCTCAAACCGAGAAATCTTAACAGGCCATGTCAGATCACGACTACAAAGAGGTTGTTTCACCCAACCTGTATTTCGACCGGAACTTTAACACCGAGGCGGTGAAGATACTGCCCGGCGAGTATTTTGTGACCGGGCGGGATATGGTGTTGGTGACGGTGTTGGGTTCTTGTGTCGCAGCGTGCATCCGCGACCGGCAGAGCGGTATCGGCGGGATGAATCACTTCATGTTGCCCGAAAACAAGAGTGATGACGGCAGTCCGGTGGGTCTGGCAGGCCGCTACGGCACCCATGCGATGGAGTTGATGATCAACCAGATACTCAAGTCCGGTGCCCGGCGCAGCAATCTGGAAGCCAAGGTGTTCGGCGGCGGCAATGTGTTGCGCGGTTTTACCGTGGTCAATGTCGGGCAGCGCAATGCCGAATTTGTTGTCGATTATCTGAAGACGGAAAATATCGTCTTGAAGGCGCAGGATCTGCTGGATATTTATCCGCGCAAGGTCTACTACTTTCCCGCGACCGGACGCACGCTGGTGAAAAAATTACGCAGTGTACATAACGACACGATCGTCCAGCGCGAACAGCAGTATATTTCGCGTATCCGCGCGTCCGATATTCAGGGCGACGTCGAGTTGTTTTAGCTGCTGACTACGTGCTACAGACGATAAGCTACAGGCTAAGGGTTATATGATGCAAAATGAGCTGAACAGGAAAATCAAGGTGCTGATCATCGATGATTCTGCCTTGATCCGCAGTATCCTGAAAGAAGTCGTGAACAGCCAGCCTGATATGGAGGCCGTGGGCGCGGCGTCCAATCCCTTGCAGGCACGCGAGATGATCAAGACGTTGAATCCTGACGTGCTGACGCTGGATGTTGAAATGCCGGAAATGGACGGTCTGACCTTTCTGGAAAAATTGATGCGCTTGCGTCCGATGCCGGTGCTGATGATTTCGACGTTGACCGAGCGCGGTTCCGAAGCTGCGTTGCGTTCGCTGGAACTGGGCGCAGTGGATTTTCTTGCCAAGCCTAAACTCGGAGTGGCTGAAGGAATGCAGGCTTATGCCGACGAAATCGCCGATAAGATACGCATCGCATCGAGGGCGCGTGTGAAAAATATAGTTATCAGTGCGCCGGTTGACACCCGTCTGCCTGCATTGGGTTATCGTATAAGCAGCACCGAGAAACTTATTATTGTCGGCGCTTCAACGGGTGGCACGGAAGCGCTCAAGGAGTTTTTGATCCCTATGCCCGCCGATGCGCCTGCAATCCTGGTAGCCCAGCACATGCCGGAAGCTTTTACCAAATCGTTCGCCGAACGGCTGAACAGCCTGAGCAAGATGACCGTGACCGAGGGCGTGCATAATGAACGGGTGTTGCCAGGGCATGTGTATATTGCACCCGGGCATTCGCATATGCTGGTCAAACGCAGCGGTTCCAATTACCACATCGAACTGAACCAGGCATCCCCGGTGAACCATCATCGTCCCTCGGTGGAAGTGTTGTTCCGTTCGGCGGCGCAGTGTGCAGGTTCCAACGCCATCGGTGTGATGCTGACCGGGATGGGCAAAGACGGTGCGACAGGCATGCTGGAGATGCGCCAGGCGGGTGCGTACAATTTTGCCCAGGACGAGGCGACTTGCGTGGTGTATGGTATGCCGCGCGCGGCGGTTGAAGTCGGTGCCGCGCATGAGTCCGTGCCTATTCAGGAGATGGCCCGGCGCGTGCTGGCAAAAGTGATGAGCAGCGGTGTCCGGAACCGGTTATAGTCCGCAGATTACACAGGAGAATAGCAATGGCTTTGCAGATCAGTACATCAAATTCGGGTGACAAGGCGGTCATTCTGCTGGCAGGACGGTTCGATTTTAATGATCACCGTGCTTTCAAGGCGTCCTATGATTCTTTGCTGCAACAGGCTGGATTGAAAACGCTGGAAATTGATCTGGCCGGGATTGAATATCTCGACAGTTCTGCACTGGGCATGATGATGCTGATGCGTGAGCGCGCCCAGGCCGTGGGCAAGGCGGTGGTCCTGATCCGGCCCGGCAGCATGGTTGCGCAAATTCTTGATATTGCCAATTTCAGCAAGTTATTCACGATTATTCAGTGAGCCAGACGGCACATCGATGAGCGCAGATAGTTCACTTAACGTGCTGGCCGTGGATGACTCCAGCACCAACCGTCTGTTGATGCAGGCGATGCTCAAGAAAATGGGGCATCGTGTGACGCTGGCAGAGGACGGCGTCCAGGCGCTCGCCTTGTGCGAGCAATCTCTGCCGGATCTGGTGTTGATGGATGTGGCGATGCCCGTCATAAGCGGATTTGATACGGTGCGGGAAATGCGCCGCCGCTATGCCAACTGGTTTCCCATTCTGTTCCTGTCGGCACAGAGCCGCAATCAAGAGGTGGTTGAGGGCTTGCGCGCAGGCGGGGATGACTATCTGTTCAAACCGGTCAACTATGAAATTTTGCAGGCGAAAATACATAATTTTCAGGTTCGTATCGAGCAGAATCTGCACTTGCTGGATTTTCGTGACCGCATCGAGGAAGAAGCCGATACCGCACGTGATTTTATCAAGCAGTTCACCGCGCTGGATAACATCCATGATCCGCAGGTTAAATTTTTTCTCAGGCCGGCAGAAAATTTCAGCGGTGACCTGATTGCGGTGGCCCGCCGCCCGGATAATTGTTTGCATGTGTTGTTGGCCGACAGCGCAGGGCACGGGCTCACGGCGGCCTTAGCGGTCATTCCGATTACCCAGCCGTTCTATCAGATGACCGCCAAAGGCTTTGGGCTTCCCTCCATCGTCCGCGAGCTGAACCGGCGGGTACGTGAATATTTGCCGTTGCCGCGCTTTGTCGCCGCCGCAATGCTGTCGCTGGATGCTGAGACCGGAATCATAAAAGTTTGGAATGGCGGTTGTCCTCCGGTGTTATTGCTCAGCCCCGATGGCGGGAAGATCGTGCACAGTTTCAAGTCCAGGCATTTGCCGCTTGGTGTGGTGCCCGTGGGTGAGTTTGATGTCGGATTGGAGTATTACAGTCTGTCCGAACCGCACGGACATTTGCTGATGTGCTCGGATGGGACGACCGAAATCAGGATGGCGGATAGTCTGCACCTGGGGCAAACAGGATTGTTGTCGGGGGCGATGCAATCATCTGCCGAGCATGTGTTCGACAGAATGACCGAAACGATCAAGGCGCAGTTGGCTGGTTTGCCGCCAGCAGATGACATTGCGCTGATCTTGGTGGAGTGCACAGCCCCTGAAGCAGAAAAGCACTCGGAAAAGGCGGCGCAGGTTTTTAAACAGCGTGTGAAAAACGGGCCTGATACATGCGGCTATGGAAATGCCGGGAAGCGTTTGTGGGAATTCTCATTGACACTGACGGCGCAGCAACTCAAGCGTCTGGATGTGGTGCCTTTCCTGATCAGTATTGCCGGGCAGATAGAAGGCGGTGGAACCGATGGCAGGTTGTTTCTGGCGATTTCGGAATTGTTCAACAATGCGTTGGATCACGGTGTGCTTAAACTGGATTCGTCCTTGAAAAATCAAACGGACGGTCTGGAGCTGTACTTTTCAGAGCGCGCAGCGCGCCTTGCCGAGCTGGAGCAGGGGCAGATCGTCATGCATCTGGAAAAAACGAATTGCTCGTCTTGTGGATGCCTGAAAATCCACCTCAAAGACAGCGGCGATGGATTCGATTTTTCGGCGAGACTGTCAAGCGATCTCAGTCTTAACCAGCAGCGACACGGAAGGGGCATTGCCTTGCTGGACAGCATGTGTAACGTGCTGCACTATTCTGGAAATGGCTCGGAAGTTGTGGCTTACCTTGAGCTTTCAAAAAAAGACTGACCGGGCATAACCGCATCGTTTGACGTGATTTATTACAAACTGCGGCCTGATGAAAGTATAAGGCCTTGTATTTCTGCCGGTAATCTTGTCTTTTTACTTTACGTCCCATGCTGAACATGTTGAAAAGCAAGCTAATTCCCTCCTTATTCTCCTGATTGAACGCCGCTTTCCTGCGTATAATCCGCATTACCAGCGGAGCCCAACATGGCAGAAGACAGCGATCTAGAAAAAACAGAACAGCCCTCACAGCGGCGACTTGACCAGGCAAAAGAAAAAGGTCAGGTCGCGCGCTCACATGAGCTGTCCACGTTTTCTATATTGCTGGCGGGCGGCGCCACGCTCTGGTTTATGGGCGAGTCGCTCAATGCAAAGATGGTGAAGCTGTTGCATGACGGTCTGACATTCAATAGCGATTTGGCTTTCAAGCCGGAATTGATGATTCCGCATCTATACGATCTTTTCATGTCGATGCTGATTACCTTCGCTCCGGTGCTGCTGATGCTGTTTTTGGCGGCCTTCTTGTCCCCTCTTATTTTGAACGGCTGGCTGTTCAGTGCAGAGGCGTTGATGCCGCAATTCTCGCGGATGAATCCCGTTTCCGGCATCACGCGCATGTTTTCGACTCACGCGCTGGTGGAACTGACCAAGGCGCTTGGTAAGGCCACCATCGTAGGCGGTATCGCGACCTGGGTGATCTGGCACCATCGCGATGACGTGCTGCAGCTGGCTACGCTCTCGATTACCACGGCGATCTCGCAGATTGGTTATCTGGTTGGCGGCTGTTTTCTGGCGATTGTCGGCGCGATGTTGCTGATCGTGGCGGTCGATGTGCCGTTCCAGCTCTGGGATCACAACAAGAAACTGATGATGACCAAGGAAGAAGTGCGTCAGGAATCCAAGGAAACCGACGGTAATCCAGAGGTCAAGGGGCGCATACGCAGCATGCAGCGTGAAGCGGCTCGCCGTCGCATGATGGCCGCGATTCCGACCGCCGATGTGGTGGTGACCAATCCTACCCATTACTCCGTGGCGTTGAAATACAGCGACAAGGGGATGAGTGCGCCGACCGTGGTCGCCAAGGGTTCGCACCTGATCGCCCAGCGCATACGTGAGATCGCCGTGGAAAATCATGTGCCGATACTCGAGGCGCCGCCGCTTGCCCGTGCGCTGCACAAGCATACCGAGATCGGTGAGTCTATTCCTGAGGCCTTGTATACGGCTGTCGCCGAAGTGCTGGCCTATGTTTATCAATTGAAACGCTATCAAGCTCAAGGCGGTGACCGCCCGGAACAGCCGGACAATTTGCCCGTGCCGGCCGAGCTTGATCCGGCATCAGGTATCGCATCATGAATATGACCTCCATACTGGCATTCCTCAAATCCAGCGCGAATTTGCGCGGTCTGGCAGGCCCGGTGCTGATCGTGATGATCCTGGCAATGATGGTGCTGCCGCTGCCGCCGATGCTGCTGGATATTCTCTTCACCTTTAACATCGCCGTTGCGGTGATGGTGCTGCTGATCAGCATGAATACCACCAAGGCGCTGGATTTCCTGTCCTTCCCGACTATTTTGCTGATCACCACCTTGCTGCGTTTGTCGCTCAACGTGGCCTCGACTCGTGTGGTATTGCTCGAAGGTCATACCGGTCCCGATGCGGCGGGTAAAGTGATCGAATCGTTCGGCCACTTCCTGGTGGGCGGCAATTACGCGGTCGGTATCGTGGTGTTTTCGATTCTGGTGGTCATCAACTTCATGGTTATCACCAAGGGTGCAGGACGTATTGCCGAGGTGGGCGCACGTTTCACGCTGGATGCGATGCCGGGCAAACAAATGGCGATCGATGCCGACCTGAATGCAGGCCTGATCGGTGAAGATGTGGCGCGCAAGCGGCGCGCTGAAATTGGTCAGGAGGCTGATTTCTACGGTGCGATGGACGGTGCCTCCAAGTTCGTGCGAGGGGACGCGGTCGCCGGCATACTCATCCTGTTCATCAATCTGATCGGCGGGTTGATTGTGGGTGTGTTGCAGCACAACATGGACATCGCCATGGCGGCCAAGAATTACACCTTGTTGGCCATCGGTGACGGTCTGGTGGCGCAGATTCCGGCGCTGGTGATTTCGACCGCTGCCGGTGTGGTGGTCAGCCGCGTGGCTACGGATGAAAACATCGGCGAGCAAATGATGGGGCAGTTGTTCAAACAACCGCAGATCATCATGTTGACCGCCGCGATTATCGGCATGATGGGCATGATCCCCGGTATGCCGCACTTTTCATTCTTGCTGCTGGCAGGCGGGATGGTCTGGCTGGCCTATCACCTGTCGCGAAAAACTGAAAAAGTGGCGGAGCAAGAGCAGGCGGAGGTGGCCGCAACGCCGGTGATTGGGGAGCCTGCGGATGCAAGCTGGGAAGATGTCGCGCAAGTGGATGTGCTGGGGCTGGAAGTCGGCTATCGCCTGATCACGCTGGTGGATAAGGCGCAGGATGGTGACTTGTTGAGAAGAATCAAAGGGATACGAAAGAAGTTCACGCAGGATGTCGGCTTTTTGCCACCCTCGGTGCATATTCGCGACAACCTCGATCTGCGTCCGAACGCCTATCGCATTACGCTCAAGGGGGTGGAAATTGGCACCGGCGAGGCTTATCCGCAGCAGCTGCTGGCGATCAATCCGGGCAGTGTGACCGGGGAGCTGATCGGCACCCAGACGCATGACCCTGCGTTCGGGCTGCCTGCCACCTGGATCGATGCCGCGTTGCGGGATCAGGCGCAGATTATGGGGTACACCGTGGTCGATCCCGGTACGGTGGTCGCGACTCATCTGAGCAATTTGCTCAGCACAAGGTCCGCTGAATTGCTGGGACGCCAGGAAGTGCAGCAGTTGCTCGACCATCTGGGCAATACGGCGCCCAAGCTGATAGAGGATCTGGTGCCCAAGACGTTGCCGCTGGGTACGGTGCAGAAAGTGCTGCAAAACCTGCTGGAGGAAGGGATGCACATACGCGATATGCGCACCATCGTGGAGACGCTGGCAGATAATGCATCTCGCACGCTGGACCCTTATCAGTTGACTGCCCTGGTGCGCGTGGCACTGGGTCCTGCCATCGTGCAGCAATTCTATCCGGCAGCGCAGGAATTGCAGGTGATCGGTATGGACAAGGAGCTCGAACATGTGCTGCTGCAGGCGATGCAGGCGAGTCAGAACGGGATGGGCATAGAGCCAGGTCTTGCGGATACGGTGCTGAGTGAATCGCGCGCCGCCGTACAACGGCAGGAGCAAATGGGGCTGCCGACAGTGATGCTGGTTCCCGCGCAATTGCGCGATTTGCTGGCGCGTTTTTTGAAGCGCACCGTACCCAGTTTAAGAGTTATTTCGCATGATGAAGTGCCGGACTTTAAAACCATCCGGGTGACGTCATTGGTAGGAGGAAACGCATGAACATCAGAAAATTCATCGCCGCGTCAGCACGTGAAGCGCTCAAGGAGATCCGCAGCGAGTTGGGCGAAGAGGCTGTCATCTTATCGAACCGCAAGACCGAGCGGGGCGTTGAAATCCTCGCCATGGCGAATGACGATATGACGCGACTGTCGAACTCATCCGTTCCGGGTTTGAAACTGCCGGTCAGGCCTGTCGCGCCTGCTGTGAACACTCCGCCCATCGCAGCATCCGTTGAGGAGGTGCTGAGCACGCCGCCTGTTCCGCCTGCCGCCACGCTGCCTGCCGGTGAAGCCGCGATTCTCGGCGAGATCAAATCCATGCACAGCATGTTGCAAAAACAGATTGAAGCGTTGTCATGGAATAATGTGCAGCAGCGCGACCCGCAGAGAGCCGGCCTGTTGCGCCGTATGCTCAATGCCGGTTTCAGCACGCTGCTGGCTCGCCAACTGCTGGACAAGATGCCCGCCGGCAATGAGAAGGGTGAGTCCTGGATCAAGCATGTGTTGAAACGCAATATGCGTGTCGCGGGTGCGGCAGACGATATCGTCGTCAAAGGCGGCGTATATGCACTGATAGGACCTACCGGCGTCGGTAAAACCACGACTACTGCCAAGCTGGCGGCCAGAGCGGTGGTGCGATACGGTGCCGACAAGGTGGCGTTGTTGACGACCGACAGCTACCGGATCGGGGCTTATGAGCAGCTGAAGATTTACGGCAAAATATTAGGCGTTGCGGTACATGCGGTAAAAGGGGCTGACGACTTGCGTCTGACGCTTGCCGCTTTGCGCCATAAGCATCTGGTGTTGATCGATACGGTGGGGATGGGGCAGCGCGATGAGCGTGTTTCCGAACAGAGCGAAATGTTCGATGCCGCCAATGTTCAGCGTCTGCTGGTGTTGAATTCCACCAGCGGCGGCGATACGCTGGAAGACGTGGTGCGCATGTATCACAGCAACAAGGTGATCGGTTGCATCGCAACCAAACTGGATGAGGCGGCTAACCTGGGTGCAATACTGGATGTCGTGATGCGCCATCGCCTGGTGATGTATTTCATGGCCAACGGACAGCGCGTGCCGGAAGACTTGCATCTGGTCAATATCGACATATTGTTGCATCGTGCCTTTAAACCGGCGGATGAAAAAACTCCGTTCACGCTGGATGCGCTGGAATTCCCGACGATAATGGCCGATACGGGTACCGTTGCGCAATCATCAGGCGAGGTGTCTTATGCACTTTGATGTTGATGCGTTGCAAGTTGACGAGCTGGAGCAGTCATTTGATGATGAGAAGACGGCTCTGCTGTCTGCCTCGCAAGTGACTTTGCCGCAGCGGTTAGGCGCTGACGATCAGGCCGAAGGGCTGCGCCGGCTGCTGGTCAGCAATCAAACTCAGGTGATTACGCTGGTGGCAGGCAAGTCCGGGATGGGGCGCACCAGTGTGACGCTCAATCTGGCCACTGCATTGGCAGGTGCCGGCCGTGATGTGCTGGTGCTGGACGAGAATCCTGCGCCGCATAATTTAACCGACAGTTTAGGCCTGTTTGCGCGGCACGATTTGCTGGATGTTGTGCAGGGAAAGTGCCAGTTGCAGGATGCGCTGTTGCCAAGCAAAGGCTATGCCATCCTGCCTGTCGCACGTCTGATGCGTGCGCTGGAAAAATTGAATCATGCCGAACAACAGAATCTGGAAAAAGTGCTGTCCGAGGTGAGCGGTGGCGTGGATGTGATACTGGTGGATGCCGCGATGCTGACAGGCCAGGCTGCCGTCTCAGCCAGTCTGGCCTCCGGTGTCAGGTTGCTGGTGGTGATGGATGCGACTGCAAGCGGGATTACCGAGAGTTATTCTCTGATCAAGCGTCTGGCGCTGGAGAATGCGCGCTTGCGCTTTGAAATCGTCGTGAACAAAGTCGCAGATGAGCAGGTAGCCAGGTTGGTGTTTGGCAACATGGAAAAGGTGGCGATGAGTAAGCTTGCCGCGCGCCTCGAATATTTAGGATGCATTCCGCTGGATGACAGGTTGAAACGTGCGACGCAATTGGCAAGATCGGTGGTGGAAGCGTATCCGGCTTCAAGTTCGGCAAAGTCATGCATGGCATTGTCGCAAAGCGTGTTGCAGATGACGATGCAGCACGATGAAATGGAAGGCGGCATTTCGCAGATGATGAAAAACCTGATCCGCCAGTTGGCGCGCCAACACGAAATGGCGTAAGCAGCAATGCACAATTGATAGTTATCAATTGTTAATTATCAATTTTCAATTAACAACCTATGTACAACGCTTCCGGATTGCAGGATAAAAATCAGTGCTTGCAGGATTATGCGCCGCTGGTCAAGCGACTGGCGCATCAGATGATGAGCAGATTGCCGTATAGCGTGCAGATAGACGATATCATCCAGGCCGGTATGATGGGGTTGCTGGATGCGGCGAGTCGCTATGATGAGATTCATGGCGCCCAGTTTGAGACTTACGCGACGCAACGCATCCGGGGTGCCATGCTGGATGAGTTGCGCAGTGCCGACTGGCTGCCGCGCAGTTTGCGACGTGACATGCGTAGTATTGAGCAGGCGGTCAGTCGTTTGCAGCAGAAGCTGTGCCGTGCGCCGAATGAAACCGAGATCGCCGTTGAACTGGATGTCCCTCTCGCCCTATACCAGCAGATGTTGCAGGAAGCGCGCGGCGCACAACTGGTCTACTACGAAGATTTTCAGGATGAGGATCACGATGACTTCTTCGAGCGCTTCGAATTTTCCAACGATACCGATCCGCTGGACTTGTTGCAGGACGACCGTTTCAAGGCTGAATTGGTGAGATCGATCGAAATGTTACCGGAACGAGAGCGCATGTTGATGGGTATGATTTACGAGCAGGAGATGAATCTGCGTGAGGTGGGCGAGGTGTTCGGCGTCAGCGAGTCGCGCATTTCTCAGTTGCATAGTCAGGCTGTTGCACGGCTACGCGGTTCGATGAAGGGTTACTGATGGACAAGCTGACATTGATCGGTTTGCTTGTCGCAGTGGTCGGTGTTTTGACAGGACAGATTCTGGAAGGCAGCAATCTTGCTGTCCTGTTTCAGGGGACGGCGTTCCTGATCGTGTTCGGCGGCACGCTGGGTGCCGTGATGGTGCAAAGCTCAAGTAAAGTCTTCATGACGGGCATCAAGATGGGGCTTTGGGCGTTTATTCCGCCCAAGTCATCGGGGGCTGAACTGATAGCCCAGTTTGCCGAATGGGCTGCGATAGCGCGTCGGGAAGGGGTGCTGGCGCTGGAGGCGCGTATTGCTGACATAGCTGATCCGTTCGTCAAAAAAGGGGTCCAGTTGCTGGTAGATGGGCAGAGTGCAGAAAAGATACGCGAAGTGCTCGAAATCGATATTGCATCATGGGAGCAGTTGCGCTGGCAGGGTGCGCGGGTGTGGGAGTCTGCGGCGGGATATTCGCCGACCGTGGGTATCATCGGTGCCGTGCTGGGGCTGATGCACGTGATGCAAAATTTATCTGAACCCAGTAAGCTTGGCAGCGGGATTGCAGTTGCCTTCGTCGCAACCATTTATGGTGTTGCGTTTGCCAATTTCATATTTTTGCCGGTTGCGAACAAGTTGAAGGCCATCATCATGCAGCAGACGCAGATGCGTGACATGGTCGTGGATGGATTGGGTGCGATTGCCAATGGCGAAAACCCGCGTCTGATCGAACTTAAATTGCATAGTTATCTCAACTGATTATGGCCGTCCGACGAAAACGCGCCGAGCACGATAATCACGAGCGTTGGCTGATCTCTTATGCCGACTTCGTCACGCTGCTGTTTGCCTTCTTTGTGGTGATGTATTCAATTTCTTCGGTTAACGAAGGCAAGTATAAAACCTTCAGCGACTCGTTGAATGTTGCGTTCGATCAGTCCGCCTCATCAAGCAATGTGATGCCCGGTCAGTCGGCTCAAGGCCGCATTCTGGTTGATAAAAGCACCGCACAGCTGGTTGAGCGGCAGCGCAGGACGCAGGAGCAAATGAAGGCGGTGGACAAGAGTCTGCGTCAGGTGATGGGGCCGCTGATCGCTCAGGGTCTGGTCGGTGTCCATCAAACCAAGCGCGGCGTGGTCGTGGAAATCAGCGCCAGCACCCTGTTCAAGGAAGGTGATGAGAAATTGCAACCCGGCGCACAGGAAACCTTGCAACAAGTAGCGCTGGTGTTGAGCCGTGAGAATCAGTCTGTCGAAGTGGAAGGACATACCGATGACGTGCCGATCAAAACAGTGCGCTTTCCTTCCAATTGGGAGCTGTCTTCTGCGCGTGCCAGCAGCGTGGTCAGAGTGCTCGCCTCGTATGGTGTGGCGGAACAGCGTCTGGCGGCGGTGGGGATGGCGGCCAATCAGCCTGTGGTGGCGAATGATACGCCGGAAAACCGAGCGAGGAATCGCCGGGTATTGATTACGATTTTATCGCCTGAATTTGACCGTTTTAGTCAGGCCGACGATGCGTCAAATCCGTCGGGCAATGACACGGTGCCGGTCGTCGAAAAACAACCGGTGAAAACCCAATAAAAATCAGACGCTGCCGAGCGATCTGCCGGTGCCTGGCGAAAAGTTGGTTTGTCCGTCACGGCCATACAGATTGGCCTGGCTGACTGCACGGGTGAGCGCGGTGAGCAATTGCTGATTGAGCCTTTGCTTCATCTGGATCAGTTCGCCATTGATCTGATTGAGTTGCCTGGCTTGTTCGGCCAGGTTATGAATTTCCTGCCAAAGCGCCAAACCTTTTTTACAGTTGATTTCAAACCAGGCTGTTATGGTGGAATTGTCGGGTGCGGGAATCGACTTCCCCAGCAGGCGGCGGCAAACCTCATTCAATTCGTTGAGGCGTACGGCATCGGCTGATTTTTTCTCGGCAATATTCGGCAACTGATCGATGCTGTTTTCCATCAGCAGGCTTTGTTCCTGCTGTAAAAGTTCGACAAAGCTCAGAGCTGATGCTCGCTCGTCTGACAAGGCGGACAGTATTTCAACGCAGGCAGGATGGGACACTATTTAGGCCTGATTGCTGATCAGATCGCGCACCGATTGAATCAGACGATCTGCCACCATGCCGGAATTAACCTGGAAGCGTCCTTCACTGATGGCCTTTTTGATTTCGGCGACCTTGTTTGCGTCTACGGCAGGCGCGCTCGCCATGCTTTCTCCCATCTTGCTTAACTGGGTCGCTGTCGAGCCTAGCGATACGCTGGTGCCGGGTTGCTGTGGCGCAGGGCTGGTTTTGTTTTTTTCGGTGCGTGCTGTCGCATCGTTAATCAGCCCAGCAGGCAGTGCGTTGCCTGGTTTTTCAATTTTCACGGTAATCCCCTCAGTCTGACGATACTAAATTTTTGGTCGTTGTATTATATATCGGACGAAACCTGGAAAACTTTAGCATTATTTAACTTTGTTTGCGTAAGTGTCGTCAGATTAACTAAATTATTCCCGTCTTGCCAGGTGAATAAGCGGTTGTTTTGCCCACTGTTCCAAAAAACAAGTGGATGATGGATGCATTATGTTAGCCTCTCGTACAAGCCGGTTCGGGCTGCGGGCGACAGGATCATGAGGAGAGGCATGTTAAAAACATCGGAAGAAACGCTTGATCCGGAAAATTGGCAGGATTTGCGGCTGCAAGGGCATCGAATGCTGGATGATATGTTCGATTACCTGGAACATTTGCGCGCAAGACCCGTTTGGCAACCGATTCCTGATCAGGTGCGTGAGGTATTCCGGCAACCGATGCCGACCCTGCCAGGCGATCTTGCCCGTGCGCATGCGACCTTTATGCAGAATGTGCTGCCCTATGCGATCGGCAATGCGCATCCGGGCTTCATGGGTTGGGTGCATGGCGGCGGTACGCCTGTCGGCATGCTGGCGGAAATGCTCTCCGCAGGTCTTAATGCCAACCTGGGCGGCCGCGAGCAGATTCCTGTGGAAGTCGAGCGTCAGCTGGTGCGCTGGGTGCGTGATTTATTCGCTTTCCCCGAAACGGCCAGCGGGCTGTTTGTCACCGGCACGTCCATGGCCAATCTGATCAGCGTGCTGGTCGCTCGAACTGCCGTTCTGGGCCGTGCTGTGCGCGAGGCGGGACTGTCCTCCGAATGCCCTTTGACTGCTTATACCTCGGTCAGTGCGCATGTCAGCATTGCCCAGGCGATGGATATGGCAGGGATCGGCACGCAGGCTTTGCGCAAGATTCCGCTGAATGACCAGTTTCAGATGGACACGAAAGCGCTCGAGGCCGCCATTGCAGCGGATATACAAGCCGGCATGACGCCGTTTTTGATCGCAGCTACGGCGGGCACCGTGGATGTCGGTGCTATCGATCCGCTGGCAGTGATTGCCGACATAGCCGAGCGCTGCGGGCTGTGGTTTCATGTGGATGGCGCCTATGGCGCGTTAGGCATGTTGGCTGCCGACATTGCGCCGCTGTTGAAGGGGATTGAGCGCGCCGATTCCATCGCCTTCGATTTTCATAAGTGGGGGCAAGTGCCCTACGACGCTGGATTCGTGCTGGTGCGCGACGGGGCGTTGCATCACAGCACTTTCGCCTCACCTGCCGCGTATTTGCAGCGGGAGACGCGCGGCATGGCGGCGGGTTCGCCCTGGCCGTGCGACTTCGGCCCGGATTTGTCGCGGGGTTTCCGTGCGCTCAAGACCTGGTTCACGTTGCAGGTCTATGGATCGGAGAAGCTCGGTCGGGTCATTTCGAACACCTGTGCGCTGGCCCGATATTTGCAAAAACGGATTGAATCTGAAGCTAGGCTGGAGCTACTTGCGCCGGTTGCGCTGAATATCGTGTGTTTTCGTTACCGGGGTTCTGATCTGATCAACGCCGACATCGTGGTCGCCTTGCAGGAATCGGGTATCGCCGCACCGTCGACCACCACGATCAACGGTCGGCTTGCCATTCGGGCGGCCATCGTCAATCACCGCACACAGTCTTGCGATATCGACGCGCTGATAGAAGCTACGCTGGCGTTTGGCGCCGATATCGAACGACAGGCAGGGCAGGGAACACTATGATTGAATCGCAGGATTTGAAACAGCAAGATAGTCTGGTCGGCCTGGCGCATCTGATGCGCATGGCCGTATCCGGCGTTGATTTAGGTCCCCTGGGGACACAGCTGATCGCCCGCGCAGGTGCCGATCCGCGCACGGCGAATGCCAATGCGCTGATGGATTTGTCCACCGTTTTGCAGCTGCGTGGCGACCGCGAGCTGGCCATGGAGATGCAAGCGCAGGCGTTGGCGATACAGCAACTTTATTCACCGCCCTGTGCGCTGCGCGACCGGGCTACGGCGATTCTGCGGCTGCTCGCCATCATGGGGCCCGGGGATTTGATGTCCAATTCACCGATCGAGTTTTTGCTCGAGGATACGGATGTGGCGCTCGATATCGTGTATGTGACACATGATCTGGATTTGCCCGAGACCTTGCCGGAGCATGACGTACTTTTCGTCGCTATCGCCGAATCCGAGGCAAATGTTCCGCTGCTCAATAAGATTGAAACCGCCATCAAGTCCTGGCCCCGTCCCGTACTCAATCGTCCTGAGCGCATTGCTCGCCTGTCACGCGACAACAATTGCGCGCTGCTAAAATCCGTGCCCGGTGTGGCGATGCCGACTACGGTCAGGATCAGCCGTCAGGCGCTGGAACAGATAAGTCTTGGGGAGTTGTTGCTGACTTCCGTGCTGGATGACGGCGATTTCCCGATTATTGTTCGTCCCGTCGATTCCCACGCAGGGAAAGACCTGGAAAAACTGGATGATGCGGGTGCGATTGCGGACTATATGAACGGGATGACCAACAGCGAGTTTTATATTTCACGCTTTGTCGATTATCGCGGACCGGACGGCCAGTTCCGCAAATACCGGATCGTGCTGATCGAAGGCCGACCGTTTGTGTGTCACATGGGCATCTCGGAACACTGGATGATTCATTATCTGAATGCGGGGATGGCAGAGGATGCGGGCAAGCGGGACGAGGAGGCTCGCTTCATGACAGATTTCGACACGGGCTTTGCCGTTCGGCATGCCGACGCGTTCCGTGCCATCAACGAGCGGATAGGGCTGGACTACGTAGGCATAGATTGCGCCGAGACGGCGGAAGGCAAGCTGCTCATTTTTGAGGTGGATAGCTGCATGATTGTGCATGCGGTCGATTCGGTCGATATTTTTCCCTACAAGCAGCCGCAGATGAAAAAAGTGTTCGGTGCATTTCGTCAGATGCTGGTTCATGCGGCGCAGGTCTGAGGCGCGCGTGCGGGATTTGCCCTCTGCAGAACAGCTGCTGATTTCGGGGGGAGATGCGCGCATCGCGCTCGACCCGGTAAGCGGCCTGAACAAATACGGTTGCAGGACGTATCCGGATCCGGCCTTGCTGGCCTTTGGTTCTTCTACCGCGTCGACTATTTCCGAGGCAGCGTTTGCCGCAGTGAAGCAGTTGCGTGACCGGTTGCTCAAGGAGTCGGGCGCCGCCTCGTTTGAGGCGGTCTATGCGCGTGAGATGCAGCGCATTCGTCAGGAATTGCTGGAGTTGGTGTCTGATTCGAGCGTCGAGCTGGCATTTGCCACATCGGGCACGGATGCACATTATCTTGCCGCCCAATATGCCGCGAGTGCCGCTGATCATCCGCTCAGGGTGGTGATGGTGGAGGAGGAGGAGACGGGCAGTGGAGTGGTCGCCGCCTTGTCGGCACAGGATGCCAACGGTCGGAAATTATGCTCGATTGATCTGGTGCCGCTGCGGGCAGCGGAGGGTGCGCCGCGGCCGACAGCCGAGATCGACACGGAGGTGACGGCACGGGTGAACGAGGCTGTCACGCTTGGTGAACGGGTATTGCTGATCATGGTGGATCAGTCCAAGACGGGATTGATTGCGCCCAGTCCGGCCTGTGTAGTGCAGCTGAATCAGCGCTATCCCGGTCATGTGAATGTACTGGTGGATGCCTGCCAGTTCCGTATCGCACCACCGACGTTGCGCGCCTATTTGCAACAGGGTTTCATGGTCGCACTGACCGGATCAAAATTTCTCACCGGCCCGTCATTTTCCGCCGCGCTGCTGTATCCAGGCGTGTCCGGGCCAGTGGTGCGGGCAGACGGGGATTTCGGGGAGGTCAATTTCGGCTTGTTGTTGCGCTGGGAAGCGGCTTTGGTCGAGTTGCGCAGGTTTCGCGCCGTGCCGGACGCCTTGATTATTCGTTATCTGGAAGCCTTCGCTCACGCTGTTCAAGATCGCCTGATCAGCGACCTTTGCTTTGAACCTTTGGCCGTGCCGCCGCTGGATCGTCAGCCGTTGCTTGCGTCGCAGAGCTGGGATCATATTCAGACGATCTTTCCGTTCCTGCTTTATCGCTCAACCGCTGCGGGTCGCATTCCGCTTGAACGCGGCGAAACACTGCAAATTTATCGCCAGTTGCAACAGCCACAGATTCAGCAATCAGGTTCTGCGGGTGAGGTCTGCTGCCAGTTCGGGCAGCCGGTCGCATGCGGCACGCGCGATGGCGTGGCGGTGAGCGCATTGCGTCTATGCCTCAGCGCCAGGCAGATCAGTGATGCCGCCGGGCAGAATGGGATTGCCGGTTTAATCGATGAGGCGCTGGCGGCGCTGGATAAAACGGCCGGGTTGATCTGATTCGCGTGAAGGCTTGCCGGTGTGTCAGCCACTGTTCCGGGATTCGTGCTGATCTGTTGCTTTTTTTAAATTCTGTGAGATTGGTAAAATCACCCATGATGGACAGGGCGATACGATACAATCGCATGAATGAAAGACAAGTCCGCAGTTAAGCCATGAATATTACGCCTGACGCATTTGCAGCACAGGTGTCGAGCTGCGACGTGCTGGTAATCGGTGGCGGACCGGCAGGTTCGACCGCCGCTGCGTTGCTGGCCGAGCGTGGCTGGCGCGTGACCCTGCTGGAAAAAGCGCACCATCCGCGTTTTCATATCGGAGAATCGCTGCTACCCGCTAATCTGCCGCTGCTGGAAAAGCTTGGCGTGGCTGACGCCGTCAGGGCCATCGGCATGGAAAAATGGGGCGCTGAGTTTGTCTCGCCCTGGCATGATCACAAACAGTCGTTCGAATTTGCCGATGCGATGGACAAATCCATGCCCATGGCCTATCAGGTGCGCCGCGCCGAGTTTGACGAAATTCTGATCCGCAACGCAAGCCGAAAAAACGCCCGTGTCGTGGAAGGTTGTCAGGTACAGGACGTCAATTTTTTACCCGACGGTGCGCAGGTTATGGCCCTGCACGACGACGGCAGCATCGAAACGGTGCATGCGCGTTTCGTACTGGATGCGTCAGGCCGCGATACCTTTCTCGGCAACCGCTTCAAAGCCCGCCAGCGCAACAAGAAACACAACAGCACCGCCCTCTACGCACATTTTTCCGGTGCCATACGCAACACGGGCAAGGCCGCAGGCAATATCACCATATTCTGGTTCGAGCATGGCTGGTTCTGGTTTATCCCGCTGTCCGACGGCACGACCAGCGTCGGCGCGGTGACCTGGCCGTATTACCTCAAGACTCGCCATGAAAAATCTCTGGCCCAATTTTTTCAGGAAACCATCGCCTTGTGTGCGCCGTTGAGCGAGCGGCTGCAACACGCGCAACTGGCGTCCAAGGTGGAAGCCACCGGCAATTTTTCCTACCTGTGTGACCGTACTCACGGCAGCAATTATCTGCTGCTGGGCGATGCCTACGCGTTTATCGACCCGGTGTTTTCTTCCGGCGTGATGATGGCCATGCACAGCGCCTTTGTCGGGGCCGATACCGTGGACACCTGCCTGCGCCATCCCGAGCTGGCAGGTAAGGCATTGAAGAAATTCGATAAAACGATGCGGGTTGGTCCGAAGCAATTTTCCTGGTTTATTTATCGGGTGACCAACCCTACGCTGCGCAATATGTTCATGGCGCCGCGCAATATTTTTCGCGTACAAGAGGCGCTGTTGTCGGTGCTGGCCGGCGACGTATATGGAAAAACGCCGATTCATGGCCCGTTGCGGATATTCAAGGGACTGTATTACGCGGCTTCCTTGCTCAATTTCAGGCGTACCTTGAAGGCATGGCGGATGCGCAAACACAACATCCGGGTGTTGGATGAAGCGGGCGCAGCGGTGAACTGATGCGCGATAAGGTATCCATCTTGCAGGGCGAAAACTTGTCCGTCGCCGCGTTAATGAGGCAACCGGCGCCTTGGAAAGACAGCGTGCTGGGCGCGCTGTGTTTTTCGGCGAGTGCCGTTGAGAGTCCGATGCTGGCTGATCTTGGCATTCCCTGCATCAGCGTTCCCATGCCGCAGCTGGATTCAACAAATACTGCTTGCGAAGTCTGGCGCGGCAGCGGAGTTCTGAAACAGGGGCAGTGCGGCGATATCCTTTATCGCCATGACGATGAGCTGTTGTTCGGCGCGATTACGCTGCCTGAAACCCTGTTCGAAGCCGGTGATGACAGGACGCCGCTGCAGCAGGCCACCGAGTCGGCCTATCGTCAGGTGTTTGCGCTGCTCGATGCGAAGCACTTCCCGTATCTGTTTCGCGTCTGGAATTATATCGCCGACATCAACGTCCACAGCTTCGGGCTGGAGCGCTATCAGCAGTTCAACCGGGGACGGCAGGATGCCTTTATTGCGCACGGGCGCGATGTGGCGGGGAATGCGCCTGCCGCGTGTGCGCTGGGATATGTCGAAGGGCCGCTGACGATTGCCTTCCTGGCAGGCGTTGCGGTGCCGATGAGCCTGGAAAACCCGCGCCAGATCAGTGCCTGCCAGTACCCGCCGCAATATGGCCCGCGCAGCCCGACCTTTTCGCGTGCGACGCTGGCGCGCATGGGACAAGACGAGGTGCTGTTCATATCCGGCACGGCCAGTATTGTCGGCCACGCAACGTTGCATGCCGATGACGTCGTGGCGCAAACCCGCGAAACCCTGGCGAATATCGAGGCCGTGCTGACTGAAGCAAACCGTCATGCCACACAACCAGGGTTCGATCTGGCCGGCCTGTCTTACAAGGTATACGTGCGCCACCCGGCTGATCTGGAACTGATACGAGCAGAACTTGCGCGCTGCGTGGGCGGCGCGCTCAAGGCGGTTTTCCTGCAGGCGGATGTGTGCCGCGAGGATCTGCTGCTGGAAATCGAGGCCACGGCGATACTCGCGTCAGGTCAGGTGGAGTGATTATGCGTGCCGCATTGCGTGTGTTGCTCAATGGCTACGATTATCTGGTGCTGTATCTGGGTCTGGTCTGGCTGGGGATATTGTGTCTGGCATGGACGCCGGTTGCGATGATCGCCTACCCGTTGTTGTCCGAGAACAGGGGGCGGGCGCTGGGGCGTTATGTCATCATGGCGGCGTTTCGCTTGTATCTTGCCAGTCTGACCCTGTCGCGCCGGTGCAGTTTTGATCTGGCGGCGCTGGATGCGTTGCGCGATGAACCACCGCTGATTATCGCGCCCAATCACCCGAGTCTGCTGGATGCCGTGATGGTGATTTCACGTCTGCCGAATGTCGCCTGCGTGCCTAAAGCGGAACTGATGAACAATGTTTTTCTGGGCGCCGGTGCCAGGCTTGCGCGTTACATCCGCAATGATCCGCTGCGACGCATGGTGCAGCTGGCAACCGGCGATTTTAAATGCGGCAGCCATTTGCTGCTGTTCCCGGAAGGTACCCGTACCACTTCGCACCCTGTCAATCCGTTCAAGGGCAGTATCGGACTGATTGCACATCACGCGCAGGTACCCGTGCAGACGGTACTGATCGAAACCGACTCGGCGTATCTGAGTAAAGGCTGGCCGCTGTTCCGCAAACCGTCTATGCCCATCCACTACCGGGTCAGCCTGGGAAGGCGCTTCGACCCGCCGCAGAATAGCAAACTCTTTATGGTTGAACTGGAACACTACTTTGCGCATGAACTGGTTCAAGGTCAGGCGTTTTGCCCATCCCATTTGCAGCCCGCGCAGGCTGACCGTACTCAGCCATGATTGCCGCCTCGACCACGCATCTCGTCCTCATCCCGAGCTACAACCCAGGCGCCAAGGTTTATGAAACCGTGCGTGCGGCAAGACTATATTGGTCCCCGGTGTGGGTGGTGGTGGATGGCAGTACCGATGGCAGTG
The DNA here is from genome assembly GCA_947085835.1 of uncultured Nitrosomonadales bacterium. Classification (GTDB taxonomy): domain Bacteria; phylum Pseudomonadota; class Gammaproteobacteria; order Burkholderiales; family Gallionellaceae; genus Gallionella. The sequence continues at coordinate 2,851 of CAMTXT010000003.1, read as the reverse complement.
CCGAGGGGTTACAGGCGATGGCAGCCATTGACGCCGGTCTGCGCGTGATGGTTTCGCCGCGCAACCAGGGCAAGGGCGCTGCGGTGCTGCATGGCCTGGATGAGGCGAAAGCTGCGGGGTACAGCCACGTATTGACCATGGATTCGGACGGACAGCATCCCCCTGAGCGCATCCCGTCGTTCATGGCAGAATCGGCAAGACAACCCGCCGCGATGATTCTGGGTGTGCCGGTATTCGATGCCAGCGCACCCGGCCTGCGTGTAAAAGGGCGGAAAATATCCAACTGGTGGGCCAATCTGGAAACGCTGTGGGCAGGCATAGGCGATTCGTTGTTCGGGTTTCGCGTGTATCCGGTCGAACCCCTGCGGCAGGTGATGCGAAATCAGCGGTGGATGCGCCACTTCGATTTTGACCCGGAAGCCGTGGTGCGGCTGTGCTGGCGCGGGGTCAGACCGGTCAATCTGGCAGCTGCTGTGCGCTACTACCGGCCTGATGAGGGCGGCGTGTCGCATTTTCGCTACCTGCGCGACAACGTGCTGCTGACCTGGATGCACACGCGATTGTTTGCAGGTTTTGTGTTGCGCCTGCCTGTCCTGCTGGCAAGAAGTGCGTTAAGACGTTTTTGAGTTTGGCGGAACAGCAATGCCGATGCGCGGCAGCCAGCGCCGCAACAGCGGGCTGGTGATGACGGTGCTGAAAATCGCCATGATGACCAGGATGGTAAACATCTGCTGCGAGATTACCCCCAGGTCGTAGCCTACGTTAATCACGATCAGTTCCATCAACGCACGGGTGTTCATCATGATGCCGAGTATCTTGCTCTCAGTGTGGCTTAAGCCCGATAACCGTGCCGCAAGATAGGCGCCGCCAAACTTGCCAATCGTGGCGAGCAACACGATCAACACACACCAGCCCCACGCAGAAGCGCTATCCAGGCTGCCGATATTGGTACGCAGTCCGGTATAGGTAAAAAAGATCGGCAGGAAAAATACCATCACGAACGGGCTGATGCGCGCGCGCCAGGTTGCCACGAACGCGTGTTCGTCATGCAACAACACACCCATCATGAAACCGCCGAAAATGGCAAAAATACCCAGCTGGTAGGTGGTCATCGCGGACAGGAAAATTGCCGCCAGCACAATCCCCAGCAGGTTATTGCCAAGCGCGCCGCTTTTGGCGTCAAAGCGGTGCAGGATGCGCTTCATCAGCGGGCGCACGCCGAACCAGCTTGCCGCAAAAAATACCAGCACCAGCACTATTTTCAGGCCAAAGCCGGTCGCATCGAAATCGGACAGCGTGAGCGTGGTGATCAAGGCCAGCAGTAGCCAGCCGATGACATCATTGATCGCCGCCGCACTGATGGCGATGACGCCAATCGGGGTGCGGGTCATGTCGAATTCCATCATGATGCGTCCCAGTATCGGCAAGGCCGTAATCGAAAACGCGGTGGCGATGAACAGCGCCGAGGCCAGATGATTTGCACCCGGAGACAGAATAGGTGCGCTGATCTGACCGATCCCGTATCCCAGCGCAAACGGAGCAATCATGCTGGCCGCCGCAACCCATAACATGGCCCGGCGGTTGCGGGACTCGCTCAGGTGGGAGAAGTCGAACTCCAGGCCGATCTGGAACATCAGCAGTACCAGGCCAATCTGCGACAGCATTTGCATCGGCTCAGGTGCGCCGGAGTGGAACACATACTGAAATAGTCCAGGCGCGAGCCATCCGAACAGCGATGGCCCCAGCAGAATGCCGATGATAATTTCACCGACTACCGCCGATTGCCCTGAACGCCGCGCAATTTCGCCGCCGATGCGCGCCGCGAGCACGATCACGGTGAGTTGCAGCAGCGTGAAAAATAGCAGTGCTTCTGTTTGATGGGCAGCGATGTGAGCGGTCATGGGAAATGGGGGGTAATTCTTGATTTGATGTTACGCACCAATATCACACACATGAAATTACGTACGAAAAAGAGGGCTATTTCAGCACCAAAATTTCACCAAACAACTTCGCCGGGGGCAGCCCGGCGGTGATGCTCCCGGCGGGTACGGGGTTCCCTTCATTCAGAAACAGGAGCTTCAGCTCCGTTGTTTTGTGGGAATGCCCCTGCGGCATCAATAAACGGGGCTGCGCAACTCGCCCTGGCTGCTGCTCGGGACTCGGGCAGTGTTGGCTCAGCCATACTCTGTATTGTTGATTCGCCGAAACATCTAACCGCATCGTACAGCTAGATGTTTTCGCCTAAACCCACCGTTGTTTGCGGACTATCATCGGCGGCGCACAGGGGATGAGGGTGAAGCGCAAAGGGTATCTTACAATAATTTTACGACTATCGCAGGATTCTGTAGAACATGTTGATAGTAGATATGAAAAATATCCCTTATGAATCAAGGGCTCAATTGTAACGAACATCAGAAAATGGGTGCGACAGATTCGCACTGCATGCAGGCAAGGGCGGGTTCAAAAATCTAATCTTTTTACCAAACGCGCACTACCAATTGTTGGAATGTGAGAACAGTACCAAGCGCTCCGGATATTTCAGAGGTTGCTAGCTTCCGGAAACGAGACACTCCAGCCGTTCGCGAATGGCAGCTTCCGCGTACGTAATTCAGGGGGTTGACGCTCTTCAATCGCCCCAAATCCGTCAGTCGATGTCTGCCAAAAATATCAGGTTATATGTCCCGTGATTTGTGTATTTCGTCTCCAATCAGTTGAACTAAACCGCTGACGCGGTGGCTGTAGCGCGCAGTCACCGCGTTTTGTTTTGCATCGGACTTGCATTTGAGGTTGTTGAGGTGAACCCTTGTTATTGGGGAATTTTCCCTTTTTTCAAGGAGAATATCATGACACC
>CAMTXT010000002.1:0-152616 GCA_947085835.1 uncultured Nitrosomonadales bacterium | reverse complement strand
TGCGCCCTGAAAACAGAAAACAGGAGGAATAATGCAAAAAATGCCGCAATTCAGACCAAAATCGCCAAATTTAACCAAAAAACCCGAAAGCTGCACGCCGGGCTTCGCTGCGCGGTGAATTATTCAGCGTTTCCTTAAGTTCTCTGCCCGCCGAACTGGGGCGGTGCACCCGCTTGCAAAAACTGATGCTGGCGGGCAACCAGTTGCAAAGTTTGCCGGACGAGATGGCGGTATGTCAGAACCTGGAATTGCTGCGTATTTCTGCCAATTTGTTTGAGTCGCTGCCTGAATGGTTGTTGTCTTTGCCGCGTCTGGCGTGGCTGGCGTTTGCCGGCAATCCGTTCTCGGATGTGGCTGAAGCCGCTTCGGTGGCGAAACAGGCGATTACCCCTGTCCATTGGCATGGCCTCGATTTAAAGCACAAGCTGGGCGAGGGTGCGTCGGGCATTATTCACAAGGCTCAGTGGCGGCATGCCCCGGAGGAGGCGACAGCGGTGGCGGTCAAACTGTTCAAGGGGCAGGTTACCAGCGACGGTTTGCCTTGTAGCGAAAAGGCGGCGTCTATCGCTGCCGGCGATCATCCCAATATTATTTCTGTTGTGGGCAAGATCAGCGGGCACCCTGACGGGGTGAGAGGGTTGGTGATGCCTCTGATAGAGGCGAGTTTCAAGAACCTTGCAGGCCCGCCCAGTCTTGAATCCTGCACGCGCGATATTTATCCTGCCGATACGAAATTTACTCTGAACACCGCATTGTCCGTGGCGCACGGCATCGCGGCGGCGGCAGAACATCTGCATGACATGGGCATCCTGCACGGCGATCTGTACGCGCACAACATGCTGTGGAACGGGCAGGGCGATTGTCTGCTGGGCGACTTCGGCGCGGCCACCTTTATTTCAGATCAGCATCAGGCTCTGGCACTCCAGCGCATCGAAGTGCGCGCGTTTGCATGTTTTCTGGAGGAATTGCTGGAGCGTGTTCCGCCTGAATCGCGGGCTTCTGTCGAAGCGCTGTGGGAATTGCAACGCCGCTGCGGACAGACCGAGGTTGAAGCCCGTCCATTGTTCGCCGAAATCCGGGAGGTGCTGGAGGGGGTGCAAGGGGCTTGCCGGGATTAGTACGGTAGTCTGGCGGGGTGCGGCCCCGCAGAGCTTTTTGCCGGTGGCAGACCGGCTGCTGGATACTTTTTCTTGCATGGACAAGAAAAAGTAACTAAAAAGAAGGCCACCCCGGTTTCCCGCGCCTGTCTCGCCGTGGTCGCTGCGCAGCAGCGTGAACCCGGCGGTGATGCCCCTTCATTCAGAAACAGGAGCTTCAGCTCCGTTGTTTCGCGGGAAGACCCTTGCGGTCTTGCGAGTACGGCGTACCCTCGATAGTCTGCAAACAAGCGGGGCTGCGCAACTCGACCTCGCTGCCGCTCGGGACTCGAACAGTGTTGGCTCAGCCAGTTTACGTGTTATTTGATTCACCGAAACTGTTGCTATGCTGTGCATCGCAACACGTTTTCACCCAACTCCCCGCTGTTTGCCAACTATCTTCGGCGGCGCACAGGGGAGGTGGGTGGAACTCATCGGGCGCATTAAGAAACACAAATCAATCGTGTAATTTCTGTCACAATAAAACCAATATCAATTAAGGTGTTGGGTTTCGCATTCTCGCAAATTGTTGGAATGTCAAAACTGACCAATTTTAGTTCGAGGTAATGAAAGTATGACTGACTACTACGCCATATTAGGTGTTGTTCCCTCAGCAGAGGATGTGGTCATACGTGCCGCATGGAAAGCCTTGGTACAACGCTATCCCGACCTTTCTCCATATCTAACAATTGGCTTGGTCCAGAAGTAACTAACAGTGATACCAAGGGGCGTGAACTGCTTGTCGAAATTCTTCAAGGAAGAAAAGATGAACTTTCGAAAGCAGTGTCATGCGCACTGAGAGCGTGTCGGCAGTCGTTCTATTCTCTTGGAAAGGAATCTCAATTTTTGAATCTTGTTTTTGCCCTTGATGGTCTGGTTAATCCGGGCGACTGGAAGGGGCGGCAACACCGTAAGTACATTTCAGCTCTTCTGTCTGGCGGAGATGCGGGGAAGTTTGAAACAGTGCTTGACCGCTACGATCACCTTTACACCGAAGTCCGTAACAAACTTGTTCATGAAGGAAAGGATTTCTATCAACTTCCAGACAACCCAGATGATGCATGCGAAACAATTTACCAATACATAAAGGACATCATTGTTTTGATCGAAGAGAAGGACTTTGCCGCCATCGCGAATCTAAAGGCATACGCTCAATTACTGCTTCAGTCTCAACCATTCATTGAGGTCATCAATCGCATGTCTACAGAGCGGGGAAAGTAACCTCAGCTTCCTAAGCGGTAGAGACCCATCAGATAGCTGCACAGGGCCGTACTCATAGCATGTGCTCCTTGCGCTCCACCTACATTCCCCTGTGCGCCGCCGAAGATAGTCCGCAAACAACGGTGGGGTTGGGCGAGCACTGTTTGAGCTCCGTAGCAGGGTGCGGTTTGTGCGACCTGCCAAGGCGAGTTGCGCAGCCCCGTTTGTTTGCGGACTATCAAGGGAATGCCGTCTGCCTGTTTGCAGGCAGGCGGCGCGGTAAACCGGGGGCGATTTCTTTCGGTTCCCTTTCTCGGCAAGACAAGAAAGGGAACCCGCTGCGGGCGGCCTCGCAACGTCCTTTTGCCGGGAGTAGCCCGGCGGCGCACAGGGGGATTGGGGTGGGACGCATAGCGCGCATTAAGAAAACAACCGGATATCGGAAATTCGAATCCGACCCTATTGTCAAAAAAAGGACGCCTGGTTGCCTTCCTCTGTGCAGTTGCGCAACATCAGATATAATCCGCGCCCCAATTGAGAGGTCGCTATGCAAAGAATCATGCTGAAAGCCAAGTTGCACCGGGTGCATGTCACGCACGCCGAGTTGCATTACGAAGGCTCGTGCGCGATAGACGACGATTTGCTGGAGGCTGCCGACATCAGGGAATATCAGCAGATCGATATTTACAATGTCACAAATGGCGAGCGCTTTACGACTTATGCGATACGCGCAGAGCGTGGTTCAGGCATCATCTCCGTGAATGGTGCGGCGGCGCATAAAGCCAATCCGGGGGATATTCTGATCATTGCTACCTATGCGATGTACTCCGAGCAGGAATTGCAGACATTTCATCCGCAACTGGTCTATGTAAATGACGCCAATTGCATGGTCGCCAAACGGGACGAAATCCCGGTGCAAGCGGCTTAATAGGCGGTTATCGGGTTTTTTGTTGGATTGTTACATTGACCAGAAGCGCGTTCGCAGGTAGGATTGCACAACTTTAAAAAATAAGTGGATTGATGACGATGCGTCGGAAACTTGTGGTCGGAAACTGGAAAATGTATGGTCGCCTGGCGCGTAATCAGGCATTGCTGCAAGGTGTGCTTGAGGGTGTTCGCCAATTGCGCAACGCCGATTATGCGGTCTGTGTTCCTTATCCCTATCTGGCTCAGGCGCAATCTATGTTGCAAGGCAGTAATGTAGCCTGGGGGGCGCAGAATCTGAGTCCTCAGGAAGAAGGCGCTTTCACCGGTGCGGTAGCGCCGGTTATGCTGACCGACTTCGGCTGTTCATACGTGATCATCGGTCACTCCGAACGTCGCGGTCTGTTTCATGAAAGCAACGAGATTGCTTCCGCAAAGTTTGAAGCTGCTCAAAAAGCAGGTTTAAAGCCGATTTTCTGTGTGGGGGAGACGCTGGCTGAACGTGAGTCGGGTGTTACAGAACAAGTTGTGGCGACTCAGTTGGATGCAGTGCTGGTTCGTTTCGGTGCCAGGGCTTTGTCTCAGGCAGTTATTGCCTACGAGCCTGTCTGGGCGATCGGTACCGGCAAGACGGCAAGCCCCGATCAGGCGCAAGCCGTGCATGCATTTATTCGCCAGCGCGTAGCGCAGCATGATGCTGAAGTGGCGCAGGGTTTGTGTATACTCTATGGCGGCAGCGTGAAAGCCGCGAATGCGTCAGAGCTGTTCGGTATGCCGGATATCGACGGCGGTCTGATCGGTGGCGCGTCTCTGGTGGCTGACGATTTCGTGGCAATTTGCAAAGCAGCGCAATAATTTTTAAGTGGTTTGGAGTAGTGTGTGGAAACAATAGTTTGGGTAATTCATCTGGTGACGGCAATTGCATTATGCGGTCTGGTGTTGGTGCAGCATGGTAAGGGCGCTGATATGGGCGCAGCGTTTGGTACCGGTTCTGCCGGCAGTCTGTTCGGCTCCGGTGGTTCTGCGAATTTCCTGAGTCGGAGCACGGCTGTTGCGGCAGCTGTTTTTTTCGTCACCAGTTTGACGCTGACGTACCTTTATTCTCATCCGGCGCAGCAGTCCGGCGTGATGGACAGAGTCAATGCAGCAAAGCCGGCAGCGACAGCGCCGGTGGATAATTCGAAATCCAAAGAAATTCCGAAGTAAGAAGTCAAGATATGCGGTTGTGGTGGAATTGGTAGACACGCAAGCTTGAGGTGCTTGTGCCCGTAAGGGCGTGGGAGTTCGAGTCTCCCCATCCGCACCAGTTTGAAATGTTTTCGGCTTCGAGATGTTTTTGAAGGACTGAGCATAGTTGTTAAAATAATAATAAAAGAATCAAGATGATACCTGTCGTCATGACAGCCTGAAATCGATTACAAAGCGATGCTGATTCGACCCCGCGGGTCGTTCACGGATCGTGTTCTGAGGGGGGAAGCTCAATGTTGGAAAACTATTTTCCGGTGCTGTTGTTCATCTGTGTCGGGTTGGCTTTTGGTGTGGTTCCGATATTGCTGGGCAGATTCGCTGCCCCGCATCGTCCTGATAGTAAAAAACTCTCTCCCTATGAATGTGGCTTCGAAGCCTTTGAAGACGCGCGCATGAAGTTTGATGTGCGCTACTACCTCGTCGCTATCTTGTTCATTCTGTTTGATCTCGAAATTGCATTTCTCTTTCCCTGGGCGATCGTGCTCAAGGAAATCGGCATGTTCGGTTACGTTTCCATGATGATCTTTTTGGCTATCCTCGTGGTTGGTTTTGTCTATGAATGGATGAAAGGGGCCTTGGAATGGGAATAGAAGGCATTCTGGAAAAGGGTATCGTTACGACGACACTCGATACCATTATCAATTACACACGTACCGGTTCGCTCTGGCCGATGACCTTTGGTCTGGCCTGTTGTGCGGTTGAAATGATGCAGGCGGGTGCGTCTCGCTACGATCTGGATCGTTTCGGCATCGTGTTTCGCCCCAGTCCGCGTCAGTCAGACGTGATGATCGTGGCAGGTACGCTGTGCAACAAGATGGCCCCCGCTCTGCGCAAAGTTTACGACCAGATGTCCGAGCCGCGCTGGGTGATTTCCATGGGTTCATGCGCGAATGGCGGCGGCTATTATCATTACTCCTACTCGGTGGTACGCGGCTGTGACCGCATCGTTCCTGTGGATATTTACGTGCCGGGTTGCCCTCCAACCGCAGAGGCTTTGCTCTATGGTCTGATTCAATTGCAGAACAAGATCAAGCGCACCAATACAATCGCGCGCTAGGACAAGTTTATGACGACCGATAAAAAAACATTGCGTGAAGAGTTGGCCGGTTTGCTGGGTGATCAGCTGGTAAGCGTGCAGGAACGTTTGGGTGAGACGACCGTCGTGGTCAAGGCGGCTGACATGCTGCCGGTGTTGACTCAGCTGCGCGATGCGGATGAGCTGCTGTTCTCCCAGATGACCGATCTGTGCGGCATGGACTATTCGGAATATGGTGACGGCGGCTGGCAGGGAAAACGCTTCGCGGTGGTTTATCAGCTGCTGTCGATCGTGCATAACCGGCGCCTGCGTGTACGCGTGTTTGCCGAAGAAGATGATTTTCCCGTGCTGGAATCGGTCGCACCGATCTGGCCGGGTGCTAACTGGTTTGAGCGCGAAGCGTTCGATCTGTTCGGCATTATCTTCTCCGGACACCCGGATTTGCGCCGCATCCTGACCGACTATGGCTTTGTCGGTAATCCGTTCAGGAAAGACTTCCCGCTCTCCGGTCACGTAGAAATGCGTTACGACCCGGAGCAGCAGCGTGTGGTGTATCAGCCGGTTACGGTAGAACCCCGCGAAGTTACGCCGCGCATCATGCGCGAAGAAACCTACGGCAGTAATTAAGGACGCGCCATGCCTGAAATTAAAAATTACACATTTAGCTCCGGCCGCCCTGCGGGCCTTTGTTTGCGTAAGATGTCCTGCGCAGAAATTCATCGTGTGTTGGGGGTGAGATAATCATGCCGGAAATCAAGAATTACACGATGAATTTTGGTCCGCAGCACCCTGCTGCGCACGGTGTGTTGCGCCTGGTGCTGGAGCTGGACGGTGAAGTGATCGTCCGTGCCGACCCGCATATCGGATTGCTGCATCGCGCGACTGAAAAGCTGGCCGAACACAAGACCTATTTGCAATCAGTGCCCTACATGGACCGGCTCGATTACGTGTCGATGCTGTGCAACGAGCATGCCTATGTGCAGGCAATCGAAAAGCTGACCGGTATCGAAGTGCCGCTGCGTGCACAGTACATCCGCGTGATGTTCGACGAAATCACCCGTATTCTGAATCACCTGATGTGGCTGGGCGCACACGGTCTGGATATCGGCGCGATGACCGTGTTCCTGTATTGCTTCCGCGAACGCGAAGATCTGATGGATGCCTACGAGGCGGTTTCCGGTGCGCGTATGCATGCCGCTTACTACCGTCCCGGCGGCGTGTATCGCGATCTGCCCGAGAGCATGCCTCAATATGAGGCCTCGAAAATACACAATGCGGCTGCCGTCAAGAAGATGAACGAAAACCGTCAGGGTTCGTTGCTCGATTTCCTGGAAGATTTCACGCGCCGTTTCCCTAACTATGTCGACGAATACGAAACACTGCTGACGGATAACCGTATCTGGAAGCAACGCACGGTCGGTATCGGTGTGGTGTCCCCTGAGCGTGCTATCGCGCTGGGTATGACCGGGCCGATGTTGCGCGGCTCAGGCGTTGAGTGGGATTTGCGCAAGAAGCAGCCTTATGCCGCTTATGACAAGGTGGATTTCGATATACCTGTCGGCGTGAACGGCGACTCTTACGACCGGTATCTGGTTCGTGTCGAAGAGATGAGGCAGTCCAACCGCATTATCAAGCAGTGTATCGCCTGGCTGCGCGTCAATCCGGGTCCGGTGATGACGAGCAATCACAAGTACGCACCGCCTGGCCGCGAATCCATGAAGCAGAATATGGAAGAGTTGATCCATCACTTCAAGCTGTTTACCGAAGGTATGCATGTGACCGAAGGCGAGGCGTATGCGGCGGTTGAACATCCAAAGGGTGAGTTCGGGATTTATCTGGTATCGGATGGTGCCAATAAGCCTTATCGTTTGAAGATTCGTGCACCGGGCTTCCCTCATCTGGCAGCCCTGGACGAGATGGTGCGTGGTCACATGATTGCCGACGTCGTGACCATCATCGGTACGCAGGACATTGTTTTTGGAGAGATAGACCGATAATGTTATCCGCACATATACAAGATCAAATCAACCGCGAGTTGAAGAAATATCCGGTTGACCAGAAGCAGTCTGCGGTGATGTCCGCGCTGCGTTTCGTTCAAGACGAAAAGGGCTGGATTGCCACTGACGATATGAGCGACATCGCCGAATTCCTCGGTATGCCGCAAATGGCGGTGTATGAAGTGGCGACCTTCTACCACATGTACAACCTCAAGCCGATGGGAAAAACAACGCTGACCGTGTGTACCAACCTGTCCTGTACGCTGTGCGGTGCCGAGGATACGGTGGCTTATCTCAAGTCCAAACTGGGTATCGGTTTCAATGAGGTGACGGCAGATGGTAAATATGGCATGCGTGAAGGCGAGTGCATGGGCGCTTGCAAGGATGCGCCGTTAATGACAATCAACAACAAGAAGCTTTGCGGTCGTTTAACTAACGATAAAATCGATCATATCCTGGCAGAATTGGACAAGTCATGAGAGGCCCGGTTACGCAAACCACGATGGATTTCGACCAGCCGTGGACGCTGGAAAATTATCTTAAAGTCGGCGGTTATCAGGCATTGCGCAAAGTCCTGACCGAGCAGATGTCGCCTGATTCGATCATTGCAGAAGTCAAGCTGTCCGCGCTGCGCGGTCGCGGTGGTGCGGGTTTTCCGACCGGCCTCAAGTGGAGCTTCATGCCGCGCAGTTTTGCCGGAGACAAGTACATCGTCTGCAATTCAGACGAGGGTGAGCCGGGTACCTGCAAGGACTGGGACATCATGCTGTACAACCCGCATCTGCTGATCGAAGGCATGGTGATTGCGGCTTACACGATGAACGTGAAGACCGGCTATAACTACGTGCACGGCGAAATCTTCGAGGCTTACGAGCGCATGGAAGAAGCGTGCGAGCTGGCGCGTGCCGCCGGGTTCCTGGGCGACAAGATTCTGGGTACGGATTTTAGTTTCGATCTGCACAATCACCTGGGTTACGGCGCTTATATCTGCGGTGAAGAAACCGCCTTGCTCGAATCGATCGAAGGCAAGAAGGGGCAGCCGCGTTTCAAGCCGCCTTTCCCTGCCAGCTTCGGTCTGTATGGCAAGCCGACCACGATCAATAATACCGAAACCTTCGCGAGCATTCCTTACATCATCAACAACGGTGGCAAGGCATTTCTGGAGTTGGGCAAGCCCAATAACGGCGGTACCAAGTTGTTCTCCGTGTCGGGTCATGTGAACAATCCGGGCAATTTTGAAGTGCCTATGGGTACGCCGTTCGCCAAACTGCTGGAAATGGCAGGCGGCGTGCGCCACGGACATACGCTCAAAGCGGTGATTCCCGGCGGATCTTCGATGCCGATTCTGCCGGGTCACATGATGATGGATCTGACGATGGACTATGACTCCATTCAGAAGGCAGGTTCAGGTCTGGGCAGCGGCGCCGTGATCGTGATGGACGAAACGGTCTGCATGGTGAAAACCCTGGAGCGTTTGTCCTACTTCTACCACGAAGAGTCATGCGGTCAATGTACGCCTTGCCGCGAAGGCACCGGTTGGCTTTATCGCATCGTGCATCGCATCGAGCACGGTCAGGGTCGCCCGGAAGATCTGGATTTGTTGCTGAGTGTCGGTGAGAACATCGCCGGCCGTACCATCTGTGCATTGGGTGAGGCAGCTGTCTGGCCGGTGCAGGGTATGCTCAAGAACTTCAGAGCGGAATTTGAATATCACATCGAACACAAGCGGTGCTTGGTTTAGCTGACGGGTTAGGTGCGCAATGATCAACATTGAAATTGATGGCAAGTTAGTCGAAACCCAACGAGGTTCCACGGTGATGGACGCGGCGCATAAAGCCGGTGTCTATATCCCCCATTTTTGCTACCACAAGAAACTGTCCATTTCGGCTAACTGCCGGATGTGTCTGGTCGAAGTGGAAAAAGCGCCCAAGCCGTTGCCGGCCTGCGCCACGCCGGCGGCTGACGGCATGAAGGTGCATACGCACTCCGAAATGGCAGTCAAGGCGCAAAAAGGGGTGATGGAATTTCTGCTGATCAACCATCCTCTTGATTGCCCTATTTGCGATCAGGGTGGCGAATGCCAGCTGCAGGACATCGCGATGGGTTACGGTGGCGGCGCGTCGCGCTACACCGAGGCCAAACGCGTGGTCAATCCCAAAGAAATCGGCGAGCTGATTTCAACCAATGAGATGAGCCGCTGCATCCAATGTACGCGGTGCGTGCGCTTCGGTCAGGAAATCGCCGGCATCATGGAGCTGGGTATGGCCAACCGTTCCGAACAAGCGCAGATCATGAGCTTCGTCAACAGTTCGGTCGATTCCGAGTTGTCCGGCAACATGATCGACTTATGTCCGGTCGGCGCACTGACCAGCAAACCGTTCCGTTACACCGCACGCAGCTGGGAGCTGTCCCGCCGCAAATCGGTCAGCCCACACGATGGTCTGGGTTCCAATCTGGCCGTGCATGTCAAAGACAACAAAGTTGTCAGAGTCGTGCCGGTCGAGAATGAAGCGATCAACGAATGCTGGATTTCGGACAAGGACAGGTTCAGCTATGAAGGTCTGAACTCTGCTGAACGCCTGACTCGCCCGATGATCAAACAGGGCGGGCAGTGGATCGAAGTCGAATGGGCTGCTGCGCTTGAATATGTAGCCAATGGCCTGAAACAGCTAGGCCGCAGTGCAGGAGCCGAGCAGATCGCGGCACTCGCTACGCCACATTCCACATTCGAAGAGCTGTACCTTCTGCAAAAACTGATGCGCGGCATGGGCAGCGGCAACGTTGACTTCCGTCTGCGCCAGTCTGATTTCAGTGCCGACGGCAAGCTGTCGGGCGCGCCGTGGCTGGGGATGCCGGTTGCCGACATCAATGCCTGCGACCGATTCCTGGTTGTCGGCAGTTTCCTGCGCAAGGATCAGCCGTTGCTTGCGCAACGCATCCGTCAGGCAGTCAAGCACGGTGCAGAGGCATGCGTGGTGCACTCGGCAGATGACGATTTGCTGATGCCGGTCGCCAACAAGGCGATCGTAGCGCCGGCAGAATTGGTCAATACATTGGCGCAAATCCTTAAGGCTCTCGCAGCTGTTAAACAGGTTGCGCTGACATCTGACGTATCCCAGGTTGAAGTATCCGACGCGGCTACAAAGATCGCCAACAGCCTGGCTGGCGGCAGCAAGGTGGCGGTGTTGCTGGGCAATTTTGCGCAGCAGCATCCTCAGGCGGCGCAGATCGCAAGCCTGGCTGAGCAAATCGCCGCGCTGTGCGACGGCAAATTCGGCTTCCTGGGCGAGGCGGCAAACAGCGTAGGCGGCTACCTGGCAGGCGCCGTTCCATTCGCAGGAGCCGTGCAGGGCATGAACGCCCAGCAGATGCTGGACAAGCCACGCAAGGCTTACCTGTTGCTCAACGTCGAGCCTGAGCTCGATATGCACAACCCGCAAGCCGCGATGAACGCGATGAAATCCGCCGATATGGTGGTTTGCCTGTCGGCCTTCAAACATCAAGGGATGGATTATGCCGATGTGATGCTGCCTGTCGCGCCGTTCACCGAAACATCCGGCACCTTCGTCAATACGGAAGGCCGCGCGCAAAGCTTCAAGGGCGCCGTCAAACCGTTGGGCGATGCGCGTCCGGCCTGGAAAGTGCTGCGCGTGTTGGGCAATTTGCTGGATGTTCCGGGATTCGATTTCGATTCCAGTGAAGCGGCGCGTGACGAAGGCCTGAATACGGCTGCTATCGCGGACAAGTTGAACAACCATCCGGGCGAAATCAAGCTGGACGTTGCAGTTGCCGCCAGCGGGTTGCAACGCGTTAGCGACGTGCCGATCTATTCGGCTGATGCGCTGGTGCGCCGTGCCGCTTCATTGCAGAAGACTAACGATGCCGCCGTGCCTTGCGTGATGCTCAACGGCCGTGAGCTGCAAAAGCTGGGCATTCAGTCCGGCGATAACGCCCGTGTGACTCAGGGCAATGCGAGTGTTGTATTGAGCGTGCAAGCGAATGAGCAGTTGCCAATGGGTACTGTGCGTATCGCTGCAGGTCATCCGGCCACCGCTGCACTGGGTGCGATGTTTGGTTTGACAACTGTGGAGCGTGCATGATGGAATGGCTACAACCCATACAAAACCTGTTAGGCGCTGCCTGGTTGCCGCTCTGGACCGTCGTCAAGATCATGTTGATCGTGGGGCCCTTGATGGGCGCGGTCGCTTATCTGACCTTGGCTGAACGCAAGGTGATCGGCTGGATGCAGATCCGTATCGGCCCTAACCGGGTCGGGTATTTCGGTCTGTTGCAACCGTTAGCCGACGGCCTGAAGTTGTTCATGAAGGAAATTATCGTACCTTCCGGTTCGAACAAATTTCTGTTCGTGATCGCGCCTATCATGGTGCTGATGCCGGCGCTCGCTGCCTGGGCGGTCGTGCCGTTCAACGCGGAACTGGTATTGTCGAACGCCAACGCAGGACTGTTGTATATCCTGGCGATGACCTCCCTCGGGGTGTACGGTGTGATCATCGCGGGCTGGGCCTCGAACTCGAAGTATGCCTTCCTGGGTTGTTTGCGCTCGGCGGCTCAGATCGTATCCTACGAAATTGCGATGGGTTTTGCGCTGGTGACGGTGCTGATGGCCGCGCAAAGCCTGAACCTGGGCGAGATCGTCAAGGGTCAGCATGGCAGCTACGGCATGCTCAACTGGTACATCATTCCGCTGTTCCCGATGTTCATCGTCTATCTGATATCAGGTGTGGCGGAAACCAACCGTGCGCCGTTTGACGTGGCCGAAGGTGAATCGGAAATCGTCGCCGGTTTCCACGTTGAATACTCAGGTATGGCCTTCGCTTTGTTCTTCCTGGGCGAATATGCCAACATGATACTGGTCGCCTTCCTGACCTCCATCATGTTCCTGGGCGGCTGGTTGTCACCGGTTCCTTTCCTGCCGGACAGCATCGTGTGGATGTTCGGCAAAGTGGCTTTCGTGCTGTTCCTGTTCCTCTGGTTCCGTGCAACCTTCCCGCGCTACCGCTATGACCAGTTGATGCGCCTGGGCTGGAAGGTGTTTATCCCGGTATCGCTGATCTGGGTGGTGGTAGTGGGCGCGTGGATGCAAACCCCCTATTGGCTGTGGTAGGGCAGTGAATACGCTCGCACGAGGATATAAAATGGAAAAAATCAAAGATTTCTTTAAGACTTTTCTGCTGGTCGAATTGCTCAGGGGGATGGCGCTGACCGGACGTTACATGTTCGCCCGCAAGATCACCGTGCAATTCCCGGAAGAGAAGACTCCGCAGGGCTTTCGCTTTCGAGGCCTGCATGCACAGCGTCGCTACGAAAATGGCGAGGAGCGTTGTATCGGCTGCAAGTTGTGTGAGGCCGTCTGTCCTGCGCTTGCGATCAAGATTGAAGTGGCGGAACGCGAGGATGGTACTCGCCGCACCACTCAATACGATATCGATCTGACCAAGTGCATCTTCTGTGGTTTCTGCGAAGAATCCTGCCCGGTGGATGCGATCGTCGAGACGCGTATTTTTGAGTATCACGGTGAGAAGCGCGGCGACCTGTATTACACCAAGCCGATGTTGCTGGCGGTAGGCGACAAGCATGAAGCGCAGATCGCGCGTGACCGTGCAGCAGACTCTAAATACAGGTAGTGGTAAGTAGAGAGTAGGGAGTGGTCAGTAGGGGTGGTTTTTCCACTTGCCACTATCCACTTACAACTTACAGTTTTTAAGGATGAATTCATGAGTTTTTTCGATGTGGTTTTTTATCTGTTCGCGACGATCACCGTTCTGGCGGGTGTCGGCGTGGTGGTTGCCCGCAATCCGGTCCATGCGGCGCTGTTCCTGGTGCTGGCATTCTGTAGCGCGGCCGGAATCTGGATGCTGCTCGAAGCCGAGTTTCTGGCGATCACGCTGATCCTGGTCTACGTCGGCGCGGTGATGGTGCTGTTCCTGTTCGTGGTGATGATGCTGGACATCAATCTGGTCAAGTTGCGTGAGGGTTTCTGGCGCTGGTTCCCGTTCGGCGCGCTGCTGGCAGGCCTGATGGTATTCGAGATGATCTGGGTGCTGGGTTCGCGTCAGACCGCAGACGTATCCAAAGCAGTCGTTCATGCAATTGATTACAGTAATACCAAAGAACTGGGCCGTCTGATCTACACGCAATACGTCTACCCGTTCGAGATCGCAGCAGTGATTCTGCTTGTGGCAATGGTCGCCGCAATCGCACTGACCCTGCGCCGCCGTACCGGTGTCAAGTCGCAAAATGTCGCCGAGCAGGTCAAGGCGAAGAAGGCGGATCGCCTGCGCATCGTCAGCATGAAGTCAGAACCGAAAAATCAGTAAGTTGTAAGTGGATAGTAGTGAGTCAGGGAGTGGAGAGTAGGTAGTGGCTAGATCCACTCACCACTTACCACTCGCCACTCACCAATTAAATCAAGGGAGCGAAAATTAAAACATGGTAACCCTCTCACATTATCTGGTGTTTAGCGCGGTGCTGTTTGCCATCAGCGTGGTCGGCATCTTTCTGAACCGCAAGAACGTGATCATCCTGCTGATGTCCATCGAGCTGATGCTGCTGGCCGTGAATACCAACT
Source organism: uncultured Nitrosomonadales bacterium (assembly GCA_947085835.1). GTDB lineage: Bacteria > Pseudomonadota > Gammaproteobacteria > Burkholderiales > Gallionellaceae > Gallionella. The sequence continues at coordinate 138,486 of CAMTXT010000002.1, read as the reverse complement.
TCGTCGCGTTCTCGCATTATCTGAACGACACGGCAGGGCAAGTTTTCGTCTTCTTCATATTGACGGTAGCCGCTGCTGAAGCTGCAATCGGCCTCGCGATCCTGGTGGTGCTGTTCCGCAATTTGCGCACGATTAACGTTGATGATCTCGGCAGTTTGAAAGGCTGATTTAATGGATATTCAAACCTATTACCTGTTAGTGCCGCTGGCACCTTTGTTCGGCGCAATCGCAGCGGGCCTGTTCGGCAAGTTGCTGGGGCGCACGATGACGCACCGTCTGACCATCGCGATGGTCGGCGTGTCGCTGTTCTCCGCGATTCAGATCTTTCAGGATGTGATGGCCGGTCACACCTTCAACGGCCCTGTCTACACCTGGCTGACTTCAGGGGATACCAGCTTTCATGTCGGATTCCTGATCGACCGGCTGACCGTCACGATGATGCTGGTGGTGACCAGCGTGTCGCTGATGGTGCATATCTACACGATCGGCTACATGTCCGAAGACGCAGGCTATCAGCGTTTCTTCAGCTACATCTCGCTGTTCACCTTCTCGATGCTGATGCTGGTGATGGCTAACAACTTCATGCAACTGTTCTTCGGCTGGGAAGCCGTGGGTCTGGTATCTTATTTGCTGATCGGCTTCTGGTACACCCGGCCTACCGCAATTTATGCCAACCTGAAAGCTTTTCTGGTCAACCGCGTAGGCGACTTCGGCTTCCTGCTGGGTATCGGTCTGGTATTGATGGTGTTCGGCACGCTCGATTACGCCGCCGTGTTCGCCAATGTGGCGAGTCATGCGGATGATATGGCGCCGATCGCCGGCATGTCGGTCAATCTGCTGACCGCGATTTGTATCCTGTTGTTTGTCGGTGCGATGGGTAAGTCAGCGCAGTTTCCGCTGCATGTCTGGTTGCCGGATTCGATGGAAGGCCCGACACCGATCTCGGCGCTGATCCACGCGGCGACCATGGTGACCGCCGGTATCTTCATGGTGGCGCGCATGTCGCCGATGTTTGAACTGTCCGATACCGCACTGTCGTTCGTGATGATCATCGGCGCGATCACCGCGCTGTTCATGGGCTTCTTAGGTATCATCCAGAACGACATCAAGCGCGTGATCGCATATTCAACCTTGTCGCAACTGGGCTACATGACGGTGGCGCTCGGCGCATCAGCCTATCCGGTGGCGATCTTTCACCTGATGACGCATGCCTTCTTCAAGGCCTTGCTGTTCCTGGGCGCAGGTAGCGTGATCATCGGCATGCACCACGATCAGGACATCCGCAACATGGGCGGCCTGCGTAAATACATGCCGATCACCTGGATCACGTCGCTGATCGGATCGCTGGCGCTGATCGGCACGCCGTTCTTTTCCGGTTTCTATTCCAAGGACAGTATCATCGAAGCGGTGGAAATGTCGCATCTGGCAGGTTCCGGATTCGCCTATTTCGCGGTAGTTGCGGGCGTGTTCGTCACGGCGTTCTATTCCTTCCGCATGTACTTCCTGGTGTTCCACGGCAAAGAACGCTTCGGCGGTGCACATCATGAAGTTCATCATGCAGCTCACGCAGATGCCGCTCATGACGATCATCACGCGGCGCACGATGAGCCTCATGAAGCGCATGTCGGCGATTATGCAGACGAAGAAGTGTCGGCAGACCATCATCATGGTCTGGCTCCGGGGCAGAAGCCGCATGAAACACCGTGGGTAGTCTGGCTGCCGCTGGTGTTGCTGGCGATCCCGTCCGTCATCATCGGCTATATCGCAATCGAACCGATGCTGTTCGGCGGCTACTTCAAGGATGCGATCTACATTGGTGAAAACCATGAAGTGATGAAGGAACTGCACGAAGAATTCCACGGCGCGTTTGCGATGGCGCTGCATTCGCTGACCAGCCTGCCGCTGTGGCTGGCGATCGCCGGTGTGGCAAGCTCCGCGTACTTCTACCTCAAGCGCCCGGATATTCCTGCTGCGATTCAGAAGCGTTTTCAGTGGATCTATACCTTGCTGGACAACAAGTATTACTTCGACCGTTTCAACGACTGGTTCTATGCCGGCGGTGCGCGGGGCTTAAGCAGCTTCCTGGGCAAGTTCGGTGACAAGTTCCTGATTGACGGATTGATGGTGAATGGCTCGGCGTCGCTGGTGGGCAAGATTTCCAGCGTGGTGCGTAAATTGCAGTCAGGCTATATCTATCATTACGCGTTCACGATGATCGTTGGCGTGTTCATCTTGTTGACGATACGAAACTGGTTTGCATGACCTTATCTCTCTGAATTGAGAGTGTTCATCCGACCGTCGAGTCGGCTTTGGACAGGTTTATAGGATATTTAAGCGAAGGAAACACAGCATGATTTTTGGACTACCTGTTATTAGCGTTACGATCTGGTTGCCGATTCTGTTCGGTATTCTGGTTCTGGCAACCGGCGACGATAAAAATGCGCCGCTGGCCCGTCTGCTGGCTCTGGTCGGTAGCGTGCTGGGTTGTCTGGTCACCATTCCGTTGTACACCGGCTTCGATGCGACAACCAGCAACATGCAGTTCGTCGAGCTGCACGACTGGAACCAGCGCTTCAATATTCACTACCATCTGGGTGTCGACGGCATCTCGATGTTGTTCGTGCTGCTGAACAGCTTCTTTACCGTGATCGTGGTGATGGCCGGCTGGAAGGTTATCGAGAAGCGCGTCGCGCAATACATGGCCGCCTTCCTGATCATGTCGGGGATCGTCAACGGCGTGTTTGCGGCGCTGGATTCGATCCTGTTCTACGTGTTCTGGGAAGCGATGCTGATCCCGATGTTCATCATTATCGGTTTCTGGGGCGGTCAGAATCGCATCTATGCGACGATGAAGTTCTTTCTGTACTCGTTGTTAGGTTCGCTGCTGATGCTGGTAGCGCTGATCTACCTGTACAACCTGACCGGCGGCAGCTTCGCGATCCTCGACTTCCATCGCGTGGCGATACCGATGTCGGCACAGATCTTCATCTTCATCGCCTTCTTCTTCGCCTTCGCGGTCAAAGTGCCGATGTTCCCGGTCCATACCTGGCTGCCGGATGCGCACGTCGAAGCGCCGACAGGCGGCTCCGTGGTGCTGGCCGCAATCATGCTGAAGGTGGGCGCTTACGGATTCCTGCGCTTCTCGATGCCGATCACGCCCGATGCAAGCCATAAACTGGCCGGCGTGATGATTGCGCTGTCGCTGATTGCGATCGTGTATATCGGTCTGGTCGCCCTGATGCAGTCCGACATGAAAAAGCTGGTGGCTTACTCGTCCATTTCACACATGGGTTTTGTCACACTCGGCCTGTTCATCTTCAACGCCTACGGCATGGAAGGCGCATTGCTGCAAATGCTCTCGCACGGCTTCGTCGCAGGTGCATTGTTCCTGTGTATCGGCGTGCTGTATGACCGCATGCACTCGCGACAAATCAAGGATTACGGCGGCGTGGTCAACAAGATGCCGGTATTCGCCGCGTTCTTCATGCTGTTCGCGATGGCTAACAGCGGCTTGCCGGGAACCAGTGCTTTCGTCGGTGAATTCATGGTGTTGATGGGCACCATTAAAGTGAACTTCTGGTACGCCTTTGCGGCCGCCAGCACGCTGATCTTCGGCGCGGCTTACACGCTCTGGATGTACAAACGGGTGATCTTCGGCGCTGTGACCAATCACCATGTCGAAGAGCTGACCGATCTGAATGCACGCGAAATTCTGATCATGTTGATACTGGCCATTTTCGTGCTGGGCATGGGACTTTATCCGCTGCCTTTCAGTGAAATCATGCATGCGTCCGTAAATGATTTGCTGGTGCATGTTGCGCATTCCAAGCTGCCAATTTAAAGGCAATTGATAATTGATAATTGATAATTGATAATTGATAATTATCAATTAGTTACTCCGCCTAAAGACTGATTTTGAGGTATATATGAATTTGATGGCTAATCTGATCCCCGCCGCTGCGGAAATTTTCTTGCTGGTGATGGTCTGCTTCATTCTGATAGCGGATCTGATGCTGACGAAAAGCAGCAAATTGTTCACTTATCTGCTGGTCCTGCTCACGCTGGTGGGATGTATGGTGATCACGGTCGGCACGCATACCAATAACGTGGTCTATGCCTTCAACGGCATGTACGTGGATGACCTGATGTCCGACGTGCTGAAATTGCTGAGCTATCTGGGTATGTTCATGGTGCTGGTGTATTCGCGTCAATACCTGATGCTGCGCGGCTTGTTTACCGGTGAATTCATGGTGCTGGCCTTGTTTGCGTTGCTCGGCATGAACGTGATGATTTCCGCCAACCACTTCCTGACACTCTACCTCGGTCTGGAATTGTTGTCCCTGAGTCTGTATGCGATGGTCGCGTTGCAACGCGATTCCGCGATTGCGACCGAAGCTGCGATGAAATACTTTGTGCTGGGTGCCCTGGCTTCCGGTCTGCTGCTGTACGGCATGTCCATGCTGTATGGCGCGACGGGTTCTCTGGAGCTGGGCGCGATCTCCAATGCGATCGCAAACGGCGTACAGAACAAGTCCTTGCTGGCCTTCGGTCTGGTGTTCATCGTCTCAGGCCTGGCGTTCAAGCTCGGCGTGGTGCCGTTCCACATGTGGGTGCCCGACGTCTATCACGGCGCACCGACTGCGATGACAATGTTGATCGGTTCGGTTCCGAAACTCGCTGCATTCGCCTTTGCCACGCGCATTCTGGTCGAAGGGCTGCAATCTCTGGAGCACGACTGGTCAGGGATGCTGATCATCCTGGCGATCGCCTCGATGGCGCTGGGTAATTTGTCAGCGATTGCGCAGACCAACCTCAAACGCATGTTTGCCTATTCGACCATCACCCACATGGGCTTCATGCTACTGGGCCTGATCAGCGGCGGCATCGAAGGCTACGGCTCGGCTATGTTCTATACCGTGGTTTACATGATGATGTCGCTGGGCGCATTCGGCATGATCATGCTGCTCTCCCGTGCCGGTTTCGAAGCTGACACCCTCAACGACTTCAAGGGGCTCAATCAGCGCAGCCCATGGCTCGCTTTCATGATGATGTTGCTGATGCTGTCGATGGCAGGTATCCCGCCAACGGTGGGCTTCTACGCCAAGTTCTCGGTGCTCAATGCAATCATTCAAACCGGTCACACCTGGCTGGCAGTAGTTGCGGTGATGTTCTCGCTGATCGGCGCGTTCTACTACCTGCGTATCATCAAGCTGATGTATTTCGATGCGCCGGAAAGTCATGCACCTATTTCCGTCGGCTCAGACACCGGCCTGCTGATTTCTCTGAATGGCCTGGGCGTATTGTTCCTGGGGCTGATGCCGGGCACATTGATGTCGATTTGTGCCGTTTCGGTACAGCAATCCTTGTTGTTGCACTAGGCTGAATTAGCCTGACGATACTCCCGCCTCGCGCGGGAGTTTTCATTTGTGGAGAGGCATCATGGATTTTCAGGAAAGCTGTATTGATTCGAGCGTGGTGTATGACGGCTGTCTGCTGCATGTCAAAAAGGACACCGTGCGCCTGCCCGATGGCGGGGTGAGCGTGCGTGAATACATCACCCATCCCGGCGCGGTAGCCGTGCTGGCGCTGCTGGATAACGGCAATCTGATCATGGAGCGCCAATACCGCTACGCTGCAGGCCGCGAGTTCTTCGAGATTCCAGCCGGCAAAATAGATCGTGGCGAAGAGACGCTGCTCACCGGACAACGCGAGTTGCTCGAAGAAACCGGCTATGTGGCGACCGAGTGGGTGCATCTGGCGACAACGTATCCTTGTATCGGCTACGGCGATGAGCGTATCGAATATTATCTGGCACGCGGCCTGAGCCTGCAGCAGCGCAATCTTGAAGACGGTGAGTTTCTCGAAATCTTCGAATTGTCCCTGTCCGATGCGCTGGACTGGGTACGTCAGGGCAAGATCAACGACAGCAAGACGATCATCGGTATTTTCTGGCTGGAAAAATATCTCAAGGACTGGCAGGCTTGATGCAGCGCACCATTTCGGTGCAAAGCCGTGTTCTAGCCCGTAAAAATGCACCAGATTGGTTTGTTTTTTGATTTTGTCTCCTCGCGCCTGGTTTTTTTTCACAGTTAATCAACGAATTGCTAACTTGGCACGATTCATGCTTTATTGATCGAGTTTTGTAGGATTGGCTACAATTTTTTGTAAGATAAGTGACAACAGAAAGGTAGTATGGAAAATCTGAAGACCAGTAACGATGTATTGTTTATCCTGCTCGGCGCCATCATGGTGCTGGCCATGCATGCGGGCTTCGCGTTCCTTGAGTTGGGTACGGTGCGTAAGAAAAATCAGGTGAACGCGCTGGTCAAGATCCTGACCGACTTTGCGGTATCCACCCTGGCGTATTTTTTCATCGGCTATGTCATCGCCTACGGAGTAAATTTTTTCACCGGCGCAGATGAACTCGTGCAGAAAAGCGGCTATGAACTGGTCAAGTTCTTCTTTTTATTGACCTTTGCGGCAGCCATTCCGGCCATCGTCTCAGGCGGAATCGCCGAACGCGCCAAATTCAATCCGCAAATGGCGGCGACCTTCATGCTGGTCGGTTTCGTCTATCCCTTCTTCGAGGGCATCGCCTGGAATCACCGCTTCGGCATCCAGGACTGGCTGCATACCGCTTTCGGCGCCGAGTTCCACGACTTTGCAGGTTCAGTGGTCGTGCATGCGGTGGGCGGCTGGATCGGTCTGGCAGCCGTGCTGTTGTTAGGCGCCCGGCGTGGTCGCTACAACAAGGAAGGACGTATTTCGGCGCATCCGCCTTCCAGCATCCCGTTCCTGGCGCTGGGCGCCTGGATACTGACGGTGGGCTGGTTCGGTTTCAACGTGATGTCGGCACAAACCATCAGCAACATCAGCGGCCTGGTCGCGGTGAATTCGCTGATGGCGATGGTGGGCGGCACGCTCGCCGCATTGTGGGCGGGCAAGAACGATCCCGGCTTCGTGCATAACGGCCCGCTGGCGGGGCTGGTTGCCGTGTGTGCGGGTTCCGACTTGATGCACCCGATTGGTGCGCTGGTGGTCGGTGCAGTGGCAGGCGGAATGTTTGTGGTGATGTTTACGCTGACGCAAAACCGCTGGAAGATCGACGATGTGCTGGGCGTGTGGCCGCTGCACGGTTTGTGCGGTGCATGGGGCGGTATCGCCGCAGGTATCTTTGGACTGAAGGCGTTTGGCGGTCTCGGCGGCGTGAGCTTCATGTCGCAGCTGATCGGTACGCTGATGGGCGTTGCCATCGCCTTTGCAGGCGGCTATCTGGTGTACGGCACGATCAAGAAATTCATCGGTATCCGTCTTGATGCGGAAGAAGAGTTTAACGGTGCGGACTTGAGCATCCACAAGATCAGCGCAACACCGGAGCGCGAATCAGGCTGGTAACTTGAATTTTTGTTTAGTGACAGCCTTGAACAGAACTGCATTGAACGTCAGTAGTTTCGAGTGTGCTGTAAATTGAAAACGGCGACCGGGTCTTGAAAGCCTGGTCGCCGTTTTTCTTTCGTCGAACGCTTCGTGATCGTCTGGTTTTGGTCTAAGGAGACCCTGGGGATTTTATGAGAATGGTGTCGGCGCGGCCTGCCGTCCGCTTCACCTGAACCAATCGAACTGCCGGGGATGGATTTTTACAAAATCATTTGGGCTCCGTCCCTCAGGTCCCGAACGACTATCGGGAAATGTGGCAACACCAAAACCTTCCAAAGAAGGTTAAGCGGTGCGATGTTTCGCTATGAAAAAAACCCACCGGGCAAAGGTGGATTACTCGGTCAGGCTGTGGTTCACACACTCACTGCACGCATCCTGTCAATTTTCTCGATAACAGCCTGATAGAGATCATGGTCGGAATCGGGGTTGTTGCGGTCTGGATGGTGGGAACTGCGGATCTTTTTCAGTTTAGTCATACAGTCTGGCAGGTCATGTACCTTGGTCACCCGGTCACCGTTTTTGTCCATCACGCGCTGAAGCTCAGCCTCTGCGCCTTCGCGGGTGTCATATAACGTCTTGCTGCCAAGACGCCAACCATCCTGGTTTTTGCGCGGGGATTGCTTTTCACGACCATCAAACCAGATCCATTTGCCGGTATCGGGATCCTGTTCAAAATGAACGGTGGTGATGACATAGGTGTAAACGGGCTGCTCGATTTCCATGGCGAATAGATTGACTACCTTGCCGACAGTCCCCACCGTCGCAAGGTAATATGCGCCTGCCTCATGCGGGCAGAACGCGCTGCTGTGCGTTGGTACAGGCTTGCTTTCGTTACTTGATGAATTCATTGCAGCCATGCGGCTGAGTGCTTTGCGTTGTGCGTTGGTCACTGGTATTGCTCCTTATATTAGTTGAAACCCGCTGGGTTCCCCTTCGCCGAAGGGTTCCCCCGCTGGACTCCTGGACTGCCGAAACAGCGTAGCCGCGATCATCTCTTGCGCCCGAGTCGTTCCTGAATCCATCGTGGCCGACGGTCAGGGACTTATCCGCTCGAAAAAACAAAAGGCCACCTCAAAGGATGGCCTGATTGCTTGCTATGTCTGGCTCCCCGGGCAGGCTTCGAATCTACGACCTGCGAATTAACGGTCGTATTCCTAAGCCCTCACTGGGGTGTCAATCAATTAAATCAATTAAATCAGATGCATAATTATACTGCACCTGATGTAAATATGCTGCATATTGCCGAGTCTGGTGCAGAAAATAACAAAGGTATGTAATGCCTGCCCCCAGGATATCCAAATGCGAAACATGTCAACGACAACATCTCGGCCTTAGCTGACTGTGGCATCCAGGTGCACCAACGGCCGGTATGGAATCTTCACCGGCTACCCGCATAATATATCTACGCTTCTTCTGTCGGGTACAGTGCAACGAAAGCATCAAACAATGCCTTGATGGCTGGGAAATCGGCCTCGCTGGCAAGCGTGTTGACATCAAAACCTCGGCAAATTTCCACATCCTTCAGAGATAGATAATTCGCGTGGATTAGCACCTCTCGAATTTGATCTGCATCGTCGGCGTACTCACGTGTTTCTGAGTCGTGGTTGTGAAGCAGAAATTCCCGGAAACAGTGTTCAATGACGGGGCTGGAGTGAGTCTGAATTTCCATCACCACGCGCCGTACTTCGGTGATTTTGTCATCGATCGCTGCCTGTGTACTGAAAAAGATATTGCCGTTCGTGTGGGCGGTGTCATTGCGTTCTCTCACAAGGGCGGCATAGCTTCCAACCTTGCTGTTATCGCAACCGATCAGCTTGAAAAATCGCATGACGCTGCTCTCGTTGATGCGCCAAAAGGTGAATGGTGACGTGGCGGCAAGTAGCTCTTTTTCCAGATCCTTGTTGAAACCGATCATTGCCATTCCGAAATCATCCGGTCTGTTTTGCTTGATCTGCCAGATGTTGAAGTACACAAAACTCATCGTAAGCATGTGGTAGGCGAGAAACGCGAACTGGTATTTTTCGTGCGTGTAGTTGGTCTCGAAGGCATCCCACAGGAAGGCGATATATTCCTGCTCTTTCGGACTCTTATAGGACAGAGGCAGGTAGTTGCTCAGTTCTAATGCTTCTTCCATGCTTAACCCCATACCTTTGCGGACTCGCTGTCGAAAAAATCAACTTGCAATGCCCTTTTCGATCTACGTGCCATACTCATCGCATTAGCGCGCCGAACAATCGCCTTATTCACATCCGACGCAGGATCACCGTAGAGACCCACGAAGACATGAGATAGCTTCCCGTGCTCAATAAGGCGCAGGTAGTGCTCGTCGTTCGCGGCCAGCGAATGTCCGTAGATAAAAAGGCAATGCTGTATCTCCTGAAAGCTTCTGTACGCCTTCGCGAGGTAATCACTGTGCCGAATTCGTTCGAGTTTTTCCTCACTTGAACCTTCTGCAACGAACAGGGGGAAAAGGTCTTTGCTCAAAGCATCGCGAATCTGTTCAATGAGTCGAATGCCAGTCCGACTCCATGTGTATTTCTGAATCTCCGTACCGGAATCGAAGACATGAAGTGCTCCGTGCAGAAACCACATATTTTGCTCGTGGCTTTGGCTGGATTCCCAAACCACATAGTCTGATTCGATCCCATCTTCTATGTCGTTTTGAGAAGTACGAAACCCGTCATCAGATTGGATTTCTGCTCTGCTCTCATGGTGCATGTGAGTCCAATACAACAGAAGATCGTAGTTTAGCGTGTAGGTATTATGGAAATTCGAAAGGAACTGCTGGCAAGCCGCATATTCACTATCGCTGATATCGCTAGGAAATGGCGGATGGCTGTTTGCAATCGTCTGAACCAGAAGCTCCTTGAGGGCATCAGCATCAGTCCTCATTTGCTCGATATTGCTTGCAGGCAAAGCATATAGGGCCGTTAATTCTGCTGCATCCCACAGAGCCTTGATTACGCGTTCAAAATCGGTCGTATTCAGCGCACTGAAAGCTTGTCGTGCCGACTCTGGTAGATTTGAAAAGTCCGCTTGCTCAAAGAGCTTTTCGTAACGAAAAATATCAGGGCGACATGCAATGCTGAATCCGTTACCCAGAAATAGATGCCTTTTCGAATAAGAGGCGGAGGCTTGGATTGCTTGCTGAAACGTGAGCAAATTCATCATTCACACCTCCGATGGAGTCGCATCTCATTCGCCCCAGACACGGGCCAAGGTAGCCTGTATTTTCTTTTCGAAGCGCGCTATCAGTTCCTTGTTGCTGTTGACCAACGCATGTTCAGCTTCAATCTCTGCAACGATTGCTTGCTGCATGTCGAGAGGTGGAATAGGGATTTTGAATTCGCGAACAATCTTCTGTGAGATGTTCGGCTGTGCTCCGCCGCCAGCCAAGCGAATCAACGCTGGTTTATCTGTCTTAAGAAACAAGTAGAGAAAGTCTGGAGAAAGCCGCTCGTCGGGATTGATTCCACAAACGGCCTGATTGGTGGAGGCCTCAAAACGAAGAATTCCAACTTCGCCTGCTGTCGCTCCATACATGGCAACGAGCACGGTGTTGATAGGGAATATTTTTGCCGATGAGTTCTTCAATCCTTCTTCGGTGATGAATAGCTCCGAGTGAAACACATTCCCTTGGGCGACCTCTCCGCTACGCAGCCACGGAATTGTTCCACCTTCGTAGTAGGCTGTCTTTCCGCTCAACGGAGTTCCGCCTGAAGATGTCGAGCAGACTTCACCCAACTCAACCATCGGCCATTCTGGATTTATGGAAATATGTGGGCGATAGCTGTCGAGGACAGCGCGGGCGCCGTTGATAACTTGCTGGTAGCCCTCGATCTCTGCCACGATTTCCTTCTGCACGTCCAGTGGAGGCAGGGGAATTTGGAGTTCCTTTAGTTTTGAGAAGTGTCTTTGATAGCCGCTGGTTTTTAACGGTCTGGCGCGAAGGACATGGAACAGAAATCGCGGGTCGAGTGCGTCAATGGTTTGCAGAATCTTGATGCCGTCCGCACCTTGCGCGAAAGGCGTTTCAACGAGCTTGACTGCACAAGTGTGATCCCCAAAAATCACGAGCGGCTTTAGGGGGCGAACCAATGCTGATTCATCGTCAGTCCATCCAGCAATTTTATCCTGCGATTGATCTATGATTGGGAATCGCCCCGCGCCGCCAAAAGCAGTTGTCTGAATTTTTGCTGGCGGAGTGATTGTCTCTACGAGGGATTCTATTGTCCTCCAAGGAAAGTGTGCGGACTGAGCTGCCCCCTCCCTATACCGTTCCCCGCTCAGATTGTAGTCGCCATTTGCGGCGATTTTTTCTTTCGGCACGATCATACCCAAGGTAGGCAACAGCTCATTGGTAACTTGATTGCTGCGCAGAGCTTGCAGGTATGCTTCCAGCTCTGCCTGAACCAGCGTCAGTTGCTCGCCGGAATTGGCGCGGCGCTGGGCGCCTAAACCGTAGCCGTCATTTTCGACCTTGAAGAAGGCAACCGAATCACTTTGTTTGGCCAGCGACTTGTCGAGTATCAGTATAGAGGTCTTCACGCCGGAGTACGGATTGAAAACGCCTGCGGGCAGCGAGACAACAGCGACCAGCGAATTTTCAACCAGCATTTTGCGCAGATCCTTATAGGCGGTCTGGCTCTGAAAAATAATGCCTTCTGGTACGATGATGCCGGCGCGCCCGTTGGGGGTTAAGTGTTCTGCGATGTAATCGACAAACAGCACTTCGGAGCGCTTGGCCTGTATGGAAAAACGCTTGTGCGGCTTAATACCGCCTTTAGGCGACATGAACGGCGGGTTGGCCAGGATCACGTCAGCGTATTCGTTCCAGCGCGCCTCGGACGTAAGCGTGTCGTATTCAAAAATGTGCGGATCGGTAAAGCCGTGCAGATACAGGTTCACCAGCGATAGGCGCACCATGTCGGGCGAAATATCGTAGCCCTGAAAATTCTTTGCAAGTCGCCATTTTTCGTCAGGGGTGAGCGTATTGACATTTTTCGCATCAATATTGGTGCGCAAGATGTGTTTGTAGGCTGAAATCAGAAAGCCCGCAGTACCACAGGCAGGATCAAGAATGACCTCGCCCTTTTTCGGCGCCATGATTTCCACAATAAAATCGATGATGTGGCGCGGGGTGCGGAATTGCCCTGCATCCCCCTGAGAACCCAGCACAGAGAGTAGATACTCGAACGCATCACCCAGACGCTCGGAATGGTCGTAACTGAATTCGTCGATGATTTTCAGAAAGCTTTTCAGCGTCTCAGGGTCGCGATACGGCAAATAGGCATTCTTGAAAATATCGCGAAACAGCGCCGGAATGCCGGGATTCTGCAGCATACTGCTGATGCCTTCGCCGTAAAGACCGATCAATTCATGGCCGCCAATTCCCGGATTCATCAGCTTAGCCCAGCCGTAACGGGCAAATTCACCTGTGAAAAATTTGCGCTTGCCGCCCAGCTCTTCGGCTTCTGCATCCATGTCATCCATGAATTTGTAAATCAGCGCCAGAGTGATCTGTTCCACCTGCGATTTCGGATCGGGCACTTTGCCGACGAGTATGTCGCGGGCAGTGTCGATGCGGCGTTTGGTAACTGTGTCTAGCATTAAAATCCTTTATGCGGCAAATTGATTCAGGGACACGTAGTCCTTGATGTAATTGGGGATGAGCTTGCGAAATTCTGCCGGAACTGCCTTGAAGTCCCGCGTTGAAAAGAACGGGTTGGTGGCAAGATCGGTGTATTCCTCTTCGTCGATAATATGACGAAATCTGTCGCTAGTGGCATAGGCCTTGAAGTAATTTTTTAGGGCGGGAATGGCGGCAGCTTCTTCCGGCTTGTAATCGGCAACAAATTTGGAAAATTCTTCTTCGAGCAGCTCATCTTTGGATTTAAAGCGTGGGATCAGGCCAAATATTTTTTCGAGAATTTCGCGCAAGCCCAAGCGACGATCTACTGCCGCTGCCTTGCGCAACTTTTCAATGGTATAAAATTCATTCGGCTTGTCAAAAACCTCGCGATTAACGTAATCGATAACCTTATCCCAATGCCCAGCCTCAACTGCCTCCACGATGGTCGTATTCTCGCGGATGACATCCTCGAATTTCTCGTAGAACATGCGGTCAATCTTCATGCCCTCGGCAGTGATCTCTTCAACCTTGAGGGAGGCAACAATATCCTCGCCCATATGTTCGTAAGTTTCCGGCTCCCCTAGAGGACCATCGCCACCGCCTGCACTTTCACCCTTGGGCTTGGGCAGTTTCAGAATTTCGTCGTATTTGAACTCTTCTTCAAAATATTGGCAATTGGCAAAGAAATCGAACAGTTTGTAGGAGGTTTTACGCGCCTCATAGATGCGTTCCTTGTGATCTTCATCGCGCAATTCATCAAGAAAATTGTGACGGCGCGTGCCGCGTCCCTTAATCTGGATGAAATCGGTGGGCGAGAAAATCGGACGGAACAGGCCTAGATTGAGCAGGTCAGGACAGTCATAACCTGTGGTCATCATGCCTACCGTCACGCAAATCCTGGCTTTGCTGGTCTTATATGTGGGCAGAAAATTCGCCGAACCGAGCAGATTGTTGTTGGTGAAGTTAATCGTGAATTGCTGGGCATCGCTGATCTGAGAGGTGACCTGAACGGCAAAATCAGATTGATATTTGCCTGGGAACATCTTGTCTGCCATCAAATTCAGAATCTGCGTCAGTTTGCCGGCATGATTCTGGCTTACTGCAAAAATGATAGATTTGCCGATCTCGCCGCTGACGGGATCGCGATGTGCATGTTCCAGAAAGGTTTTACAGAAAAGTTGGTTGGTGGCATCAGAAAAAAAGCGTTTTTCAAATTCGCGCTGTTTGAAACTTTCTTTCTGATCTTCGCCCTGATCATCCTTGAAATCGACGACAAAACCCTCCTCGGACAAAAGCTGGGTGGTGATGTCGCTGCGGGTGTCCACCACTGTGGGATTAATCAGGAAGCCATCCTTTACGCCATCAAGCAATGAGTAGCGGAAAGTCGGCTGTCCGTCATCGCACCCAAAAGTGCGGTAAGTGTCGAGCAGTAAGCGACGTTCAAATTCACGCGGATCGCGGGTGGAAGATTTGCTCTTCTCGAATTTCTTCAAGTAATCACGTGGCGTCGCAGTCAATCCCAATTTATAGCCGATAAAATAATCAAACACTGCGCGGGCATTGCCGCCTATGGAGCGATGTGCTTCGTCGGAAATAACCAGATCAAAGTCAGTCGGCGAAAAAAGAGCCTGATATTTGTTGTTGAAAAGCAGCGATTGAACGGTTGTAACAACGATTTCCGCACGTCGCCAGTCATCGCGATTTTCTTTATAGATGACTGTCTGATAATCGTTGGCAAGCACTTTGCTGAAAGCCTTTTTAGCTTGGTCTTCGAGCTCCAGCCTGTCCACCAGAAAAAGAACACGCCTTGCATTGCCTGTGCGCAGAAAAAGCTTGATGACAGCAGCCGAAGTCAGCGTCTTTCCGGTTCCTGTGGCCATTTCAAAAAGAAAACGGTCACGGCCTTCTTTAACAGATTTTTGCAGCGCATGAATCGCTCGGCTTTGATAAGGACGCAGAAAACGTAGCCCGTTGGCATTTTTGAAAGCCTCGCGTTCAGATGGAATACTCCAAGCCGCCTCTGATGCATAGCCCGGGCGCTGTGTGAGTACGATGTAATCCTCGTCGACAATCTCCTCAATCAAACGATTCGGATCGGGAACGCTTTTCTGGTAACCCGTGACGGACATCGGCGTCGGGAAAGTTGTGATGAGGTAAGGGTTGCCCCGTTCAAGGTCCCAAAAATAGTGCAAATTTCCGTTTGAGAGAATGATAAAACGGCAGTTCTGCGATCTGGCATATTTGCGAGCCTGTTCTTTGCCAGCCAGCGGGCTCTTGTCTTCTGACTTGGCTTCAAGAACGATAAAAGGAAAACCCTTTTCATTTAGCAGAAGAAAATCAATAAACCCCCGGGAGGACTTCTCAAAGTCTGCGCCCAGGGCATCCAGGTCCTGAGTTTTGATGGTAATGCTGGGTTCGAGCTGAATGTTGGCGGGTTGTTTGCCATCGGCGAAAAAACGCCAGCCCGCCACTTCAAGTAATTTATTGATTTTGATGCGCGCCGTGGCTTCTTTATTTGTCATTTATGTTATTCGGAAGTGCAGACAGGGAATGCTAACACAAAGCTAATTTGGGCGAGTTGAATTGCATTTTGGTAAGCCGACAAACCGCAAGCCACCCTTAATCGCTGAACTTAAATTTTCTGAATTGCTTGCCATAAACCTGCCCGTCATGAGCGTCCGCTGAGTCTCGTCACCGGCCATAGGCGCATCTGGTGCCACCGTCCCTGTGGACGAAGAGCATGCCTGCGTGTCCATCGCTGCTGCTGACTGTTGATGGGAAATACACACCGGACAAGTTCGGTTAAGGACTCAATCTGCCCAACGTTAATCAGGTGACAGATTCAGGCAAACTAATCTCAAGCTGTTCCAACTTCCGTCTGAATCCTTCTTTCGTGTTCAGAGATACGAAACACAGGGGCAAGGTCACCTCCCCCAACCACTCAACGCCGCTGTCCTTGTTGTTCGAGTATCGTGAAAACTCATGCGCCATCCTCGTCGCTCGGCTGGTTCGCTTCAATCAGCGCGCGGTCGCGTTCCAGCTCGGCTTGCAATTCGGCCTCGGAAGGAAGAATGAAGCGATATTTGCTGGCAAAGAGTTGTGGGTTATCTGCCAGCAGAGAGTATTTGGCGACGGCGGCGTTACGCTCGGAACATAGGATCAGGCCCAGCGTGGGGTTATCGCCCTCATTGCGATACTGCTCTTCAAAGACGCGCACATACATATCCATTTGCCCGACATCCTGATGACTGAGCTTGCCTACCTTGAGGTCGATGAGCACGAAACATTTGAGCAGGTAGTTGTAGAAGACGAGGTCAACAAAACAATCTTCGCCTTCAACCCGCAGGTGCTTTTGCCGTGCGACGAAGGCAAAGCCCTTGCCCAATTCCATGAGGAATTTTTGTAACTGGTTAAGCAAGCCTTGTTCTATGTCTTGCTCATATAGCCCAGCATCCGGTTGCACGCCGAGAAACTCAAGCACATACGGGTCACGGATGAAATCGCGCGGATCGGCTGGCGCATGTTCGGCAATCTGCGCCTCAGCCTCATGGCGCACTCCCGCCTTGGCTTGACTGCCAAGCAAACGCTCGTAAAACAAGGTGCTGATTTGGCGATCCAGCGCGCGCACGCTCCAGCCTTGGTCGGCTGCTTCGTTCGCATACCAGGCACGCGCCTTGATATCCTCCACCCGCAACAAATTGCGGAAATGCGACCAGCTTAAACGCCCCAGAACGGATTGGTCACACAGCGTGTGACTAATTGGGAAAGCCAGATAAAACTGTCGGAACAGCTTCAGGTTGGTGACAGAAAATCCTTTGCCGAATTCAGCCGAGAGGCGTTTCGCCAGTTCAGCGAGTACACGTTTACCATATTCTGCACGGGCTTCGCCTCCTTGCTCACCTTCGACAATTAAACGTCCGATCTGCCAGTAGGTTTGCACCATCGCGTCGTTGACGGTTTGGCGGACATGAGTTCTCGCGGTAAGCAGTACGTCACGGATGCTTACATACAGATCGGAGTGTGGAGCGAGATTGCCAGGCTCAATTGACATAGCGGACATCCTGAAATAAAAACCCCGCGAGGTTGTAGAAGCGCGTGGTGTAATCCTTGCCGTCTTCGGCAGTGTGTCGGAAATCCCGACATACTGCTTTTTCTTCCAGCTCATCCGTCGCAAAGATGTTCTGCAGGTGTTCGGTGATGGTGCTCCGCCTCTTGTCAAACAGCACCCCGAGCAGCTTCTGGGTCAGCCAGACAGTTTCATCCGCCACGCGAACCTCTATGCCATCCTCACCCGCCTGATTGCTGAAAATCAAAAACTCGGCGGTGCTGTTACGGATTTGGAGTTTTTTTTCAGTGCTCATGCCGGCAGCCCTGCAATCATGGTCAGGATGCGGTCGGTGACCTTGCCGTATTCGGATTGCTTGTAGTCACCACGCAGCAGATCGGCGACAGACCAGATGAAGGAAGAGAGATTCGGGTTGGCCATTTTAAGGTGATGCTTTTCGGGTGATGAACGATGCAAGGGTGCGGCATTTTACTCTCAGATTGGAAGTGTCTGTAACTCCTGTACTTTGGACAATGGCATTGAAGAAGTGGTTTTTGGTGAGAGGCAGTTTCCATGCAGCGTAATTTAAGGAGCTGTCCTTCCACCCGCCATGCTGTCCATCCACCTCCAGGAGTTCCCCATGAAAACACGCTGCCTCTTTATGTCGGAGCCTCCGCCGTCTCCTGTGGCCGAAGAGCAGTCCTGCATGTCCATCGCTGCGACTGACTGTTGATGGGGAATACACGCCGGACAAGTTCGGTTGAGGACTCAATCTGCCCAACGTTAATCAGGTGACAGATTCATGCAAACTAATCTCAAGCTGTTCCAGCTTCCGTCTGAATCCTTCTTTCGTGTTCAGAGTGTGAAGCCAAGTGCCGGCAAGCCTGCGATAAGAAATCATCCCTCCGTCCTCAAGGCAAACAACCCAGACCGTGTCTGTGGCTTTTGGCGACTGAAACTGCTGAACACCGGCAATGTCGCCGAGCAAATCGACAACGCTCAATGCTGGCGATACACCACGCAGCACGAACCTGCCGGGACAATGCCGAATCGGCGTCCACTTACCCAGCCTCCTGACTGTGTCGAAAGTCATCATGCGAATTTGCCTCGCGAATATGTTAAGGGGCGTCAAGTCGCCGGTTCATCGTTCATTGTTTGATCAAGATATCGAAATGGACGCGTTAAGAGGCACGAAATACAAGGGCCGGGTCAGACTGGCGGTATGGCGCGATATTGTCCCTGGAGCGCGAGCATCCACCCTGGATATTCTGGTGACAGGGCGCTCACCTCGTCGAGGGTCTTTAATTCAGCTTCAGACAGAACCAGTTTGGTGGACGCAAGATTGTCTTTTAATTGTTCCATGCGGCGCGCGCCGATGATGATGCTGGACACCTGCTGTTTGCTTAATATCCATGCCAAAGCCACCTGAGCTACCGATACCCCATGTGCTTGTGCGATAGGTTCTATCGCATCCAGACAAGTAAAAGCCTTCTCTTTGTTCAAGGGGGGGAAATCGAATTCTGTCCTGCGGGAACCCGCAGGCGCCGCCTGGTCGCGTTTAAATTTACCGGATAAAAAACCGCCGGCGAGTGGGCTCCAGATCATCAGTCCTAGTTTTTGGTCCTGAACCAGGGGAAAAATTTCGCGTTCAAGATCGCGCCCCGCGATTGAATAATAGGCTTGCACGCTGGCAAACTCACTCCAATGATGGCGCTTGGAAATACCCAATGCCTTCATGATTTGCCAGGCCGCCATGTTGCATAGCCCGATGTAACGAATCTTGCCGGACTTAACGAGGTCGTTGAGCGCGGACAGGGATTCCTCGAGTGGGGTTAAGGGATCGAATCCGTGCAGTTGATAGAGGTCGATATGGTCTAATTGCAGTCGCTTGAGGCTTGCATCGACTTCGTTATAAATATGGAAGCGCGATTGGCCTCGCCCATTGGCAGACTCATTCATGATTCCGGTTGATTTCGTGGCGACCACGATTTCATCTCGTGGCAGCCCGATATTTTTGAATGCCTGGCCAAGCAGTTTTTCCGATTCGCCCAGCGAATAAACATTGGCAGTATCAAAAAAATTGATGCCCTGATCGAAAGCTTCGCGTACCAGAAGATCAACTTCCGGTTGCTGGAGGCCGCCCATCACTTCCCAAAATCCTTTAGCGCCAAAAGTCATTGTCCCTAAGCATAGTTCGGAAACATAGAGACCGGTATTCCCTAATAAACGATATCGCATGGTTAAACTCCTCTTTGCAGGTTGGTGATTAAGTCGTGGTCAGTCCCTGATACGCTCGTGGTCAGAGCTTATGCGGGCGCGGGCTGATTTATCGCCGCAGGGCGCGAGCATGATAGGCCAGGTGCTCGCCTATGAAGGTGGCAATGAAATGGTAGCTGTGATCATAGCCTTCCTGCATGCGCAGTGTGATAGATCCGCACTGTTTTGCATAGGCCGCTTGCAGATCCTGCGGAAACAGTTGATCAGTCAGAAACTGATCACTGGTGCCCTGATCGATCAATACAGGTATGGCAGTGTGCCCGGCGTTGATCAGTTCGGTTGCATCGTAGGCCTTCCACTGTTCTTTATCATCACCCAGATAGGCGCTGAAACACCCTTCACCCCATGGAGATTTCACCGGATGACAGATGGGTGCAAATGCTGAAACGGAGCGGTAGGCGCCTTTTTCCTTCAGTGCGCAGATCAGTGCGCCGTGCCCGCCCATGGAATGACCGCTGATGGATTTGATGCCGGGCAGCACCGGCAAATGTGCCTCGATCAATGCAGGCAGCTCTGCTGTGACATAGTCATACATATGGTAATGCGCTGACCAGGGCGCTTGGGTGGCGTTGACATAAAATCCGGCGCCCTTGCCCAGATCGTAGCGATCCGGTGCGTCGGCCACGTCATCGCCCCGGGGACTGGTGTCCGGCATGATCAGCGCCAGCCCAAGTTCAGCGGCATAACGCTGCGCGCCAGCCTTGACGCGGACATTGTCATCGGTGCAAGTCAGGCCAGACAGCCAATAGACGGCGGGGACTTTTTCCGTTTCCGCCTGCGGCGGCAGATAAACGGAAAACGTCATGGTGCAATTGCAGCTTGTGGACTGATGCTCATAGCGGTTAAGCCACCCGCCGAACTCTTTGATGCTTTCGATTTTCTTCATTTTAAAAGGCCTTAAAAAATGATAACGGAGCGTATGCTTTCGCCGCTGTGCATCAAATCAAATGCCCGGTTGATATCTTCGAGCGGCATGGTGTGTGTGATCATCTTGTCCAGCTCGATTTCGCCGCTCATGTAACGGTCTACGTAGCCCGGCAGTTCCGTCCGCCCCTTGACGCCGCCGAACGCGCTGCCCTTCCAGGTACGGCCCGTGACCAACTGGAACGGACGCGTGCAGATTTCCTTGCCGGCACCGGCGACCCCGATAACGGTGGAAACACCCCAGCCCAGGTGTGTGCACTCCAGCGCTTCACGCATCACATGTACATTGCCGATACACTCGAAGGAATAGTCGACGCCGCCATCGGTCATTTCAACGATGGCTTCGGTAACACTGCAGCTCAGCTCCCTGGGGTTGATGAAATCTGTCGCACCCAGCGCGCGGGCCATCGCCCATTTTCCCGGGTTGATGTCCACTGCAATGATGCGCTTAGCACGGGCCATCACGGCACCCTGAATACAGGACAGACCGATGCCGCCCAGGCCGAAAACGGCGACCGTTGAACCGGGTTCCACCTTGGCGGTATTGATGACCGCGCCGATGCCTGTCGTGACGCCACAGCCCAGCAGGCAGACCTTGTCCAGCGGAGCCGCTTTGTTGATTTTTGCCAATGCGATTTCAGGCACCACGGTATATTCGGAAAAGGTGGAACAGCCCATGTAGTGGAAAATAGGCTTGCCGTTCATCGAAAAACGTGTCGTGCCGTCGGGCATGAGACCATCCCACTCAGTGGATGCGGTGGCCTGGCACAGGTTGGTTTTACCGGAAAGGCAATACTTGCAAACCCCGCATTCAGGAATGTACAGAGGGATCACATGATCACCCGGCTTCAGATCCTTGACGCCGGGGCCGCACTCCACGACTTCGCAGCCGCCCTCGTGGCCCAGTACGGCAGGGAAAACGGCTTGCGGATCATCGCCGGACAGCGTGAACGCATCTGTATGACAGACACCGGACGCGATGACCTTGAGCAATACCTCGCCATGTTTCGGGCCTTCCACGTCGATCATTTCAATCGATAAGGGTTTGTTTGCTTCCCATGCAACAGCTGCTTTTGATTTCATTTTGTAATTCCTTGATAGTAATAATGTTTGATTAACCGCGTATCGGGTTTTTCGATTGAGTCGGATCAGACGGCCAGTTCGTATACCTGCTGTGAACGTTTAATGTCGAGATTCTGATGCTCACCGAGCGCGTTCATGCCATGCCGTTGCAGTTGCGCCACCAGCGCCGGGATCGCGTCGCTTCCGATCCCGTAGTCTGAAAGCCGGGTCGATACATGCATTTTTTCGAAAAATTGCCGGGTGTACTTGATGGCCTGATCGATGCGCGCATCTTGGTCGCCCGTCCGCAAGCCCCAGACACGCTCTGCGTACTGCAGCAGTTTCTCGCGTTTTTCTTCACGCCTGACTTGCAACATGGCGGGTAACACTACGGCCAGTGTCTGGGCGTGGTCAAGACCGTGCAGTGCAGTGAGCTCATGCCCCAGCATATGGGTCGCCCAGTCCTGAGGCACACCGGCGCCGATCAGTCCGTTCAAAGCCAGCGTTGCCGTCCACATCAAGTTGCTGCGTACTGCGTAGTTCTCCGGTTCCTGTAATGCCTTGGGTCCTTCTTCAATCAGCGTCAGCAGCAGGCCTTCGGCAAAGCGGTCCTGCACTTTCGCATCCGCCGGATAAGTGAGGTATTGCTCGGTGATGTGCACGAACGCATCGACCACGCCGTTGGCTACCTGACGTTCTGGCAGCGTATACGTTTTGCTCGGATCTAACACCGAAAACAGCGGGTAGACCAGAGGGCTTGCAAAAACCAGCTTGTCGTTGCTGGCGCGTCGGGTAATCACGGCACCGCTGTTCATCTCAGACCCGGTCGCGGGGAGCGTGAGTACGCTGCCGAACGGGATCGCGCTCTTTATCTCAGCCTGTTTGGCGAGGATATCCCAAGGTTCGCCGGCAAAAGGGATCGCAGCGGCGATGAACTTGGTGCCGTCGATCACCGAGCCGCCACCGACAGCGAGCAGGAAATCGATCTGCTTGCGGCGGGCGAGTTCAACCGCCTGCATCAGCGTTTCGTAAGTCGGGTTGGGTTCGATTCCGGCAAACTCGAAGAGGGTGAAATCTTTCAGCGCGGCCTTTACTTCATTCAGCGTGCCTGTCTTGACGACGCTGCCGCCGCCGTATGTGATCAACACGCGTGCGCCGGCCGGGATCTCGCGCGAAATATCGGCAATGCGTCCCTGACCAAACAGGATGCGTGTCGGATTGTGGAAAGTGAAGTTTTGCATGAGTTCGTCCTTGTAGTTTATGCTTCCCCGGTTACTGCGCCGTTTGCCGTGTGCGTCGCGATGAAATCCATCAGCGCCGGTGATAAACAATCGTAAGAGGGCAGGCCGAGTTCTGCCAATCTTTCCCTGACTGCACCCATATTATCCGGGCTCGCACCTGATTCTATAATTGAGGAGACGAATGCTGCGAATTGTGGCGCTGTCCAGCCCTCTTCGTTTGATAGCTCGGTATGAATAAAATCGAGCCCGTAGAACGGATGCGCTGTATTTTCGATGCGGCCATACATGTGTACCCCGCACGCTTTGCAAGCATAGCGTTGCAGCATTTCCTCAGCATTTACGATTGCCAGCTTGTCTTCATTTGCTAAGATACTGACGTTATCGCGCGGTACCACCGCAATCTGCGAGAATAGCGCGCCTTCCGGTTTCCAGCACTGCGTACATCCACACAGGTGATTGTGCGCAGACTGCCCCTTGATCGCGACCTCAACCTTGTGCGTCGGGCAGGCGCAAAAAAGCGTTCCGCCGGGAAAAGCATCCGCCGCAGACTGTATTCCATTATCAACTGCCGGATGTATATTGACTGCATTATTCATGGGATGACTCCTTGGTTTTAAACTGCTGGTAAATAAACGGGATGTGTAACGCCGTATATTTGAAAGAAGTATTCTACTATCTGAAAAAGACAGGAAAGGAGAGCCGGGTGGATTCTGGCTGTAAATGCCGCAACGTTGTCCGCATTTGCGTCTGCTTGCGATAGCGACGGGTTTCTTTGATTCGCAATCCGGCACAGAGGCGCGCACCGGGTTCAAGTCGCGCACAGGCGGCATTGGATTCGCCAATGGTTCTTTGGATCGATATTATCCATTGAACAGCGTCAGGTTCTCGTCCGCCACTCCTTGCTAATATTTGGAGACCTTGCGAATGAAAAGCGCCAGCGGCAGGTTTCCGGCAGTGTGTTATCGCGGCTAGCCATCTTCTGTATGCAAGTCGTTGATTAAATATACAAAATTTCATACGCGCTCACAACGCACTAAACCGAAATGGTGACTGTTCGCCAATTATTTACAGCAATTTACGGACTCAATCCATATGAGCAGCAACATACCGAAAGATAAACTACGCACCGTGGACATCATCGTCTATCCGGGCTTTAAGGCTTTGGAAGCGATCGGGCCATTGAAGGTTTTTGACTATACCAACAGCTGTTTGCATCAACGCAACCTGGCTGGCGGATATTCGGTTGCTATCGCCTCGACAAAAACCGGCATGATCCCCTCTGATACGCTGATGTCACTGCAGGCGACCAAGGCGATCAGTATTTTTGCATTGCCGGATCTCGCCCTGATAGTCGGTTCGCACGATATTGAGCAGGCGCTGCAAGATTCCCCCGAAATTGTCGAATGGGTTGAAAAAGCCGCGTCCAGAATAAATCGGCTGGCCGCATTATGTACAGGAAGTTTCTTTTTGGCCGAAGGCGGGGCGCTCAATGGCAAGCGGGCCACCACGCACTGGAATTTTGCGGAACGCTTGCGCAAAAGATATCCCAGGGTAAAAGTGGATGCCGATGCCATCTTTATCCGCGAGGGCAATATCTGGACCTCTGCCGGTGTGACTGCCGCAATGGATTTGGCATTGGCGATCGTGGAAGAGGATTTTGGCCGTGAAATAGCACTCGAAGTGGCGCGCGACCTAGTGATCTACCTGAAAAGGCCGGGCGGTCAATCCCAGTTCAGCGTCCATCTTTCCAGTCAGATGACGACCAATCCAACCATACGCGAATTGCAAAACTGGATCATGCAGCACCTGGACGACGATCTGAATGTGACCATGCTGGCGGCCAGACTGGCGATGAGCGAACGGAATTTCGCCAGGGTATTTCATCGGGAAACAACCGAAAGCCCGGCAGATTTTATAGAAAGAGCGCGCTTTGAAGTTGCCCGGCGTATGCTGGAGGAAAACAAATCCCCGTTGAAAGTGATTGCCTTGAAGACGGGTTTTCGAACCGAAGAAAAAATGCGTCGTGTATTTCAGAAAAGAATAGGCGTGACGCCCAAGGTCTATCGCGAGCGTTTCTCAACTGCTTTATGAGCTGCTACAGGACCCGTGTGCGCAGCGATGAAACCCATCAGCGCCAGTGGCAAACAATCGTCAGAGGGCAGGCCGAGTTCTGCCAATCTTTCCCTGATTGCGCTCGTGTTATCCGGGCTCGCACTTGACTCTATAATCCAAGAGACGAATGCTGCGAACCGTGAAACCTTAAAGGGAATACGGCGTGGTTCTGGGATAGAATCGGCGTCAGCGCGTGTCAGCAGGTGATTTCGCGGATCATTTTTAGTTAATTCATATTTTATCGGGCGTTTGCCGCTCGTCTGCGCAGAATCCAGGCATGGTCCATGCTCTCTGATCGCGCATCACCTATATTACGCGGACCCTTTATGGCCTTCAAAGAAGCACACACTCAATTCCAGATGATAGCCGTGACGTTGATTGAGCCTGACCCGGACAGCCCGCGTCAGAACATCGACGAAACAGCTCTCCAAAGCCTGGCCAATTCCATTCGCAAGATGGGTGTCATCCACCCGCTGCTGGTGCAACCAGCCAACTCTGCCGGGCGGTATTCGCTCATTGTGGGCGAGCGCCGCTGGCGAGCTGCCGTCATGGCAGGTGAACAATCGGTACCTGCCTTGATCCGCTGTTGTGAGGCTGCCGAGGTGTTGGATGTGCAGGTCTCTGAAAATATGGGTTTGGGTGTTCGCACGGCTTTGGAGCCGCGAGACATGGCTAACGCCATCCAGACTATCGCTGAACGCTTTGACAACCGTGAAGCCGCGGCTGAGCATTTTGGCGGAACAAGAGCGTGGCTCAACCAGGCCACCGCTGCCGCCACAGCCAACCTGTCCCCAAAGATCGCAGCTCTGCTGAATTCGGGCAAGATTCCCAGCGCCGGTACAGCCATTCAGTTGGAAAAACTGTCCCAGAAAAATGAAGCCAGGGCCAAATCCCTGATAGGCCATGTGGAGCAACTGCCTGAAGGTGAAAAGCTGACCCGCAAAACAGTGGACAGAGCGCTCTTCGAAGAAGGTGGCAGACGCAAAAAACGGGAAGAAATTACACCAGAGGCAGCGACCTCCACGGTTACCCTGGAGAACGCAGTCGCTATCCCGTTGAGTGGAGAAGCGCCAGCCGATCTGTCCATCAGTCGCCGCCGGATCAACCCCGGCAAGGTCGCGAGGGTGGCCAGAATCCTCGGCCTGCCCGATGGCGATGAGACGGAAGTACTGGTGCGGCTGATCGATGAATATTTAGCCTTGAAGGAAGACGGCAGTCCGCCGTTTTAAAAAATTACAGACAAAGAACGAGGATGTTTCGGCGCATCGCCCCACTTTTAAGGAACGTTTTTGATGGGAAAAGTTATAAATTCAGCGGAATATCTATTGAATCAATTGGGCGAGTTGAGTTATCACTTAACCAACGTTCCTCATCAGGATCAAAGCTATTTTGAGAAACCGCTGCAAATAATCAACAAGGCGCTGGGCTTTCACATTGGCGTCTTATATAAGATTACCAACGTGATCGAAAACGATTTGATTCTGGAAGTCATGTCAGTTTGCAATCCCGAGCATATAAGACCGGATTTGCTGGAGGGCACTAAAATATGCCTTGATATCGATAATCCCCCTCTGGAATTTACCAACGAAGTCATGGCCTTCAAGAACCGTAATGTCTCATTCATCAACATTCCGGGATGGGGCTGCGATATTGTCGGGTCGATCTATTTGCCCGAGAATTTAGGCCACGGCTACCTGTTGGCAGGCGATTTTTTCGGGGATGAATCAGACATCCAGCAGCATGAGGTGCGGGTTTGCGAAATCATGTGCAATATGCTGAGTTCCATCTTGATGAAAACGCAATTCGAAAAGCTGGCGAGCTACGACGGATTAACAGGGCTGTTGAATAGCCGCGCAATTCGGGAAGAACTGGAAAAAACATTCCAGCGCCAAAAACGCAAACGAATCAGTTCGGGGGCGGTTGTGCTGGCCGACATCGATTTTTTCAAGAAAATCAATGACCAGTATGGCCATATTCAAGGCGATTCAGTGCTGCAGGAAGTAGGGCGAATCTTTGAGGCAGTGATTCGAAAGCATCTCGATCTCGCCGGCCGATATGGCGGTGAGGAATTTTTGCTGATTTATGAAGACACTGAAACAGATCAGGTCTTGAACATCGTAGAGCGTCTGCGTCAGACCATTGAAAATCATGAATTTATAAAGATCGGGCCTGCCGGCAGTCCGCTGACGGGTGAATGTTTGCATGTCACCATGTCGTTCGGCATTGCGCTGCTTGACGATCAGCCCGTAGAGCATAGTAAGGAAATACTGTCGATGGCCGACGCAGCGTTATATCGATCAAAGGCAAGTGGCCGCAATAAGGTGACGATTAGCGAGCGCTGAGTCGCCTATTGAATGAGTCCTTTGTACAGGAAAAGTGCATATGCGCCGATCAGGCCCGCGCCGATAAAACGGGGAACTCGGCCAAGGACGGCAATAAACAGGAAAAGAACAGCTCCGGCGCCCAGGATGATGTACGTGCCAATTTGTAAAAAATCGGGGACCCGGATCGGATTAAAGAGCGAAAACAGCCCGATGCACATTGGAATGCAGATGTGACCGTCGCCGATTTGCGAGCTCAGGACAATATCCTGACGGCCTATATAAGCGTAATACAGGGCGATGAATGCATTAGGCAAAACCATCAGCAAGCCGCTTAACCAGCCTAATTTTGCAAAGCTGAAAATCGGGTTTTCCGTTTTCGATACCCAACCCACGAGATGATCAACCGCAAAATAAATACAATAGGCGCTTGCAGCGATAATCGCTATGTCGATCACTATCGTCCAATGAAATGCCTTGTTTTTTCTGATCTTGTCTTTTAATACTTCAAATACGTGCAATATCTGCCAAAAGAGGAACAGACCAACCAAAACCAGGCCATCATAAAAATCGAGTATTCCATCCTTTGCCAGCGCCCAGAGCGTTCCGGTAAACAGGAATAACGCGATCAACGTAAACAGTAAATTAAGCCGGTTGATCCGGTGAAAGTCGGCGTTGTTCGTTACCTTTTTCCTGGGATTTCCTTTTTGAATGATCGCAGCCGAGCCAAAAACAGCAGCAAGCCCGAGAATCAACGTCAGGTTGGTGGCATTGTTGACGATACTGTTTTCGATCACCAACCCGCCATTGCTGGCTGAGCTGCTCATCACATAGGCGAAAACAAGATTTGCGAATCCAGAGCAGTAGGGCATGATCAGCGTGCCAAGAACTGTTCCTTCAAATCCCTTGCTCTCCATTGCGTGAAGACGCCAAATCATTGCAAAAGAAGCCGCTGTAAATATAGCAAGCAGCATCAATGGATGGTCAATATAGGTCTGGATGTTATCGATTACGTTTTGCACCGTTGGATAAAGGACAGTCAACTTCCCGGCCCGGATTATCCCCGGCCACCTGCACCGAGGTCAATTGCCTGCGTATTCTGTTGAACGTAAACAGTGATTCAGCTTGGACGTTAACGCTGGAACGGCGTGTTGTGTTGCTTGTCGACGGGTAATCTGCATGGATGGCAGCCAGCTTCATGCCAGACACGGCTGTTCACGCGCCACAATTATTGGCATCGATAATATGATACATTCCTGACCGGTATATTTTTTAGCTCACGGGATCATGGAAAGTCAGACGAATCAAACACAAATTGAAAGCCAGGTAGCTGAAAACATCCTGAAAAGCATTCGTATTCCGCCTTGCCCCGAGATAGTCGTGGCGCTGATGGATGAGGCGCGCCGGGAGGATGTGGACTTTGCAAGGCTGGTCAAACTCATCAGCGGTGACGTGGGATTGGCGGCATCAATGCTCAAGACCGCAAATTCCCCGTTTTTCGCGCTGCGTAACAAGGTCAGCTCGGTTCAGCAGGCAGTGTCTGTGTTGGGACTCAAGAATCTGATGCAGATTGTCAGGGGTTCGGCCCTGCAAAATGCATTGGGAGGTGAAAAAGTACTGATGGAGGGGTTCTGGGATCGTTCCAGTTTTACGGCGGTGGTCGCCTCCCATATGGCCTCCAATGTAGACGGTGTTTCACGTGAGGAAGCCTACACCTACGGTCTTTTTCACGACTGTGGCATTCCGATCCTGATGTCAAAATTTCCTGACTACAAAGATACGCTTGCCGCCTCAAATAGGTCCGCAGAACTTATCATCGTCATCGAAGACCGGCATTACGCCACTAACCATGCCATCGTCGGCAACATGCTGGCGCGCAACTGGAGTCTGCCGGACTATATCAGTCAGGCCATTCTGGTGCATCACGACGATGGTATTTTTGCTAAAGACAGTGAACTCGCCACCCCTCTGGTCTGCGCCCTGGTGGCTATTCAGCTGGTGTCAGAGCATATTGTCGCCGCCTTCCTGAACAAGCCGGATGATGCGGAATGGCACGTCAGCGGACAAGTGGCGCAAGATTATCTCGGTCTCAGTGAAGATGATCTGGCGGACATTACCGACAATGCGCTGGCTGAGTTGGAGGAAATCCGCAGCTACCGCTGATGTCAATACGGGCTGTCTCGGGTGCGGTATGTTGCCATGCGTCCGCTTCGTGGTGATGTAACCGCTGCGTCTGCGACAACCTAGATTGGTGAAGTCGGTTAAGGCCGGGCGCGCACCGGTCACACCAGCCAGGCGCCGTCGCGATAGATCACCTCATCGTCGAGAGTGACCGTTTCGGTATAAGCAAATACGTCCACATGGTATCTTGCCGCCGTTTTCTTGATTTGCGGCTTGGTGTAGCTGCCGTGTTTGGCGCCGAGGGACAGATGCACGCCGCACATGCGCTCATACGTGCCGATATCGCTGACCAACCTGTCCTGTGTAAAGGCGCGGTTCAGCCCCAGTCCCAGTTCGCGCACCCAGATTTCCCCCTCGTCCGCACGTATCCTGGCGAGTACATGGTCGAACTCGGGCGTGGAATCGACGGTGCCGGAGACACGGCCTTTTTCCACGATCAGCGTGATCGGTTGCGCAGGTTTGTTGACCGTAAAGCTGGTGTCGCCAAAAACGGAGATGCGCACACGGCCATTCAAGGCCTCCAGGTCTTTCGATTCGGTGAATACTTCGCCGATCGGGAACTGGCCGCCGACATTGTGCATCTGGCTGTAATCTCCGACGTTGAGTTTGGCGGGTTCAAATCCGGCTGAAAAGATCAGCTGTTCGCCGAAGCTGTTGATGACACCTGTTTTGGCGGCATCAAAGCGTGCTTTCAGGCCGTTGCCCGTGCCGCGAAAATAGACCGGATCATAGGCCAGCGATTCGATGTAGATCAGCGCTTCTTCACCCGGCATGCGCGACAAATGGGGGTGTTCGATCACCTTGAGCGCGCGTTTGAACAGTTCGACGCGGATGCGGAAGGCATCCAGGCGGAAGCTGGTGGACTGGATCAGCACCACCAGGTCGCCGGGGGCCAGTCGTTCAAACTCAGCGCGCACGGTCTCAGGCGCTACGCTGTCAAAATCGATAAATGTCGCGTCGGGCAGGCAGCGTCGGTAGGCTTGGGTCAACGCTATTGCCAGCGCGCATTGCGCATCCCAGACCACGACTGCGGACTGGCTGTGTTGGATGGTCAGCGTCAGAATGTCGCGCACATTTTTTTCAGCCAGAGTGATGGCCGCTTCAGGGAGCGTCGCCATGTTCTGGCATGGACTAACTGCCGCTGACACGGAACCATCCGGTAATGCTGCGCCTTGTGTTGTGGGAGATGAGAACTTCATGCGGAAACGATTCGCTTAAAAAGATGATCATTGTGCCAAATTTCGGGGTGACTGTGGCGATCACGTCCATCCCGTCAGGTTCGAATAAAACCAGTTCGCCGCCGTCGCTGCGCTGCCAGTCTTTATTCAGGTACAGCACGGTGGAAAGTATGCGGTTTCTTTTGCCGTTGAGCACATCTGAATGCTTCGCATAGCCGGCGCCGGCGTTATAGATCGCATAGTGGCATTCGTAGTCGAACAGCCCCAGATAGAGCGCTTCATTCAGGCCCGTGCGCAGCTCATTCATCCAGGCAAGATAGGATCGGTCGGTATCGTTGGCCTCATCCAGCCAGTTGATGACATCGCCGCGTATCGAGTCGATGTGTTTTTTGTCCGTGCCACGACCGATATGTGCGGTCTGGAAATTTGCCTGGTCATCGTCATGACAACGGGTAAATATCGCTGCGGTTAATGCTGCCTGCAGCGGGTTGTCCAGAACGATGTAGCCGGTGCGCTCCAGTTGCCCGGCAATTTCTGCTATGTTCATAGTGAGTTCCGGGAGGTTGGCGAACAAGTTAACATACGCCGATATTTTGTGTCGGGTTAACTTATGAAGCGCCGGATCATCGCTGAAAATCGGCAGGAAATCTTGTGGCGGCGTTATACGAGCTTCTTTAACTGATACAGCTTCTCCAGCGCATCCCTTGGGCTCAGTTCATCCGGCTGCACGCAGCGCAAAGCCGAAAGCGCCGGATGTTCTTCGGGTTCTTCGGGTTCGTCGGGTATCGCGGCGAACAAATCGCCTTGCGGGCTTTGTGCCGCGCTGTTTTGTTCCAGTGCGCGCAGTTGTTTTTTGGCCGTTCTGATGACTTGCGCCGGCACACCGGCTAATGCTGCGACCTGCAGGCCGTAGCTCTGGCTGGCCGCCCCTTCATTGACCGAATGCAGGAACACGATGCTGTGCTGGTGTTCGATCGCTGTCAGATGCACGTTGGCGAGCCGGGCGAATTCCTCGCTCAAGCGCGTCAGCTCGAAATAGTGCGTGGCGAACAGCGTATAGCTCTGGTTTTTCTCCAGCAGGTGGCACGCAATCGCATAGGCCAGTGCCAGTCCGTCGAAGGTGGAGGTGCCGCGTCCGATTTCATCCACCAGCACCAGACTTTTTTCGGTGGCGTTGTGCAGGATGTTGGCGGCTTCAGTCATTTCGACCATGAAGGTGGAGCGCCCGCTGGCCAGATCGTCCGATGAACCGATACGCGTGAAAATCTGGTCGATTTCTCCCAGGCTTGCCTGTTGCGCGGGAACGAAACAGCCGACATGGGCCAGCAGTGCGATGATCGCGACCTGACGCATATAGGTGGATTTGCCACCCATGTTCGGGCCCGTGATCAGCAGCATGCGGCGCGCGTCAGACAGCTCGGTGTCGTTGGGCGTAAAGCGATCTACCTGTGCTTCCACCACCGGATGACGGCCTTGCACGATGCTGATCTGTTCATCGTCCGAAAACTGCGGCGCGCTGAAATTTAGCGTGGCGGCGCGCTCGCTAAAGGTGGCTAACACGTCAAGTTCGGCTATCGCGGCGGCTGTGCGTTGCAGTTGCGAAATGTACGGCGCCAACTGGTCGAGCAACTGGTCGTAGAGATATTTCTCGCGTGCCAGCGCGCGCTCGTTGGCGGACAGCGCCTTGTCCTCGAAGGTCTTGAGTTCCGGCGTGATGTAGCGCTCGGCGTTTTTGAGCGTCTGGCGGCGGCGGTAATCAATCGGTACATTGACGCTTTGCGCGATGGAAACCTCGATATAAAAACCGTGTACCCGGTTGTATTCCACCTTTAAAGTAGCAATGCCGGTGCGCGCCCGTTCGCGTGCTTCCAGCGCCAGCAGGAAATCGCCGCAGTTGGTCTGGATGCCGCGCAACTCGTCCAGTTCTGCATCGAAGCCTTCGGCGATCACGCCGCCTTCGCGCAGCACGCTGGAAGGCTCATTTTTAAGCGAGCTTTGTAACATGCCGGCGAGGTGCGTATCGGCTTGCAGTGCGTCGGTCAACGCATTCACCAGCGGCGAATCGCAAGCCGAAAGCTGTGCGTGCAGTTGCGGCAGGGCTGTCAGCGTGTCGCGCAAACCTGACAGGTCGCGCGGACGGGCGCTCTTCAGGGCGATGCGCGTGGTGATGCGTTCCACGTCCACGCAGGATTTGAGCAGTTTTTGTGTCTCTTTGTAGAACTCATTCAGCTTGTCCGCCGCATCGAGGCGTGCGCGCAAAACTGCGCGGTTGCGCAGCGGATGGTGCAGCCAATGAGACAAAAGGCGGCTGCCCATGTTGGTCGCACAGGTGTCGAGCAAGGACAGCAGCGTGGGAGCCGCTTCGCCGCGCAGGGTCTGGGTGATTTCCAGATTACGCCGCGTCGCGGCATCCATACGCACATATTGATCCGCGCTGTACACCTGCATGCTGCGGATATGAGCCATTGCCTGACCCTGGGTGAGGCGGGCGTAACCCAACAACGCACCGGCCGCTTCCAGCCCCACGCTGTAATCATCGCAGCCGAATCCGGCCAGGTCCAACGTTGAAAATTGCTGGCACAGCGCGCGGCGCGCCGTGTCCAGCTCGAAATGCCAGGCGGGTAGCTGCTTGCAGGCCGCGCCAGATTGCAAAACGGCATTTTCAGCGTGCAGGATTTCCGAGGGTTGCAGGCGTTCCAATTCAGCGGGCAGATTTTCAACCGCCGTCTCACAGACAAAAAATTGGCCCGAGGCCAGGTTCAGCCAGGCCAGTCCCAGTTTTCCGTGGCGCTGATGAAGGCTCAGCAACAGGTTGTCGCGCTTTTCTTCGAGCAGGGCGGAATCGGTGATCGTGCCGGGGGTAAGGATGCGCATTACTTTGCGCTCAACCGGGCCTTTGCTGGCAGCCGGATCGCCGACCTGCTCGCAGATCGCAATCGACAGTCCGAGCTTTACCAGTCTTGCCAGATATTGCTCGGCAGCGTGATACGGAATGCCGCACATCTTGATCGGCACCCCGTTGGACGTGCCGCGATGCGTCAGCGTGATGTCGAGCAATTTTGCGGCGCGCTCGGCATCCTCGAAGAACAGTTCGTAAAAATCGCCCATCCGGTAGAACAACAGCCCGTCCGGATGCTCTGCCTTGATGCGCAGAAACTGCTGAATCATCGGCGTGTTTGCGCCGCTCACGCCAATTTGTTCAGCCATGGTTTAAGCAGCCAGACCTTTCAGTGCCGGGGTCAGGTGCGGCGCGATGACTTGCAGCAACATCGGATGGATGTTCGGGTTGCCCGCGCAGATGTGTCCGGTCTTCATGTAGGTATCGGAACCTTGCAGGTCGCTGACCATGCCGCCCGCTTCGGTGATCAGCAAGGTGCCGGCGGCGATGTCCCACGGTTTTAAGCCGGTCTCAAAAAAGCCGTCATAACGACCCGCTGCCATCCAGGCCAGATCAAGTGCTGCGGAGCCCGGGCGACGCAGGCCGGATGTCTGTTGCATCAGGTCGCGGAAGATGCTGATGTAGGCATCCATGTGATCGAAGTTGGTATAGGGGAAGCCGGTGCCGATCAGTGCGTCCGCCATGTGAATGCGTTTGGAGACGCGCAGGCGCTTGTCGTTGAGGAAGGCGCCGCGTCCGCGAGTCGCGGTGAAAAGCTCATTTTTGGTCGGATCGTAAATCACCGCCTGGGTGATGATGCCCTTGTGCTGCAACGCGATGGAGACTGAAAATTGCGGGAAACCGTGCAGGAAGTTGGTGGTGCCATCCAGCGGATCGATGATCCAGACGAAATCGGACTCGCCGTGAGCGCCGCTCTCTTCTGCTAGAATCGCATGGTCGGGATAGGCATCCAAGAGGGTCTGGATGATGGTCTGCTCGGCGGCGCGATCCACTTCACTGACGAAATCAGCATGAGATTTGCGGGTGATGGTGAGGTGATCGATCTTGTCGGTGCTGCGATGAATCAGATTGCCGGCGCGACGTGCGGCCTTCACCGCGATGTTGAGCATAGGATGCATATTTACGACCTTTTTGATGAAAACCACCTTACATGCGCAGGCCTTTTTATGGCAGCGCTCGCTGTGCGGAGGTTTTTGGGTTTAATGAGCGGTAGAGTCTGTAGAATCTAGCCTCGTATTCTAGTTGGAATTGCGCTTTGTATAAACAAAATCATTTAAGTAATGTCAGAGTCGTCCTGAGTCACACCACCCATCCGGGCAATATCGGCGCTGCTGCGCGTGCGATGAAGACGATGGGGCTGCACCATCTGTATCTGATCAATCCGCGTCATTTCCCCGATCAGCAGGCATCGGCGATGGCGGCGGGAGCGGACGATGTGCTGCAAAACGCGGTGGTATGCGGCTCGATCGACGAAGCCTTGGCGGGTGTGGCGCTGACCGTGGGCATGACGGCCAGGCAGCGTGACATCTCGAATGAGGTGATGTCGCCGCGCGAAGCGATGAAGCAGGTCGTGCAGCAGGCAGCCGTGCAGCCGGTAGCCTTGCTGTTCGGCACCGAAATGTCAGGGCTGACCAACGAAGAGGTGAGTCGCTCTCAGATGCTGGTGAATATTCCGGCCAATCCCGAATTTTCCTCGCTCAATCTGGCGGCTGCGGTTCAAGTCATTTCCTATGAGCTTTCAGCGGCAGCCGAAAGCTATCAACCGGTCACGCAGCTGGCTCAGCCTGCAGCGCATCAACAGGTGGAGGGCTTTATGAGTCATCTGGAGAAAACGCTGCACGAGATCGGCTTTTTCACCACGCAGAACCCGGCCCGCATGATGCAGCGCTTGCGACGCTTGTATGCGAGAGCGCGCCTGGAATCCGATGAGATCAACATCCTGCGCGGCATATTGAGCGTGACAACCGAGTACAATGCTCGCCTCAAGGCGCGTTACCAGATAGACAAAGATGTTTAGAAATATCAGAGAAGACATTGCCAGCGTATTCGACCGTGATCCGGCGGCGCGCACCACGTTTGAGGTGCTGACCTGCTATCCGGGCTTGCATGCGCGCGTGATTCATCGCCTGGCCAATACGCTGTGGCATGCCAATCTGAAATGGCTGGCGCGCTTCTTGTCCTACCTGGCCCGTGGATTTACCGGCATCGAGATTCATCCGGGTGCGACCATCGGGCGGCGCTTCTTCATCGATCACGGCATGGGCGTGGTGATCGGTGAAACGGCAGAAATTGGCGATGACGTGACGCTGTATCACGGCGTGACGCTGGGGGGCACCTCGTGGCGGCATGGCAAGCGCCATCCCACGCTGGGCGATGGCGTGGTGGTGGGGGCGGGTGCAAAGATACTGGGGCCGATTACCATCGGTGTGGGCGCCAAGATAGGCTCGAATGCGGTGGTGGTGAAGGATGTACCGGCAGGGGCCACCGCGGCGGGTATCCCCGCGCGGATTCTGGATGAAGAGCGAAAAAAGACGGCGGGGTTTGACGCGTATGGCATCGGCAATGACCTGAACGATCCGTTATCCAAGGCTATACATGGTTTGTTGGGGCACAGCGTGACGGTGGATCAGCGCATCGATTTCATTGTGCAACAGCTTGAGAAGATGGGCGTTTGCGTCGAAGAAGAGCGTGCCACGGCCGATAAATTTGACCCCAACCATTTAAATAAAATAGTTGATTAAAAAGTTCGGGTATTATAGTATTTGCACAGCTGTAACCGATTAGGTTTGAATCAACTATTACAAGGCTAGAAATAACATGCGATTGACTACCAAGGGACGTTTTGCCGTGACGGCAATGGTTGATTTGGCGATGAACGGCGGACGCGGTCCGGTGACGCTCGCGTCTATCAGTGAGCGGCAGAGAATTTCGCTGTCCTATCTGGAGCAATTGTTCGGCAAGCTGCGCCGCAACAACCTGGTGGAAAGCGTGCGTGGTCCCGGCGGCGGCTATTATCTGGCCAGGACTGCCGTAAAAATCAAGATTGCCGAGATCGTGATCGCGGTAGATGAGCCGCTGGACGCGACGCATTGCGAGGAAAAGGGCAATTGCCACGACGGTAAGCCTTGTCTGACGCATAATTTATGGATGGGGCTGAACGAGAAAATTTATGCCTACCTTGATTCGATCAATTTGCAGCAGTTGGTGGAAGGTCAGGCTAAATCCGGAACAGGGGCAACGGCAATCACCATGAATAAGCAGATCGTCAGGTAATGCTTCGTATTTAATTGCCAGGTCTTAGCGTACAGAGAGTTGAAAATGAAACTACCGATATACATGGACTATTCTGCCACCACGCCGGTTGATCCGCGTGTGGCCGATAAAATGATCCCCTATCTGACCGAGAAATTCGGCAATCCGGCCAGCCGTTCGCATGCGTTCGGCTGGGAAGCCGATGCTGCGGTCGAGCTGGCGCGTGAGCAAGTCGCGTCGCTGGTCAATGCCGATCCCAAAGAGATCGTCTGGACCTCGGGGGCGACTGAATCGAATAACCTCGCCATCAAGGGCGCGGCGCATTTCTATCAGGGCAAGGGTAAGCATCTGGTGACGATGCGCATCGAGCACAAGGCTGTGATCGATACGGTGCGTGAACTGGAGCGCGAAGGATTTAGCGCGACTTATCTCGATCCCGAGCCAAGCGGTTTGCTGGATCTCGAAAAATTTAAGGCCGCCTTGCGTACCGACACGATTTTAGTGTCCATCATGCTGGTGAACAATGAAATCGGCGTGATACAGGACATCGCAGCGATCGGTGAAATCTGCCGCGATAAGGGCATCCTGTTTCATGTGGATGCCGCGCAGGCGACCGGCAAGGTGGCGATAGATTTGCAGGCGCTCAAAGTCGATCTGATGTCGTTTTCAGCGCACAAGACCTACGGCCCGAAAGGCATAGGCGCGCTGTATGTACGGCGTAAACCGCGGGTGCGGATTGAAGCGCAGATGCACGGCGGTGGACATGAGCGCGGCATGCGTTCAGGCACGCTGGCGACACACCAGATCGTCGGGATGGGAGAGGCATTTCGCATTGCACAGATAGAAATGGCGTCGGAAAACGAACGGATACGGATGTTGCGCGACCGTTTGATGGCAGGCCTGATGGACATGGAGGAGGTGCATCTGAACGGCGATCTGGAACAGCGTGTGCCGCATAACCTCAATCTGAGCTTCAACTTTGTCGAGGGCGAATCGCTGATCATGGCGATCAAGGATGTGGCCGTGTCCAGCGGTTCGGCCTGTACCTCGGCGAGTCTGGAACCCTCTTACGTGCTGCGCGCGCTGGGGCGCAGCGATGAACTGGCGCACAGTTCTATCCGCTTTACGGTCGGGCGTTTCACGACCGTCGAGGAAGTGGATTACGTCATTGCGCTGATGAAGAGCAAGATCGACAAACTGCGCGAACTGTCGCCGCTTTGGGAAATGTACCAGGACGGTATCGATCTGAACACCGTGCAATGGGCAGCACACTAAAGCTGCTAGCCGGTAGCTTGTGGCATGTAGCCAACCGGTTCAGCTACACGCTACTAGCTACCAGCTACTGGCTCAAAAGGAGATAGAAATGGCATACAGCGATAAATTATTGGATCATTACGAAAATCCCCGCAACGTCGGCTCGTTCGCCAAGGACGATGAAGGACTGGGGACCGGCATGGTCGGCGCACCGGCATGCGGTGACGTGATGAAATTGCAGATCAAGGTCGGAAAAGACGGCATCATCGAAGATGCCAAGTTCAAGACCTATGGCTGCGGCTCGGCGATTGCATCCAGTTCTCTGGTGACCGAATGGGTCAAGGGCAAGACAGTGGATCAGGCGTTGCAGATCAAGAATACGCAGATCGCAGAAGAGCTGGCGTTGCCTCCTGTAAAGATACACTGTTCGATTTTGGCGGAAGATGCCATCAAGGCAGCGGTTGCGGATTACAAGTCCAAACACGGTGCAAATGTTGAAACTGCGGCCTGCACGGGCAGCTGCTAAGCGTCGGGAGAAGCGGGTATGGGCGTAACTTTGAGTGAAGCAGCGGCAAAGCATGTGCAAAATTTTATCGCCAAGCGTGGTAAAGGTATCGGCTTGCGCATCGGCGTGCGCACCAGCGGCTGTTCCGGCATGGCTTATAAGCTGGAGTTTGCAGATCAACTTGACGGTGATGATCTGCAATTCGAAAGTTTCGGCGTGAAGGTGCTGGTCGATCCCAAGAGCCTGCCGTACATCGAAGGCATGGAGCTGGATTACACGCGCGAAGGATTGAACGAAGGTTTCAAGTTCAATAACCCGAACGTGAAGGACGCGTGCGGTTGCGGCGAGAGTTTTCAGGTTTAAGTTGTGTCCTTGCTGCGCAAGGACAGTCTCCTGAGATTGCTGGGTTCCCGCCTGCGCGGGAATGACGAAGTTTAAAATTTATGTGTTTTATTTAATGTCCTCTTTGGAATTTAACTTTCAGAAAAATCATTTTCAATTGTTCGGGATAGCGCCGGCCTTTAAACTGGACACGGCACAACTCGAGCTCGACTATCGCGCCTTGCAGGCACAGGTACATCCCGATAAATCGGCTCATTTGACGGACGCCGAGCAGCGCCTCGCGATGCAGCGTTCCACGCTGGTCAATGAGGCGTATCAGATATTGAAGAGCCCGATACGCCGTGCGCGGTATCTGTTGTCGCTCTACGGAGTAGACACGCAGGAAGAAACCAATACGGCCATGCCGATTGATTTTCTGATGGCGCAGATGGAATGGCGCGAGGCGGTGGTTGAGGCGGTAGAGGCGCGCGATGCTGCTGGGCTGGAACAGTTGGAAGCACGCATGAAAGTTGAAACGCGCGAACTGGAAGCTGCGCTTGCGGTTAAAATGGATGCCGAACATGATTATCAGGTTGCTGCCGGATTGGTGCGCAAACTGCGTTTCATGGAAAAACTCGCGGAAGAAATACATTCCGCTTACGACGAACTAGATAGCTAGTGAGTGGAGAGTGGTCAGTAGTGAGTAGCGAAAAGCTATTAACCACTTACTACTCACGACTTACTCCTCACGACTCCACATGGCCCTTTTACAGATTTCCGAACCCGGTTTGAGCACAGCCCCTCATCAGCACAGACTGGCGGTGGGCATTGATCTGGGCACGACCAATTCGCTGGTCGCCACCGTGCGCAACGGCATCAGCGTGGTACTTAACGATGAGCATGGTCGCGCCATGTTGCCGTCTGTGGTGCGCTATGCGGCGGACGGTGTCGTGGTGGTGGGAGAGCCGGCACAAGCCGCGCAGAGCGACGACCCGATCAATACCATCATATCGGTGAAGCGCTTCATGGGGCGGGGGCTGGCTGACGTTGGCGACACCAGCCGACTGCCCTATCGCTTCGTCGAAGCTGCGGGGCAGGCGCATGGAATGGTGCAACTGCGCACCGTGGCGGGGGTGAAGAGTCCGGTCGAAGTCTCCGCAGAAATTCTCAAGGTGTTGCGCGTACGCGCCGAAGCCGCATTGGCTGGCGAGCTGGTGGGGGCTGTGATTACCGTGCCGGCGTATTTCGACGACGCACAGCGTCAGGCGACCAAGGATGCCGCGAAACTCGCAGGATTGAACGTGTTGCGCCTGCTCAACGAACCGACGGCGGCGGCGATCGCCTATGGTCTGGATAACGCCTCCGAAGGCGTGTATGCGGTGTACGATCTGGGTGGCGGCACCTTCGATATTTCCATTCTGCGCCTGTCGCGCGGCGTGTTTGAGGTGTTGGCGGCCAATGGCGACTCTGCGCTGGGCGGCGATGATTTCGATCAGCGCATCCATTGCTGGCTGCTGGAAAAGAATCAGCTCTCCGCGCTTGCGCCTCGCGACACTCGATTGCTGCTGACACTTGCCCGTGCCGCCAAGGAACAACTCACCGAACACGACGAGACTCGCATTACGGCGGTGTTATCCAGTGGCGAACTGATCGATAACGTGCTGACTCGGGATGAGTTTCAGTCCTTGTCGCAAAATCTGATTCAGCGCACCTTGCAACCTTTGCGCCGCGCGTTGAGAGACGCAAAGCTCGCAGTCGGGGACGTCAAGGGCGTGGTGATGGTGGGCGGTGCGACACGCATGCCGCAGGTGCAACTCGCGGTGGGTGAATTCTTCGGCCAAACGCCGCTGACCAATCTCGATCCGGATAAAGTCGTGGCACTGGGTGCTGCGATACAGGCCAATCTGCTGGCGGGCAATCGCACGGGTGATGACTGGTTGTTGCTCGACGTGATCCCTTTATCGTTGGGGTTGGAGACGATGGGCGGGCTGGCTGAAAAAATTATCCCGCGCAACAGCACGATTCCGACCGCCCGTGCGCAGGAGTTCACCACCTATAAAGACGGTCAGACCGCGATGAGTCTGCATGTGGTGCAGGGAGAGCGCGAGCTGGTGAGCGATTGCCGCTCGCTGGCGAAGTTCGAACTGCGCGGAATTCCGGCTATGGTGGCGGGGGCTGCGCGCATCCGCGTGACCTTTCAGGTGGATGCCGACGGCCTGCTGAACGTGGCGGCGCGCGAGATGGGCAGCGGGATTGAGGCGGCTATCGTGGTCAAGCCTTCCTATGGCCTGAGTGACGCCGAAATTACCCGCATGTTGCAGGATTCCACGCAACATGCGCAGGACGATATGCAGGCACGCGCCCAGCGGGAGCAGGAAACGGAAGCGAACCAGTTGTATGATGCAGTGCAGCAAGCGCTGGCGCAAGACGGTGAGTTGCTGGATCTGGTTCAGCGTGCGCAGATCGAAGCGCAGATGGCGGCATTGCGCGCGGCTCAGCAGTCCGGCGGCCAACAGCTTATTAAACGCGCCATTACGGCATTGAATGAGGCAACCGTCAGTTTCGCACAGGCACGCATGGATAAGAGCGTGACGCGTGCACTGGCGGGCAAGAATATTTCAGATCTGGATACAAAATAATGACGCAAATCATCGTATTGCCGCATGAAGAGCTGTGCCCGAATGGTGCGCTGTTCGATGCCGTGCCGGGCATTTCAATTTGCGACGCGTTGCTTCAAAACGGGGTCGAAATTGAACACGCCTGCGAAAAATCCTGCGCCTGCACCACCTGTCACGTCATCATCCGCGAGGGGGGGGCGTCTCTCAATCCGGCTGACGAACTCGAAGATGATATGCTCGATAAGGCCTGGGGTCTGGAGCCGAACTCGCGCCTGTCCTGTCAGGCGCTGGTGGCGAATACCGACCTGGTGGTAGAAATTCCGAAGTACACCATCAACATGGTGAAAGAAGGCTGATATGAAATGGATAGACGTACGCGAAATCGCGATTGCGCTCGCTGAGAAATTTCCCGACACCGATCCCTCGACCTTGCGTTTTGTCGACCTGCACAATCGGGTGGTCGAACTGGACGGATTCGACGACGATCACGGGCATGGCGGCGAAAAAGTGCTCGAAGCGATACAGGCCACCTGGATAGACGAGGCTGAATGACATGCTGAAGCTCTGGCGTCGTATTCCAAACAGCTGGCTGTATCTGGCAGGCTTCCTGTTCGCAAGTTCACTGATGGGCTTCGGCTTTTATCTGCAATACGTCAAACATCAGGATCCTTGCCCGCTGTGCATGGTGCAGCGCGTGATTTTCATCGCCATCCTGGTGCTGTTTCTGATTGCCGCGACCCACGGCCCCAGGCGTCTGGGCGAACGCATCTATGCATCATTGATCGTGTTGCTTTCCGTGACGGGTATTGCCGTCGCCGCGCGCCACATCTGGATACAGCATCTGCCCGCAGATCAGGTTCCTGCCTGTGGGCCAGGGCTTGACTACATGCTGGAAACCATGCCGATGGCCAACGTGTTGAAAGAATTGCTGCACGGCTCCGGTGAATGCGCTGCGCGCGGCTGGACCTTGTTCACCCTCGGCATTCCCGAATGGTCGTTGCTGTGTTACCTGGCACTGGGTACCTGGGCGGTGCTGATCGCGATCAGAGGGAAGTAATCCGGTAAGACAGAATCACTCGTGTAGGGAGTGCGGTGGAAACTGCAAAGTGTCACTTCACAAGATGGTGCGAATTGGATTTACAAATGCCATGTTGATCGATTTTATGCGAGCAAAAGGGGTGCTAAAATCTCGCCCCCGAGCTATTTTAAGGAAAACAGTCATGCGTCGCACACTTTTCGCCGTTGCTTTAGTTGGTTTATCGTCTTTGACTTACGCCTCCGATTTCAAACTTTCTAGTCCGGAGATAAAAGCCAACAGTACAATGTCCAAGAATTTCGAATTCAACGGATTCGGCTGTTCAGGTGACAATAAATCGCCTGCGCTCAAATGGAGCGGCGCACCCAAAGATACCAGGAGCTTTGCCGTGACCATGTACGACCCGGATGCGCCGACAGGCTCGGGCTGGTGGCACTGGATGGTTATCAACATCCCGGCCGATGTCACTGAATTGGCCGCGAATGCCGGTGAGCTCAACAGCACAACCTTGCCCAAAGGCGCGGTGCAAAACCGTATCGACTACGGTGTGGCGGCCTGGGGTGGCACTTGTCCGCCGCAGGGTGACAAGCCGCATCGCTATATTTTCACCGTGTATGCGCTTAAAACTGCAAAACTTGACGTGCCAGTCGACGCTACCGCCGCGCTGATCGGTTACATGATACACGGGAATGCACTGGGCAAAGCCAGCTTCACCGCGAAATACGGACGCGCCAAGTAATGCAGAGGGCGGGATAATCTATCCCGCCTCTTCATGCGCCGCTCAACCTCAATGCGTAGCCGCCGGCAACACTGAAACCGGATCTCAACCCGGTTGTTTGACCCGATTTCGGCGACTGGCGGCCCAGCCAATCAGGGACAGCAGTGCCAGACCCGCGCCGATCAGTAGAATGCCGGTCAACTCGCTCAATTTGAATTCTTCTCCCAGCATCATGCGGGAAGAAACAATCGCTACTACCGGCGTGCCGAGTACCGAAAGACTGGCCTCCCATGCGGGCACCCGGTCGAGAATGGTGATCCACAACCACCAGCACAGGGCCGTGCTGATCACAGCCATGAAGGTGAGAATGCCGATGTATGACGCGGACCAGTCAGTCGGACGTTCCGGAACCAGCAATGCCAGCAGCACAAGAGGCGCCGCTCCCAGCAACATCTGCCAAGTGATCAGCGATAGCAGATCGACCCGCTGACGAGCGCGCAGATGCTTGACGAGGACAGTGCCGATGGCCCAGCACAAGGCCGCCATCAGGCCGAGGAACTTGCTGAACAGGCTGGAATGCATGTTCCAGGGCTCGATAATCAACACCAGGCCAGTCAGCGTGCTCAGCGCGGCCAGCCACTGCGTGCCCCGGATACGTTCCCCCAGAATCGGCCAGGCGATGAGCAGCGTCCAGATCGGCATGGTAAACACCAGCACCGCCGTCTTGCCTGGGCCGCCTTCTACCAGTGCCCATGTCTGGAACGCCATAAAGCCCGTTACCTGCGTCAGGCCTATGGCCAGCGTCGGCCATGGAGCCACCAGTCTGGCCGGTCGGCCCATCAGCTTGACCGCTAAAAAC
Organism: uncultured Nitrosomonadales bacterium; assembly: GCA_947085835.1. Lineage (GTDB taxonomy): Bacteria > Pseudomonadota > Gammaproteobacteria > Burkholderiales > Gallionellaceae > Gallionella. Next base: position 94,614 of record CAMTXT010000002.1, on the reverse strand, counting down.
AGAGCCAAAGCGCCACCGACACAACGCTCTGCTGCAAAAGCAAAGGGCGGTGCAAAGTTCAGCGCCTGTTTAGCCAGTACCCAGGTGTAACCCCAGGTGATGGAAAGGACGAAAAGGGCTAACGGTAGTAACCAACGTGCAGAACGGGAGGAATATGGCATCAGGCTGGCGGTGTGGCGCGATATTGTCCCCGGAGCGCGAGCATCCAGCCGGGATACTCCGGTGACAGGGCGCTAGCTGTATCGAGTGCCTGTGCTTCAGACATAAATTACCCGCACGCGCCGATCGCGCCGCAACTGGTGCAGAACTCGCAGCCGTCTTTCTTGATCAGCGTGGCGTTGCCGCATTCTTTACAGACACGACCGGTCAGCGGTTTGATGGCGGTGGGTTTGATCTGGCCTTCCGGGATTTCCAGCACGCCCATCTGCTGCACCGGGTAGCCATGTTCGTCGAGCACGCCGAGCATCGCGTAACGGTGAATGATCAGCGTGGCGACATAGGAGACGGTCGACGGATAGCTTTGCATCTTCGCGCCGCCGGGCACGCGCGCCATGAAGTCGCCCAGCGGTTCGCCGAAGTTGAGCAGTTTGCGCAGTTTCATGCCGATCCATGCCGGATCGATCACGCGCATATCCAGGCTCAATACCTTGCACAGTCCGTCGAGTGCGCGCGGATACACGCCGGACAGCCACATCGAGTAGGGACGGCGTTGCCCGTCCGGTAGCACCAGCTCTTTCAGCCCCAGCACGAAGTCATCCCCTGAACCTGCGTTACTGATGTCCACCGTCCAGCTCATCGTACCGTCGGTTCCGGTCTTAGGCTCTTTTTTTGCAAACAGCGCATCCATCATCGGCGTAGTCATGGCATCGTTAACTTCCAGTGCGCCCAGCGCTTCGATGCGGTATTTCAGCAAGTGCGCGAAGGCGGCCACCAGACTCGGCATGCGCCTGATTTCACCGTCGGGCGGCATCGGCATGTCGAAGGCATCATCGCCTGCCGTCTTCATCAGCATTTCCAGCTTCATGCGTACCCAGACCGGATCGCGGGTGCGCATATCCATCGACAACGATTTAGCCAGCGCCCCCAAACCCCGTGGCTGCTCGGAACCATTGACCCAGACTTCGAACGGATGGTTGCAGCCCGGAGTCGAAGATTCGCGCAGCGATTCGTTTGTCCTTTCTCCCGCAGGGATTGAAAATTGCCTTTCACGTTCGCCTCCTCGTCCGCTTGCGGGAGAGGATTGAGGAGAGGGCGCAGGGGGAAAGTTAGATAGGGGGCGGCTTGTGGTGTGCGACACGAACGCGACGAAACTGCCCAGCGGATGCTTGACGACCTGCGACACCCAGCCCTCGCTGCCTGCGCTCAGCTCAGGGCGTCCCGGCCAGCGCAACGAGGCGAGTGCAGGTTTGGGCGCGGCTTCCAGTTCGATGCGTCTGTCCTGGTCGAACACGAAATCCTGCGGTTGCTCGTCTTTCTTGGGTTCAGGTGTAACCGACAACACCGAACCCAACACGCTGTTCGGCCGGTAGGTTGCAAGCCCCTTGAGGCCTGCACGCCAGGCTTCGGTGTAGAGTTCTTTGAAGTCATCGAAGGGATAGTCGGCGGGTACGTTGACGGTCTTGCTGATCGATGTGTCGATGAAGGGGGCGACGGCGGCGCACATTTTCATGTGATCGAGTGCGCTGATCTCAAGTGCCGAAACGAAGGCTTCCGGCAGATGGTCCGTGTCGCCACCCTGTTTCTTGTATAGCCGCCAGGCGTGATCTTCCACAGAATAATCTTTGGTCGTGCCATCCATCATGCGTTTCTTGCGCGTGTAAAACCACGAGAAGGCAGGCTCAATGCCGTTGGACGCATTGTCGGCAAAGGCCAGCGAGATGGTGCCGGTGGGCGCGATGGATAACAGGTGGCTGTTGCGGATGCCGTGCTCCCGGATCCTGTTTTTCATCTCGTCAGGCAGGCGCGAGGCGAAGCGCGGGGAGGCCAGGTATTGTTCTGCATCCAGCAGCGGGAATGCGCCGCGCTCGGTGGCCAGCTCGATTGAAGCTGCATAGGCTTCGTCGCGCATGATGCGCGTGATGTCGGCGGCAAAGGCGCGCGCAGCGTCGGTGTCGTAACGAAGATTCAGCATCACCAGCGCGTCGCCCAGGCCCGTATAACCCAGCCCGATGCGTCGTTTGTTCTGCGCCTCCTGCTGCTGTTCGGGCAGCGGCCAGGCGGTCACGTCCAGCACATTGTCCAGCATGCGCACCGCGACGCGCACCAGTTGTTTGAACGGTTCATAGTCGAACCCGGCATGCACCGAGAACGGATTTTTAACCATGCGTGTCAGATTGATCGAACCCAGGCAGCAGCAGCCGTAAGGGGGAAGGGGTTGCTCTGCGCAGGGGTTGGTCGCCTCGATCACTTCGCAATAGGAGAGGTTGTTGTCCCGGTTCATCAGGTCGATGAACAGCACGCCCGGTTCCGCATGATCGTAGGTGCTCTCGATGATCTGGCGCCACAGGTCAGCGGCACGAACGGTGCGATACACCCACTTGCCATCTGAGCGCTGCGCAGCACCCGATACCTTGAGTGCTGCGGCAGGTTCGGCGCGATGCACCAGTTCGAAATTATGATCGTTCTCTACCGCCAGCATCAGGGCGTCGGTCACGCCGACCGAGATGTTGAAGTTGCGCAGATCGCCCTTGTCTTTTGCGCAGATGAATTTTTCGATGTCGGGATGGTCGCAGCGCAACACCCCCATTTGCGCGCCGCGCCGGGCGCCTGCTGATTCGACGGTCTCGCAGGAACGGTCGAACACGCGCATGTAGGAGATCGGCCCGCTGGCACGCGAGTTGGTTCCTTTTACCTGCGCGCCTTCCGGACGGATCGAGGAGAAATCATAGCCGACTCCGCCGCCGCGCCGCATCGTTTCGGCAGCCTGTTGCAACGCGTCGTAAATGCCGGGTTTGCCGTCCGTGACGCCGGAGATTGCATCGCCCACCGGTTGCACGAAGCAATTGATCAGCGTCGCCTGTATTTTTAAGCCTGCCGCCGAGTTGATGCGTCCGGCAGGCACGAAGCCGTTTTCCTGCGCGAGAAAGAAGGCCTCTTCCCAGCGAGCGCGTTGATCGGCAGGTTCCGCTTGCGCCAGACCGCGCGCCACACGGCGGCGCACATCCTGAACTGTGTTTTCACCGACTTCGGCGTATTTCTCCAACAACACTTCGATGCTGATCTCTTGCGTCATGGTTACTGCTCCGGTTTTCGGTTTAGAGTTTTCGGTTTTTTACTAGCGACTATCAATTGAATAATTTAATGAGTCCATCCAGCCCGACAAAGTTTAACGCGTAACTGGCCTGCTCGCGTACCACCGGTTTTGCGTGGTAGGCGATACTGACGCCAGCCTGCGCCATCATCATCAGATCGTTTGCCCCGTCGCCCATCGCGATCACCTGGTGGGGCTTGAGTCCCAGTTCATCGCGCATTTTGATCAGCCAGTCCGCCTTGCCTTTCGCATCGAGTATCTTGCCCAGTACGCGGCCAGTGAGCTTGCCGTCAACGATCTCCAGCGTGTTGGCATGAGTAAAATCCAGACCAAGGCGCGGTTTGAGGCGTTCGGTGAAGAACAAAAAACCGCCTGACACGAGCAGCGTCCTGATGCCGTGCTTTTTTAATGCGGCGAGCATGAGTTCGGCGCCGGGATTCAGTTGCAGCCGCTCATCATACACCCGCTGCAACGCGCCTTCATCCAGGCCTCCCAGCAACGCCACGCGGCGGCGCAGGCTCTCGGCAAAGTCGATTTCACCGCGCATCGCCTCCTCGGTGATCGCCGCGACTTCCGGCTTGAGCCCCTGCATGTCGGCGATCTCGTCGATGCACTCGATGGAAATCAAGGTTGAGTCCATGTCCATCACCACCAGGCCGAAGTCGGACAGATGCAGCTCGGCAGGCACGAAGCCGTAGTCAATCTGGCGTTCGAAGCAGTAAGCATTGATGTCGGTATGAGATTTTGCCTCGCACAGGCGGTAATTCTGCGCGTCGATCTGCTCAATGCGTGCGGCGTTGCATAGTTTGGCGAGATGCTCGACCTGTCGGGCAGGGATGTCGTGTAAGGCCAGGAGGATGAGGTTCATGTTGTAAGTCGTTATTCACGCACAGCACCGGGAGGGCGGCTGGGGTTGGCCAATTTCAGGAACCGCATTTTAATTCATTCTGCAGGGTGGGTCACTATTCAATCGGCGCACGAGGCCGGCTTTAAATACAGGTTTTTGCGCTGCCAGTGTGATATATTAGCAATATCTAATATTACAAGGATCGTACCCATGTATCAGTTATCGATGACCGATGCCAGTCAGCTCCACGTTCATTACAAGAATCACGTTGTCAGCTACGGGGTTGACGGCAGTTTGCCCAACCCTCTGGAAGCCACTTACGCCGCGCTGGCAGGCTGTGCCGGGGTGTATACACGTAAAGCCTGCAAGGCGCTGGAGATCAGCGCCGAGGGGATAGAGATCAGCTGCAAACCGGTGGTGCGCCAGGGAAATATGCTGGTCCCCGCGCGTTTTCTGACCGAGGTGAGCTTCCCGGAACGCATTATGGCTGAACAACGCCAGCGTATTCTGGATGAAATCAGCCATTGCGCGGTAAAACAACTGATACACGATGGTGCGCAGATCGAGTTCGTGACCAGCGAAGCGGTATAGGTCGTCATTCCCGCGAAAGCGGGAATCCAGCAAAAACAAAGTCACGCGCAGCGACAAAAATGCGATGGTGTCCGCTTTGCGGGAAGTATTTTGAATATCAGGATTCCCGCTTTCGCGGGAATGACAATGACATTGTTACATGCGCCAGACCAGCAGGGTGGATTGATGCAGGTCGTCCACCTCGATAGTTTGCTGCGGTGCCTGATCGGGAATGCTGAAGGTGCTGCTGATGAAGACTGTGCCGGGCCGCATCTCGTTGCGCGCCTTGCGCCAGAGACGTTCCATCGGCACCGGCGACAGGTAGGCGAAAACCACATCGTATTGCGCCAGATCGCAAGCGCTCAGAGCGTCATCCCAGATGCTGCCCCAGTGTACCTCGCAATTGGGATAAGGCCTGCTGCGCAGCCAGCTCATCAGCAGCGGCAGCGGAGCGGATTCAACACCCGTGTAATACCCGTCGGGCCGTACACGCGCCAGATGCGTCAACACGCCGCCCAGACCCGAGCCCAGGTCGATGAAGTTGAAGCTCGTACCGGCCGGCGGCAGCAATTCTTCCAGCGCGCACCAGACTTTGTTGCTGGAAAGATACAGCGGCACCTGGGTGCGGAACGTGCTCCAGTACACCAGCAGCATAATCATGAATGCCGCCAGGAAGAATCCGGGCGGGATTTTGAACGTGAGCATCAACACCAGCGCAGGCGCGAATATCAACTGGATGGCGAGCCACCAGCGTGCCAGGCCTGCAAAGTGGCTGAGGCTGGCTGCCATCAGGCCGCACAGCAGCGCAAAGGTCAGCAGTTCAGGTTTCAGTCCCGTCAGAGGTACAACGAGCAGCGCGAGCGAAAAGGCTGCGAATTGCAGCAGCAGTGCGGTGACGGAGGGCGGGAGTTTTTCGAATAGAGCTTGCAATTAGCGCACGAGTCCGGCTTCGACCTCATTCCGTTTGGCCGTGCCTGCCAGCCGTTCCACCAGAATCAGCGCAAAATCCATCGCCGTGCCGGGGCCGCGCGAGGTGATCAGTTTGCCGTCCTCGACGATCGCCGCTGTTTTCAGATGAACGTTGGGGAAGTTGTCGAGGCAAGTCGGAAAACAGGTCGCCCGTTTGCCATCCAGCAATCCTGCACTGGCGAGCACTGAGGGCGCTGCACAAATAGCAGCAACGTATTTTTCCTGCCCGGCCATTTGCTGCAACAACTTCAATACGCGTGCATCGGCTTGCAGATGGCGGGTTCCGGGCTGGCCGCCGGGCAGCACGATCATGTCGAAACTGTCATGCAGCACGGCATCCAGCGTGGTGTCCGGCAAGATGGTCACGCCACGGCTGCCCCGCAACGCGCCTGAGGTTAAACCTGCCAGCGTGACATTGATGCCTGCGCGGCGCAGGATGTTCACTACGGTGGTAGCTTCCAGCTCTTCGCTGCCCTCTGCAAATAACACCAGTACGGTTTTCATGCGCCTCTCCCCAGGTTGTAAGCGGCAACGAGTGCGCGTTTGAGCGCGGGATGCAGATTCAGGTCAGCGATGCCCAACTCGCGGGAGGCGATGGGCGCTAACAGTATGCCCGTTTTAGCGGCCTGCCAGTTGGCGGCCAATGCAGCCTGGTCAAACTCACCGTTGACCAGATAATCGGCAGCCAAACCCTGCGGACGGCTGAATTTAACCTCCTCTTCCTGCATCACCTCATAGAGGTAGGAGTAGGTGTCAACACCGTGTTGTCTGGCCAGGATTGCATGGAGCGAAGGCATCTCATCGTGATGGAGAAACAGTTGATCCAGGTCGATAATGGCCGTATAGGTATAGTCCTCACCCTTGAATGAGAAATCGACGCTGGCATCGATGCTGTTGGTCGCCATCAATTACTCGCGTAGCGAGACCGCATCACTCTCGCCCGCAGGCGGGAGAGAGCTAGGAGAGAGGGGGCGGACATGGCGATTTTCATCATTATGAGCAGTTTTCTCCGCATGCCCGCTAGTCGCGGAAGTTCTGGTACTGCAACGGGAAGTCGGTGATCGTCTTTTTGATGAAGGCAATCGCCTCTTGCAGATCATCGCGGTTCTTGCCGGTGATGCGCACGGTATCGCCCTGGATGCTGGCCTGCACCTTCAGTTTGCTGTCCTTGATGTGTTTGACGATCTTCTTGGCCAGATCGATTTCCACGCCGACCTTGACTTCACAGCTGCGCTTGACCTTGTTGCCGCTGACTTTTTCGATTTTGTCGCTGATCTCCATACACTTGATGTCCACGCCGCGCTTGAGCAGCTTGGCATTCAGTATGTCCTGCGCCTGATCCAGCTGGAATTCGTTGTCGGCCCACACGGTGAGCTTGAGTTCGACTTGCTCCACTCTTGCATCCGAACCCTTGAAGTCGAAGCGCGTACCGAGTTCCTTGTTGGTCTGCTCAACCGCGTTCTTGACTTCTTCTTTTTCTACTTCTGAAACGATGTCGAAAGATGGCATGGATTTTCTCCCTTAATTTTTAGCGTTCCCTCTCCCCAACCCCTCCCCCCTATGCGGGGGAGGGAAGCGCGGTAGCGCAGGAGAGGGGGTGTTTTAACCAAAGCTGCAAACGTAATCGACAGCTTCGCTCGCTTCGATTACGAAGCTGCCGTTAGCCGGAACCGAGAACTGGCTGCCTGCGCTGTAGGTCTCGAATTCCGGCGAGTCGCCCAGCTTCACGCGGCAGGTGCCGGAGGTGATCTCCATGACTTCGGGCACGCCCACGTTAAAGGTGAGGGTGCTGGGCAGAATCACGCCGACTGTCTTGCGTGTGCCGTCGCTAAACAGCACCGAGTGCGATACGCATTTGCCGTCGAAGAACACGTTTGATTTTTTGACTACGCTGACATTATCGAATTGCGACATGCTTTTTCCTTATTTGGTGGGTTCAGCGGCTTTTACGCCTTTTTGATAGATTGTATAAACATAAACCGGGATGGAAAGATCGCCCAGGTGGTGCTCGATCAGCGGTTTGACATCAGCCCAGTTCAGGCCCGTTATGCCGCAAGCCAGACGCGGCAGGGCTATGCCGGTAATTTTTTCCTTTTGCACAAAAGCGCGCAAGGCGTGCAGCGCATGATTGACGTGGCTGAGTGTGGCGTGCCCCGGGCGGCTGCCGTGATCGTAAGCGCCATCCTGAGTGAACAGGCTAAGGATGTGACGACCGTCGGGACTCATCCAGTCCCACAGGCTGCCTGATTTGGGATGCGTGGTCTGGCAGTGGTGACGAAACTCCTTGTACATCAAAGGCATACGCTCACGTAGTTGCAGTGCAAGGCCGTGATGAAAGTCATCGTTCGGGGCCACGCCCTGCACAATGACTTTCGCGCTGCTAAACAATATATCTCCGCTCAGCTCATGGATCATGACAGCCTCACCGTTTACAGTTCCCTGTTTCCCGTTGTGTTGTTACTTCTGGTGCAGTTTCGCCGCGATGCGCAGGCGCAGCGCGTTCAACTTGATGAAGCCGGCTGCATCCTTCTGGTCGTAGGCGCCCTTGTCATCTTCGAAGGTGGCGATGGTCGGATCGAACAGCGAATCGGTCTTGGAATCGCGTCCCACCACGATCACGTTGCCCTTGTACAGCTTGACGCGCACCCAGCCGTTGACGGTTTTCTGGGTTGTGTCGATCAACGTTTGCAGCGCCAGGCGTTCAGGCGCCCACCAGTAGCCGTTGTAAATCATGCTGGCGTAGCGCGGCATCAGATCATCCTTCAAGTGCGCGACTTCGCGATCCAGCGTGATGGACTCGATGGCGCGATGGGCTTTCAACATGATGGTGCCGCCGGGAGTTTCGTAGCAGCCGCGCGACTTCATGCCGACATAACGGTTTTCAACCAGATCCAGGCGACCGATGCCGTGCTTGCCGCCCAGCTCATTCAACTTGGCAAGGATTTGCGCAGGGCTCATCTTGGTGCCGTTCAGCGCCACGATATCGCCGCATGCGAATTCGAGTTCCAGATATTCTGCTGCATCGGGGGCGGTTTCAGGCGATACCGTCCAGCGCCACATGCTGTCCTCGGCTTCGGCAGCCGGATCTTCCAGATGGCGGCCTTCATAGCTGATATGCAGCAGGTTGGCATCCATCGAATAGGGAGAGCCGCCCTGTTTGTGTTTCATTTCGACCGGTATGCCGTGCTTCTCGGCATAGGCCATCAGCTTTTCGCGGGACAGCAGATCCCATTCGCGCCAAGGGGCAATCACCTTGATGTTCGGGTTCAGCGCATAGGCGCCCAACTCGAAACGCACCTGGTCGTTGCCCTTGCCGGTCGCGCCGTGAGAGATGGCCTGAGCGCCTGTCATGGCGGCGATTTCGATCAGTCGTTTTGCGATCAGCGGACGGGCGATCGAGGTGCCGAGCAGATATTCGCCTTCGTAGACGGTATTGGCGCGGAACATCGGGAAAACGAAATCCGTCACGAACTCTTCGCGCAGGTCGTCGATGTAGATATTGGAAGGTTCAATGCCCATTTTAAGCGCCTTGGCGCGGGCAGGTTCCAGCTCCTCACCCTGTCCCACATCGGCGGTGAAGGTGACCACTTCGCACTGGTAGGTGTCCTGCAGCCATTTGAGAATGACCGAGGTGTCGAGGCCGCCTGAATAGGCGAGAACTACTTTTTTGATGTCGCTCATGTTTTGTTCCTGATAATTATTGATTTTTGCGCTATCGGTATGGCTTGCGTGCTCAGGCTACCTTACCTAACAGTAAGTATTCCATAAGCGCTTTCTGCACGTGCAGTTTTGGCTGCGGCCTCCGCTGCGCGGATTGTTTGTTATGCCTGCGCCGAAACAGATTGCATTAAGGTGTATTGCTTTGCTCAACTTTCAATTTTACCTAATAGTAAATACTCCATTAGAGCTTTCTGCACATGCTGTTTTGGCTGCGCCGAAATCGTTTGCATTGATGGTGCGTGTGTCATTGCACCTTACCAAGCAATAGGTATTCCATTAATGCTTTTTGTACATGCAAACGATTTTCAGCTTCGTCCCACACCACGCTCTGCGGGCCGTCCATCACGCCGGCGGAGACTTCTTCCCCGCGATGCGCGGGCAGGCAGTGCATGAACAGCGCGTCTTTTGCTGCAACCGCCATCATGTCTTCATCCACTTGCCAGTCGGCGAAGTCTTTCATGCGCTCTTCGTTTTCCGCCTCGAAGCCCATGCTGGTCCACACGTCGGTGGTCACCAGATCCGCGCCGCGTGCAGCCTCCATCGGGTCGGTGAATTCTTCGTAGTGATCCTCGCCGAAGAGTCCTGCGCGTTCCGGCTCGACTTCATATTCGGGCGGCGTCGAGACATGCACGTTGAAATCCAGAATTTCTGCGGCTTGCAGCCAGGTATTGCACATGTTGTTCGAGTCGCCGATCCACGCGACTGTCTTGCCCTGGATGCTGCCGCGCTGCTCGATGTAGGTGTAGATGTCCGCGAGTATCTGGCAGGGGTGGTATTCGTTAGTCAGGCCATTGATGACCGGCACGCGCGAATGGGCCGCAAAGCGTTCGATGATGGACTGCTCGAAGGTGCGGATCATCACGATATCCGACATGCGCGAAATGACTTGCCCTGCGTCTTCTACCGGTTCGCCGCGTCCCAGTTGCGAATCGCGGGTGTTCAGGTAGATCGCCGAGCCGCCCAGTTGCTGCATGCCGGCTTCGAAGGACAGGCGGGTGCGGGTGCTGGCCTTCTCGAAGATCATCACCAGCGTGCGATCCGTGAGCGGCCAGTACTGCTGGTAGGTCTTGTACTTCTGCTTGATGATGCGCGTGCGCTCAAACAGGTATTCCAATTCCTCGCGGTTCAGGTCTTTGAATTGCAGAAAATGTTTCACTGCCATCCCGTGTTTTTCAGACATGGTTCGTTCCAATCAGGATTGCAAAAAATCTTTGATGAGCGGGCAGAGGATGTTCAGCAATTGCTGTGCTTCATCTTGCGACATCACAAGCGATGGCAGCAGGCGAATTACATTGTCGGCGGTCACATTGATCAACAGGCCTTGTGCGAGCGCCTGTTTTACCAGCTCAGTACAGGGGCGGTCCAGCTCCACGCCTATCATCAAGCCTTGGCCGCGAACCTCATGGAAGCCCTTCACACCCTGCAAGGCAGTCGTGAAACCCTCGCGGATAAACTGGCCCAGCTGTGCGGCGTGCGCCAGCAAATGGTCTTGTTCGATGATGTTCAGCGTGGTCAACCCGGCGACACAGGCCAGCGGATTGCCGCCGAAGGTCGAGCCATGATTGCCCGGTTTGAACGTGCCTGTGGCCAGGCCTGCTGCCAGGCATGCGCCGATCGGCACGCCTGAACCCAGGCCTTTGGCCAGCGTCATCACGTCCGGCAAAATGCCGGTATGCTGATGGGCAAACCACTTGCCGGTGCGACCGATGCCGGTTTGCACTTCGTCCAGCATCAGCAGCCAGTTATGTTCGGTGCAGATCTGGCGCAGTTGTTGCAAGTAAGATATATCAGGCGTGCAGATGCCGCCTTCGCCCTGTATCGGTTCGACCAATACCGCAACCACGTTGGCGTTGTGTTGAGCGATATGACGGATGGCTTCCAGATCATCGTAAGGTGCGCGCACAAAGCCTGTGACCAGCGGTTCAAAGCCTGCCTGAACGCGGCGGTTGCCGGTGGCGGAGAGCGTGGCCAGCGTGCGTCCGTGGAAGGACTTTTCCATCACGATGATGGCAGGTGCATCTATTCCCCGGCCGTGGCCATACAGGCGCGCCAGCTTGATGGCGGCTTCATTCGCTTCGCAGCCCGAATTGCTGAAGAACACTTCCTGCATGCGGGACAGCTCGCACAGCTTATCCGCCAGCAATTCCTGTTCGCGCACCTGATAGACGTTGGAGCAATGTATCAGCGTACCGATTTGCGCGGTGAGTGCGGCGGTAAAGCGCGGATGGGCATGACCCAGTGTGTTCACGGCGATGCCGGATAACCCGTCCAGATAACGATTTCCCTCGCTGTCCCATAGCCATACGCCTTCCCCGCGCACAAATGCGACAGGTTGGCGAACATAAGTATTCATCACATGTGACATACAGTACCTTTGATGGGCGGATCGAACCGCCGTTTAGCTAAATAATTCCTGCCTGGAAGAAGGCGTATATTGAGCCAAACAGCCCTGTCTAGGCAAGTGAAACTAAAACGACAGGCTGCAAAGCAAACAAGCCGACATTGCTGTCGGCTCGCAGGCGGTGCATCAAGGCTTCAGGGCAATTAAGCCATTGCCTTGATAGCAGCAGACAGGCGGCTCTTATGACGAGCGGCCTTGTTCTTGTGGATGATCTTCTTGTCGGCGATGCTATCCACGGTGCTGACTGAAGACTGGTACACGGACTGAGCGGCTGTTTTGTCGCCAGCCTCAATCGCTTTGATAACTTTTTTGATCGCAGTGCGCAATTCAGAGCGCAAGCTGCTGTTATGAGCATTTTGTTTTACTGCTTGACGAGCACGTTTACGGGCTTGTGCGCTATTTGCCATGTTACTACTCCTTGAAATTCAGCTTGCTGGAAAGGGGAGCATTCTAGTGACTTCTCCGGTCTTTTGCAAACTTTTTATAGCATCGGGCGTTTTGCACATGGAAAATCGGCAGTTTTCATCACAAGCGGCTGGGCGATGAACGGTCACAAATGTTTTTTCTGTTTCAGAATCACTCCCGACGGTCAGCAGGCAGAGCGGATCGCCATAAATAATGGCCATCAGTTGAGGGCGGCCGCGTGTGCGGTGATATTATGCGCGCCTGGTTGCGCTGAGCAGGGCAGGCGTGACACTGTTCGATGGATATGATCTTAAGTTCGGCTGGCTAAGAGGATAAGGAAATGATTCGTAATCTGAAAGAGTGGGTAATTCTGGGTATCACGATGGATGGGGAACTGTTCTCTTATCCCGGTTGGACTGAGCGCTTATGCGGGATGCTGGCGCAACAATCCGGCAGCAATCGTCTGAGTTACTCGGATTATCTCCATCCCGCGCACATCGATGGTATACCTGCCGTTGTGCTGAATGTGGAGCTGGAACAGGTGGATGCCGAGGCCTACAAGCTGGTGCGCCAATTTGCACTTGATAATAATCTGAAGGTGCGTTCCGGCAGAACGTCCGAGCAGTTGTCGGCCACCGGAAAACATCCTGCGTTGAACATAGATCGTCGTGATTTGTGCGCAAAACGCGGCTCATAAATGAACTGATGTGAAAGTTGCGCAGCGAATCTTTTGCTCCCTCGCCAGCTTGCGGGAGAGGGCTGAGGAGAGGGGCACGGGCATGGTGGTTTTTTATCAAGGGCGACATATTTGTCATGCCCGACAGGTTAAAGTGCAAAAATAAATGAATTTACTCAAGTCGTTAGCCACCATCAGCGGTCTGACGCTGGTGTCGCGTATTTTAGCCTTCGCCCGCGACATGCTGATCGCGCGCATCTTCGGTGCAGGGATGGCAAACGATGCCTATATCATCGCCACCCGTCTGCCCAACCTGTTGCGGCGACTGTTTGCCGAAGGCGCCTTCTCGCAGGCCTTCGTGCCTATCTTCGGCGAATACAAGAAGCAGCGCGGGCATGAAGAAACCCAGCTGCTGGTGGATCATGTCACGACCATGCTGGCGCTGATTTTGTTCGCAGTAACCTTGATCGGCATTATCGCAGCGCCTGTCATTGTCTATATCGGGGCGCCGGGGTTTGTTCATGACGCCGCAAAATTCGATCTGACCACGCAGATGCTGCGCATCACGTCCCCTTACATTTTCTTCATCTCGCTGGTGGCGGTGGCGGCAGGCATACTCAATACCTATAACAAGTTCTGGGTGCCCGCTTTTGCGCCTATCCTGCTGAACATCTGTCTGATCGGCGGCGCGCTGTGGCTGGCGCCCTGGTTTGATCAGCCGATTATGGGGCTGGCCTGGGCCTGGTTCATCGCAGGGTTCGTGCAGCTGGCTTTTCAGGTGCCCTTCTTGAAAAAGATCGGCATGCTGCCCAGCATTCGATTTTCCTGGAAAGACGCGGGCATGCGGCGCGTCATCAGGCAAATGGGGCCTGCGGTGTTCGGCGTGTCCATTGCCCAGATCAGCCTCATCATCAACACCGTGATCGCCTCGTTTTTTGTGGTGGGCAGCGTGTCGTGGCTGTATTACGCGGATCGTTTGATGGAGTTTCCTTCAGGCATGCTGGGCGCGGCGCTGGGTACGATATTGCTGCCCTCGCTATCCAAGTGCAATGCCGGCAAAGACACGGTTGAATACTCCAGACTGCTGGACTGGGGATTGCGCCTGACCATCATGCTGGCCGTCCCTTCCGCGCTGGCGCTGGGGATGATTTCCGTGCCGCTTTTGTCCACCCTGTTTCAGCGCGGCGCATTTACTGCCACCGATGTGCTGATGACCAGTCATGCGCTGATCGGCTACAGCGTCGGCCTGATCGGCCTGATTCTGGTGAAAATCCTGGCGCCCGGTTTTTACGCAAGACAGGACATCAGGACGCCGGTGAAGATCGGCATCGTCACGCTGATTGCGACCCAATTGATGAATGTGCTGTTTATCTATGGCCTGCATCTGCAACACGCAGGGCTTGCGCTGTCCATCGGCCTGGGCGCCTGTTTCAATTCGGCAGTGCTGTTTTATTTTCTGCGCAAAAATGGCATCTATCAGCCGGAGCCCGGCTGGCTTGTCTATTTTGTCAAAATCGCTCTGGCCGTCGCAGCGCTGGGCATAACGCTTTGGTTCGGTATGGGCAGCGAACAAAGCTGGCTTGCGGGCTCCGGCTGGGCGCGCATCGGTCGCTTGAGCCTGCTGGTGACGGGCGGCGTATTCGTCTATTTCGCTGTCCTCGCAGCGCTGGGTTTCAGGCCCCGGGATTTTTCAAAACGCGCAATTAGCTAGAAGGTATTTACTTGTGCTAAGATTTGTACGTTCTTTTAACGGAGGTCATCATGGATGCACTGACTTATAGTTATACCAGGCAGCACTTTGCGGATGTAATGCGCCAAGTCAATGACGACCGTGTGCCCGTGGTGGTTACCAGTCAACGCGGCAAACCCGTGGTCATTATGTCGCTTGACGACTTTCACTCGTTGGAAGAAACCAGTTATTTGCTGCGCAACCCCAAAGGCGCGAAGCGCCTCATGGAAGCCGTTGAAGAGCTGCGCAGCGGCGGCGGAGAAATCAAAGAACTGATGCACGATGATTAAGTTCGCCACCCGTGGCTGGGAGGATTATCTCTACTGGCAAACGACGGATCGTGTCATTCTCAAGCGCATCAATCAACTCATTCGCGACATTGTGCGCGACCCCTACTCCGGTATCGGCAAACCGGAAGCACTCAAACATCAACTCTCAGGCTTTTGGTCACGCCGCATCGATGACAAGCACCGGCTGGTCTACAGCGTTGAGAACGAGATAATATCGATTGCCCAGTGTCGGGATCATTACTAATCATCTCAGTTGGCAGGCGGGGTTTTCAACCTGAAAACCGTTTCGTAAATGAAAATATTTTTAAGTTCAACTGACCGGGCTTAGCCATGAGCAACTATTCGTACAACGTTGAAGAAGACAGTTTTGATGAACTGGTGGTGGCCTCGTGACGCCTGTTCTGGTGGACATCAGCGCGGACCGGTGTGCGCCTTGCAAGGTGTTGGCGCCGTTGTTGCACAAGATGGTCTCGGAATACGACGGGAAGTTTAGTTTGGGTAGGGTGGATGCCGACGAGAATATGAGGATCGCGGGCAAGCACAAGGTGCGCGGTTTTCCAACCGTCGTGGCGTACAGCCGGGGTGAGGAGGTTGCCCGGTTTCACAGCGCTCAGACGACAGGCTTTCTGCGCGAGTTCATCGACCGCGTGATTGAACGACACAACGCACTGTAAACCGGGAAAGTGCAGCGGTGTCGGCGCGTTTGACTGTCAGAGGCGACGCACTGCTTGAACTTCTTATTGCCGGCATCGAATCTGTCTCTGTTAAACTACGCCCCGCTGTCGTGTTTGCTTCCAACTGGCACGCCGTAACGCCGACTTCACTCTCATGCGGGATGCTGGATCGGGTCAGACGGCCTGTGTGTGGCTGGCGGGAGGAATGAACATGACGGATGTGCCGTTTCCAAGCGCTGCCAACGTGCAGGTCAGCAGACTATAAGAGGTGCGAAGTTCTCTATCGGACATAAGGCGATCTGCTGCGTTGCGGCGGTTGGCTTATGGACGACCCGTGTCTGTTTTTCTCGTGCTGTTTGGTCGCGCCCTGTTTATTTATTAAGGGCTGCCATGACCTATCTGCAACAACTCGATGACATCATCAACGACATAATTGCGCCAGCCGCGCAAACCACAGACCGTGACGGCGTATTTCCGCGCGCGGCCATCAACGCGCTGGGCGATGCCGGGCTGCTGGGCCTCCTTAGCGCAAAGGAAGTCGGCGGCATGGAGCTCGGGCTGCTTGAGGCTGCGCAAGTCGTTGAGCAAATAGCAAAAGTGTGCTCTTCCACCGCGATGGTGGTGACCATGCATTATTGCGGCACCACCGTGCTGGAAAAATTCGGCAGCAATGCGTTACGCCGCGACATTGCCCAAGGCGCTCATCTGACTACGCTGGCATGGTCGGACAGCGGTTCGCGCAGCCATTTCTGGGCGCCGGTCAGCAGCGCACGCAGCGAGGGTGATGAGATCATTCTGGATGGCAGCAAGAGCATGGTAACTTCCGCCTTTGAAGCGGATTCCTATGTATGGTCGACCCGTCCGGCAGCAGTTGAGGGAGCCAGTACCCTGTGGATGGTCGCCGACCGTGCAGCAGGGCTGAGCCAGCCCAATTATTTCGACGGTATGGGCTTGCGCGGCAACTGCTCGTCGCCGCTTGCGGCCACCTCGCTGCGCATACCCGCATCCGCGATGCTCGGTGCGGACGGCGGCGGCTTCGATATCATGATAGGCGCGGTGTTGCCGGTGTTCGCTACATTGATCGCCTCATGTTCGATCGGCATCATGGATGCGGCTATTGCATCTTCCTGCGCTCATGTCGGCGGCAATAAACTGGAACATCTGGGCAGCACGCTGGCCGATCTGCCCACCATCCGCGCCTATCTCGCCCGCGCCAAAATCAGCGCCGACATGGCGCGCACCTTGCGCGATGATGCGATCGTTGCATTGGACATGGAGCGCTCTGACGCGATGCTGCGCGTGATGCAAGTCAAGGTGGCGGCGGCGGAAGCCGCGCTGGACGTGACCGATACGGCGATGCGCGTCTGTGGCGGCGCAGCGTTTCGCCGTGATGTCGGCGTGGAACGCAACTTCCGCGATGCGCGTGCTGCATCCGTGATGGCGCCTACCTCCGATGTGCTGTACGATTTTATCGGCAAGGCGGTGTGCGGCATGCCGGTGTTCGGTTGAGGTGCGCGCGATGACAAAACCATTGATGATGGGTGCGGTGGCTTATGCGCCCAAGGTAATCACGATCTGGGAAGGCTTCAAGGAATATTTCCGGCAGCATGATTTCGAGTTCGACTACATTCTCTATTCCAATTACGAGCGTCAGGTAGAAGCGCAATTCGACGGCAGTATCGCGATTGCGTGGAATTCGCCGCTGGCCTGGGTGCGGGCGGATCGCATCGCGCGTGCTCGCGGACAGCAGGCGCGTGCAGTGGCGATGCGCGATACCGACCGCGATCTGACCTCGGTGCTGGTCGTGCGCGGCGACTCTCCTGTCAATGATGAACTGGACAAGCTTAAGGGTAAAACCATCGGTTTCGGCGCCATCGATTCGCCGCAGGCCAATCTGATTCCGCGCGATCATCTGCGCCAACTGGGACTGATCGCAGGACGCGATTACACTGCGCGGCGTTTCGATGTGCTGGGCGGCAAGCACGGCGACCATATCGGCGGCGAACGCGATGCGGCAGTTGCCTTGATGGCGGGCGAGATCGATGCGGCGTGGATGATAGACGGCAATCACATGGCCTTCTCGCGCGAAGGCATCCTGCCTGCCGCTGCCACCCGCATCGTGGCGCGCACCGGCAACTACGACCACTGCAATTTCACGGTGAGTCCGGGGGCGGATGAAACCCGGATCGCACGCTTCACCGGCCTGCTGCTGGCGATGCGCTGGGACGATCCACAGGTCCGCCACCTGCTTGAACTCGAAGGGCTCAGGGCCTGGCTGCCCGGTCGCACCAGCGGTTACGATCTGTTGATGCGGGCGGTTGACGATGAGCAGTTTTATGACGCGGAGGGGAATATTCTTGTTGCCGATTATCGATATTGAAGATCTTGGGTTGGACGCCGGCGGTCACCTGCTGGTCAAGCACGGTTTATTGTCGGTGCCGCCCGGAGGCAGCCTTCTTGTCACAGGTCGCAGTGCGGGCTGGGAGGGGCAGTTGTCGGCCTGGTGCCGCAATCAGGGGCATCAATTCAGCTTTTTGGCGCAGGACGGCGTCGCGCGGGTGACACGCGGCGCGGCAGAGGCCGGGCGCAGTCTGGGTGCGATGCACACGGGTCATGCCGATTCGTCTTTGGAGGGGGCTGTCGCCGAACAGGCGCAAGCGTGCTGGGGATTGTCCGCGCGCGGTGCGACGGTGGAAGCGGGTTCGCCCGCGATGCATTTCCGGCTCGACCGGAAAAACGAGGTGTGGGCGGATGGCGCTGCCGATCTGTATGCACAGGCGGTTGCGGCGCAGTGGAATCCAAAGACGGCGATCGCCTGGGACGCCCCCTTCGATCTGCCGGATGTCGTGGAAGACGCGGTGGTGCAGGTGTTGACCTACATGATCGAAAACGAAGAGGCCGCATTGATCGTGCCTGCGCGTTTTCTGGGGCAGTTGCATCCGCATTTTCGTGAAGTGCAGGCCGTGCTGGCGATACAGGTGGCCGATGAGGCGCGGCACATCGAGGTGTTCACACGGCGTTTGCGCATGAAGGGCCGTGAGCCTGCGTTGTCCACCGCAGGCGGACAGACTTCGTTGAAGACGCTGCTGGATGAGACGGACTTTTCGGTTGCAGGATTCCTGTTGTCGGTGCTGGGCGAAGGCACTTTCGTCAGCCTGCTCAACTTTCTGCATGCCCATGCCCCTGACCCTGTGACCCGGCAGATTGCGCGTCTGGCGGCGCGCGACGAAGCGCGCCACGTCGCGTTTGGCATGAATCATTTGATGTCGCGCCTCAAACAGGAGCCGCAGCTCTTCACGCGACTGGCCAACGCGGTGCAATCGCGCAACGATGCCTTGTCCGCTACCTCAGGGCTCAACGAAGAAGTGTTCGACGCGCTGATTCTGCTTGCCGCAGGCGAATTTACGCCCAAGGCCATCGCCGCCGGTTATGTCTGCGTACAACAGTTGATGCTGGATATGAATGAGGGCAGAAAAGCGCGCCTGGAAAAACTCGGCTTCGAGCGCGAGGCCGCGCAGCGCCTGTCTTCACTGCATACGCGCAACTTCATGTGAAATCGATGCACCACTGCGCCGCCAAACGTGAGATATCTGTGCCCGGTACACTTCGTTTTGAATCAAGCTTCTTCGACGGCGAGACCTGTGCTATTTATCGTTAAGCAAGCCCTGCTTCGCCGCCACGGGTTTGACGTCGGGAAAATACACCTGTTTAAAGATGTTGCCAAGATTGGTTGACCACGGCAGGCCATCGTTGCGTTGTAATTGCTGCCAGTATTCCATGACGGTTTCATCGTAGCTGTCTATGGCGGCCTTATACACGCCGGCATCGTAGCGCTCGTCGTGGCGGAATGAGCCGATGTCGAGGCGCGGCTTCTGCGGCGCATCAGCAGCGATATGGCCGATGCACAGGCCAACCAGTGGGAAGGTGTAAGGGGGGAGTTCGAGCAGGTCTATCATCGCCTGCGGGTTACGGCGGATGCCGCCGATCGGCACGACGCCCAGACCGAAGGATCTGGCGGCGGTCATCAGATTGCCCAGCGTGATGCCTGCATCGACTGCCGCCACGCCAAAACCTTCCATGCTTTCGTGGATGACCTGCTTCTGTCCGGCTTTTTCGACGCCGATGCGGGTCTTGTTGAAATCGATCACGATTGTAATGAACACCGGAGCCTGGGCGATCCACGGCTGGCCGCCTGCAATCTCGGCGATACGCGCGCGACGGGCGGTATCGCGCACCACGACCAGCGAAATCTCCTGCGCATTTATCGAGGTCGGGCCGCGCCAGGCGGCGTGGATAATCTCGTCAAGCATGGCGTCGCTGACGGCCTGGTCAGTGTAGCTGCGGCAGCTATGATGGGCTTGCATGAGTTTGATCGTGTCGTTCATATAATCACCTGTGTCTGAGGCCGGATATTCTGTCGCCGGTATTTTAGCCTTCAAATATGCAGCAGCAATATATCCGGCGATGCAATATTTTTTCTTTGCGTTGAACTTTATTGTGAGAAGAGCGCTCTATGCCCCCGCTTTAATCCTTACATATCCCTGACAAATGTATGCGGTGCAGCGATTGGAAGGATGCGCATCCGTTGGATGGAATTTATTTTCCTCCCGTAATTGTAAACAAAGAAAGATTTTAAAATGAAGAAGATTCTCGCTGTTGTACTGTTGTCCGCCGCCACTGCACCTGCTTTTGCCGGTAACGTGGATCTGAGTGGTTTTTACGCCGGTGTCACGCTGGGCGCCGGCAGCGCCAACTTTACCGCGCCTGTTGCCGGTTATCTTGTTGAAAACCCAAAGAGCAAGCCTGTTTATGGCGCATTCGGCGGCTATCGTTACAACAAGAACCTGGCTGTTGAAATGGCTTACACCGGTGCGAGCTACATCTACACGACTTCTGCTGTCGGTGGTGCACGTTACCTCTCCAAGCAAACGGTATTCGCGATCGCTGCGGTTGGCACGATGCCAGTGAGCGATGCGTTCTCCGTATTCGGCAAGCTGGGTGTGGCAAGTGCTTCTTCCGAAACCAATGCGCTGGGCGAACAGAATACCCGTCGCTTTGCACCGACCTTTGGTGCAGGTGTCGAGTACAAATTCACACCGAATATTTCCGGTCGTTTGAGCGCGGATGTATACGGCGTGACTGCAACGATTCCTGTTGCGCTGGTTAAGCAGAACAGCAATGCAACCGTTGTGAACGCTGGCGTTGCATACTCGTTTTAATTTGACGGTTTTGGAATGAAGAAAGCCGGGGGTATCCCCGGCTTTTTGCATGATAAAAAACTGTGTTGCAGGTTTTTTAAGCGATTGCCCGTTATGCTTCGCTTGAATTGGATAGCTGCATCGCACGGGTTACCACCTCGCGGGTCAGGTGCGGGGCGAACAGTTCGATGAAGTCGTAGGTATAAGCACGCAGGTATTCATTCTTGCGTATCGCTATCCTTGTGGTATTGGGTTTGAACAGATGTCTTGCCGGTATCATGCGCAGATGCGGCTCCCGTTCCGGGATGAAGGCGATCTCGGCCAGGATGCCTATCCCCAGGCCCAGTTCCACGTAAGTTTTAATGACGTCGGCATCGATTGCGGTCAGCGCGATATCGGGTGTTATTCCTGCCTTTTCAAATGCCTCATTGATCTTGCCTCGTCCGGAAAAAGCATGGTCATAGGTGATGATCGGGTATTTCGCTATTGCCCCCAGAGTCAGCGTCTTTTCTTTCAGCAAGGGATGGTCAGGCGGGGTAATCACGCAGTGATGCCATTCATAACAGGGCAGGGTGACCAGTCCGTCATACAGCGAAAGACTTTCGGTGGCGATGCAGATGTCCGCCTCTCCGTGCAACACCTGTTCGGCTATCTGCGTCGGGGTGCCCTGATGCAAACCCAGCTTTACCTTCGGGTATCGTTCGATAAACTGTTTAACCACCGGCGGCAACGCATAGCGCGCCTGAGTGTGGGTGGTGGCGATGGTCAGCTGGCCGGTATCCTTGGAATGAAATTCCTGGGCAAACTGTTTGAAGTTTTCGGCGTCGAGCAGCATGCGCTGGGCAATAGCGAGCAGGCCTTTACCGGGCTCAGTGAGGGCGGCAATGCGACGGCCGTTGCGCACGAAAATCTGGATGCCCAACTCTTCTTCCAGCAGCTTGATCTGTTTGCTGATGGCAGGTTGCGAAGTGTAGAGGGCGTCCGCAGCATCGGAGATTTTCAGGCCGCGCCGCACGATTTCGTTCAGATAGCGCAGCTGTTGAAGATTCATCGCGATCCTTTCTATATTCCTTTTGGTTATAAAATACTAACATAAAATCATTAAATATATTGATTGAGTTAGGATAAGATGCACGCCTGAATTGATTAAGGCGGTTCGCAATGGATTGGATGTATACCTTATCCGGCTTTTTGGTCGGTCTGATTGTCGGTGTTACCGGGGTAGGTGGCGGTTCACTGATGACGCCGTTGCTGGTGCTGTTTTTTGGCGTGTCGCCGGCTACCGCTGTGGGTACGGATTTGCTGTATGCCTCGCTGACCAAGACGGTCGGTGCATGGGTGCATGGTCGTCGCGGCACCGTGGACTGGAAGGTTGTCGGACTGTTGGCGCTGGGCAGTCTGCCCGCCGCACTCGTGACCATCCTGCTGCTGAAATATCTGGCGCTCGATGAAAAAAATCTGCGCAGTCTGGTGACCAGCGTGTTGAGTGTGGCCTTGTTGTTGACGGCTACTGTGTTGTTGTTCAAGGAACAGATTGCGAAGTTCGGACGCAGCCGCGACGGTCGCGTGTACGAGTTGCACCATCGTTATCTGCCCGGGGCGACCATAGCAACCGGGGTGGTGGTGGGCGCGCTGGTGACGGTTTCTTCAATCGGCGCCGGGGTGTTGGGCACGGTGGCCTTGTTGTTCCTGTATCCGCGCATGCCGTCCGTGAAAGTGATCGGTACGGACATTGCGCATGCGGTGCCGCTTACGGCCTTTGCCGGCATGGGTCATCTGGCGCTGGGTACGGTGGATCTGGTGTTGCTCGGCAGTCTGTTGGTCGGTTCCTTGCCCGGCATCTACATCGGCAGCCACCTGAGCGCCAAAGTCCCGGAAAAGGTGCTGCGTCCGGTGCTGGCGGTGATGTTGCTGATTATCGGTTTGAAGATGGTGTTCTACAAATAAGGAAAAATGATGAGTGAGAATAAACCCAATAAGCCAAAACAAGTGAGCTGGTTCAACGGATGCGGCGGGCGAATCGGCATCGTTGTTGGCCAAACCGGCGAGCACGCCTACATCGGTTCGGCGCTGCGCCATGACGAGGATGCGGATGTTCAGTATATTCTGGCATATGGTGCGAAGTTTCCGCTTGAGGCTGCGCTGTTGCTGCCCGTGTCCAGGCGTTATCCGCCAGAGGAAAAGATGGGGGAGATCTAAATGTACCGTTACGATCAATATGATCACCAGATTATCGAAGAGCGCGTCGCGCAGTTTCGCGATCAGGTAAGCCGCCGTTTGTCGGGCGAGCTGACGGAAGACGAATTCCGCATCCTGCGTTTGCAGAACGGCTTGTACATGCAGATTCATGGCTACATGCTGCGCATCGCTGTGCCTTATGGTTTGCTGAGTTCCAGGCAGTTGCGCATGTTCGCGCATATCGCACGCAAGTACGATCGTGACTATGGTCACTTCTCCACGCGCCAGAATATCCAGTTCAACTGGGTCAAGCTGCCTGATGTCCCGGATATCCTGGATGAATTGGCCAGTGTCGAGATGCACGCCAACCAGACTTCAGGTAATTGCATCCGCAATATCACCTGCGATGAATATGCGGGCGTGGCGCAGGATGAAATTGTTGATCCGCGCCCCTACGCCGAAATTCTGCGCCAGTGGAGCACTTTTCATCCCGAGTTCGGCTATTTGCCGCGCAAATTCAAATTTGCCATCACGGGTGCAACACAAGACCGTGCGGCAATCGAGGTGCATGACATCGGTCTTGCAGTGGTCAAGAATACGCTCGGCGAAGTTGGTTTTCGTGTGCTGGTCGGCGGCGGTCTTGGGCGTACCCCGGTCATCGGCACCGAGATCAGCGCCTTTGTGCCTTGGCAGGACGTGATCAGCTACGTTGAGTCCATCGTGCGCGTGTATAACCAGTATGGTCGTCGCGACAATATGTACAAGGCGCGCATCAAGATACTGGTCAAAGCGTTAGGGATAGCCGAATTCAGGCGTCAGGTCGAAGCCGACTGGGAATATACTCGTGGCGGGCCTTGCACGATTACCGTCGAGGAATTGAACCGTGTTGCGGCCTGCTTCGAAGCGCCAGCTTATGAAGTTCTGCCCGCTATAAACGCGGAGTTGGAAGCGTTTGAAAGTTCGAGTAAGGCTTTTGCCAACTGGATGCAGCGCAACGTCAAGCCGCACAAAGTGCCGGGTTATGCATCTGTTGTGTTGTCGCTGAAGAAAACCGGTGTCGCACCGGGGGATGCGACTGCCGAACAAATGGATGCCGCAGCCGAATTGGCCGAGCGTTTCAGTTTCGGCGAATTGCGCGTTACACACATGCAGAATCTGGTACTGGCGGATGTCAGACAATCCGACCTCGCCGAACTCTGGCAGGCCGCAAAACAATTGGGGCTGGCGACACCGAACATCGGCCTGTTGACCGACATCATCTGCTGCCCGGGCGGTGACTTCTGCGCACTGGCCAATGCGCGTTCGATACCGCTTGCAAAAGCGATTGCGGAATGCTTCGATGATATCGATTTTCTGCACGACATCGGTGAGATCGATTTGAATATCTCCGGTTGTGTGAATGCATGCGCGCACCATCATATCGGTCATATCGGTATTCTGGGCGTGGATAAGGACGGCTGTGAGTGGTATCAGGTGTCGATCGGCGGCGCGCAGGGCAATGACAGTGCAATCGGCAAAGTCATCGGACGCTCGTTCACCTTCGGCCAGATACCTGAAGTGCTGGCGCGCTTGCTGCAAGTGTATGTAGAGGCGCGATATGATGACGAGCGCTTCATCGACACGGTGCGCCGCATAGGCTATGAACCTTTTAAAACCTATGTGTATGCGACCCCGGTTGAGGATGACAATGCGTTGTCCGGTGTTGATTATGAATTGCTCAAAGCAGGCGTGCCCTATGACCTGCCTTACTATTCACCGAGGTTTTAACGATATGATCATTAAAAACAAAGCAATAGTTCAGGATGACTGGTCCGTTCTGCGCCTGACGGATGCCGATACGCCGCAAAGCGTTGACGTTCCATCCGGTCGCGTCATCGTGCCGCTTGGCGTATGGCAGGCGCAGCGTGACACCTTGAAAAATCGTGCAGATATTGGCGTCTGGCTGGCAAGCTCGGATCGCCCGGAAGCCTTGCAGGAAGAGGTCGAGAAATTTTCCGTGATTGCGGTCGATTTTCCTAAGTTCGCAGACGGTCGCGGCTACACCATCGCTTATCTGCTGCGCGAGCGACTGGGCTACAAGGGCGAGCTGCGCGCCATCGGCGACGTGTTGCGCGACCAGATGTATTACATGCAGCGGGTCGGTTTCGATGCCTTTGCGCCGCGTGCGGATAAGGACATTCATGCAGCCTTACGCGGCCTGAGCGATTTTTCTGAAAGTTATCAGGCGTCCGTCGATCAGCCGCAGCCGTTGTTCCGCCGTGTGCAACGCGGAGGTGTCGTGGCATGAGTGTATTAGAACAAAAAACTGAGCAGGTGAAAGACCTGCTGGCAGCGGCGGTGCGTGATTTTTCACCCGTGACGTTTGCCAATAGTCTGGGTGCCGAAGACATGGTGCTGACCGATCTGATCGCCAAATATCAGCCGGACATCGAGATGTTCAGTCTGGATACCGGCCGATTGCCGCAGGAGACCTACGACCTGATGCAGGCGGTTCGTGTTCGCTACAGCGCGCCGCTGAAAGTATATTTCCCCGAGTCCGGTGCTGTTGAAGCCTTCGTTGAAAAAAACGGTGTAAACGGTTTTTACGACAGCGTGGAGAATCGCAAGGCCTGCTGCTTCATCCGCAAGGTGGAGCCGTTGAAGCGCGCGCTTTTGGCTAAAAAAGCGTGGATCACCGGGATGCGCCGCGA
Organism: uncultured Nitrosomonadales bacterium; assembly: GCA_947085835.1. GTDB lineage: Bacteria > Pseudomonadota > Gammaproteobacteria > Burkholderiales > Gallionellaceae > Gallionella. Next base: position 69,017 of record CAMTXT010000002.1, on the reverse strand, counting down.
TCAGGCGGTGACGCGCGGCTCTCTGGAATTGTCGGCTTTCGATGCGGAACAGGGACTGCAAAAATTTAACCCGCTGCTGGACTGGAGCAATGCCGAGGTCTGGGAGTATATAAAACAGCATGATGTGCCTTACAATAAGCTGCATGACCGCTTCTATCCCAGCATCGGCTGCGCGCCTTGTACCCGCTCCGTGACTCCGGGAGAGGATATTCGCTCCGGCCGTTGGTGGTGGGAAAATCCTGAGAATAAAGAGTGTGGCTTACACATAAGCCACACTCTCAAGCCTGTGTAACAGGCTTGTTCTCAGGATTTCAGTGAAGGCTGACCGAAAGTCAGCCTGAAACTAAAAGCCTGAGGAGAATAAAGAGTGCGGGTTGCATAGAAGGTGAGCCAGAACTAAAACCTCGTAATCATGTGGCTTGCATGTAGCAAGCAGCATTCCGAAACGAGCAGAACTCATTTGTTTTCTGTGTTCCGATGAAGGCCAAACGGTTGGCCTGAACTAACCCCCGGAAATAGTAGCTTGGGCTTCGGCCCGACAAATTTAAAGAGAAAGAAACCATGAGCAACCGTATCTTTACCCATCTGGACGCATTGGAGTCCGAGTCCATCCACATCATGCGCGAAGTCGCGGCGGAATGTAAGAATCCTGCGCTGCTGTTCTCCGGCGGCAAGGATTCCATCGTGATGCTGCGTCTGGCGGAGAAAGCGTTCCGTCCGGCGAAGTTCCCGTTCCCGCTGGTGCACATCGACACCGAGCATAACTTTCCGGAAGTGATTGCCACCCGCGACAAGCTGGCCGCAGATCTTGGCGAGCGACTGATCGTGCGTTCGCTGGAAGATTCCATCAAGCGCGGCACGATCGTCATCAAGAATCCCGATCTGCCACGCAATCCGTTTCAGTCGGTCACGCTGCTGGAGACCATCGCCGAATTCGGCTTCGATGCCTGCATGGGCGGGGCCCGACGCGATGAAGAAAAAGCGCGTGCCAAGGAGCGCATCTTCTCGTTCCGCGACGAGTTCGGTCAGTGGGATCCGAAGAATCAGCGCCCGGAGCTGTGGGATATCTACAACACCCGCGTGCACCCTGGCGAAAACATCCGCGTGTTCCCGATTTCCAACTGGACCGAGCTGGATATCTGGCAATACATCGGCCGCGAAAATCTGGAGATCCCTTGTATTTATTACGCGCATGAGCGCGAAGTGATCCGCCGCGGTGGTTCCGTGATTCCGGTATCGGATCTGGTGCAGCCCAAGCCGGGCGAAAAGGTGGAAGTGCTCTCGGTGCGTTTCCGTACGGTGGGGGATGTGACCTGTACGGCACCGGTGGAGTCCACCGCCAGCAATGTAGATGAAATCATTGCAGAGACCGCAACCACGCGCATCACCGAGCGAGGGGCTACCCGCATGGACGATCAGACCTCAGATGCTTCGATGGAGTTGCGCAAAAAGGAAGGGTACTTCTAGGGCCGTCATTCCCGCGTAGGCGGGAATCCAGTCAGAAAAGAACTTCCCGCAACGCGGGACAAAGCCATAAGGCATGTTGAATAAAACCGCTGGATTCCGGCCTGCGCCGGAATGACGAAACCGGAAAATTTTGAGGTTATATTATGAGCGACACGACACAATTACTACGTTTCATCACCGCCGGCAGCGTGGACGACGGCAAAAGCACGCTGATCGGCCGCCTGTTGCACGATTCCAAATCGATTTTCGAGGATCAGTTTTCGGCGATTGCCAAGACCAGCGAAAAGCGCGGCATGGCAGCGGTTGACCTGTCCTTGCTGACTGATGGCTTGCAGGCCGAACGCGAACAGGGCATAACCATCGACGTGGCTTATCGTTATTTTGCGACCCCGAAGCGCAAGTTCATCATCGGCGACACGCCGGGGCATGAGCAATACACGCGTAACATGGTCACGGCGGCTTCCACCGCCAATCTGGTGGTCATCCTGATCGATGCGCGCCGTGGCGTGCTGGTTCAGACGCGCCGCCATACCTATCTGGCAAGTCTGGTCGGCATCCCGCACATCGTGCTGGCGGTCAACAAGATGGATATGGTGGAATATTCAGAGGCTCGCTACAACGAGATCTGCACCGAGTACCTGGCCTTCGCGGCGCAACTGGGTTTGCACAACGTCACCTGCGTGCCGTTGTCGGCGCTGGCAGGCGACATGCTGGTCGATCGCGGCGAGAACCTTGCCTGGTATCAGGGCCCGACCTTGATGGAATTGCTGGAGAACGTCGAGATCGATCATGACGTGAACACCACCGATTTCCGTTATCCGGTGCAATGGGTGTGCCGCCCGCAGACCGAGGAATATCACGACTTCCGTGGTTTCATGGGGCGCATCGAAGCGGGTTCGGTGTCAGTGGGTGATGAAATCACCGTGCTGCCAGCGGGTCGCACCAGCCGCGTTAAAGAAATCGTGACCTTCGACGGCAACCTGCAAACGGCCTACGCACCGCAATCCATTGCCATTACTCTCACCGATGAGATCGATATTTCGCGAGGCGACATGTTCGTCAAGGCGGATTCGATGCCCAGCGTTGCCAAGGAATTCGAAGCGATGCTGTGCTGGTTGTCTGAGACACCGCTGGACAAGAACCGCAAATATCTGGTCAAGCACACTACGCGCACAGCCAAATGCCTGTTTGCAAGCGTCGACTATCGTGTGGACGTGAATACGCTGGAGCAGCACGCGAACCCGGTGGTAAACATGAACGACATCGTGCATGTGAAAATGAAAGTGCAACAACCGCTGGTGGTAGATGCTTACAAACGCAACCGCGCCAGCGGCAGTTTCATCGTGATCGACGAGGCGACCAACAACACCGTTGCGGCCGGCATGATCGCCTAGATGTCATCCCCGCGCATAAGTATTGACTTTGCAATCGTTTATTGATTGCTTAGTCAATACTTAATTGTTTTATCAGGCGGGGATCCATTCAGGCAAGCGATATAAAAAAGCCTGCACTTGTGCAGGCTTTTTTATATCCGCGCGTGACAGAGATGCACTCGGATCAGCCGCCCAGCATGGTTGTAGTTTGGCGTTGATACCGTGACAGAGCCTGGGGCCGGACACGACTTGGCGAAATTGATCGAAGCGGAACGCCCTTAAATCAAGGCGCGCGCCGTCGATGATTTTGCTGATTACCGTAAACTGGCGGATTGGCTGCGTTAGTCGGCGTCTTCTACACAGGTCGAGCCGCACAAGGGAGTTTGTCGATGGTCGGTTGGGAATTCATTCCGCTTTATCTTATAGCCGGCAGCGTGGCCGGCTTTCTGGCAGGCCTGCTGGGCGTGGGCGGCGGGGTTGTGATTGTGCCGATACTGCTGTTCATTTTCACCGCCCAGCACTTTCCGGTGGATCACATGATGCATATGGCGATCGGCACCTCTCTTGCCAGCATCATGTTTACCTCGGTGGCGAGCCTGCGTGCGCATCATGTGCATGGCTCGGTCAAGTGGGATATCGTCAAGCGCATCACGCCGGGCATATTGATCGGGACGCTGGCCGGTACGTTTCTGGTGGCCAAACTGCCGGCAGGGCTGCTCAAAGGCCTCTTTATCGTATTTATCTTCTACGTGGCAACGCAGTTGCTGCTCAATTTCAAACCTAAACCGACACGACAGATACCCGGGGCGGCTGGAATGTTCGCGGCAGGCGGGGTGATTGGCCTGGTTTCAAGTTTTGTCGGTATTGGCGGCGGCGCCTTGTCTGTGCCGTTCATGACATCGAGCAACATCAAGATGCATGATGCGATCGGCACCTCGGCTGCAATTGGATTTCCTATTGCACTGGCCGGTACGCTGGGCTATCTGATCAATGGCTGGTCTGTTAAAAACCTGCCCTATGGCAGCCTGGGTTTCATCCATCTGCCCTCTCTTACAGGGATGGTGCTGGCCAGCATGCTCGTCGCCCCTTACGGGGCGAGGGCCGCCCACAAACTGCCGGTGGCAACACTCAAGAAAATCTTTGCGCTGTTCCTCTTCGTTATCGGTGCCAAACTGCTGCTCGGCGCGATATAGGGTCAATTCCGAACAAAAAAAGCGATGAATAACTCATCGCTTTTCAGACATCCAAAAACCGGGGGAAAATCAGTTTTTAGAACTGTTCATTTTCGCCCAGATAACGCCACTGCCCGGCCGGCAGCAGACCTAATTTGATCTTGCCGATGCGGATGCGTTTCAGGCCCGTGACGGTCAGTCCCACCAGTTCGCACATGCGGCGAATCTGGCGTTTCTTGCCTTCGCGCAGTACGAAGCGCAACTGGTCTTCGTTCTGCCAGGAAACCTTGGCGGGCTTCAGATATTCACCGTCCAGCTTCAGCCCCTGGCAGAGCAAGGCCAGGCCGCTATCCGACAGCTTGCCCTGCACGCGCACCAGGTATTCCTTGTCCACTTTGGAATCTTCGCCGATCAGCTGTTTGGCGACGCGGCCATCCTGGGTCAGTACCAGCAAACCTTGCGAGTCGATGTCCAGACGACCGGCAGGCGCTAAGCCGATGAACTGGCTGCGGTGAAACTTGATCGGTGAGGGATCATCTTTCCAGTGGGTGGCTTCATCCAGCAGGGCGGAGGCCGGTTTATAGCCGTGTTCGGCCTGTCCCGACACATAGCCGACCGGCTTGTTCATCAGGATGGTAACGCGCTCATGCTGGACGACTTGTGCGGCGGTGCGCAGCGTGATCTGCTGCGTGGGATAGACTTTAGTGCCCAGCAGGCTGACGGTTTCGCCATCGACATCGACCCAGCCTTTTTCGATATAGCCGTCCGCTTCGCGGCGTGAGCACAGACCGAGTTCGGACATGCGTTTTGAGAGACGAATTTTTTCCATGATAATCTTGCGTATTAGTTAAGGCGCGATTTAAGCACAAAGCAGCGTGCCCTGAGGAATAAAACGCACATAAAATCTAAATAAAAATGAAAAATGCGGCACAAGGCCGCGTTGTCGGATATTTCACAGCGGATTAACGCGTGAAAAGCGCAGCAGCGTTTCCTTCGATGGCTTGCTCGATTTCGTTTTGCGTCAGCGGGCCTGAGTGTTTGCCCACCAGTTTGCCGGAAGGCGAATACAGGAAGCTGGTTGGCATGCCAGCCATTCCGCCAAAATCGGCTGCGATATCTTCGTTGCCGAACACGATTGGGTAGGAAATATTCTGGCTTTGCACCGTGTCCAACACTTCCCGGCGGTTCTTGTACATCACCGCCACGCCGATGACCTGCAAGTCGTGATGCGCCTGTTGCAACGAGACGAGTTCAGGCATCTCCTGAATGCAGGTGGAACACCACGGCGCCCAGAAGTTGACCAGCACCCAGCGACCGTGCAGGCCGGACAACGTGTGGCGCACGCCCTCCTTATCCTTGAGCGACCACCCTTCGGCACATACGCCGAACGAGATTGCCAGCAGGAGTGCGGCGAGCAGGCTTCGGGTCAACGTGTGGTGTGCGGTTTTCACAGGCGGCAACTTCCAATAAAATTACTCGAAGGATTGTCGCACACCCAGCGTTAACGTGTATTGCGGCACGATCTGCAGCGAGTTGACCGCCTGATACACCGGCAACTGGATGAAGCCGTAGACTGACATGCCGTCGCCTGCGCGTATTGATACACCGGGCGCCAGATAGGCCAGTGTGCCACCGCTGACCGGAACACCGGTAATCGGATCAAGCGGGACCGACATTTGGCCTGCAGCATTAGCTGGGCCGTAATCGGCCTGTCGCTTGATGATGTTCAGTTGCAGCATCGGAGTCACTTTTGCACCGAATTCGGCATAGCGCAGGCCGGTGTTTAGTGTATAGGCATCGCCCGGACGATAAGTCAGATTGCCCAATGCCATGTCCGTCGCTACGGCGTGTTGCACGGTACCCTGAGCGAACCAGCCGAATTGACTGACAGAACCGGAGGTATATCCGCCGAAAATGATGTCGGTGGAACCGGTGCCGATTTGCAGACCTGCATCCAGCGGCACTCCAGCAGCAGTTGCACCTCCAAGTGTTCCCGCATTAAAGGTGGCGCCGGTGTTGCCGGTCGGCAGTTTGACTCCGGCGATGATGCCTGAAGTCTTTTCGCTCGAGAACCCGCTATAGCGGCCGATGATGCGCACATCGCCGATGCTGTTGTCGGATGAAGTGGCGTAGTCAGTACCCAATGGCGGAGTAGCGCCATAAGTGCCGTGCGTCCGGTTGACGAATGGAACCTGGAGGCTCAGCGCGAAGACATCGCCGGTATAGGTAAGCGCGGCCGTGAGAGTTTGCGTCCTGGTAAATGCTTCGATCTCCTGACCTGCGGCCAGTTGATTGTTGATCAGTGTGCCGGAGGCCTTTGCCGAGCCATAGCGTTGCTGGTTCTGGTTGAGATAGGAGTAGGAAAGATCGGCGGTAAAGCCAGGCTTCGAACTGATGCCCTGGTTTTCCCAGTCTTTCGACAGCGTGGAATCGCAGGCGGCGCAGGCGTATGCTTCGCTGCCGCAGGTCAGGGTAGCGAGCGCCATAGTCAGGCTGATTATTGTTCTCAAATGTTGCATTGATGCACTCCCTGTATGTGTTTTATCGTTTTAATCGGGGTATTTTATACGAGCGTTGGTCGCATGCCCTGCGGCATATTGTCGCACCCGACCGACAAATATCGCGGGATGGACGGCGCCGGATCGGTTATGCTGCGCGGGTTTTGCAATCTGTCAGGCAGTGAATTTTTCGTATGAACATATTTAATAAAGAAAACGGTTTTGCGTTGCTGGCCGGATTGTCTTGTGTAGCAGGCTTTGCGCCGTTCGGATTTTTTCCGATACCGGTGTTGGCACTCGCGGGGTTGTTCGTCCTGTGGAGCCGGGCCGATACGCCGCGCGCGGCAGCAAACCTGGGCTTCGTCTTCGGCTTGGGGCTGTTCGGTGCCGGGGTTGCATGGATTTATGTCGCGCTGCATGATTTCGGGGACATGCCGATGTGGCTGGCGGCGCCCGCAACGCTGCTGTTTTCGGCTTTCCTGTCCCTGTTCACCGCACTGGCCGGCTATTTGCAGGCGCAGATTAATGTGAAATTCGCGCAGCGATTCGTTCGTCCTTTCTCCCGCTTGCGGGAGAGAGTTGGAGAGAGGGATGCGGACAAGCTGTCCGACCACTGGCGCACCGTGTTGGTGATGCCGGCGGCATGGGTGCTGATCGAATGGCTGCGCGGCATGATATTCACAGGCTTCCCGTGGCTGACCTTAGGCTATGCGCACAGCGACAGCCCGCTGGCAGGCTACGCGCCGCTGCTGGGGGCTTATGGCGTGTCGCTGGCGGCGGCAGTGTCTGCGGGGCTGCTCGCGTACATTTGCCTGAGCCTGTTGCGTGATCCGAAGGCCGCATTGCACGATATCCGACCCCGCGCGGCGCTGTTAATTCTGGTCGTGCTGTGGGCCTGCGGTGCGCTGCTTCGTAATATCGCCTGGACGCAGCCTTATGACGCCCCTTTTTCGGTGACGCTGATACAGGGCAACATCGGGCAGGACGTCAAGTTCAAAGAAGAGTCTCTGGATGACACGCTGGATACCTATCGGCGGCTGGTGATGCAAAATCCGGCAAGACTGACGGTGTTGCCGGAAACTGCATTTCCGATGATGCGCGATGAAGTACCGCAGGATATTGTTGACCAGCTGCGCGAGCATGCCAGACGTGACAATGGCGATGTGCTGGTCGGGGTGTTCGAACGCGACAGAGGCGGCTATTACAACAGTGTGATTGCGCTGGGCGCATCCGAAGACGCCTTCGCGGCAGAGCAGCCGCATTACCGCAAGCATCATCTGGTGATATTCGGCGAGTTCATCCCGCTGCGGCCGGTGTTCGGCTGGCTGATCAACGAAGTGCTGCACATTCCGATGGGCGATCTGGCGCGCGGCGATACGCGGCAGGCCCCGCTCGCCGTGGCGGGGCAACGGGTGGCGGTGAATATCTGTTACGAGGATGTATTCGGCGAAGAAATCATTGCGGCGCTGCCTGCGGCCACGCTGCTGGTGAATGTGACCAATGACGGCTGGTATGGCAATTCCTATGCAGCCGCTCAACACAATCAAATGTCGCAGTTTCGCGCGCTGGAAACCGGCCGCATGATGCTGCGCGCCACCAATACCGGCGTGACGTCCATCATCGGGGTGAACGGACGCGTGTTGCAGCGATTGCCTCAGCACCAGTTAGGGGTGCTGCAAGGCCAGGTGCAAGGCTATGACGGCACAACGCCGTATGTGCGATGGGGTAATCTGGCCGTGCTGTTGCTGATCGCGCTGATGCTGGCAGGGGCGTGGTGGATTCCGCGCAAAGGATTCACTCGCCCGCTTATCTCGCCCTGGTCGCTGCGCAGCAGCAGCAGGAAACCGGCGGAGATGCCCCCTGCGGGTACGGAAGAAGGTTAGGGAGCGATGGAGTGGATCTGCTATTTGCTGCGTTGTGCCGATGGCACGCTGTATTGCGGCATTACCAACGATCTGGATAAGCGCGTCGCGGCACATAACGCGGGCACGGCGGCCAAATACACCCGGGCGCGCGGGCCGGTGGCGCTGGTGTTCGTGGAAAGCTGCGCAGACAGGTCAGTTGCCTCGAAGCGCGAGATGGCGATCAAGAAACTGACGCGTACAGATAAACTGGCGTTGATCCGGTCAACTTTGAGCCAGCCGGAATAGTTGGCCGGTTTTGTTATACAACCTTGCGCCTGATCGAAATGGTGCTTCCGAGTGTGAAAACAGGGTATTGTAAATGTTAGGAATTTTTTTTGGTTTTTTAGTTTTTCCACTGTTCGCTGTTGCCAGCCCCTTACAGCACACCGATTTAATTCCGCCAGTTACTGTCGCATCGCCAGATTCGGGGATCCGTTTTTCGTGCAAACCGGGACGACTCGATAGTATCGAATCCGGCATGGACGCTTATTTGTCCTCGCTGGGAATTACGGCGGATCTGGTCGTGAAAAAAGAGCAAAGAATGCAGGGGGTTCTGCTATATACCTTGAATACGCCCGAGGCAGATTTCAATACGCTCGACTTCAAAGATCGAACGTCACTGCACATTCATGATGATGTCGTAACGCTGCCCGACAGGCACGGGAGGCGCAAAACGATAGACACCGTTTCCAAAAAAGAGATCGTGTTGTCGCTGCTCCAGCACGGCCGCTTGACCGAATTCAAGGACGTGGCCTGCGAGATAGAGGCATTGAAGGATCATGTTGCTATTCGTCAGAACACCGTGGCCTGGGCGGAAAACCTGACGTGGGTTTGGCCAAACGGTGGTTATGCAAAATGGAACAGGAAGTATTGGACGCACGGAACACCAAAGAAAAACTACCCTCTGCATGAGGCGCTCAACGATGTCTTCATGAATCAGCAAAATTATTCCATCGGTTGCTATACGGCGACCAAGCTCGTCGTGATACAGGGGGTGCTGGATTATTACCGTCGCATCAAGCAATCCCCTGAACAAGTGAATCTGATTGAAGCGAGGCTATCCGCCGACAAAGATCCCCTGGTAGGGATTGAGCCTGCAAAAATGTGGTCCGCTGAAAAAGGTTTCGATCCGCAGGATATGAATCTGCCGGGTAAACTGTTGAAAATAAAACAGGACGTCATGCCGATGAATTTCGTACCGGGAGACTGGATATATTTGCTGAATACCGATCCGGTTAGCCATGAAAAGACCGGCTATGAAGGATCAAATGCCATCTACCTGGGGCGCAACAAGTTCGACGATTACTATAACGACAATCATCATTCCTACAGTTATTTTCAAAAACTGGATCAGGTGTACCAGTGGCGCAACGGCGTGTTCAACCGTGTGCGCGATGCTGCGAGGATCGTCCCACTTGTTCCGGATGATCTGATGCGTCTGAGCAGACCGCCTGCGATGGGCGGCCTGCTCAAATCATTCCGGGTCACCCCTTATTTCTTCTCATTCGAAGAATTGCCGGTCTGGGTTGATCACTGATTTACTTGTAAAGCAGATGCGGCAGCCAGGTAGAAATGGCGGGAATGTAGGTAATTAAGCCCAGATAGACCAGCATCACGCCGACCCAAGGCAGGGTGGCAATCGACACCTCGGTCAACCCTTCTTTCGCCAGATGGCTGGCGACGAACAGATTCAGGCCCACCGGGGGATGAATCATGCCTATTTCCATGTTCACCACCATGATGATGCCCAAATGGATCGGGTCGATGCCCATGGCCTTTGCGATCGGCAAAAACAGCGGCGCCAGGATCAGCACGATGGAGGTCGGCTCCATGAATTGTCCTGCGGCGAGCAGCGCCAGATTTACCATCATCAGGAACATCCACGGTTGCAGATTTTGCGCCACAACCCACTGCGACATTTCCTGCGGGATCTGCTCCGAGGTCATCAGGAACGAGAACAGGATCGCGTTGGTGATGATGTAGAGCAGCATCGCGCTGGTGTTTGCCGCGCTGAGCAGCGTCTTGGGTATTTGTTTCCAACTTAGATCGCCGTAGAAGAATTTGGCTGCGACGAAGGCATACACGGCCGCAACAGCCGCAGCTTCGGTGGGGGTGAAGATGCCGCCGTAGATGCCGCCGATGACGATCACCACCAGGAAAATGCCGCCCCAGGCATCCTTGAACGAATGCCAGAATTCTTCGGACGTGGGTTTGGGCAGGGTAGGGAAGTTTTTCCGTTTCGCCTGCACAAACACCAGACTCATCATGATGACGGCCAGCAAGATGCCCGGAATAATACCCGCGATGAACATTTTTCCCGCACTCTCGGAAGTGGCCACCGCGTAGATGATCATCACGATGGACGGTGGAATCAGGATACCCAGCGAGCCTGCCGAGGTGATCACACCCACAGAAAAGCGCTTCGGATAACCCGCTTTGATCATCGCAGGCAGCATCACCGAACCGATCGCCATCACCGTGGCGGGACTGGAGCCGGAAATGGTGGCGAAGAAGGCGCAGGCCAGCACCGCTGCCATCGCCATGCCGCCGGGCAACCAGCCGACCAGATTGTAGGCGAAGCGCACGATGCGGGATGCGATTTTGCCGTCGATCAGGAACTGGCCGGACAGCACAAAGAACGGCACCGCCATGATGGAAAAGCTCTCAAGACCAGTGAATAGGCGCTGGGAAATGATGTTTACCGTGTCGATGGAAAACGAAGAAAATGCCAGCAGATAGATCAGCACGGTGGTGCCGAGTGCAATGGAGATCGGCGTGCTGGTGAGCAGCAGCACCAGCAGGATGCCGATGATGAGGAGGGCCGTCATGCTACTGCCTCATCATGTGAGCCGAAGCTGTGTGCAGGTAAATCGCCCGTTTTAACAAACCCCGCGTGTACTTGCATGAAGCGGTAACACATCAGGCCTGAGCCAAACGGAATGGCCAGATAGACGATCCACATCGGTATTTCCAGATCGGGCGAGACTTGCCCCGTGCCGTGGATGAACAGCACCCAGCGCGCGCCGAAAAATGCGATAGAGCCTGTGAAGATCATGCCCAAAGACAAGGCGGTGATGATCATCAGGCGACGGATCGACGGGCGCACCCAGTTGACCAGAAAATCCACGCCGATGTGGATGCCGGTGCGTACACCGTAAGCCGCGCCGAATTTGGCCATCCAGATGAACAGATAAATGGTGAGTTCCTGTGCCCAGTCTATCCCTGAGCCTGTGGTATAGCGCATCACTACGGCGGCAAAGGTAACCAGCGTCGCTGCTGCCATGAAGCTGGCAATCAGAAACTCCTCGAAGTGATTCAGAAAACGATTGATCATTGTTATCCTTGGACAGGGTGCGCTATCCGGCGCTTAACCGCCACCGGATAGTCGATGCGTATGCCTGTTATTTTTTGATTGCGGCTTTAGGAGAGGGCTTTGCGGCGGCGGCAGCTTGTTCTTTTGCGACTTGGGCGGCGGTCGCATTGGCAATTTTAATCAGGTCCGCACCGACCACAGATTCAAATTCTTTCTGCAAGGGCAGCAAGGTTTTTTGCCATTCGGCACGCTCAGCCGGCGTTAGTTGATAGACGGTAGTGGTCTTGGCGGCGATCACGCGAGCCAGAGCGTCATCGTTATCCTTTTGAGCGATTTCGCGTTCATAGCTGGTGGCTTCTTTCATGGCCTGGTTGAGTGCGGTGCGCACGTCAACCGGCAAACCGTCCCAGAAAGCCTTGTTTACGATGACCGCATAGCCCAGGTAGCCATGATTGGAGATCGTCATGTGCTTTTGCACTTCATGCATTTTCTGGGTATAGAAATTGGAGACAGGATTTTCCGTGCCATCCACCACGCCCTGTTGCAAGGCGGTATACACCTCACTGAACGCCATTACCTGCGGGTTGGCGCCCAGCGCCTTCATCTGCGCGCTCAGCACTTTTGAAGATTGAATGCGCATCTTCAGGCCCTTCAGATCGGAGACGCTATGCATGGGCTTGTTCGAGCTCATCTGCTTGAAGCCGTTATCCCAGAAGGTTAAGCCGGTTACCCCTTTGGTGTCGAGCTTGGCGAATAACTTCTTGCCCGCCTCGCCATCCATCACGCGGTGCAATGCTTCCTGATTGGGGAACAGATACGGCAGATCGAACAACTGAAATTCAGGTGCGCCCATCGGGCCGAACTTGGACAAGGAAGGCGCTAACATTTGTACTGCGCCGCTTTGCAACGCTTCGATTTCTTCGCGATCCTTGTACAGCTGGCTGTTAGGATAAATCTCGACGCGGACTTTTCCTTTGGTCAGTTTTTCCGCGACTTGCTTGAAGCGCTCGGCCGCTTGGCCCTTGGGGGTGTCAGGGGCGACCACGTGACTGAACTTGATGATGATTTCACCGGTGGCCTGAGCTGCGCCACTGATACCAAGGGCCAATACAAACATCAATGCGGCGCGTAATTGCATGATTACCTCTTCTGTGTGAATTATGATTTTATCGGCAAAGGCAGGTGCGCCAAATTGCCGTGGGAAGAAATATACGAGTGTTGGGGCTTAAGCGCTACGTAAAAGAGCTGAATATTGGAAATATTTTTATTGGCTGGTTTCGGGTGCGTTAAAAAACGCGACAGCTTCCGCTTCCACACGGGTTCGTTTCATCGGCGGCAGGCTTTGCCAGATGCGTTTTCCGTACTGTTTGGTGATGATGCGCGGGTCGCAGATCATCAGCACGCCACGGTCGTTCTCGTCGCGAATCAGGCGCCCTGCACCCTGTTTGAGCGTGATGATGGCGCGCGGCAGCTGATATTCCATGAAGGCGTTGCGGCCCTGCTTGGTGATTTGCGCGATGCGCGCGGCCAGTACCGGATCGTCCGGCGGTGCGAACGGCAGTTTGTCGATGATGACCAGGGATAATGCTTCGCCGCGCACATCCACGCCTTCCCAGAACGACTGGCTGCCCAGCAGCACCGCATTGCCGTGTTCGCGAAACTGGCTCAACAGTTCGTTGCGAGAACCCATCCCCTGCAACAGCAGCGGGTAGTCCCAGCCGCGCCGGTCGAACTCGGCTTGCAATATTTCATAAGCGCGTTGCATTGCGCGCAGGCTGGTGAACAGCAAAAAGGCGCGGCCACGGCTGGCCTCTATCATCGGCAGGGCGGCCTGCACCACGGCCTCGGTATATCCCTCGCTGTTCGGTTCCGGCAGGCTGGTCGGCACGTACAGCAAGGCCTGTTTTTCATAATCGAACGGGCTGTCCCAGCAGGCGGTCTTGGCGCGGAGCAGACCCATCTCGCCCTGGTAGTGTGAAAAATCCTGTTTCACAGCCAGCGTGGCAGACGTGAATATCCATGCGCGAGCAGTGCTGCCGATCTGCTTCTCGAAGATCTCGGCGATGGACAGCGGCGTGGAATTCAGTTGCAGCGAGTGGTGATACACCTCCAGCCAGCGCACCTTGTCGTCGTCGCCCCTCTCCCCGGCCCCCTCTCCCGCCTGCGGGAGAGGGGAACGATTGCTCCCTCGCCCATTTGTGGGAGAGGGTTGAGGAGAGGGTAAGGCGTCCTGCCAGTGCTTCAATTGCAGTGCGTGCGCCTGTGCGCGCTGCCAGCAATTTTCAAGTCCTTCGCTGCGCTCCGCCTGTTTCTCCAGCAGGCCGCCTATCTGCGTCAGTTTTTCGTTGAGATTTTTCAGTGCGGGTTCGAATTCCTTGAAGCTCTCCGTGGCAATGGCGGGCATCCGGCCTTCTTTCTTGAATACCAGTCGCAAGTCGCGCGCGGCCTTGTCCAGTTCGTCGCAGGCTTTGGGCAATGGCGCGAAATCCTTGGCGGAAGTCAGCGCTTCTATTCTGGTATCCTGGGCAAGATCGAGCAGTTGCGAAGTGGACAGATTTTCGCCGAAGAACAGGCTGGCGGTTTCGGGCAACTGATGCGCCTCATCGAAGATCACCGTGTTGCAGGCAGGCAGCAGCTCGGCCACGCCTTCATCGCGCAGCATCACGTCGGCAAAAAACAGATGGTGATTGACCACCACGATGTCGGCCTTCATCGCCTCGGTGCGCGCATGGAGCACGAAGCATTCCTTGTGGTTCGGGCATTCCTGGCCCAGACAGTTGTCGCGCGTCGACGTCACCTGCAGCCAGATGGGCGCGTTCTCCGGCACATCGGCGACCCCGCTCTTGTCGCCGGTATCGCTGATTTTGGCGTATTTTTTGATTTTACCCAGATACTTGATGTCTTCGCGCGTGGCGAAACGGCCGTCGCTGGCGGTGCGTTCCAGATGGTAGTGGCAAATATAGTTGGCGCGGCCCTTGAGCAAGGCGATCGAAACGGGTGCCTTCAGTGCATCGCGCACCATCGGCAAATCCTTCTGGAACAGCTGATCCTGCAAGTTTTTGGTGCCGGTGGAGATGATCACCTTGCCGCCGCCCAGCAAGGCGGGCACCAGATAGGCGAAGGTCTTGCCGGTGCCGGTGCCGGCCTCTGCCACCAGAATCGCATTGTTCTTGATCGCATCTGCAACGGCCAGCGCCATTTCGCGCTGCTGGGTGCGCGGACGGAACGAGGACACTTCGGTGGCAAGCGGGCTTTGTTCGGAAAAGAAACGGGCAACTTCAGAGGTCATGGTAATGGCAGGCAAAAATTCAGCCGCGATGGTATCGCAAAGCGGCTAGACTTGGCTGAATAAATAGCTGGGCGGCTAGCCTGTCAGGACAGGCCGTTAGTCCGGAACACCCAGCGCGGTTGTGAATAGCGGTTCGCAGGTGAGGAAGCTGGATAAGGTGAACGCTGCCGTCGGCTGCATATTGATGCAGATCATTTTGATGTTTGCCGTCAGGCAGATGCGGGCCAATTTATTCAGCCATTCGTAATACACCGGATCAATGACAGGCAGCCCGTTCAGGTCATAATACAGCCGCACCCCACTGCTTTGCTGTAGCAGTGTGATGATGTCCTGCATCAGCTGCCCGGCATCTTGAATATTCAGGCTGCCTAGCGGCTCGAGCAAAAAATTGCCACGACCGATACACGTCAGGTGTATGCCTGAAATAGCCATCAGTTTGCTTTATGGCTGACCTGGATGCCCATGCGCGAAAATGCCTCCTTCAGGCCGTCAGACATGCTTGCGCGGGTAGTTACCCCGGTCAAGTCAATATTCAGGCTGACCAGGGCGCGCGCTATTTCCGGATGGATGCCGGTGATGATCGCATCCGATCCCATCAATTGCACGGCTCGCACCATCTGGATCAGGTGATGCGACACCTGGGAATCGATGTTTTTAACGCCAGTCAAATCCATCACTACCGCTCGTGCTCGATCCTTGGCGATGCGATTAAGCAACGCCTCCATGACCAGCATGGTGCGGCTGGAATCCAGCGTGCCGATGATGGGCAGCGTCAACACGCCATCCCATATTTCGGTAATCGGGGTGGAGGTCTCACGCAACTCTGCCTCCTGAGCCTTCAGGGTTTTTTCACGCTCGCTAAGATAGGTGCGGAAAATCGCCATAATCAGTTCATCGAAGACCTGAGCGAAATAGAGCAGCACCGAGCGCGACTGGGTAAAGATGATTCCGCTGTCAAGCTCAAGTGCTGATATCAAACTGTATTGCAGTTGCTGCGCATAGCGAACGACATCCTCCACATTGCCGCCGCGCATCAGCATGCGTTGCGAAAGCCCGGAAAAAAACATTTCCAACGCGTGAAATTGCGGCGAGGTGCGTTTGTGAGGGTCTTTGGAGCCCAGCAAACCGGCTATCAAATTGACGAATTCGCCGCTTAAGTCGGCGACCTCATCCTCATCCATCAGCTTATTATCCGCGCAAAAAAATTCACGCCCGGTTTCTTCCAGTTGCCCGGAAATGTTGCCGATTTTCAAATTGAATAACGCGGTCATTTTCTCGCCAGCTTCTTTTTTCTGCACCATTTACTCCCTTTTTGCCAGATTATCCTATTGCGCAAACGCAAATCGACTGATCATCCGAAATGCGCCCCATGATGTTACCCAACGTATATGCGATCAACTGCGGGTGCTGATTGAACAAGCCAACAAAATTGGCCGCGTCCCAATTCCTGCGTATGCCGTCGCTCGCAGTGAGGACGACGCATTTCTTGCCAAAGTCAGTCTGCAATACATTTGCCGAACGATGCTCGCGTCCCAGTATTCCCGGCGCAAATGCGATGTGCTGAAACTGCTCCTGGTCATAAATATGCGCATTCATGTCGCCAACTCCCGACAGGCGCAGATTGTAAGTTGCCAGATTAATCTCGCCGGTAATCGCGACCGCGCCGCGCGTATTATTGAGCTGACGATCCACCATTGCAAGTATGGTTTCAGGTGAATCATAGTTTATCAAGTGATCCGCCAGATCGGCTGTGGCCGCCTGCGCCTCTTCGCCATGTCCCAATCCGTCCAGATGCAGCCAGCGCAATACTTTCCCGGATCGATGCAGATAGATTCTGTCGCCGTTGTAGCGCTCGTCAGACAAGGAACGCGAGTAGAGCCCGAATTTGAAACCAGACTGCGCTTCTTTGCATTCCCCATCCAGATAAAAACGCGCAAGTATCACCGTGCCGCTCCATTTTCTCATTTGCCCCGGTTGGTCTTGCTGCGTGTAGATGTACGACTCGTCACTCAGGCGGCGAATCGCGCCCAACCCCTTGCCCAGCGTGCTGCAGGTTGAATAGCCATCCTCTTCGGCTGTAGCCAGATTCGAGATGCCCGGGCCATAGTCCAGTGAGAGCAGATCCAGCACACGTCCAGGTTGTTTCCACAATTGCACCATGCCTCGCCCGGCAGCGTGCTTCACGTTATTGCTGACCAGCTCGGACGCCACCAGCAGCATGTTTTCCCGCTTCAGGTGGCTCACGCCCAGGCGCTGGGTGATGGCAACCAGTTTCGAACGCAACAGAATCAACGAGCTTTCGCTGTGCGTCGCATTGTTAAATAGCAGCTTGCAATCGACGGCACTGTCGAATACGTCAGACACAGGCGCCTTTCACTTCACATACCGATCCGCAAAGCTGCGCGTCGATTCTGCTGCACCGATCCACCACCACCCGGCCACGACCACGGCGCTTGGCATCGTACAGCGCAGCATCGGATTGATGGATAAAGTCTTCCAGCGTCATGTCATCATGGGTGCGCTGATCAATAGTCGCTATGCCAATGCTGACCCGGCCATCCATTTGCTGGATCACTTGTCTTGCCTTGCCACAGGCAGTGACATAGTCGGAGTGGATCATCATCGCAAATTCATCTCCGCCAAAACGAAATGCACAATCCACATCTTCCCGGATCACGCTGCGCAGAATCTGTGCCATTTTTATCAGATAGCTGTCGCCGTACTGATGCCCGTGTTGGTCATTGATGCTCTTGAAAAAATCCAGATCCAGCATCAGGAGCGAGAGCGACGAATTTTTTTGCCGCATCGTGTGGCGAAACGCCTGATTAAGTTTTTCATCGAAAGACCGGCGGTTGAGCAAGCCGGTCAGCGCATCTGTTTCAGCCTGACGTATTGAAGCCTGCAATTCCGCCTGACGGATCAGCAGTTTAACCTCCAGTTCCGCCAATTCTCGTTCGGCGCGCTCACGCGTTTCATGCAGTTGGCGCACCATCGCTTCGTTGCGTTGAATCAAGATTTCCGGGGCGATAGTTTCCGTGGATTTGCGCAGGTAATCACGCAACTGGTCGAGCATGGATTGTTCTACTGTGTCCAGCTGAGCGACTGAAAACTCGTTTTCATGCCAATGGACTCGTAAGTTCTTATTTTGCAGTTGGACACTGACTGGGAAGGGTTGTCCGCAACATGCGCCCGCCAGGCGCAAACGTTGATTCAACTCCAAACTGGCAAGCGAGGCGCGAAACACGTTCCCCTTGAGGCGTTCTACACTTTCCATAAGAAAGCAGACGAAATTCTGCAAATCGGGTTCGATTGCCAAATTTAATCTCAGTAGATCGACTGATTCCACAGCACCCCGCAATGTGATTTTATTAAGTTGTGTATTTTATATAAATTATTATTAAGGCTATCTCGCAACGCACCATCGATACCCGTGATCTGCTGTCATATCGTTGATCTGCTGCTTGTCCGGGTTTTTTCAGGGCAATTTGTAACTCTAAACCTAAAAGAGAATCAGATCCTTATCTGATTCTTATCAATCTGAAAACAGCGCTTAAATCAGTTTAAGCAACCACTGGGTCACCTGCGAAGATCAGAAGTCGATCCATTTCTGTCAATACGTTGCGCGCTATTCGGGCCTTCGTCGCGGTTTTTGCATGTTATTTAGAATTTGCTGATTAACTTAATATTATGGAATAGATTAACAACGATATAAATCAACAAGTTATTGTGATCAACCGGAAAACTTTGGCGGGCACTTAAAGGATAATAAACATATACCCGTCGCATGTAAACTGTAACACAGGACAAAAATTCACAGATATCTGTCCAGAAGTCAATCTGCCGAAATGCCTACGTATTTAGGCGTAACATCCGTCGATGGCGCCGTGCAAAATTTAAAGACAGAATTTGCGACATCAGTGAAGGTAGAATAAGACATGGCAAAGGCAAAAACGATTTATTCCTGCACCGAGTGCGGCGGGCAGACGGCGAAGTGGCAGGGGCAGTGTCCGCATTGCCTGGAGTGGAATACGCTGATCGAATCGGTGGCAGAACCTGTGGTCAAGGGCGTCAATCGGTTTTCGGCGCTGGCAGCTGTCGGCCGTGTGCAAATGCTCAGCGAGGTGGCGGCCGAAGAAATGCCGCGCATTCCGACCGGCATCGAGGAATTCGACCGCGTGCTGGGCGGCGGCCTGGTGTCGGGGGCTGTGGTGCTGATCGGCGGCGATCCGGGTATCGGCAAATCAACCTTGCTGCTGCAAGTGCTGGCCCATCTGTCCGGTAAGCTTAATACGCTGTACGTCAGCGGCGAAGAATCCGCGCAGCAGATCGCGCTGCGCGCCAAACGCCTGTCGCTGGATGCGCAGAACTTGCGGCTGTTGCCGGAAATCCAGCTGGAAAAGATTCAGGCGAGCATCAATCACGACAAGCCGTCGGTCGTCGTGATCGATTCGATCCAGACGGTGTATTCCGAGCAGCTGACTTCCGCGCCCGGCTCGGTGGCGCAGGTGCGCGAATGTGCCGCGCAGCTCACCCGCATCGCGAAGAGCCAGAACATCACCATCATCCTGGTCGGCCACGTCACCAAGGAAGGTGCGCTGGCAGGTCCTCGCGTGCTGGAACATATCGTTGACACCGTGCTGTACTTCGAGGGCGATACCCATTCCAGCTTCCGCCTGATCCGCGCGTTCAAGAATCGCTTCGGCGCGGTGAACGAGCTGGGCGTGTTTGCGATGACCGATAAGGGCTTAAGAGAGGTGAGCAATCCTTCCGCGATGTTCCTCTCGCAGCACGGTCAGCAGGTCGCAGGTTCCTGCGTGATGGTGACACAGGAAGGCACGCGTCCCTTGCTGGTTGAGATTCAGGCGCTGCTCGACGAGGCGCACAGCCCGAATGTGAAACGCTTGTCGCTGGGGCTGGAGCAGAACCGGCTGGCGATGTTGCTTGCCGTATTGCACCGCCATGCGGGCATCGCCTGTTTCGATCAGGATGTGTTCATCAATGCGGTGGGCGGCGTGAAAATCACCGAGCCGGGCGCGGATCTGGCGGTGATCCTGGCGATGGTCTCCAGTCTGCGCAATAAGCCGCTGCCCGAAAAATTGGTGGTGTTCGGCGAGGTGGGTCTGGCAGGTGAAGTGCGCCCGGTGCAGCGCGGTCAGGAGCGCTTGAAGGAAGCGGCCAAGCTGGGCTTTACCTCGGCCATTATCCCCCGCGCCAACGCCCCCAAGCATCCGATTCCCGGTATGGAGATCATCGCGGTGGAGCGGGTGGAAGAGGCTGTCGAACGAATGCGCTGACAGGCCTTAACCCACAGAATGCGCGGGCTTGTGCTGTTGTCCGTCTCGCGTTAGAGTGCAGTATGGCTAAAACAGAATAGCCTGTAAAAATAATTAGGAGATCGGTGATGTTGTTAACCATGTTGGCTGCACTGGTCGTATTCATTCTGCTCGCATTCTTTCGTGCCACGGTCGTCAGCTGGGTGTTGGCGATCATGGTGATCGTGCCCGTCGTGGCGATTCAGGCGCGGCTCT
The DNA here is from genome assembly GCA_947085835.1 of uncultured Nitrosomonadales bacterium. Taxonomy (GTDB): domain Bacteria; phylum Pseudomonadota; class Gammaproteobacteria; order Burkholderiales; family Gallionellaceae; genus Gallionella. Next base: position 48,473 of record CAMTXT010000002.1, on the reverse strand, counting down.
CGGAAACGATTCTGCAACTGGTTTATTTCCTGCTGTTTTCATTCATCGTCCTGTTTGGTGTTCCGTTCCTGCGCCGCACGATAGTCAGCGGCGCCGTTCTCAAGCTGTTCCGTAAAATCCTGCCGCCGATTTCTGCCACCGAACAGGAGGCGATCGATGCCGGTACGGTTTGGTGGGACGGCGATCTGTTCGGCGGTCATCCCGATTGGAACAAGCTGTTGGCTTACCCTGCATGCGGCTTGAGTGTGGCGGAACAGGCATTTCTGGACAGGCAAGTCGAGCAACTCTGTGCGATGCTGGACGATTGGGACATCACGCACAAACGTGCCGATTTGCCGCCGGAAGTCTGGAAATATATCAAGGACGAAGGTTTTTTCGGGATGATCATCCCGAAGGAGTACGGGGGGCTTGCGTTTTCAGCCCAGGCGCATTCTGCCGTGATTGCCAAAATCGCCTCGCGCAGCGGTACGGCAGCGGTGACGGTGATGGTGCCCAATTCATTGGGGCCGGCCGAGTTGCTGCTGCATTACGGCACCCAGGCACAAAAGGACAAGTATCTGCGTCGTCTGGCCTGCGGGCAGGAAGTGCCGTGTTTCGCGCTGACAGGTCCATATGCCGGCTCGGATGCCGGTGCGATCCCCGATTACGGTGTGGTGTGCAAGAGGGATTTCGCCGGACAAAAAAACGTGCTGGGTATCCGCCTTAACTGGGAAAAACGCTACATCACCTTGGCACCTGCGGCCACGTTGCTGGGGCTTGCATTTAAACTTTACGATCCGGATCATCTGTTGGGAAGCAATGTGAATCGCGGCATCACGCTCGCGCTGATCCCCAGCATTACTCCGGGCGTGCAAATCGGTCGCCGTCATTTCCCGCTGAATTCAGCTTTCCTGAACGGGCCGACGGCAGGGGTAGATGTGTTCATTCCGCTCGATTACCTGATCGGCGGCGTGGATCGCATCGGTCAGGGCTGGCGGATGTTGATGGAATGCCTGGCGGCGGGGCGCTCGATCTCACTGCCGGCGAGCAGCGCTGGCGGGATGAAACTGGCCGCGCGTACCTGCGGTGCTTATTGCCGGATACGTAAGCAATTCAATCTGCCGATCGGCCAGTTTGAAGGGGTGGAAGAAGCATTGGCACGCATCGGCGCGCACACCTATATGGTGGATGCGGCGCGCGCATTCACGGCTCTGGCGGTGGATCTGGGTGAAAAGCCCTCGGTGATTTCCGCGATCATCAAATATCACGCCACCGAGCGCGGACGGATCGTGATCAACGATGCGATGGATGTGCATGGCGGCAAGGGCATCAGCCTGGGGCCGGATAATTACCTGGGGCGTTTCTATCAGCAGATCCCTATCGGCATCACCGTGGAGGGCGCGAATATTCTGACGCGCACGCTGATGATCTTCGGCCAGGGCGCAATCCGTTCCCACCCCTATGTGTTGAAAGAAGTTGCGGCAGCGCGGGAGCCGGATCACGACCGTGCGCTGCATCTGTTTGACGATGCCTTGTTTGGCCATATCGGCTTTGCGCTGAGCAATACCGCTCGCAGCTTTGTGTTCGGATTGACTGGCGGGCGCGGACTTCATGCGCCTCATGGCCGTGAAACCTATCGTTATTATCAGCAGTTGACGCGTTTTTCCACGGCATTTGCGTTGAGCGCCGATGTGGCAATGGCGGTATTGGGCGGCTCGATCAAACGCCGCGAAAAGCTCTCGGCTCGTCTGGGCGATGTGTTGAGCCAGCTCTATTTGTGTTCGGCGACCCTCAAACGCTTCGCGGATGATGGCAGGCCCCTTGAGGATTTGCCGCTGCTGCACTGGGCGATACAGGATGCGCTGTATCAGATGCAGCAGGCCCTGGCAGGCGTAATCCAGAACTTCCCGAACCTTCTGGTTCGCGGCCTGTTGAGCGGGCTGATTTTCCCGCTGGGTAAAAGCCTTGCCCCGCCCTCCGATAAGTTGGGTCATGAAGTGGCCACGCTGCTGATGCAACCGGGCGCGGCACGCGACCGTCTGACTGCCGGCATCTATCTGCCTATCGTGCATGGCAAAATCCGCCATGCCGATTCCCTCTCCTCAACCCTCTCCCGCTCGGTGGGCGAGGGGGCAAACGAATCGCTGCGCGATGCGCCTGTTTACGACGAGATGGAAGCGGTGGGGGCGCTGGAAGCCTCCCTCGCAAGCACGCTGGCATGTGAGCCGCTGCAAGCCAGGTTGCACGTCGCACGCAAGTCGGGCAAATTAAAGGCGATGGAGGAATTGCAGCGGATCGCCGAGGCGCGCGATACCGGTCTCATCACGGCGGCACAGGCGCTGCAACTGGAGCGCGATTATGCGCTGCGCCGTAAGGTCATCATGGTGGATGACTTCGCGCCCGAAGAATTACAGGCAGGCGTGGCTGATCTGACACGGGCATATGAAACCGTGATGAATCACGTTTGGGACAATCCGGAAGACAAGGCTTTAACTTCAGACGATGCATGACTTGCGCGACAAGGTGGTCTTCATCAGCGGTGCCACTCGCGGCATCGGTCGTGAAATAGCCTTGCGCTGCGCGCGTGACGGCGCGAAAGTGGTGATCACCGGAAAAACCGTGGAATTACACGAACATCTGCCCGGCACGATTTATACGGTCGCCGACGAGGTGATGCAGGCAGGCGGGCAGGCGTTGGCAATTCAACTTGACGTGCGCGATGAACAGGCGATAGCCTCCGTCGTGGCTAAAACCGTGGCGCATTTTGGCGGCATCGATGTACTGGTCAATAACGCCAGCGCGATCAGCCTGACATCCACGCTGGAGACGACCGCCAAAAAACTGGATTTGATGTGGGACGTGAATATGCGCGCCACCTTTTTGATGTCGCAGGCCTGCATTCCGCATCTCAAGCAGGCCGTCAAACCGCACATCCTCACGCTGTCTCCGCCGCTGAATATGGAGGCCAGGTGGTTCGCGCCGCATCTGGCTTACACGATGTCCAAGTATGGCATGAGCATGTGTACGCTGGGGCTGGCGCGGGAGTTCCCTGAGGTTGCGGTGAACTGTCTCTGGCCGCGCACCACCATCGCTACCGCCGCGATTGAATATAACTTTCCGGCTGAGATTTTGCGCGCATCAAGAAAACCTGCCATCGTCGCGGATGCGGCCTGGCAGATTTTGACGAACGAGGGCGGGAGCGGAAATTTTTTTATCGACGAAGACGTGTTGCGCTGTGCAGGGGTGAGCGATTTCGGGCAATATGCGGTGTCGCCCGGCACGCCGTTATTTGGTGACTTGTTTCTGGATGAATAAGGAAAAATGATGGTTGAACTGGCAGCTATTTCACCTGAACAGGCAGGCACACTGCATGGCTTGTTTCTGGAGCGGGTGCGCCGAACGCCTGACAAGATTGCCTACCGGTATTTCCAGCAGAATGCCTGGCGCGATTTGACCTGGGCGCAGATGCATAATGAGGTGGCGCGCTGGCAGGTGGCGCTTGTCAGTTTGGGTTTGCAGCGCGGCGATCGCGTCGCCATCATGCTGCGCAACTGCCCGGTCTGGATTGCGTTCGATCAGGCGGCCATGTCGCTGGGATTGGTGACCGTACCCTTGTACACCGTGGACAGGCCGGACAATATCGCTTACATCGTGAATGATGCCGATGTGAGGGTATTGCTGTTCGAGTCGGCCGAACAATGGCAAGCTTTGCGCACGGTGCGCGATCAGCTTGCCGGGGTAGTGCGTTTTATCAGTATTGACAATCTGCGCGACGAGCCGCGTTTGATTTCGATGGCACAATTTTTGCCAAAAACTGCGGCTTTGCAGGCAGCCACTCCCGCCGATATGAACGATCTGGCCAGCATCATCTACACCTCGGGCACGACCGGCAAGCCAAAAGGCGTGATGTTAAGTCATGCCAATATGCTCAGCAATGCGCATGCCTGTCTGGATACCTTCGCTGTCAGCGGTGACGACTTGTTTCTGTCTTTCCTGCCGCTGTCGCACACCTTCGAGCGGACTCTCGGTTATTACCTGACCGTGATGACGGGTTCCACCGTCGCCTTTGCTCGTTCGATTCCCTTGCTGTCGGAGGACTTGCAGACTATATGCCCGACCTTGCTGATCTCGGTGCCGCGCATCTACGAACGTGTTTACGGCGCTATCCGCACCAAGCTGGAAGAAGGCTCACGGCTGAAACGCAGCCTTTTTCATTTGGCGGTGGAAACGGGCTGGGCACGTTTCGAACGCGATCAGGGGCGCGGCAGCTGGCATGCAAGTTTTCTGCTCTGGCCGCTGCTGCAAAAACTGGTGGCGCAAAAAATTCTCGATAAACTGGGGGGCAGACTGCGCGTTGCGATCAGCGGCGGGGCGTCGCTCTCGCCGGAGATCTCGCGCGTGTTCGTAGGCCTGGGTTTGCCGATCGTGCAGGGCTATGGGCTGACCGAGACCAGCCCGGTCATCACCGGAAATCATCTGGAAAACAATTTTCCGGACAGCGTCGGCCAGCCGATACGCGATGTACAGCTGCGCTTGGGTGAACAAAATGCGCTGCTGGTGAAAGGCCCCAACGTGATGCTGGGCTACTGGAACAACCCGGATGCGACCCGTGCGGCCATCGATCGTGATGGCTGGCTGAACACCGGCGATGTCGCGCATATCTCCGAAACAGGGCACGTCTATATCACCGGGCGCATCAAGGAGATCATCGTCATGTCGAATGGCGAGAAGGTGCCGCCGAACGATATGGAGCTGGCGATTTTGCATGATCCGTTGTTCGATCAGGTGATGATCTTCGGTGAGGCGCACCCCTATCTGGTGGCGTTAGCGGTATTGAATCCGGAGGTGTGGGTGCATTTCGCCAATGAAATCGGCATCCGCCCCGAGATGCCGGAAGCCCTGACGGACAGCCGCATAGAGGCCAAAGTGCTGCGGCGTATCGCGCGCAATCTGCGCGGTTTTCCCGGCTATGCAAAAGTGAACCGTGTGTTGCTGTTGCGTGAGCCGTGGAGCATAGACAACGGCCTGCTGACGCCGACGCTGAAACTCAAGCGTGATGAAGTAGCCGCGCGATTTTCGGCGCAAATCAAGCAGCTTTACGAGAGACATTGATCGTGAAAGAACTGACAAAACTGCCTCAGCGCCAGCCGACTTTGCGCGTGGTGGCGATGCCTACCGATTGCAGTTACACCGGGGATGTGTTCGGCGGCTGGGTCATGGCTCAGGTGGATATCGCCGGCAGTATTCCTGCGCTGCATCGGGCCCGTGGCCGCGTGGCGACCGTGGCGGTTAACTCTTTCCTGTTCAAACAGCCCCTGTTCATGGGCGATGTTGTCAGCTTTTACGCGCGCATCGAAAAGGTCGGGCGCACGTCCATTACGGTGGATGTCGAGGTGTTTGCGCAGCGCGATCCGGCTGACCCTGTTTGTGTGCGAGTCACCGAAGCTAAGCTCACTTACGTGGCTGTCGATGAAAATCGGAAGCCTCGAGTGGTGCCGGAAGAAGTATAGGCGCGGCATACCGTCTTGAATTTCAGATGTTTTTTGCAGTTGGGTGTTTTTAATAATAACGACAGGGAGAAGCGATCATGATGTTCAGGAAAACGGTAGTTAGCTGGTCTGTAGCGAGTGCGATGCTGGTGATGGCTGGAAGTGCGGCTGCATCCGGCTTTGCGCTGATAGAGCAAAGCGGCAGCGGTCTGGGCAATGCGTTTGCCGGGGGCGCTGCGAGCGCCGAGGACGCCTCGACGATTTTCTACAACCCTGCAGGCATGTCGCGTTTGTCCGGAAAACAGATCACGGTGGCCGGCAGCGCAATTAAACCTTCGGCAAAGTTTTCCGGAACATCTACTGTTCCATTGCAAACTGCCGGTGCAGGTATGGGTGGCGATGCGGGAAGCTGGGCGCTGGTACCGAATGCCTATTTCGCGATGGAAGTGAATCCGCAGACCCGCATCGGTCTGGGCATCAATGCGCCGTTCGGCCTGCAAACACAATACGATGCAAACTGGATGGGGCGCTTTCAGGCAATCAAGTCGAAGCTGCAGACCATCAATCTGAATCCCTCAGTTTCCTATCAATTCAGCGACACGGTCAGCATCGGCGCCGGCTTGAATTATCAGCGCATCAATGGCGAGTTGAGCAATGCGACGAATTACAGTGCGTTAGCTTTTTCTAAGGGTGGACTTCCATTACTCGGCGCCATCGGGGGGGCAGGCAAGGAAGGTGTGAGTACGCTCACTGGCAGTGACAGCGCGTGGGGTTATAACTTTGGCGCGTTGTTTAACGTCACTCCGCAAGCGCGTATTGGCGTGGCTTATCGTTCGCGCATCAAATACAACCTGAACGGTAATGTCAGTTTTACAAATGTTCCTGCTGCGCTGGCTGCTGCGCTTCCGAATCAGGCTGTTACATTGGCAGTCACCATGCCGGACTCGTTTTCAGTCAGCGGGTTTCACCAGATTAACAATAAATGGGACTTGATGGCGGATGCGACCTGGACGGGTTGGAGCGCTTTTCAGCAACTGAACGTCCTGAAAGCGAACGGAACTACGTTGAGTTTAACGCCGGAAAACTGGAAGGACACTTGGCGCGTTTCCGCCGGGGCAAGTTATCACTACAACGAAGCATGGACAGCGCGCATGGGGCTGGCAATCGATCAGACTCCGGTCTCTGATCCGTTCCGTACGGCGCGTATCCCTGACGGTGATCGCACCTGGTTGTCGGTGGGCGGTCAATACAAGCCGAGCAAGCAAAGCGCACTTGATTTTGGTTACGCACACTTGTTCGTGAATAGTGCGACCATCAGCCAAAACTTGGCAGCTACCGGGGCGGGAAATCTTGTCGGTACTTACGCAAACAGCGTGGACATCTTTACCGTGCAATACGCGCACAGCTTCTAAGCCGGTATGACTGACGGGAGGGTTCGCCTTCCCGTTTTAGCATTACGAATCTGTATTGGAGCATCGCTATGAATATCCGTAAAGTGGCCGTGCTGGGCGCCGGTGTGATGGGCGCGCAGATCGCAGCACATCTGGTCAATGCCAACATCGAGACGCTGTTGTTTGAACTCCCATCGGCGGATGGGGATTCCGCCCTCTCTCCTAGCTCTCTCCCGCGTGCGGGCGAGAGGGGCACGGTTTCGCTGCGCGAGTCTTCCTTAAATGGCAATGTAATCAAGGCGCTGGATGGTCTGAAAAAGCTCGATCCCAGCCCGCTGGCAAGCCCTGCAAAAATCAACTATATTCAGGCGGCCAATTACGAGCAGCATCTGGATCTGCTGCGCGAATGCGATCTGGTGATCGAGGCGATAGCCGAGCGGATGGACTACAAATCCGACCTGTACCGCAAGGTCGCGCCTTTCGTCGGCGAACATGCCATTTTCGCCAGCAACACGTCCGGGCTTTCCATCAATCAGTTGGCGCAGGCCTTCCCCGAGCATCTGCGCCACCGCTTCTGCGGCGTCCATTTTTTCAACCCGCCGCGCTACATGCATCTGGTCGAGCTGATTGCCTGCGCAGAGACTGCGCCGTTGCTGCTCGACCAACTGGAGACCTTCCTCGTCTCCACGCTGGGCAAAGGCGTGGTGCGCGCCCGTGACACACCCAACTTCATCGCCAACCGCATCGGCGTGTTTTCGATGCTCGCCACCAGGCATCACGCGCAGGTTTTCAATCTTGGCTTCGATACCGTCGATGCACTGACCGGGCGCTATCTCGGACGCCCCAAGAGCGCGACTTTCCGTACGCTGGACATCGTCGGCCTCGACGTATTCTCGCATGTGGTCAATACCATGCGCGAGAATCTTACCGACGATCCGTGGCACAAGCATTTCGAGTTGCCGAGCTGGTTCGGCTACCTGGTGGATCAGGGCGCACTCGGGCAGAAGAGCCGTCGCGGCATCTACCAGAAAATCGGAAAAGAAATCCATGTGCTCGACCTGCACACCAATGAGTATCGCCTGTCCGATGCAAGGGTGGATGACGGCGTGAAGGAGATACTGCGCGAACGCGACTGGGCGAAGAAGCTCGCCGGGTTGCGCGGTCATCCGCACAGCCAGGCGCAGTTCCTCTGGGCGGTGTTTCGCGACGTGTTCCACTACTGCGCGATGTATCTGGAAGTTGTTGCCGACAACGCGCGCGATTTCGATTTTGCGGTGCGCTGGGGCTTCGGCTGGGATAACGGCCCGTTCGAAATCTGGCAGGCCGCAGGCTGGCAGCAGGTTGCCGGATGGATTGCTGCCGATATCGCAGCAGGTAAAGCTATGGCAAACACGTCGCTGCCCGCCTGGGTAACCGAGGCTGACCGCACCGGTGTCCACACCCCGCAGGGTTCTTACTCCCCTCTACCGCTTGCGTCCTCGCAAGGGGGAGAGGGGGTGGGGGAGAGGGGCGGTTATCAGCCCCGCTCGACGCTTCCCGTCTATCGTCGCCAGCTCTTCCCTGACCGGCTGGTCGGTGAAGAATGCGCATACGGCGAAACGGTGTTCGAAACCGACGAAGTGCGGCTGTGGCACATGAATGATGGCATCGCCATCCTCAGTTTCAAAAGCAAAATGCACACCGTCAGCAACCAGGTGCTGGACGGCATGCTGCGCGCGGTAGATGAGGCAGAGGCGCATTTCAGCGCGCTGATTCTGTGGCAGACCGAGCCTCCGTTCTCTTATGGTGCCAACCTGCTGCAACTGATGCAGGGCGTGCAGACGCCGGATGCTGGCATGTTCGGCAAGCTAAAACAGGCCGCGAGCCGCGTAAAATATACCGTTGCGGGCGGCGGTGGAGTGAATGAAGTGCTTAACGCCGCCACCGGCAACGTGCTGCATGTCGAAGCCGTGGTCGCGAAATTCCAGCAGGTATCCATGCGCCTGAAATATGCACTCGTGCCGACTATCGCGGCGGTGGATGGTCTGGCGCTCGGCGGCGGCTGCGAATTCTCGATTCACTGCACGCGTATCGTAGCTACCCTGGAAAGTTATATCGGCTTGGTCGAAGTCGGCGTCGGGGTGTTGCCGGCAGGCGGCGGCTGTAAGGAAATGGCGCAACGCGCAGCGCAGGAGGCGCAGCGCTTCGCCAACGATAACCGCATCGATGTGTTTCCGTATCTCAGGCGCTATTTCCAGAACATCGCGATGGGCGAAGTCTCGAAGAGCGCCGAACTGGCGCGCGAGATGGGCTACCTGCGCGCGTCCGATCGCATCGTGATGAACCGATTCGAGCTGCTGCATGTCGCCAAGGAAGAAGCCAAATCGCTTGCCGCCACAGCTTACCGTCCGCCGTTGCATCAGCGCCAGATTGCTGTGGCAGGCCGAACCGGCATCGCCACCCTCAAGGCTGCGATGATCAACATGAAGGAAGGCGGATTCATCTCGGAGCACGATTACGACATCGGTTGCCGCATCGCCGAGACGATGTGCGGCGGCGATGTCGATGCAGGCTCTCTGGTGGACGAGCAGTGGTTGCTGGATCTGGAACGCCGTAATTTCATGGAGCTGCTGGCAACCGAGAAGACGCAGGCCCGGATCGAACACATGCTGAAGAACAGCAAACCGCTGAGAAACTGATGTGCTTTTACGTAGACGAGAGTGGGCATACTGGTGCACATCTATTTGATAAGCATCAGCCAATGCTTTACTACGGTGTTCTTTCAAGTCGAATTAATATTGATGTTCTTGCGGATCGGAAACTTATTGCAATTCGTAATGAACTCAAGGTGCCGCGTCTTCATGCGGCGGAATTAGGTAACCATCGGTTAGCTTCCATTGCTGCCGAAATTGCTCAGTTGCAGAAAAGGTTTGACTTTAGATTCGACTTATATCGGGTTGCAAAGCCAGATCACGCCATCATCTGTTTTTTTGATCAAGTTTTCGATCAGGGGATGAATCCGGCAATAACTTGGACAGGTTACTGGACACCAATGCGGTATGTGCTTCTACTTAAGATTGCATCATTTTTTGATGAGAAGTTGGCTAGGGTGGCATGGCAGGCGCGTATAACAGTTGATAATGAAAACGCGCAGACGAAAATGAAGGCTGTATGTCGCGAACTTCGAGGAAGATTAAGTCGATTACCGGATGCTCGCTCAAAGCAACTGCTTGGCGATGCTTTGATGTGGGCGGAGAAAAATGCTGCATCAATTTGTTACAACGTTGAGAGCAAAAAGGATGTTTTACAGATTACTCCTAATAATATTGGTTTTCAGAGTGTGATGCATGGAATTGCACGAAGGATAGGGAAAACGGGGAAACAAGCTTCTTGCATTGTTGTTGATCAGCAAACGGAGTTTAACAAGGCACAAAGAACGCTTGCAGAAGCTTATCAATCGGCAAGGGGGGTTGTGTCACCTCTTGGACCGGGCATGCCTGAGCTTGATATGAGAAATATGCCAACAGTGCCAATTGAATTTTCATCAGGCAATCACAGTCATGGGCTCGAATTGGTCGATATTTATCTTTGGGTATTCAAAAGGTTTATAGAAAAGTCAGAACTGAGGCCAGAGTTATACGCTCTTATTAGGCCGCAAATGCACCGAGGTAGAACTGACGAACTATCTTTGAATGCATTGGGGCGTCGGTGGAGTAAATGGTTTGACAGCCTGCCTCAATTAGACGAGATGCCAGAGGAGCAAGTCGCAAGAGGAAAAGAGCTCTTGAAGATTGATGAAGACCGCAGGTTGGAAGCTACGCGAGGTTTATATGATCTGGATTGTAGTGATTGAGTAGTGCTAATAAGGGCGCACCGCAGTTTGATTTTATATTCATATAACAACATGAGGATACCGTAGTATTTTTGCTTATTCTCAATTCTTGAAATGAGAATATTGACGCGCAATATATTGATTATTAATGTAAAAAATAATTTCGCAATGGATTGGAGATGTCATGAGCAAACAAGTCCAGGAAGCCTATATCGTTGCGGCAACGCGCACGCCGGTCGGCAAGGCGCCGCGCGGGATGTATCGCAACACGCGTCCCGACGATCTGCTGGCGCATGTGATCAAAAGCGTGCTGGCACAAGCGCCGTCGCTCGATCCTGCCGCCATCAATGATGTGATCGCAGGCTGCGCGATGCCTGAGGCGGAACAGGGGATGAACGTGGCGCGCATCGCACTGCTGCTGGCCGGATTGCCGGACAGCGTGCCGGGACTGACGGTCAATCGCTTCTGCTCTTCCGGCTTGCAGGCGGTGGCGCTGGCGGCGGATCGCATCCGTCTCGGGGAGGCCGATGTGATGCTGGCGGCGGGCGTGGAGAGCATGAGCATGGTGCCGATGATGGGTAACAAGGTCGCGTTCAATCCCGCGATCTTCGAAAATAATGAGCATTACGGCATCGCGTATGGCATGGGGCTGACGGCAGAGAAGGTGGCAGCGCAATGGCGCGTCTCGCGCGAAGATCAGGACGCTTTTGCGTTGCAGAGTCATCTGCGCGCGCTGGCAGGGATCAATAACGGCGAATTCGAGGATGAAATCACCCCGTATCAGATTGCAGAGCATGTGCCTGATCTGGGCCGCCGCGAAGTGAATGCACGGATCCGGATGGCGATGCAGGACGAAGGGCCGCGCGCGGATACCTCGCTTGAAGCCTTGGCAAAGTTGAAAACGGTATTCGCGCAAAACGGCTCGGTGACGGCGGGCAACAGTTCGCAGATGTCGGACGGTGCGGGTGCGGTGCTGCTGTGCTCCGAATCGGCGTTGAAGCGTTACAATCTCACGCCGATCGGTAAGTTTCTGGGCTTTTCGGTGGCGGGCGTGCCGCCGGAAATCATGGGGATCGGCCCGAAAGAGGCTATCCCGCGCGCGTTAAAACAGACCGGGCTCACCCTGGGTGACATGGGCTGGATCGAACTTAACGAAGCCTTCGCCGCGCAGACGCTGGCGGTGATCCGCGAGGTCGGCCTTGATCCTGCCATCGTCAATCCGCTCGGCGGGGCGATTGCGCTGGGCCATCCGCTCGGTGCGACGGGTGCGATTCGAACGGCCACGCTGCTGCACGGCCTGCGCCGGCGCAAGCAAAAATACGGTATGGTGACGATGTGTATCGGCACCGGCATGGGTGCGGCGGGGATATTCGAGGCGCTATAATCGGTTTACGGTTTTGGGTTTGCAGGAAGTTCATCTGTCGGAGAAGGAGAATTGTTATGAGAAAAATATTACTGATTGCGTTTTTGTTTTGTCTGAGTCCGGCCACGCATGCTGTTGAACTGGACGGCGTGAAGCTGGCGGACACGGTGCATCCGGGTAACAGCAATCTGGTGCTGAACGGCGCCGGGGTTCGCAGCAAGTTCATATTCGATTTGTACGTTGCGGCGTTGTATCTTGGCGAGAAAAAAACCAGTGCGGCGGCGGTGCTGAATGACGCGGGCGAAAAGCGTATCGCCTTGCATCTGCTGCGCGAAATCAGTGCTGATCACTTGCTGTCCGCATTCAAGAAAGCGATAGAAAATAACCATACGGGCGATGAATTGAAGGCCTTGCAGGCATCGCTGACTCAGTTTGAGCAGATTTTCAACAAGCTGGGAGAGGTGAAGAAGGGCGACATCATTACGCTGGATTATCAGCGCGACATCGGTACACAGGTTGCCGTGAATGGCGTCGTTCAAGGCACGATCGCAGGGTTTGCGTTTAATGCCGCATTGCTGAAAATATGGTTAGGCGATAAACCGGCACAGCAAGATCTCAAACTGAAACTGCTGGGTGGTCAATAGATGGTTGAAGCACAACGGCTCAACGCGGATGCGCATGCTGCAAGGTTAAGCGGCGCTGCGCTGCAACAAACGCTGCGTGAGCAGGGCGATGCCTGGTACGAACTTGTCAGCGGGCGTTGTCCGCATCTGTTCGCCGATGTGCCCGTGTTTATCAGCCACGCCCAGTTGCAGCAGATGCAAGGCGTGATCGCGGCGGTGGAGCGGGTGGTGAATAGTGAAAAATGGATAATTGAAAATGGACAACGGAAACCGGAAACTGATAACGGTAAACTGAAAACAGATCCGTTAGGTGTGTTCTACGGCTACGACTTTCATCTGAACAGCGAGGGTGTGCATCTGATCGAAATCAATACCAATGCGGGTGGCGCCTTTCTCAACGCGCTGCTGATAGGTAGCCAGCGCGAGATGAGCTTGCCGGGTGAGGCAGTGGCCGATGCCGACCTTGAACAGGTTTTTATCGACATGTTCAGCAACGAGTGGAGGCAGGCAGCAGGCGATGTGCCGCTTTCCTGCATCGCGATCGTCGATGAAAAGCCGGATGAGCAGTATTTATACCCCGAATTCCTGCTGGCGCAACGCCTGTTCGAGCGTGCCGGAATCCGTGCCTGCATCGCAGATCCCGCAGCACTCAAGTCGCGCGACGGAAGGCTTTATGTCGGGGAACAGCAGATCGATCTGGTGTATAACCGGCTGACGGATTTTTCGTTGCAACAGTATCCGGTGTTGTTGAATGCCTGGTCTGACGGGTGCGTGGTGGTGACGCCCGATCCCGTTCACTATGCCTGTTATGCCGACAAGCGCAATCTGGCGCGTTTCACCTGTGCGGAGGAGCTGCGAGAACTCGGTGTGATTGATGCCGATATCGCTACCTTGCAGGCGGGCATCCCGCATACCTTCGTGGTGCAGCCGGAATTGGAGGAAAGCCTGTGGGTGGATCGCCGTCAATTGTTTTTCAAACCGTATAGCGGTTACGGCAGCAAGGGTGCTTATCGCGGCGACAAGCTGACCCGGCGCGTGTTCGGCGAAATCCTGCAATCGGGATATGTCGCGCAAAAAATGGCAGCCCCCGGTGAGCGCAGCGTGAACGATGTAGCGTCGCTTAAATATGACGTGCGTTGCTACGTTTACGACGGGAAAATCCAGCTGGTGGCGGCACGCCTGTATCAGGGGCAAACCACTAACTTTCGCACCCCGGGCGGCGGCTTCGCTCCTGTACGGGTGGTCGGGTAGAATGTAGATATGTTGATCAATTCATTTCTTGCAATCGGTATGGGGGCGGCCTTTGGGGCCTGGCTACGCTGGGGCCTCGGGCTATGGCTCAATCCGGCGCTGCCCGAATTGCCGCTCGGCACGCTTGCCGCCAATATGGTTGGCGGTTATCTGATCGGGTTGTCGATCGCCTTTTTCATGCAGCATCCCGGTTTGTCGCCGGAGTGGCGGCTGCTGATCATCACCGGTTTTTTGGGCGGACTCACTACTTTTTCCACCTTCTCGGCAGAAACCGTCACCTTGTTGCTGCGCGGTCAGTATGCGTGGGGAGCGGGCATCATCGCGGCACACCTGGGCGGTTCGCTGCTGATGACGGTGCTGGGTATTCAGACTTTCAAATATCTACAGGGGGCGCAATAATGAACCAGCTTTGCTTTTACGTCGGGGAAAAACAACATCACGCCGGCATGCCGCTGTATGAATGGTTGCTGGAAGAGGCCCGTGCACTCGGTATCCATGGCGGTTCGGCGTTTCGCGCCATTGCCGGGTTCGGGCGGCATGGCAGGCTGCATGAGGAAACTTTTTTCGAACTCGCCGGAGAGCTGGCCGTGAAGGTCGAATTTGTTCTGGATGACGCGATTACCGAGCAGATTTTGCAGCGCGTGAGTGCGCAAAACCTTGCTATATTCTATGTACGCACGGTTGTTCAGTCGGGATTCATCTAGCTTGGAGAATGATGTGAAAAAAATACTAGGATTCATGGTGTTATGTGCTCTTTCTGTTGCTGCGGCGCAAGCGGCGGTGCAGGGCCGCGAGGTGAGCTATCAGGCGAATGGCACCACGCTCAAGGGTTATATCGCCTATGACGATGATTTCAAGGGAAAACGTCCGGCGGTGCTGGTGGTGCATGAGTGGTGGGGACACAACGACTATGTCCGGCATCGCGCCAATATGCTGGCTGAACTGGGTTATACCGCACTGGCGGTAGATATGTATGGCGACGGAAAACTTGCCAATCATCCCGATGATGCGGGCAAGTTCGCAACCGAAGTGAGCAAGAACATGCCGATGGCAAAAGCCCGCTTCGAAGCCGGCATGAAGCTGCTTGGCAAACAGAAAACAGTGGATGCCAGCGAAATGGCCGCGATCGGTTACTGCTTCGGCGGCGGCGTGGTGCTGAACATGGCGCGTCTGGGCGAAAACCTGAAAGGCGTGGCGAGTTTTCACGGTGCGCTGAACACGGATATTGCAGTGCAACCCGGAAAAATAAAAGCCCGCATCATTTCCTTCACCGGGGACGATGACGCGATGATCACGGCCGACAAGGTTGCCCTCTTCAGGCAGGAAATGGACGCTGCGGGTGCGAATTACCGTGTGGTCACCTACCCGGGCGTGAAGCACAGTTTCACCAATCCGGATGCCGATGAACTGGGCAGGAAGTTTAACTTGCCGCTGGCCTACAACGCCGCTGCGGACAAGGATTCGTGGCAACAGGCGACGGTGTTTTTGCGGGAAGTATTCGCAAAATAGATAGAGTTGGAATGAGCTTGTGAGCCTTTCGTCGCTGATCGCCCAGTATGGTTACGCAGCGCTGTTTGTGGGATGCCTGCTGGAAGGCGAGACGATGCTGATACTGGCCGGGTTCGCGGCGCATCAGGGTTATCTGCAACTGCACTGGGTCATACTCATCGCGCTGACAGGCGGCTTTTTCGGTGACCAGTTCTACTTCTGGCTGGGAAGGCGGCACGGCGCGTGGGTGCTGTCCCGTTTCCCGCGCCTGATGCCGGTTTTCGAACGCGCCAATCTGCTGATCACGCGTTATCACGAAGTGCTCATCGTAGGCATCCGGTTTCTTTACGGTTTGCGCACGGTGGGGCCGATGGCGCTGGGTATGAGCACCGTGCCGGGGTGGCGATTTGTGCTGTATAACGCGCTGGGTGCGGCCATCTGGGCGGCAGGGATAGGTAGCGCAGGCTTCCTGTTCGGGCAGGCGCTGGAGCTGTTCCTCGATGATTTTAAAAAACTGGAAGAGGCGCTGCTGATCGCGCTGCTGATCGCAGGATTGGCCGTCTGGGCTTGGCGCCGCTACAAATTTAGAAGTAAATTCAAATAACTACGTTAATTAAGGTGCGACACTGATTCTGCTTTTTGGATTTACATGTCAGCAATTTGTTGGAATGGCAGACCCCGAGAGTGTTCGTAAACGTATTGACGTTTTACATACATAGAATAGAATGCGCAAATGGATATTGAGTATGAATTAAGGGGTATTCGGTTTCGCTGGAATGAGAGCAAAGCCAAGCTCAACATCAAAAATCACCAAATAGCATTCGAGCAAGCCGTACAGGTGTTCTTTGATCCGCTGGTGCAATACCAGGATGCATCACGCAATAATGAGCAACGCGATGGCGCTGTGGGATGCGATTTTAATTTTCGGGTGTTGTTTGTCGTACACATGGAAATTGAGGATGAATTCATTCGCATTATTTCTGCTCGTAAGGCTGAACCGCATGAAAGGGAAAGTTATGAAACTTGAAACAATCAAGAAACGTCTCGCCAAAGATCGCCCGATGATCTCTGTCACATTACGGATGCCGGAAGATGTAGTCGCGGATTTGAAAAAGATTGCCCCGCTTAAAGGTTTTGGTGGTTATCAGGGCTTGATGCGTGCCTATGTCGGAAGTGGGTTGCGTGAAGATATGGAACAGCTTGAAGGTAGCGCTATCGCGCAACTCATCGAGAAACTGAGAGAAGAAGGCGTACCTGACGAGACGTTGGATAGAGCTACCTCCAGCATCATGAAATTGGCTGCCTGAGCATGGCGGTCGTAATGCAGGCTTCCTGTTCGGGCAGGCGCTGGAGCTGTTTCTCGATGATTTTAAAAAGCTGGAAGAGATGCTGCTGATCACGCTGCTGATCGCAGGATTGGCCGTCTGGGCCTGGCGTCGCTACAAATTCAGCAATAAATTCAAATAACTGCTCAGGTGCCACTATGAACCTGTGTACATAGTGGCACCTGAGCAGACTACCGGCTGACCGCGCCAAATTCCGGCGTCTTGTTGTAATACTTGAAACATTCGCGCAACTTGCGGCCCGCATCTTCCGACATACCCTCGAAAGCAATGCCACACTGATTCCTGCCACCCTCCAAACGCTGCCAGCTGACCCGCCCGCGCAACATCAGCGGCTGTTGCCCCTCGTATTGATCCAGGTCATTCTGCGGCAGGCACACCGCCAATTCTACCGGCTGTGCATCATCAAGTTTTTTGTTTAACATCAGGCGCATTCCGACCAGGCTGAAATCGAGACTGGAACACTCAAACGATTTTCCGCTTTGAGTCGCTTCCACCAGCAGTCGGTTAGTGGCGCGGGGGAAGGTGCGCCTCTCGTTCTGCTCCGGTTCGATGACGTTAACGCTCTCGAAGGTAAAGCCTGACATCAACTGATTCAGCTTGCCGGTCACCTTGTGCAGGCTATCGCCAATGGCAGCGGTGGTTTCGACCTTGGCTGAACTTTCACTCAAGGTGGAAAACAGATGCACCAACCTCTCCTGAAGCAGGTTGACATTGCTTATCTGCTCGCCAATGGCGCCGGAAATACCTTCATTGGCGCTCGCAGTTTGCGCAACCTCGCCTGCCATATGCTCAATCACCGCAGCGGTTTCGCCCGCCACCTGCTGATTGTCGTGTACACGGCTCACCACCACATTCATGGAGGCAGTAACCTGCTGCACATTGCCGCCCAGCTGCCCGATTATGTCGGATACCTCGCCGGCAGAACGCGTGGTGCGCTCCGCCAACTTGCGCACCTCGTCGGCCACCACGGCGAACCCGCGTCCCTGCTCGCCCGCGCGCGCGGCCTCAATTGCCGCATTGAGCGCCAGCAGGTTGGTCTGCTTGGCAATGGTCTGGATGGTGGTGATGATCTCGTGTATCTGTCCTGCGGATTGCTCCAGTTCAAAAATTTTATCGACAGCCAGGTTGACCTCCTGGGCTGTGCCTTCCATTTCAGAAATGTTTTTTTGCACCATGCGGATACCTTCGCGCGCGCGTTCTTCGGTCTGCTTGGCGCGCTCGGCCGCATCCATTGCCTGGGTCTGAACGCTCTCTGATATATGGTGCAACTGGTCGGTAACGTTGGACACTTCAGCCGAACGGCTCTGCTCGTTACGCCCCACCTCGGCGATTTCGTGCGAAATCTTGGCGATCTGGAAAGCCGATTGTCCCATTTCACGACCGCTGGCATCGACCTCGCGCATGATGTGGTTGAGTTTGTTCAGCACCTCGTTGAAACTCACTTCCAGCATGCCGATCTCATCGCGCGAGCTAATCACAACTTCATGGGTCAAGTCCCCTTGCACCACCGCCTTGAGCGCGTTGCACAAACCCTGGATAGGCTTGACGAACAACCTGGCGACTACGCCGATAAGAAAGAACTGGAGCGCAAACTCCAGACCGGACTCCCAGAACGAATTGAAAATGTAGGCGCTATGGTTGGCTTCGAGCTGGCTGATGATCTGGGCGCTGACACCGTTAGTGCGGGCAATATCGACCATATGCCCCAGTTCATGCGAAGCTAATATGCGGTTGTAAACCGTCGTGACCATGGTGACAAAAAAGAAGCCAAATTGCAGTTTCCAGCGGATACTCAAAGAAAGAAACCAATTACCCATCGCATGCTCCTGATTAATTTGTTGCTACTGTAGTTCCAATGATTGTCGCTGACGCTGCCCGATTGCGATGAATGTACTTCATCAGTTTACAAATTTCCGGCTTATTATAATGGGGCGAATAAGTTTTTTGCCGCTATACCCGCTCATTATGACGTTTCCGTGTCATGAACAGGGGCATTTTAACCATGTAACGCGTTCGTCGGCACCAAAAGTCACTTAGAAACGTTCATGTTGCATCAGATAACGCCATTGGCCTGGCAGCAATTTGGCCATGGAAACGCGCCCGATGCGGATTCGTTTCATCGACAGCACCTCCAGTCCGACCTTTTGGCACGCGTGAGAAAATTGTCCGGGTATGACGCCCTTGAGGGCGAAGCGCAGCCGGGTTTCGTTTTGCCAGCTGACTTTGATCGGGGGTAGGGGCTTGCCGTTGAATTTGAGACCGTGATTGAGCAGCTTGAGGCCATCGGGGGCAAGTGTACCCGCGACCTCGACGATGTATTCCTGCTCGATGGTGGCGGCCTCATCAGTCAGCTTGCGCGCCACCCGGAAGTCCTGAGTGAACACAACTAAGCCGCTGGCATTGCGCTCCAGTGGCGTGCACAGTGTCAGCCTGAAAAAGTGCTGGCGGAGCAGGTGAATGCCGGAATGGTCGTCAGCCGAGCGCGTATCGGCACAAATTGCGCCGATATTCATTCCCGTGTCCGGCGGCTGATGGAAAAGAATGGTCACAGGCTCAATCGGGTTGAGATCGGCGTCCGGGTGTAACTCGACATGCTGATCCGTGACCATATACTGCGGCTCTTCAACTACTTGCCCGTCGACGATGACCCAGCCGCCGGCAATATAAAGCTCGGCCTCGCGGCGAGAGCAGGATATTAATTCGACAAGGCGTTTAGCGAGACGGACAGGTTCGGTCATGAAAAATATTCTGCTGAAGAGGAACATCATTGTAAACGCTCAGGACGGGCTGACACCTGTAAAATGCCGACATGATTAAAAATCCTGCAAGCCCTCCCACGCTGGACGGCATCACGTTAGAGGCCATCGTCACTCAGTTGTCCGAATCCATCGGCTGGGAAGCCATGGCGGCGGCCGTGCCGGTGCGCTGCTTCACGCATGACCCTTCCGTTAAATCCAGTCTGAAATTTCTGCGCAGGACACCCTGGGCGCGCACAAGAGTGGAAGCTTTGTATTTGCAGCAGGCTCAAACCGGTTTTTAAAAAGATACTTCGCGGATGAAACTACCGATTCATTGACTGACCGGGCGCTTGAAAAAATGTGGGCTGGCCCCATTTAGCGAATCAAGTGTTTATTTGCACGTTGTTTACGGAGAGCATTATGAAGCGAATTTTCCTGTTTATTCTGACCAATCTGGCGGTCGTGTTTGTGATCAACATCACCTTGCGCCTGCTGGGTGTGGATCGCATTCTGGATCAGAGCGGTGCGATCAACTTCAACGCGCTGCTGGTGATGTCGCTTGTGATCGGTTTTGCAGGTTCGATCATTTCGCTGTTCATGTCCAAGTGGTCTGCCAAACGCATGGTTGACGCACAGGTCATCGTAACCCCGATCGATCCGACCGAGCGCTGGCTGGTCGAAACCGTCCGTCGTCAGGCTCAGGCCGCTGGCATCGGCATGCCGGAAGTGGCGATTTACGATGCGCCGGACGTGAATGCGTTTGCGACCGGCTGGAACAAGAATGACGCACTGGTGGCGGTGAGCACGGGGCTGTTGCACAACATGGGGCGCGATGAAACGGAAGCGGTGCTGGCGCATGAAATCAGCCACGTCGCCAATGGCGACATGGTGACGCTGGCACTCATTCAGGGCGTGGTGAACACCTTCGTGGTGTTCTTCTCCAAGCTGTTCGGGATATTAGTGGATTCCATGCTGCGCCGTGACGGCGAAGAGCGCGGTCCCGGTATCGGCTCGTTTATCGCGGAAATCGTCGCCCAACTGGTGCTGGGCGTGCTGGCCAGCATCATCGTGATGTGGTTTTCACGCCAGCGAGAATTTCGCGCCGATGCGGGCGGTGCGTCGTTAGCCGGTCGCGAAAAGATGATCGCAGCCCTGGAGCGCCTGAAAATCAATCACGAGCAGGCCTCGCTGCCCAAAGAGATGGCCGCATCCGGTATCTCTGGCGGCGGCGGTATGAGTCGTCTGTTCATGACCCATCCGCCGCTTGAGGAGCGCATCAATGCGCTGCGCGCCGGACGCTAAAACGGGCTAAAACGGCTAGGCGATTTTAAAACGTCCAGCCAGTTCATCAAGCTGACGGCTCAGTTCCGACATACGTTTGGCAGATTCGGCTGTCTGGGCGGATGAGATGCTGTTCTCCTCCGTGCCCTGGGCCATCTTTTCGACGCGCTGGGCGATGTCACGTGCCGCCAGCGACTGCTCCTGTATGGCACTCGTGATGTCATTAACTGCTTGTGCGGCATGATCTGCCGCTTTTCGGATGTTGCCGACTGAGTCACCAGCCTTGTGAGCCAGCCCGACACCTTCGTTGACGCGCACGACACCCAGCTCCATCGCCTTTACAGCTTGCCTGGTTCCTTCCTGTATCTTGCCTATCATGCCGCTGATCTCTTTCGTTGCATTTGCGGTTCGTTCTGCCAGTTTGCGCACTTCATCTGCCACCACGGCAAAGCCCCTGCCTTGTTCTCCTGCGCGAGCAGCCTCGATGGCCGCATTCAATGCCAGCAGGTTGGTCTGATCGGCAATTTCACGGATGGTGTTGGCAATGCCGGAAATTTGCAGCGAGTAGCTATCCAGCCCCCGTATGGTTTCGGCTACATGATTGACCGAGGTGGCGATGTTTGTCATCTCGGTCGCGCTGCCGTGAATGACAAGACCACCTTCGATAGCTTGTTCGCTGGAAGTCTGGCTGACACGATGGGCATCGCTTGCGTGTTCGCTCACCTGATCGATCGAGACGGAGAGTTGTTCCATTGCCGCCGCCATGCCGGAAACCGCTTCAGATTGTGTCTCATTCACACGTGAACTATTGTTTGCCGAGGCGGCAACCTCATTCGAGGTCTGATTCAGGGAGGTAATCCCCTCGCGTACATTTGCGATCAACTCATGCAAATTGTTGCGCATCACCGAAAGTGCCGCATTGAGATTGCCCAGCTCATTTTTGCTGGAAGTTGGCAGTGGCCGCATTAAATCTCCGGCTGCAATCGATTCAGCAGCCATCCTTGATTCATGCAAGCCGGATTTAAGTTTATTGATGACCATTCCAGCCTGAGTCAATAAAACAATCGTAGCCAGGACTCCTAAAGCCAGCAGTGACTCATTCCCGAATCCATACCATCCACATGCAATGGCTGCAAAAATACCAAAGATTCCATTGGCAGCCAGCAACCACAAGCGCGCGGCAATGCTGATGTGATTAATCTGACGGAATATTTTCGCAAGGACATTGTTGCTGACCAGCTGACCTTCATTCAGGCGGATGCTGTTATCGCTGCGCATCTGCGTATAAAGTTGTTCTGCCGCATTCGTTTCCTGACGGTCAGCTGCCACTCGCACCGATACATAGCCCGTGCCGTCGGCCAGCGGCGAGGCGTGAGCGCGCACCCAATAATGGTCGCCATTTTTGCGCCGGTTTTTCACCAAGCCGCTCCATGGACGGCCTTTTTTAAGCGTATCCCAAAGGTCACGAAAGGCTTCAGTCGGCATATCCGGATGGCGCACTATGTTATGCGCCTGTCCGATCAACTCTTCGCGTGTAAAGCCTGAAAGTTCGACAAACGCATCGTTGGCGCGGGTGATCTTGCCCTTGAGGTCTGTATAGGAAATGACGGTCTGACCCTGTGGGAAAGGGTGTTCACGCCCGGTTACAGGTTGGTTATTGCGCATGTTGCTCCTTCAGAAAAATTTTGTTTTTTTCGATCGGGTGCCGGATTCTGTGCAAGACGACTCACTTTAGCGCAATTGGATAAGCTATATCCTATGAACGGTAGGGGTATTCTACGCTATTTCTGACTGGCAGAGTGTGACTTGAAGGGTGTGTTGTATTAACGCTCGAACTGTTATTCCCGGTCGGCCCGGTTGCTCTTCCAGATCGACAGCAACAGCCATAGCATGCCGATCGCAGCGCAGATCAGCCCTGTCAGGCCGAAAAATGGCACGCCAAACAAGCTGGGGCCGCCGGATACCGTCATGACGATGGAAGAGCCTATGATGAGTGCTGCGACGACGATGCCGACCGCCATACGGTTTACTGCACCGTCGAGCTGGTTGCCGACATGTTTTAAGTGTGCGATATCGATGTGGATTTCCAGGCGGCCGCGACGGGCCGCCCGAAGCAGGCGGGACAGGTCATGCGGCAGGCCTGCGATGAGCGTCATTGCTTCCACGACTGCGCGCCCGCCGCGTCTGATGAGCGATGACGGCGTATAGCGTTCGCGCAGCGTCTGTTCCAGCATCGGCATGGCTTCGCCGGCGATGTCGAAGTCAGGGTCGAGTTCGCGGCCCATCCCCTCCAAAGAGATGAAGGCCTTGACCAGCAGCGCCATATCGGAGGGCAGCCTCAACTGGTGCTCCCTCAATATGGATACCAGATCGGACAGCATGGTCCCCAACCTGAGTTGTTTCAACGGTACGCCGTGGTATTGATCAAGGAAGGTTTCAATTTCCAGCGTTAATCCCGCTTCATCCTGCACGCCGTCGCCTGTCCAGTCGAGCAATACATCGAGCACCCGTTTGGGTTCATGCTGTACCAGTCCCAGCAACAATCTGATCAGTTGTTCGCGGCGCTCTTCGGTCAGTCGTCCCACCATGCCGAAGTCGATGAAGGCGATGCGGTTGCCGGGCAGATAGAACACGTTGCCGGGGTGAGGATCGGCGTGGAAAAAGCCGTCTTCGACGATCATCTTCAATACTGCGCGCGCACCGCGCCGTGCCAGTATTTTGCGGTTCAGACCTGCCTGATTCACGGCATCGAGGCGACGTCCGGGAATACCCTCGATATATTCCTGCACGCACACTCGCTCGCCGGTCCACTGCCAGTAGACATGCGGGATAACGATGACAGGTGATTCGGGTTTCGCATGCGGCGGTTCGGAATAACCGGCAAAATTTTGCGCGATGTGCTCGGCATTGCGGCATTCCACGGCAAAGTCGAGTTCGCGCCGCAGCGACAGCGCAAATTGCCGCACCACTGCCCTGGGACGGAAGCTGCGCAGTTCAGGGCTTTCATTCTCGGCCAGTTCCGCCAGACGCATCAGCCAGCGCAAGTCGGCTTCGATGACAGGACGGATGCCGGGGCGGCGCACCTTGACTACCACTTCGCTGCCGTCCTCTAAACGGGCGCGGTAAACCTGCGCGATGGAGGCGGCAGCCAGCGGAACATGATCGAATGAGGCGAACAGTTCCTCAGGCGGTGCGCCCAGATCTTCCATCAGTTGTTGGCGGATGTCGGCATAGGGAACCGGCGGGGCATTGTCCTGCAGTTTGCCGAATTCGGCGATCCACTCGGGTTCGAACAAATCCACCCGGGTGGCAAGCACTTGCCCCAGCTTGACGAAGGTCGGCCCCATCTCCTCCAGCGCACGCCGCACACGGGTGGGGGCCGGCAGGTGGGCATACTCTGCCGCGTTGCTGCGGTGCAATACCTGTCCGGCACGCTCAAGCGCGCGGGTCAGCCCCATGCGGGCTACGATATCGCCTAAGCCGTAGCGGATCAGGATGGCGGCAATGTCCTGCAAGCGCGACAGATCGCGCACCGCCACCAATGCCTGTAATAGCATCAGCCCGCCTTGTGTTTGGACTGGTCAGGTTTGACGTGGTCGGCAACCCCGGTGAGCACGCCTGCCGCGATCTGGCGCAACAGATCGCTAGTGGCCTGCGCCAGATGCAGGCCTGCAACGGCCTGGGCATGTCCTGCCGCGCCCAACTGGTGCGTAATGACCGCCAGCGTTTCCTTTATCTGCCCGCCCAAAGTGGTGCCGTGGGTGCGGGAGTGCGCTGCCAGATCGTGCAGCATTTCTCCCGCCGCATCCCGTGCGCCAGCGGCCGAGGTTTGCAATGTTTCCATAAACATTTCATCAAGGCTTTCCAGATCGGCGCGCGCGCGGACAAGATCCTCGCTGGAGAATTTTTGCGCCCGGCTGGTTGCTTCTTCTATCGTCAACTTTGCGGCACTTGCCATTTGCGCCAGCGCCATGTCAAGACCTGCGACGGTCTGTTTGAGTTGTGTGCGTGCGGTGTCTGTCTGTGCAGCAGACAGGTTCAGTTCTTTTTGTACCCCGGCACGTGCGCCACGCAGCACGGCGTGGGCGATTTGCCGCAAGGATTCGATGTCCAGCGAGCGTGAACTGATGCGGCGCAAGGTAAGCTGGCGCACCATTTCCTGCACATCGTGACCTTGCTCGACGGCGTTGCGAACCTCTGCTTCGAATGTATCGTTTTGCATGATGGAACCTCCTGATGAGAGTTAACTGACAATATCTTACACCTGCTATAGGCCTGCGGATGCGTTAAGGCAAAATTCGGCCAGTTGTGCCAAAGTCCGTTGCAAAGCGCGATTTGCGGCGACAACCCCGCCATAGGCATCGTCGCTTCCGATGTTTTCGGATTCATCGAAAAGTTTTACGGCGACGACCCGTTTATCTTTCAAGTCTATCAATTGCGCACGCAGTGTCAGCTGTATCCGGGCAGGTTTGGTCGTGAAATTTTGTTGCAGTCGTATCAGTTCGGTATCCAGCCTGAGATTGGCAGGAATCGTGCCCGTAGCCTGCACGACGGCGCTGAAGTTTGGCGCCAGCGCCTGCATCAGCAGGGGCATCAGCATGCGCGCCGGTGTATCTGCCCAGCGATGGGTCGAAAAATATTCCAGTTCGAGCGGTTGTCGCTGATAAGCCATCTGCGGTGTATCGAACCCTGGCCGGCTGACGGGCTGGCTGATCGCCAGTATTTGACTGGACTTTGTATGCGCCGCCACGACGACAGGCCTTGCATCGAGCAGATAGAGGTGTGTGCTTTCCACTTTTGGCGCCGAAAAAGCGGTACAGCCGGCGAGCAGTACGGCGAGTGCCATCGGGCAGTATTTGTTCATCGTCTTATACCTCCTGCTACAAAGTTCATTCCCCGGGACCTTTCCTGGCGGCGGCCTTGCCGTGCAATAACACGGCCGGGTTTTGTTCGAGTTCACCGCCCAAGCGCCGCAATGAACCGGTCAGGTCACGCAATTCCAGCACCAGCTGGTGTATTTCGGGCAGCGTTTCATTGGTAAATTGCTGGGTGCTGTCCATCGTTACGCGCGTGCTGGTCGCTGCACGCTTCACCTCGTCGGACATGCGATCAAAGGAATCTGCACTGTGCTGGATGCGCATCAAGAGCTGAGGCAGCTCGCCTGTCAGGCGCGCGGTATTCTCCATGGTGCGTGCCGCATTGGTCAGGCCCGAATCAATCGCCGCCTGCCGTGCCGCCAGCGTGTGCGACAGGATTTCGATATCCGCCAGGGCGTGTTTGATTGCCCGCCGGTTGTC
Organism: uncultured Nitrosomonadales bacterium; assembly: GCA_947085835.1. Lineage (GTDB taxonomy): Bacteria > Pseudomonadota > Gammaproteobacteria > Burkholderiales > Gallionellaceae > Gallionella. The sequence goes on along the minus strand of CAMTXT010000002.1, from coordinate 22,416 downwards.
CTCATCGAGCAGTGCGTTGATGTTTTCGGAGCTATGGTTCAGATTGGTGAGCAGGGCTGTGACCGATGTATCAAGGCGTGTCATCAGCGATGGCCCGGTTTTAATCACCGGGAATTCGTCGCTGTGCTGCTTTTTCAGCGCGGGCGCATCGCGGCTGCCGCCGGTCAGCTCGACAAAGGTGAGGCCGGTCAATCCGTGTGTCTGGAGCAGGGCTATCGTATCCACCTTGATTGGTGTGCCATGCTCGATGGACAGTGTCAATTGCACCTGTTCGACATTGCCCGGGGCCAGCGTGATTTTTTGCACGCGTCCGACCTCGACACCCCGGTAGCGCACGGGTGCGTTGAGGTTCAGCCCGGCAACCGATTCCTTCATATAGGTCTGGTAGGTATCGTATTCCGTGCGATAGGATTTGCCGCTGCTGAACCACAGTACGCCGCCTATCAATGCGGCGACAAGCACCAGCACGAAAATGCCCACCACCGCAAAATTTACTTTCTCTTCCATGCCTGTTCACTCGCGGCTCGCCCGCGCGACCCGTAAAAATATTCCCTGATAATCGGATGATCCATTTTCGACAGTTCCGTCATGGTGCCGACCCCTAAAATATGCCCCTCACCCAGTACCGCGACCCGGTCCGCCACGCGCCACAGCAGGTCGAGGTCGTGCGTCACCAGCATAATGGTCAAACCGAGCGCATCGCGCAAGCTCCTGATCAATTCGTCTATGCCGGCAGCACTTAAGGGATCAAGACCGGCGGTGGGTTCGTCGAGAAAAAGCAGTTCAGGATCAAGCGCGATGGCGCGCGCCAGAGCCGCTCTTTTTCGCATCCCGCCGCTCAGTTCGCTGGGATACTTGAGCCCGGCATCGGCAGGTAAGCCGGTGAGGGCGATCTTCAATGCGGCGACCTCAGCTATCAGGCGCGGACTGAGTTGTGTATGCTCCTTGAGCACCATGGCGACATTCTCGGCTACCGTCAGCGCACTGAACAGTGCGCCGCGCTCGAACATCACGCCGAAGCGGTGCCGCAGCGGCATGGCTTGTTCGTCGTTCAATCCAAGCACTTCCCGGCCGAACACCTTAATCGAGCCCGATACCGGCAGTTGCAGTAGCAATATGGTGCGCAGCAGCGTCGATTTACCGCAGCCGCTGCCGCCCACCAGCGCGAAAATCTCGCCCGGCTGCACTGTCAGGCTGATGTTGTCATGCACCACGTTCTGGCCAAAACGGGTGTACAAGTTGCGGATATCGATGACCGGTTCAGGAACTTTAAATTCGCGCAGCGATTCGTTCGTTTCCTCTACCGCAAGCGGGAGATAACCAGCGACTTGGTCATCGTTTGTTGATGACTTAGTCGAATGGCTATTAGCAACCACTTGGCAACCGTCTGCTGGTTGCTTAGCGGGCTGGTTAGTTGTATCACCAGTCGTCCCATCAGGGTTGGGGAGAGGGTTAGGAGAGATAACCAGCCTCTTGGTTGTCGTCGTTTGACAACCTAGTGGATTGGCTAGGGGTTTTATCAGGGGCGCTGGTGTGGCGGCACTCATATATTCAGCCAGTTAAACACGATGGAAAACAGGGCGTCGAATAAAATGACCAGAAAAATAGCCTGTACCACGCTCACGGTGGTCTGCCGCCCTACGCTGTCGGCACTGCCGGTCACCTGGAGGCCCTGATAGCATCCGACCATCGCGATGATCGCGGCAAATACCGGGGCTTTAGCGACCCCGGTCAGAAATGAGGACAGACTGACCGCATCGCCGAGTCGATCCAGGAAAACGTCGAAGCTGATGTCCAATTTGGAACGCGCCATGATCATGCCGCCGAGCACGCCGGTGACATCGGCAAAAACCGTGAGCAGCGGCAGGGCGATGATCAGCGCCAGCAGTTTTGGTAATACCAGTAATTCGGTCGGTCCGACACCGATGGTGCGCAGCGCGTCGATTTCTTCGGTGACTTTCATCGTGCCGATTTCGGCTGCGTAGGCGGAACCGGATCGCCCGGCGACGATGATGGCGGTCAGCATCGGGGATAGTTCGCGCAGCATGGATAGCCCCACCAGATCGGCAATGAATATGTTGGCGCCGAATCGTTGCAACTGATCTGCGCCCTGGTACGCGATAACCAGCCCCATCAGCAACGATAACAGGCCGACAATCGGCAGCGCTTCAAACCCGGCGGTCTGCAGATTGTGGAGAATGGCCCGCCAGCGGATGCGGCGCGGCTGAATGCAGGAATACAGCAGGATGCTCGCGGTTTCACCGATAAAGGCCAGCATGCCGGACAGGTTAAGCCAGTTTTGCCAGGATTGCCGGCCGATGCGGGTAAGTAAATTTGGCGGGGCAGGTTGAGCGGATGGCGGCACCATCGCGCAGGATGCAACCAGCTGCAGCAAGCTGATGAACTCCGGTCGCAAGCCGGTTGTTGTGACCTGTCGCCCGCGCTGTTCCAGCTCACGGACAGTCCGTTGCAGCAGCCAGGCACCCGATGTGTCCAGCGCTGACAGCGCGGTGCAGTCTAATACCAGGTCGCCTGTTTCGGGCCATGCGACCCGTGTGAGCTGTGGTTCGAGCCGGGCGATTCCCCGCACAATCCAGGCACCCGTGCAACGCACGGATAAACCATCATCGCCGATTACCAGCCGGGCGGTTTTTTCGTCTGATATTGATCTGGCAGCAAGTTCCATCTGTGGCTGGGTTCGTAGTGGAATGGATAAATCCTGGAAATCGAATCTTGAAGTGTACAGATTACACAGTTTGTTTGCAGATGTTCATAAAATTATCTGCATATTTCGCCACCGTGATAAAAGCGTCGGGCGGGCAGAAAAAAAGGCCGGAATATTTCCTGGCCTTTTTGCGGGAGCTGCCTTGTCAGGGCGGTGACGCTTCGGTTGATGCCGCCGGTTTATCGTCGATGCTCTCATCTTCGAGCGGAACTTCCGGCGGGTTGCCATCGTAGACCATATTTTCACGCCTCTGCAAGTAGGCATCGCGTATGAAGGCATAGCGGTCAAGGACGGCACCGTCGAGCAGGCTTTCATTTTCAAGCAGTTGCGCGCGGCGCTTGATTCCTTTGGTCAGATACAGCTGGTTGCGGGTGCGCACGTGTTTGGTATTGGAAATCAGGCTGACCTGGCTGTCTCCGATGTCCCCCAGGCTGTCGCGGATGGTGCTGGGGCCCAGTATCGGCACAACCAGATAGGGGCCGGTCTTGATACCCCAATAACCCAGCGTCTGGCCGAAGTCCTCGTTGTGTTTTTCCAGATTCATCGAGGCGACATCGACAAGCCCTGCGACACCGACGGTGGAATTGACCATGAAGCGCATGCCATCCGAGAAAGCCTGCACGAATTTGAATTGCAGCAGATCGTTTGCGGTGACGATCACATCATCCAGATTGGAGAAGAAGTTGATCACCATGCTCTTGCCGGTATCCGGCATGACCTTGTTGTATCCTTGCGCAACCGGCTTGACGATGGCCTTGTCCAGCGTGTCGTTGAAGGTGTATACGCCGCGGTTAAACGGCTCGAACGGGTCCGCCAGATTGAGCGGGCGTGTCGAAGCGCAGCCCGTCAGTGCGACAGCGGCAAGTGCGATAAAAATTCGTATCAGGTTCATTTTGTGTGCCGGTGCAGTAAGTCTTGCTTGATTATATCGCGGTTGCACGGTTTTCTGCTAAACAGCAAGGCTTGCCGGCTTCAGTTCGCCTACGTGTAAACTGAACGTACCGCTGTTGCGTTCAGCAAAGTAATGTTCAAGGCTGTAGCGTACCGGGCGGAAAGCCAGCTCATCCCAGGGGATTTCGGCTTCGGTGAATAGTTTGACCTCCAGGCTTTCCTGTCCGGGGCCAAAATCCAGATCAAGCAGACGGGCTCTGAACGTCATGTGAACCTGGTCGATGTAGGGCAGGCTATACATCGAGTACAGATCGATGATCTCAATCCGCGCGCACGCCTCTTCCAGCGTTTCACGTATCGCGGCCTCTGCCGTGCTCTCGCCATTTTCCATGAAGCCGCCGGGCAGCGTCCACAGTCCGTAGCGCGGTTCGATGGCGCGCCGGCACAACAGCACTTTATCCTCCCATTGAGGGATCGAGACGATCACCATTCTGGGGTTCTGGTAATGGATCATGCCGCAGGCGGTGCAGATGTGGCGCGGCCTGTTGTCATCAAGGGGCGTGCGCAGTTCAACCGCTGCGCCACAGGATGAACAGTATTTCATTTCCAGAATTGCCACCAGGATTTGGCGGGCCTGCCGTCATACACAGCGCCGCCGGGCACCGACGCGGCATTGTTTGCCAGCACACGTTTGGTATCGTCGCGCAATTGGGTCATGCCCATCGCATCGTAGGAGTCCACCATGATTTGCAATGCTTCGCGCGTCGAAGGGCTGTTCGGATATTGCTTGAGTATGCCTTGCGAGCGGTTCACGGCGGCGATGTACGCGCCACGGCGCAGATAGTAGGTCGCAACATGCAACTCGTGTCTGGCCAGTGCATTGGTCAGATATTGCAGGCGCAGACGGGCGTCAGGCGTGTATTTGCTGTTCGGGAAGCGCGTCACCAGGTCCTTGAAGGCGTTAAATGAGTCCTGCGCGGCTTGCGGGTCGCGTTCGGACGGGTCTTGTCCGGCAACGGAACTCAATATGCTGAGCTCGCCGTTGAAGGTTGCCAAGCCCTTCACGTAGTAGGCATAGTCGACATGCGAGTTGTTCGGGAATTGTTTGATGAAGCGATCCGCTGTGGAAATTGCAGGATCAGGCTCACCCTGGCGATAATAGGCGTAAGCCATTTCCAGCATGGACTGCTGGGCATACTTGCCATAGGGATAGCGCGATTGCAACGTTTCATAGAGCTTGATCGCCGTGCTGTAGCTGCCGTCGTCAAGTTCGGTTTTGGCCTGGTGGTAGAGTTCTTCTGCGGACAGATTTTTGGCTGAATCGGATGCGTCCCCGGTCGGCAGCGGACTGAACATGCTGCAAGCAGTTAACGTAAGTAACAAAAATACGGCTAAAATATGGCGCATGACTGAATCCGAAAAAAATATGAGCAATTATAACGCAAACCTTCCCGACGACGATGTAATCCATTTCGTCGTGCCCGCCGACTGTGCCGGTCTTCGCCTGGATCAGGCGCTGGCCAAATTATTGCCTGAGTACTCGCGCAGCCGATTGCAAGAGTGGGTGGTTTTGCATCAGGTATTGCTGGACGGCAAACCGGCCATCTCAAAACAAAAAGTATGGGGGGGCGAAAAGCTGGAGGTGTTGCCGCAAGTGCAACAATCCGAGCAGCCCTATCTGGCAGAGGACATCCCGTTGGACATCGTTTATGAAGACGACGACCTGCTGGTGATCAACAAGCCGGTAGGCCTGGTGGTGCATCCGGGCAGCGGCAACTGGCAGGGCACGCTGTTGAATGCGCTGCTGCATCACGCGCCGCAGCTGGAGTTCGTGCCGCGCGCCGGTATCGTGCACCGTCTGGACAAGGATACCAGCGGTTTGCTGGTGGTGGCCAAGACGCTGATCGCGCAAACCAATCTGGTGCGTCAGTTGCAGGAGCGCAGCGTGAAGCGCGAATATCTGGCGCTGGTGCACGGCGAGTTGCAACACGGCGGTTATGTGGATCAGCCGATCGGCCGTCATCCCTCGAATCGCGTCAAAATGGCGGTGATCGAAACCGGCAAGGATGCGGTGACGCATTACAAAGTCGAGCGGGCGTTTCCGAGTTGCACGCTGTTGCGCTGCACGCTGGAAACCGGGCGCACCCACCAGATCCGCGTCCACATGACCTATCTTCGGCATCCGCTGGTCGGCGACAGCGTGTATCTGAAGGGGCCGCAGAAATGCGTGTTGCAGCTGCGCGAGATTTTGACCAAATTCCCGCGTCAGGCGCTGCATGCCACGCGTCTGGCACTCGAACATCCGATCACAGGCGAGATGATGGAATGGCATGTGCCGCTGCCCGAGGATATGCAGCAGCTGCTGAAACAAATCAAAAGCGCGCTGAATGAGTCCGAGTCTGACTGATCGTTTGCTGGTGCCTGACTGGCCGGCGCCGGTGAATGTCAGGGCGTTGCAGACCACAAGATTGGGCGGCGTCAGCGCCGCGCCCTATGCAAGTCTCAATCTGGGCAGCCATGTCGGCGATGCGCCCCTGAATGTCGAGCGTAACCGGATGTTGCTTAATCAGGTGCTGCCCGCTGAGCCGGTGTGGCTGGAACAGGTGCATGGCACGGCGGTGGCGGATGCAGACAGTGCGGGTGGCGGTTGTCGCACGGTAGCCGATGCCTGTATCGCGCACCGGTCAGGCTCGGTGTGCGTGGTAATGACGGCTGATTGCCTGCCGGTATTGTTGTGCGACAAAGCCGGCAGCGTGGTTGCAGCGGTGCATGCCGGATGGAAAGGCTTGGCAGCTGGCGTGATCGAGACGACCGTTCAGGCGATGGATGTGCCCCCGCAGAATCTGATGGCGTGGCTTGGGCCTGCGATAAGTCGGCAGGCATTTGAAGTGGGGGAGGAGGTGCGTGCGGTGTTTGTGGATGCCGAACAGCAAGCCGCTGCAGCCTTTATTCCCGGACAAGCCGGCAAATATCTGGCCGATATTTACGCCCTGGCGAGACTGCGCCTGAAAGCGCTCGGCATCAGCCAAATTTACGGCGGTGATCGCTGCACCTACAGCGAACCCGATCGGTTTTTCTCCTACCGCCGCGACGGCGTGACCGGACGGCAGGGCACGTTCATCTGGCTTGATTAGCAATTGTCAATTATCAATTCCTGCCTTCCTCACATTCCCAGTGCTGCCTGCATTTTCTCCATCATCGACCGTAGCGTCGCCACTTCCTCGCTGAGGCGTGCAACATCGGCTTGCAGTTCAGCTACTTCATCTGAACTGCGGTGAGTTGTCTTTGAACTGACATTGAAAATTTCGACATCCACGGGGCCGCACAGCAGATGCATCCAGCGGTGTTCGCGCGAGCCGGGCAATTTGGGCAGTTTGACGACCCAGGGCGTTTCGGATTCGGCGAGCTCCTCCAGAAAGGCTTCCACCGAGGAAATGTCGCCGAACGGATGCAGCCGGTCGCAATTCGTGCGCAGTTCGCCTGCCGTTTGCGGGCCGCGCAGCATCAGCACCGCCAGCAGGGCGACAGACTGCTCCGGTAACTTGAATGCGCGCCGTGCGTTGTGCGCATAACGCATCACGCGCCCGCCGCTGGACTCGATGATCAGCGAATAATCCTTGAGGCTGTCGATTGCCTGCAACACCTCGGCTTCGCTGGCCGACATGACCGGATCTCGCGCGGTTTTCTGGTTGCAACCCAGGGTCAGCGTGTTCACCGACAGCGGATAGGTGTCCGGTACGGTTTTTTCTTTTTCGATCAGAACGCCCAGTACGCGGGCTTCGAGGAAGGAAAAAATTGGCAGCGTGGTCATGGTTTTTTTCTCTTGGATGGTTTTGAATGCTATCACGCGGCAGTCGGATGAGTAAGTCCGTTTGATGACCGCGCAATCCGTTATAATCGCAGGCCTTATTTTTTGATTGAACCCCATGAGCGTTTTGCTGTGGATCACCGCTGCCAGCTTTGTCGGTGGTGCGCTGAGTGTGCTGTGCGCCGCGTTGTTTGCGCTGAATGCCCGTGCCCACTGGGTGAATGCGCTGGTCAGCTATGCGATCGGCGCGCTGCTGGGCGCCGTGTTTCTCGATATTCTGCCGGAGGCCATCAAACTGACCACGAACCCGGCGGTCCTGAGCGGCACGGTTCTGGCTGGCATCCTGCTGTTCTTCACCCTTGAAAAACTGTTGTTGTGGCGGCACTGCCACCACGATCATTGCGAGGTTCACGAGCCGCATGAACCCAAGGCGCATGGTCGCAGCGGCACCATGATCATGGTCGGCGACACGTTCCACAATTTTGTCGACGGCGTCATCATTGCCGCCGCCTTCCTGACCGATGTGCAGCTGGGTATCGTCACCGCGCTGGCCATTATCGCGCATGAAATTCCCCAGGAGGTCGGCGACTTCATGATTTTGCTGCATTCCGGCTACAGCAAGGCGCAGGCGTTATGGCTGAACCTGGTGTCGAGTCTGGCAACATTGGTAGGCGGCGTGCTGGCGTATTTCGCGCTGCAATCCATGCAGGGCGCAGTGCCGACCTTGCTGGCGCTGGCGGCTGCCAGCATGATCTATGTCGCGGTCGCCGACCTGATCCCGGGCTTGCATCAACGCACCCGCTTGCGCGACACCGTGGAGCAAGTCTCGCTGATCGTCGCGGGCGTATCCTCAATATTTCTGGTCAACCTTTTGGTTGGCGTCTGATTCTGAAAGTTCAAAATGAATACATCCAATCCAATTCCAAAAGTAGGCTTCGTCTCGCTCGGTTGCCCCAAGGCGACCGTCGATTCCGAGCATATCCTGACGCGTCTGCGCGCCGAAGGCTATCTGATTTCCGATACTTACCAGGATGCCGATCTGGTGGTAGTAAATACCTGCGGTTTCATCGACAGCGCGGTGGAAGAATCGCTCGATGCGATCGGTGAAGCGCTGGCGGAAAACGGTAAAGTGATCGTCACAGGTTGCTTAGGCGCGAAGGGCGATGTGGTCAAACAGGCACATCCCAAGGTGCTCGCGGTCACAGGTCCCCATGCGACCGATGAGGTGATGGAGGCGGTGCACCAGCATCTGCCTAAACCACATGATCCGTACACCGATCTGGTGCCGCCTCAAGGCATACGCCTGACACCGAAGCATTATGCCTATCTGAAGATTTCCGAGGGCTGCAATCACCGCTGCACTTTCTGCATCATCCCGAGTCTGCGCGGCGATCTGGTCAGCCGTCCGGTGGGAGATGTGATGGCGGAAGCCGAAAATCTGGTTAATGCCGGGGTCAAAGAGTTGCTGGTGATTTCTCAGGACACCAGCGCGTATGGCGTGGATGTGAAATATCGCACCGGTTTCTGGGGCGGCCGTCCGCTCAGGACGCGCATGACCGAACTGGCTGTCGCCCTCGGGACACTGGGCGTGTGGGTGCGGATGCATTATGTCTATCCGTATCCGCATGTGGATGAGTTGATTCTGCTGATGGCACAAGGCAAGATTTTGCCCTATCTGGATATCCCGTTTCAGCACGCCAATCAGCGCATCCTCAAACTGATGAAACGTCCCGGCAACAGCGAAAACGTGCTGGCGCGCATCAAACAATGGCGCGAGATTTGTCCGGAACTGACCTTGCGCAGCACCTTTATCGTAGGCTTCCCCGGCGAGACCGAAGAAGAATTCGAGGAACTGCTCGATTTTATTGAAGAAGCGCAGCTGGATCGCGTCGGTGCGTTTGCCTATTCGCCGGTTGAAGGGGCTGCCGCCAATGAGTTGCCTGACCCGGTGCCACCTGAAGTACAGCAGGAACGCCTGGCCCGCCTGATGTGGTTGCAGGAGGAGATCAGCGAAGAACGCCTGAAGCTCAAGATCGGCAAGAAACTGACAGTGCTGGTGGATGAAGTGGACGAGGAAGGGGCGATTGCCCGCAGCTTTGCCGATGCCCCGGAAATCGACGGTCAGGTCTACATCACCGACGGTCAGCATCTGAAGGTCGGCGACATGGTAGACGTTGTTATTACCAATTCCGATACCCACGATCTGTGGGGTGAACTGGTATAATTGGTTATTTTTTGGCCGGTGGCAGCCCGGCGGCCGGTTGCTGCAAAGGCAACATTCGTGTGGCGGAATTTGGGGTTTGGTGAAGGGCGAGTCCCGGCAGCATCACTACGGTCAGAGAGATATTCCCATAACATGGTTCACAGCAGACTTGCCGGCCTGCCCGCCATAGGCAGGGCTTGTCAAGCAAACGGTTCAGGTTGTGGCTCGCTTCGCGATCACAATCTAACCTTACTCGTTGTACCTATTGCTCACCAGTATGGAATTGGTGACAGACTCCAAGTGGTGCACGGTGCAACGCAGCTACATATCTCGATCACGCTTCATTACAGAAGGTGTTTCACTGAAATCAGTTAAATACCTTTCGTCGATCGTGAGTTCGTAGCCAGTGCATGGACCTTCAGCAATGTGCACGAACATAAAGGTGCTTGGTTTTTTCTCTGACAAACTCGAGGGCCGGCCGAGCACCTGAACGCGGGTGCCGGCCTTCACGACACATCCGCTTTTTCCAGACCGTGCCTCGCTAGGCATAGTCAGCGTCGCGTATTCCTCAATTGGGCTTACCAACATAGCATGTGCAAACGATATCGTCAGTGACAATAGCAGAATCACAGCACAGGTAAATACAGTTGAAGGCATATTACTCCTCTCCATCAAGATAGACATAGCCGCCATGTCCTCCAAGATTGCAGTCAGCACCATCAACGCGCAATTGGATCTGGTCACCAGCATAGGTCGAAAGGCCGGTTAGCAATACTGACTGCCAAGGAATCGCCTTCCATTGTCCACCTTGGTACGAGTTCCATCCTCCAAATGACGGATCGCTAGTGTAGAACCGCTTGCGGTACAAATCTATACCTTTAGTAAGGTTTGCCACCGCAACGTCAATGTAAGGTTGATCAGCAGGGGAATGCTGAGGATCTTCTAGCACTGCCGCCCACTTGAAATTAAGTTGCGGATTACCCGTGGTGGGTACTGTTGCTGTTTGCTGAATGAAGGTCGTGTGATAGTTAGGGTCAGAATCATTGATCTGTACCGAGTGAGATCCGAACTGAACGGTTGGAATGTCGCTGGCGATAGGATCAAAGCCAACATCTACAACATAGATCTTGGTCGGCGTCCACTCTGATGCACTAAACTCGAGAACTTCCTCGTCGCGCTTATCATGATGCTTTAGTCGATTACGATGGGAATTCCATTCGTTAAATGCCTCTTTCTTGGTTCTATCTCCCGCATAAGCTATACCCGTATTTTTCCGCACCTCTTCGATGTGAGTTCATGTATCCTCTGCTGCTGAAGTTTCACCTTGCTGCTTTAATAAACCAGCGAATATTCCATCTGCCGCACCAAATATAGACCCTATGTTTCTTGTGCTATCGTTGTTTCGTCAACCTGACTGTGCTACGGTTGCGAATCTTGAATTAGCAATTTTTTTCCAATGAGCGATACCGATTTTATGCGCGCAGCGCTTGAGCTGGCGCAGCAGGCAGAAGTGGCGGGTGAAGTGCCGGTGGGGGCGGTGGTGGTGAAGGATGGTGTAATCATCGGCCGAGGGTTTAACGCGCCGATTTCGCGCCATGACCCGTCTGCGCATGCGGAGATGCAGGCGCTGCGAGACGCGGCGCAATACCTCGGTAATTATCGACTGCCAGGATGCGAGCTGTTCGTCACGCTGGAGCCTTGTCTGATGTGTGCCGGCGCCATCATGCATGCGCGTGTTGCGCGGCTGGTGTATGGTGCATCAGACTTCAAGACCGGTGTGTGCGGCAGCGTGTTGGACGCGTTCGCCGAATTGCGGCTGAATCATCATGCAGAGGTTACAGGCGGGGTGTTGGCTGAGGAGTGTGCTTCGATGCTGAGCAGCTTTTTTGCGCTGCGCCGCGCTCAACAGAAAAGCAGGATTCAGACCGCAAGGGTCTTCACCGCACAACTAAGGGACTACACCCCAAGTTGTTGCGTGAAGGATTCGGGAAGCGGATCATGAAAATCAATATTAATATCGCCAGCCAGCGGTTGGAGCTGCTGGATGACGCGGGGCAGGTGATGCGCCGCTACGCGGTTTCAACCGCTGCCAACGGCCCCGGCGAAATGTCCGGCAGCTTTTGCACACCGCGCGGGCGGCATATCATACGCGCCAGAATAGGCGAGGGTTGCCCTGAAAATTCAGTGTTTGTGCGCCGCCGCCCGACGGGTGAAATCTATATGCCGGAATTGGCTGCGCAGTTTCCTGAACGGGACTGGATACTGACGCGTATCTTGTGGCTGTCCGGTTGCGAGGCGGGTTTCAACCGCTTGGGCAAAAACGATACGATGCGCCGCTATATCTACATCCACGGCACGCCTGATTCCGAGCCGGTAGGCGAGGCCCGCTCGCATGGTTGCATCAGGATGCGCAATACGGATTTGCTTGAATTGTTCGATATGGTACCCGTGGGCACGTCCGTCGAAATCGTTGCATGATTATTCAGGAAGAACACATATGAGCTACCCTTTTAGCGTAAGTCTGGTCTGCTGGCACGACGGAGAACCGTTGCTCAAGGCGGTTCGCGAGGCGGTGTTCATCCGCGAGCAGGGTATCCCTCCTGAGTCTGAGTGGGACGGGCTGGATGAGGATTGCCGTCATGCGCTGGTGTTAAGTTCGCAGGGTGAGGCGATAGGCTGTGGACGCATGCTCTCTGACGGGCACATCGGGCGCATCGCCGTGCTGCCGAAATGGCGCGGACAGAAAGTCGGTACCGCCATCATGGAAGCGTTGCTGGACTATGCCAGAGCACATGATTATTCTCAGGTTGACGTCGATGCGCAGACCTATGCCGTGCCGTTTTATCGCAGATTTGAATTCATCGAGGAGGGCGAGGTTTTTACGGATGCGGGTTTGCCACACATCAAGATGCGGCTGAAGCTACTTTCCCGTTAAATATTCTTTTTCGCTGAAATTCATCACCGCCGCAGGTTTGGAGACGGTGAAGGCGGTGATCACCGTGCCTGTCGCGAACGCTTCGGCGAAGATGAGGATAGGCGCCGGGATCAGGTAGTGGTACTGTATTTCCGGCCAAGTATAGTGGGTCAGTCCCAGCAATACCAGCGAGATCGCGACGATCATCATGATAGAGGCGATGGCAGCGCAGGCAAAACCGTTCAGCAGCACGAATACGAAGAAGTTTTTCGGCAGGTATCGCTGGCAAAAGCGCAGCAGCGCTTCGCTGAACAGCATCGGCACGGCCAGCATCAGTAAGCCGTTGAGGCCCAGTGTCATCAAATCCAAACCTGAGTAGATCCAGGTGCCGAGCATGATCACTGATAGGCAGATCAGCGCGATGGGCCAGCCGAACATCAGCAGGAATACGGTGGCGCCGATCAGGTGGAAGTTGAATCCGGGACGGATGCCCGCGCTCAGTTGCCAGAAAACGGGGGTGCAGAACATCAGCCCGATCAGCGCGTTCATCATGTCGGTGTTATCGAGCAGGGTGCGCCACGGCGCCTGACGCTGTGCGCGGTACAGCAAAAATGCAAAGGAGAAGTTGGCCAGCAGCAGACTATCGTGGGTAAATAGCTGCGCGGGCAGGTTCATGGCAGCGGGTAGGGCAGGCTCTCGAAGATTAGCGCCGGACCCTGCAATGAGCCTAAGTGAACTGTATGTGCGTCGTGGCTTGCAATCTGCACTACGGCCAGTACATCGTATCCGCCACCGGGCGCCGGGGCTGCATTCGCGATCATGCCGCAGGCCTGACCTTCCATCTCGGCGCTGTACAATTCTTCGCCCGGCAGCGCCATGCTTTTTACATGTGCCAGATACATCCGGCGTTTGAGGCGGCCCAGATAGTGCATGCGCGCGACGATTTCCTGTCCGGGATAACAGCCCTTCTTGAAGTTGATCCCGCCGATCAGGTCGAAATTCACCATTTGCGGCACGAACTGTTCCTGCGTTTCGGGTTGAATGACGGGCGTGCCTGCACGGATGTTGAGCCAGTCCCAGCATAATCTGCTGACCGGTTTTGCGCCGTCGGCCAGTGTCTGCCAGAGCGTCTTTGCCTGTTCGGGCGTGGTGTTGAGCAAGAAGCGCGCATCAGCGAGTCTGATGATGCTGCATCCCAGCTCAGTCGAGTGGCTAACGCCGAGCGGCGGCAACTCAAGACAGCCATCGGGCAGCATTTTTTGCACGCCTGACAAACCCAGCGAAATGACTTCGTTGCCGGCATCGGTGATCTTCACGTTGGCGCGCAACACGTACATGGAAAGCTTCTTGCGCAATGCCTCGGACAGCGTGGCTGGCAGTTGCAGCAGATAATCTTCACCATCGCGCCAGATCAAAAAAGTCGCCAGCATGCGTCCTTTTGCCGTATTGAAACTGGACAGCTGCGCCTGTGTTTCGCTGACATTGCGGATGTCGTTGCTGAGCAGGTTTTGCAGGAACGACTGCGCATCGGAGCCTGATGCGCGCAGTGTGGCGAACTGGTCAAGGCGGCACAGTACGGTGCCCTGTGCGGCCCAGGTCAGTTCAGCGGCGAGGTTGCCGGTGTCGCTCCCGATGATTGCGCCTTGTTCGGTGGTTTGCCAGTCTGATTGCATGGTGGGTACGGAAAGTGTAACGATAAAAAACTAGCGGGGTTTGAATGCACCCCGTTCGTTCAGGAATCTGCCCAAGTGCCGGTCATCGCGGTTGGAATGGTTCAGCAGCCAGTCAGCCAGGAAAAGATTGATCCTGAAACAAAGGTACACAGGATCGTCGACATTGGCTTCGATCTCGCCGCTGATTCTTGCGAAAAATTTCTTGTATGAGTTGTGCTGGGCGATATGGTCTGCCGCAAAAGGGTAGTGATGATCGCGCATCAATTTCTCTTCAAGTGCGAAATGCGTCTGAATTTGATCGTCCAGCGTGAGCAGCAGCGCGGAGCTTGCAGCAGGATCGTTGCCGTTTGCGACGACGTCTTGCAACTGGCTTATCACGGAAAATGTTTCCTGGTGCTGGCTGTCGATTTCAGCTATGCCTAACTTATTCTTTTCGCTCCATTCCTGTTTGCCGGTGAATTCCTCTGATTCGACGTATACGCCGGTCAACAGATAATCGGCGCAGCGCTGCAAATACACTTTGGCGGGGATGTCATCAGGGTTGTCGCGTACGATTTCTTCGAGCATCGGCTGAGCGCGGGCGACGGCGCGGGTGTGGTAATACGCCAGCGCTTCTTCGAATTTTTTCAGTGATCTGACTTTCTGCTCTCTTATATGGGGAGCATCGTGATTGAACACTTCATAGATCGATTCAGGATGGGTCTTGTATGCGACCTTGACGCGACCCAAATGGCGGACCATAAATTTTTCAGGTTCGGACAGGCTGTACAAGGTGTGTTCGCTGATCAGCAAAGGCGTGCCATAGGTCTTGGTCAGGGTCTGCAGGCGCGAGGCCAGATTGACGGTGTGGCCCAGCACCGTGCCTTCCATGCGGTTTCCGCCGCCGATCACGCCGAGCATCAGCAGTCCGGTATTGATGCCGATGCCGATGCGTATCGGCGCGTAAGCGGCGCGCTCACGTCCTGAGTTGTATTCATCCAGACGGGACAGCATCGACAGCGCGGCAGTCAGTGCATCGTCTGCCGCAGTGGGGAACAGCGCCATGATCGCATCGCCCATGTACTTGTCTATGATGCCGTGTTGTGCGCTGACAACCGGGTTCATCACCGACAGGTAGGAGTTGATCATGTTGAAGGTTTGTTGCGGGGTCATGCTTTCCGACAGCGCGGTGAAGTCGCGGATATCGGTAAACATGACGGACATATTTTTTTCGACCTGATCGCCCAGCTCGACATCGAGCAGGCTGACTTTTCCGAGAAAGGAAATCAGGTCTCGCGGCACAAAGTGCAGCAAGGTGCGTTCCAGCAGTTTTAACCGCGCGCGCGTTCCGGCGTGAGCTTCGCGCTCGGCGGTCAGCTCAGGCAGTGCATCGTCGGGCGTATCCCACAGGATATCGAAACTAGAACTCATAAGCTATTTCATGTCAGCTACAGCGTAAAACGACTACTGCAAACTATCATTGTCCGTCGAATTTATGTCGTATTGAAATTGTTTAGGCGGTGAATCAGGCGTAAGTGCTGATGCGCCCGCCACGGGTTTCGCCTTCCATGAACTGGATGCCGGAAGCTTCGTTGGCTTCTTTGGGAACGGATTCCACGTTCTCCTTCGCAACGGTGTCCGCCTGATTCGAACTCTGTGGCTGGGTGCTGCTGGCGCTGGTCTGGCTCTGGCTCAATTTCTGAGCTTGCGCGGACAGCGTCACGATCGTAGAAGGTGTCGTGTCAATACTGGAACGGGCTTTGTCAACAAGGGGTGCGACAGCATTGCTGACAACCTGGCTGAGTGGGCTGTTTAACGGGCTGCTGGCCGATGGATTGGTGTTTACACTTGAGATTGCCATTGCTGATCTCCTGTAATAATTATACGAATGACGAACTTTACTGTTATTTTGGTTTTATGGCAATGACTTGAATGCGGCGTTCGGCTACACTCTCGCGCCATGAAACGCCTTGCCGCCTACCTGTTGTGCACGATGCTGGCTGCCTGTACTGGCTGCCTGTGGAATAACCCCTATCCTGCGGAGGATGCGGGCCGCTCGATACTCTATACCGCGTTCACCGAACGGCCCAAGCATCTCGACCCCGCCCAGGCTTACAGCGAGAACGAATATGAGTTCCTCGCCAATATCTACGCACCGCCGCTGCAATACCATTACCTTAAACGCCCCTATCAGCTGGTGCCACAGGCTGCGGACGCGATGCCAAAGGTCACGTATCTGGATAGTCAGCGCAAGGCTTTGCCGGACAAAGCGTCTGCGGAAAAGATCGCTTTCAGCGTATATGAAATTCACATCAAGCCCGGGCTTCGCTACCAGCCGCATCCGGCTTTTGCGCTCGATGCTCAGGGGCATCCTGAATACGTCAACTTGAGTCCTGCCGATTTGCGCGACATCCACGCGCCGGGCGACTTTGCGCACAACGGCACGCGCATTGTGAAGGCCGCTGATTACGTATATCAAATCAAACGCCTGGCGCATCCTCAGCTGCATCTGCCGATTTACGGCGTGATGAGCGAATACATCGTCGGCCTGAAGGACTACGCAGCGAGCTTGCAACAGGCGTTGCAGAAAAATCCGGACGGGTTCCTCGATCTGAATGCCTATTCCTTGCTGGGCGTCGAGGTTGTGGATGACACCACTTACCGGATCACCGTTCACGGCAAGTATCCGCAGTTCGCCTATTGGCTGGCGATGCCGTTCTTCGCACCCGTGCCGCAGGAGGCCGAGCGATTCTACGCGCAGGCCGGTATGCGCGAGCGCAACCTGACGCTGGACTGGTGGCCGGTGGGCAGCGGGCCGTATTACCTGTCCGAAAACGATCCGAACCGGCGCATGGTTCTCTCCAAAAACCCTTATTACGACAGCGAACGCTATCCGGACCAAGGTGAATCGACTGACAGACAGGCAGGATTGCTGGCGGATGCGGGCCTCCCGTTGCCGCTGATAGACAAGATCGTATTCACGCTGGAAAAGGAAACCATCCCCTACTGGAACAAGTTTTTGCAGGGGTATTACGATGCGTCCGGCATCAGTTCGGACAGCTTCGATCAAGCCGTTCAGGTCAGCGTCGGCGGTGAGACCAGCGTGTCGGAAGCGATGCGCGAACAGGGCATTACGCTGTCCACCTCGGTTGCAACCTCCACCATGTATACAGGCTTCAACTGGCTCGATCCGGTGGTGGGCGGCTCGACTGAACGTGCCACCAAGCTGCGGCAGGCGATCGCGATCGCGGTAGATTTCGAGGAATTTGTCTCCATCTTTGCCAACGGGCGCGGCATTGCGGCACAGTCGCCGATTCCGCCGGGCATCTTCGGCTATAAAGAGGGCGAGGCCGGTATCAATCATATTGTTTATGACTGGGTCGACGGGCAGCCCAGGCGTAAATCCATTCTCGATGCCAAAAGGTTGCTGGCCGAGGCGGGCTATCCGGACGGTGTGGATGAAAAAACACGTCAGCCGCTGGTAATCAATCTGGACACTACCGCCAGCGGCGTGGGCAGCAAGTCGCGTCTCGACTGGCTGCGCAAGCAGTTCGACAAGATCAATGTGCAGCTGGTGGTGCGCAGCACCGACTACAACCGCTTCCAGGACAAGATACGCCGGGGCGATACGCAGATGTTCTATTTCGGCTGGAATGCCGATTATCCCGACCCGGAAAACTTTTTATTTTTGCTGGACGGCGCGCAGGCGAAGGTGGGAAAAGGTGGCGAGAATGCTGCCAATTACAGCAACCCGGAATACGACCGGCTGTTTGAACAGATGAAGAATATGGAAAACAGTCCGCAGCGCCAGGTCATCATCGACCGGATGCTGGAAATTTTGCGCAACGATAGCCCGTGGTTGTGGGGGTATCATCCGAAAAATTACGTGCTGCAACACGGCTGGTTGCACAACGTGAAGCCTTCCGTGATGGCTAACAACAAGCTCAAATACTGGCGCGTGGATGCGAAGCTGCGTGACGGGTTGCGGGCCGAGTGGAACCAGCCATCTGTCTGGCCGTTGTGGCTGGGACTTGCAGTATTGCTGTTATGTTGCCTGTGGCTGTGGCGCGTGCTGAAAAAACGGGAAGAGGCTAATAGCTAGTTGCTATTAGCCGGTGTTTATTTAGCCTCGTCAACCATCAGGATGACCTTCTCCTCGACCTCTTTGGCAACCTGGAGCAACGCGGTATCCTGAGACAGCGCCGAGAGCATTTGTACCGGGCTGATCAGGCCGATCTTGGTTTTTCCTTTTTCGGTATAAACCGATATGCGGCAGGGCAGGGCCATGTTCAGGCGCATGTCGGTGGACAGCACTTTTGCCGCCTGCGCCGGATTGCAGACTTCAAACACATTGCATTCTTCTGTAAAGGCGATGCCTTTGCTGCGCAGCGTGTTGCCAAGACCGTGTATATGCAGCACGCCGAAGCCGTGATGTTTGACGGCTGATTCGAGATCGACTGATGCCTGTTCGAATGATTTGTCCGATTCAACGATGTAATACATGAAATCTCCCGATAGTTTGCCTGAAAATTTGATTGATCAACCCTGCCTGGTCTCAGGGGCTGAAAAGCGTCAGCTTAACTGAGCGCATTCTCCGCCACGTGTTCCGATTTTGCAATCCAGCCCGTACAATACACTCACACATGATCGCCTACCTCATCCGCCGCATTCTTTACGCCATCCCGATTTTAATCGGGGTGAATCTGCTCACCTTCGCGCTGTTCTTCGTCGTGAATACGCCGGACGACATGGCGCGCATGCAGTTGGGCATCAAGCGCGTGACGCCTGAGGCCATCGAGAAATGGAAGCAGCAGCGCGGTTACGACAAACCGTTGCTGGTCAACAGTGCGGCTGCCGGTGCCGGTCAAGTAACCGATACGATTTTCTGGCGAAAATCAGCCAGCATGTTTTTGCTGGACTTCGGCTATTCCGATGACGGGCGCAACATCTCCCGCGAGATCGCGCAGCGCATGGGGCCAAGCCTTGCCATCGCGCTGCCGACTTTTCTGATCGGCCTGATTGCTTACGTCAGTTTCGCGCTGTTGATGACGCTGTTTCGTGCCACCGCGCTGGATATAGCGGGTGTTGCGCTGTGCGTGGTGCTGATGTCCATTTCAGGGCTGTTTTACATCATCGGCGGGCAATTCCTTGTAAGCAAGGTGTGGCATCTGGTGCCGATCTCAGGCTACGGGGAAGGCGGCTTCAAATTTGTGGTGCTGCCGATAATGATCGGCGTGCTCAGTGGCATCGGTTCGAGCAGCCGCTGGTATCGCACCATTTTTCTGGAGGAAATCGGTAAAGATTACGTGCGCACCGCACGCGCCAAGGGCTTGTCCGAGTTGCGGGTGCTGTTCAGTCATGTGCTGAAAAACGCGATGATCCCGATTCTGACCGGCATCGTGGTGGTGATTCCGCTGCTGTTCATGGGCAGCCTGCTCACCGAATCGTTCTTCGGCATTCCGGGTCTGGGCAGCTACACGATCGATGCGATCAACGCGCAGGATTTTTCCATTGTCAGGGCGATGGTGTTTCTGGGTTCCCTGCTGTATATCGCAGGGCTGATTTTGACTGACATTTCATACACGGTCGTTGATCCGAGGGTGCGCCTGTCATGATGCCGGTTATCTTATGGAGCGATGCGCTGGTATTTTTGCTGCTGGCAGCCGTTATTACTGTGACGTGGTATGTGCGACGGCAGGAGCATCTGCTGCTGCCCTGGCGGCGCGTGGGCCAAAACGGCGTGGCGATGGTCTCCTTGCTGGTGTTGTCGTTTTTTCTGCTGGTGGGCGGGCTCGATACGCTGCATTACCGGGTCGCCCTGAAGGGTGCATATTCGCCGGAGGTGCTGAGCGTGTTCGACTATATGGTTAAACCCTTGCGCCTGCATACCGAGAAAACCTATTCCGCCCCAATGGCCGTGACGCTGTATGCCAGAGAGAGCAACACTTCCGCAGATGGGCGCGTGCTGCGCGAATTTCCGAGGTTGCAATACGGCGGCGCGCATCTGACTGATGTGTCAGTGCGCGACGCAGATGTCGCGCGGCGGGCGCTGACCGGTGCACTGGCCGGGCTGCTGGCAGGCGCGTTATTGCTCATTTCTGTCCGCTACGCGGCATGTTTGATTGGCTGGGTTCCGGCCTGCGCCGGAATGACGAGTTTTAAGGGGCGGCGTGCGGTAATCGTCGCGACCCTCTTCATCGCTGCGCTGACTGGCATGATAGCCAATCTGGCGGCCGTCTATCACGTGTTGGGCACCGACAAGGTGGGGCAGGATGTGCTGTACCTGTCGCTCAAGAGCATACGCACCGGGCTGATCATCGGCACCGTGACGACGCTGGTGACGCTGCCGCTGGCCTTGTTTCTCGGCGTGGCGGCCGGCTACTTCCGGGGCTGGGTGGACGACGTGATCCAGTACATCTACACGGTGTTGAGTTCCATCCCCAGCGTGCTGCTGATTGCGGCGGCGGTGCTGATGATGCAGGTGACGATAGACACGCATCCCGGCTGGTTCGATACGGCCGCCTCCCGCGCCGATCTGCGTCTGGTGTTCCTCTGTCTGATTCTCGGCATGACCAGCTGGACCGGGCTGTGCCGGTTGTTGCGCGGCGAGACCTTGAAGCTGCGTGAGCTGGAATACATTCAGGCGGCGCAATCGTTCGGCGTGTCCTCCTTGCGCATCCTGTCGCGCCACATTATGCCGAACGTGATGCACATCATTTTAATCGCACTGGTGATGGATTTTTCCGGGCTGGTGCTGGCAGAAGCCGTGCTGTCCTATGTCGGCGTCGGCGTAGATCCTTCGATGATCAGCTTCGGCACCATGATCAACGGCGCACGGCTGGAAATGGCGCGCGAGCCGATGGTGTGGTGGGCGCTGGCGGCCGCCTTCGGCTTCATGCTGGCGCTGGTGCTGGCGGCGAATTTATTTGCCGACGCGGTGCGCGATGCCTTCGATCCCAGATTGAGCAGGACGTAGGCGGTCGCGCAGCGTTTTTTAATGGTCGACTCAAGCGCTAGACGATCTTGCAAGGGACCCAGGCATCCTCGTCAAATCCGTAGACTGCGCATAGTCTGTGGTAGCCGTCCGCAACGATGACTTTTCTGTTTTGTTTATCCCTCACCAGGAGGATTGGAGACAGACTCGCTCCTGCTTTGATTTGCTGCCTGTTCTTCTCGATATGCGAATTGCTTATCCCGAGTAGCGAGAGTTGCGATGCGCGGAAGATGTCTTTGGCCTTGCACTGGACGATGCCGGTAGTTTTCAGCCTGGCGACGATCTTTGCGGCACGCTTGCCGGAGTAGATCAAAGCCAGATATGACTCGGCGGCAGGAAAGTCGTGCTCCTCCGCGTCGGGAAGCCATATTGGTTGCTTTGTTTTTTTCGTATTCATTTCAGCCTTGGCGGTGATCCGGCGGGTGCGTAATAGCGTGCGATCTGAATAATGCGATTCTGCAAGCCTGAACATAGCGCCAGCGTGTGATCCAGCGCATATCTGAGCAGACCAATTTCAGGCCGCAATGCGGCGCGACCGGTTCTGCGGCGGGTTGGAAGAAGCTGAATCTTCCAGGCGTTCGGCCAGCCACACCTTGATAATGGACTGCCGCGTAATACCAAGTTTTCCGGCTTCTCTATCCAGAGATTCAACCATCCAGGCAGGAAAATCGACATTGACGCGTTTCGGATTCAGCAACACACGTTTTGCCTTGGATAAGTCCAGAGATGCTGTAATGTCAGCACCTTCATCAAACTGGTTGTCGAATGTATTAGCTTTCATATAGTGTTACCTCCTCAGTTCGTGATCGACGAACAGAAATAAGCCGGATATTTTCACCCCGGTAGGTGAGAACGGCTGACCAGTACTTCCCATTGATAAGTCCGATTACCAGAAAACGTGGCTCGTCTTCGGTTTTTGCCGGGATTTCCAATAGTCTCGGGTCGTCCCATAGCAACTGTGCATCAATAAAATTGATCCCATGCTTGGAAAGGTTCGCTTGACTCTTGGACTCATCAAATTCAAAGGTACGCATGGCATAGAAAATATACCATTATTGGAGCGGTTTCAAGTAAAACGGGTGACTTCTAACGAGGCTGTAGAAAAAGTCTGTTCATACCGCATCTTGCCGTGAACCAAACTTAATATCAATGTCAAAGTGCGGGACGATATTTTGGAGAGATAAATGGCGCGTTACAAACACATCGACACCAGCCCGCGATTTCTCGCC
>CAMTXT010000001.1:0-434179 GCA_947085835.1 uncultured Nitrosomonadales bacterium | reverse complement strand
AGTTGCGCCCTGAAAACAGAAAACAGGAGGAATAATGCAAAAAATGCCGCAATTCAGACCAAAATCGCCAAATTTAACCAAAAAACCCGAAAGCTGCACGCCGGGCTTCGCTGCGCGGTGAATTATTCAGCGTTTCCTTAATTTCACCAGGCGGATTCACGTTTGAGGTTAAACGACTGCTTGCTTTATACTTGTCGCACCGATAACTGTACATAAACCGCCATGCTGATCAATTGTGTTGCCTACCAAAACGGTGTCAAGTTAGCCGACCTTCCCGTCATCGAGATCAGTGATTACCTCGAACGCGAGGATTGTCTGGTTTGGGTAGCGCTGCGCGACACGACCGATGCCGAACTTGCACAGATGCAGGAAGAATTTGGCTTGCACGATCTGGCGATCGAGGATGCCCGCCACGGCCACCAGCGACCCAAAGTCGAGGAATACGGCGAAACGCTGTTCGTGGTGATGCACATCGTGGAGGTCGACCATGCCGAATTGACGGTCGGGGAGGTCAGTGTATTCGTCGGGCGAAATTTCATTTTATCCATCCGCAATCGCAATAAACAGCATTTTCTTGGCGTGCGCCAACGTTGCGAGCGCGAGCCACAATTACTGCGCCTGGGTTCGGGCTTCGTGCTCTATGCGTTGATGGACGCGGTCGTTGACCGCTACTTTCCGGTGTTAGATGCGCTGGAGTCGCAACTGGAATCCATCGAGGAACACCTTTTTGACAAGGGCACAGCCCTCACCAACATTGAGCAACTATACGAACTCAAGCGCCGCGTCCTGGTGCTCAGACATGCGGTCATGCCGCTGATGGAAGCGACCGGAAAACTGCACGGCGGGCGCGTGCCGCCAGCCTGCGCAACCACCCAGGAGTATTTTCGCGATGTCTACGACCACCTGGTGCGCATCAACGCCACGATAGATGCCATGCGCGACACCATCACCACGGCGATCCTGGTCTGCCAATCCACGGTGTCCATAGAACAGAACGAGGTCAATAAGCGCCTGGCCGCCTGGGCCGGCATCTTCGCCGTCGCCACCGCCTTCGCCGGCATCTGGGGCATGAACTTTCAGCACATGCCCGAACTTTCGTTGGAATATGGCTATCCGCTGGCGCTGCTGACGATAGGCTCGACCTGCGGATTTTTGTACTACCGTTTCAGGCGTTCCGGCTGGCTGTAATTTTTCATGCTCGCCGATGAGGTCTGTCGGGGGCGATGTTGGGTATATACTCTGCACCATCCTGCGCACAGCTTCTGGTAATAAATCTATGGAAGAAATACTGCAATACCTGAAAACACATGGTGAGAGACTCGACGCGAAAATCGCCGAAGACATCGGCATTTCTCTGACTAAAGTGCGTCTCCACTTGTCAGAACTTACTGCAAAAGGCGCCGTGATATCGTGCCATTTGACCAGATATGAGAATGGTAAAAATATCGAGGGGATAAGTTACCGCTTAGCCGGGTTTACGCCGCCGGCAGCACCGGGCAGAAAACCGAAGGCACCCGCTACATTGCCGTAGCTATCTGCAAGCCGACATGGGTGCACTACTGCTCTTTTGCGCTGCCGGGCAACGTACGGTATTGGCTGTGAAAGCTCCGCCTGGCGTACGGCCAGTGTCAGGCCGTGAACGTTCAGCACAGGCTGAAATTAAAGCACCCTGTAGAGCATAGCTTCGATACGGCCCGTTAGCATGAACGTGCGAGCAAAATTATGTCGCGAGTTGAAACACACGCTTTTCTCGCTCCTCAATCCTTCACGCAACAACTCGGGGCACATCCCCTGTGAGGGGAATGCCCTTCGCTAAAAACAACGAGCGCGAAGCGCGACTATCATTCAGCAACTTAACGGTATTATCGTTTAGTTGTGTGGGAAGCCCCATGCGGGCTTGTTTTTAGGCGAAGACCCTTGCTGTCTTGCGGCATGAATCCTACTCTCAGTCCGCCTGCTTGCGCAGAAAGGACGGGATGTCGTAGGTGTCCACCCCGGATTTCTCCATTGCATCGACTGCGGCGCGGCGGCCACTGCGCATGATGGTAGGCGTTTCCAGCTCACCATAATTGACATTCGACATCGGCATATCGTGGGTGCCTGTTCGCCTGCTTTCCTGTTCTACATAGACGAGTTCAGGCTTAGACTTGCGTCCGCCCAGACCTGTCGCAACTACCGTCACGCGCAAGTCATCACCCATGGACTCATCAAACACCGAACCCAGAATGACGGTCGCTTCTTCGGCAGCGAATTGCACGCACGCCATCACCTCATCCATTTCCCTGAGCTTCAGGGAGCTGGTGGACGTGATATTTACCAGCACGCCGCGCGCACCGGTCAAGTCCATATCTTCCAGCAACGGGCTGGCGATGGCGCGCTCGGCGGCGATCCTCGCTCGGTCCGGCCCGGATGCAACCGCAGAACCCATCATGGCCATGCCATTTTCAGACATGACTGTGCATACATCGGCGAAGTCGACGTTGATCAGGCCGGGCGCATTGATGACTTCAGCGATACCCGCAACCGCGCCCTGCAACACGCCGTTGGCGGCCTTGAAGGCTTCCGGTACGGTCACATCATTGCCCAGCACTTCCATCAGCTTGGAGTTAGGCACGATAATCAACGAATCGACATGCTCCTGCAGCGCCTTGATACCTTCGGCGGCAAAGCGCATGCGATTGCCTTCATAGGTAAAGGGCTTGGTCACCACGGCCACGGTAAGAATGTTCATTTCACGGGCAATTTGCGCGATGACAGGTGCAGCCCCCGTGCCGGTACCGCCGCCCATGCCGGCCGTGATAAACACCATGTTGGCACCGCGAATCATCTCTTTAATGCGTTCGCGATCTTCTTCAGCGGCTGCCTGTCCAACCGATGGCTTGGCACCGGCCCCCAATCCCTTGGTAATCGCGGCACCAATTTGCAACTGCGTGCCGGCTTTGCTGCGATTGAGCGCCTGCGCATCGGTATTGATGGCGATGAATTCTACCCCCTGCACGCCCTGTTCGATCATGTGATCTACCGCATTACCACCGCAACCACCTACGCCGATCACCTTGATTACCGCATCCTGAGATTGTGCTTCCATGATTTCAAACATCGCTGTCTCCTTAAATAACACAAAAATTTTACCGGTCACTACCTGACCGCCCTTAACCTGAACACTATTTTCTGATTCCTGATTCCTGATTCCTGATTCCTGATTTCTGATTTCTGAATCCTGCCTTTAAAACCACGACTTCATTTTTGCCAACACATCACCAAACGAATTCGCTTGCATGCGTGCGGCTTCATTGTTCTTGTGATACTCCAGGCCATACAACAACAGCCCTACCCCGGTCGCCATGCGCGGCGTCTTAACCACATCCGACAAGCCGCCTACGTATTTCGGAATACCCAGCCTGACCGGCAAATGAAAAATCTCCTCGCCCAGTTCGACCATGCCCTGCATGGCGCTGCTGCCGCCCGTGATCACGATGCCGGACGACAACAAATCGTCGAATCCGCTGCGTCGCAGTTCCGCCTGCACCAGGGAATAAAGCTCCTCGACGCGCGGCTCGATCACCTCGGCCAAGGTCTGTCTGGACAACATGCGTGGCCCGCGTTCGCCCACACCCGGCACTTCGATCACCCCGTCGTCCGCCAGCTGGCGCAACGCGCAACCGTGACGGATCTTGATGTCCTCGGCATCCTGGGTCGGCGTGCGCAACGCCATCGCGATATCGTTGGTGATCTGGTCCCCGGCAATCGGGATCACGGCGGTGTGCCGTATCGATCCGCCGGTAAACACCGCGATGTCGGTCGTACCGCCGCCGATATCCACCAGACACACGCCCAGATCCATCTCATCGTCAGCCAGTACCGCACGGCTGGATGCCAACGGTTGCAGAATCAGCTCGTTGACTTCCAGACCACAGCGGTGAATACACTTCATGATGTTCTGCACGGCGGCCACGGCCCCCGTGACGATATGCACCTCGACATCCAGACGCATCCCGCTCATGCCCAGCGGCTTCTTGATGCCATCCTGCCCGTCTATGCTGAAGGCCTGCTCGAGGACATGCAGAATCTGCTGATCGCCCGCCAGGCTGATGGAACTGGCCGTCTCAAGCACGCGGTCTATGTCGGCTTGCGTGACTTCCTTATCCTTGATCTTCACCATGCCGCGTGAATTCGTGCTGCGAATATGGCTGCCCGCAATGCCGGTATGCACCTCGGTGATCTTGCAATCGGCCATCAGCTCGGCTTCCTCCAGCGCACGCTGAATCGCTTTCTCGGTCGCCTCGATGTTGACCACCATGCCTTTTTTCAGGCCGGATGATTCGTGCATGCCCATGCCGATCACCTCCAGCATGCCGTCAGGTTTGACTTCCCCGACTATCGCGACAATCTTGGACGTGCCGATATCGAGGCCTACCACCAGATTCTTCGTATCCTTATTTCTGCTCATCGCTTGATCTCCACTGCCATTTTCTGTTTTTCATGTACTTATACATTGCCATGTCGCTTTTTCACTGCAAAACCATCGCGGTAACGCATATCCACGACCTGCAGCGCGGGTTCATGCGCTGCCCCCTCCTGCGGTTGCAGGCTATAGGAATAGACCGACACAAATCGGGCCAGGCGTTGCCCCATCGACTCGCGCCCCAACTCCACCACCATGTCATTGCTCAAATACAACTTCCAGGCATGTCGGGGGGACAGCGCCAGCTGCATCACCTTTAAATTCAACACGGCCAGTTGCTCGCTGAATTTTGCATATTGCTGCGCAACTTCTGCCGAAGTCCCTTCATAACCGATAAATCTTGGCAATTTGAGCGTCGTTTCGGCTGCAAACACCTCGCCCTGTCGATTCACTAACGCCACATCATTCCAGCGCGCCAATGGCTGGTGCTCTTCAAAGCTCAACGCCAGGCTGTTCGGAAATTCACGGCGGATGCTGACATTGCGCACCCAGGGCAATTTCTCCAGTGAACGCCTTAACTTGTCGATATCCACCGTCAAAAAATTACCCTGCACATCGTGGCGCACCATCGCCTGCACTTCATCGGGCACCACACGGCCCGGCATCAACACTAGCCGCACCGTCTTGATGGGCAGCAGTTGCGGCAAATGCACCACGTAATGCGCTGTGCCGTACAACACCAGCACCACACTGCAAAAAAACAGTGCGCTGGCGATGCTGCGCAGCAATGAGGCGTTATCCCACATATCCCTCTCCTCCGCTCCTCGCTACGCTCTCCTCTCCCGTACCCGCAAGGGGCATCCCCGCCAGGTTCCCGCTGCTGGGCAGCGACCTTGGTGAGACAAGCGGGAGAGGATGCGAACGTGAAGAGCCGTCTTTATTCCCGGCCATTCCTAAAACACGCAGCACCAGTTGCTCGAAGCTGATGCCCGCCTGACGCGCCGCCATCGGCACCAGACTGTGATCGGTCATGCCGGGCGAGGTATTCGCTTCGAGCACGTAGGGGCGCCCATCCTCGCTCATCAGAAAGTCCACGCGTCCCCAGCCTTGCCCACCGATCAGTGCAAAAGCCGCTTTTGCGAGGCGTTGCATTTCGATCTCCTGCTCAGCATTGAGGCCGCTCGGGCACAGATAGCGCGTATCGTCGCGCAGGTATTTCGCCTCATAGTCGTAGAACTCATTGGCAGGTTCGATCTTGATGACCGGCAAAGCCTGTTCGCCCAATATCGCCACGGTGTATTCGCCGCCGCCGACAAAACTCTCCGCGATCACCAGCTTGTCGTGACGCGCGGCACTCTGATAGGCGGCCTGCAATTCGCAACAAGTCTTGACCTTGCTGATACCAACGCTGGAACCTTCATTGGCTGGTTTGACGAACAGCGGCAAGCCCAGTTGTTGCACAACTTCATCGCTCACGCTATGTTCATCGATGATCTGGAAGGCTGGGATCGGCAAACCGCCCGCCTGCCACACCAGCTTGCTGCGCCACTTGTCCATGCCCAGCGCGGAGGCCATCACGCCGCTGCCGGTGTAAGGAATACCCAGCAACTCCAGCGCGCCCTGCACCGTGCCGTCCTCGCCGAAACGCCCGTGCAGCGCGATGAAGGCGCGTTCAAACCCTTCATCCACCAGCGCCTGTAAATTTTGCGTGGCAGGATCGAACGCATGTGCATCCACGCCGCTGCGCAGCAAGGCTGCCAATACTGCCGCACCGCTTTTCAGCGATACTTCACGCTCGGCGGAGCGCCCGCCAAACAACACGGCAACTTTGCCAAATGAACCGGGATCGAGGATGCTGGATTCAGGATGCAGAGTCGGTGTGCGGGGATCGCTATTCTTTTTATCCATAATTCCTGTCTCGCCTATGATTTTCACTTCCGTGTGCAACACCACCCCGGTTTGAGCAGCTACAATTTCACGCACCATGCTGATCAGATTCTCGATATCCGCTGCCGAGGCGCCGCCTGTGTTCACGATAAAATTTGCATGTTTTTCAGACACTTGAGCGCCACCAATGCTCCTGCCCTTGAGTCCGCACTGCTCAATCAGGCGCGCCGCATGATCCCCCGGCGGATTGCGGAATACCGAACCCGCATTCGGCAGATTCAACGGCTGACTGCTGATGCGTTTGCTCAGCAACTCCTTGATCTGTCTGCGCGCTATTTCGCCATCGCCCTGCCCGAACGATAGCCATGCGCCGACGAATATTTCTGAGGATTCGGGATTCAGGATTCGGGATTCAGTCAAACCGGTGCACGCTGCTGCATCCTGCATCCTGCATCCTGCATCCTGCTTCCTGGTCACGCTCCGATAGCCAATTTCATATTCGTCCGGCGTTCTCACCTTCAATTCGCCGCTGCGGGTCACGACCTGCACTTTTGCGACGTGCTGCCAGATTTCGCTGCCATAGCAACCGGCGTTCATCGCCAACATGCCGCCCAGCGTGCCGGGAATGCCGGCGCAGAATTCCGCACCCTGGCGACCGTGCAAGGCGGCAAAACGAGCCAGCTTCGCACCCGGCACGCCGGCCTGTACATAGAGCAGCCCGTCGTCCTGCATGCTCAGTTCATTCAATCCGCCATGCATCAGCAACACCGTGCCGCGCAGTCCGCCGTCGCGCACCAGCAGGTTGCTGCCCAGCCCAACGGCGACCACCGGTTCTGTCAGTGACAGACTGCACAAGTACACCCGCAAATCATCCAGATCGGCAGGCTGATAGAAGCGGTCAGCTACCCCGCCCGCCCGCCAGCTGGTGTGGCGGCGCATGGATTCAGCAAGGCTTAACTTGCCGCGC
This sequence comes from uncultured Nitrosomonadales bacterium, assembly GCA_947085835.1. Lineage (GTDB taxonomy): Bacteria > Pseudomonadota > Gammaproteobacteria > Burkholderiales > Gallionellaceae > Gallionella. Next base: position 426,920 of record CAMTXT010000001.1, on the reverse strand, counting down.
AGCACGGCTTTAATGAATTGTGTCGGCTCTATCATGTTCATGTCAGCGCCAGCAGTTTGACTGCACCCGGCACGTTGCCGATGGTGCCCGCACCCATCGTGACGACCACATCGCCGTCTCTTGCCAATTGCAAGATGGACTGCGGCATGTCGGCAATCTGCTCGACAAAAATGGCCTCGCTCTGACCCGCCAACCGCAGCGCGTGCATCATCGCCCGCCCGTCGGCTGCGACCAGTCTCGGCTCGCCTGCCGCATACACTTCCGCGAGCAACAACGCATCCACGCCGCACAATATTTTCACGAAGTCTTCGAACAAGTCGCGGGTGCGTGTATAGCGATGCGGCTGGAAAGACAGCACCAGCCGTCGTCCGGGAAACGCGCCGCGCACGGCGGCCAGCGTCGCCGCCATCTCGACCGGGTGGTGCCCGTAATCGTCGATCAGCGTGAACGTGCCGCCATCGGGCAGTTTAATTTCCCCGTAGCGCTGAAAGCGCCTGCCGACCCCCTCGAATTCATTCAAAGCTGCCACAATCGCGTCGTCCGCCACACCGACTTCCAGCGCAATCGCGATCGCGGCCAGCGCGTTCAATACGTTGTGCCGCCCGGGCAAATTGAGCGTGATCTCAAGATCGCGCGGGGTGCCGTTCTGCCGGCACAGGGCTGTGAAGCACATCTGCCCGCCCAGGTGACGCACGTCGACAGCGCGGATTTGCGCATCTTCACTGAATCCGTAAGTCGTCACCGGCTTGGTGATGCGCGGCAAGATTTCGCGGATGTTCGCGTCATCCACGCACACCATCGCCCGGCCATAGAACGGCAGATGCTCGACGAAATCCACGAAGGCCTGCTTCAGGCGCGCAAAGTCATGACCATATGTTTCCATATGGTCTTCATCGATATTGGTCACCACCGCGAGTATCGGCTGCAGATACAGGAACGACGCGTCAGACTCATCCGCTTCAACGACGATGAATTCGCCGGTTCCCAGCTTGGCGTTGGTGCCACTGCTGTTGAGCTTGCCGCCGATCACAAAAGTGGGATCGAATCCGCCACGCGCCAATACGCTGGCGGTCAACGAGGTCGTCGTGGTCTTGCCGTGGGTGCCGGCCACCGCGATCCCCTGACGCAGACGCATCAATTCAGCCAGCATCATCGCGCGCGGGACGACCGGAATGTGGCGCGCACGCGCAGCCAACACTTCCGGATTGTCGCCACCCACGGCGGTGGATACCACCACGACATCCGCATTGGTCAGGTTAGCCTCGGCATGACCGATCGTGACTTTCACGCCCAGATCGCTTAAGCGTTTAGTCGCCGCGTTCTCCCCGAGATCCGAACCGCTGACCTTAAAACCCAGATTGAACAGCACCTCTGCTATCCCGTTCATGCCGGATCCGCCGATACCGACAAAGTGTATCTGCTTGATTTTGTGTCTCATTCCGCCAACCCCCTGCATACGTTCGCAACTTTTTCAGCGGCTTCAGGACGGGCGAGACTGCGTGCCCGCTGCGCCATTTCATTCAATTTTTCACGACTGAATTCAGCGAGCAAATTCGCAAGCTTTTCCGCATTCATTTCATGTTGGGGCAGCAATACGGCGGCCCCCCGCTCGCTCAAAAAGCGCGCGTTGTGCGTCTGGTGATCGTCCACCGCAAACGGGAATGGAATCAGCAGGCTGGCGACCCCTGCGGCGGCAAGTTCCGCTACCGTCAGCGCACCGGCACGGCAAATCACCAGATCGGCTTGCGCGTAGCTTGTTGCCATATCCGCAATGAACGACTGGATGTCGGCCTGTACACCCGCCTCTTTGTACAAAGCCACTACGGCTGCGTGATGATTCTTGCCGGTCTGATGCAATACATTGGGACGCGCCGCTTCAGGCAACTTTGCCAGTGCCTGTGGCACCGCTTCATTGATCGCCTTCGCGCCCAGACTGCCACCCACCACCAGCACGTTCAAACGGCCAGTGCGCGCCGCATAGCGCTGTTGCGGCTCTGGCAACGCGGCGATACTGCTGCGTACCGGATTGCCGCACCAGATGGCTTTCGGCAATACATCGGGGAAACCGCTCAGCACTTTTTGCGCAAACTTCGCCAGCACCTTGTTGCTCAATCCCGCTACCGAATTCTGTTCGTGAATAACGAGAGGTCTGCGCAGCAAGGCCGCCATCAAGCCGCCCGGGAAGGTGATGTAACCGCCCATGCCCAGCACCACGTCCGGCCTGTAGTGAAACATCGCAACCGCGCTTTGCCACAACGCAACTGCGAGGTTTAGCGGCAGCAGTAACTTGCGCAGCAAACCGTTGCCGCGCAGTCCTTTGAATCGCACCATTGCCATCTCAAAACCGTGTTTTGGCACCAGATCGGCTTCCATGCTGTTCGGCGCCCCCAGCCACGTCACCTGCCACCCCTGCTCGCGCAGGAGTTCGGCCACCGCCAAAGCCGGAAAAATATGGCCTCCGGTACCGCCAGCCATTATCATAATTGACCGACTAGACATGAAATCCATCCTTGCCGGGCACGTTTTCGCTGAGACCGAACGTCCGCTTAGTTATGCCGAAAGCAAAAATATGGCCTCCGGTACCGCCAGCCATGATCAGGATTGAGCGACTCATGCAGGCATACCTCGTGCAAGCTGAGAGGTTTTGACGCAGATGCCCACGCAAGCCACTTGCCTGCGCCGAAACCGAAGACTTGCGATTATTTAAAATCATGCAGGCATACCTCGTGCAAGTCTTCGGTTTTCATAATCGACACGGAGTAACACGGCGGCGGCGATGCAATTCACCACCACGCCACTGCCGCCGAAGCTCAGGAACGGCAACGTCAATCCCTTGGTTGGCAACACACCCATATTCACGCCGATGTTGATCGTCGCCTGCACACCGATCCACACGCCGATGCCTTGCGCGACCAGGGCTGAATAATTGCGTTCCAGAAACGCGGCATGCCGGCCAATCTGAAACGCGCGTATCACCACCATTGCGAACAGCGCGATCACGCAGATCACGCCCGCCAGCCCCAGCTCTTCCGCGATCACAGCCATCAGGAAATCGGTATGCGCTTCCGGCAGGTAGAATAATTTCTCCACGCTCGCGCCCAGGCCCACGCCGAATCGTTCTCCGCGACCGAAAGCGATCAGCGCATGACTGAGCTGATACCCCTTGCCATACGGGTCAGCCCAGGGATCCATGAAACCGATCACGCGCTGCATCCGGTAGGGGGATGAAAATATCAGCGCGGCGAATGCCAGCGGCAGCGCCACGATCAGTGCGCCGAACACCTTGACGTTGAAGCCACCCAGCCACAGCGTGCAAAAGGCGATCGACAGGATCACCACGAATGCACCCATGTCCGGCTCTTGCAGCAACAAACCACCGACTACCACCATGACGGCGAACATCGGCAGGAAGGCCTGAATGAACAAATGTTTTACATTGCCCTTGCGCACCGTGTAATCGGCCGCATACATCACAGCAAACAGTTTCATCAATTCGGAGGGTTGCAGATTGATCACGAACAACGACAGCCAGCGACGGCTGCCATTCACTTCGCGTCCGACATGCGGGATCAGCACCAGCACCAGCAATGCTGCGCCTGCCAGGAATAAATAGGGCGACCAGGTCTGCCAGAACTGCACCGGCACCTGGAATGCGATCACGCCTGATATCAATCCCACGGCGATGAACATGCTGTGCCGCATCAAGTAATAGGTGGCCTGATGTCCGGTAAATTTGCTGCCCTCGGCGGTGGCGATCGAGGACGAATACACCATCACCAGACCGACAGAGAGCAGGGCGATGAACACCCAGATCAGCAGATTATCGAACTGCGCCTGAGGAGGAGGCGTGCGTGTCCTGACTAATGAGGCCATGATTCCCTCGTCGTCTGAAGTTCGCGCAGCGAATCGTTAGCATCCTCTCCAGCTTGCGGGAGAGGATTGAGGTGAGGGAGATGGGCATGACAGTGTTCATTATCAGTAGCATGACCATTGGTCAACTTGCGTACTTCCCCGACAAACGCTTCGGCCCGGTGTACATAATTGCGGTACATATCGAAACTGGCACAGGCAGGAGACAGCAGAACGGCATCCCCGGGTAGCGCGAACTTCGCAGCCTCTCGCACAGCCTCGCCCATGTCCACGGCGTACTGCACAGGCACATTGCAGCCCGCCAGCGCCGCTGCGATCAACATTGCATCGCGCCCGATCAGCACAACCGCACGCGCGTGTTCTGTCACGGCCGCCTTTAAGGGTGAAAAATCCTGCTCCTTGCCGACGCCGCCGGCGATCAATACGACCTTGCAGCCCATCCCTTCGAGCGCTGCAACGGTAGCACCAACATTGGTTCCTTTTGAGTCGTCGTAGAATGTCACACCCTGAATCTGGCTGATTTTCTCCACGCGGTGCGGCAAGCCCTTGAAACTGCGCAGTGCATCCAGCAGGACAGGCATCGGCAAACCTATTGCGCGACACAACGCCAGCGCTGCCAGCGCATTGGCGACATTGTGCAAGCCGGCAAGTTGCAAGTCAGAGGCCTTGATCAGGCGGTGACTGCCCTGTACCAGCCAGACTTCGTTGCTTTCACGCTCGATGCCGTAATCGTTTTCGAGCGCAGGCGGGTTCAGGCCGAAACTGATCAAATCGCTCGCAGCGTTCTGCATGCCGAAGCTGCGCGCATCGTCCCGATTCAGCACCTGCACGCCGCAACCGTTGAAAATACGTTGCTTGGCCGCAGCATAATCATCCATGCCTGCATAGCGATCCAGATGATCTTCGCTGACATTCAGCACCGTGGCCGCATCCGCCTTTAAAGTTGCCGTGGTTTCCAGCTGAAAACTGGACAACTCCAGCACCCACACCTGGGGCTGCTTGTCAGCCCGTTGCATCACCACATCCAGCACGGCAGGCGAAATATTGCCCGCCGCTACGGCGTCAATACCGGCAGCCTTGCACAGGTGTTCCACCAGACTGGTCACCGTCGTCTTGCCGTTCGAACCCGTGATAGCGATGACCTTGGCTCCGCCTGCTGAATCCTGCATCCGTTGTGCAAAAAGTTCGATGTCGCCGACAACAGGAATGCCGCGTGCATGCGCGGCTGCAACATGCGGGTCGGACAATGGCACACCCGGGCTGATCGCGATCAGGTCGATGCCTGCAAACAGCGCGTCATCGAATGCACCACATAATATCTGCTCCGCTGCAACCAGCCTTGCCACTTCGTCCAGGCCCGGCGGTGTGAGGCGGCTGTCCGCTACGCGCAGGCGCGCGCCTTGGCTGCTTAACCAGCGCACCATGGATAACCCGGTCTCGCCGAGACCGATTACCAGAACAAATTTGTCTCGCAAGCGTGTCATCTCAGTTTTAACGTAGCCAATCCAAGCAATACCAGCAACATCGTGATAATCCAGAAACGCACCACAACCTGCGTCTCCTTCCATCCCTTTAATTCATAGTGATGATGAAGCGGCGCCATGCGGAACACACGTTTTCCGGTCAGTTTGAACGAAGCAACCTGAATGACCACCGATAACGTTTCCACCACAAACACGCCACCCATGATGAACAACACCAGCTCTTGCCGCACGATCACCGCGACCACGCCCAGCGCAGCCCCTAACGCCAAGGCGCCTACATCGCCCATGAACACTTCGGCCGGATAGGCGTTGAACCAGAGGAATGCCAGGCCTGCACCCGCAATCCCGCCACAGAACACCGCCAACTCACCCGCACCGGGGATATAGGGAATACCCAGATATTTCGCAAACACGGCATTGCCCGCGACATAGGCGAACAATGCCAGCGCGCTGGCAACCATCACGGTCGGCATGATCGCCAGGCCATCCAGCCCGTCGGTCAGATTCACCGCATTGCTGGTGCCGACAATCACGAAATAGACCACCGCGATGAACGCCGCTGCACTCAGCGGAAACACAAAGAATTTCATGAACGGCACGATCATTTCGGTCTGTGCAGGCAGCGTCGCTGTTTTCCACAGATAGGCACCCACAATCAGCGCGATGATTGACTGCCAGCCCATTTTGGCGCGGGCCGACAACCCCTTGGGGTTGCGATGCACGACCTTGCGATAGTCGTCGATCCAGCCGATCACGCCGAAGCCCAAGGTCGTGAACAGCACGACCCACACGTACTGGTTGTGCAGGTCGCCCCACAGCACCGTCGTGATTGCAATCGAAGTCAGAATCAGCGCGCCACCCATAGTCGGCGTTCCCGCCTTGACCAGATGGGTTTGCGGTCCGTCGGTGCGCACGGACTGGCCGATTTTGTAAGCGGTCAGCTTGCGTATCATCGCAGGACCTACCAGGAATGAGATTCCCAGCGCCGTCATGGCCGCCAGCACGGTGCGCAGCGTGATGTAATTGAATACGCTGAAAAACCGTATATCCTGAGCCAGCCATTGTGCGAGTGCCAATAACATGTTTATTCCTTCTTCTCTGTGTTCACGCAGTAGGCCACGACACGTTCCATTTTCATGAAACGCGACCCCTTCACCAGCACAGTCGTGCCTTCGCCCAGCTCCGTTTCCAAGGCCACTTGCAAATCATCTATAGAATCAAAGTGCCGCGCCGCGCCACCGAATTCCCGAACCGCTTCCCGGCTTAACTCGCCCAACGCGTAAAGTTTTTCGATGCCGGCCTGGCGGGCGGCTATCCCGATCCCGGCATGAAAGGCGGCGGCGTCATCGCCCAACTCGCCCATATCGCCCAACACCAGCACTCTTTTGCCTTGCGTCTGTGCCAGCACGGCGATCGCGGCTTGAAGGGACGCAGGGTTTGCGTTGTAGGTATCGTCAATCACCACCGCACCCAGCCTGGCCGGTTTGCGTTGCAGGCGTCCTGCCACTCCGCCGAATTTTTCAAGTCCGGCTACGATGCTCTCCAGCGGCAGGTTCAGCTCAATCGCAGCCGCCGTTGCCGCGAGCGCATTGCGTGCGTTATGCTCGCCGGGCACCTGCATATCCACGGTAAAATTACCCGACGGCGTCTGCGCGATTAAACGCAGGCCGGTCGCGTGCGGAGACCACCGACCGCTCACGTCGGCTGCGCTGTTCAAACCGAACTCCAGCAGCGAATGCACGCCGGCAAGACTGCGCCACAGCGGCGCAAACTCGTCATCCGCATTGATGATTGCGCTGCCTTCATGCTGCAAGCCTGCGAATATTTCCCCTTTAGCCTCCGCCACCGCCTGCACAGAACCCATGCCTTCCAGGTGCGCGCCACTGGCATTGTTGATCAGGGCGATTTGCGGGCGGGCAATCCGCGTCAGATAGTCGATCTCGCCGGGATGATTCATGCCCATTTCAATCACGGCATAGCGGTGCTGCGCGTTGAGCTGCAACAGTGTCAGCGGCATGCCAACGTCATTATTGAAATTTCCGCGAGTTGCCAGCACGGCCTCATCTGAGCCTGCGGCTGCGCGCAGAATCGCTGCCAGCATTTCCTTGACGGTAGTCTTGCCATTGCTGCCGGTAATCGCGACCAGCGGAATATCAAACTGGCGACGCCAGTACGCGGCCAGCTGCCCCAGGGCCAGGCGAGTATCCTCGACCAGCAGCAACGGAATTTTTGCATCCTGAATCCTGAATCCTGAATCCTGATTCACCAAGGCGGCAACCGCACCGGCAGCCTGAGCCTGTGCGATAAAGTCGGCGCCGTCATACTGTTCACCGCGCAGCGCCACATATAAATCGCCCTTTGCCAGCTTGCGCGTGTCGGTGGACACGGCGGTAAAGCGCACTGCGCCGCCGATTACACGTGCGTTCAATACCTTGGCAGCCTGTGCCAGCGTCATCATCGAACACCTCCGGACGGCCATTTTTTCAAGGCTTGCATGGCCACTGCCACATCGCTAAAACTGTACTTCACACCGCTGATCTCCTGATAATCCTCATGCCCCTTGCCCGCGATCAACACAATGTCGCCGCCTCGGGCCTGCCCGATAGCGCGTTCGATTGCCGATGCGCGATCAACGATGATTTCGTGCTTGTTCGCCGACATGCCGCTTGCCACCTCGCCGATGATTTGCTGTGGGTCTTCGCTGCGCGGGTTATCGCTGGTGACGATACATGTGTCGGCAAACTTTTCTGCGACCAGCCCCATCATGGCGCGCTTGCCGCGATCGCGATCGCCGCCGCAGCCAAACACGCAGATCAGCCGCCCGTCTTTAACGTCAGACTCGCGAAGCGAATCCGCATCACTCTCTCCCGCTTGCGGGAGAGAGTTAGGAGAGAGGGATACAACACAAGCCTCCCGCAGCGCCAGCAACACTTTTTCAAGCGCGTCAGGCGTATGCGCATAATCCACGATGACCGCAGGCTGACCTGCACTTCCGACTTTCTGCATTCGTCCTGCGACGGGCAGAACACGGCTCAATGAATCCACCGCATCGATCAGGCTGATATCGCTCACCAGCAACACCGCCAGTGCACCCAGCAGGTTGGCGGCATTAAATTTTCCGACCAGCGTGCTGTTCAGCTCGCGCCCGCCCCAGCTCGATCTGATCTCAAGGCGCATGCCTTGCGCGCTCATTTGCAGCAGGTTGCCGTAAACCATACGCAGCCCGTGCCGCTCGGCCAGATGCAGCGCGCCCGTGCTCAGGCCATAGCCGATGACTTCGACGTCCCTGCCCTTCAACTGCACAGCCAGTTCGGCACCGAACGCATCGTCCAGATTGATGACGGCAAACTTCAGCGTCTGCCAGTCAAATAATCGCCGTTTGGCCGCAGCGTAACTTTCCATGTCGCCGTGATAGTCCAGATGGTCGCGTGTCAGGTTGGTCAGCAGCGCCACGTCATAGCGCACGCCGTTGACCCGCCCCTGCGCCAGCGCGTGCGAGGAAACTTCCATCGCCACTGCCTGCGCACCGTTGCGCAGATAGTCAGCCAGCAGTCCGTGCACACAAACCGCGTCCGGTGTGGTATTGACGCTGGCCTGCAACGCGTCGACAAAACCGTTGCCGAGCGTGCCGATCAGCGCGCATTTTTTGGCCGCGCGATTTAAACCCTGCGCGATCCAGTGGCAGGTCGAGGTCTTGCCGTTGGTGCCGGTCACCCCCACCATCCACAAATGCGCTGAAGGTGCGCCGTACACTTCATCCGCCAACCCGCCCGCCTTGTGCCGCAAATCAGGCACAGCAAGATGGGCGATGCCCCAGCTGGCGTCCCAGACAAAATTGTGTTGTTCGTAGATCACCGCATTCGCACCCTGCGCGATCGCCTGGGCGATATACTGGCGCCCGTCAGCCTTTTCGCCGGGATAGGCGACGAAAGTATCGCCCTGCCGTACCGCGCGGCTGTCAGTCACCATATGCGTGACTGGCACACCGAGCGCGTCCTGCAACATTTTCAGGGAGAAAATCATATTTCCTCCCTGATGATTTCGGTCGGTGCCGCAATCACGTTATCCAGCGGCGCGTCATTCGGCACATTTAATAAATGAAGCGTGCCGCCCACCACCCGACTGAACACCGGTGCCGCCACCAATCCGCCGTAATACTGCCCGTTGTTCGGTTCATCTATCATGACCGCGACGATCAGACGCGGCGCGGACACCGGCGCCAGGCCTACGAAAGACGCGACATAACGGTTGGCGTAATGCCCTCCGTCCAGTTTATGCGCGGTACCAGTTTTTCCCGCCACCCGGTAACCCGCCACTTGCGCCAGCGGCGCCGTCCCGCCGGGCATCACGACCGACTCCATCATCACGCGCAACTGGGCTGCCGTCTTGCTGGAAAATACCTGATGACCGATGGCAGGCGCATCCAGCTTGAGCAACGAAATGGGTTTTAACTCGCCGTTGTCTGCAAATATCGTATAGGCACGCGCCAACTGCAACAGATTGACCGAGATGCCGTGTCCGTATGACATAGTGGCCTGCTCGATCGGACGCCAGGTTTTAGCCTCGCGCAGCTTGCCGATCGCCTCTCCTGGGAAATTACTTCCTGTATGTGTACCAAAGCCTGCAGAATCAAAGGTCTTCCACATCACTTCAGGCTCCATCGACAGCGCGATCTTGGAGGCGCCGACATTGCTTGATTTTTGTATCACCTGCGACACTGTCAGACTCGCCTCAGGATGGGTGTCGTGTATGGTCTTATTGCCGACCGTAAAGGCGCCGTTTTCGGTATTGATCAGCGTATCCGGGCTTACCTTTCCTATATCCAGCGCGGTTGCGATGGTAAACGGCTTCATCGTCGAACCCGGCTCGAACACATCGGCAACGGCGCGATTTCTCATCGCCTGTATACTGACGTGAGTCCGGTTGTTCGGGTTATAGCTGGGGTAATTGGCCAGCGCCAGCACTTCACCGCTCTTCGCATCCAGCACGACAACGGCGCCCGCCTTGGCCATATTCTGCACGACCGCCTGTTTGAGTTCGCGGTAGGCCAGGTGTTGAACTTTGCTGTCCAGGCTGAGCATAATATCGCCGCCCGGTTTGGGCGGATTCAGGCTACCCGCATCTTCGACGATATGCCCGCGCCTGTCCTTGATCACGCGCTGACTGCCCAGCTTGCCCGCGAGCTGCTCTTGCAAAACCAGCTCCAGACCTTCCTGACCGTTATCATCCTGCCCGGTAAAACCCAGCATCTGCGCGAATTCTTCGCCGGCCGGGTAATAGCGCCGGTATTCGCGCTGCAAGGAAATTCCCGGCAGATTCAGACTGGCCACATTTCCTGACTGCTCAGGCGGGAGCTGGCGCTTCAGATACACGAAATCCCGCGAGCTATCCGCGAGACGGCTTTGCACCTCAGTCACGCGCATACCCAACGCGTGCGCGAGCTGCTTTAACTGCGTATCGTTAAGCCGGGTTTCCCTGGCATCGTTTATTTTGATATCCGAAGCACTGGCCCACACCGACTCGACGGGCGTGCTGACCGCCAGCGGCTCCCCATTGCGATCGGTAATCTTGCCGCGATGCGCGCTGACCTCGATCACCCGGCTATAACGCTGATTGCCCTTTTCCTGCAAAAAGTCGTCCCGTATACCCTGCAGGTAGACAGCCCGGCCTATCAGCCCCACCAGACAGAGCAACAGCAATACGAACAGCACAGTCGCACGCCAACCCGGCAATTTCGCCGTCATGTTGTCGTTTGCGCTGGTCGCATATTTCATGGTTTCCTGTCTGCCCCGCCATTAATGTTTTTCTGCCCCATCGCATCTGTCGAGATGGGACGTTCGTCTCCTCTACCGTTTACGGGAGAGGATTGAAGCGAGGGTTGCCCTATCCGTATAAACTTCACTTGCTCTTTGGTGGGCAACTGCATTTGCAGCTGCCGCGATGCAATCTTTTCTACCCGCGCAGGTGCTGCCAGCGTGCTTTGCTCCAGTTGCAACTGCCCCCACTCCACTTCCATCTGACGGGCATGTTCTTTTTCCTGCTGCAATTCGATGAACAACTTGCGCGCCTGATGTTGCGAGGTGACCACGCTTAACGCAGCCGTCACCACCAGCAACAGCAACAAACCCTGTATAAATCCGTTACGCCACATTGCTGCGCTCTGCCACGCGCATCATCGCGCTGCGTGCACGCGGATTGACCTGCAACTCGGCCTCTCCTGCTTTTACCGCACGGCCGATCAGTTTCATCTTGCCTTGCGGCACTTCGCTGGCGCGGATCGGCACATTGCGCGGCAATTTATCGGCGTCAGACATATCGCGTATGAAATGCTTGACCATGCGATCTTCCAGCGAATGAAAACTGATCACCACCAGACGCCCGCAAGGTTTAAGACAAGAGACACACTGCGGCAAAACCTGCTCTAGCTCTTCGAGCTCGCGATTGATATAAATCCGTATAGCCTGAAAGGTGCGTGTCGCCGGATTTTTACCTGTTTCGCGGGTACGTACCGTCTTGCCAACCAGCTCGACGAGCTGCCCCGTGGTCTGGATGGGTTGAATTTCACGCGCAACAATAATCGCTCTTGCAATCTGCTTAGCAAACCGTTCTTCGCCGTAATCACGTATAACCTCCGTCAGCAGACCTTCGTCCACCGTTTCTAACCATTGTGCGGCGGTCATGCCGCGACTCGTATCCATACGCATATCCAGCATTGCATCAAACCTGAAGCTGAAACCGCGCGCCGCTTCGTCCAGTTGCGGCGACGACACACCCAAATCGAGCAAGATGCCATCGACCTGTTCAATACCCAACCCGGCCAATACTTCGGCCAGATGCGTAAATCCACTGTGCACGATCTGAAAGCGCGCATCATTCCACTGACGACCATGGGCTACCGCCGTCAGATCCTTATCCAGGACGATCAATCGGCCATGCGGCCCCAGCTGCTGCAATATCCGCGCGCTGTGTCCGCCCCGACCGAAGGTGCAATCGACATAAATGCCGTCTGGTTTGATCGCGAGCGCGTCGACCGCCTCGGTCAGCAGAACGGTGGTATGAACAAGAGACTCACTCACAACGAGAACCCTTCAAGTTCAGACGGCAATTCGCCTTCCATGAACGACAGGTCAGCCGCCTGCTGCGCCTGCCATTTCGCGTCATCCCACAACTCGAACTTGTTGCCCTGCCCGACCAGCATCACACTTTTATCCAGCGCAGCGTAAGCACGCAGCACAGGCGATACCAGCACGCGCCCGGCGCCATCCATCACCACATCTTCTGCATAACCAATCAGACGACGTTGCAAGGCGCGAATTTTGGAATTAAGGGAGGACATCTTGATCAATTTGTCGCGTATTGGCAGCCATTCAGGCGCGGGGTACACCAGCAGACAACCATCCGCGTCGGCGGTCAGCACCAAATTTCCGGCGCAGGTACTCAGCAGCTCGTCGCGATACCTTGCCGGTATTGCGAGCCTGCCTTTGCCATCCAGATTAAGTTGTGCTGCGCCTTGGAACATCCGATTACTCCACAATTACCCACTTTTTACCACTTAAACCCACTATATTGAAAAAAAACCGGCAGGTCAAGCGAAAAACAGATTTTTTCTTTACAAGACAAGGAGTTAGCGCAGAATGCTAAGAAAATACAAATATGCTTATAAAGCAATGAATTGCAGAATTAAGCTAAAGTTGTTTGTAATGGAGACCGTAAATTTTTGGGGAAATATATATTGGCGGGGGCGGCCCAAAGAGCAGGATTCAGGATTCAGGCGGCGTTCCCGCGATAGTCCGCAGCAGGGCGGCCAGGGGTTAAAGGTGATATGCATGGCTTATGTCACGAAGGACAAAACAATCGAGTTTGAATCTGTTGATTTATGCGTCGCCAGTGACGGTTTCGGGGCAGGCTGTTAGTTAGTATGAAAACTGGTTGGTGCAAATTGCAGATTCTGATAATGGACTTAAAGAGATTAAACGTGGTATAAAGCTAATGTACTTTATAAAAGTACACTGAATAAAGCAAAATACTTCCATGTGCGCTTACCTTCTTTCCTTGCGAAATTGGGGATGCGCCTAGCGAGTTAGTCGGGAATGAGGTTACTATCTTATCCGGCTTGGCGTGATGAGCTAGACGTGCGGCTAGGTTTCTAGAACCCCCGCTCGTGGCCGGCGCGCCATCAGACATGTGTGAGAATAATTATTCTCCGAAGTACAAAGTAACAAGTTGATTATGATTTGAACAACGGCCAACATTGCTCAGCATTGTTGGCCGTCGTCATTTTAGATGCGGACAAAGTCATTTGGCGCGATATTAATATGTCGGTCCCCTTCCATCATCTCTGGTTCTGTTCCATGACATGTGTAGAAAGTACCTTTCAGATTGCCACGCATTCCTTTCACGCAGTCGTAATGGAACCTTGAATTGAAAGGAGCTCCCAAACGCCGGTAACCACCAAGAATGCAACTGACTGGATGTCCATCGGTAGGGTGCGGCATTCCATGAAGATCTTTTCCGGGTGCATGGAACTCAACATCACGCTCATCCATATAACACGGATGTCTGCGCTTTGGATCTTCAACCATCCTCATCGGATGACCAACTTCAAATCGTTTTACTGCCATTTTTATGGCCGTATCGGCAGTGGAAGCATTTTGTTGAGAAGCTAAGGTGGCTTGCAGTTCCTGAAGCCAGCGGTGCCACCGTCTCGAGCGAAAATTTCGTAGTGGGAGTAGCAGCGGTGTCCGATTAGCTCGCTCAACAACCTCCTTATGAAGTGCTTCAATAGCTATGCGAGCGCGTATCGTTGCCTGTAGCAGCAATTGAAATAGCTCGTTGCAGGAATGGCTAATTTCCTGTGGTCGGTAACCTTCCAAGCGCCAATCTACGGGAAAGACCATTGTGGAAGGGAAGAATGCCTCCTCGAACTTCGCCGTGCTTTTTGGATCGGAGCGTACATAGATAACTGCAAACCCAATGCTTGGCTTATTATCGCCTTGGTTTCTGATGGCATGCTCTTTGAATCGGTGCAGGAGCGTATTGGCATGCCGTGACTCAAAGGGCGAACCGAATCGACCAATTGATACTCCTTCGAATTCAGCATCGCCATTGGTAAGGGTATGTCGCATGCGATAGATGTGATCGTATGCTTCAGATGGAATACCCGCGTACCCAAAGACAAAGCGCATATGGCTATGTGAGACGGTGGAGTTTCGCCACGACATCCAAAGGCATTTGAATGCGCTTGAGATCAGCATCATCCAAGGCTGCTATCATAATTTCTAACAGGCTTCCTTTTTGCAAACCTGTCTCGTCCGTAGAAACATGCCCCCTCTCGGTCTTGGCTTCCACAATATCAACACTCACTGCATTAGCTTGCAACCAATGGCTAATTATCTCGTTGATACGCTGGACGCGTTTAGCCGGATCGGGTTCTTTTATCTCATCAATAATGGAGTCCTGCGTGATTATTTTTTTGCTGGTTGCCGGAGGAACTTCGCCCACAATGTCTTCGTAATTTATCTGAGGCTCAAACCCTACAAGTCGAGTGTTTCCATTGGCCAATGGGTGCGAGAATGCAGCCCAGAATGCGCGGTTATAACGTGGTTTTTTCACTGAGCTGCTTACTGCATCACGCTTCGGAAAAAATTGAAACACATCACCATTAACCACCACGTTCGCGGGTAGAATGACTTTCACAATAGGGTTTTCCGGCGATGTGAGGATTTTGACAGAGTCAGCGAGTTCTGCCTCAATGAAACCAACCAGTTGCCTGCCCCCCAAAACATTTCGAAGCTCGGGACGCTGCTTGGCGATAATGTCCCCAACTCGTGAAAGAAGTAAGCCTTTCTGCGTTCCGCTATAGGTAGTATTAGCAAGTTCAGTAATGAATGCTTTGAGAATTCTAAGTTGCTCGTCGATCAATATGTTCATTTTGATGTTTTTCCAGCGTTTATGTTCATTCTGAAGGTGTGTCAGACATATAGGTTTGTTTTTACTCGCAAGTGCATGTTAAAACATATTACAGCTTAATGAGTTGCTTCACTTTTCGAACTATACCACTTCATTTCAGTTTCTAGATTTGTGCGAACATGTAAACTAGCCACAACGCTGAACGACCGCAACGTCTCGTTTTCTGCATTTCACGAGAGACTGTTTTCGGGCAGCGCGCTTACGGGGTTGAATTGTCGCAATGTGGCGTTGACGCCACCACGAATTGTTTTGTAATGTGCTCTGTACGTACCCCCGTCATCCCCTGTGCGCCGCCGAAGATAGCCACAAACAAGCGGTGGTGTAAGGCGAGCACTGTCTGAGTTCCGCAATGGGGTGCGATTTGTGCGCACCATCAGGGCGAGTTGCGCAGCCCCGCTTGTTTGCGGACTATCGAGGGCACCCCGAATGGGCGGCAAACCGGGGGCGTATTCTTTCAGTTACCTTTCTTGACAAGACAAGAAAGGTAACCAGCTGCCGGTCTGCACCGGCAACCTTGAGAAATACGCACCCAATGAAGGAAATACAGGAGAAATATAGGTGAAGCTGGCCGATAAGCCGGGTTCTGTCGTGGACAGTCATTCCTCTAGGCGTTTCGTTACCTTACGCTCAAGCAATCTACCCGCTGACGACGCGAGCAACGCCATAGTCAGCCTATTTGATCTTGCTCCGAATGGAGTTTACCGTGCCGTCCGTGTTACCACGTCCGCGGTGGGCTCTTACCCCGCCGTTTCACCCTCACCGTTACCTTGCGGTACTTAGGCAGTTTATTTTCTGTGGCACTGTTCATCACCTCACGGTGTCCGGCCATTAACCGGCATTCTGCTCTGTGGAGCCCGGACTTTCCTCCCCGCCCTTACGGACGCGGCGACTGTCTGGCCAGCTTCGGTGCGGAGTTTAACACCTCAGACGAATGGGCGTTATTTTTTGATGAGCAGCATGACAACACCGAGCGACTTCCACTGTTTCACTTCTTCCTGCAAAGCGGCTTCCGTCAGCGGGTTTTGCTTCAACCAGTCGGCGTCCATCGCGAGACAATACTTCGTGCCATTAAAACTCGCCGTCATCTCAGGCAAGAGCACATCGCTTCGATTGCGATAAAACAAGGCCGCCAGGCGCAGGCTCATCGCCAGCAGGCAGTCTTCACCGTCCGTCAACAACCCTTGCAGCTTTTTCAGGTTGCCGCGATGCGCCAGCGCCAGCAGACTCAGTCGCGCCTGCTCCTTCTTGGAAAAACCCGGCATATCGGCATTGGCAAGAATGTAGGCCGTGTGTTTGTGATAGCCGCTGTGCGCTACCCGGATACCGACACCATGCAGATTGGCAACCCAACCCAAAACTTGCAGCGCCGAAGCATTCTGATCAGAGCCGAAAAATTGCAGCGCCAGTGCGTGGGACAACTTCGCCACCCGATCTACTTGCCTGACATCGACGTGATAGCGACGCATGAAATGCTGCACCGTCACATCGCGCATGTCGTTGTTGTGAAAGCGGCCCCACAAATCGTACAGCACCCCTTCACGCAGGGCGCTTAAGCCCACTTGCATCCGGGCTATGCCCAATTCGTCAAATGCGGCGTACATGATGGCGAAGCCGCCGGCCAGGGCGGGAACTCGATCCGGGCGCAAGCCCAGCAAGCTGAGCTTTTGCACATCCCCCACCTTGAGCAGATGCGCGCGCAATGCGTCGAGCCCTGCCCTTGTGATGCCGCTCCGGCTGAAACCGTTTAATTCCAGAATTTCACCGATCGCCTTGGCGGTGCCCGATGAACCGATCGCCTTCTGCCACTGCCCTTTGTAGTCGGCGACGATGCTTTGCAGTTCACAGCGGGCAGCCAGCTCTGCCTGTGCCAGATTATGTCTGGTAATTTTTCCGTCCGGAAAGTACCGACCGCTATAACTGATGCAGCCCATGTACAGGCTTTCCAGCTTGAGCGGCGTGAGCCCATGACCGATGATGAATTCGGTAGAACCGCCGCCGATGTCAATCACCAGCAACTGGTCATCCGACTGGGGCAAGCCGTGCGCCACCCCCATATAAATCAGGCGAGCTTCTTCGCGTCCCGCGATGACCTCGATCGGGAAACCCAGCACCAATTCCGCCTTCGCAATGAATTGGGCGGCATTTTCGGCCACGCGCAACGAGTTGGTGCCCACCACGCGTACCGCCTCGGGCGGCAAGTCGCGCAGGCGTTCGCCGAAACGGCCCAGCGCAGCAAGCGCACGCTGCTGGGCCGCCTCATCCAGATAATTATCTGCCGTCAGGCCGGCGGCGAGACGTACCGGCTCGCGCAAACCGTCCAGCATGTAAAGCTGTTCACCTTCTACCCGTGCCACCTGAAGCCTGAAGCTGTTGGAACCTAAATCAACGGCGGCAAGAACCGGGTGTTGTTCCGTTGTCACAGAACTTCGCGCTCGATTTCATCGACGGAAATATGGCGTACGTCGCGCCCCTTGACCATGTAAATGACATATTCGGAGATATTCTTAGCATGATCACCGATCCGCTCGATTGCCTTCGCCACGAACAGGATTTCCAGCGAAGTTGAAATCGTGCGCGGATCTTCCATCATGAAGGTGATCAGGTAACGCATGATGGAACGAAATTCTTCATCCACCTGATCGTCCTGACGCACCACTTCTGCTGCCATCTGAACATCCAGACGGGCGAACGCATCCAACGACTTGCGCAGCATATCAACGGCGATTTCAGAAGCATGCTTGACTTCGTTATAACGAGGGATGGCCAGCCCGTGTTTTTGCGACAGCATCTTGGCCATACGGGCGATTTTTTCGGCTTCATCACCGATGCGTTCGAGATCGGTAATCGTCTTGACCACCATCATCACCAGGCGCAAATCGCTGGCCGTCGGCTGGCGGCGCGCGATCACCTGAGAACAGGCTTCGTCTATCTTGACTTCCATTGCATTGACGCGATGATCATCCTCAATCACGCGGTTCATCAACGCAACATCACCGTCTACCAGGGAGATGATGGCGCTCTTGATCTGGCTTTCTACCAACCCTCCCATTTGCAACACGTAGGCACGTATCGCCTCAAGCTCGACGTCGAATTGCTTGGAGGTGTGTTCACTGCTGATCATGGCATGGCCTCATTTTATGAATAGGAAACAGTATATTCTAATAGTTGAATATGAACGACAGATGACAACACAACGGCGATTTAAGCCGTCATCGTTTTCACGCCATCCGGCGTGCCCAGCAGCAGCACATCGGCCGGCCGGCGCGCAAACAGACCGTTGGTCACTATGCCTGCGATATGGTCCAGCGTCGATTCGAGTTCGACCGGGTTGATGATTTTAAGACCATGCACGTCGATAATCACGTTGCCGTTATCGGTGGTAAAACCTTCGCGCAATATCGGCTGCCCGCCCAGCGCTGTCAGCTGCCGCGCCACTGAACTGCGCGCCATCGGAATCACCTCGATCGGCAACGGAAATTTGCCCAGCACATCCACCAGTTTGCTGGCATCGCACAGACAGATGAATTTGCGGCTTGCGCCCGCCACAATTTTCTCGCGCGTCAGCGCGCCGCCGCCACCCTTGACCATGTGCATGTGACGGGTGATCTCATCCGCGCCATCCACATACACCTCCAGCGCACCCGCATCATTGAGCGACAACACCTCGATGCCGTGCCCCTGCAAACGCTTTGCCGATGCTTCCGAGCTTGCCACCGCGCCACGAATCTTGTGCTTAATCCTGGCCAATTCATCGATAAAAAAATTGGCGGTTGAACCTGTCCCCACGCCCACGATGCAATCTGCCGGCACATATTCAATCGCAGCCTTCGCCACCGCACGCTTCAAATCGTCTTGACTCATCATTTTTATATTCACTCCCAAAATTCGCTTGTACGCAATTATTGCAGGAAATTGTGATTTTGGGGAAAGTCATCTATTCACCCGCCCCCGGATTCATCACTATGTAATTAAGCTGGTGGTAAGATCGCAAATAACTATAAAACAGCCGGGAGGAATGAAAATGTCAGAAAAAACGGGAATATCAACTGCAACCGCTTTAACTATTGTCACCACCCCGTTCAATGACCAGAAACCGGGAACCTCAGGTCTCAGGAAGCGCGTGCCAACCTTCCAGCAACCGCATTATCTGGAAAATTTCGTACAAGCCATATTCGACAGCATCTCCCCTCCTGCTGGGGCTGCGCTGGTTCTGGGCGGAGACGGACGTTACTTCAACCTTGAGGCGATCCAGATCATCCTCAAGATGGCAGCTGCCAACGGATTCGGGCGCGTACTGGTGGGTCAGAGCGGTATACTTTCCACCCCGGCAGCCTCCTGCGTGATACGCAAATATGCGACCTTCGGGGGCATCATCCTGTC
The DNA here is from genome assembly GCA_947085835.1 of uncultured Nitrosomonadales bacterium. GTDB lineage: Bacteria > Pseudomonadota > Gammaproteobacteria > Burkholderiales > Gallionellaceae > Gallionella. The sequence continues at coordinate 407,217 of CAMTXT010000001.1, read as the reverse complement.
CGCCAGCCATAACCCCGGCGGCCCGGACGGCGATTTCGGCATCAAATACAACACCGCCAACGGCGGGCCGGCGCCGGAAAAAATCACCGAAGCCATTTTCGCGGCAAGTAAAACTATCAGCGAGTACCGCATCCTCGACGTGCCGGATGTAGCGCTGGACACACCGGGCAAATATGCAATCGGCGACATGACCGTGTCGGTGATCGATCCGGTCAGCGATTACGCCGAACTGATGGAATCGCTGTTTGATTTCGCAGCGATCAGAAAACTGTTAGCCGTAGGATTCCGCATCAAATTCGACGCGATGCACGCCGTCAACGGTCCTTACGCACGCGAACTGTTTATCAATCGCCTGGGCGCACCGGCAGACAGCATCATGAATTGCGTGCCGCTGCCCGATTTCGGCAACGGCCATCCCGACCCGAACCTGACTTACGCGCACGAGCTGGTCGAAATACTCTATGGTGAAAATGCACCGGATTTCGGGGCTGCCTCGGATGGCGATGGCGACCGGAACATGATTTTAGGCCGCCACTTTTTCGTCAACCCGTCCGACAGCCTGGCGATCCTGACCGCCAATGCCCGTCTCGTCCCGGGCTACAGCGGCGGCTTGGCAGGTGTTGCGCGCTCGATGCCAACCAGCGCGGCGGTAGATCGCGTAGCGCGAGAACTTAACATTCCCTGCTATGAGACGCCGACCGGATGGAAATTTTTCGGCAACCTGATGGATGCGGGCAAAGTCACGTTATGTGGCGAGGAAAGCTTCGGCACCGGCTCGTCTCACATCCGCGAAAAAGACGGTCTGTGGGCTGTGCTGTTCTGGCTCAATATCATAGCCTGCCGCAATCAGTCAGTTGAGACCATCACCCGCGAACACTGGGCACATTTCGGCCGCAACGTTTATTCGCGCCACGACTTTGAAGCCATTCCGACTGAAGCCGCCAACGGTGTGATGAAGCACCTGAAAGACAGCTTTGGATCGTTGCCGGGACAAAAATTCGGCAGTTACACCGTGGATTGCTGCGACGACTTCAGCTATACCGACCCGATCGACGGCAGCGTCAGCACAGGACAAGGTATACGCATCCTCTTCACCGACGGATCACGCATCGTGTTCCGCCTGTCCGGCACCGGGACAGAAGGCGCGACCTTGCGCATCTATCTGGAAGCCTATGATCCGAACATCAAGAACCATCACCTCGATGCACAAGTCGCGCTGTCTGAACTGATAGCCATCGCAGGACGCTTATCAGAACTGACCGAGCGCACCGGGCGCGTACAGCCAACGGTCATTACCTGAGAAAGCAAGCGGCCCTGTTGAAACAGGGCCGCTCAATACCATAGATCGTTCGCTTTATCTTTCATCTGTCTGTTCAAACTTGTTTTTGGCGGCCACCAGCATACGCATCGTGGATTCGCCCTGCGGGTGACTTTCGGCCAGCGACAGATAGGCATTGCGCCGATCAAATGCCTTCAGTTCATGCGCCGCACGCGCCGCGATAATTCCGTACAGGACAGAGCTTTCACCATGCTTGATGGCCCTTGTTGCGGCCTTTTCCGCCTCGGCGTAGCGTCCTTCAAAAAAGGCTCTCAACGCCACATCCAGCAGCTTGCGCGCATTGTTTTTGGCGCGATCGAGCCGTATCTTCTGCACGACCGAAGGCAGCTGGGTGGTAGCCAGCAACAAATGGATCAGCCAGTAGCCGAAGCCAAAAACCAGCAGAAACAGCACAACGAAGAGTTTCAGCGACACCTCGATGCGATAAGGGGGATAGACCAGCAGCACATAGGCGGTATTTTGCAGCAGCGTACCGAGGGCTACCGCTGCCGCGAACAACACCAGCACCGAAATCAGGTATTTCATTTTGCCGCCTTTTGCGGACGCTGCGTGACGGCATCCGCAGCCTTTTCATGACTCAGCCGGTAGCTGCGCACGGCTTGCAGACTGGTGCCGATGTCAGGCAGCTCAATGTCGATGCTGGAGGTAGCCAGCGTGCCCAGATCCGCCATCATGCGCACACCCTCCGTTGATTTGACATCGAAATAGCGCCTCGTCCAAAGCTCTGCGGTCTTGAGTTCCTGCCTGAAGCTCTCTTCATCGCGCGACAAAAGCGCCAACCGTGCTGATACCAGGCGCATCTTCAGATTTTCACGCAAAAAGAATTCCTGCCGGGGTGGCAACAGCACAATTTGTGTCAGGCCCGTGTTCTCGATCCGCACCAGTTGTTTGACCTCCAGCCAGATAGCATTCAACAACTTTTGCCAGGCGGCATCATTCGCAATCGGGGCCTTTTCCCGTGCAACCGCATTTTCTGAAGGCCGATGCCGGTCGATCAACGGCAGCTCATCCACCGATGACAGCAACCTGTTTATTTTAAGATTAATCCCTGCCACATCCACCCTGGGCAAGGCGCGCAGCTTGTCTATATCCCGCCCGATAGACTTGCGCAAGCCGTTGAAGGCGGGCCGATCCATGCGCTGCAACCGGGCATCCGCGCCCTCCATCGCAATCAACGCCGCCTTTACATTGCCCGACAATTGCAATTGCTGCCCTGCAATCAAGAGCAGTTGCTCGACGTCGGCAAGGGCGGTTTCATCACGGCTGATCGACAGATTGTTATACAAGGCTTCCAGCGCAGTGCGCTGATTCTGCGCTTGGGTATAGTAGGACTCAAGGGTAGTCACTTTGACCGACATCTCGCGAACTTCATCCTGATTTTTCGCAATCAGTATCGCATTGGCTTTCGCCGTGCCATCCATCTCGGCGATTTTCTTCGCCAATTCCTCACGCATGTCGGCAATTGCCCGGTGCCCATCCAGCCATTGCCAGACAAAAATTACCACCAGCACCGCCAGTGTCATTTGCGTCAGATTCATGCGCGTCAAAACGTCGGCCACGACGCGCGTGCGCAATGTCCCCTGCCCGATTTCGTCTGACTTATCACTCATGTCATTCCTCAATCCTCAATCCTTCACTCAGAAACAGGAGCTTTAGCTCCGTTGTTTCGTGGGAATGCCCTTCATTCAGGAATAGGCAATTTATTGCCTTATATTCCATGGGAAGGCCCTTGCGGCCTTGCGGCATCGCTCCTGCTTTTTGCCCATTCCAGCAGCGCAGACAACAAACCTTCATCCCCTGCACCGGTCAGATGCACGTCAACCCAACCCTGTGATCGCGCCAATTCGGCTATGCGCGGATGCGGCACGAATAAAGGGGTATCGAACAGATGCTTACGTGCGGGTTCATCCAGCATCTGCGACAAATGGCTAAGCGCCTCGCTGCTGGTCACGGTAATCGCGTTTGCGTTCAATATCTGACCAGCAGGCTGTTGCGGCTTGCGGCGTAAGTAACAGGTCACATATTCCACCGTTGCTCCGCGCGCTTTTAGCGTATCGCCCAGCAACTCGCGTCCGCCATCCCCGCGAAAAATCATTACCCGCCAGCCCTTAACATTTTGCAATTGCGCCAGCAGGCCCTCGCTGTCGAATCGACTGTCAGGCACGATCACATCTTTGACGCCCAGTTCACGCAGGGCTTTCGCACTGCCCGGCCCCACCGTGGCGACTTTCAAAGCTGGCGGCAACATCGAAAACCCACCCTCTCCCGCGCTATCGCGCCCCCCTCCCCCGTGCACGGGGGAGGGGTTGGGAGAGAGGGTTCCTCGTATCGCCGCCATGCCGTATTGCACCGCATTCGGACTGATGAAGATGGCCAGATCGGCCAGCCCAAGATGCGAAATTTGTTCTTTAAGAACCTGAGTATCCTGCACCGGCGCGATTTCCAGCAACGGAAACAGCAACGGCACACCGCCCGCCTGCTCGATAGCCCCCGCCAGTTGAATCGCCTGATCACGCGGACGCGTGACCAGAATTTTCAGTCCGGCAAGAGGCAGCTTAATACCAGACTCGCATAGCGAGACCGCGTCCCTCTCCCCCGCAAGCGGGGGAGAGCTGGGGAGATAACCAGCCACTTGGTTGACGTCATTTGGCAACCTAGTGGAATGGCTAGGTGTTTCATCAGGGGAACGGGCATGACCGTATTCCATTATCAGGTGAGGCTAGACATGCCTGTTAGCCATTGAGCGCGGCTAAAATTTCGCCCGCCCCTTGTGCCAGCAACTCATCGGCGATTTTTTTGCCCAACGTTTCAGGGTTGGCGATATCGCCCACGGATTCTGCGCGCATCACACGCTGTCCATCAGGGCTTGCGACAAAACCGCGCATACGCAACTGACCGTTTTGTACTTCGGCGAACCCGCCCAACGGCACCTGACAGCTGCCATTCAGCGCACGACTCATCGCACGTTCAGCCAGCACGCAGGCAGCGGTATCGGCATGATGCAACGGTTGCAGCGCAGCGATCACGTCAATCCGATCTGCTCGGCATTCGATCCCCAGCGCACCTTGCCCTACAGCCGGCAGACTGTCTTCGCTGCTGATAATCGCGCGGATACGGGCACAGAGTCCCAGTCGTTTCAGGCCGGCTGCGGCAAGAATGATCGCGGCATACAGACCTTCATCCAGCTTGCGCAAACGGGTCTGCACATTGCCGCGCAGCGGTTCGATCACGAGATGCGGAAAGCGTGCGCGCAACTGACTTTCCCGGCGCAGGCTGGAGGTCCCCACCACGGAGCCTGCCGGCAACGCGGCCAGATTGTCATAGTCATTCGAGACAAAGGCATCGTGAGGATCTTCGCGCTCGCCTATCGCCGCCAGCACGAAGCCTTCCGGTAAAACCATAGGTACGTCTTTTAACGAATGCACGGCGAAATCGGCGCGGCCATCTTCCAGCGCGGTTTCCAATTCCTTCACAAACAGGCCCTTGCCACCGATCTTGGACAGGCTGACATCCAAAATCTGGTCGCCTTGTGTGGTCATGCCCAGGATACTGACTTCGGTTTGCGGATATAATGCGCGCAACCTGTCCCTGATGTGCTCGGCTTGCCACATAGCCAGCGCGCTTTCACGCGATGCAATAACCAGACGGGCCAGTGGAGTGGGTGAGATTGAAGCAGCTGAACTCATCGAATTTTCCTTGTGATTGATTACGCGGCGCATTCTAACACGGAGGCTGCCGCGCCATTTTGTGTATAAAGTGATGAACTTATTTTCTGCTCCTGCCGATATTTCCAGTAAAGACCTGCCGTTCCGCGAGGATGTGCGCCTGCTAGGCCGAATTCTCGGCGACACATTGCGCGAACAGGAAGGCGAAGAGACCTTTTTGCTGGTCGAAAACGTACGCCGCTCTGCGGTGCGCTTTCGCAAGACTCAGGATGCCCGCGACGGAGAACTGCTGGAGCAGATGCTCGATGCACTGAGTCCAAGTGAGACACTCGCCGTGGTGCGCGCCTTCAGCTACTTCTCGCAACTGACCAACATCGCCGAGGACTTGCATCACAACCGACGTCATCGCGCACACCTGAAAGCCGGCACGCCGGCCAAGAACGGCAGCCTGCTGCTGGCGCTCGACCGCCTCGAAGAAAAGCCTGTCAGCCGTGAAACGTTGCAGGCGTTCTTGAACAGCGCACTGATCTCGCCGGTGTTGACCGCACATCCGACCGAAGTGCAACGCAAAAGCATCCTCGACTGCCACCTGATCATCTCCAACCTGCTGTCCAACCGCGACCGTCTGGACATGACACCGGATGAACTCGCAGAGAACGAGAATGCGTTGCGCCGCTTCGTGCTGATTTTGTGGCAGACACGCATGCTGCGCACCGCCAAGCTGACCGTACGCGACGAGATCAAGAACGGTCTGGAGTTTTACCGCTACACCTTTTTGACTGAAATCCCCAAGATTTACGCCAATCTGGAAAAGCAACTGGAAGCGCGTTTCGACAAGGACATCAAGGTTCCTGCGCTGCTGAAGGTAGGCAGCTGGATCGGCGGCGACCGCGACGGCAACCCGTTCGTCACGCACGATATCATGCAGTTTGCGGTGCAACAGCACTCCGAACTCGCGTTCGAACACTACCTGAACGAGACACATATTCTGGGCACGCGCCTGTCATTGACGGATCGCCTGGTGGACGTCAGCGATGAGTTGCGCCGCCTCTCCGATGCATCGCCCGACAAGGCCGTCAGCCGCACCGACGAGCCCTATCGCCGCGCGCTGATTCTGATTTATTCGCGCCTGTCGGCGACCGCTGCAAAACTCGGTCACGAAATATCGCATCTGCCCCCGGTAGACAAACAAGCTGAACCCTACGCCACGCCGGCGCAGTTCATCGCCGATCTGGATGTGCTGATCGAATCTCTGCTCCGCCACGGCGCAATTTATCTGGCGCGCGGGCGTCTGGCCAATTTGCGCCGTGCCGCCGAAGTATTCGGTTTCCATCTGGCGCCATTGGATATGCGCCAGCACAGCGCAATACACGAGCAGACGGTGACTGAACTGCTCGCCCACGGCAAAGTGATAACCAACTATGCCGAGCTGGACGAAGCTGCGCGCCGCACCGTATTGCTGAAGACATTGCAAGAAGCCCGCCCGCTGATGGTCGACATTGAACATTATTCAGACTTGGTGCAAAGCGAATTGCGCATCATGCAGGCCGCAGCAGACATCCACCGGCGCTTTGGCCGGGCCGCGCTGCCCAATCACATCATCTCCAAGGCGGATGCCGTCAGCGACATGCTGGAACTGGCCCTGATGCTGCAACAGGTAGACCTGCTCGAAGGCGGCGACACACTGCATATCAACATCATTCCGCTGTTCGAGACCATCGAAGATCTGCGCAGTTGCGGGCCTATCATGGACCAGCTATTCACGATTCCCTACTACCGCCAGCTGCTTGCAAATCGCGGCAACACCCAAGAAGTCATGCTGGGTTATTCCGACAGCAACAAGGACGGCGGTTACATCACCGCAAACTGGGAGCTGTACAAGGCCGAGCTGGAACTGGTCAAAGTATTCGCCAAATATGGCGTGGAACTGCGCTTGTTCCACGGGCGCGGCGGCACGGTCGGTCGTGGCGGCGGCCCGAGTTATGAGGCTATTCTGGCGCAACCGCCGGGCAGCGTGAACGGGCAGATTCGCATCACCGAACAAGGTGAAGTGATTTCCAGCAAATACTCCAACCCCGAGATCGGCCAGCGCAATCTTGAAACGCTGGTTGCCGCAACGATGGAGGCGACACTGCTGCATCATCACGGAGCAGACAGCGCGATGCCGGAATTTCACCGCATCATGGAGGCATTGAGCCTCGACGCGTTCGCGGCGTACCGCAAGCTGGTGTATGAGACGCCCGGCTTTACCGAATACTTCTTCACCGCCACACCGATCCGCGAGATCGCCGAACTCAATATCGGCAGCCGCCCGTCCGCCCGCAAAGCGTCTGATCGCATCGAAGATTTGCGCGCCATCCCCTGGGTATTCAGCTGGGGCTTGAACCGCACGCTGCTGCCGGGCTGGCTGGGTTTTGGCAGCGCGGTGAAGCAATTTATCGCGCGCGAGGGAGACGCAGGCCTGGCCCAGTTGCAAGCCATGTACCAGACATGGCCATTCTTCCGTGGACTGATGTCCAATATGGACATGGTGCTGTCCAAGACCGACATGGGTATCGCCTCGCGCTACGCGGCCCTTGTGCAGGACGTGGAGATGCGCGAGCGGATATTCGGTGCGATTCACAGCGAATGGGAAGACACCGTAGAACTGCTGCTCTCAGTGACAGGCAACAACACGCTGTTGCAGGACAACCCGGCATTCTCACGCAGCCTGCTGACCCGTACGCCCTACATCGATCCGCTCAATCACTTGCAGGTAGCGCTGCTGGAGCATCACCGCGCGGGCAACAGCGATGAACTGGTGAAACGCGCGATCCACCTGACCATCAACGGCATCGCCACGGGTTTGCGCAACAGCGGTTAAAGACCGCAGCCTTATATTCAACTCATGACCACCTTCGAAGCGGACATATGCTAAAAATAACCTATTGAGCATAAGGAAGCTCTGTGATAAATTACCATACCAATTTAGAAGGTTATTTTTCATAAGACGGCTGCATATACTATAAAAATCAGGCACTCAGCTGAGTAGTTGAGTGCCAGCCGATTCATTCATGCGGATGATTTAGTCAACAGACACCGCTCCACGATTCTGCACGGATCGATTTCTCAACGGGAATACCCCAAGTCAATAAATAAATTCAAAATTTCTACCCAGCTCACGATCATTGGAATCTGCGTGTTTTCCATTATCTTGATTGCATTCACCATTCTGGTTCATGTCAAAACCAGCGCCATGGTCAAGCAGCTTGGAATCGGCGAAATTAAAACCGAATCGGGCATGGTCAAAGAACAAATCATAACCATGAATGGCAACCTGAAAGCCAGTGCCGAGCGTCTGTCCAAAATATTCGATGCGATGTTTCCTCAAGGCCTGGTTGTGGATACGGCCCAGTCTGTCAGCGTTAATGGCCATGATGTGCCTGCGGTCAAGTCAGGGGGCAGAGTACTGAACCTGGATTTTTCCTCAGTGGATCAAATCAAAAACATGTCAGGCGGTGTAGCCACTATTTTTGTCCGATCAGGGGATGATTTTCTGCGAGTCACCACTTCCCTGAAAAAAGAAGATGGTTCCCGCGCACTGGGCACCTTTTTGGGCAAGGAAAGCCCGGCCTACAAGCCGATCATGGCGGGTGATACCTATTTTGGCAAAGCTCACCTGTTTGGCAACGACTACATGACCAAATATTCCCCGATCAAGAGCCATGATGGCCAGATTGTAGGCATTGCTTTTGTCGGGGTAGATTACACCGATGCACTGAAACGCTTCAAGGAGCAAATCAAAGCGAACAAAGTCGGCGAAAAAGGCTACATCTATATTTTCGAAAACAAGGATGGCAAGAACAAAGGGAATTTCGTCCTTCATCCTAAATATGAAGGGAAAAATGCTTTCACTGACGATATGGGCGAACACTACAAGCGCATGTCTGAGCAAAAGGAAGGCATCATTGAATATAGCAGCGCCCTGGGCAGCAAGATGGCTGCATTCACCACGGCACCCGAATGGGAATGGATCATCGTGGCGGCCGCCGACAGCGCTGAATTTAACGAGGGCGCCGTCTCGCTGCGCAACATATTGCTCCTGGTCAGCCCGCTGGCATTGCTTCTGTCGGGAATTCTGCTGCACGTTGTGCTGTCCAGGAAGTTGCAGCCGCTGTCCGAAATGGTTGAAGATGTGGCCAAAGTTGGCCAAGGAGACATGACGGTGCGGTGCAAGTACACCGGACAAGATGAAATTGGCTCTCTGGGAACCGGTTTCAACAACATGACCAGCCAGATCGGGCAACTGATCGCCGAGGTCTCCATATCCGTCAACGCGGTTAATGAAGCGGCCTCCAGACTGCTGATCAACTCACGGGATGTAGAGCATGGCTCACTCCAGCAGAGCGAGGCTGCTTCCGCAACGGCAGCGGCAGTAGAAGAATTGACTGTCAGCATCACTCAGGTTATGGATAATGCACGGGATACCGAATCGCTTTCCACGCAAACAAGCAACTATTCGATAGAAGGCAAAAAGGTAGTCAACAGCGCATCCAATGAGATACGCCAAATCGCGGATATGGTTGTCCAGTCGTCCGGAACCATTACCGCGCTTGGGCAAAAATCAAACGATATCAGCAATATTGTCGAAGTCATCAAGGCCATTGCAGAGCAGACCAACCTGCTTGCGCTCAATGCAGCCATTGAAGCCGCCCGCGCAGGAGAACAAGGCCGCGGCTTTGCAGTGGTGGCAGATGAAGTCAGAAAACTGGCTGAACGCACCAGCCAGGCAACGGCTGAAATCGGCGGCATGATTAGTGCGATCCAGAACGATATGGGCGTGGCCGTGACAAGCATGCAAACAGGCAGCAAACAAGTCGGACAGGGAGTGCAGCTGGCCGATCAGGCTGCGACAGCGCTTTCATCCATCAATGATGCGGCGGGCGAAACGCTGCGAAAAATCAGCGATATTGTCAGCGCCATGCGGGAACAAAGCGCTGCCAGTCATGAAATTGCACAGAACATTGAGAAAATCGCCAGCATGGCGGATGAAAACAGCAGCGCGGTAAAAGACACGACTGCCACCGCGAATCAGCTGGAAGCACTGGCGTCAAACCTGCGCCTGTCCTTAAGCCGTTTCAGGACTTAAGGCAGCAATGCCAGCCCCTGCCGTCGAGCTTTTTATCGGTCGCGGCATTTTCCTTGGCACCTGATCTACGGCGGCTGACCATCCGGAAACGGCACGCCAGGCGTGCCGTTTCCGGACGCAGCAGGTTTACAGTTATTTGCTTTTTGCTTTGCGCTTTGCAGGTGCTGCCGGCTCCTGAACCACAGTCGGTGCAACTTCAACTTTCACCGGCTCTGCCATTTTCTCAACCACGCAACTGCTGTTATTCACACGGCTATCCGGCATGATGGTATTGCAAAAAATCGCGCCTGCCAATGCGGCATCGCCGATATTTGCACCGGACAAATCCGCATCCGTCAAATCGGCGTTTAACATCACCGCACCGTTCAGATTGGCGCGTCCCAGTTGAGCCCCATGCAAGATGGACTTGTTCAGGTTGGCATCCGTCAAATTGGCTTGTGACAGATTGGCCCGGGTGAGATTGGCGCGCGCCAGATTCGCTTCAGTCAGATTTGCACGGCTAAGATTGGCCTTGAACAGATTGGCCTGTGCCAGATTGGCCAGGTAGAGCTGCGCACCGGACAAATTGGCCGAGCCCAGATTAGCTTCTGCCAATGAGGCATTCAGACAGACGCTGCGAGGCGCGATGACGCAACCATTGATCGTTTGTGCATCACTGACTTGTCCCGCTGCCTTCTCCGCAGGGCAGTTTGCACTGTTCGTCATGCCATTGGGCATCAACGTGCGGCAAAAAACCGCCTTGGCAAAAGTCGCTTCTTCAATCTTGGCTCCGGAAAAATTGGTATCGGTCAGATTGGCCTCGGAAAAATTCACGCCCTTGAGGCCGGCGTTGGAGAAATTCGTGCCAGTCAGATTGGCGCCTGACAGATTTGCGAAAAACAGCGTGGCGTAACTCAAATCTGCACCCGTCAAATTCGCACCCTGCAACTTTGCTTCGTTGAGATTTGCACGCGTCAGATTGGACTTGCTTAAATTGGCTTTGCTGATATCCGCGCTGCTCAGCAAGATGCCATGCAGATCCAGTTGATCCATTTTCTCGCCTGACAGTGACGCCTGATAACAATTGGTATTGGGTTTAAGCGTACAAGCCCAGCTCGAACCTATTGTGGCAAACAGAATAGCGGAACCCAGCAGCAGTTTTTTCAAGATAATCTCCGGTAATAAGAAACGGTGCACAGGGCACCGTTTTTCAGACAAGCTATTTGCGATTAGTTCAAACCTGCGGATGGGCGCGCTCCGAATTGCCGTGCAACTTGTTCAGCGCGTTCAGATAAGCCTTGGCGGATGCCACCACGATATCGGTATCCGCGCCCTGCCCGTTGACGATACGTCCGCCCTTGGCCAGACGCACGGTCACCTCTCCCTGCGCATCGGTGCCGCTGGTGATGTTGTTCACCGAATACAGCTGCAACTCGGTGCCGCTGTGCACGATCTTTTCAATCGCCTTGAAAGTTGCATCCACCGGGCCGCCGCCGTGCATCTCGGCCTCATGCGAATCGGTGCCTATGCTCATCACCACGCGTGCCACAGGCAAAATACCGGTTTCGCAATGTGCGCGCAAGGAGACCAGACGGTAATGCTCATCCACCTGGGCAATGGTTTCATCGCTGACCAGCGCCTGCAAGTCCTCGTCGAAGATTTCGTGCTTGCGATCGGCCAGCTCCTTGAAGCGGGCAAACGCCGCATTGAATGCATCATCCGATGCGAACTCGATGTGCAAGGCGGTAAAACGCGAGCGCAAGGCATTTCGACCGGAGAGTTTGCCCAGCGTCAGCTTGTTGGCGTTCCAGCCCACATCTTCGGCGCGCATGATCTCGTAGGTTTCGCGGTGCTTCAACACGCCGTCCTGATGAATACCTGATTCATGGGCGAACGCATTCGCGCCGACAATCGCCTTGTTCGGCTGCACCGGATAGCCTGTGATGCTGGAAACCAGCTTGGAGGTCGCAACGATCTGGGTAGTATCGATGCGTGTGTCGAGATTGAACACATCGCGGCGGGTTTTCACCGCCATGACGATTTCTTCAAGAGAGGCATTACCGGCGCGCTCACCCAGGCCGTTGATGGTGCATTCGACCTGACGCGCACCGTTCATCACCGCAGACAAGGAGTTCGCCACCGCCAGGCCCAGATCGTTATGGCAATGCGTGGACCAAATGACCTTATCGGAATTCGGCACGCGCTGTATCAGTTGTTTGATGCGTTCGCCCCAGGCGGCAGGAATGGAATATCCGACGGTATCCGTCACGTTTAAGGTTCGCGCACCCGCCCCGATTACCGCATCGAATACTCGCACCAGAAAGTCCATGTCTGAACGCACCGCGTCTTCGGCGGAGAATTCCACATCGTCGGTATATTCGAGCGCCCACTTCACCGCATTCACCGCACGTTCGACCACCTGATCCTCATTCATGCGCAACTTGTGCTGCATGTGTATCGGGCTGGTGGCGATAAAGGTGTGAATACGACCCGACTTTGCAGGCTGGATCGCCTCGCCCGCGCGGCGCACGTCGTTCTCGCTGGCACGCGCCAGCGAACACACGGTGGATTCCTTGATGGTTTCGGCTACCGCTTTGACGGCCTCGAAATCGCCCGGACTGGCGGCGGCAAAACCCGCCTCGATCACATCAACACCCAGCTTCTCCAGCTGGCGTGCAATGCGCAGCTTCTTTTCACGGGTCATCGCAGCGCCCGGGCTCTGTTCGCCATCGCGCAAGGTGGTATCGAATATGATTAGTTTATCGGTCATGAAAACTCCTGATGGAATAGATTAAGCCGCGCAACCTCTTGAGGTTAGCGAGTTTGATACTTCAGATTTCGGATATAGGATTAGCGCACGCCGCGCAGCAGCAATGCAGCCAGCAGGCTGGACGTGGAATGAAGCTGGGAGATTTGGCGTGAAAAGTGCATGGCATAAATATAGCGAGTTTTGTCAGCTCACGCAATGGGCTTGCTGCGTCGCCGTATGAACCACATCACAAATCCTGACAGCGCATAAGCCAGAAACAGGCCAAACAACACGAGCGGCGGATCGCTGGAAATCAGCAGAAAAAACATCGCGGCGAGAAAAATCACCAGGAACGGCACACTCTTGCGCATGTTGATGGTTTTAAAGCTGTAGAAAGGCAAATTGCTGACCATGCTCAAGCCCGCAAAGACCGTGAGGGTCGCGGCATACCAGCGCAGCGACTCACCGCTGTAACCGTAATCGAGCATCACCCAGACGAAACCGGCCACCAAGGCAGCGGCCGCCGGGCTGGGCAAACCTTGAAAATAATTCTTATCGACAACGTCGATGTTGGTATTAAAGCGTGCCAGGCGCAAGGCCGTTGCGACACAATAAATGAAGGCGGCGAACCAGCCCCATTTTCCCATACCCTTCAATGCCCATTCGTACATGACCAGGGACGGCGCAACGCCAAATGAAACCATATCGGACAAACTGTCATATTCCGCGCCGAATTCACTTTGCGTATGCGTCATACGCGCCACGCGGCCATCCAGACCATCGAGCACCATGGCGACAAAAATAGCCACCGCCGCATGCTCGAATTTCCCGTTCATCGCTTGCACGATGGCGTAAAAGCCTGCGAACAGCGCGCCTGTGGTAAACAAATTGGGCAACAGATAGATGCCGCGTCTGCGTAAGTTCATCGGCTTGCGTGTATTGAATTCGTCCATGGTGGAAGATTAACCGTTTTGCGCCAATACCGCCAGCCCTAACCGGCTCAGGCTTGCGATGAGAATAACGCTTCTATTGAGAATCAATAATGCAGAAGGGGGAAGAGCTGAGGTTTTACCCTTTGCCCTTCCCCCTTAGCGCTTCTCGCTTCTAGTTCTTCGATTGATCGACCAGCTTGTTTTTTCCGATCCATGGCATCATCGCGCGCAACTGACCGCCGACCACTTCGATCGGATGTTCAGCATTCAGACGACGGCGAGCCGTCATTTCAGGATAGTTGATGCGACCTTCCAGAATGAACTGCTTGGCGTAATTACCGTTCTGGATGTTGATCAGACATTCCTTCATTGCAGCACGAGCCTGATCGCCGATCACGCGATGACCTGTGACATATTCGCCGTATTCCGCATTGTTGGAAATCGAGTAGTTCATGTTGGCGATGCCGCCTTCGTACATCAGGTCGACGATCAGTTTCAGTTCGTGCAGACATTCGAAGTAGGCCATTTCCGGCGCATAACCCGCTTCAGTCAGGGTTTCAAAACCGGCCTTGACCAGTTCAACCGCGCCGCCGCACAACACAGCCTGTTCACCGAACAAGTCGGTTTCAGTTTCTTCGCGGAAATTGGTTTCGATCACGCCACCCTTGGTGCCGCCATTGGCTGCTGCATAGGACAGCGCGATGTCGCGGGCCTTACCTGACTTGTCCTGGAACACAGCGATCAGGCTAGGTACGCCGCCGCCCTTCAGGTATTCGGAACGAACCGTATGGCCTGGGCCCTTAGGTGCGATCATGATGACGTCCACGTCGCTTCGTGGCACGACTTGGTTGTAATGCACGTTAAAGCCGTGAGCAAACGCCAGCGCCGCGCCCGCCTTCATGTTTGGCGCGATATCGCGGTGGTAAACCTCAGGAATCGTTTCATCCGGCAACAGGATCATCACGACATCAGCGGCGGCGACCGCCACGGCCACTTCAGCCACGTTCAGACCGGCAGCTTGTGCCTTGGCCCAGGACGCGCCGTCGCGACGCAGCCCAACGGTCACATTCACGCCGGAGTCGCGCAGGTTTTGCGCATGGGCGTGGCCTTGTGAGCCGTAACCCACGATAGTGACTTGTTTGCCCTTGATCAATGACAGGTCTGCATCTTTGTCGTAAAAAACTTTCATATTGCCCTCTTCAAATAAAATAAAAAAAATTAAAAATCAGCTGGTAGCTTGTTACTGGTAGCCACGGGCGGCTTTGCTACGTGCTACCCGCTACCGGCTACAAGCTCATAACTACAGGCTTAAGATTCGGTTGCCCCGCCCGATCCCGGAAGCGCCGGTTCGTACCGTTTCCAGAATCAAATCACGGCCGATTGCATCGATAAAACTGTCCAGCTTGACTCGCGAACCGGTCAGCTCGATCGTGTAGGTATGATCCGACACGTCCAGAATGCGCCCGCGAAAAATATCCGTCATGCGTTTCAACTCGTCGCGCGCTTCACCCTCCGCACGCAACTTGACCAGCATCAGCTCGCGCTCGATATGCTCACCTTCGCTCAAGTCCATCACGGATACCACATCGATCAGTTTGTTGAGCTGCTTGGTGATCTGTTCGATGACCGCATCCGAACCGCTCGTGACGATGGTCATGCGTGACAGGCTTGCGTCTTCTGTCGGTGCCACGGTCAGCGACTCGATATTATAACCGCGCGCCGAGAATAATCCCGCCACACGCGACAAGGCACCCGCTTCGTTTTCCATCAACAAGGAAATAATATGGCGCATTACAAATCCTCCGACAGAACGACTTCAGACAAACCCTTGCCGCCGGGCACCATAGGGAACACATTTTCGGTCGGATCGGTGCGGAAGTCCATGAACACCAGATCGTTCTTGCGAGACAAGGCCTCGATGATCGCAGGCTCCACATCTGCGGGTTTATCGATACGGATACCGATATGGCCATACGCCTCGGCCACTTTCACGAAATCCGGCAAGGCATCCATATAGGACTCCGAAAAACGGTTGCCGTGAAAGAACTCCTGCCACTGCCGCACCATGCCCAGATAGCCGTTGTTCAGCGACAGCACCTTGATCGGCAAATGATACTGACGGCAGGAAGACAGCTCCTGAATGTTCATCTGGATACTGCCCTCGCCGGTTATGCAGGCCACGGTCTCGCCGGGATGCTTGAGCTGCACGCCCATTGCCGCCGGCAAGCCAAAGCCCATCGTACCCAGGCCGCCGGAGTTGATCCAGCGACGCGGATGGTTGAACTTGTAATACTGCGCGGCCCACATCTGGTGCTGCCCCACGTCGGAGGTGACGAACGCATCGCCCCCGGTAAGTTTGTGCAGCGTCTCGATCACGAATTGCGGCTTGATGATGTCAGTCGAATTCTTGTAGCGCAGCCCACCGCCTGTCACACGCCATTCTTCAATCTGGCGCCACCAGGTTGCCATTTCAGCCACATCCGGTTTTTGACGGCTGCTGCGCAACACAGTCAGCAATTCATCCAGCACCAGCTTCAGCTCGCCCACGATCGGCACATCCACCTTGACGCGCTTGGCGATCGAAGAAGGGTCGATGTCGATGTGGATGATTTTGCGCGGCACCTGTGCAAAGTGCTCGACATTGCCGATCACGCGGTCATCGAAACGCGCGCCGATCGCCACCAGCACATCGCAATGCTGCATCGCCATGTTGGCTTCATACGTGCCGTGCATGCCCAGCATCCCGACGAACTGATTATCGTTAGCCGGGAAGCCGCCCAAGCCCATCAGGGTATTGGTGCAAGGGAAACCCAGCAGACGAACCAGATCGGTCAATTGCTCCGACGCACCGGACAGCACCACGCCGCCGCCCGCATAGACCATAGGCCGCTTCGCCTCCAGCAACAGCTGCGCCGCCTGTCTGATCTGCTGACTGTCACCGCGACCCGGCGGTTGGTAGGAGCGAATCGCAACGCGATCCGGATAAACGAACTCGGTCTTTTGCGCGGATACGTCTTTGGGGATATCCACCAGCACCGGCCCCGGGCGTCCCGACTTGGCCAGGTAAAAGGCTTTTTTGATGGTCGAGGCGATGTCTTTCACATCCTTGACCAAGAAGTTATGCTTCACGCACGGACGCGTAATGCCGACCGCATCGACTTCCTGAAACGCATCCTCGCCGATCGCGAAGGTCGGCACCTGACCGCTGATGACTACCATCGGAATGGAGTCCATATAGGCGGTCGCAATGCCGGTCACCGCATTGGTCAAGCCCGGACCCGAGGTAACCAGCGCCACGCCGACCTTATCGGATGAGCGCGCATAGCCGTCAGCCGCATGCACGGCAGCCTGTTCATGGCGCACTAGAATATGCTTGACCTTGTCCTGCTGAAAAAGCGCGTCGTAAATGTGCAGTACCGCACCGCCCGGGTAACCGAATAAATATTCGACCCCTTCCTCCTGCAAACAACGGATGGTTATTTCCGCGCCGGTCATTTCCATGACAAACACCCTATGATTAATTCAAAAGAACTGCGTAAGATAATGCCAAGCGGACTTTTGGTCAACCACCTTGCCGCATATATCCGCATGATTTTTGGCAGAATGCGGCGCAATTTGCTACTATTCGCACTCAGGAATGTGAAACTCGCGTAGCGATTCGTTAGCAAGGAGCGACAACTGGCAACCCAAGCCGAATTAAGCCAATTTCTCAGCCGCATCGAGCGCCGCGCTTACAAACACGCCGCTTTTGCGATGCACGACAGTCACACGGCACTGGATGTCGTCCAGGACGCAATGATCAAATTGGCCGAAAAATATGGCGACAAGCCGAGCTGCGAACTGCCGCTGTTGTTTCATCGCATTCTGCAAAATACGATTCGCGACCATTGTCGACGTCAAAAAGTCCGCTCGAACTGGACCACGCTGTTTTCTGCCTTCGGCTCAAAACACGCTGAGGAAGAATTTGACCCGCTGGATGTGCTCGAAGACAGCGACAATCAAAGTGCACCCGCCGTTCCCGATGCGGCCTTCGGACAAAAGCAAACCATCGCCCTGATCGAACAGGCATTAAGTAATTTGCCGCTGCGTCAACGCGAAGCCTTCCTGCTGCGTTACTGGGAAGGGCTGGATACGGCCGAGACTGCAAAAGCCATGGGCTGCACCGAGGGCAGTGTAAAAACCCACTGTTCAAGAGCAAACCACGCGCTGGCAACTGCGCTCAAAGCAATAGGAGTGGAACTACCATGAAAAAATATTCGCAACACATCAATCACCAGCACATCGCGCGGCTGCTCACGCACAGCACCGAGCAGCTGGATGGTAACGTCGTGTCAGCCCTGCAGCAGGCGCGTGCAGTCGCGCTGCAAAGACAACGGGTACACGCGCCTGCATTCTCGCTGAGTGCAATCGGTCATCACGCACACATGCCGCACACCCCAAGCCAATGGGTGGCAACCGCCATCCTGCTCGCGGCCATCGCGGTCGGCGCGATCGGATACTGGCAAAACGCGCAAGTTCCCGTGGACATAGAAATACTGACTGATGATTTGCCTATCGAAGTATTTGTAGATCAGCATGAATAAACTGGTTGCCGCCATTGCGCTCTGTTGCGCGCTGAACAGCTCGCTGGTGAGTGCCTCACCTGAGCCCTGGCTCACACTTCCCCCGGCAGAGCGGGAAGCGTTAGCACCTCTGTATCAGCAATGGAACAGCCTGCCCGAAACGCAGCAGCACAATTTGCGGCGTCTCGCTCAGCACTACCCCAAACTCAACGCGGCTGAGAAGCGACGTTTCCAAAGCCGCCTGGTAACCTGGGCCCAACTCACCCCGGCGCAGCGCCAGGCAGCACGCGAAAAATACCGCGCGTTCAGCCAGGTACCTCCGGAAAAACGCGAACAGGTCAAACTAATGGTCAAACAAAACCAGGCAGCGCAACAATCCGCCAGCGCAGTTGCGCCCGCGACGGTTACTGCACCGGTTCCTGCACCTGTGGCAGCGCAACCATAGCGTTTTGCCGGTGGCCTATCAGGGTGCGACCCATCCGCCGGTCTTTTTTTGCCGGTGGCAGACCGGCAACTGGTTACTTTTTCTTGCGTCGCCAAGAACAAGTAACCAAAAAGAAGGCGACTCCGGTTTCCCGCGCCGTTGGCGTTCCCTCGCTAGTCCGCAAACAAGCGGGGCTGCGCAACTCGCCCTGGCGGTGCGCACACACCGCGCCCCACTGTGGAGCTCAAACAGTGCTCGCCTTAACCCACCGCATGTTTGCGACTATCTTCGGCGGCGCACAGGGGATGAGAGCGAAAATCATAGCTCGTATTCATGTCTTGGTGTTTGAATCCGAACCAAATACTGCGCTAACACCCCATTGTGACAATTCAACCTCATCAGCGCGCCGCCCGAAAGCAGTCTCTCGCGACATGCAGAAAACGAGACAAAAGAGATATTCGTCATCCCTAATAGGCAGTTAAAAAGCTGTTACTCGTTACCAATGCGCTCATCAATTTGAGAATGCTTGTGATGCGCAATTCATCTATTTGCAAGTGCAAAATCTATTTTGCGCTTTTACTTTGACAGATGCATTGTCGCTAATTAAAATGAGCGCATCAAATAATTAGAAGCCAGTTAGGAAATCAAAAATGCAAACCATTAAAAAAATCGGAGTTAAAGTTTGGCAACCTATAATTGACAAGCTAGATAGAAAAATTGAATCTGGATGTTTAAGACGTGATGCTTACATCAACCAAATACTATCAATCGAGATTGATCGTCTTGACGAAGAAATAACACAGTCAAATTCTGAAGCCGCACGGGATTTTATCGTTGGAAAGCTGAACCGCCTGAATCGAAAAATGGTTACTTTCTCGTTGCGATCAGATCTGGTCGATAGACTGGATGAAATTTGTGCGAGCAAGCTAATTGTCCGTGATGCGTTCTTTAACCGAATTCTTTTTATGTTGATCGCAAAACCGACAACCATTGAACGTGTACTTCTTGGCATGTTAGATTTTGATTGGAAGAAAAAAGTCTGGGATGAACACTCATGTGATTGGGGGGTATTTGCCAGCACGTTCTATCCACTAGAACCAGTTATTGATCCGTTCTTTTTTATCCGCGAAGGAATCAGACTCACTCAAAAAGAACTTGGCAACACAGGCAATCCTTTCTATATGGTCCAGCTGACAGACAGGCAGCTCAAAGATAGAGATTTATTCGGCTTGAATTGCTACTTGCCAGACATTGATGTGCCCAGAACACATGATTTCAAGGAATTATTAGACGATCTGTAAGTTAACAACGATAAGGAGCAACAATGAGCGACACTCTTAGTAAACATGCAGAAATCCGAGCGCAGCAACGCGGCATCCCTCCACTTATAGATGAATTCCTTGATTTATATGGACGTGAACGCTATGACGGACGTGGAGCCATAGTTCTTTATCTGGACAAGATGAGCATACGGCGTATGGAACGTGACATGGGGCGAGAACCAGTCCGCCGTCTTTCAACATGGCACAACGCATATAAAGTTAAAAGCAGCATTAACGGCTGCACTATTACAACTGGAATTCGTTGCAAGCGGATATGGAGAAAATAATGAGCGCTAATTGTTCAGAGAATATACTGGGTGAGCTTCAACAAACAGAGCATGCAATTCAGGGATTAAATTCCTTGCTACGCACTCTTACAGAAAAACAGGAGTTACTAACAAAAACTTTGGATAAAGCAACTCGCCCGTCTCTACGAGAAATACTCGAAAGAAGGAAAAGAGACACTAAATAGAACAACGCCCCCTCTAGCGCCGCTCGACCTGCCACGATAAAACAACCTGCAAGCCATGCGTTTACAGGCTTTTTAGTTTTTCATTTCACCTGATACCGTCAAAAATACCGCCAATAGTTTTTGTGTGGCGCTCTTCATACCGTCATCCGCAAAAGAAAAACCGCCGGGCTATTTCAGCGGCGGCGGTATAGTTTAATGCAGGGCTAAATTAACAGCCTTTGATTTCATACCATTCATGCTTTTCTATTGAGGGGTCATCACTCTTCACATAGTAAATTTCATCATTGCGTAAAGCACTTCGGTTTTTCCATTCAGCTTTTCCGTTTGGGTATCTCACCATAACCCCGCTTCCATCCATAAATTTGCATTTATCGTTACCACCAAGTATTTCAAATGCGAATGCTTTTTTATCGCCAGTAAAAACCTTTACGCCCGTCCACATATTTCCACCAAGAGGCTTCCATGTAGGTGTGCTTGCAGCAATTTGTTGTGCTTTTGCTTCGGCGGATTTTTGTTCGGGCGTTAATCTAGATACGCGCGCATCCTCTTCAGTTTTTGCCTCTCGAACTGGCGACATTGCGATGTACAAAACCACCATGAATACGCCAAATACGATAAATGCTTTACGATTTGATGACTTATTTTTCGGAGTTGTTGCCATTGTTCCACCTCACTGTTGATTAAATTGAATGAAAGCACCTTAATCAGTTTAGCGCATACATACGAATTCACATAGATGCGCATGGTTATGCAATCTGACCTATGCAATTTGGTCTATGTGCGCAGCAGCCGGATTTTCGGCTAGTCACGACTCGCCAGTTTTGAGCGCCCACCGGATTGCTGGCAACTTTGGAAAGTTTGCTAACTCTGCGAACTGCACGGTAATGTGTAAAAATTGTTTAGATATTATTCTCACACTTCCGCTATAAGCCTTGCTGCGTCAGGCTCCCCCTGTTGCGTAATTGTTTATTAACCGCACGGAAACCCCCCTGTTATTTCCGCGCATCGCTTCGTGTTGCAGGCATTCCGCAATTGACGCACAAGGTTTACCAGCATCTAGCTTGCCCCTCTCTCTGGCTAGCCAGCAGGCGAACAGCCACGCTTTCCGCTGTGTGAGCCTGAAGGCGTTGCGACTGCTCACGGCACGACCAGCGGCACTACGCGCCCCCGTGCTGTGCGTCCACGGCTTCCAGTTGTGAATCAGTGCCGCTTGTCGCGCTCTTCTTTCGTCTGTCCAGCCGTTCGCCATGGTCATGCTCCAATAGTTCGATTGTGAGATTCTATGCGTCCGCATTGCCAGCACACACACTGAGCAGCCTCTCAACATCAATGCATCCACTCCGTAGGCCGTAGCGTTTCCCATCGGTCAGCCTGCCAGCTTGCGCAGGCCGCCCCTTGATCTTCCGGCACGTTGTAGAGCATTCCGAAGAGCAGCGCCAGCCCGTTATTAGTCCGGCAAGCGTTGCCTCCAGCGAAGCGGCTTATGTGAATACAGCGGTTGCACGGGTCAGGTTTCCAGCCGCCCACCGCCTGCGGATGATTGATGATCTTGTCCGGCGGCCTCAGTTGCTCGGCATTCCCGACTAACTGCCCGCCCTCGGTTTCCAGCAGCCCCAAAATTTCCGGCTTGTGCCGTTTCAGTGCCTCGATGGTTTCATCCGTCAGGCGGTCGGCTGGTGAAATATCCAGCGTTCCGCCATCCGCATGGACGATCACACCCGCACCCCGCAATTCTTTCATCAGCTCGAATGCGCCCATGATTAAATTCTCAAGTGCGACGACTGCGCGGGGGATAAAGGCTCAATCAAAGTCCTGCAAGTCCTAATGTCCTGATTTATGCCTATTTTTTGAGCAGATTCTAGGACTTCAGGACTTGCAGGACTTGGCAACGGCGACTTTCCCCCGCGCCTGGCTATCAACCAGTAACCTGAGCCGCCCGTCTTCCCTAAACTCTTGCATTCAATATCAAGCGTCCGAAGTGCTGGAGCTGCTCGCCTCATTGCATCACTTAACCCTTTTCCACTTCGAGGCCATGCGTCTGTTCCTTGAGGCCGGAAACGTTCCAGCTCCGCGAGAATATCTTTGCACGTCATTCTGGCCTCGCGCTTATCCCTCGCGCCAAACCAATCAAGCAGCGCAGACGCAACCGGACTTGCATCTATCGTGCGGGCGATTGATTCCTTTCTGGCTTCATTGAAGTGGTTAAGAAAGTCAGCGCCATGCGTTCCACTTGCCTCCGCTATCGCCATGCCAAACCGCACGAACTCTGCCAGACGTGGCCTGTCTTCCGGTGCAAGATTGATGGTCGGCAATATCTGCAATGCCTTCGCCATAATATCCAGCAATGCACCAAACAGCCCCCCGTGATTCGCTTCAAACTGTTGCCACAGGTCGCAGCCTTCAGCCCTTGCCGTGATTACAGGCGTTTCAATAGTAAGGGTGCGATCTATCAGGTCTTGCGCGGTAATGGATGCGCTGATCCCATTCAGCACTACAGGGCGGTGAACCTGAATAACTGTTTCGTCTGCGTCTGAATACAGTTTGCGCTTTGCAAAGCCGCCGCCCGTTGCCAGTATGCACATCGCGTCCTGCATGGGCGCGGTCAGGTGCGATATATTCTCAAAGCTCACCAGCCAATTAACCCCAGCGCTGACAAATACATCCTCAACCGCTTTTGGCGCGCCTCTCAAATTGCATGAGTTAGGATCAATCATCCGGCGCAAGGCGGTTTGCGCAGTGGATTTTGCGCTGCCCTGCTCACCGAGCAACTCCAGCACAGGGAAAGGTGTATCAGGTCGCAGACACTCGCACAGCCATGCCAACACTAGCATTCTGTCTGCTCCCTGAATGTTGGCAATCTGCCACAGGTTTGCAATGT
Source organism: uncultured Nitrosomonadales bacterium (assembly GCA_947085835.1). Lineage (GTDB taxonomy): Bacteria > Pseudomonadota > Gammaproteobacteria > Burkholderiales > Gallionellaceae > Gallionella. Next base: position 383,767 of record CAMTXT010000001.1, on the reverse strand, counting down.
CTCCGCCCTGTTGCGGCTCTGGCAGCGGCTGCATTGATTCGGTGCGGATAAATCGCACAGGGGCGTTGCTGGTAATCTCCCATCGCCCCGCCTCGATCTTCACCACTCGATTACGCTCAGGTTCGGCAAGGTCAACGTAGTACACGCCGCCACTCCCCGCGACACGAATATAAACGGCGTGTTCTTCGCCGGAATGTCTACCCAACCCCGCCAGCGTTCCTAGTGCTTCACGTAACGACTGATCCCGTGCTGATTTCCCCGTGGCCTGATAAAACCCAGCCAGCAACCAATCTTTAAAGGCACGTGATTCCAACCGCCGAGTTTCTCCCGTTTCGTTGTCGGTGGCGAATACGTCTTTATTCGCATCATGGAATAGCTCGGCTCGGCTCTGAATATAGTCCACCAGTTCGGAGGCTTGGCTGCGCTTCCCCTCATTCTCCGCGCATTCGGCCTGCTCACCGTCCGATTGCAAGCCTTGCGTTGTATCGCTTTCACTGCTCACGTTGCCGGTGCGGGTCGCGTCAATCAACAGCATCAGCCCGTCGATGTTTCCACCAGCCTGCAACCAGTCCACCGCGTCACCTTTCGGCTTCAGGTTGAGAGGTGAAATATCCAGCACGGCAACGGATACAGCGATGCCGCGCAGCAACTCCAGCACGTCCGCCGCATACTTCGCGCCCTGTTCGTCGTTATCAGGCCAAACGATTACGCGACGATCTGCGAGAGGTTGCCAGTTCGCCGTGCCTGCCGACTGCGCGCCGCCGCTGGTCATTGCAATGAATCCGACTGCCTGCCATTTTGCGAACGTACGGTTCAAAGAATCCGCGCAGCTTTCACCCTCGGTAATAATCACCAGTGCGTCCGGCAATGTTTCCAAACTTTCCAGCCCGTAGAGCGGTTTTCCTTCGGGTGGTGCGGGTGGCTCGCCAGTTGCAAAGGCTGTGCCATTCCAATGAAACGGCCTGATCCACTTATCGCCCGTGCTGTTGCACTTCAACCGGATGCGCCAATACAAAGGCGTTCCGTCTTGTGTCCGGTAAACGTGCAGTGCTTTTTGGTCAACCTGGAGCTTGCCGCCGTCTGCCGCCTTTGCGCTGCCGGCCAGCTTAGCCGCATAGGTCTTGATCTGATCCAGCGTCAGCGCGTTCATCTTGCACCGCCGATCCATGCACCCAGCGCCACACATGCCGCCCTGAATGTCGCTCCATGCCGTTGCATGTGAAACGCCAGTACATCGCCGCCATGCGCTCCGCAGGCCATGCAGGAAAACGCGCCCGTCTCAATTCTCACCCTCAGACTGGGCTTGCTGTCAGCATGGAACGGACAAACAGCGTCCAGCCATGCGCCTTTACCCTTGAGCGTCAGCCCTTGCGCCTCATAGTAAGCGGACGGGCTAGGTAGTCGGGAACGGTCAAAGCCGAAACTGTGCGCGGGCTGCTTGGCCTGCCGCTGTTGCTGTGCGTGTCTGGCATTGCGCACGGCCTCGGCTTGTTTTGCTTTGTGGAATTGTCGAACGTCAGGTGAATAGCTGCTCATTTCACACCCCCCACCGCTGGGCTACGGTCAGCGATACGGGCGGCAATCCATTCGCGTATCTCGATTTCCAACCATGCAACCGACATTGCACCCAGTTGAACTGGCTTTGGAAATTTGCCGACCTTCATCAGGTCGTAGATACGGGAACGTGAGAGCGCAGTCAGTTTTTCAACTTCTTTGCGTCTGATTAGGGCAGTCTGGAGTTGTTGCGCGGTGTTGCTGGTGGCGGTTGCTTGCATGGTGTATTCCTTCCGTTAGTCCTGAGCTGGAATGCTTAGGAACGGTATGGATACTGAACATGAAACGACCCCGCCTGAATCGGCGGTTTTCGGTTATTTCGTTTTATTTTTCAAGATTAACTGAATATTGCGCCGGGTCATTCCCGTCTGTTCGGCAATTAAGTCTGTCCTGTTTGGGTTTTCTTCCGCCAGTCTAAACACTTCAGCTTTGCGCTGTTCGGCCTTTAGCTGTCTGGCATTAACGCCTTTACGCTCCTTGTTGGAAATCATTAGTTTAATTTGTCGGTCAATCTTGCTTAGTTCGGCATTGTGGCGTTGCTCCAGTCGAGCGATTGCCACGCCCAACGGTGGGCGGTCAAGGTCAGCGCCAGCTTTGCCGGGTATGCGCCACACAATCGCATCACGGCGCATTTTAAACAAAGCTCCTTGCGGTTGAAGTTCTGGCAGGCTGTGCGGTGCGCATCGCTTTCTGATTGCGTTCGCTTCCTCTTCCGATACTGACACAGCTTTTGCCCGCGCCCGCTTGATTGCGGCTAACGTTTCGTTATCAATTGCTACGGGCGGCAGTTTTGGTAAATTACTCATGCTTTCGTGTCCTTTCAAAACACGCTTTCAAAATAAGGGGCATTGCCAGCGGGTGAAAGATTCCCGTGTTCGCTCCGTCGATCTAGGCAATGCTTAAACTGTTATGCCGCTGATCTGTGTATCGCTATCACTTCCGCACCCGCCGCCAGCCCGTCCAGGTAGTCAGCCCAGTGCTGCATCATGCGTTTGCGCTCTGGCAGGTATTCAGCCGCGTTATAAACTGCTCGCACCCCTCTGGCCTTGTGCGATAACTGACGCTCGATCACGTCCGCATTAAAGCCCTGTTCGTTCAGTACGGTTGATGCCATGTGCCGGAAGCCGTGCGCGGTCATCTGGTCAGGCTCGTAACCGATAGTCCGAAGAGCTGCGAGAATAGTTTGCCGCGCCATGTGAGTGTTGCTTGATCTGATACCAGTAAAAACATATCTCCCCTTGCCAGTCAGCGGTTGCAGCTCGCGCAACAGTTCAACGGCTTGCGATGCCAGCGGCACTATGTGCAATGTTCCCATCTTCATTTTATCGGCAGGTATGCGCCATTCCGCATTATCAAGATCAATGTGCGCCCACTCTGCGCTGCATAGCTCTATCGGTCGCAGGAAAACCAGAGGCGCGAGTTTGAATGCGCTGCACACGATAAAGCTCCCTCTGTAGCTGGCAATATCCCGCATGAGCTTGCCAATCTGCAAAGGCTCAGTGATTGATGCGAGGCTCTTGCCTTTGGCTGGTGGCAATGCGCCCTTCAGGTCATTTGACGGGTCGCGCTCTGCCCGTCCTGTCGCTACTGCATAGCAGAATATCCGGCCACAAATGGAACGGACTCGGTGCGCAGTGTCGAGCTTCCCCCTGCTTTCAATCCGGCGCAATACTGCCAGCAGTTCAGGCGCTTTGATTTCACCAACAGGCCGCGAACCTAGCCACGGGTAAACGTCATTCTCAAGGCGCGTCCTGATCGTGTATGTATGTGATTCTTTCCAGTTCGGCGAAAACTTCGCCAGCCATTCACGCGCCACGAACTCAAAGCCATTTTCATTCATCGCCACAATCGCCGCTTTTTGTTCCTGCTTCGCCGCGCTGGGGTCTGTGTCGTTCGCCAGCAGCTTGCGCGCATCATCGCGCCGCACCCGCGCATCCAATAAACTCACGTCTGGATAGATGCCAATTGCCAGCGTCTTGCGCTTACCCGCAAAGCGGTAATCCATGCGCCAATACTTTGCGCCGCTTGTTTGAACCAGCAGATATAAACCGCCGCCGTCTGTCAGCTTTTGCGGCTTGTCGGTTGCCTTCGCGTTCTTCGCTTGTATCGCAGTAAGTGCCATGATCTACCCCTTTTTGGTTTCGTTGCGTCTGATACCGTCACGGTACAAAAATACCGCCAGATATACCGCCATTTGTGACGGTATCGAACAAGAACAACTAGGACGGATTAGGCAACAAAAAACCCGCAATGTCAATGAACATGCGGGTTTCAAGGATGCTTCAGGAATACTCAAAACGCCGTTAGCGCCGTTCGACCTGCCACAACATAAATGCACCGATCAGCAAGAACACCCCCGTCATCGCGATGGCACTGAACAAGGGTTGCCAATCATTGAGCGAACCTAAACTTGCGACCAGACGACCGGCGAAGTGAAACACCAGACCCAGCACAATCCCCATGAATACCATCACACTGATGCCGCCTGCACGCCGCTGATATGACGCAAATGGCAACGCCAGCACCATCATCACCAACAGGGCAAATGGGTAAACCAGCTTGTTCCACATCGCAATTTCATAGCGCGCACTCTGCTGCTTGTTCTCTTTCAGGTGAGAGGCGTATTTGTACAAATCATAAGCAGACATTTGTTCCGGCACCACCAGCATCACGCTCAGGATGCCCGGTGTGAGCGCGGACTTCCATTCCTGATCCGGCATGGCCTGAGTGCTGACACCCAGCTTGTCAAAACGCGTTTGCAGCACGTCTTTCAGCAGCCAGGCTCCCGGCTGGACAAAGTTTGCCTGCCTGGCACGGACGATCGTCTTCAGGTGAAAAGTCTCGTCGAACGCGTAAATATCAATATCCGACAAACTGGTGTCAGGCATCACGCTTTTGACGTTGACGAAACTAAGATCGTCTTTAACCCACACCCCGGAGCGGAACGCCTGCATGGAAACCTGGGTATTCAGCGCCTTGAGGCGCAGCTTCTGCGCCATGCGCTCGGACGGAGGTGAAATCAATTCGCCGCAGATAAAACTCACCATGATCATCGGCAGCGCGATCTTGCACAGCGCGCCCAACATCTGCGCGGTCGAGGCGCCGGAAGCGCGGTAGATGGTCAGTTCAGACCTTGCCGCCATTTGCACCAGCGCCACGATGGTGCCGATCAGAACCGCCACCGGGAACAATTCATAAATATGCCCCGGAATGGTCAGCACCACGAACAACACGACATAGCCGAGGCTATATTGGCCGTAGCCCATCACGCTAAGCTCATGAATAAAATCAAGAAAGGCAAACAACATCAGGAGTGAGCCGAACACCAGCCCGATGCTGGAATATATTTCCCGTGCCAAATAGCGAGTCAGCAATTTCATTTCTTGAATACCCGGCGCCACGAGAACAGCGTCATACGCCAATAGAACAGCAGCGCTGTAATCAGCAGCATTAGCGCATGGATGCCCCACAGCCCGATGCCGGGGGATAACTTGCCCTGACCTACCCACGCATTAGTCACGCTGATCATGTTGCTGTACAGCATGTACAACACCATCGCCAGAACCATGTTCAGCGAACGTCCTGCGCGCGGGTTGACATAGCTTAAGACGATAGCCAGCAAGGCCAGCACAGCCGCGCTGATAGGCAAACCCAAACGCCACTCCAGTTCGGACAGGTTCCAGGTGGTGGGATTGCGCCACAGCGCCTGCGTCGTCAGCGTGCGCACGCTTGGCAGCTGCTGCTTGGCAACAGCACCTTCAATACGCATCGCATAGCGTTCAAATTCCACGATACGATAATCCAGCTGACCTGGCGTTCCCTCATAACGAGTGCCGTTCAACAACACCAGGAAGCGGTCGCCGTTCGGCAGGGTTTCCTGAAAACCCTTGCGCGCCACCATCGTGCCCAGCTGGCCATTTTGCACTGACCGCACAAAGATATTGCCGACTTGACCGGTTCCCGCATCGGCACGCTCGACAAAATAGACCCTATCCGACTGGCCCGACTCGCGGAATACGCCCGGCGTGATCGTCGCAACCTCATCGCGGCTTTCCAACTTGCTCTTGTAGTCGTCCGCTTTTTTCAATGCCCAGGGTGACAACACCAGACTCAGCAGCGCAATCACCAGCACGACGGGCACGGCATACCACAGCACCGGACGTATCCAGCGCGTCAGGCCGATGCCGGCGCAAAACCACACCACCATTTCACTGTCGCGATAACAGCGCGACAAGGTCAGCAAAATGGAGATGAACAGGCTCATCGACAGCAGCACCGGCAGATAATTCAACGCGCTGAAACCGAGCAGCGCCAGCACGCCATCGGCCGCCAGCTTGCCGCTGACCGCTTCACCCAAGAAACGAATCAGCTGGCTGATCACCACGATGCCAAGTAAAGTCGCGAAAACCAGCACGCCATTGCCGGCAAATTCGAGCACCAGGGCGCGATGAAAGAGTCCCTTGTGAAACAACTTTGACTTTATACGGGCAGTTTGCGGATAATCAGGCATCGGAACGAAAATATAGGGAGCGACACGTGGAATTTAGCATAAAACAAAGCAGTCCGGACAATCAGCGTAGTGCTTGCCTTGTGCTGGGTGTTTTTGAGGGCGGTCAGTTGTCCCCTGCCGCCCACCTTCTCGATCAGGTGGTCAATCACCAGCTGAGCGACCTGATTGCTCGCGGCGACATGACAGGCAAGGCCAGCAGCACCGTGATGCTCCATACGCTGCCCGGCGTGGCAGCCGAGCGCGTGTTGCTGATAGGCCTGGGCAAGCCTGAGGAACTCAACGCCAAACAATACATCGACATCGTGCGCGCCACCTTTGCCGCACTGCAAAAAACCGTCTGCAAAGATGCTGCGCTGTATCTCACTGACCTTGCCGTACAGGACCGCGATGAAAGCTGGAAGATCAACCAGATCGTGCTGCTGGCCGCCGAATCCGCGTACCGCGCAGACGGGCTCAAGAGCAAACCGGCCGACAAGCCCAGCCTGCGCAAGATTTTGCTCGGTTGTGCCAAAAAGCCCGGCAATGCCGCACAAACTACGGTGCATCAGGCCAGCGCGATCGCGCACGGCATGAAACTGGCCAAGGATCTGGGCAATCTGCCCGGCAATATCTGCACCCCGACCTACCTTGCAGAGCAGGCGGGCAAGCTGTCTGAGGCACACAAGCTGAAGGTGACCATCCTCGAAGAAAAGGACATGGAGAAACTGGGCATGCACTCCTTGCTGTCGGTCACGCGCGGCAGCCGCCAACCCGCCAAACTGATCACACTGGAATATCGCGGCGGCGACAAGAAGCAAAAACCCGTCGTGCTGGTCGGCAAGGGACTCACCTTCGACTCGGGCGGCATTTCGCTCAAGCCCGGCGCCGAGATGGACGAGATGAAATACGACATGTGCGGTGCCGCCAGTGTGTTGGGCACCATGCTGGCGATTGCCGAAATGGGCCTTAAACTGAACGTTGTCGCGGTGATCCCAAGCAGCGAGAACATGCCGGACGGCGCCGCCAGCCGTCCCGGCGACATCGTGAAGAGCATGGCGGGTCTGACCATCGAAATCCTCAACACCGATGCCGAAGGCCGCTTGATTCTGTGCGATGCGCTGACCTATGCGGCGCGTTTTGAACCGGACACCGTAATCGATATCGCGACCCTCACCGGCGCCTGCGTCATCGCGCTGGGCGGCGTCGCCAGCGGCCTGTTCAGCAATCAGGATCAACTGGCACGCGAATTGGCGGATGCCGGCGAATACGCGAATGACAAAGCCTGGCACATGCCGCTGTGGGACGAATACCAATCGCAGCTGGACAGCAATTTTGCCGATATGCAGAACATCGGCGGAAGAGCTGCCGGCAGCGTTACCGCAGCCTGTTTCCTGTCACGCTTCACCAAGGACTACCGCTGGGCGCATCTGGATATCGCAGGCACTGCCTGGAAGTCCGGCAAGGAAAAGGGCTCGACCGGTCGCCCGGTGCCCTTGCTCACGCAGTATTTGATCAATCGGGCACAAGCCGCGAAATAATGACCAAGGTAGATTTCTACACAGGCTCAGCCGACAAGCTGCGCACCGCCTGCCAGCTGAGCCACAAGGCCATGCAACACGGCCTGCGCACTGTCATCAGCCTGCCCGATGCAGCCAGCCTTGATGCGCTGGACAGGCTGCTGTGGCAATATCCCGACACAGCCTTCATCCCGCACTGTCGCAGCGACGAGGGGGATGCTGTAAAAATGCCTGTTGTTTTAAGCTGCGACAATGACAAATTCCCACACCACGAACTGCTGATCAGCCTGCATAATGAATGCGTACCGTTTTTCAGCCGCTTTGAACGGCTCATCGAAATTGTAGGTACCAGTGAGACAGAGAGCCGGCAGGGCCGGGAGCGTTACAAATTTTATCGCGATCGCGGCTACGAGCTGCGCCATTTCGACTTAACACAGGCGAATTAACCGTGACTGACTCAACATTGCCGTTATTGACCGAAGTGGTGGACGATTCGTCATCAGATGAGTTGCCGATATTATTTGAAATCATCGCGGATCCTGACGAGGAATTCGAGCCGGAGGTCGTTCAAAGCAAACCCGACCCGCAGCGCACCCTGAACGCGGAGGAGATGCAGCAGCTGCTACAGCAGCTTGAAACTCATCTCGAAACCGTATTCACCGGCAAACTCAACAACCGGCTCGAAGAACTGCAACGGCTTGCCGTTGATCTGGCGGTCAGTGAATTCAAGGCAGAGCTGCCCAAACTGCTGCGCGACGCAATAAATAAAACAGACGAAACAAGCAAATCGTAAGTGGTGAGTCGCAAGTAAAACCGGTTGATCACTGACCACTCACTACTCACGACTTACCACCCCTGTCTGGCTGTATAATCTCGCCCTTCATATCTAACCTCCGCTGTTGCCACACATGGAACTGACCAAAAGTTTTGAACCCAAAGACATCGAATCGCGCTGGTATCCCAAGTGGGAAGAATCAGGCTTCTTCAAGGCCGGCATGGATCCTGCCCAGACTGAATCCTTCTGCATCCAACTGCCGCCACCTAACGTAACCGGCACGCTGCACATGGGTCATGGTTTCAACCAGACCCTGATGGATACGCTGACCCGCTATCACAGGATGCGCGGCGACAACACCTTGTGGCAACCGGGCACCGATCACGCAGGCATCGCCACACAGATCGTCGTCGAGCGCCAGCTGGATGCGCAGGGCATTTCACGCCACGACCTGGGCCGCGAAAAGTTCATCGAAAAAGTCTGGGAGTGGAAGAAATTCTCGGGGGACACCATCACCCGCCAGATGCGCCGCCTGGGCACGTCCCCTGACTGGTCGCGCGAACGCTTCACGATGGATGAAGGATTGTCGCAATCGGTCACCGAAACTTTCGTGCGCCTGTTCAACGAAGGCCTGATTTATCGCGGCAAGCGCCTGGTGAACTGGGATCCGAAACTGCACACCGCCGTATCCGACCTGGAAGTCGTGCAGGAAGAAGAAGACGGTTTCATGTATCACATCCGCTATCCGCTGGCGGAAATCGACACCGTGCATGGCCTGACCCACCTGACCGTCGCCACCACCCGTCCCGAAACGTTGCTGGGCGACGTCGCCGTGATGGTGCACCCTGAAGATGAACGATATGCCCACCTGATCGGCAAGATGGTGCGTCTGCCGCTATGCGACCGCATCATTCCGATCATCGCCGACGACTATGTCGATCGCGCATTCGGCACCGGCTGCGTAAAGGTCACGCCTGCGCACGACTTCAACGACTATGCGGTGGGACAACGCCACAAGCTGCCCCCGATCTGCATCCTGACGCTGGATGCAAAAATCAACGATGAAGCGCCCGAGAAATATCGCGGCTTGGACAGGTTCGATGCGCGCAAAATCATTTGCGCCGATCTGGAAGCGGCGGGTGTGTTCGACAAGGCCGAAAAACACAAACTGAAAGTACCGCGTGGCGACCGCACCGGTGTGGTGATCGAACCGATGCTCACCGACCAGTGGTTCGTGGCGATGAGCAAGGCGGGTCCTGAAGGTAAGAGCATCACCGAGCAGGCTTTGGCATGCGTGTCTTCCGGAGAAATCAAGTTCCATCCTGAGAACTGGGTGAACACCTACAACCAGTGGCTGAACAACATCCAGGACTGGTGCATCTCGCGCCAGCTCTGGTGGGGACACCAGATACCGGCTTGGTATGGCGTGAACGGCGAAGTGTTCGTGGCGAAAAGCGAGGCTGAGGCGCGCCATCTGGCCGACCAGGCAGGCTACGCCGGGCAGCTTGACCGCGACAACGACGTGCTCGACACCTGGTTCTCCTCCGCGCTGTGGCCATTCTCCACACTGGACTGGCAAGAAGGCAAGACGTTCGAAGAGCAGAATGCCTTTGTTCAGCAATATCTGCCATCGACCGTACTGGTCACAGGCTTCGACATCATCTTCTTCTGGGTGGCGCGCATGGTGATGATGACGAAACACATCACCGGCAAGATCCCGTTCAAGGACGTCTATGTGCACGGCCTGATCCGCGACTCGGAAGGGCAGAAAATGTCCAAGTCCAAGGGTAACGTGCTCGATCCGATCGATCTGATCGACGGCATCACACTGGATGCGCTGCTGAAAAAACGCACCACCGGACTGATGAACCCGAAGCAGGCTGAGCAGATCGAGAAGCGCACCCGCAAGGAGTTTCCGAACGGCATCCCGGCGTTCGGCACCGATGCGCTGCGTTTCACATTTGCCTCGTTAGCGTCTCCGGGGCGCGACATCAAGTTCGACATGCAACGCTGCGAAGGCTATCGAAACTTCTGCAACAAGCTGTGGAACGCGACGCGCTTCGTGCTGATGAACTGCGACGGACATGACGTGGGTCTTGATGATACGCTGCCCTTGGAATATTCCGCAGCCGACAGATGGATGAATAGCCTGTTGCAACAGGCCGAGACAGAAATGGCGCGGTATTTTGCCGATTACCGTTTCGATATGGCCGCCCGCTGCGTGTACGAGCTGGTGTGGAACACCTATTGCGACTGGTATGTGGAACTGGCCAAGGTTCAACTAAGCCCCCCTCTCCTCAATCCTCTCCCGCAAGCGGGCGAGGAAGCAAACGAGAAACACAATGCTTCGATTCTTGCGCAGCAGCGCGCAACGCGCCGCAACCTGGTGCGCGTGCTGGAAACCATCCTGCGCATGGCACATCCGATCATCCCGTTCATCACCGAGGAATTGTGGCAATCTGTCGCGCCACTGGCGGGAAGGACCGGCGAGAGCATCATGCTGCAAGCCTATCCGAAAGCCGATCAGAACATCATTGATCCAGCCTCAATAGCGCAAATCACGCTGCTGCAGGAAATGGTCAACGCCTGCCGTAGTTTGCGCAGCGAAATGAACCTCTCTCCTGCCGCACGCGTGCCGCTGATCGCAGCAGGTGATGCCGCCACACTGACCGCGCTTGCCCCCTACATCAGCAGTCTGGGCAAGCTCAGCGAAGTGCAGATCGTGGCCGAGCTGCCGGAAGGCGACGCAGCCGTCGCGATCGTCGGCGCCTTTAAGCTGATGCTCAAAGTCGAGATCGACGTCGTCGCCGAACGTGAAAGACTGGACAAGGAAATTGCACGGTTGCAGGGCGAAGTTGCCAAGACCGAAAGCAAGCTTTCCAACGAGAGTTTTGTCGCACGTGCGCCGGCAGCCGTGGTGGAGCAGGAAAAGAAACGCATGGCGGACTTTGGCGCAACGCTGTCACAGCTCCAAATTCAACGCTTGAAATTAGTCTAGAAGCTGACCATGTTGCATGAGTTGCTAGTAAATTTGATCGCTTACATCGTGCCGTGCACCGAATTTCTCGGCGCAACAGTGGTCACGTGGGGTAGCCTGCATGGAATGTCCATGCTGCTACGCCGAACATGGCGCGCCATTAACAAACTGCCACTTGTCGATACGCTACGCGACATCCGCATTGCCATCGGAGAGAAGATGGCTCTGGGCCTGGATTTTTTCCTGGCCGGCGACATCATCGGCACCATCGTTGTTCCGAGCAAGGATACGCTGATGGTGCTGGGCGGAATCGTCGTGATTCGAACTGTGATGGCCTACTTCCTGGCACAAGAGATCGAGAAGAAATCCGCCGAATAATCCGCTTAACTACGACGACCCGACTACATCTAATCGTGTGCAGGCAGCAGTGATTTAACGACGACGCAGATAAAAAATAAATTCACCGTTCTGCCCGCTCGATGAGAGCAGCTCGTTTCCGGTCTGGCGGCAGAACACCTCGAAGTCTTTCGGTGCGTCCTTGTCCGTCGCGAGGATACGCAACACCTGCCCGCTGTCCATTTGCGACAACGATTTTTTAGTGCGCAAAATAGGCAACGGACAAGACAACTGACGCGCGTCCAGTTCAACATCAAACGGGTGCCCGGACACAAGTTTTTCGTCGTCCATCATAAGACCGGTAAGCCCGCGTGTGCCCAGGCGGTGATGCCGCCTTGCAGGTTGTATACATCGACGAATCCGTTTCCGGCTGCAAAAGCAGCAGCCTGCGCGGAGCGTCCGCCCATCTGGCAATAAAAGACCGTCGCAGCAGACTTGCTCAGCTCGCTCAGGCGCAACGGCAACAAATGCAGCGGCAACACATCACCCTGCGGAATCTTGCCGCGCGCAATTTCCGCATCCGTGCGCACGTCGATCAATTTTAAACCATCCTGCTGCTGCAACATCGTCACCAATTCGGCAACGGTTATATTTTTGAAACCGGTCATTTTGTTATCCCTGTTTTATTTTGATCCGCCAACAAGTGCGAAATACGGTCATTTGCCACCGCCAGGCGCTTCGCCAGCAAATGCAGAAATGCATCGCCAAACTGAAAACGGCAACCCGTCGTGGCGCGCGTCAGCACATCGGGATCGATTTCGATCAACACCACTTCACTCTGTGCGATCACGTCGGTATTGCGATGAAAATCGTGTTCGGCGAGGTGCGCCATTTCGCCGAAACAATCGCCGCGATGCAACAGACCCAGCAATTCACCCAGCTTACGCACTTGCACTACGCCTTGCGCCAGAATATAAAAAGCGCATCCGCTTTCGCCATCGTGAAGGATGTACTCGGACTCCGGCACCTTGCGCCACTTACTGACGCGCAATACCTCCCAAAGTTCCACATCACTGAAATTCTTGAAGAATTCCAGACTGCGCAAGGTATCGAATTTTTCGGTATCGAAAATTTCCGCATGGCCTGAAGCGGATTGACTGAAGAACCCCACCAGATCGCCGGCGAACTCATCCCATGTCTGGTAACGTTTCTTCGGGTCTTTCTCCATCGCACGCCGCACAATCGCGTCCATCTCCGGCGGAATCTCGGCGCGAAACACGCTGGGCAGCAGGGGGACGATGTTCAGAATATGATAAACCATACTGTGATTCGTGTTGGTATCGAACGGCAGCTTGCCGCTGAGCAGCTTGTACATCACTACGCCCAGCGAATAGATGTCAGTCTGATGCGTCAGATTCGACTCCTCGACCTGTTCGGGGGACATATAAGCCGGCGAACCCACGCCGATTACTTGCGTAATGTCATGATCGTATTGCAACGCAGCGGCGCCAAAATCGGAAATCTTGATGTTGGTTTCGCCTTGCAACAGAATATTGGCGGGCTTGATGTCGCGATGGATCACGCCCTGGTGCTGCGCGTATTCGAGCGCCTTGCAGCACTTGTAGATAATTTCTGCGATGGTGCTGATCGGCAGCAGATTATCCACCTCGGCGTATAGCTCAAGCGTGCTGCCCTCGACGTATTCCATCACCACGTAGTTGATGTCGCCCTCCATCACCGCATCCAGAATCTTTGCGATATGCGGATGTGATAATTTCCCCGCCAACGAAGCTTCCGTCATCAACAACTTGCGAAAAATCTTGGCGCGTCTCGGATCCTGCAAGTTTTTCAGATCGAACAACTTGATGGCAACCTGCTGTTTGCTGAACGGATCGACTGCAAGATACACGGTGCTGGTCGCGCCCGTGCCGAGTTTATGCACGATTTCATACTTGCCGATTCTATCCATCTGTTCGGGTGGCTGGCTTTGTCATCAAGGGGCGTGATTTTGCGTACTTTTGCAAGCAAAGTCCAGCTTCAGGATGCGGGAGCCAGGATACAGGAGCCAGAGAAACTTCAAAATCGAAACAGCAGATTTCCCTGAATCCTGAATCCTCGTTCCTGATAATATATCGACCATGAAAAAACTGCCTCTGGTTCTCTTGCTCTGCTTTTCTTCCGGCGCCCTCGGCGATGGCTTGCCAGAACTTGGGGATGTGTCGCAGACTGTGATCAACCCTATCCAGGAACGCCAGATCGGCCAGCAGAGCATGATGCAGATTCGCGCCAGCCGGCAGTTTCTGGATGATGCGGAAATCAGCGACTATCTGAATCAGCTGGGCTACAAACTGGTCCAGTTCAGCAGCGAACCGTCGCTCGATTTTGAGTTCTTTGCCTTGAATGATTACGCCGTCAATGCGTTTGCGCTGCCGGGCGGGTTTATCGGGGTCAACGCGGGCCTGCTGCTCACCACGCAAAGCGAATCGGAACTGGCCTCGGTGTTGGCTCATGAAATCGCACACGTCACTCAACACCACCTGGCCCGCATGGTCGCGGCTCAACAAGGCGACTCACTCGCCTCGATGGCCGCCATCGCTGTTGCGATTCTCGCCGCGCGCAGCAACGGGCAGGCCTCCCAAGCCGCCATCGCCAGCGTGCAGGCACGCGCCGTGCAAAAGCAGCTCGATTTCACCCGTGTTCATGAACAGGAAGCGGATCGCATCGGCTTTGAAATTTTGCAGAAGGCGGATTTCAACACCCACGCCATGCCCGAATTTCTGGAGCGACTGCAACGTGCAACCCGTTTGCTGGAAGGCAATGCGCCCAACTACCTGCGCACCCATCCGATTACCAGCGACCGTATTGCCGACATCGAAAACCGGGTGAGCAAGCAGCCTTACCGCTTGCTGCCTGACAGCCTCGATTTCGAGCTGGTGCGCACCAAACTCATCAGTGCACAGAAAACAAGCCTGGACGCCATCGCGTACTTCGAAGACGCACTGAGCACGCACAAACACGGCAACCCGATTGCACAACAATATGGACTGGTGGGCGCGCTGCTAAAAAGCCACGATATTGTTCGCGCCAAAGTTGAACTGACTGCATTGCGCCTACAAGTGAAGAACACGCCGGCGGCGCAAAACAATGCAATGCTGGAAACGCTGACAGGACAAGTAAAACGCGCCGCAAAAGACACCGATACGCTTGGCTTTTATCGCACCGCCGTGCAAAACCATCCCCAGCATCGCGCCCTTATTTACGATTATGTCGACCTGTTGCTGCAAAGCAATCAGGCTGAAACCGCTGTCAATCTGTTGACCGAGCAAATCACCCGTCACCCCTCCGACACTACGCTCTACAACCTGCAAGCGCGCAGCTACAACCAGCTGGGCAAACCTCTGGAACAACATCAGGCGCAAGCCTACAGCTACGCCTGGCAGGGCAATCTGATGGCTGCGATTGGGCAACTTGAGCTGGCGAAACAGGCGGGCGGGAGTTTTTATCAGCTGTCCACAATCGAATCAGACTTGCGCGAATTACGCGAAATGCTGGATGCGCGTGTAAAAAAATAGGCAGCGACCCGGCAATCATGCCGCACGGGGGCTATGCTGTTGTTGCGTGAAGGAATCAACTGAATTCTTTCACGATATGCTGTTGCCTGCGGCTGATTGGCAGCGCCTCCGGCAAATCTTTGAGCCTGACCATCCAGCCGCTGCTCTCCCCCTCGTCTTTGCCTCTCTCGAATCCTTCGATGGCATCCCTGGCCACCAGACAATTGCGATGGATACGCACGAAACGAATGGCAAATTCTTTTTCCAGCGCAGTCAGCGATTCTTCGATCAGGTATTCACGCTCGCTGGTGCGCACCGTAACGTATTTCAACTCGGCGCGCAGAAACAAAACCTGTTCGATAGGAATCAGATGTATCCGGCCTCGCTCGTGAATGGCAAGATGACGACGCGGTTCAGGCAGCAACTCGCGCAACACTTCGACCTGTATCGGCACGGCGCTGCGGGCGCGACTGAGCGCATCGAACAGGCGTCCCAGCCGTATCGGCTTGAGCAGATAATCGATGGCGTGCAGCTCAAAGGCCTTGATTGCGTAAGTGTCATATGCCGTGGTAAAGATAATCACCGGCGGATAAGGCAGTTTTTGCAGATGTTGCGCCAGCTCAATACCGTCCATTTGCGGCATACGAATATCCAGCAGCAGCACATCGGCGTTCACCTCCATCAGTTTATCCAGCGCCTCCTGACCGTTAGCCGCCTCACCTACAATTTCCAGCGGCAACTGTTCGTTGCAATCGCTCAGCAACTCGCGCAGCCTGTTACGCGCAGGTGGCTCATCATCCACGATGAATACGCGCAGAGCCAGTTCTATCGTGCTCATATCTTCTCTTTCATATATGGCATGGAAATTTCTACCCGATAACAGCCATGCTCGTTTGTAACCTGATAGCTCGCCTCCGCATCGAACAACAAATCCAGGCGCTCCCGTATATTTTGCAACGCGATTTTGTTCCCGGCATGCGCATCGCTGCGGAACGTACACGGGTTTTCCACCACAATATGCAGCGCCCCAGCCTGACGGTGCAACAATACATGGATGCAGCCGCCTTGCATCAATGGCTCTATGCCGTGATACACCGCATTCTCAAGCAAAGGTTGCAACAACAAGGCCGGAATCTGTGCGCCATCCGGCATATCCTGAATTTGCCAGTCAACACTCAGCCTGTCGCCCATGCGCAATTGCTCAAGCGCCAGGTATTGTTTACACAACTTAACTTCCCTGTGCAGCGGCACCAGATCCTGCTCATCGATCATCGCCATGCGAAACAAGTCGGCCATATCTTCCAGCGCGATTTCGGCCAAGCGTGGCTGAGTGCGCACGATGCCCAGCACCGCATTGATCGTATTGTAAAGAAAATGCGGCCGGATGCGCGCGCGCAACACCTGAAGACGCGCGTCGTGCAGCGCATGCGACAAAACCCGGGCGCGCAATCTGAAATACATCAGCAACAGACTGCACATCGTCACGCTGAACAATACAGAACGAAACATCTGAAAATAAATATCTCCGCTTTGCAGCGGATAAAATAATTCACCGCCGAAATAATATATAAGCAACGTCGATACGCCAACGAGAACGTTGATCGTCAGCACGCCGCGCCAGTAGGAAAGCCTGTTCAACCAGGGTTGGCCTAACCACAGCAGCAGCAGACTGGACAGCAAAACCGGGGTAAACAGCGTGGCTATCTGCATGAACTGCGAGGGTACATCCGGCCATCCATTTGCCTGAAAAACGGCTGCGATCAGCGCCATGCCATTGCCCAGCAACAACAGACGTAGCGTTATGCCGAGGTTGCGAAAGTTGGGCAACGCGTCGGGCAGGGAATTTTGTTTTATACTGCGCGCCTTATTCATGGCGGGAAACCTCTTTCTGCGTTAACGAAAGCTCGCATCGCGATTCCACTTCCCTCTCTCCCGCTTGCGGTAGAGAGCTGGGAGAGAGGGAGAACGGGCCTGGCGATTCTTAACTTTAATCAGGGGTAACATATTGCCATGACCGTTTAACTAGCATCTGGATTTTTGACAATGGCAAGCATACAAGATAATGACACCTGGTCGGGCAGATTCTCGGAACCCGTGGCAGAATTAGTCAAACGTTACACCGCTTCTGTAGATTTCGACCGCAAGCTGGCACTGTTCGACATCCGCGGATCGCTTGCACACGCACAGATGCTCTGTGCATGCGGCATTATCGCAGAGCATGACTTGGCCGATATCAGGCGCGGACTGGGGATAATCGAAACTGAAATTATCAGCGGTGATTTCATCTGGTCGCTGGATCTGGAAGACGTGCATCTCAACATCGAGAAACGCCTGACCACGCTGGTTGGCGATGCCGGGAAACGCTTGCATACCGGACGCTCGCGCAATGATCAGGTAGCGACCGACGTCAGGCTTTATCTGCGCAGCGCAATAGACGATTTACTGGTTCTTATCAAGGCGTTGCAAAGCTCATTTCTCGACCTGGCCGAGTCGCACACCCACACGATTATGCCCGGCTTCACGCATTTGCAGGTCGCACAACCGATCAGCTTCGCGCATCATTTGATGGCGTATTACGAGATGCTCAAGCGTGATGCAGAGCGTTTGCAGGATTGCCGTAAACGCGTCAACCGTCTGCCGCTGGGCGCAGCGGCCCTGGCCGGCACCAGCTATCCGATCAATCGCGAGATGGTTGCTGATTTGCTGGATTTCGACGGCGTGTGCGAGAACTCGCTGGATGCCGTTTCAGACCGCGATTTCGCCATCGAATTCACCGCCTGTGCAGCCCTTATCATGACGCATCTGTCGCGCTGCTCGGAAGAGCTGATCCTGTGGATGAGTCCGATGGTAGGCTTCATCGACATCGCCGACCGTTTCTGCACCGGCTCTTCCATCATGCCGCAAAAGAAGAATCCTGACGTGCCGGAACTGGTGCGCGGCAAGACAGGCCGTGTGAACGGACATCTGGTCGCCCTCTTGACACTGATGAAGGGCCAGCCGTTAGCCTACAACAAGGACAACCAGGAAGACAAGGAACCGCTGTTCGACACCGTGGACACGCTGACGCAGACGCTGCGCATCTATGCCGACATGATCACCGGCATTACAGTCAAGCCGGAAGCCATGCGCCGTGCGGCCTTGCAAGGCTATGCGACCGCGACGGATCTGGCGGACTATCTGGTCAAGAAGGGTTTGCCGTTCAGGGATGCGCATGAGGCGGTTGCACTCGCCGTGCGCTTCGCCGAACAGCGCGGCTGCGACTTGAGCGACATCAGCCTTGCTGAGCTGAAAGATTTTTCAGAGCTGATCGAGGATGACATCTATCAAGTCCTGTCACTGGAAGGCTCGCTCGCCAGCCGCAACCACATCGGCGGCACCGCACCGAACCAGGTTCAAGCCGCGATTGCCCGTGCACGCAACAGCCTCGCAAGATAAGGGCGAAAAAACGGGCGACCATTGTCGCCCGAAAGGAGGAGAGTTTGAGAAGTCGCGCTGTTGCCAGCTGCAATCCCCTACACCCGGCACAACTATATGCGCGCGTGAAAATAATTCATATATGCCTGATTACCTAGATAATTCGGCCTAGCGTGCCCGCCCGCCCCTCTCTCCTCTCTCCCGTTTGCGGCAGAGAGTGATGCGGACACGCTACGCGAGTTTTTTATTAGCTTGCTGTCGCCAGATCGCCCAGCAATGTTTTCAGTTCACCGCTTTGATACATCTCGGTCAGGATGTCACAACCGCCGATAAACTCGCCTCTGACGTAACACTGCGGCAACGTCGGCCAGCTGGCATACTCTACCAGGCCGGGAACCATCTCCGGATTTTCAAACACGTTGACCGCCAGAAAATCTTTGACGCCCAGCAGATTCAGAATCTGCACCACCTTGGCTGAAAAGCCGCACTGCGGAAATTTCGCCGAACCTTTGATGTAGAGCACAACCGCATTCTCGGTGACTTGTGCATGGATACGTTGCTGGATATCTGTGGTCATGATCATTACCTTAATTTAATAGTCGGGTATTATCCCAGAGCAACTGCCCCAACGTCAAGCGCGACCAAGCGTCACACGCTCAATCCCTGACAAGTCCCGCAGCGACTCCACAGCAACGAAACCAGCTTGTTGCAGCAACTGCCGCACGCGCTGCGCCTGATTGTAGCCATGCTCAAACATCAGCCAGCCGCCAGGAGCAAGGTGTTCTTTGGCCTCACTGCTGATGCGGCGAATATCGTCCAGCCCGTCCTGCCCGGAAGCCAGCGCGCTTAAAGGCTCGAAACGCACGTCACCCAGCGACAGATGGGCATCATTTTCTTCAATGTACGGCGGATTCGAGACGATAAGATCGAAGCGTTCACCTTCAAGTGCGGCAAACCAGTCGCTGTGCAATAAGCGCACGTTGGCGATATTGAGACGCTGCGCGTTCTCGCCCGCCACCTCCAGCGCCGCGTCAGACGCATCCACCGCAACCACTTCTGCATCGGGCCGCGCATTGGCAATGCAGAGTGCAATTGCCCCGCTGCCCGTACCCATGTCCAGCACACGAAACCCTCTCCCGGCCTGACAGCCACCCTCTCCCGTCTCGCCAGTGCGAGCAGCTTTGCTGCCGCTCGCGGCGGAGATGCCCCCTGCGGGTACAGGGCGAGGGATTTTCTGCAATGCCAGTTCGACCAGCAACTCGGTATCGGGGCGCGGAATCAGCGTGGCGGAGGTTACCTTGAAATCCAGACCGTAAAACTCGCGAGTGCCCAGCAGATACGCGATCGGTTCACCATGAATACGACGCTCAAACAGCGCGTTGCAACGCGCATGCTCATCTACATTAAGGACTCGCTCAGGATGGGTGAGCAACCAGGCTCGATTGACTTTCAGCACCGACTGCAACAGACATTGCACCTCGATACGCGCGGTACTGGAATCGAGATGCAGCACGGCTTCCAACTGCTTGCTGCCTGATTTTAGCAACTCACCCAGCCCTGCGCTCGGGCTCAGCATTGACTCAGAAACTGACATCTTCCGCCATCGCGGCGAGTTGTTCGGCCTGGTGTTCCGCCATCAGAGCCCCTGTCAGCTCGCTGATGTCGCCGTCCATAACGGCATCCATCTTGTAGAGGGTCAGATTGATGCGGTGATCGGTGATACGCCCTTGCGGGTAATTATAGGTGCGGATGCGCTCCGACCTGTCACCGCTGCCCACCAGACTCTTGCGCGTGGCAGCCGTCTCGGCATTCTGCGCGCGCACCTGTGCGTCCTTGATGCGCGCGCACAACACCCGCATTGCCTGCGCCTTGTTCTGATGCTGCGAACGACCATCCTGACACTCCACCACCACACCGGTCGGCAGATGCGTGATGCGCACCGCCGAATCGGTCTTGTTGATGTGCTGCCCGCCAGCCCCTGAAGCGCGGAACGTGTCGATGCGCAGATCGGATGAATTCAACACCACGTCATCGACTTCATCCACTTCAGGCATGATCGCCACGGTGCAGGCCGACGTGTGCACGCGCCCCTGAGTCTCGGTGGCCGGCACACGCTGCACGCGGTGCGCACCGGATTCGAATTTCAGCACCGAGTACGCACCCTGACCCACGATGCGCGCGATGATTTCCTTATAACCGCCCATTTCGCCCGGACTTTCCGAGACCACTTCAACCTGCCAGCGACGGCGTTCGGCAAAGCGCGAATACATGCGGAACAGGTCGCCCGCAAACAACGCGGCCTCGTCGCCACCGGTGCCCGCGCGCACTTCCAGAAACACGCTGCGCTCGTCATTAGGATCTTTAGGCAGCAACTGCGTCTGCAATTCTCCGTCCAGTTGTGCCAGACGCGCCTCGCCCTCCTTGATCTCAGCGTCGGCAAATTCGCGCATCTCGGCATCTTCCGCCATTTCACGAGCAGCAGCAATGTCACCCTCGCAGGCCTGATAGGCGTGAAACAGCTCCACCACAGGTTCGAGCTCGGCGCGTTCGCGGTTCAGCTTGCGATAGGTATCCATGTCACGGGTTGCTTCTTCGGTACTCAGCAGCTGATTGACTTCAAGCAGACGCTCGCTTAATTGCGCGAGTTTGGTGGCGATATTTGGTTTCATTCGGCGATCAGATTATTCATCAGTGTGCAGGTGGTGCAGGCGGCGGACAACTTCAAGGAAGTTATCGCGGTCTTTCCCGTGCGCCTGATTCAGCGCGTGGGTAGGCGCATGCAGAAATTTATTGGTAAGTCCCCGGCTCATCGCTTCCAGTACTTTTTCCGGACTCTCACCTTTAGCTAACAGGCGCACGGCTTTTTCCAGCTCCTGGGTGCGATTCTGCTCGGCGTGATCGCGTAGCGCGCGGATGGTCGGCACCACATCGCGCGACTCCATCCAGTGTATGAAATCGGATACGCCGGACGCGATGATGACCTCGGCTTCCTTGACCGCACCCTGGCGCGCTTCGAGACCGTCCTTGACCACCTCGGCGATATCATCCACCGTGTACAGGAACACGTCGTTCAATTCGGCGACTTCAGTTTCCACGTCGCGCGGCACGGCCAGATCCACGATAAACAGAGGCTTGTGACGGCGCGCCTTGAGTGCGCGCTCCACCATACCCTTGCCCAGAATCGGCAACTGGCTGGCGGTGCAGGTCACGATAATATCGTTTTGCGCCAGCTGTTCCGGCAAATCGGACAGCGTAATGGCATGGCCGTTATACTGCCGGGCCAGCGTTTCTGCGCGTTCCAGCGTACGGTTGGCGACGGTGATGCGGCGAGGATTGCGCGCCGCAAAATACACCGCGTTGAGTTCGATCATCTCGCCCGCGCCGATGAACAACACGTTTTGATCGCTGATGCTGGGGAAGATGCGCTCGGCCAGGCGCACCGCAGCCGCAGCCATAGAAACCAGATTTGAACCGATTTCGGTTTCGGTGCGCACTTGTTTGGCGACCGAAAAGGTATTCTGAAACAACTTGTGCAGCAGGATGCCCATCGTGCCGGCCTGCTCGGCCTGACGCACCGCCTGTTTCATCTGCCCCAGAATTTGCGGCTCGCCCAGCACCATCGAATCCAGGCCACTGGCCACACGGAACGAGTGCTTGACGGCCTGCTCACGCGGCAGAGAATAAAGATAGGGTTCGAGATCTTTGCGCGGCAGATTGTGATATTGCGCCAGCCAGTCGATTGCATGTTCGGGTTTGGCCGCGTTGCAATACAACTCCATCCGGTTACAGGTGGACAAGATCGTGGCTTCTTTTGCCGCACCGTTTTCCACCAGGTCACGCAGCGCATTTTCTATCCCGTCCACATTGAACGCGACCTGCTCGCGCACGGCAAGCGGCGCAGTCTGATGATTAAGGCCAAAGGCAAACAGCTGCATCGTAGTTTTTGACAGGTAACAAAGCTAATAAGGATGCGAATTATAGTCGGAACGGCGGTGCAATACCATCCAACGGACATGGCAAGGTTCTTGCCCTGTCCGTGCCCCTCTCCCCAACCCTCTCCCGCAGGCGTGCCAACCTCTCCCAAACCCTCTCCCGGAGGGAGAGGAAACGATCGCCCTTTCCCCCTCTGGGGGAAAGTTGAATAGAAGGCTTGGAGCAAACGAATCGCTGCGCGAGCTTCACGTTAATTGACATGCCCCTGTTAGAATACGCGCCTGACTATCAACCCATCCAGATACATGGCCATCAAAGCAACCGTATTTAAAGCCACCCTGCAGATCGCCGACATGGATCGCTATTACTATGCGGACCATCAACTGACCGTAGCGCAACACCCCTCCGAGACTGAAGAACGCATGATGGTGCGCCTGTACGCGTTCGCGCTTTATGCAGATGAAGCCTTGACGTTTGCTCAGGGCATCAGCAATGAAGACGAACCCGATCTGTGGCAAAAAGACCTCACCGGTGCGATTGAACGCTGGATCGCGGTCGGCCTGCCCGATGAGCGCGCCATCCGTAAAGCCTGCGGACGCGCCGACAAGGTTGTGATCATCAGTTATGGGCGCGCCGCCGAGATATGGTGGAATGAAAATAAAAGCAAGCTGACGCGCCTGAATAACCTTACCGTACTCAGACTGCCGAATGAGGCCACTCAGGCGCTTGCAAAACTGGTGGGCCGCACCATGCAACTGCAATGCACCATCCAGGAAGGTCACATGATGGTCACCAGCGCAGACGGCGTGGTAGAGATCGAACCCGTGATATGGCACGGCAGCCTGTCACCAGGCCAGGCGTGGCAATAGCACCTTGCCCCTGCGGCGGGGGTAATTACGCTGCCTGTTGCGGCCGCTACCATCGCGGTGCGCCCGCCCCGGATGCAGAGTCGTTGATGGAACCACTAGCCATTCGCCTAGGCCGTCAACAAACGCCGGCCAACGCGCTGGTTATGATGCGCTCTCGTTATAGTGCGTATGTGCTGAAACTGGAAGCCTACCTGCTTGCCACCTGGCATACCGACACACTTCCGGCCACGCTTGACTTAGCCGATGCAAAATGGCTGGGGCTTGAAGTAAAAAAACACCTGATGGTTGATTCAAGCAATGCCACCGTTGAATTCGTCGCACGCTACAAAATCGGCGGGCGCGCCCACCGCCTGCACGAGATCAGCCGGTTCGTCTGCGAGGACGGCTGCTGGTTTTATCTGGGTGGCGAATTTCCCAATACCGGCGAGTAGCAAGTGGGCAGTAGTTAGTCAATTCCACTCGCCACTTACCACTTACTAGTTCTTGAGTCTGTTAAAATCGCGGCATGAGTAAATTAACCCTGGATCGCATCCTGCATACGCAAGGATTTGGCACGCGCAAGTGGTGCCGCCAATTGATAGCCGCCGGTGAAATCAGCATCGCGGGCAACGTTATCACCGACACGAACACACCGCTTAAAACCGATGGGCTGACATTCACGGTTTTAGACGAGCCGTGGATTTATCGCGAGCATGTCTATGTCGCGCTGAACAAGCCTGCCAATATTGAATGTTCCCGCAAACCCAGCCATCATCCCGGCGTGCTGACCATCCTGCCCGATCAGTTCACCCGGCGAGACGTGCAGCCGGTCGGACGCCTGGATCACGACACCACAGGCTTGTTGCTGATGTCGGATGACGGCGCGTTCATACACACCCAGTCATCACCGAAACATCACGTACCGAAGGTCTATGTCGCCGCCACCCAGGATCCGGTGACGCCTGAACTGATCGAATTGTTGTTAAATGGCGTCAAGTTGCACGATGAACCCGCGCCGCTGGCTGCGGAAACTTGCCGGATGATAGACGCAAATCACCTTGAAATCGTGCTGGAACAGGGCAAATATCACCAGGTTAAACGCATGCTGGCGGCAGCCGGCAATCATTGCACGGCGCTAAACCGCTCGCAGATCGGCAACCTGAAGCTGAGCGAACTGAATCTTGCGCCCGGCGAATGGTGTTATCTGGATGCTGCACAACTGGCGTTGCTGACACCGCCGTTCACTAATTAGAGGTAAAAATGGCCATACAATGGTTTCCCGGTCACATGACCTCGGCCCGCCGCAAAGCCGCCGAAACGATGGAATTTACCGATGTCATCATCGAAGTGCTGGATGCGCGCGCACCGGAGGCGAGCTGCAACCCGATGATCAGGGAGCTGCGCGAGCACCGCCAGCGTCCTTGTCTGAAAATCCTCAACAAAATCGACCTGGCCGATCCTGTCACCACTCAGGAATGGCTGGACTTCTACAACAAACAGCCAGGCGTGAAAGCGGTCGCTTTGAGTTGCAAAAGCGCAACTGATGCAGCCCGTGTTCCGAAGCTATGCCACCCGCTGGCGCCGCATCGCGACAGCCCCCACAAGCCGCTGCGCCTGATGATCATGGGCATCCCCAACGTCGGCAAATCCACGCTGATGAATATGCTGCTCAAACGCCGCGTCGCCGCTGTGGGCGATGAGCCCGCCGTCACCAAGTCGCAGCAATGCCACAAGATCAACGATCACATGACGCTGACCGACTCCCCCGGCCTGATGTGGCCGAAAATCGAACACGACGAAGACGGTTTTATACTCGCCGCGATTCACGCCATCGGACGCAATGCCGTCATTGAGGAAGAAATCGCCGAGCATCTCGCCAACAACCTGCTGGCGCGCTATCCGGAACGGTTAGCCGAACGCTTCGGTTTTGACACGACCGGCATGGACGGCGTGGGCGTGATCGAAGCCATCGCAAAGAAGCGCGGCTGTTTACTAAAGGGTCGTGGCGGAGAACTGGATCTCGAAAAAGCGTCGATCATTCTGCTAACTGAATACCGTGCCGGAAAACTGGGCCGCATCAGCCTGGAATCCCCGTCGTCGCGTGAGGCGATGATCAAAAATGCGCTGGAGAATCCTGTAAAACCGCGAATTCACTCCCTGCGCGGCGATCCTGCCGAGTATCTGACAGACCAATATCTGGCAGACCAATGAAAACCCCGAAAAGAATCGAACCACTGGTCGAGGACGGCCTGGTAGATCAGGTCATGCGCCAGCTGATGAGCGGCAAAGAAGCGACCGTGTATGTCGTGCAGTGCGGCGACGAGATTCGTTGTGCAAAAGTGTACAAGGAAGCCAACCAGCGCGGCTTCCATCAGGCGGTTCACTACACCGAAGGCCGCAAGGTTAAAAACAGCCGCCAGGCGCGCGCGATGGAAAAAGGCTCGCGCTATGGTCGAAAAGAGCAGGAAGCCGCCTGGCAGCGCACCGAGGTCGATGCGTTGTACAAGCTCGCCGCTGCCGGTGTGCGCGTGCCGCATCCCTTCGGTTTCTACGAAGGCGTGCTGCTGATGGAACTGGTGGCCGACGAAAACGGCGCGGCAGCTCCAAGACTCAATGACCTTGAACTGAGCCGCGAACAGGCGCTGGAATTTCACGCGATACTGATCAGGCAAGTGGTGCTGATGCTGTGCGCCGGCATCATTCACGGCGACCTGTCCGAATTCAACATTTTAGTCGACGCTCATGGCCCGGTCATCATCGACCTGCCGCAGGCGGTGGATGCTGCCGCGAACAACAATGCCAGCCGCATGCTGGATCGCGACGTCGAAAATCTGGCCAATTACTTCGGCCAGTTCGCACCCGAACTGCTGGACACCCAATACGCAAAGGAAATATGGGCGATCTATCAGCGCGGCGAATTGCTCCCCGACACGCCGCTGACCGGGCACTTCCGGCAAAATGAAGAAGCCGCCGATGTTAATTCTGTGATGCGTGAAATCACCTCCGCGCGCGACGATCACGAAGCAAAACTGCGCTATCAGCAAATCAAGAGAGAGGAAGGCCGATAATATGAAATTCGCGCAGCGATTCGTTTGTCCCCTCGCCCGCAAAGCGGGAGAGGGTTTGGGTGAGGGAAACGGACATGACAGATTTGCGAGTTATGGCCCCTATGTGCAAAATCGCTGCGAGAATCGTTCGCATCATCTAGCTCAACAGATCAGCCATGCCCGTTAAAATGAGCGCCATTTCTACAATCAACCGTCCTGTCATTAACTGGAACGAGTCCGGCATAGATCAATCTGCCCATTGGCGCTCGGAGTCCGGCACACCGCCTCCTAAGCGCGTCGTGATCGCCGACGACCGGATGACCGCCGACGCGGCATACCGTCTGGCATGCGAAGGCACCGCACTGCTTTGGCGGGGGGATTATCAGAACGCGCGACAGCTGCTGCAGGCAATGGCACGGCGCGCCGATGAGAAACCGCGCAAGGCCAAAATTCAACCTGCCACACGCAACGGGCATGCCCGTTCCCTCTCCCCAACCCTCTCCCGCGTTGCGGGCGAGGAAGCAAACGAATCGCTACGCGAACTTCACCTCAAAGAAGCGTTTCATCTGCATCGTCAGGCGCAGTCGCAGCGTTCACGCACGTTGAACATGCTGCTGCTGCCTTTCAATAGCGATCACAGCCTCCCGCTGCGCCGCGCACCCGATGTCCGGGCAGCCTGTGCGGAAGCCTACGGCACAGACGACGGACAACCCTACGTCTTATCGCTGCGCGGACTGCTGGGACTGATAGGCGCCCACGAGTGGCGCAAAAACGGCGTACAAATTCCGGCACTGGACGCGCGCATACACCCGCATTACGGCGTATTCGCGCCGATACGCGGTGAATATGTGGGCCTGGTCAACGATACGCCCTTGCCTGAACTGACCAGGACTCAATCCGTCGCGTTCGACATCGGCACGGGCACCGGCGTGCTGTCCGCCGTGCTGGCACGCCGTGGCATCAAACGCATCGTTGCGACCGATCAAGACCTGCGCGCACTTGCCTGTGCACGCGAAAATCTGACGCGGTTAGGGTTAACCGAGCAGGTTGACGTGGTAGAAGCAGATCTGTTTCCTGAGGGGCGCGCCTCCCTGATCGTGTGCAACCCGCCGTGGGTTCCCGCCCGGCCCAGCTCGCCACTTGAGTACGCCGTATTCGACCCGGAGAGCCGCATGCTGAATGGCTTTATCAACGGGCTTGCCGCCCATCTGGAACCGGGCGGTGAAGGCTGGCTGATACTCTCCGATCTGGCCGAACACCTGGGACTGCGTACCCGCGACGAGCTGCTTGCAACGATCGCTGCAGCACGCTTGCAGGTACTGGGGAGAATCGATGTAAAGCCGCATCACCCGAGAGCCTCGGACACCAGCGACCCGCTGCATGCGGCACGAGCGGCTGAGCTCACCTCGCTGTGGCGGCTAGGAAAAGCAATTGATAGTTGATAATTGATAGTTGTCAATTATCCATTGCTTTAAGTATTGCCTTTCGATGATTTAATGATAGCGGTGAGTAGTTTAAGCAGCTCGGTGATCTCGGGATAAATGGATTCATAACCATTTATATCAATGTAGCCGGACTGATTAAGCAGATCGATCCAATACGCCGACTCATTAGCTTCTTTAAGCGCAATGGCCATTTTATGAATGAAATCAGCATGGCTCTCAGCCTGCTCAGCTTCCCTTACCAATGCGCCAATAGCGGTGCCGCTGCGCAGCAATTGCCGGCTCAACACAAATTCCCGCCGCTCTTCAGTTAGGAACCGATACAGCTTTACGATTCGCAGCGCAAAGCTAAACGACTTCTCCTTGACGACATTTTCTTTCATGGTTTCATCATCGATTATCAATTGTCAATTGCCCATTATCAATTGTTGATCGTGTCGACGTTGATCTGCAGCCACCATTCCAGCAGCGCCAGATGCCACAGTTTGCTGCCTTCAATACGCGTCAGGTGTGCCTCCGGGTCGGCCAGCAGTTTCTCGACATAACTGCGCCGATACAGGCCGCGCTTGATGCAGGCTTCTGAATTTAAAATGGTGCGCATCCGTTCCAGAAACTCGCCGCGCACATATTTGAGCGCAGGCACCGGGAAATAGCCCTTGGCCCGGTCGATCACCGCATCGGGAATCAGCCCGCGCGCCACCGCCTTGAGCGGAAATTTACCGCCCTCCCTGAGTTTCAACGACGGCGGCATCTTCGCTGCCAGCTCCACCAGCTCGTGGTCGATAAACGGCACGCGCGCTTCCAGTCCCCAAGCCATCGTCATGTTGTCCACGCGCTTGACCGGATCATCCACCATCAGACGCGTCACATCGAGCCTCAATACCTGATCCAGAAACTCGTCCGCACCCGGCTGTTGCAACTGCTCTTCTACCCACGCGGCTGTCACATCGGGCACGGCGTAGCCGTCAGTCATCATCTCCAGATATTCGGCATGATCTCGGTCGAAATAATGCCGCGAGAAACGCTCGAGCGGCGTGCCATTTTCGGAGTCCATCAGCGGATACCAGAAATAGCCGCCGAACACCTCGTCCGCCCCCTGCCCGGCCAGCACGACCTTGACCTTTGTCGACACCTGCTCACCCAGCAGATAGAAAGCCGTCACGTCGTAGCTTGGCATCGGCTCGGACATCTGGGCAATCGCGTCCGGCAGGCGTTTCAACACCTCTGCATTGGACAGCGAATACTTGTGGTGGCGGGTGTTGAACTGTTTTGCCACCAAATCAGAATACTCGAACTCGTCAGCCAACTCGCCCGCCACCGCCTCGAAACCGATCGAAAACGTATTCAGCTGCTCTACCTGATCGGCAAGCAATCCGACCAGCAGGCTGGAATCGAGGCCGCCGGAGAGCAGCACGCCCACCGGCACATCGGAGGCTAGCCTGTGCCTGTCCACTGCACGGCGCAAAACGAGGCGAGTTGCATCGAGCCAGTCCTGTTCCGAGAGCGTTTGCTCAGGACGGGTCGCATCCAGCTGCCAATAACAACGCTGCACCACCTCGCCGGAAGCCGTGAAGCTTAGCGTATGCGCGGGGGGTAATTTTTTGATGCCCCGCAGGATGGTTCGCGGTGCAGGCACCACGCCGTGCAGCGTGAAATGCTGATGCAGCGCCAGCGGGTCAAGACGAGTATCCACCCCGCCGCCCGCCAGCAATGCCTGCGGTGTAGACGCGAAACGCAGCCGCGCACCGTCCAGCGTGTGATACAGCGGCTTGATGCCCAGCCGGTCGCGCGCGAGAAACAGCGTTCCGGTGCGCTTATCCCATATTGCGAAAGCGAACATGCCGTAAAAGCGCTGCACGCAATGTTCCCCCCAGGCGTGATAGGCCTTGAGGATCACTTCGCTGTCGCCCGTCGAGAAGAAGGCATAACCCAGCTCGACAAGCTCCGCGCGCAATTCCTTATAGTTGTAGATCGTGCCGTTGAACACCAGCGCCAGGTGCAACGCTTCGTCCACCATCGGCTGGTCGGAATCGGAGGAGAGGTCGATGATAGCCAGGCGACGGTGACCGAACGCCAGCGCGCCGTCATTGTAGTAGCCTTCGTGATCCGGGCCGCGCAGGATCAGACGCGCCGTCATGCGCCGCAGCGCATCCATGTCAGGCGTTGCCTGATCCAAGCGCAATTCACCACAAATGCCGCACATGCAAGACTCCGGTAAATTCAGGTGCGGGATTATCGCTTACCAGGCGGCAAGGCGCTAATGTTTCCAACACTAAATGCCACATGAAAGGTTATGCGCACCAGCGTTCCGGTGCCGTCCGATCCTGGCAGCAGGCTAACCTCGGCGTGATGCAGATCCGCGATTTCGCGCACGATGGACAAACCAAGCCCGCAACCTTCCTGGTTGGTTCCCAGCACGCGATAAAATCGTTCGAAAACCCGCTCGCGCTCGATCTCCGGTATCCCCGGGCCATCGTCTTCCACCTCCAGAACAACGCTCGCGTCATCGCGCCTGATCCTCACGGTGACTTGCCCGCCCGCCCCGGTATAACGCAACGCGTTATCGATCAGGTTGTTCAACATTTCCGCCAGCAAAACGCCGTTACCTGTGATGCGGCAATCACCATCCGAGTCTTCAAACCCTAAGTCTATATTTTTATGCAATGCCCTTGGCACCCAGTATTCCGTGGTATTTCTCGCCAGCGCCGCCAAATCATGTTTAGCCTGACTATCCGGCCTTACCGTACCGGGTTCGGCGCGTGCCAACAGCAGCAGCTGATTCGCCAGATGCGCGGCGTGATCGGCCGCATGGCGCATCTGCAACAACGAATGCCGAATCTCAACCGGATCATCCAGGCGCAGCGCCAACTCAGCCTGCGCCTTGAGTCCGGTGAGCGGCGTACGCAATTGATGCGCGGCATCGGCGATAAAGCGGCGCTTTAATGCCAGAGATTCATCTAAACGCCCCATCAATCCGTTAACGCTATGAATCAGCGGCCTGATCTCGGAGACGACTTCGTTTTCCGGCAAAGGACTCAAGTCCAGCGACGAGCGACTCATCACCTCATCGCGCAATTGCAATAACGGTCGCAATCCGCGCCCGACACCCCACCAGACCATAAATCCTGCAAACAGCAGCAACAAAACCTGGGAAGGCAGCACGCGCCACATCCACTCCTGAGCACGTTCATGGTACAGCACCAGCGTTTTGGCCAGCACAACGACGATGCGTCCGCTTGCAACATCGCTTTCAGGGAGGATAGCCGCCATCATGCGCACCGGTTGTCCGGCATACTCAGCCGAGTAATAGACAGGCTCATCGGTCAGTCGCCCGGACGGCATGGGCAAATCTGCAGTGCCGAAGTGAAACGCTTGTTGATAGCCACTGAGTGAGTAATACACCTGATCTTTTTTATCTGCGGACAGCATGTCCAGCGCGCCGCTGTGAATGTTAAATTCCACACGGCCTTCACTGGTGCGCAACTGATCCAGCAATATCTTGCTTGAATCATTCAAAAAACGGTCGTGCCTGCGCTCTGCGCTGTCGTGGCCAAACTTGTAGATCAACGCAACGTTCAATATCAGCAGTACCAACATCGGGCCCAGCACCCACCACAGCAGTTTCTGGCGCAAGGTGCCGGAATCAAACCACCGCTTGTATAGGCTCACTGCTTTTCCATCAGATAACCCAGACCGCGCAGCGTGCGGATGCTGACATTACCCACTTCAATCTTTTTACGCAAACGATGCACATACACCTCGATCGCGTTGATGCTCATCCCCTCCCCCATCTCCGACATCTGCTCAGCCAGCAATTCCTTGCCGACCACCCGACCTGCACGCAGCATCAGGATTTCCAGTACACTCAATTCGCGTGCCGACAACTCAACCGGTTCGCCATGCAACGTGGCACGGTGTCCGGCTGTGTCCAGACACAACTCACCGATCTGCAATACAGCGCTGCTGGCAGATTGTCCACGTCGCAGCAACGCCCGCACCCTGGCCTCCAGTTCCAGCAAATCAAACGGCTTGGCCATATAATCATCTGCACCGAAATCCAGTCCCTGCACGCGGTCTTCCACCTTGTCCCGCGCCGTCAGTATCAGCACAGGCACCTTGTTTCCGCGCTGGCGCAGTCGGCACAAAATTTCAGCGCCGTCCATATCCGGCAGACTCATATCCAGAATGACCAGTTCGAACTGCTGCACCGAGAGCAGATGATCAGCCCGGCGGCCATTGGCTTCGTGGGTCACCACATAATTGTGGCGTTGCAGGATGCGCATCAGGCCATCCGCCACAATCGGGTCATCTTCTACGAGCAGCACGCGCATATTTAACTTTCGAGAGGTATTTGTAGACGAGAATCGATATGATACAGATTATTTATTTTGCAGTTGCCCTACACGGCAGATCTTATCGCACCCCTTGTATGCCAGCAGGCCCCACCCATTGCCCTTGCGAGCAATCCAACCGGGCTCACTGTTTCTTGTCCGGCCTTATTTGAACAATCATGCAAGCCATCATATTTTTCAGCTCACAACTTTTTTCCATCTGACGCATTGCCAGATCGTCCTGATGCAGCCGTTTCAGTGACAACCCCTTGGCATAATAAGCGTTTGCATCGTCCGGCTTGAGCGCAATCGCCGCATCGAATTGTGCAAGCGCATCCTGATTGCGTTTCATATTGATGTAGGCCACACCTAACGCATAGTGAATCGGTGCGAGTTTCGGGCTGAGCGTGACTGCCCGTTGAAAATCTGCACTAGCATCTTCCCATTTTTGAGCAGCCAATTCGGCACTACCACGATTATAGTAAATACGATCTGCACCCGTTTCACGTTCACTGCGCAGCAACAGCGCGGCTTCGTTCCACAAACGATAGTTGTCGGCGAATACCCACAGCCGGTTCCAGGCAAGAGGCACGAGCAACAGCGCCACGAATCCCAGCCCAAGCAGTTTCCTGCGCCCTGGCAATTTAGCCAGCAACAACGGGAAGAACAGCATCATGCCAGGCATCCATAAATAGCTGCGGTAGAGCACGAAAGGCTCCTGCACACGAACGGACGAAAACTCCACCATGAACTGCAACCAAGGGTAGAGCAGCGCCAGCCCGGCAAGCCCCATCCATCTGGAACGAAACAACAACCAGATGCCCAGCGCGCCATACGTCGCAAAGCCGATTACCCCCAGCCAGCCCTGCCATGCCGACCAGGAAACAATAAAATGCTCGCGCATGTCCACCGACATCCATGCCGGGTTGGGCATCCACCACAGCAGCAGGTATTTGAAAAACAATCCTGCTTGCGTCAGTGCGCTCAACAAATGCATCATGGGCGTACTCGCGAACATACCCTGTTGCGCAAACAAATAGGCCGCCATTGGCTCATAGGGTACGCCCAGCACTCCCTTTAAGCGTAAAACCACATACACTGCAATTGCAATGAGTGCAATCCAGGTTGACCATAGCGCCCATTTTCCGGCAATGATTTTCGTGCGCAACCCGACGGATTCACCGCTCCCTCCGCGCAGCAGAATAGTCTGCGCCGCCAATAATGCGGGCACCATTACGCTGTGTTCCTTGGAAAAACATGCAAGAAAATAAGCGCCTACCGCCAGCGCAAGCCAGCGCTTCTGCCCGGTCAGCAATCCGCGAAAATAGGCTAATTGCGCAACCAAGGAAAACAGTGTCGCCATCAGGATGCTGCGCTCAATCAGATAACCTGCGGCATAAACCGCCACCGGATGGCATGCAAAGATCAGTGCGCCGAACCAGGCGCCCCAGGTGACTGTTGACTTGTTATCAACTTCCGGAATCACGGCCGTAACCAGTTGGCGCAGCAGAAAAAACAACAGAATGACATTGGCCGCGTGCAGCAGCATATTACCCAGGCGGAAAAAGTGCGGCAGCACGTCGCTGAAGACGGCAGAGGTCCAGGCCAGACTGGCATAAGGTAACCAGCGCAGCTCAAATTGGGATTGCGAATGCGTATAGTGTTCGACTATATTTCCGTAAAAGAAAGGCAGATCATCGAATACAAACGGGCTGCCGAGAAACGGCAGATAGACGATGCACACCGCAGCGAACAGCGAGAGCACCCAGCCCCTGTCTCGCTGGCGAAAATAGTTCAATAACGTTGTGCGGCAATTCATGATTGATTGTTCCTAAAAAAAAACCCCTCCGAGGAGGGGTTTCGCAGCAAAGACTGTCCGAAATTATGGGCAACCAAAAATCTTTGCCATCGTCGGTTGAGCAGCACCTGTCGGGGAACAAGTAGTCGACCAGGTTACAGCAGAAGTTCCGAAACCCGGCAAAAACTTTACTGTAGAGCCGGCTGGAATAGCGGTTGAAATCGCACCCAGAGTTGCAGTGATTTCGCCAGTTGCAGCGGCAACGGCATAGCCAGTCACTTCTGTAGTTGGAGTTGGACCAACGCCCAAACCAAGCGACGTCCAAGCGTTGGCACCAAGTGTAGCGATAGAGGACTCGTTATTGTAACTAACGACTGCCAACTTGATTGGGTCTATCGCGCTGACAACTTTAGATAGCTTGGCTTTTGTAGTGTAGTCACTGTAAGCCGGGATCGCAACCGCTGCCAGAATACCGATAATCGCAACAACGATCATCAATTCGATCAGCGTAAAACCTTGTTGTACTTTTTTCATTTGGAACTCCTGTTTTTAGTTAAATGTATCATTCGGCAAAACTGGCTTAGATACCGATTCGCCTTGCCTGTATATAAGCAATAGCTGTGCCAACATTATAAATTGATAATTAATAAGGGATAATTGATAATCAAAAACGAACCGGCAAGGCTTTATAACCGAATTTCGTCAACCATGTGACGGATTTCGTCGGTTATATTCGCCGTATTCCAGCGTTTTCCAGACTCGCTGACCACCGCAGTCCAGTTACAATTCATTATGTTATCATCGCGAACGTCAAATCTAGCTGTGAGGACATTATGCCTAATACTGCAACTCTGACCGTCCGCGTAAGCCGCGAGACCAAGGAGGCTTTGGAGAAAATTGCCGGGAACGCTCATCGTTCAAAGTCCTTCGTGGCCGCTGTTGCGTTGGACTCCTACGTCAAGCATCAAATCTGGTGGCATGAAAAAATAGAGGCAGCCCGTCAATCAGACTTAGTGTCGGAAGATGAAATGGACGCTTTTTTTGCAGCCCGTAGCGACACGGCATCGTGAAAGTCGCCTGGCGCAGAAATGCCCAATTAGATTTGGCCGAGATTGATGCACATATCCGGCAAGAAAATCCGCAAGCTGCCAATCGTGTTGTTTCCGCCATCCGCAAGGAAACAGTGCAGCTTTCGCTCATTCCGTTGATAGGACGACTTGGGCGTATTGAGAATACCCGGGAACTGGTCGTATCCAAGCTACCTTACATCGTCGCATATCAAGTCACGCCTTCCGCTGTCGAAATTCTGGCCGTAATCCATACCTCCCGACTGTGGCCGGAGAACTTCGCAGAATAGACATCACCTCTCACATGATTCCAGATTGACGCCCGGAATCTTGCTCAAATCAATTTCGTCGATTTGTTCTGGCGCGAGGAATTTTTTGGCGTAGTCGAGATAGACTTCTTCGCGGATGAACACGTCGAACAGGTCAGGATCGATATGGCCGCCTAGCTTGAATTTCCCGAGTATGGTCAGCGACTCGGCCAGCGTCTTGCCCGTCTTGTAAGGCCGATCCTTGGCTGTCAGCGCCTCGAAGATGTCGGCGATCCCCATGATTCTGGCCTGCAGCGACATCTGACTGCCTTTGAGCCCCTTCGGATAACCGCATCCGTCCATGCGCTCGTGATGTCCGCCTGCATATTCAGGCACATTTTTCAGGTTTTTCGGCCAAGGCAAGGACTCCAGCATCTGAATGGTGACGTCGATGTGTCGATTGATTATTTTGCGCTCGGCGACGGTCAAAGTGCCGGAACAGATCGTAAGATTCTCGACCTCATCGCAGCTCAAAAAGTTGGCCATTTCCCCTTCGCTGTTCCGCCATTGTAAGGATGCGATTTGCTGCACGCGCAGCTGCGCGGCCTCGGACATATTCTCAACGCCTACATTGCATTGGCGCAGGAATTTGCGGTCATCGTCCAGCTGCCGGATACGCGCCTCATACTCGGCGAGGATTGCAGTTTTTTCTGCATCCTGAATCCTGCATCCGAGCGTAGCGGTCGTAGCGCAAGCTACGGGAACCGCACGGCCCACCCCTTGCGGGTGTGAATCCTGAGATAGGGCGCGCAGCATCGCAATTTCAGCATCGCGGCGCAGCACCTCGAAACGGGTATCCAGCAACTCGATACGATCGAACAAGGTGTGCAGTTTGGTCGGCTTATCCACCACATGCACCGGCGTGGTGATTTTTCCGCAGTCATGCAACAGACTGGCAATCTTTAATTCCTGCCTGTCGTCAGCGCTCATCACAAAATCCTTGAGCGGCCCCTGGCGGGTACGGTTAACCGCCTCGGCCAGCATCATGGTCAGCACGGGTACGCGCGCGCAATGCCCGCCGGTATACGGTGACTTATCGTCAATCGCGGTATTGATCAGCTGGA
The DNA here is from genome assembly GCA_947085835.1 of uncultured Nitrosomonadales bacterium. Classification (GTDB taxonomy): domain Bacteria; phylum Pseudomonadota; class Gammaproteobacteria; order Burkholderiales; family Gallionellaceae; genus Gallionella. Next base: position 347,316 of record CAMTXT010000001.1, on the reverse strand, counting down.
TGAAGGCCTCGAACAACTCCTCCAACTGCCTGATGAGACGACGGTTGGTCAGCGCAATAGCCGCCTGGGATGCGAGTGATTCGACCAGCTGCTGATCGTCTGATGGAAACGGCACGATTGCGCCGGACTCGCGGTCCAGCGCATTGATAAGTTGCAACACGCCGATGACTTCACGTTCGTGATCGACCATCGGCACGGTCAAAAAGGACCGGGATTGGTAACCTGTCTTGGCATCGAAGCTCTTGGTGCCGGAAAAATCGTAGCCTATCGCTGCATAGGCGTCAGGAATATTCACCGTCTCAGCGCTCAGCGCCGTATGACTCACCACCATCGCGTGATTAGGCTGACCCTTTGCATCGTAGAGATGGATCGGATAGAAAGTAATCGGTACGCCGCTGGTGCCGCCCATCTTGATGTTCAACGTATCGGTGCGCACAATCTCGAAGCGCAACGTCTGATGTTCCGGATCGTGCAGATAAAGCGTACCGGCATCGGCATGGGTAACGCGCTTGGCCGCCTCCAGAATCATTTCGAGCAAGCTGTTGATGTCGTGCTGACGCGACAACGCGATACCGATCTCGTTGAGCTCTTTCAGTCGTGCAATCAGATTGTCGGACATAGTAAACAGTCAGTTGATAGTTGATAGTGGCAAGTAGAGAGTAGTAAGTGGTGAGTGGTAAGTAAAAACCACTGTCTTTGCCCACTTACCACTCCCAACTCCCCACTTACTAAAATTACTTGATACAAACCGCTCGTATCTGGTGCATGTCGGTGATGCCTTGCAACACCTTTTCCATGCCGTCCTGCTTCAAGGTATGCATGCCTTCGTCCAGCGCGATGGCCAGCAACTCCGCGACGCGCGCTCTTTCCTGTACAGCTTTCTTCACCGCGTCGCTGCCGATCAGCAATTCGTGCAAACCAACCCGGCCGCGATAACCCGTACCGCTGCATTTCTCGCAACCGACGGGGCTATAAAGCGTGAATTGCTTCTTGTCATTGGCGAACATGCTGACCCATTGTTCATACAGTTCTTTACTGGCGGCTGTCGGATCTTTTTTCCAGACCACGGTATGCTTCAACTCCTGGCTGTATTCCTCCAGCAGCGCCTGCACTTCCTCCTTGCTCGCAATATGCGGCGTCTTGCAGTCGCTGCACAACCGCTTGGCCAGACGTTGCGCCAGTATCCCCAGCAGCGCATCCGCGAAATTGAACGGATCCATCCCCATATCGAGCAGACGCAAAATGGATTCAGGCGCACTGTTGGTGTGCAGCGTGGCAAAGACCAGATGGCCCGTCAGCGAAGCTTCGATGCCGATGGAGACGGTTTCCTTGTCGCGCATTTCGCCGACCATGATCACGTCCGGATCGGCGCGCAAAAAAGCGCGCATGATGGTCGGGAAATCCAGCCCTGCCTTCTTGTTGATCTGTACCTGGCGCAAGCCCTTCTGGGTAATTTCAACCGGGTCTTCCGCCGTCCAAATCTTGGTATCCGGCTTATTGATAAATTTCAGGATCGAATGCAAGGTGGTGGTCTTGCCGGAACCTGTCGGCCCGCACACGAAAAACAGACCATATGGTTTAACGACGGTCGCCTGAATAAGTTCGTTATTGCGCGCCGAGAAACCCATTTTCTCCAGCGGCAACGGCTCGCCTGAGGCCAGAATACGCATCACCACATCTTCCACTCCGCCCTGCGAGGGGATGGTCGCCACGCGTAGCTCGATATCCAGGGGCCCGAATTTTTTGAACTTGATCTTGCCGTCCTGAGGCTTGCGCTTCTCGGAGATGTCAAGGTCGCACATGATCTTGATGCGCGTGACCAGCGCGTTGCGGTAAGTTGAGGGCACCTCGATGTAATTAAGCAGCGAGCCATCCTTGCGCAGGCGTATCTGTGTCTTGGCCTTGCCCGGCTGCGGCTCGACGTGAATGTCGGACGCGCCCATCCGATAGGCATCCACAATGATCTTGTTGACCAGCTTGACCAGCTCGTTGTCGGACGCCGCATTGACATCCTCCTGTGTGACAGAGAGATTTTCTTCGTCATCACCGCCCATGCTGGACAGCAAATCGTCCATGGAGGATTCATCCATGGCGATCCCGGAACCCGTATCCGCCCCTTTGCCATAAAATGCATCCAGCGTTTGTTTGAATTCGCGTTGCGAACAAACCTTGTAGACCAGCCTGTTCCGGGGGAAGATGTTGTTCACCACACGGGAGGTCTGAATACGTTCGGGGTCGGTCGTGAGTATCACCACGCCCTCTTGCGTTTCCTCTATCGGCAACCAGTGGCTGCTCTCGACATACTCTCGCTTCAAATTGCGCAGCAAATCAGCCGGTTTGATGCGGTCCGCCTTGAATGGTTCGTATGCCACGCCGAAGTAACTGGACAAGGCTTTGCCCAACGGGGCAACGCTGACCTGAAATTCGTCGAGCAGCACATCCTCGATATCCACCCCTTTACGCCGTGCGGTGCGTGCTGCCAACTCGAACTCGGCGGCAGACAACACGGCGTCCGCCACCAAATAATCGTATTTGGTTTTGACGGTGGATTTTTCCTGGCGCTGGCGCAATGCCACCGCCATGGTCTGCGCCAGTTCCAGCACGCCTTCCTCAAACAGTCCCGAGAAAGGAACGCCGGCCTTGTTGTTGATGACCTGAATCACCCCCACCAGATCACCGCTTTGCGCATCCAGTATCGGCGCCACCAGCATCTGCTTGGTACGATACCCGGTGCGCCTGTCTACTTCCTGCAAGAATCGCAGATGCGAACTATATCTGGACAATTCATGCTCATCATAGACATCCTTGATATTGAGCAATTTCTTGTTGACCGCCACATATCCGGCTACGCTCTGCTCCGCAATCGGCAACTTGAGGTCCTTGAAGGAATTCAAACCGGTCTTGACCTTGGAAATCAGCGAGACATTGTCTTCGCCCACGACGTAGATAGTCAGCCTGTCCGCATTGAACAGGGTGCAGATATCCTTGCTGACATCCAGCATGATTTCGTCGATATTGCTGGTGGCATGTATCTTGTTGGTGACATGATTGAGATTCTTGGTGAACTCAAGCTTAGCGCTCATATCATCGTCATTGTTCACTGCTGACTTCATTACTTTATTACCTCTCGCCGGCGCAAACCCCCGCCATCATTCGCCAATCAAAACCGTTAGCCCTGCGCCATACAAGCCTCAGCCAGTCTGCCATTTCGGCAAATTGAACCGTTAAAAACAGACTCGCTAAAATATAAGATGTTGATTATTTATCAACATTTTTGGAGTATGGCCACTCACACAGGCTTCGATTTCACACATGATCAATTCAGCCTCATCGGGCTTCAAATGCGTGATAAATATTTCTGCCTCACCATCGTATTTGGTCAATTCATCCGCAAGCAGACTTGGGCATAAGTGCTTGGCAAGAAAAGCCAGCTCGATTTCTCCATTGGAAAAGGCGGTTTCTATGATCAGGTAGCGTAAATTCGCAATCCCGTTGACCACGGCCCACAAACTGTCGTTGATATAGGTGTCCCCGCTGAACACCAGGCTCGCCTCTCCGCTGTCAAGGTGATACCCCACCGCAGGAACGGTGTGATTGGCCGGTATGGCAGTAATTTTTCGCCCCTGCAAGTCGACCGCTTCCCCCAACTCAATTACCTGATAGCGCATGACAGGGTGCTCTGCATTAGGAATTTCGCTGAAATCCGGCCAGACTTTCCAGTTGAAAACATGCCGCTTGAGGATTTCAAGCGTCGCTTCGGTTGCATACACCGTCACAGGATGGCTGCGCATCCCCCACACGCTGTCCAGCAGCAAAGGCAGACAGCAGATGTGATCCATATGCGAATGTGTGATAAAGACATGGTCAATCTCACTCAGCTCGGTCAAGCTGAGTTCGCCCACGCCGGTACCCGCATCGATCAGGATGTCATGATCGATCAAAAACGAAGTGGTATGCAGATTGCCACCTATCCCGCCGCTACAACCCAACACTCTAAGCCTCATACCTGACCACTCTTCGCAATTTCAGTGAGCCTCAAAATACCGGCTCTCCCGAGTTAGTTTTTGAAATAGAACTCCATCTTGATGCCGGCCAGTTCGATCAAATCGTGATCCTGCAACTGATGCGGCTGTCCGCCCAGAACCTGACCATTCACGACCGGATAACTCGCCCCCTCCACATGAGTGATAAAAAACCCCTGGGGGCGTTTTGTCAACACCGCCACCTGCACACCCGGCTTACCCAGCGTCGTGAGGCCTTTGACCAGATCAAGCTCCTTGCCTGCATTCGGGCCATTCAGGATCTGGATCGCGGCAAGCGTTACCGGACGCGTTGCCGCGACCGGTGCAGGTATCGCATCCACTTGAGGAGGAGGAGGCGCCAGATTCACTTCAGGGTTGATCTCAGGCTCGGCAGCATGGCCTTTCTGAAATAAGCCCGTGTCTCCCGTTTTATCAGTTTTGGTGTTGAATGGCATCACGGGCGCACGCAATATCATGGTCTTTTCAAAATCGGCGGCATTCGTTTGGCTGATATGATCGTTCAAATATTTCAGCATGTACTTGCCGATTTCTATGACATCGTTGTTCTGCAAAAAGTGCTTTTTGGTGGGCGTCCCATTCACAGCCAGGCCATTGGTACTGTCGAGATCCTCCATGAACGAATCATGCCCGATCGTGACAATCGCCGCATGCTGACTGCTCACGGCAAGATTATTGATGACAATGTCGTTGTCAGGTTTTCGGCCTATCGTGATGCGATCCTTATTCAGCGGGTATTCCTGAATGAGCACCCCGTCCAGGCTCAAGATCAATTTTGCGGTCATCGTTTTGTCCCTCTCATTCCTTGAACCCAATTGAACAATCCTGCCAGCCAGCTGCGCGGTTCGGCAAAATCCTGTTTTATTTTGACCAGGATCACCGAAACATTGTCGCGGCCGCCGTTATCGTTCGCGGTCTGGATTAACTGTTCGGCGGCAAGCGGCAGATTGCCTTGCATCGCATACAGTATGGCTTGAATATCGTCGTCTTCCACCATGTCGTTCAGCCCGTCCGAACAGAGCAGGTAAATATCACCCACCGCCACATCATGCAGATGAATTTCCGGCATCAATTCGGCATCGATGCCGACGGCACGCGTCACCAGATTCTTGTTCTGTGAGTGACGCGCATTCTCAACGCTGATCATCCCGCAATCTATCTGCTCCTGCAACAAGGAGTGGTCGCGGGTGACCGACACCAGCGTCTCTCCACGCAGACGATACAGGCGCGAATCGCCGACGTGTCCTACCACCACGCGGTTATCATAAAACAATGCTGAAACAATGGTCGTGCCCATTCCGGCATATTGCGAGTGACTCCGCGCCGCCTGGTAGATCGAAGCATTGGCCTTGTGTATGCTGCGCCCCATCAGCGCAACAGCCAGCTCCTCACCGGTTTCCTCATCCCGTTTGATCGGACTGGATTTTTGCAGCGGCTGAGTGATTTCGGACAGGGTGATCTCGACCGCAATCCCGCTCGCGACTTCTCCGGCATTGTAACCGCCCATGCCATCGGCCAATACCACCAGGCCGCAAGCCGCGTCCGTAGCGATACTATCCTCATTGTGCGCACGCACCATGCCCGAATTAGTCTGGGCTACGATTTCCAGCGCTTCTTCCATTTTCATAAGCGAACCTTTATTTGACCAGCAACACCGGACACTGTGCCAGATGCAATACCTTGGCCACCACGGAACCCAACAAGATCGTTTGCAATCCACCTTGCCCCTGCCTGCACATCACAATCTGATCCACTTGCCGCTCACGTGCGTATTGTGCGATGGATTCGGCAGGTGTGCCGACGCTGATGTGATACTGATAGGATAGCTGCGCCGTGTCCAGTGCATTGCGCGCCGGTTGCAGCGCTGCCATACCCTGTTCGCGGTAGTAATCATTGATCGTGTCCTGATTGATGAATAACTTGACGTTACCCGTCGCAACCTTCCATTGCACGTTAAGCAACAACAGTTGCGGCACCTCTTTGAACATGTCCTGGTGACCGATGACATAGTCCACCGCACGCTGTGCTTCGCTCGAACCATCGAGTGGAATCAGTAATTTCATCGTCTTCCCTTAGTCTTGTTTGCCCGGCACGACAGATTGGCCGTCAACCAGATTGACAACTTCATTCGCCGCGACCCGGCGCATCGCCAGCCACTGGCCGATCGCCAGCACCAACACGGCACAACCTGCCGGAATCAGCCAGTGCAGGTAGTGCTGAGCTTCCAGCAGCGGCGCAAACAATGCCTCGGCCACCAGCATTTCACCCGCCACATAACCTAACAGCGCACCGCCAGCATAAATGATATAAGGAAAACGATCTATCAATTTCAACACCAGCTGGCTGCTCCAGGCGATCAGCGGAATGCTGATCAGCAAGCCGAACACCAGCAGCGGCACGTTGCCTTTGGCCGCCGCCGCCACACCCAACACGTTATCCAGGCTCATCACGAAGTCGGCAATGATGATGGTCTTGACCGCGCCTATCAGCCTGGCATCCGCCACAATGCTGCCTTCGTCATGTTCGTCTTCGGGCAGGATCAGCTTGATCCCTATCCAGATCAACAGCAGTGCGCCTACCAGTTTCAGATAAGGCAAGGACAGCAGACTGACCGCAAAAAAGGTCAGCACGATGCGCAGCAGCACGGCGCCTGCCATGCCGAACAGAATACCCTTTTGACGTTGCGCCGCCGGCAGATTGCGGCAAGCCAGCGCGATCACCACCGCATTGTCACCCGACAACAGCACGTCGATCATGATGATCTTCAGCACATCCACCCAGAACGAGCTGGTTACAAGCATTTCTAACAAAACATTCCTTTCATAAATTAGCCTGTAGCTTATAGCCGGTAGCGAGTTGCAAATCGCATCGCCAGCTACCAGCCACTAGCTACTCGCCAGTATTCTTTTCATCACCCGGCCCATTTCAGCGGGATTGCGCGTGATATGGATGCCGCATTCTTCCATCACCGCCAGCTTGGTGTCCGCACCGCCCTGACCGCCGGAAATGATCGCACCCGCATGCCCCATGCGTTTGCCGGCAGGGGCCGTGACGCCTGCGATGAAGCCGACCACGGGCTTCTTCATATTATCCTTGATCCAGCGAGCGCAGGCTTCCTCGTCGCTGCCGCCGATCTCGCCCACCATCACCACCGCATCGGTTTCAGGGTCATCGTTGAACAGGCGCAGCACATCCAGATGCTTCAGTCCGTTGATCGGATCGCCGCCGATGCCGACGCAGGAAGACTGCCCCAGGCCCAGCGCAGTGAGCTGTCCGACCGCCTCGTAAGTCAGTGTGCCGGAGCGTGAAACCACCCCGATGCGCCCTTTTTTATGAATGTGTCCGGGCATGATGCCGATCTTGATTTCATCGGGCGTAATCAGTCCGGGGCAATTCGGCCCGATCAGCAAGGTGCGACGGCCCTGCATCTTGTAGCGGGTGCGGATCATGTCATGCACCGGAATACCTTCGGTGATACAGATCACCAGATCCAGATCTGCCTCGACCGCCTCGTCGATTGCGGCGGCTGCATAGGCCGGCGGCACGTAGATAACGGAAACTGTTGCGCCGGTCTGTTGTTTGGCCTCCAGCACGCTGTTATAGATCGGCACGCCCTCGAAATTCTGCCCGCCCTTGTTCGGCGTGACGCCTGCGACAAAACAGTTCGCGCCGTTCGCGTAAGCGATGCAGCTGGTCGTGTGGAACTGGCCGACTTTTCCGGTCATGCCCTGGGTCATTACTCGGGTGTTTTTATCAATTAAAATAGACATTTAGTTACCCCTCGCAGCGGCAACGACTTTTTGGGCGGCATCCGCCATGTCAGAACCTGAAATAATCGGCAACCCTGATTCGGCCAGAATTTGCTTGCCCAGCTCCACGTTGGTGCCTTCCAGTCGCACCACCAGCGGCACGTTTAAATGCACTTCGCGCACCGCGGCCACGATACCCTCGGCGATCACATCGCATTTCATGATGCCGCCGAAGATATTGACCAGAATAGCTTTCAGATTGGGGTTCTTCAGCATCAGTTTGAACGCCTCGGTCACCTTTTCACGGCTGGCCCCGCCGCCTACATCGAGGAAGTTCGCCGGATTGCCGCCATACAGCTTGATGATATCCATCGTCGCCATCGCAAGCCCCGCGCCATTCACCAGGCAGGCGATATCGCCATCGAGCGAGATGTAGCTCAAATCAAATTTGGACGCCTCGATCTCGGCGGGATCCTCTTCATCCAGATCGCGGTAAGCTACTATTTCAGGGTGACGGAACAGCGCGTTGCTGTCGAAATTGAACTTCGCATCCAGCGCCAGCACGCGTCCGTCGGCGGTCAACACCAGCGGATTGATCTCCGCCAGCATCGCTTCCTTAGCCACGAAGGCAAGATACAGACCTTGCAACACGGCGACAGCAGCCGCGATTGATGTTTCAGGGATGCCGATCTGGCGCGCGACTTTTGCAGCGTCATCAGCCAGCAAACCTGCGACCGGATCGATGCGCAGCGTATGAATTTTTTCAGGACTGTTTTTGGCGACCTCTTCGATTTCCATGCCGCCTTCGCTGCTGGCCAGCAAGGCCACGCGCTGCGAGTCACGGTCGATCACCATGCCGAGATAATATTCGCGGACAATCTGCGCGCCTTCTTCAACCAGCAAGCGTCGCACTACCTGACCGTCTGCGCCTGTCTGATGCGTCACCAGATGCATGCCGAGGATCTGTTCAGCGGCCGCGCGCACTTCTTCGAGGCTATGCGCGACTTTGACGCCGCCGCCCTTGCCTCGTCCGCCCGCATGAATCTGCGCCTTCACTACCCAGACCGCACCACCCAAATTCTGTGCTGCCGCAACTGCCTCATCTACGCTGAAACAGGCCATCCCGCGCGGCGTGGCGACGCCAAACTGCCGCAGAATTTCCTTGCCCTGGTATTCGTGAATTTTCATAATGACCGCCCGAACAATACGCGCACCTGCACGCAGTCGCAATCTTACCGAATTATCGGTGGCGGCGTGGAGGCATTTGCGTGGGCCGCAGATGCTTAAGGTGAAATCGCATAGCGATTCGTATGCTCCCTCGCCCGCTCACACCTGCGGGAGAGGGTTGAGGAGAGGGAAGTCTTCAAGCAAAACTTGTGTATTATTCACAAAATTTTCAGCCAGTCGCTCGGCGTCCGCCTGCGTTTTTCCCACCGCCATCACGCAACCCAACCGGTCCGCATTATCGAACGGGGGGCGTGTCATGTCGCCCGGCTGCTTGAACAGATGGACGGCCATGATGCCAGGCGCATCGGTTGTCGGCGTGATGATGGCCTTGATGACACCGCACTCACTCGAGGTAATCCAGCGCGATACGGCGATCCGCGGCGGGCGTACATCGCGCAACTCGGCCAGATCGCCGCCCAGATGCAGATCGATGACATCCGCATACACAGAACGCTCCAGCGCGAAGCCCAGCAAACGCGGGATGTGTGCACCGATCAGGCGGGGATTGACCTCGACCAGATACGGGCCATCCGGCGTGATGATGATTTCCGTATGCGCCGCGCCAAAGTCAAAATAAAGCGCATCGAGGATCTGAAAAACATAATCCCGAATCTTTTCGGTATCGAAGCGGCCTGACGGGAAGCAACTCCCTTTGATGCCGAAACAGGGCGGCGGAAAAAACACCTTGTCGTTGATCCCCAGAAACATATGTCGCCCATCGACGGTAAACGTCTCGCAACCGATCACTTCGCCCCGGATGTACTCTTCCACGACCAGGCGGTCATTGGCACAGACACCCAGTCCGTAATCGGTTTTCAGCGGCAGATAATTCGCAAACGGCGCTGCCAGCGCGGCGAACCCTTCTGCGGACATAAAGGTGAGTATGTTTTGTGAACCATAGCCATCGGACGGCTTGATCAGCACCGGGAAGCCGATCGTCTCGATGGTGGATTTCAATTGGGCATTGGTCGTCGCAAGGGCAAACCGGGGTTGCCGGATAGCATGCCGCGCCAGTCGCTCTCGGACGCTATACTTGTCCCGGATCAGCGTCGCCGTTTTTGAATTGAGAAATTTGAGGCCGAGCCGTTCAGCCAGCCTGGCCGCTTCGATCATGCGAATATCGATCAGACACAGGATCGCATCAAACGGCGTTTTTTCGTGCAGCGCGAGCGCCGCCTGTTCGAAAGAGTCGTAATCGAATGGCGTGAGACAGACGACTTCACGAGCTAAACTCAACCGGGAAGTGGCCAGCGTTTGATGCGCCAGATACGCGCTCAAATCCGCCGTGAAAAAGGTGACCTGATGGCCCAGTCTCACCGCCTCTTCCAGAATGTTAAAGTCGTTGGCGCCGGGTACTTCGAGCAAAAGCAAATGTGCCATTAAACCGGCCTTAAAAGACCGATATTAATGGCACATCGTCCAAACAGTACAGCCACGTCTGAATTTATCAGGCCATGATGTTGATGTTATTGCCGAGGTTGCCGACCGGACGGCTGACCTGCTCCTGAGGCGCCGATTGCACCGGAGGCTGCAACGCATTCAAAAGCTGCGCCTGTTGCATTTGCTGCATCTGGCTGACACTGCTGATTGACGACGCCATGCTGGCGGAAGAGCTCTGAACTGACATACCCATAATAAATCCCTTTGCAATCAAATTATTGCCGATCAATAGCCCGAACAACAAGCGCTACGATACAAACATGGCCGACAAGATATTCGTTTCCATGATTTTACGCAACTCTTGTTACGCCCGCGCTACAATCTGCCCCTGATGAAAATCCACCCCGTCACCTGGACGATCACCTGGAATATTTTCCAGAATCACCAGCATAGCGGCTATTATCGGCGCGATATTTGAGAGTTTGAGAAAACAATGGAACATGTCGGGCCGATCAGCGGGGTCGCCACCTGCAAAAATTATATCGCCACGACAGGCTATGACAATCAGGTGATCCTGTGGGATGCAACGACCGGTCGCTCGTTAGCGCGTGGACTGCACGATCATCTCGCCAATCAATGCAGCTTCAGTCACGACGGTGCGCTGCTGGTGAGTGCATCCAGCGACTACTCGGCGCGCATCTGGGAAATTCCGTCCCTGCGACTCAAGGCCGCCTTAGTCGGACATAGCGACGATGTGGACACCGCCGTATTTTCGCCTGACGACCTATATATCGCGACCTGCGCGCTGGATCGCACCCTGAAAATTTTCGACCTTAGCGGTCGCTGCCTGAAAACCATGACGGGTCATACCGGCAATGTGCTGACTGTCGCCTGGAGTCCTGATGGCAAATCGCTGATTTCATCGAGCGTGGATGGCACAGTCAGGCATTGGGACGTGCTGACCGGACGCCAGATCCATTGCACTAACGAGGGCGCTCGCACCGACACGTTCGAGACGACCAGCGATGGCTGCGTGTTTTCCGGGGATGACAGAGGCCGGATCGCCATCATAGAAGGTGAACAAACGCGCTATATCGCTGCGCACAGGGCCGGCATCAAGAAGTTATTACTCAAGGACACACTGCTGGTGACCATCAGCTACGACCGAAGCATCGCGTTCTGGCGCATCAACCGTCATGACGGAGAATTACCCACCCTGACTGAAATTTCCCGCTCCACGCTGCCCGCCCTGATCTGGGCCAGAGCCGCAGCTTTCCTGGATGACAAGATCGTGCTGGGCACCTTCGGCTCACGCTATGCGACGTTTGACTGGCAACAAGGCATCTGGGATTTATCTGACATCGAACCCAGCAAAAGCCTGAATGCCGTTGCCACGATGCGCTCAGATATTTATGCCGTGGGCGATGCCGGCACCGTCTTCAAGAACGGGGCAAAATACGCCGAGATGGGCAGTCTGTGCAATTTTCTGCTGCCCGCAGGCGACAGACTGCTCACCGGCGGTCAGATGGGAATACTGTTCGATGCGGCAACCGGGAAATCCTTGTATGAGCATCATTCTCCGCTGAACTGCGGCGTCACCTTTTACCGGCATGGCAAACTGCACGCGGCGATCGGCAGCTATACCGGAGAGGTGCTGGTATTCGCTCTGGATCAGGGCTTGCATTTGCTGTCCAGCCACAAGCTTTATGAAAATGCCGTCAAGGGGCTGGCCGCCAACGACACCGTGCTGTTTTCAGTCTGCGCCAACACCCGCGTTGTCTGGCAGGACATCGCTACTCTGGAAGTAATAAAAGTCATCGAAAATGCGCACGAGCGCATCGCCAACGGCTGTTGCCGGGTCGGCAGCGCAGATTTTGCAAGTATTGGACGCGATTTGAAATTGCAGATCCATACGCCGGAATCCCGTGGAATATATCAAACGCCGCATCATAATTCGGTGAAATGTATCGCCGCAAGCTCCGACGGAAAAAGGATCATGACGGGCAGTTATGGCGGCACGCTGGCAGGCTTCGACGTTGCAACAAGAACATGGGCCTCCTTCTCACGCCCCACCGCCTGTGGCATTTCCGCGCTTGCTTATGACCCGCAACAGGATCGCTTTCTGGCCAGCTCCTACGATGGCAATATCTACCCGGTGGATGAAACACACAGATGCAGCTAAACCCCATACTCTCGATGGCAGCACTGGCACGAATACCGGCCGCAGGCTTCCCGGGATTGATCGCGAAGATGCTCAAGCTCCCCGTCGATGCCAATCTTTTCATGAGCCAGTCCTATCTTTTTTCGGTGGTCGGTAATCAGGATTTTGCACTCGAAATGCAGGCCCGCGCGCTGGAAATGAGCACCGTTTACAGGATCGAAGGCACAGGGGTGCCCGCGATCAGACTGCTCGCGCTGATGGGGGCAGGTGAGCAGTCTGTCAACACGCCGCTGGATTATCTGGTCGAGGATTCGGACATACAACTCGAGCTGCTCTACATCACGCCAGACCGGTCGCTGCCGGATTGCATTCCCGAACACGATGTAGCGTTCGTAGCGCTTGGTGAATCCGACCAGAGCAGGCCTGTGCTTGAGCTGATAGACAGGCTGACCGAACACTGGCCGCACCCGGTGCTGAACCCGGCAAAACACATCCTGCGCAATTCCCGGGACGGCGTCTATCAGTTACTTAAAGACATTCCCGGCCTGCTGATTCCGCCCACGCTGCGCATCAGCCGGGCAGAACTGGAATCCGTCGCCAGACAGGAACCGCAGGCATACAAGATATTCGGCGGCACCTACCCTGTCACCGTCAGGCCGCTCGTCTCACGGGGTGGTCTGGGTCTTGCCAGCATTGCAAATGCAACGCAATTGGCGGCTTATCTGGACGCGTCTGCCGAGCAGGAATTCTTCGTGTCTTTTTATATCGACTACCGCGACGCAGACGGACTTTATCGCAAGGCCAGAATCGCGCTGATCGACGGGACGCCCTATATCTGCCATCTGGCGATAAGCGATAACTGGATCGTCCACTATGGCTCTGCGGGCATGGCGGACAGCGCGGCCAAACGTGAAGAAGAAGCGCGCTTCATGCGCGACTTCGATACGGATTTTGCAAAGCGACATCAACGGGCGCTGCGCTCGATCGCAGAGAAACTGGCACTGGATTATGTCGTGATAGACTGCGCCGAGACGAGGAATGGTGATCTTCTGGTGTTCGAGGCAGATAATCGCGGCTGGGTCCATGCGACCGATCCGGTTGATCTTTTCCCCTATAAACAGACACCGATGAAAAAAGCCTTCGCAGCCTTCCGCGCCATGCTGTTCAGGGCGAAGAACGCACCCGGCAATCCCAAAAGGACTGGATAATGAATACCAAACAAGGCTGGCACTGGCCACAAATCGAAGGCGTGTTGTGCGGCACCATGACGGACCGGGAACGTCTGGGTTTACCGGACTGTTACATGCCATCCCGCTTCGAAGACATCATCCCCGGCATTTACCGGAGCTTGCTCGGAATGAACGCGCAGCAATACGTGGCAATGACCGAGAACATAACGACTCCCCTGGTCGAGCGTCTGGTTGCCGGCAACATTCTTGCGCTGATCGGCGATCCGCGCATCGAAACACGACAGCCCGAGATGATCGCAATTCCCGGCGGCGACGTCAGCATCGGCCTGGACGAATCCGAGATTGGCGCCGTGATGAGCTGTTTTGCACATATCGGTCTGGATGAAAAATGGATACTCAAGGAGTGCCCAAAACATACCGTCAAATTGCGGGATTACAGGATAGGCAAGTATCCGGTGACCAACTTCGAATACCGCGAATTCCTGCTCGACAGCCTATATGCCGAACTGCCTACCAGCTGGGATTTCCGCCGCTATCCCGTGGAAAAATCCAACCACCCGGTTTTCACCGTGAGCTCAGCAGCTGCCGACGCCTATGCGGCCTGGCTGTCACAGAAGACCGGGCGCGCATTCCGCCTGCCGTCAGAGGCGGAATGGGAATATGCGGCAGCGGGGCCTGCCGGACTCGAATTCCCGTGGGGCAACGAATTTGAACCGGATTTTGCCAATACAGTCGAAACGGGGATTTTCTCGACCAGTCCGGTGGGCGTCTTTGTGGAAGGCAATTCTCCGTTCGGCGCAGCCGACATGGCCGGCAACGTCGAAGAATATGTGCTCGATGTTTATGGTGCCTATTCGCACGGGCAATTCATCGACGACCATCTGGTGCAACTCAATGGCGCATACCGCGTCGCCCGTGGCGGCTGCTTCTCTCGCCTGCGCGATCTGGCCAGAACCCGCAGACGGCACGGGCGCAATCCCGCCTCGCAAACTTATGCGATGGGCTTTCGACTGGCTGAGGAAGTATCACCTATATAATGTGCCTGCCCACCAAATCAGATCATGCTCAGGCTGCGCTGAAATTTAAAAGGTACTAAATGAGCAACCAACATTACCTGCAAGCAGTTACTGAGCTGGGCGACACCCGCAAGATAGTCGCAATTTGCGATATTTATTCGCAAAGCGGAATCAAGCTGGCTGCATCAGGCACGAAAATTACCAGCGATCTGTATGACAGCCTGGTAAAACACAAATTGAAGATTGATCCGGACAAGGCCCTGTCAGTGGAAAACATGCTGAATTCTGAAAGCATATTGGCAGACCTGCTCGAATTGATTGAAGGATGCGACAAGCTGAGAAAAGTCGCCCACATCGTTGACCAGGGCAATTCGTATCGCCAGATCATCACCGATATCCGACTCCCCGCACCGCTCTGGTTCAAATTGACGGTAGCCAAGGAAAAGTTTCCCAATATCTATCAACACAGTTTGCTGATGATCGTCATCTGTGTTTATCTGGCCCGCTGCGACAAATTGAGCCGGGATGAAGACGTGTGCGTAGCCCTGGCGGCATTGTGCCATGACATCGGACTGTTGCACGTTGATCCCACGCTGCTCGATCCGTCGCATGTGATGAGTACCGCCGAAAGGCGCCATCTCTACGTACATCCTATGACCGCCTATTTGTTGCTGAGTGAATTTCCGCAGCTGCCCAAGTCGGTCGCAGATGCCGTACTGGAACATCACGAAAGAATGGATGGGAGCGGTTATCCGCGCAGCCTGCGTGTCGGAAAAATCGGCCGTCACGGACAGATTCTGGCTGTCAGCGAGGTTGTAGCAAAGGCATTTGATTCGGACATACCCGGCGTTCCATGGAGCAAGCTGGAAGTGATGCTCAAACTGAATTCCAAAAAATTCGGGCGTGATCTGATCGGGCATCTCAATATTTTCCGCGATGATGCGGAAGGTGTGCCGGCGAACACCAGCGAACCTGAGCGACTGAATGAACAGGTAAACCTGATTGCCAAACTGTTTGAAAATTTCAAAAGCCATGCGGGTGCATCGCTCGGTGCGCAGGTTTTTGATTTTGCCCGGACTCGCATGTCCGAGTTGCAACAGAGTCTGTTTGATGCCGGACTTGATCCTCGCGACCCGGATACTTTGATCCGGATGTTCAGGGACGATCCGGAGTGCATGGCGGAATACGCACCGTTGCTGGAGGAGACGCTTTGGCAATTAAGAGCGCTGGCCTTTGAAATTGCGCGGCAATGGCCGGAAGTCCTCGATAAGTCCGGGAATGAGAGTGAGAAATCAAAGTACCCCTGGTTCTGGGAGATGAAACAGGCGTTGTCCGCGGCCAATTCTGACGAACAGCCCCTCTCTTGCTGACTCAAAATTCAGCAGAGGGAAAGTTGAACATGTTTTTTGAGTTGAAAGATAGTTTGCGACGACATGGCGCCCTTACGCCCGACCATCGTTCACAACAATCACTTTCAACTCATTGATAATTTGCTGCTATTTCTGCTCCCCCACCTCGCCGAGCTTGTGCCAGGTTTCCAGCAGCGTGTCCGGATTCAGTGAAATAGTCTGAATACCCTGCTCCATCAGCCACTGCGCGAAGTCGAAGTGATCGGACGGTCCTTGGCCGCAGATGCCGACATATTTACCCAGGCGGTTACAGGTGCTGATCGCCATCTGCAACAGGCGCTTTACCGCCGCATCGCGTTCATCGAAGCGATTGGCGACCAGAGCAGAATCGCGATCCAGCCCCAGTGTCAGCTGAGTCAGATCGTTGGAGCCGATCGAAAAGCCGTCGAAATACTCAAGAAATTCTTCGGCCAGCAAGGCGTTGGAAGGAATCTCGCACATCATGATCAGGCGCAGCCCGTTTTCACCGCGCTTTAATCCGTTTTTCGCCAGCTCTGCGACCACCTCGCGAGCCTCCTGCACGGTTCGCACGAACGGCACCATAATTTCGACATTGGTATAGCCCATCCCTTCGCGCACTTTTTTCATTGCGATGCATTCCAGCTCGAAGCAATCCTTGAAGGCCTCAGCGACATAGCGTCCGGCGCCCCTGAAACCTAACATCGGATTTTCTTCGATAGGCTCGTAAATCTCGCCGCCGAGCAATTTGCGGTATTCGTTGGACTTGAAATCCGACAGGCGCACGATGACCGGGCGCGGCCAGAATGCGGCCCCGAGACAAGCAATGCCTTCGGTCAACTTTTCCACGTAAAACGCAACAGGATCGGCGTAACCCTGAGATTTCTGCAACACCGCCGCCTGCAAATCCGCGGGCAAAGTCTGGAAATTAAGCACCGCCTTGGGATGAATGCCGATCATGTTGTTGATGACGAACTCCAGACGCGCCAGACCTATCCCCTTCGATGGCATTTGCGCAAACTCGAAAGCCAGCATCGGATTGCCGACATTGAGCATCAGCTTGAGCGGGATGGCAGGCAGTGCCAGTTCGCTGGGCGCGACGATATCGAACGGCAGACTTCCCCGATATACAAAACCCGTATCGCCTTCGGCACAGGACGCCGTGACGATTTCGTTCTCCTTCAATGCGCTGGTGGCGTGCGTGCAGCCCACGATGGCCGGAATCCCCAGTTCGCGCGCGATGATCGCCGCGTGGCAGGTGCGCCCGCCCCGGTTGGTGATGATCGCGGAGGCTTTTTTCATCACCGGCTCCCAGTTCGGATCGGTCATGTCGGTGACCAGCACATCGCCCGCCTGCACCTTATCCATTTCGGATGCACTCGCCACCAGCCGCACCGGGCCTATGCCGATCTTCTGACCGATGGCGCGCCCTTCGATGAGCACCTCGCCGCGCTTGTTCAGGCGATATTTCCCCGCACCAACGCCTGTAATTTGCGACTGAACTGTTTCGGGGCGGGCTTGCAGAATGTAGAGTTTGCCATCCTGCCCGTCTTTTCCCCATTCGATGTCCATCGGCCGGCCGTAATGCTGCTCGATCGCCATCGCATGGCGGGCAAGCTCCAGCACATCCATATCGCTCAACGAAAAACGGTTGCGAAGAGACAGCGGCACCTCTTCGATCCGGGTGGAGCGCCCCGCAGCACGTTCGGTATCAAACACCATGCGTTGCATCTTGGAACCGAGACTGCGCCGCACTACCGCCGGATAGCCTTCGGCAAGTTTTTGTTTATGCACGTAAAACTCATCAGGATTGACCGAGCCTTGCACGACCATCTCACCCAGGCCATAAGATGAGGTGATGAACACCACATCGGGAAAACCGGACTCGGTATCCAGCGTGAACATCACGCCCGATGCACCTGTGTCTGATCTCACCATGCGCTGCACGCCGGCGGAGAGCGCAACATGGGAGCCGGTGTAACCCGTATGAACGCGATAGGAAATGGCCCGGTCGTTGTACAAGGAGGCAAACACCTCCTTGATCGCATGCAAGACATTGTCGATGCCGTGAATATTCAAAAAGGTTTCCTGCTGGCCCGCGAATGAGGCATCCGGCAAATCTTCTGCGGTCGCTGAAGATCTCACCGCGAAACTGCCATCCCCCTCGCCTGACAACTGTGCATATTGCTCGCGTATCGCCTGTTCCAGCTTCAACGGCAGCCGGGCTGCGGAAATCCAGCTGCGAATCTCGGCGCCTGTTTTAGCCAGTGCATTCACATCATCCACATCCAGCGTGGACAGGACTTGCTCGATCCGGCGATCCAGCCCGTCATCACTCAGAAAGTCCCGATAGGCCTGTGCCGTAGTGGCAAACCCGCCGGGCACGCAGACACCGGTTGCACTCAGGTTGCTTATCATCTCGCCCAGTGAGGCATTCTTGCCGCCCACCTGATCGATGTCAGAAATACCTAACGACTGGAACGGAATCACGTATGGCTGCATGCTGAGTCTCCTGTATAGCTTGGCTGGTAGTATATTCAATTGTTAATTGTTAATTGTTGTTTCATGTTGATTGCCTGCAGCAGATGCACCGCCATTTCCTCGATCGAACGCGAGGTCATATCGAACCAGTCTATGCCCGCGCGGCGCATCAGACTTTCAGCAGCCGCCACTTCAGCGCGGCAGTTGTTGAGTGAGGCATACTGGCTTTGGGGACGCCGCTCTTCACGGATGCGGTGCAACTGCTCAGGCGCGATGGTCAACCCGAACAGTTTATCTCGATACGGCAGCAAGGACTCAGGCAGGCAGTCACGCTCAAAATCTTCGGGAATCAACGGGTAGTTGGCGGCCTTGAGGCCGAATTGCAGCGACAGATACAGACTGGTCGGCGTCTTGCCGCTACGCGACACGCCGACCAGAATCACATCGGCATTTTTAAGATCCGCTGCGGAAATGCCGTCATCGTGCGCCATCGTAAAATTCATCGCCGCGATGCGTTTGGCATACTCGCGGTTTTCCTGTCCATGACTTCGGCCTACACTATGGGTGGATCGCTGCCCCAACTCCTGTTCCAGCGGGGCGATGAAGGCCTCAAACAAGTCCAGAAACAGCGCATCCGCCTGACGCAGGCGGGCTGCAATTTGCCCGTCCATCATGGTCATGATCACCACCGGGCGCAGCCCCTCTTTCTTGCCGATCTCGGTAATCCGCTGCAAACACGCATCGGCCTTTTCCGGGCTATCCGTGAAGGGATAACGCACATGACGAAATTCAATGTTTTCGAACTGCGAGAGTAAGCCATTGCCCAGCGTTTCCGCCGTAATGCCGGTTCCATCCGAAATAAAAATGATCGTGCGGCTGGCTGGCTCCATAACTCACCTCAGAGGTAGTGCAGGGTTTCATTATACGAGCGGATGTTATGCGCAACCCAAAAAATTCAACAACTTTCCGTCAACGCCAACTCAAATTGCTCAGGTGCAATATCATCGCAAAAATCGTTGCGTGGATAAGCAACTGCTTTTTATAGGATAATGGCATATGAACGATAATATACAAAACCCATTCGACGCCCCGGCGAATTCTGCCGCGCGCTCTTTCAACGAACTGCCCTTGTCACCCGGCATGCTTGCGACCTTGCAGCAGTTAGGCTACCTGACAATGACGCCGATTCAGGCGGCCAGCCTGCCGATCACGCTGGCAGGCAACGATTTGATCGCACAGGCCAAGACCGGCAGCGGCAAGACGGCGGCATTCGCGCTCTCTCTGCTCACCCGTCTGAACCCGCGCCGCTTCGCGGTACAAGCCATGGTGCTGTGCCCGACGCGTGAGCTGGCCGATCAGGTGACGCAGGAGATTCGCCGTCTTGCGAGATCCGAAGACAACATCAAGATCATGACGCTGTGCGGCGGCTCCACGATGCGCCCGCAGATCGCGAGCCTGGAACACGGCGCGCACATCGTCGTCGGCACGCCGGGCCGCATCATGGATCACATGGAGCGCGGCACGCTGGATCTGAATGCGCTCAACACGCTGGTGCTCGATGAGGCCGATCGCATGCTGGACATGGGTTTTGTTGATGCCATCGCATTTGTGGCCAAACATTGCCCGACCGACCGTCAGACGCTGATGTTCTCGGCGACCTATCCTGAAGGGATCGCGCGACTGGCTCGTCAGTTCATGCGCAATCCGCAGCAAGTGAAACTGGAAGAACAGCACGATGCCGGTAAAATCCGCCAGCGCTTCTATGAGGTCAGCAACGAGGAACGCCTGGAGGCGGTCGGTCACTTGCTCAAACACTACCGCCCGGTCAGCACGCTGGCTTTTTGCAACACCAAGCAGCAATGCAGATCCCTCTTGGAAGTGCTGCATGCGCAGGGGATTTATGCGCTGACGCTCAATGGCGACATGGAACAGCGCGAACGCGATCAGGTGCTGATCCAGTTCGCCAATCGCAGTTGTTCTGTGTTGGTGGCGACCGACGTGGCGGCACGGGGTCTTGATATCGCGCAACTCGAAGCGGTCATCAACGTCGATGTCACGCCGGATCCAGAAATTCATATCCACCGCATCGGTCGAACGGGGCGCGCCGGCGAAAATGGCTGGGCGCTTTCACTGTGTGGTCCTTCCGACCGGCACCGCATCGTCGGCATCGCCAAGATGACGGGCAGCGTACCTGAATGGCACGAGATTGCCGAGTTAAAGGATGAGGTTGAAGCGCCTCTGGTGCCGCCTATGGTGACGTTGCAGATTTTGGGCGGACGCAAGGAGAAGATCCGTCCCGGCGACGTGCTGGGCGCGCTCACCGGCGATGCCGGATTTACGCGCGAGCAGGTCGGCAAGATCACCGTGACCGATTTCTCTACCTATGTGGCCGTCGCGCGCAATATAGCCAATGAGGCCGTTCGCAAATTAAATGCAGGCAAGGTCAAGGGCAAGACAGTAAAGGTAAGGGCATTGTAGTTTGTGGCCGGTGGCAGACCGGCTGCTGGTTACCTTTCTTGTCTTGCCAAGAAAGGTAACTGAAAGAAGTCGCCCCCGGTTTACCGCCCCTTTGGGGTGACCTCGCTAGCCCCAAACAAGCGGGGCTGCGCAACTCGCCCTGATGGTGCGCACAAATCGCACCCCATTGCGGAGCTCAAATGCCGCAAGGGCATTCCCTCGTAACTACGGAGCTAACGCTCCTGTTTCTGAATGAACAGTGTTGGCTTCGGCATTTCTGGATATTTGTCTCCGCCGAAACTGCTGCTACGCACCGAGTAGCAGCATGTATTCACCTAAATCCACCGCTGTGGCTATCTTCGGCGGCGCACAGGGGATGGGAATCGCGCTGACATCAACGCCCCAATACAACAATTTAACCTCGTAAGCGCATCACCCGTGTGCAGTCGCTCATGACATGCAGCAAACGAGACTTTTCATGCCTTACACGGTGTGTGCTGTTTTCCGTCTAGAACAGAGTAACCACATTCATACTGAGAGTATTCATGATCAACATCTACTTCGCGCCCCTGATATTCAACAGATTCAGAGTGATAATCGCGAGCTGATAAGGCGGCGCTACAGTGTGGACAAAGAAAGTCATTGAGCAACTCTCGTGCAAGCGAGACTTGCTTAGTAAGTTCTTCAGCTTTTTGGCGTGTTGCACGCAGCTCATCTTCTTTTCCGCGCACGATCTCTTGATTGGCGTCCTTGTCTAGTGAAAGGCGCTCCAGTTCACTCTCGAGCAATTTGACCCGTCCGGACAATGACTGGGCAAGAACGTCAGGCGTGGAGTTCCGTGCTTCCGTGAGCTGATCTTTCAGCGTATTGACCGTTTCTTTGAGCAATTGAATCGTGGCATCCTTTTGATCTACGAGAAGGCGGTAGAGTCCGAAGACCGAAAGTACAAAGGTCACAATCGTTCCAATTTGAGTCCAGAAGATTACGTCGTTACTCATCGGCAGCTACTCCAAGACGCATAATGTAAAATTGCAAGGTGTCCAACGTCTGCCGGGTTATGCGGACGACTGCTGATGGCACACAGTAGTCATTTATCCTTGTTGACCGCCTGCCCTGAAGCCGTCGCTAGGGACGCATAAAACCACATATCCAAACCCGACTTAATTTTTACCGTCCTTATTCCCTGTGCGCCGCCGACGATAGATGCGCTGCCGCCTGCTGGTCGAGACGGCATACAGAAAACCAACCAAATCTGCACCTGCGACACCCGCTAAAAACTTAATCGCTGCGTCAATCCACAATACGCCAAACACCGCAGCGACGAATTTCCTTGTGCATCGTGTCAGGGGCGAGATCAGCCCCATTGGGCCACGTAACTGCTCCGCAATCGAGATAGGCTTTCTCAAAGAATGCGGAATCGCGTAGCGCCGCAAAGACACCCGCATCAGCCCCATGAACCAACGCGGAAACATCAACGATGCCAGTTGACCCGTCGTTGAACGTCACAGCCAGCCGCCATTCCGGAAGTACACTGAGTGCGCGCAAGCGCCATGGTGCTGCGGGGATTACTCCAGCGGTTTGATGGACTTCGGTAATTGTTTCGCTCGACATAGATTCCAGTCCTCCATTAATTCAGCCCTGTGCTCGCTGGCCCACTCCAGCACCATGACCAGCGCTCGGCGCGGTAGTTTCCCCTCAATGACTTCCAGCGTCTGAATATTGATCTGCGCTTCATATTCGGCGTAGAGAGCATGAAAATGCGGAGGGTTGTGTTCACCACGTATGTACATGTGAATGAGTATTCCGAAAAACTGGCTGATTGTTGGCATAGTTAAAGTCCAAAAATTAGTTTGTCTGGAGCCGCAGTTTACGCTGCCTGCAGCATGAAATCCACATGCACCGAATCAAACGGGAAGATGATCTTGCCGTCGTCAGTTTTATCCAGCAATCCGGCATTCAGCAAGGCGTGAACGTCGTTATGCACGCCCTTAGACTCGAATAACACGCACTTCCGTCGGCACAGGAACATTCAACCAAACACGATCAGCCGTCAGTACCGGCAATTTCATTACGATGGACAATGCCAGGCACGCCCGGTCACCCAGAGATAAGCCAAAGGCTTTGCTGATAGTACGCAACATCCCCGTTTCAAATGCCTGCGTTTCATCGTAGTCGATGACCGCCAACTCCAGGTCGAATAAGGTCTCACGAATGATCTCTGCGGGCATCCCCTGACCAACCAGTTTTCCTACCAGTTCGGCGTAATTCACACTCGATATTACGCCTGAGCCTTCTTCCAATATCGGGAAAACCTTATCGGCGCCGACTTCCTGAAACAGATAAGCCAATACCGCCGAAGTATCCAGTACGACCTTATGCATCAAGCGCCGCCTGTCGCCGTTCGTGGATTAACGAATCAACCACTGAATCAGATGGCGTTGCATAACGCTTGACCAGACTGACGGCATTTTGCAGGCGCTGTTTGCGGGTGGCGATGCGCAGCTCGTGAACTTCATCTGACCAGCTTAATAGAACCTTATCACCGATGTTCACCCCCATTTTCAGGCGTATTTCTGCCGGGATGACAATTCTTCCACCTTGCGAGACCTGAACGGATATTTGTGACATTAAAATCCCCCGGTGTCATTTATATAAGTGAATGGCATATTATGAGCATGACTTACCGAAAGCAACAAATTTATGCAACCACATGTGGTTTGTCGCGTTAGGGTGCGCCTGTAGCCTGCCAGAGCGGCTGTCCGGCAGCGCCAAGATATGTCAGATATGTCCTGAGGTCGAACTCCAGCTGGTGGTAGTCAGGCTCCATGTGCAGGCACAGCTGATAGAAGGCCTTGTTGTGCTCCTGCTCCTTGAGGTGGGCAAGTTCGTGAACCACGATCATGCGCAGGAACTCAGGCGGCATCTCCCTGAACACGGCTGCCACGCGGATTTCGCGACGGGTCTTGAGTTTGATGCCCTGCACGCGCGAAGTGCTGGTATGCATGCCCAGTGCGCGGCGCGTCAGATGCAGCGTGCTGTCAAACGCCACGCGGCTCAGAGAGCCTGCGTTGCGCATGTAGCGGTCTTTGGAAGCCAGTACATAGTCATAGAGCGTGCGGTCGGTTCGCACGGCATGCGCCGCAGGATACTTTTGCAGCAATCTCTCGGCCAGCTTCCCTTGCTCAATCAGCTGCTGCACCTGCTCTGTCAGTGCGGCGGGGTAACCGGCAAGGTAATTCGGGGGCGGTTTCGGGCGCATCGCAGCTAGTTCAATGCAGCAAGGGTAATCAGCACACCGGCATTACCACTGGTAGGCCTTGATGGCGTCGAGCAACTCCGACAACGCGGCTTCCAGTTGCGCAACCGCTTCAATACATGCCGGCAGCCCGGCCGTTTGCTCGACCCGCTCTGCGGTTCTCAACGTGCGCTCGGCGGCAAAAATGCCGGCCATGCCTTTGAGCGTATGCGCGCTGTGCCGCACGGCATCCGCATCACTTTGCAACAGAGCATCCTTGATGTGTTGCATATGCGGCGGCGCGTCGGCCAGGAATAAAGCGGCGATTTCGTCGAACAACTCGCGACTGTCATCCATGATTTGCCGCGCCTGATCGAAGTCGGCTACAACGAGTTGCTTGACGACCGCCCAGGACTCGGCACGCTGAACCAGACTGTCGAGTTCCTGCCACAGCGCTTCGGTGTCGATCGGTTTGGCCAAATAGCCGTCCATGCCGTGACTGAGACATTCTTCACGCGCGCCCTGCATCGCATAGGCGGTCATCGCCACGATGCGGATGTGCGCACCGCTGATTTTCTCCAGCTCACGGATACGCTCAGTCGCCTGATAGCCATTCATCTCGGGCATGTCCACATCCATCAGAATCGCGTCGAACTGACCGTTCTGCCAGTGCTGCACGGCTTCGATGCCATTGTTCGCCACGGTCACCGTATGCCCCAGTTTTTCCAGCAGACGCGTTGCCAGCGTCTGGTTCACCGCATTATCTTCGGCCAGCAGCAGATTCAGCCGACGGCGCATCTCTTTCAGTGAATGCCGGGTCGTCAGCGGCACGGATTGTTCAGACACGCCCAGCTCCCGGCAGCGTGCCGCATGACCGCGCTGCCCTTCGGAAGTGAGCATCATCAAGGTTTTCACGTGACATTCCGGGTGCCGGCGGATACGCTCGGTCAATTCGAAACCGTCCATATCCGGCATCTGCAAATCCAGCAACGCCAGCGCATAAGGCTGACCGGCAGCGTTCGCACGCGCCAGCTCAGTCAGTGCTTCGCATCCGCTGCTCGTCACGGTGGGCCGCATCTTCCAGCGGCACAACATCTCTTGCAGCAGACGCTGGTTGGTCGCGTTGTCGTCGGCAATCAGCACCGACATGCCGGCGATGCGACCGGTCTGCTGATAATCCGCCAGCGGACTACCGGAGAGCATCTGCATATCCAGCGTGAAGTGAAAGTTGCTGCCGTGCCCGACGATGCTCTCCAGACCGATCTGCCCGCCCATCAGTTGCACCAGCTGCGACGAAATGGTCAGACCGAGCCCCGTGCCGCCATAGCGGCGCGTGGTCGAGGTATCAGCCTGAGAGAACGATTCGAAGATGGTCTTGAACTTATCGCGCGGGATGCCGATGCCGGTATCGCGCACGGAAAATTGCAGCCAGGTATGCCCTTGTGCGGCGCCTGCCAGACAGATAACCTCCACTTCAATTTCGCCGCTTGCCGTGAACTTAATGGCGTTTCCGACCAGATTGACGATCACCTGACGCAGGCGCCCCGGGTCACCCAACAGCCGATCGGGCACATCGCTTGCGACATGCAGCAACAACTCAAGCTGTTTCTGATGTGCGCGTATCGCCAGCGATTTCATCGTTTCCCGCAACATGTTTTCCAGCGAGAACTCGATCGTTTCGATATCCAGCTTGCCCGATTCAATCTTGGAAAAATCGAGAATATCGTTAAGGATGGTGAGCAGGGCATCGGCTGAAGATTGAACCAGACTCAGATACTCGCGCTGCTCGTGCGAGAGGTCGGTATCGAGCGCCAGCTCGGTCATACCGATGATGCCGTTCATCGGCGTGCGGATTTCGTGACTCATGTTGGCCAGGAAATCGCCCTTGGCACGGCTGGCTGCCTCAGCCGCTTCCTTCGCCAGCCGCAACGTTTCCTCTGCCTGGTGACGCCCGGTGATGTCGGCATTGGTACCGGTCATGCGCGTCACCCGCCCCGCTGCATCGCGCTCCGCCACCTTGCCGTGCGTATGAATCCACACCCACCCGGCATCTTTGTGCTGCACGCGAAATTCCACCGAATAAAATTCGGATTGGCCCTTGAGAACCGCAACCAGGTTGGCTTCGAGCATCGGCCGCTCATCCGGATGAGCCAAACCGAGCAGTTCTGCACTGCCAAGCACCGAATCCTGCTGTTCGCCACCCATCATCAGCGACCAACGATCGCTCAGGTAAACGCGGTCATGGGTGATGTTCCAGTCCCACAGCGCTAGTCCGGAACCCTCCAGCGCAAGATTTAAGCGTTCCTGCGCCATCCGGACAGTCAGCTCGCTGTTCTTGCGCTCGGAAATATCCGAAAATGCGACGACCGAACCGTAACTCACTCCATTGCGCACAATCGCCCGAGAAGTCGCCTCGATCGGGAAGGTCGTGCCATTTTTTCGCACAAATACCTGATCGTCTCCCTGCCAGTCGCCATTCGCTTTTACAGCCAACAGAATCGGGCAGTTTGCGGCCGGCAACGGTTCACCTTGAGCCGTCACCCTATGAATAATGTCGTGTACCGGATGACCTAACAATTCCTCGCGCGTCCAACCCAACATTTTCTCCGCTTCCGAGTTCATATAGATGCAACGCCCTTCGCCATCCTGCACGTACAAGCCTTCACCCATCGTCTCGCTGATGCGTTCGTAGAAAGCGCGCTGCTCGGAGAGTTGTTCTTCCAATACCTTGCGCGCGGTGATGTCGGTGCGCACGGAAATGTAACGCTCAGGCCGGACTTGTTCATCCATAAAGGGTACGATGGTGGATTCGACCCAGTAGAACGATCCATCACGCCGGCGGTTCCTGATCTCGCCGTGCCACACCTGACCGCACTCTATGGTGCGCCACATTTCGTTGAAAAATGCCTTCGGGTGATAGCCAGAATTGAGTATCCGGTGATCCTGCCCCACCAGTTCTTCTTTAGTGTAGTGACTGATCTCGCTGAACTTGCGGTTGACGTAGACGATACGACCACGGTTATCGGCGATGCTGACGATGGCATGTTCATCCAGCGCTCGTTGCTGAAACTCCAGCTCCCTCAGCGTGGCACTCAGGCGCTCATTGGCAAGCTTAAGCTTGTTTGCCGCCTCAATCTGCGAACTCGTATCCTGAAACGAGACCAGCGCCCCGCTGATCAGGCCATTCTGCACGACGGGGCTGGCCCGGTACTCGACCGGGATACGCTCGCCGACGCGGCCGACAAGCATGATATTGTCCTGCACAGACACACCATCCCGAATCGCCCGCAAATGCGGACATTTCTCTGCTGACAACGGCGAGCCATCCGTCTGGCGGCATTGCACCCGCTCATGCACCTGCTGCCCGATCAGTTCCTGTTCCGTCCATCCCAGCTTATTTTCGGCCGCCGCATTCATGAAGGTGAGCCGCCCCTGCATATCGGTAGCATAGACACCATCGCTCAGCGTGTTCAACAACGTGTGCGTCATCTCGGTGTTCTGAACCCGCATACGCTCGTTTACCGCGTTGATCTCGGCGGTGTTTATCGACAGGGCGTTCTGCAGCAGTCTCTGCTCTTTGTCCACCTCGTGATAATAACTGTCTACGATGTCCAGAAACGACGCCAGCGCCTCATCTGGCTGAAAGTCTTTTCCCAGTTGGCGCCGCAGTTGGCGCTCGAGCAAACGGTGCATAGTGTGCCTATTCGTAGAGTGTAGTCAGCGTCATGGTCTGGTTATGCAACTGGCAGTGCATCGCATCCCTGAACGGCGCCAGTTCGCCATAGGAGTAGAACCCGGTGAGCGCAGTCGCATCGCCCAGTTTTTCCTGCACGATTTCCAGCTCTTCCTCGGTCAACTGCCCCATCACCATACGCCGACCGATGCAGCTCACCACCAGACATAAACCGGTCGCAGCCACACTTTCGGGCGCAGCCGCTTCTGCCGCCAATCCGGCGCTGTCGATCAGATTACCCAGACTGGTTCGCATCAACCTGCATAAGTGTCCCTGAGGAACATCGCCTGCAAAGGTCAGGCTGTGATCTGCTTCGTCCACAGCCAACAGGGTACGTATCAGCGCCTTACCGGTTTTACCAGCCTGGATACTCAAAGGAAAACGCAATCCGCTGGCAGGCAGAGCGACCGCCTGTTCGCCCAGGTATTTTTTATACAGATCAAGCGCAGGTTCACCATCAATCTGATACACCACATTACCGACCGATTTAGTGACGACCCGCTCGGCACCGAATTCATCCCATCCGGCGAAGCAGCCGCTCCTGACGGTCACCTCCCCATAGAATCCCAGCGCCGCGATGCGACCCGAGACCGCAGGCGCATCCGCCATCACCCAGGTTTTGCCGAAACGCGTGCCATCCCCTGCCATCCCGCCTGTAACCGGGATGCCGGCCTGATTCAATCCCTTCGCGAGTTCGCTGCCGTTTACCTGCAAGCCATCCGACAGGATGAACGCGTGGCGCAAATCGGGCGCACCCAGTTCAGCCATCAGTCGCGCCCCCGACTCGGACACCGAGTCACCGGACTGCACATCTATCGTTGCCAGGCGCACGCTTGAATGCTCCAGCTTGACGACGGTCGCCAGCATATTTTCATCGCTGATTTCGACACCCATCACGTTGCCCGAAGACGAACAGCCGATGATATGCGCCGTTGGATACAGACTGCGCAACTCGTTATAGCAAGCGGCTGTCTGAAAAAATGCGTTGTCGGCGAAGACCAATACCAGATCGGCAGAAAAACCGGGAGCCTGCTCCCAACCCGACTTACCAGACCATTTAACTTGACCGATTTGCACGACACTTTCTCCTGTTTTTCCCCTGAACAAGCAAACTTAAAGCGGGCACTGATCGCATCATAGCCGAACATCTGAAGTTTCATGAGGATGAATTGTTAACTTTGCGCGGCTGCGCCCATTAAGACCGCGGCTTCACGTTGTCCGATTCAGGTACGCATTACACATCGACGCCAACTTTAACGGAAAAATTCTGACAAATCTAAAAAAACGATAGATAAAAAACAAAAAACCGCCATCAGGCGGTTTTTTGTTTTTTGAATCTGGTGCCGCTTGTCGGATTCGAACTGACGACCTACCGCTTACAAGGCGGTTGCTCTACCAACTGAGCTAAAGCGGCTTACTGCAAAACTAATCTCCAATGACAGTGGTGGGTCGAGCGAGATTCGAACTCGCGACCAACGGATTAAAAGTCCGCTGCTCTACCGGCTGAGCTATCGACCCGCTGCAAGGAGCGCGCATTATACGTATTGGGTGCGCCCTGTCAATGCACAAACAGATTTAATTCAATTTATATTGCTGTACCGGGTCGGATCGACCACGCCGGCCGCCTCAAATCCGGCGCGGCGCAGACGGCAGGAATCACATACGCCGCACGCACGTCCCAGCTGATCGGCCTGATAACAGGAAACAGTCGCGGCATAATCCACGCCCAGCAGTGTTCCCCGCTGTATGATCTCGGCCTTGGACAAGTGCAGCAACGGCGCGTGCAGCGTGAGCGGATGCCCCTCCACCGCAGCCTGAGTGGCGAGATTGGCCATGCGCTCAAACGCCTCGATGTAAGCCGGACGGCAATCGGGATAGCCTGAATAATCCACCGCATTCACGCCGATAAAAATATCCTGCGCGTGCAACACCTCGGCCCAGGCCAGTGCCAGCGACAACATGATGGTGTTGCGCGCCGGAACGTAGGTCAGCGGAATGCCAGATGATGCCTGCTCCGGCACGGCAATGTTGCTGTCGGTCAAAGCCGATCCGCCGAAACCGGTCAGGTCGATGTTGACCACCCGGTGCTCGCGCGCCCCCAGAGTCTGGGCGACGCGCTGTGCCGCCGCCAACTCGGAATGGTGGCGCTGGCCATAATCCACGCTGAGCGCATAACAAGAAAAGCCATCCGCACGCGCCATCGCCAGCACGGTTGCCGAATCCAGCCCGCCCGATAACAATACCACGGCGTTTTTCATCAATGGCCTGCCTCGTTGTTCCATAATATCTTGTGAAGTTGCAACTGAAAGCGCACCGGCAGACCATCGCGCAATACCCAGTCCGCCAGTTGTGTGGCGCTGAGCGCGCCCTGGGCCGGCGAGAACAGCACCTCGCATTTATCGGCGAGCCGATATTGCGTCAGGATTTGGCGGGCCCAGTTGTAATCATTTTCGTCGCACAGGACGAATTTTATTTCGTCCTGCGGCGTCAGCAAATCAATATTTTCCCAGCGGTTTTTGTCGACCTCGCCGGAGGCGGGCGTTTTGATGTCCACCACCCGCATCACCCTTGAATCGACAGCACCGATATCCAGCGCGCCACTGGTCTCCAACGATACATGGTAGCCGGCACCACAGAGCGCTGTGAGCAGGTGCAAACAGTTTTTCTGCGCCAGCGGCTCACCGCCGGTCACCGTGACGTAGCGCGGCGTGTATTGCCCGACTTGTTTGAGGATTTCAGCCAGCGTGTAGTTTTTCCCGCCGGTAAATGCATAAGCGGTGTCGCAGTAACCGCAACGTAGCGGGCATCCGGTCAGACGGACAAAAACCGTAGGAAAACCGACGCGACTGGTCTCGCCTTGCAGGGAGAAGAATATTTCGGTGATGCGCAGTTGCGCGGCTAAATTCAGTTCGGACATGAACGACTACTTGGCGAACAGCTTTTTCGCTTTGGCGGCGGCGGCGCTGTCGGGATATTTGGAAATCAGCTGTTTGAGCGTGGCATTGGCCGACGCGGTCGCTTTCAATTCATGCTGACAGCCGGCGATATTGAACAACACATCAGGGGCACGGGCCGTATTGGGGTCGGCTTTAAGCAGCGCCCGATAAGTCGACATGGCAGCCTTGTAATCCTTCAGTGCAAACTGGGTGTTGCCCAGCCAGTAACTGGCATTCGATACATGCACAGAAGCCGGGTATTTTTTGATGAATTCCTGGAAGGCTTTTGCTGCATTCGCATAACTTGCTGTTTTGAACAGGCCATAAGCCGCCTCGATGGCGCGATTCTCCGCAGCCGGATCGTCGACATCAACCGTTCCATCAGCAGCTTTTGCCGCATCGACCGGCTTAGCCTCGACGGCGGCAGTTTCTATGGATTCAAAGTGGCGCAGGCGCCTGTCCAGATCCTCATAGAAATCTTTTTCGCGCTTTTCGGCATCCTGCAAGCCGTGCGCTGTTTCTTCATTCTGTCCGCGCAATTTGCGCAGTTCGCCATTCATTGTTTCGATCTGCCCTTGCAAATCGAATATCGATTGAGTCTGTAGCTTATCTTGCTCTTCCAACTTAAGCACACGCGCCTCAACCTGCTGGATACTCTTGCGCGCATCGTCGTCCGAGAACAACCCCGCCTGCGCGGGTGCGGCAAAACATAAACTCAACAACATCAAGACGCGTAGCTTTTGCATCTTAATTACTTAGCGTAGTTCAGATCAGTACGGCGATTTTGCGACCAGGACGCTTCGTCGTGACCGGAAGCGCGAGGCTTTTCTTCGCCATAGCTGACACTGTTCAACTGAGCTGCTTTAGCGCCACCCAGTACCAGCATCTTTTGCACGCCGTCCGCACGACGCTGACCCAGACCCAGATTGTATTCGTTGCTGCCGCGCTCATCGCAATTGCCTTCCAGCTTTACATTGCGCGCCGCATTTTCACTCAGGTACTTGGCATGAGCCTGTACCAGTGGCTTGTCTGCATCTTGCACAACTGACACGTCAAACGGGTAAAACACGCTGCGGCCGGCCAAAATGCTCTTTGGATCGTTCAGTGCATCAACTGCAGTCGATGCAGAGGTTGCTGGAGCAGTTGTTGATGCAGCAGACGGAGCCGGTGCGGCTGTTGTTTCTTTCGGTTTCTGGCTGGCACAAGCAGCGAGCAAGTTCAACAACACGATACTGATAACAAGTTTCTTCATTGCCATTCCCCTTCGTTTGATTAAAATTATAGATGTGGTCCCCACACCGGCTCGCGCGCATCACCGCTTTGTGTGAACATATGCTGCTTGACACGACCGTCGCTGGACACGGTCGCCAATATACCACGACCGCGCGCCTCGCTGGCAAACAGGATGAGCTTTCCGTTGGGGGCAAAACTGGGTTTTTTCTCCCAGCCGCCCTCGGTGAGCGTCTCCATCTGCCCGGACTGGAAGTCTTGCACAGAGATAAAGAACTTACCCCCGCTCAAATGCGCGAACACAAAGGATTTGCCGTCCGGGCTGTGGCGCGGCGAAAAGCTGTTGCCGGCGGCAAAGGTCAGGCGCTGTGCAGCCCCCCCCTCAACCGGCATGCGGTAAATCTGCGGACTGCCACCGCGATCCGAGGTGAATAACAGCGTTTGTCCGTCGGGAGAAAAGTTGGGCTCGGTATCAATCCCGCCGCTGAAGGAAATACGGCGTATATCGCTGCCATCCGGGCGCATCAGATAAATCTGCGAACTTCCATCGCGAGTCAGCACAACCGCCAGCTGGCGTCCGTCCGGCGACCAGGCCGGCGCACTGTTGCTGCCGCGAAAATCAGCCACCGCACGGCGCTGATTGGTATACAGCGACTGCACGAACACCGCCGCGTGGCCCGTTTCAAAACTCACATAAGCCAGATGACTGCCATCGGGCGACCAGGACGGCGACATGATAGGCTCGTTTTGTTTCAACACGACTTGCTCGTTGTAACCATCGCTGTCGGCTACGATCAGACTGAACGCTTTACCCTGCCGGTTCACATAGGCGATGCGCGTACTGAACACCCCCTGGTTGCCGGTCAGATTCTCATAGATCAAATCGGCGATGCGGTGACCGACCGCGCGCACCTGACCATCGGTTGCCGACACCGCCTGCCCCACCAGCTCGACCTGCTTGAGCACATCCATCAGTCTGAATTTAGCTTCGATGCGACCGTTAGCCTGCATGCTGACCGTGCCTATCGCCAGCGCCACCGCTCCGCGCAACTGCCAGTCGGAGTACTTTACCTCAGCCGGCTCGTGGGGGGACTTGCCCGTGGGATCGACCAGGCGGAACAAACCGCTACGCTGCAAATCGTCCGACACCACTTCGTTGATCGCCAGCCCCAGCTTCTCGTCGCCGCCGAACGGCACGATGGACACCGGGATCTGATGTTCGCCCGCACCGATAATTTCAATCGTCAGCGCCGCGCAGGCCTGATGCGCATTGGCCAGCATCAACAAGCCCAGCAACCCGGATAGTAATTTCAGCATTCAACAACCTCTCTTATTCAACCGGCTTGAAATCCAGTTTTAATTCACGAAAACGATTAAACAAACTTGTATCGGCGGGCAGCGGCAAAGGGTCTGATCTCAGGATCGCACGCTCGACCGCACTGTCGTAGGCCGCATTGCCGCTGGATTTGGAGAGCTTCGCGTTCAACACACGGCCACCCGGCAGCAACGTCACCAGAAACTCGGCTCGCGCGTCATTCGGCACATCCGGCGGCATCACCGTATTGTGGCGTATCTTGGCGGCAATTTTGCTGATGTATTCATCCACCACGCGACCTGTCGCGGCTTCCTGCGCAACCTTATCGCGCGCTGCCTGCTGGTCAGCAGCCGAAACAGTCGGTTTTTGCGGAGCGGGCTGAACGGGAGCTTTCTTTACTTCCTTCTTCGCGTCCGGCTTTGCCACAGGCTTAACTTCAGGCTTTTTTTCCGGCGTCTTGACCTCCGGTTTCTTCTCAGGCTTCTTCTCAGGCTTTTTATCCGGGATCACGATGTCGGGCACAATCGCTTCTTCCACCTTTGCAGGCGGCGGAATAACCTCCTCAACCTTCTCGGGAACAGCCGGTGCAGGCGCCTCCTCAGGCATACTCTGCCACAGCTCCACACTCATGGCGACAGGTGGCTGCGTCTGCCAGGAAAAGCCAAAGTACAGCAGCGCGAAAAATGCGATGTGCACCACCAGCGCCAGAATGCCGGCAGGCAGTTTGTTGGGGTCCGAATAAACTGCCGCGCTCATTTTGCCTTGGCTTGTGTCAACAGACCGACTTTTTTGATGTGTTGCTGTTGCAGCACGTCCATCACGTTGATGACTTCCTCGTAACGCACGTTCTTATCGGCGGAGATCACCACCGGCTGTTCGGGCAGTAGTTCCTGCCTGGATTTCAGGATAGATACCAGCTCCTCGCGCGATACCTGCGTTTCTTCATCGCCCTTGGAATGATCGCGCAAGGCCAGTGAATTATCCTTTTTGATGATGACTTCCAGCGGCGCGGGCGAGGGCGCTGACGACTGGCTGACCTGCGGCAAATCGACCTGCCCCGGATTCATCATCGGCGCGGTCACCATGAAAATCACCAGCAGAACCAGCATCACGTCGATGTACGGCACGACGTTGATGTCGTTCATCAGGCGATTCTTGGTACGCATACTGGATCTCATGGCTGGCGCTGCAATACGTTGGAAAATTCTTCGGTGAAGCTCTCGAAGCGCGTCGACAGCCTGTCGATGTCATGCGCATAGCGGTTATAGGCCACCACCGCCGGAATCGCCGCAAACAAACCCATCGCGGTAGCAACCAGCGCTTCAGCGATGCCGGGCGCTACGTGCGCCAGAGTCGCCTGACCCACATTCGCCAGGCCGCGAAACGCATTCATGATGCCCCACACCGTACCGAACAATCCCACGTAAGGGCTGACCGAGCCGACCGACGCTAAAAACGCCAGATGCGATTCCAGTCCGTCCATCTCGCGCTGATAGGTCGCACGCATCGCGCGCCGCGTACCGTCCATCACAGCGGCGGCCTCCACGCCATGCTGCTTTTTCAGCTTCACGAACTCGACAAAACCGGCGGCGAAGATGCGCTCCAGCGCGCCCTGATCGGCACGAGCCGAATTGCTGACGGATTTGTAAACTTCGTTCAGATTGGGATTGCGCCAGAATATTTCTTCAAATTCGTTGGTCAAGCGGGTTTCACGGCGTATCGCGAACATCTTCAGGAAGATGTACCACCATGACATCATCGACACAAACAGCAGCAGCCCCATCACCAATTGCACCAGCACGCTGGCGCCGCTGATCAGATGTATAAACGATAAATCTTGTGTAACTTCCATTCGCAACCTTCCGTTAATTATTATTCCACTGATCGCTCAGCGCTTCCGGCACCCTGACCGGCTTGAACGTCTCCCTTGAGACGCACACCAGATGCACTTCACCGGTCGTCAGCAGCTCATCCTCGCGTCTCACGCTTTGCAGCAGCGTGAGGCGCGAACGCCCGATCTCCACCACCTGCGCCGTGACGCTCAGCATATCATCCAGCAGCGCGGGCCTTAAATAATCCAGCTTCATCGTGCGCACCACAAACATCACGCCGAACTCCTTCATCAAGTCGGCGTTGCTGTAACCGTGCGTGCGCAGCCACTCAGTCCGTGCGCGCTCCATAAAGTTCACGTAGCTGGCGTGATAAACCACGCCGCCCGCATCCGTATCCTGGAAATACACTCTGACCGGCCAGGTGAAAATCTTGTGTTCAGTCATGCCTTACCGCCCATTTTTCACACATTTAAAAAAACCACAAACTGGAAATTGTAATAGTTTGTAACTCAAGCGTTCCAGATGAATGGTGCATGCTAGACGATTTCATCCCGCAGATCCTCGCTGGTCAAATGGCTGGCCACTTTCAGACCGAAATGGCGATAGGCGATGGCGGTAGCCATGCGGCCGCGCGGCGTGCGTTGCAGATAGCCCTGCTGGATCAGATAGGGTTCGAGCACATCCTCGATGGTGTCGCGCTCCTCCCCTATCGCTGCGGCAAGATTATCCACGCCGACAGGCCCCCCCATGAATTTTTCGATGATGGTGGAAAGCAGCTTTCTGTCCATCACATCCAGCCCTTGCGAGTCCACGTCCAGCATCGTCAGCGCCGCATCCGCCACCGCGCGCGTCGCGTCTCCGCCGGCCTTCACATCGGCATAGTCGCGCACCCGGCGCAACAGGCGGTTGGCGATACGCGGGGTGCCGCGCGAACGTTTGGCGATCTCCATCGCACCGTCATGCGACAGGTTCATTTCCAGCAAACCTGACGAGCGCATCACGATGCGCTGCAATTCTTCGGGGGAGTAAAACTCAAGGCGGGAGACGATGCCGAAACGGTCGCGCAGCGGATTGGTCAGCATGCCGGCGCGCGTGGTCGCACCCACCAGCGTGAACGGCGGCAGATCCAGCTTCACCGAACGCGCGGCAGGCCCTTCACCGATCATGATGTCGATCTGGTAATCCTCCAGTGCGGGATAGAGAATTTCCTCCACCACCGGCGAGAGGCGATGGATTTCGTCGATGAACAACACGTCATTGGGTTCGAGATTGGTCAGCAAGGCGGCAAGATCGCCGGCGCGCTCCAGCACCGGCCCAGAAGTGTGGCGCAGATTCACGCCCATTTCACGGGCGATGATCTGGGCTAACGTCGTTTTGCCCAGACCCGGCGGGCCAAACAACAGCACATGGTCGAGCGGTTCCTGGCGCAACTTCGCCGCCTGAATGAAGATTTCCAGCTGTTCGCGTATTTTTTCCTGTCCGACATATTCGTCGAGCTGCTTGGGGCGCAGCGCGCGCTCCAGCGCTTCTTCCTGGCGCGATACAACGGCGGGGGTGGTCAGGCGCGGTTCGGCAGTGAGGTTGTCGCTATGGATCATGTTTGCTTTTCTGAATTTGGGCGCATTTTAACTCAATGCACCGTCGGCGGTGCGCCGCAACACTTCTTGAATTTCTTGCCCGAACCGCACGGACATTCTTCATTTCGCCCCACCTTGAAAGACGCAGCGGGCACCCGGACAGCCTCAACCCGCACAGCCTGCCCACCCACTTGCACTTGCTGCATCAGGGCTGCGCGCTGCGCGCTGAAATGTTCAAAGAGCCGTGCCACAGCATCCGCAATGGATTCGTAAGCCTCTTGAGTGGCCCGCTTAATGTCCGCGCTCTTTTCCAGCATCTCCCAGCCAGACTCCGTACCCAGCAACACCATAGGCGCAATCAACACGCGATGTTTTTCGAATATCTCCGCCCAGGGTTCGCCAAATAAATACACCCCGCGCATAAAGCCCTCACACCAGCCTTCCGCATCATAAAATTCGCTGCCATCCGGCTGTGCCAGCGTATAAAACAGCGGCGCAAAATCATCATTTCCGATCGCATCCAGCACGCCGTTGTAATAGCGCATCACCAAACCCATGATGTGACTGGCCTGCTCAACAGACGCAAACGAGGGAGCGTCGCAGCCTTCTTCCATATCCCATATCCAGGGCAAATATTCGCTGGGCATGATGAGCCTGGGATTGAGCACCAAGGCGGCCAAAAACCCATCCAGCGCGGAAATATCCATACAGTTATCCGGCGTATCGTCGGACATCAAAAAATCGTCCAGCTCATCAATTTCAGCATCACTCAATACTTGTGTAGGCTTCATCGCGTGCTCCTGCAAATTTTTAACGCATCAATTAGTCAGTTATTCTGGCAGATTATGCCTTGGATAATAATTTAAGTGCCTGCCGGATACCGTCAGAGACGCCCACCTCTTTAGGCAACTGTTTGGCGGCCCAGTCGGCTTCCTTGTCGTTGTAACCCAGCGCCTGCAAGGCGTTTATTATGTCTGTGCCGGCAGAGGAAACTACCGCACTCCGCGTTGCGCCCGCAGCAGTGAACTTGCCCTGCAACTCCAGCAGCAGGCGCTCGGCGGTCTTCTTGCCCACGCCGGGAATTTTCACCAGCCGGCCGGCTTCCTTGTTCGCCACGGCATCCGCCAGATCGGCCAGGCTCAGCCCGGACAGCACCGACAACGCCAGCTTTGGGCCGACTCCGCTGATCTTGAGCAACAAGCGGAACGCGACGCGCTCGTCATGCGTGCCGAAGCCATACAGCAGATGCGCATCTTCGCGCACGATCAGTTGCGTGTGCAGCACGATTTTTTCGTTAAGTTGCGGCAGGTTGTAGAACGTACTCATCGGCACGTCCAGCTCGTAGCCTACGCCCTGCACATCCAGCAAAATCTGCGGCGGGTTCTTTTCCAGCAAAATACCAGTTAAACGACCGATCATTTCCACATACCTTTATTATCTTGTCATTCCGGCGCATAAGTAGTGACTTTGCGATTGTTTTTTGATTGCTTAGTCAATACTTAGTTGTTTCATCAGGCCGGAATCCAGTTGATTCAAAAACCCCGCAAAGCGGGACATAATGCGTTTTAGTCCGCTACGCGGAGTGTATAACTTACTGGATTCCCGCCTTCGCGGGAATGACGTTTATTCATTTTCCGATGAGCAGCGCGATTGCCAGCAAGGCGCGATGCGCCAGCAATGCAAACGACAAGGCGACCGCGGCGGCAGGCACATCGAACACGAGGCCGTCGTGCCAGGCGATTGCGAGTCCGATCAGACAAGCCATCAGGCTGGCCGTCAAAAATGCCGGACGGGTTGCGGCAACATAGCGCGCCAGCGGATTCTGAAACGCGGCAAGTGTTGGTTCCTGCGGCATCAAACCAGCCTCCCGCCACGAACGCTGTATCCCCGGGTCGCCAATGCACCCAGCCCCTGCCCGCCGTGCGCATGACAGATCGCGCAGGCCAGCGCGTCTGCCGCATCCGGACTGGGCGTGCCGGACAACTTCAACAAACGCTGCACCATCAGTTGCACCTGTTCTTTCCCGGCATGGCCGTTACCGACCACGGCCTGTTTGACCTGCAAGGCAGTGTATTCGCCTACCGGCAGATTCGCCAGCACCGCCGCGCAAATCGCAGCCCCCCTCGCCTGACCCAACAGCAACGTGGATTGCGGATTGACATTGACGAACACTTTTTCCACCGCAGCCTGATCGGGCTTATGCTGCGCGATGACTTCACCTAATAAATTCAGGATGACCTTCAGCCGTTCGGGCAAATCACCCGGCGGCGTCTTGATGCAACCGCTGGCAACGTAATGCAGTTGCTGCCCCACCTTGTCGATCACCCCGAAGCCGGTAATTCTTAGACCGGGATCTATACCCAGTATGCGCATAAATCAGGACTCAGGATGCGGGATACAGGATTCAGTAAAAAACGCTGCTCCGTTCCCGTGCTGCATCCTGAATCCCGAATCCTGCATCCTCATTCCTCTATCACCGCTGTGGTATAGACTTCCTGCACGTCATCCAGATCTTCCAGCGCGTCGAGCAGTTTCTGCATCTTTACGGCATCCTCGCCGGTAAAAATCACTTCGTTGGCCGGCTTCATGATGACTTCCGCGAATTCCGGCTTGTAGCCCGCCGCATCCAGCGCCTGCTTGACGTTGATAAAATCATGCGGCGCGGTGATCACTTCGATGCTGCCGTCATCATTGCCGGTGATATCTTCTGCGCCCGCATCCAGCGCCACCTCCATCAGGCCGTTCTCATCCGTGCCGGGGGCAAAAATCATCTGCCCGCAATGCGTAAACATGAACGCCACCGAACCATCCGTACCCAGATTTCCGCCGTATTTGCTGAAGGCATGGCGCACATCCGCCACCGCGCGCATCTTGTTATCGGTCATGCAGTCCACCATCACCGCAGCGCCATTGATGCCGTAACCCTCGTAGCGGATTTCCAGATACTGCACGCCGTCCAGCTCGCCGCTGCCGCGCTTGATGGCGCGCTCGACGTTGTCCTTGGGCATGTTGTTGGCATAAGCCTTGTCCATCGCCAGACGCAGCCGCGGATTACCAGCAGGATCGCCGCCGCCCATGCGCGCCGCCACGGTGATTTCCTTGATCAGACGGGTGAAAATCTTGCCGCGCTTGGCATCCTGCTTGCCCTTGCGGTGTTGGATATTTGCCCATTTGCTATGACCGGCCATATTGTTCCCCAAAAAGTTTATCGGGCGATGTTATCATTTCCACCTCCTTAACCCAATACGAGTCACTGCAAAGAGGCGATAAGCCAGCATCTTGCTCACGAAATATCAGACAAAAACATGAAATCCATACTGATAGCCAACCCCAAGGGCGGCAGCGGCAAAACCACGCTGTCGGTGAACATCGCAGGATACCTGGCCAACCAGGGTCAGCGCGTCGCGATGCTGGATCTTGACCGGCAAAAATCCGCCACGCTCTGGGTCGCCACACGCCCGGCCGATTTGCCGGAGATCGTGACGCTGGAATCGAGCAAGGGGGAGGACTGCCTCAACGACTATCTGGTCATCGACTCCCCGGCCGGATTGCACGGCAAGAACCTGGCCCATGCCATCAAGCTCGCCCACAAAATCATCGTGCCGATCTCACCGTCGTTGTTCGACCTGAATGCCAGCCGCGATTTTCTGAAAATACTGGCTGAGGAAAAGGAAGTACGTGCTGGTCGTTGCCAGATCGGCGTGGTCGGCATGCGCATGAACGCGCGCACCCGCGCCGCGACCGCGCTGGAAAACTTCCTCGCCGACTCAGGCTTGCCGATACTGGCTTACCTGCGCGAAACACAAGTTTACGTGAATGCAGCCTTCGAGGGAAAATCGCTGTTCGACCTGACGCCTCACCTGGCCTATCGGGAACTCGAACAGTGGGATTTTCTGCTCAACTGGCTGGAAAAAAACTGACCCAAAACGGCTTATTCCACCCCGGCCTGCACCGCCTCCAGCGCATCCTTCAGGGTCTCTTCGCGCAAGGCGTTGAGCGCTTCGGATAACTTCTCTGCGGCGTCCACGACCTCGTGTGGCAAATTTTGTGCATTGGCATGTGAAATCAATACGGCTGCCGCGCCCGCCACGTTCAGCAACATCGCACGTTCCTGCATCAACATCTCGACTTCGTCGCCCAACAATTCAACTTCCTGCTTATTCATGTCATCTCCTTAAATATTAAACTCGCACAACGGCTCGATTGCCACCTCGCCCGTCGCACGGGAGAGGGTTGGGGCGAGGGGAACGGGCATGCCCGTTAGTATGTCTTGACGGCCGCCACCGCCAGCGCACTCATGTTCACGATGCGGCGCGCGGTCGCGGTCGATGTCAAAATGTGCGCCGATTTGTTCGCGCCCAACAAGATTGAACCGATGGTAACACCGTCGCTCCCCGTCATTTTAAGCAAATTATAGGAAATATTCGCGGCATCCAGATTCGGCATGATAAGCAGATTTGCCGGGCCTTTCAAACGCGAACCGGGAAAGATCTCGGCGCGCAGATTATCCGACAGTGCTGCATCGCCGTGAATTTCACCTTCCACCTCCAGCTCCGGCGCCATTTGCTCGAGTATTTCACGCGCACGGCTCATTTTGCGCGCAGAAGCATTATCGTGACTGCCGAAACTGGAATGTGACAGCAACGCGACTTTTGGCAACAGACCAAAACGACGCACCTCTTTCGCTGCCAGCAGCGTCATCTCGGCGATCTGTTCCGCAGTCGGATCCAGATTGACATGAGTATCGCAGATAAACAGCGTGTATTTCGGCAGCATCAGAATATTCATCGCCGCGTACACGTTGACCCCCGGCCTGTGCCCGATCACCTGATCGATATACGACAGATGATGCAGCGGCTGCGAAATCGTGCCGCACAACATCGCATCCGCCTCATTCATGCGCACCAGCATCGCGGCAATCAAGGTGTTGCTGCGACGCATTTCGCGCTTGGCCGACTCAAGCGTCACACCCCGGCGCTGCATCAGGCGATGATATTCGCTG
Organism: uncultured Nitrosomonadales bacterium; assembly: GCA_947085835.1. GTDB lineage: Bacteria > Pseudomonadota > Gammaproteobacteria > Burkholderiales > Gallionellaceae > Gallionella. Next base: position 305,388 of record CAMTXT010000001.1, on the reverse strand, counting down.
TAGAACTCGCGAAAACGAGGATCATTTTCAGTATTCACCAAGTCGAAATCCACGCCCGCCCGGATACGCAAGCACAGTTTGGCAATACGCTGTTCGATCACCGCCGGACGCCCCACCAGCACCGGGTAAGCGATACCCTCGTCCACCACGGTCTGCACCGCGTGCAGCACGCGCATGTCTTCACCTTCCGCATACACCAGACGTTTGGGTGCACGACGTGCCGCCTCGAATACCGGCTTCATCAGCATGCTTGATTGATACAAAAAGCCCTGAAGTTGTTCGCGATAGGCGGCCATATCGGTGATCGGCCGGCTGGCGACCCCGGTATCCATCGCGGCTTGCGCCACTGCCGGGGCGATACGCGTAATCAGTCTGGGGTCGAAGGGCTTGGGGATCAGATAATCCGCGCCGAATGACAAGTCCTCATCGCCATAGGCGCTCGCCACCTCATCGGACTGCTCGGCTTCGGCCAGCTCGGCGATCGCATACACCGCCGCATGCTTCATCGCTTCATTGATGGTGGATGCGCCCACATCCAGCGCGCCCCGGAAAATGTAGGGAAAACACAGCGCGTTATTCACCTGGTTCGGATAGTCTGAACGCCCGGTTGCCAGAATCGCGTCAGGACGCACTGCGCGCGCATGCTCCGGCAATATTTCCGGATTGGGGTTGGCCAGCGCGAAAATCAGCGGCTGGTGCGCCATTCTTTCAACCATTTCCGGCTTCAACACCCCGCCTGCCGACAAGCCCAGAAACACGTCCGCGCCGGCGATCACGTCACCCAGCGTACGCGCGTCTGTTTCCACCGCATAGCGCGCCTTGCTGTCATCCATCTCGACTGTGCGGCCCTGATAGACCACGCCGGCAATATCGGTGACGATGATGTTCTGCATACGCACGCCCAGGCTCACCAGCATGTCCAGGCAGGCAAGTGCCGCAGCGCCCGCGCCGGACACCACCAGGCAGATTTCACTGATCTCTTTGCCCACCACCTTCAGCCCGTTCAGCAAGGCCGCGCCGACGATGATCGAGGTGCCGTGCTGATCGTCATGGAACACCGGGATCTTCATCCGTTCGCGCAATTTGCGCTCGATGTAGAAACACTCAGGCGCCTTGATGTCTTCCAGATTGATGCCGCCAAAGGTAGGCTCAAGAGAGGCGATGATGTCCACCAGCTTGTCCGGGTCCGTCTCGTCGATTTCCAGATCGAACACATCGATGCCGGCAAACTTCTTGAACAAAACGCCCTTACCTTCCATCACCGGCTTGGCGGCCAGCGGGCCTATCGCGCCGAGTCCCAGCACCGCCGTGCCGTTGGTGATAACCGCGACCAGATTGCCGCGCGCCGTCATGTTGCGCACTTCAGCCGGGTTTTCCACGATCAACTCGCAAGCCGCCGCCACGCCTGGCGAATACGCCAGCGCCAGATCGCGCTGGGTCATCATCGGCTTGGTCGCATTGACGGATATTTTTCCGGCAGGAGACAGCCGGTGGTATTGCAGCGCGGCTTCCCGCAACAGCTTGTCCATAATTTCCTCGTTGGTCAGATCGCCCGGCGATTATAGCGCGTCGACCCGCCGAAACTCCGGTGCAATTACACCCTGAGCGCCGCCAACATCTTCTCCAGCCGCTTCACCGAGACGATCACCGGCGTCTTCAGCTCCTGCGCAAACAACGATACGCGCAATTCCTGCAACAGCCAAGCAAACTCCTCCAGGCGCGGATCTGGATTGCCCGGCTTTAGCTGGCGCTGCAAGGCTTGCAACAAAGGTTGCAGTTGAGCCATGCACTGCGCATCGCGCGCCGGATTGCCGCGCAGCTTCTCGACCCTCAAGCTGATCGCCTTGAGATAACGCGGCAGATGCTGCAAGCGTTCATAGGGCGTATCACGGATAAACCCCTTGTGCAGCAGCCATTCCAGCTGCGCGCGGATATCCCCGTTGGCCTGTGCGCAGGCCTTGATTTGCGGCAATATTTTCTGCAAAGTCTGATGTTCAGTGAGCAAGAGGGCGACCAGTCGCGCCAGTTCCTGCGCGATCAGCAGCAGACGATTTTTGGCCTCCTTCGCACGCGCAGCGAAGGCAGCTTCACAGGCTGGCAGAGGATCATTCAGGCAGCCCCGGTCGAACGCCATCGCCAGTATCTGCTGGTGCAGTTCCTGCTGCGTGCCGAAGGGCATGAACAGCATGCCTAGTCGCTGCGCATCCGGCAGGTTTTTTTCCAGATATTTCACCTGCTCTTTTAACGACAGCATGAACAAACGGCGCAGTCCGCCGCGATGCGCAGCTTGCGCCGCCTCACGGGTATCGAAAGCGCGCAACACCACGGCATCCCCCTCGTCCACCAGCGCGTTATACAAGGTGACGTTCTGCCCGGCTCGATTCACTTCGCGAGTCTCGACAAATTCGCCGAAACTCCATGTCGTGTAACGCTGCTCCGTAAGCTGCACTTGTTTATCGACGGTCACTGCCGCGATCGCAGGTGCGGCATGTGGCGCCAGTTCACTGTGCAACTGGGCAAAGTTGCGCGACATGCCCAGCTGTCTGCCATGCTCGTCCATCACGCGGAAATTCATCAGCAAATGCGCGGGCAACTGCTCGAGTCGGTACGCATCCAGCGGCACGTCCAGCTGCTTTTGTTCGCGTATATAGCGCGACAATGCCAGCATCAGCGACAGATTGGCCGGCTGCACGTCTCGCGCGAATCGGGCGGCGAACTCCGGCATCGGCACCAGGTTGCGGCGTATCTTTTGCGGCAGAGTCTTGACCAGCTGCACAACCTTTTCCGGCAGCAGACCGGGTATCAGCCATTCGCAGCGCGCGGCGGATACCTGATTGATCAGCGCCAGCGGCACGGTCAGCGTGATGCCGTCGTCGTTCTTGCCCGGCGAAAAGTTGTAGCTCAGCGCGAAGCTGACGTTGTCTATTTTGAGCTGCGGCGGAAACTGATCGGTGGTGATGCCTGCCGCCTCGTGGCGCATCAGGTCGTCTTTTTTCAAGTAAAGCAGCTTCGCATCCGTGCGTTCAGCATCGCGGCGCCACGCCTCGAAGGTCGCGCCGTTGTGGATGTGCGCAGCGATTCGGCTGTCGTAGAACGCATAAATCAGCTCGTCGTCCACCAGCACATCGGGGCGGCGCGCCTTGTGTTCCAGCGCTTCGATTTCACTGATCAACTTTCCGTTATGCGCGAAGAACGGTGCGCGCGTGTCGAACTCGCCTTCCACCAGCGCCTGACGGATGAACACCTCGCGGGATTCCGGCACGTTCATCGGCCCGTAATGCACCCGCTTCTTTGCATTGAGCAGCAATCCATGCAGCGTGCTGCGTTCGAAGGCCACCACCTGCGCCGGTTTCTTTTCCCAGTGCGGATCGTAATAATGCCGCTTGATCAGATGACCGCCCACTTCCTCCAGCCATTCCGGCTCGATTCTGGCCACGGTGCGTGCATACAGGCGGTGCGTCTCGATCAGCTCGCCCGCCATCACCCACTTGCTGCCCTTTTTTGCCAGCACCGAATTGGGCGCGATGAAGAATTTGATGCCGCGCGCACCCAGATATTCCGGGCCTTCCACGCCCTTCATGCCGATATTGCCGAGCAGGCCACACAGCAAAGCCTTGTGTATCTGCTCGTAACTCGCGGGTAACTCATTTTCACGCATGCCCATTTCGGTAACTTGCGTGTGCAGTTGCTGATGCAGCTCGCGCCACTCGCGCAGGCGCAAGGGCGAGAGGAAATTCTTGCGGCATTCCTCAGCCATCAGCCGGTTAGATTGCTTGTGCGCCAGCGCCTGCTCGAACCACGCCCATATCTTGATGAACGCCAGAAAGTCGGAACGCTCATCGCTAAAGCGCTTGTGCGCCGCATCAGCCGCCTCCTGGCGATCCAGCGGGCGTTCGCGCGGGTCCTGTGTCGACAACGCACTGGCGATGATCAGGATTTCAGTCAGACACTGATATTGCCGTCCGGCCAGCAACAGCCGTGCAATCTTCGGATCCAGCGGCAGTTTGGCCAGCTCGTGCCCAAGCGGAGTGAGCTTACGCAAGCCCTCTCCCCCATCCCCTCTCCCGCCTGCGGGCGAGGGGAGATCACATATCGCGCCAAGCTCAGTGAGTAATTGATAGCCATCCGCGATCATCCGAGGCGTGGGCGGCTCGATGAACGGGAATTCGGCGATGTCCCCCAGCTCCAGCGCGCTCATGCGCAGGATCACGGTCGCCAGCGAGACGCGGAAAATTTCCGGGTCGGTAAATTCATCGCGCTGCAAGAAGTCGGCTTCGTCGTACAAACGGATGCAAACGCCGCTCATCACCCGCCCGCAACGTCCCGCACGCTGATTTGCGGCGGCGCGGGAAATCTTCTCGATGTGCAGTTGCTCGACCTTCTGGCGTATGCTGTAACGGTTAACCCGGGCCAGCCCGCAGTCGATCACGTAACCGATGTTAGGGACAGTCAAGGACGTTTCCGCGACGTTGGTTGCCAGAATGACGCGACGCCCGTGCCCGGTTTTGAACACCTTGTCCTGTTCGGCAGCCGACAGGCGCGAGAACAGCGGCAGTATCTCAATACCCTTGGGGTGATGGCGGCGCAAGGCTTCCGCCGTGTCGCGTATCTCGCGCTCACCCGGCAGAAATACCAGCACGTCGCCGCGCAAGCCGCCCGCCGCCAGCTCATCGAGCGCTGCGCTCACGGCTTTCGGCACGTCCTGCGCCTCGCCTTCATCGCTGACCTGCAACGGACGGTAACGGGTCTCGACCGGATAGCTGCGCCCCGACACCTCCACCACCACCGCGCCGAAGTGCCTGGCGAAGCGGTCGGCATCCAGTGTGGCGGACGTGATGATCAGTTTCAGATCGGGGCGGCGCGGCAACAGCTGTTTCAGGTAGCCCAGCAGAAAATCGATGTTGAGCGAGCGTTCGTGCGCCTCGTCGATGATGATCGTGTCGTAACGTTTGAGCAGCGGGTCGCTGTGGATTTCCGCCAGCAATATACCGTCCGTCATCAGCTTGATCACGGTATCGGCAGCAACCTTGTCGTGGAAACGTATCTTGTAGCCGACCAGACCGCCAAGCTCGGATTTGAGTTCAGCGACAATGCGGGTCGCCACCGAACGGGCGGCCACGCGACGCGGCTGGGTGTGGCCGATACAGCCCAGCACTCCGCGCCCCAGCGTCAGGCAGATTTTCGGCAACTGCGTGGTTTTGCCCGATCCCGTCTCGCCGCAGACGATCACCACCTGATGGTCGGAAATCGCGCGCGCCAGATCGAGACGCCGGGCCACCACGGGCAGATCGGCCGGGAACTCAATTTCGGTCAGAGAATCAAGTCGCGCACGGCGCAGCTTGGCACCGGGAGATAGCGCGGAAGTCACTGGCACCTCAGCACGGGGATCAACGCACGGTCAATCCCTGCTTGACGATTCGTCACGCGAACAAACGATGAACAGAAGATTTTTTCGGGAAACATGAATGAAGTGCAGAGCTTTTTCAGGCCTGATTTTATCACGCCTGATCTCCCGGGACTTCGCCATCTGCTGCCACAGCAGACCTTGATCAGCGTGGTGTATAGCATGCAAATATTTTTCGCTCTGTCAGAGTCCTGTAAGCATGGCAAACTATGATGCAGGTTGTTCCTTATACTGCATGAATAACGACAGGCGGAATCAGTCATGCCTCTTTTAACCGCCCGCCACCCACCGTTCACTCCGGGGCAGGATCACGACGGTAAAAACGTCTGACTCGCCACGCGTGCTTTTGCGAGTTATTGCCATTCGGCAATATTTCTGCGAAAACCGTTTTGCGGATGAAAAAGATTTTACAAAAACAGGCTGCTAAGGCGCCTCTGCCTGATAGCGCCAAACGAGGCTGCCTGTACTGTCCGAGAAGATTCGCTTGTGTCTGGCATCCTGCTCACGCAACATCATCTTGATAACGCCGGGTTTATTTTTTTGAAATGCAGCGACGCCATTGGGCACGATCATACTTCGCACCGAGGTGTCGCCTACGACTTCGGCAATCTCGCAGCAAATACCTGCACCTGCTGTCTTCTGCGCCTCCTGCATCTGCGCCAGTTCCTGCGTAAAACCCTGTACAAGCGTTGATTGTTCCTGTTTCTCGGCAGTCAACCGGCTTCCTGCGCTCATAAACGGGGCAAATTTGGCCGACATTTTTTTCCAGGCATCCTGCTGAGCTGCGTTCAACTGGATCGTTCCCTGGCGTATTTTCGTCGCCAGCCCAAGGTATTTCGCGAATTCAGGCTCCGACTTGAGCTGCGCCACTGCCTGCTCTTTCGCTTTGATTATTTTATTGCAATCGTCTATCGCACCGCCCAGTTGCTTGATTTGCGCATCCGATGCCGACAAGTCAGGCACCAGCATCGAAACAAATGTCTCCTTTGAGCGGCATGCGTTGGCGGATTTTATTTGAATGTTTTTCCCGGCGATGCCGCAGCCTTCCGCACTGCCGAGCTGCACATTCTCGGCGACGATGTCGCAATTGACGGCACGCTCGATGACAACCGATTCGCCCAATATCAGGCAGCTCTCGGCATATTGCAACGTCACTTTCCCCACACAGGCCTCGATGACCGAGTTGAAGGCGCGTCCGTTCGACGTGACATCGCCGCCATAGCTTTTCGCACTGCCACCCGACAGATTTTTTTCGAACAGAATAAAGCCGCCTTGCGAAATAACATCGCCGTAGACATCCGAACGGAAAGTCATATTCTTGCCTTCGACGATACGCCCTTCCTGCACCTCGCCGTGTTCGATGAAGTCGTTTCCAGCCAGCGAAAGATCGCCCGTGGTCTTGAGGCTGATGCCGCCCTTGTTCTCGATCATCTCGGTAACTGAGACGATATTCGTGCCCGTATCCAGCGACAGGAAACCATCATGAGCCGCCAGGATGTATTCTTCACCCTCCTGAACCTCCACATACGTACCTGGCCCCGACATGGCGAGCAGATCGATTTCATCTTTGGGCAACAGAGGCTTTATGCTCTCGCCATTCACCCTGATGCCCGGCTTGCCGAGCACGCGGGCAACTTTCTTCAACAGGCGCGCACCCGATGAAATCTGCGGGAAGCGATTCTGAAACTTGCGCAAATCCGCTTTCCCGTTGACCAGCAGTTTCGGCGCATTGTCCCGGCGCAATACGCTGCACGCCTCTTCGATTTCCGCATCGAAGCCTTCGGTCGCATCGCGCTGAACGGCGACATTCATGCGCGTCATTGCACCGCGGGAGATCGCACCCGCCACCGCCTTAACGTCGATGCCGAATCGCACGCCCTTCAGCCACATGTCTGCAATGAACTCATCCAGATCGAGCTTGGCGGGTCGCATCTCTTCCTTGCGCGTAGTGCCAACAATGGGCGATACGCCATCTTCTCCCGGCTCGCCGTAAACCGGTTCTTCAACGACAACCTCGATTTCAACCGGCGCGAAGAAATACTCTGCGCGCTGCTTTGCGCCATCTACCTTGACCCCTTTATACAGGGCGCGGCGCTTAGGCAAAAAAGGGACGACCTCATCGGCCAGCTTCACTTTGGCCGAGATGCCATGCTCGTCCATGATGGTGTCGTAGTCGTATAACAGTCCCGTCAACAGACGATAATCCAGGCCACGAAACCTCCCCCCGTCGCTGAACAGACTGTCGATATATTTCTCGAATCCGCCACCTACCGGGAACAAGGATAAATCAACGAAGATTCCATCCGCCTGCCTGATCAGACAGGCGGGTAGCGGGATGTCCCCTCCTGCGTCGGAAATCTGATTGCCTGTCTTAGCTTGCTTCGTCATATTCACAACCCGCGTTTAATTCAGGAAAAAGTGCGCAAAGCGCATAACGGCATTGCTGCCGGGATTGTCTTACAGGCGAGCATCCGTTCTTCGCAGCCGACCGGAAATCACCCGCATGATGTGCAGCGCAAAATTAGGGGTCTGCTGAATCAGAAAATTGAAGCGCTTGCGCTCCACAGGCAACAACGTGCAATCGCTCTTTGCAATCACCGTGGCAGAACGGGTAGAGTCTTCAATCATGGCCATCTCACCCAGAATCGCACCCGCCTCCGCAGTCTCCACCAACTTGTCGTGAACGATGATCTCGGCCTCTCCTGATATCAGGACATACATAAAATCGCTCTGATCGCCTTCATGGAACAGCGTCTGCCCTGCAGGCAGCACTTTCAAGTCGGTCTCGTGACGAAATAATTCAGCCAGATTCATTGTGCAACCCTCATTATTGTCAGCAACGGCAACATTCTATCCGAAAGTCATCCGTTGCGGCATGACGGCGAATTCATGCCAGTTTCACATACTTGCAATACGTCTCGCGGATGAACAGCGTGGCGATCAAGCCCATCATTGAAAATCCCAGCAAAATGGCGATCCCGGTCTGGTAATCGGCAGCTCCGAACGAGGCAGGACTCACTCCGGCGCGCGCATGGTCGATCGCCCAACCAACCAGCGGCTGCATGATCGCGGTACCCAGGAAGCCGCCGATGTTTACCACGCTGGTCGCCATGCCGGATAGCGCATGCGGATTGACTTCCTTGGCACATGACCAGCTCAGCGTGAAGCTGGGCGCGCACAAGCCCATCACCAGAAACAGCGCGTAGCTGGCGGCACTGCTCATCGGCACGGCGAACAACAAGGGCAGCCAGCACAGGCAATACGCGAGGGCCCCTGCAATCATCACAGGCTTGCGTCGACCGATGCGATCGGAGAGCGTGCCGACGAAGAACGCGCCGATGGCGAATCCCGCCAGCAACAACGTGGTGTGACTGGCAGCGGCAGCCCTGTCCATGCCGTACACATCGCGCAAAAAAGGCACCGCCCAAAGTCCTGCAAAGGCGAACAGCGAACCCGCCAGTCCCATATTCACCCAAAGACCCGGCCAGGTCGCACGATTTTTCAGCACCACCAGCAGCCCGTCATACCAGTGCCCGGCGTGAGGGGCATGCGCCTGGCGACCATCGAGTTCGCGCATGCTGGGCAAATTGGCGCGGCCGGGATGGTCGTGCACCAGATACCAGGCAAGCACCGCCAAAAGCCACGAAAACAAACCTACCGCAACGAACGCGGTGCGCCACGAAATGGTGTTCAGCGCCCATGCCAGCGGCGCTGCGGCGAGCAGTGAACCGACATTGCCGAGCAGGATGGTCGCCCCCGTCATCGTGGCGAAATGCCGGTCATGGAACCAGGCGGCGTTCAGTTTCAGCATCGAGATGAACGTGACCGACACACCCAAACCCACCATAAATCGGCCTGTCGACGCTGCGGCCAGCGTGTCCGCCGTGCCGAACAACAGCGAACCTGCGCCGGCAATCAGTCCGCCTATCGCCACCACCCGGCGCGGCCCCAGGGTATCGACCAGAATGCCGGTGGGAATCTGCATCACCATGTAAACGTAAAAATACGTCGCCGCCAGGCCGCCCAGTTCCGCGCCGCTGGCATGAAAGGTCTGCTGCAACTCGCCTGATATCGCCGCCGGCGCAAAGCGGTGAAAGAACGACAGCACATAGGCAAGGCCGACGACGACAAAGGCCGTCCAGCGCAGGCGAACGAGTTGACGCGATTGGTGCTTATTCAGCATAAGTTATGCGCATAGAACGAGTGACGCAGCCGGTTGATTATTCGATGCAATGTCCCGCGACATGCATTCTAATCGATGGCGTCATTTTTAGCTGTTGTCAACCGGGATCATCTTGCGGCGTTAATGGCAGCACGGCTAACATTAGCCGAAATATCGAAGGTGATGAAAATGGGCAAGTTGGATACGGATTCGTTTGACGAATTTTTGGAGTCAATAAAACAGGCTGGCGTGGTCATTTTTAATGAGAGTGCCCTGCGCGAGCGTATGGCCGAGGCGCACAACTGGCGTTTTGCCTTTACCACCATGGTGGCCAGCGGTCATCGGGCGGGCATATTTTTTGAGGACAGAGACCACAGCGTAAACAAGAAAAAGATTCACCGTGCTTTTGCCAAATTCAAACTCCCCAAGGGTACGGAGGCAACTCTGGCCAGCACCTTGAATGCTGTGCACTGATACGGTTTGCATCCCGCTCACGCGGCTTGATGAACCTGCGCCATCGCTCGCAATACTGCCACAAGCAACGTATAGCAACGATCTACTGATTCGATTTTAACCTTCTCACCCGGTGCATGCGCGCCGCGTATGTCGGATCCGAAGGAAATCATATCCAGCTGCGGATGGCTTGCAGCCAGCAGGCCGCATTCGAGTCCTGCGTGTATCACCTGCAAGCTGGCTGGCTTTCCGAACTGCTCTGTGTAGACTCTCTGGCACAGCGCGAGCAAAGCTGATGCCGGATCCGGCGTCCAGCCGGGATAGGCGCCGTCTTTCCATGCCGTTAAACCGTAACTGGCAGCGTGAGCAATCAGCTTGTCGGCCAGCGCATCCGCTCTTGCGTCTTGCAGCGAGCGCACCTTGAAGGTGGCCTTGAAAACACCCTCTTCCAACGCCACCACGCCCAGATTGCTTGAGGTGTCGGTCACGCCGGGAAAGGCATCGCTGACGCGCGAGACACCGTTCGCGGCAATATCGAGGAACGCGAGCAGCTGTTCTGCGTGCGTAACCGAAGTGTCCGGCGCCGTGTCGTAATGCCGGCAGACGAACGACACGCCCGCATCGACTTGAGCGAAGCGCTGCCGCCATGCCTGATGCCGGTGCTTTACCCATTCATCGATATTCGACGCCATATCGACGGGCAGCGCGCACACAGCAAATGCCTCGCGCGGAATCGCATTGCGCGCCGTGCCGCCATTCAATTCAATCAGGCGCACGTCGGTGTGTGCAGACAGATCGCGCAGCGCCTCCGCCAGCAGCCTGATCGCATTGCCGCGCCCGAGATGGATGTCAATACCCGAATGCCCGCCTCTGAGTCCGCTCACCTCCAGCCGTATCAGCGCAAACCCCTCCGGCAGCGCTTGCCTCTCGCAATCGTGCCGCACTTCCACGTCCACGCCGCCCGCGCAACCGAGATAGAAATGTCCCCATTCCTCGGTATCCAGATTGATCAGCGTCTTGCCCTGCAAGGTGCCGGACGCCAGCCCGCGCGCGCCACTCATGCCGGATTCCTCGTTGATTGTGAGCAGCACTTCCATAGCAGGATGAACAAGAGACTCGTCTTCGAGTGCGGCCAGCGCGAGCGCGACACCGATGCCGTTATCCGCGCCCAGCGTGGTGTTTTCTGCGACCACCCAGCCATCCTTCACCGCTACACGGATCGGGTCGCGCAGAAAATCGTGCTGCGTGCCGGAATTGGCCTGACACACCATATCCAGATGCCCTTGCAGGATCACGCCCGGTTGAGCTTCACAGCCAACAGTGGCGGGTTTCTTCAGGATCAGGTTGCCCGCATCATCGACGATGGCGGTGATGCCGCGCCCCCTGGCCCAGGCTATCAGATGCTCGATCAGCGCCGCCTCATGCATTGATGCGCGCGGTATATCACACAGCGTGGCGAAGTGCGCCCAGACGGTTTGCGGTTGAAGGTTTGTCAGATCAGTTGCCATTGAAAATTACTCAAAAAGAATCGCCCATGCGGCGAAACGACGCTCAGCTCACCGACCCAGCCGATTGAGCAGTAACGCCTGCAAATCGCGTCGACTGTCCAGTACCGCCATGATCAGGATGCGACTATCCTCAGTCCGGTAAATGATCCGCCACGGCGCGCTGATGAGTTCCCTGTACTGCGAGATGCCGGTATTAAGCAGCTCCGGCACGATGCGACCGCGATAGGGCAATGTTGTCAGAAGAGCCGCGTTGGCTTCAAGTCTGTGCATAATCGCCAGTGCATCATCAAAGCTGTCCTGTGCGATGTAGTCGATGATTCCGGTCAAATCCTGCTGTGCCGTGTCCGTCCACAACACCCGATAAACGTCGGTTTCAGCCATGTTTCTTTTGACGTTCCAGCAAAGACGCGCGCATGGAATCGAATACTTTGCTTTGCGCAGTTAGCCGGTTCCGGCTTACATCGGCCTCGCCCTGAACCATCAGCTTCAGCATCAAAAATGCATCCTGCTGGGCGCGGTAGGTCGCGTAATCCTGCACCACCGCGCTCGCCGAACCATTTTGCGTCAGAATGATGTTGGCCCCGCCGCGAGTTTCCTGCAACAAACGGCTTGCGGACGTTTTGAAATCGGTCAGGCTGATGATTTGCTCTTGCATGTCACATTACCGAATAAGGATTGAATTTGGTAATTGTAGAAGGAGTGAGTAGAAAAAAGCAAGCTGCCAGTTATCGTGACACGCAGTCTGTCGCCAATTAAGCTCTTAGGGCTGCCGGAATTGATCTTCTTCATGTCCACGGCAGCGTCACCTGACTATCTGCCCCGGCTGCGACTCAATACCGCCCGTTCGTTTTGTTGATGTAATTGGCCAGTTCCTTGGTTTCCTGATTCATGCGCGACAGATTCGCGTGCGTCACGCGGAACAGTGCGCGCATCACTTTGAAAGCCACGCGCGGGTGGGCTTCCAGCAACGATTCGAAGTCTTCAGGCGTCAGCGTGTAAACCGTGGTATCGCCCACTGCACGCAGTGTCGCCCTGCGTGGCGACTGCTCGACGAACGCGCGGGTACCGGCGCACTCGCCCTCTTTCATCGTGTAAACCGTTTGTTCCACGCCGTCGATATCGCGGCTGATGACGATAAGCCTGCCTGCGGCAAGAACGAACAGCGTCTGATCGGCTTCACCTTCCTTCACAAGAAATTCGCCATCTTTCAAATGGCGCACGCCCATTTTCGCTGCCAGAATTTTGGCCTTATCTTCAGTGAGTTCGGCTCCCACCGTTGAATTACGAACCAGTTTGTAGTCTGCGACTTCGCTCATTACTCAACTCCTCCTATCCATGTGTATCGGTGATAACAGAACCCTATGCCGGGTAAGCCTGCGAACCCTGGCATTATTATGACATCGAAACGACCGCTGAGCTTGACCAGCAGTAATCTCGCGGCTTATCTTCGGCGGCGCACAGGGGAAGATGGAACTCATGCCGCGCATCACTCAATCGAGTCTGTCCTTAATTTGCCGTGGAAGTAGCGTAAAATGGCGGCCCTTCAGCCCACTTCCCGCGCATGCCCACCATCGTCCTCGCCACCCTCAACGCACGCTATCACCACGCTTCGCTTGGTTTGCGTTACCTCGCCGCCAATATGGGCGAACACGAGCAGGACACGCAGATCATGGAGTTCATCCTGCAGAACAGGCCGGAAGAAATCATCGAGTCCATACTGGCTGCGAAGCCTGCAATTATCGGCTTCGGCGTCTACATCTGGAATGTGGTCGAAATGACCCGGGTGGTGGCGCTGCTCAAGTGCGTAGCCCCGGAAATTATCGTGGTGCTGGGCGGGCCGGAAGTGAGCTTTGAGTGCGAGCAGCAGGAAATCGTGCGGCTGGCGGATTATGTGATTACCGGCTGGGGCGACATCAGCTTTCCAAAACTCTGCCGCGAGCTGCTGCTAAAGCGCCCGCAGGCGCAGAAAATCATCGCAGGCCTGCAGCCTCAGCTGTCTGAAATCAAACTGCCCTATGCGCTATACAGCGACAACGATATCGCCAATCGCACCCTGTACGTCGAAGCATCGCGCGGCTGCCCGTTCAAATGCGAATTCTGCCTCTCCTCCCTCGACAAGACAGCCTGGGCCTTCGACCTCGACCTGTTCCTGGCCGAGATGGCCAGGCTATACGAGCGCGGCGCACGCCAGTTCAAGTTTGTCGACCGCACCTTCAACATGAACATCAAGGCCAGTGCGCGCATCCTTGAATTCTTTCTGGCGCGATTAGACGATAAGTTATTCGTGCATTTCGAAGTGATCCCGGATCACCTGCCCGACCAACTCAAGGAGCTGATCTTGCGCTTCCCCGAGGGTTCGCTGCAATTCGAGGTCGGCATCCAGACGTTCAACGCGGAGGTTCAGGCGCTCATCTCGCGCAAGCAGGACACCCCGAAAACAGAAGAAAATTTGCACTGGCTGCGCCATGAAAGCCACGCGCATGTTCACGTCGATCTCATCATCGGCCTGCCCGGCGAAGACATGAACAGCTTTGCGCAAGGCTTCGACCGCCTGGTTGCCCTCAAGCAGCAGGAAATTCAGGTCGGCGTACTCAAGCGCCTGCGCGGCACCAACATCATCCGCCATACAGAAACGTATGACATGCGCTACACCCCCTACGCGCCCTACACCATTCTCGCCACCGATCGCATCGACTTCGATACCATGCAGCGCCTGGTGCGCTTTGCCCGCTACTGGGATCTGGTCGCCAACTCCGGCCGCTTCCCGCAGGCCTTGCCCCTGTTGCTGGGCGAGCGCCCGTTTGCACATTTTCTGGCGTTTTCAGACTGGTTCTATGCAACCACCCGCAAGACGCATCAGATTGCGCTGGACCGGTTGTTTGATCAGGTTTACAGGGGAATGATCGAATGCCTGTCGGTGCCACAGACAGAGGCTTTCGCAGCGGTAGAGCACGATTTTATTGTGTCGGGTTGCAAGGAGATTCCGGCGTTCCTGAAGGCTGCAAAACCGGCGAAGGATGACACCCGAAAAGCCAGGCAGGTCAGCCCGACGAGTCGGCAAGCCCGCCACCTGACCAAGGAAGCATAAGGGATTTAATTATCAGACGATAACGAAAGACCCCGATTTCATGGAGGGGTTCTGAGATTCTTTCAGGGCTGACCCGTTTAACTCTCAATCATCTTTGTCCGCATTCCATCCGGCACTACCTTCGCAGAATTCACAACCAGCCCAGTAACTATTCTCAAGGCTCTCTGTTGTATATTCGTTGCACCACTCGCAAATACCAATGTCGCTCGAATCAAATAGAGCAAAACAATTTGAACACATCCATTCGTCGTTTTGGAGCAAAACTACTGAGAGGTGACTTTGACATTCTCCGCAGCTTGCTTCATATGGGTCAAACATGTTGTCTTTAGTAACCGAATGCCAATCGGAAAGAGCACTCTTCACATCGTCCTCATTGAAATGATGCCCACACCCATGGCACAAATGCCACGGCTCGCCAATCAGAGTGTTGTGGGCATCACAATCAGGGCATTCAATTCGTACACCATTTGCGACGAAATCACAGACCCTGCATTTAAAGCCAAGGACAGGGGCATCAGTCGCATCTTCCTCCAAAGAGCTATGCCCACATGAAGGGCAAACGTGGAACATCGAACCGTTGGCTGTTGCAGTATCCATATCGGATTTAAGCTGATCGAATTTGGCTGCAAGATACTGCCGCTGCTCACGCATTGCCTTGTCATAGGAAGCAATTTTCGTATGATAACTGGCAAATATTTCTTTCCATCTCTGAGTTAAAACACGATGCAGATAGAACCATGCACGACATTGTTGACTAACAATTTTTTCAATCTCTGATTTACTTGCGTGCTGATCTGGATGGAAAAAATGAACCATCCGATTTCTATGATCTCCCAAGCCTAAAAAGCAGTCGAACTCGTCCTTAGTCAGACCTTGCTGGATGATGGAAGTTAACCGATTCTGCGCCTCCTTTAAGCTCACCGAATGAAAATCGCCTTTTTGAAATTTCAACAAATCGGCGACTTCCGGCTTGGTCAAAATCAACGTCCAATGTTCGTGCAACAGACGTGCTTTAAGGAACAATTCGAGAGCTGCATAGAAGTGAATAACGGAATATTTCGGCTCGCTCTCGAATTCTCGCCTAGCCTTGTCGAGAAAATCGAAAGCGTTATCAACTAAATTTCCAAAAACAACATTCTTTTTCATAGAACCTCTGCCTTTGAAACAGTGGCAGGCCACGGTTTCCGCTCATTTATCGACCATCCACTCGCCACCACGCTAAGTACCGCCCTCCTCCCCTGTGCGCCGCCGATCAAGCCGCCAGCGGTTCGAACCGGTGTATCTGCGCCAGTACGGCTGACAATTCATGTGCGGCGGCTTCGGTATCGTAATCCGCCTGCAAGCCCAGCCAGAAACCGCTCGTCGTGCCGAAGAATTCAGCCAGGCGCAATGTGGTGTCTGCCGTAACCGCCCGTTTTCCGTTGCAGATCGCCGAGATGCGCGCTTCGGTCACGCCGATTTCTTTTGCCAGCCGGTATTGTGAGATGCCGAGAGGGATCAAAAATTCTTCGCGCAGCACTTCGCTGGGATGGATGTTCGAGAGTTTTTGTTGATTTGATATGACCATATGCGTGGCGATGCGCTCGCGTGAGATGACCATCACGCAATTTCCCAGTCTTCCAGCTTCAAACCCGCAATGCGTGAAAACTCGCCAGTATTGTGCGTAACCAGAACGCAGTCATTAGCCAATGAAATCGCTGCAATCTGTAAATCGTAAGGGCCGATGGGTGTGCCTTTTCGTGTGAGGTCGGCGCGTATTTCGCCGCAAAGACGAGTGGCTTCCCCTGAGAAAGGCAGACTGGGCAACCATTCCAACACGGCTAGCAGGTGGCGGCGATTCTCTTCCACCCGGTTGCTTTTACTCACGCCGAACCACAACTCGGCTTCAACTGGTGCGCAGATAACAAGCTCACTGCGTCCCGCTTGGCGGATATGCCCCACGACACAAGGGTGGTTTTTCATCAATGCGATTACCGCATTGGTATCGAGTAAGTATGCCATCAGTCAAACTCGTGACGAGGAGCGTCAGCACCGAGATCATCGTCCGCAATGTCATCGGGAAAGTCATCTCCCAATGTTCCCGCAACGGCTGCAAGAAAGGCTCCCGTATCATTGCTGCGCGCTAATGTAATCGACTTACCGACATAACGCTGTTCCAGAAATTCGATAAAGTCTAATGCCTCACGAGCAGCTTGCTCCGGGAGTTGGCGGCTATGGTGATAAATATTTTCGGCTAATGACATAGTGCATCTCCTTCACTTTTCGTCTGCTTCGCAGGCATTTCATTTTGTTGAATTCCGGCCTTCGCCGGAATGACAACCTATCGGCTGATCGGCTTGTAGCGGATGCGCTTGGGTTTCGCGCCTTCTTCGCCCAGACGTTTCTTCTTGTCGGCTTCGCATTCATCAAAAAAATCGTCGCTGCTCATCGCATCGAAATCGTCCGGAACCGAGAATTCACCCGCCATAAAACCTAGGCGGGACAACTGAATTTCTACATCGTGAGTATTGACGACAGGCATAAGGAACTCCAAAGAAGCAAACGAAAATCAGTCTATAGCAAACAAACAATTAACATAGTCGTTCCCGCCTTCGCGGGAATGACGAGCTATCCATAATCGGGAGCAGACCACAATTTTCTTAGTCTGCACCCTTACACCAAAACGTCCAGTCCATTGCGCTCCACTATATTCAGCAGTTTGAGCGCAATGCCGCTTGGTTTTTTCTCGCCGATCTCCCACTTCTGAACGGTCGATACGCTGGTGTTCAGATAAGCTGCAAATACCGCCTGACTGATCTTGGCCTTCTCGCGCAAGCTTTTAATTTGCGCGGGTTGCAAAACATGCACGGGTTTAAGGCACAGCTTGTCGAATTCGCGCATCGTCACATCGGCAATCGTGCCGGATTTATGCAGACCGGTTGCGGTTTGATGCACCGCATCGAGGATTTTACTTTTCATTTTCGCAAATCTCCTTCAACTCGTTATCGGCAAGCAGCTTGTAAATCGCGCCAGCATCCATGCCAAGCAGCACCGCCGCCAGTCGCTTCAAAGCCAAAACTTCCTGATTCTCGATATTGTCCCGCTCATTTTTCGCAAAGCCGTATACAAAAAACCACAGATCATTTTTATTGGTCGCCAGCAAGGTTCTGAAACCTGAACTCTTACCCGCACCCGGACGCGCGATTCGTTTCTTTACAAGGCCGCCGCCCAGTGTCGCATCCACCAAACCTCTGGACATTTCATCAACGGCAGCACAAAGAGACTTATCAGGGATGTCCTCTTTTTTCTGCCAGTCATGAAACGGCTTTGTTTTGAATACGGACACTGCGTTCCTTTCCAGAAGGGTTCAACTATATCACTGGGTGACATAGTTAAGCAAGCGCGCCTAAAAATTACCTGCTGATCGGCTTGTAGCGGATACGCTTCGGCTTCGCGCCTTCTTCACCCAGACGTTTGCGCTTGTCGGCTTCGTATTCCTGATAGTTGCCGTCGAAGAACACCCACTTTGAATCGCCTTCGCAAGCCAGAATGTGGGTCGCGATACGGTCGAGGAACCAGCGATCATGTGAGATCACGGCCACGCAACCTGCGAATTCGAGCAGCGCGTCTTCCAGCGCACGCAAGGTTTCCACGTCCAGATCGTTGGACGGTTCATCGAGCAGCAACACGTTGCCGCCTGAGATCAGGGTTTGCGCCAGATGCAACCGTCCGCGCTCACCGCCGGAGAGCTGGCCGACCAGCTTGGTCTGATCGCCGCCCTTGAAGTTGAAGCGACCGATATAGGCGCGCGCCGAAGTTTCGTATTTGCCTACCGTTAAAATTTCATTGCCGCCTGAGATCGCTTCGAACACGGTCTTGTCGTTTTCCAGCGAGTCACGCGCCTGATCGACGTGCGCAACCTTGACCGTGGAACCGATCTTGACTTCGCCGGAATCGGGCTGTTCCTTGCCGGTGATCATCCGGAACAGCGTGGATTTACCAGCACCGTTCGGGCCGATGATACCGACGATCGCGCCAGGCGGAATCTTGAAGCTCAGGTTGTCGATCAAAAGGCGGTCGCCATAGGCTTTGGAAACCCCGTCGAACTCGATGACTTCGTTACCCAGACGCTCGCCGACCGGGATGAAGATTTCCTGAGTCTCGTTGCGCTTCTGGTGTTCCTGCGAATTGAGCTCCTCGAAGCGTGCGATACGCGCCTTGGATTTGGCCTGACGCCCCTTCGGGTTCTGACGCACCCATTCGAGCTCCTGCTTCATCGCTTTCGCGTGCGCATCCATCTGCTTGTTCTCGGTCTCCAGACGCGCGCCCTTTTGCTCCAGCCACGAGGAGTAATTGCCCTTCCACGGAATGCCGTGGCCGCGATCCAGTTCCAGAATCCACTCGGCTGCGTTATCCAGGAAATAACGATCGTGGGTGACGGCCACTACGGTGCCGGGGAAGCGCACCAGGAACTGCTCCAGCCATTCCACGGATTCCGCATCCAGATGGTTGGTCGGCTCGTCCAGCAGCAGCATGTCCGGCTTGTCCAGCAGCAACTTGCAAAGGGCGACGCGGCGCTTCTCACCGCCGGACAGATTCTTGATCACCGCATCCCATTCCGGCAGGCGCAGCGCATCGGCGGCGATTTCCATCAACTGGTCGGAACCGGAGCCTGCGGCGGTAATGATATTTTCCAGGCGCGCCTGCTCGGCGGCCAGCGCGTCGAAATCCGCATCTTCCTCGGCGTAGGCGGCATACACTTCATCGAGTTTCGCCTGCGCCTGCATCACTTCGCCCAAAGCCTCTTCCACTTCCTGACGCACGGTGTTTTCAGGGTTGAGCTGCGGCTCCTGCGCCAGATAACCGATGCGGATGTTCGGCAGATGTTGCACCTCGCCGTCGTATTCCTTGTCCACGCCCGCCATGATGCGCAGCACGGTGGATTTACCCGAACCGTTAAGCCCCAGCAGGCCGATCTTGGCGCCGGGAAAGAAGCTGAGCGAAATATCCTTGATGATCTGACGCTTCGGGGGGACGACTTTGCTCACGCGGAGCATGGACATTACATATTGTGTAGGTGTAGCCATGATGTTTGTACAAAAAATTAAAGTGCGTAAGCTTAACCGATCGTGGCCGACTTTGGGATACCTGAGTGCGCAGCTTGTCGGGTGCGCAACCAGCGCGCCGACCGGCGTGTGATAAGATGGCGCAGCCATTTTTGTTAAACGACAGGAGATGCCAGATGAAAACCACGATGAAGAAGTTGTTGCAGGAACTCAACAAGGATCTGGAATGGGAATACTCGGCGGCGATCCAGTATGTGCAACACGCAGCCACGATCAACGGTGCGCAATTCGATTCCATCCAGAAGGAGCTGCTGATCCACGCTCAGGAGGAAATGCAGCACGCGGTGATGCTGTCCGAGCAGATCGACTTTTTAGGCGGCGTGCCCACCGTGGATGTGGAAAAACGCGCAATTTCACCGGACAGCCTGGAAATGCTCAAGCAGGATCTGGCAGGCGAGGAAAATGCGATTAAACGCTACAAGGAGCGCATCGGTCAGGCCGAAGACCTGAAGGAATATGGCTTGCGGCGTGTGCTGGAAGACATTTTGATCCAGGAAGAAGAACACAAGCGCGACATCGCCAACGCGATAGCTAAATAATCATTTCAAAACAAATATCCGCAGATTACGCAGATTAACCTGGATTAAACACAAATCATCCATTAGCCCGTCATTCCCGCGCAGGCGGGAATCCAGCGAAAAAACACCCGCGAAGCGGACAAAACCGAAATATTGTCCCAGCTTCGCTGGGCATTATCTAATCATCTGGATTCCCGCCTGCGCGGGAATGACCTTTTCATCTGCGCACCAGCCACTTGCGCAGCTCTTCGATCAGCAGCATGGCAGGCATGAACGCGATGATATACAGCCAGACCTTGCCGTCTATCGGCGCAGTGCCGAACAGCGCATTGCCCCACGGCGTGTAGTCGATCAACATGAGCAACAATAACTCGGAAATAATCCCGTACCAGATCAGGCGATTGCGTCGGTGAGTGCGGCTGAACGTTGACAGGCTGGGGTGGCGGCACAGGAACACGTTGACCACTTGCATCGCGATGATCGCCGACAGGCAGGCCGTGGTGGCCTGCAGGTAGAGATTCTCGTGCATACCCAACGTCACGCCTGATTGCCAGCCGCCGCCGTGCAGCACGAAGAAGAACGCCGCCATCGCAGCGACCGCTTCCAGCACCCCGAGGAACAGATAGGCACGCAGCAACGCCCCCCAGTTGAGCAGCCGTTCACGACAAGGGCGCGGCGGGCGCACCATGGTATCCGCATCCGGCTTTTCCGCACCGAGGGCCAAGGCCGGCAGCATATCGGTGCCCAGATCGACCGCGAGTATCTGGATGATAGTGAGCGGCAGCGGAATCCTGAACAGCACGAAGGCCAGGTACGGCACCATCTCCGGGATGTTCGAGGTGAGAATGTAGGTGAGGAACTTGCGCAGATTATCATACACCGCACGACCCTCCTCGATGGCCGCGACGATGGAGGCGAAGTTGTCGTCGAGCAGGACGATGTCGGCTGACTCCTTGGCGACATCGGTGCCGGACAGACCCATCGCGATCCCGACATCGGCGCACTTCAACGCCGGTGCATCGTTCACCCCGTCGCCGGTCACCGCGACCACTTCGCCGCGGTGCTGCAACGCCTGCACGATGCGCATCTTCTGATCGGCAGCGGTGCGCGCAAAGATCAGTTCGGGTTCATCCAGCAACAAAAGCAGGTCCGTATCCGACATCAGGCGTAGTTTGTCTCCCGTCACCGCCACCGGATCCTGCGCCAACCCGATTTCACGCGCCAGCGCAGAGGCGGTTTGCGGGTGGTCACCCGTGATCATGATCACGCGGATACCGGCTGCATGACAGGTTTTGATCGCGGCAGGCACGGCTTCTCGCGGCGGATCGAGCATGCCTGCCAGGCCAGCAAAGATCAGTTCAGTCTCGCGCTCTGCTGTGTCCGGCGGCAAGGCACGATACGCCATAGCCAGTACGCGCAGCCCCTGTTCGGCCATCTGCTCCTGAACACTGAGCAGGCGGGCACGAGCCGCCTCATCGAGCGGCACCACCTCCCCTTTTAACCATACCGCGCTGCACAGCGGCAGCACGGACTCCGGCGCGCCCTTGCAATACAAAGTCTGTCCCGGCGGCGTGGCGCAGATCACCGACATGCGGCGACGTTCGGTGTCGAACGGAATCTCATCCAGACGCTTAAATTCCTCGCGGCCTGTTGGCACGAACTCCAGCAGCGCCACTTCCATCGGATCGCCCTGCCACGCCGTTTTTCCTTCATGTTCGACGCGGCGCAGGTCATGGCAATGCAGCATCACGTCGAACAGCGGGCAGTCTTCGGGCAGTTTTTCAGGCATGAGCAGTTCACCCGAAAAATACACCTGACGCAGGCTCATGCGGTTCTGCGTCAGCGTGCCGGTCTTATCTGAGCAAATCACGCTGGCCGCACCCAGCGTCTCCACGGCAGACAGATGACGCACCAGCGCGTTCTTCTTCGCCATGCGCTGAGTCGCCATCGCAAGCGACAGCGTGACGGTGGGCAACAGGCCTTCCGGCACATTGGCGACGATGATGCCGATCGCAAATACCAGATTTGCCCAGAATGACAACCCAACCGTGTGACCAATCAAAAAGAACACCACACCGAGCAACGTGGCAAACAGCGCGATCAGGCGGGATAAGCGCGCGATCTCTTTTTGCAGCGGCGACAACGGTTCCGTTGCGACTTGCGTCAGGCGGGCGATGTTGCCGAATTCGGTATGCATGCCGATTGCATACACCATGGCGCGCGCCTCGCCCGAGATCAGCGAGGTGCCGGCATGCAGGATGTCGCGCCGCAACACGGGCTGCTCTTGCAATTGTGCAGTGGTATCCCGCGACTGGGGCCTTGATTCGCCGGTGAGATTGGCGGTATTGACGCGCACGCCGAACGCCTCGATCAGACGGCAATCGGCGGGCACATCGTCGCCTGCTGCCAGCAGCACCACGTCGCCCGGCACAAGCTCTGTCACCAACAGCTGTACGGCACGGCCATCGCGCAGTGCAGTGGTGTGATGCGGCAACAGGCAGCTCAGTGCTGCCAGCGCCTTTTCCGCGCGGTATTCCTGCCAGAACGAGAACAGCCCGTTGATCAGAATCACGCCGAGCACAGCATAGCCCAGCATGGCCATGCCCTGACCCGGATCTCGCCACTCGGCGAAAAATGCCAGCCCGGCCGCCAGCCACAGGATCAGCGCGAAGAAGTGGGTGAATTCCTTGAAAAGACGGATCGCCATGGATTGTCCGGCGATCTTCTCCAGCCGGTTAACCCCATAGCGGGCCTGCCGCCGCACCGCCTCGGCCTGCGTCAGCCCCTGTTCAGAGCTGTGCAGATGCGTATAGAGTCTATCGATGGCGACACGGTGAGGATTCATACTTTTCCGCCAGAAATGTATTTCAACAAAAATCGGGGGTGAACTGCAAGAATCATAGTTGATGTTGCGATCATCGGTCACTGATTTTCTCAGTCAGGCCGGATTGAGCGCCCTGCTCACGGGAAGCCATGACCCATAAAAAAAGCTCCCGAGGTATCCCCCGGGAGCTTGATTTTTCAGACTTTCGTCTTAGTGGGCAGTTGCCTGCTCAGCGTTGATGCCGGTATTCTGGCGAACGTAAAGTTCATCCCACATTTCTTCGGCACGCTTGTCGCGTGTGAAGATGGAACCTAAAATCACCAGTAGGAAGCCCAGCGGTATCGAAATCAGCCCCGGGTTCTTCAACAGGAAGAAAGGTTTTTCCAGGCCCATGATGCTGGTGGTCTGACCCTCAAACTTCTTCAGGTCGTCTTCTGCCTTGGTACGGGCCTTCTCTGTCGCCGCGATGTCCTTCTTCACCTTTGCCAGATCATCCTGTGCCGCCTTTAAAGCTGCCGGATCAGTCGCCGATGCCGCCAGCGAGGCTTCCAGCGCCGGGACTTTTTCGTTCAGCTTGGCAAGTTTGTCGCTAGCTGCCGGCTTGGCTGCTTTTTCAGGCGAGGCAGGCTTGGCAGGCGCAGACACAACGCAACCCTCCAGCGCAAACAGCTCGCAGATGAAACTCGACGCCTTGACTTCAGGCTTCGCCTCTTTTGCAGCTTGCAGCGGCTCGCCTTGCAGAACCTTATTGGCGGAGGCGATCACAGCCTTCGGATAGGTCATGTTAGGAGAAATCATCACCAGACCGATCGCGGTCAGGGAACCTACGATCATGCCGAGGATGATGCCGGTGGTGTTGCACTTCTTCCAGTACAGCGTCAGGAACACGGCCGGCAAATTGGAAGATGCCGCAACCGCGAAAGCCAGCGCGACCAGGTGGGCCACGTTCTGACCCTTGGCCAGGATACCGACCGTGATCGCGATGATACCGACGATGACGGAAGATACGCGAGCCGCTACAACCTGCTCTTTCGGTGTGGCTTTTTCGCCACGGATCACGCCGACGTAGATGTCATGCGCCATCGCGGATGCTGCGGCCAACACTAAACCTGCCACTACCGCCACGATGGTGGCGAAGGCGACGGCTGCGACAAAGGCCAGGAAGAAGTTACCCAGCAGCGAATTCTCGCCACCGCCCAAAAATTGCGCCAGCAACGGACCTGCCATGTTGCCGCCCGCATCGACCGACGCGATCTTCGCAGAACCCACCAGCATCGCAGCGCCGGTACCCAGGAACAGGGTCAGCACGTAGAAACCGCCGATAATGCCCATCGCCCAGATCACCGATACACGCGCGGCCTGTGCTGTCGGGACGGTGAAGAAGCGCATCAGGATGTGCGGCATACCGGCCGTACCCAGCACCAGCGCCAATCCCAGCGAAATCTGATCGATCGGATTCTTCAGAAACAGACCCGGCTCCAGGAAACGCTGGCCGAGCTCTTCGCGGGTCATACCTGCGGCAGAATCACCCAGCAGCTTGGCGACTTGTGCGACGACCTTGTCATCGCCAACTACCGCCTGAAGATAAGCCGGCAGGCTGAAGCCATAAGGCGACCAGACCAGAAACACCAGAATCAGCGATGCGATCACCAGCAACACCGCCTTGGTGATCTGCACCCAGGTAGTGGCCTTCATGCCGCCGAATACCACGTAGGCCAGCATCAGCACGCCGACACCGATCACAGAAATTTCGTAGTCGATACCGATCAGCGTCTTGATCAGCACACCGCCGCCGACCATTTGCGCGGTCAGATAGAAGGTCGAAACCGTGATGGTGGACAATGCCGCGACCACTTTGGTCTTCTTCGGATCGTTGCGGAAAGCCAGGATGTCGCCCATCGTGTATTTGCCGATGTTGCGGCAAGGCTCGGCGATCACCAGCAGCACGGTGATGTAAGCGACCAGCCAGCCTACCGAATACATGAAGCCATCGTAACCGTACAGCGAGATCAGCCCTGCGATACCCAGGAAGGAGGCGGCAGACAGATAGTCGCCCGCAATCGCCCAGCCGTTCTGAATGCCGGAAACCGAACGGCCCGCCGCGTAAAATTCGGAGGTGGTGTGTGTGGTGCGCGCGGCCCAGAAGGTGATCGCCATCGTGATGGCGATGATCACGCCGAACACGGTGAAGGTCATCCACTTGAACTCGTCGGCAACCGCTCCCGCACCCGCGAAGGCCGCACCGCTGCTGCACAGGGCAACCGCCGCCAGGGTTAATTTGTTGAGTCTTGTCATGCTCATGCTCCCTGTATTTCGTTGATTATTTCCTGCGCCATCGCATCGAACTCGGCGTTGGCCTTCTTCGAATACACGAAGGCGATCACCCAGGCCACGACGAACTCGGACAGCGCGAACAACAGGCCGAAGTTGACCACACCCCACACCTTGATTTTGAACAGTTCCTGAAAATACGCTGCGCCTATCGGCAACAGGAAGTAATAAACGGTGGAAAAGATCATCAGCCCCCACAAGAAAAATGTTTTCTTGCGATGCAAAGCCTGGAATTTAGGGTTGGCATCAATGGCCGCCCAATTAATGTTTGGATTAGACATATTCTCTCCCTGAAGACTATCGACAGGATCGGCGCGCATATCCCGACCCACTTACGCTACGGACGCGAGGTTACGTTAAGGCGGCTTGTAATGCAATACTTGCTTACAGCTTCGTCTTGTCGACACCTTTGCAAACATGGTTTTTTATGCGCGCATAAATAACATGCATCTTACTGATTTTTAACAACTAAAATATTTTTTGCAATTGCAGACCTAAAACTGAAAAGCGGATTGTCAACAAACCGGATGCTCGACACCCCGCCCGCGCTCAACTTATTTCATTTACCCAGCGTTGCGCCTTTTCCAGATCGCGCAACCCCGAAAAATCGGTAATATTCTTTTTACCTGCCTGAACCAGGCCGACCTGAAACAGTTGCGCGGTGACCAGCGCGTCCGCCAGCGCGTTGTGGCGCGCCTCGTTGTGCATATCAAAATGACTGTTCCAGTCATCCAGAGAACGATAACGCGCGGCCAAATCAGGATTGAGTGCAGGCATCACATAGGCCATATCCGACCAGGCGTGTTTGAAGGAAAACCCGAGATACCGGCGCATCGCGCGCTGGATCATGGTCTGATCGAAGGTGACATGAAAGGCGACCAGCGGATCTTTGCGCAAATAACCGAGAAAGTCCAACAACGCATCCGCCGCCGGCACACCTTCGGCCTGCTCTACTCCACCGATGCCGTGCAGCAGGATATTTTCCTTGTCACTGACGGTGCCTTGCTGCAGCACCACGTAAAAACTGTCGCCCAGATCGATCTTGCCGTTCACCACGGCCACCGCACCGATGGAGATCAGACGGTCCTCCCACAAGTTCAGCCCGCTGGTTTCCACGTCCACCACCACACAGCGCGAACCATTCAATGGCAGATTGGGTGCCGCACGCGGCAAGGCCATCCATTCATCCAGACGCAGCTGCTGCGCCAAGGTCAGCTGCGGCCCGCGGCCTAACCAGCGGGACAACCTAGCGAACATAGCGAATCTTTGCGCTGATATTTGACATGCTCATGCCCCTCTCTCTAACTCTCTCCTGCAAGCGGGAGAAAGGACAAACGTGAAAGACAATTTTCAATATTTTCCATCACAGGTGAAACTCTAGCGCCAGGCGCGCCTGCAGCTTGCGCGCCTGGCGAAAAGCCTCTTTCAGGATGCGCCTGTCCAGCTCGTGCAAAGCCTCCGGATCTATCTGATTGTCCAGCTCGTCGCACAACCCTTGCTCCTGCCTCTCGTCATGATGACGCATGCGCAATACCTGGATAAACAGGAAGGCATCGATCCAGGCTTCGACTTCGGACGGATGAATTTTCAGTCTTATTGCACTGGCTCGCAGGCGCTGGAGCGTGCTGGTATGTGTCACGCCTGCGGCCAAACTGAAGATGCGCGCCGCATCCACGAACGGGGTGATGCCGTTGAGTTTAAGATCGAGCGTATGTTCACGGCCAACCACAAAGTCGCGCACCAGCCCTAGCGGCGGGCGGATGCTCATCGCGATTTCCGCCATCTGGTGCAAAAATCGGGCGTTGTCGGCAGCGACTCTGGACAACCAAAGCCGCAATTCCTCGGTCAGCTCGTGCGCGCCATACACTGACCTGAAGTCAAAAAAGATTGACGAATGCAACAGCGCCACGGGCGTGCCATTGCTGATCCAGCTGGAAAATTTTTGCCGCCACTCATCCTGAGACAAGCACCACTCCGGATTCGATGCCATCACGTTGCCACGACACAGCGGGAAACCGCACAGAGCCAGCGTTTCGTTGATGCGACGCGCAACCGGCAACATCAGCTCGCGCACGCCCTCTGCCGTCATGCCTTCCGGCACGGCAAAGATAAGTGCATTGTCCTGATCGGTGCTCAACGTTTGCTCGAAGCGACCCTCCGAGCCCAGCGCCATCCAGCACAGCCTCCCTGCAAGCTGCGACGCGCCAATACCACTGGCGGCATACTCCAGCTCAACCACGCGCGCGGTGAGCAGATCGTTGAAGGTTGAAATGAACTGCGTCAGCTGCTCAGCCGCCACCCCTTGCGCCATCATGTTGTGTGTCATGCGGCGAATGTCTTTAGCTGATTGTTGTAATTCCCCGAGATTTTTGGCGTGGCGTATCGCAGACCCGATCTGGCGCAAGCCTACCCGTTGCAGCGCGAACAAGTCTTTTTCCGACACCAGTCCGACCAGTCGCTCATTCTCGACCACCAGCACATGGCGAAATCCCTGCTTGGCCATGGTCAGCGCCGCCTCATAGGCCAGTGCATGCGGCGGCAAAAATGTCAGCTGGGTGGTCATAATGCCGATCACCGGCTGATCAAGGTCAATCTGCGGCAGCGCGATGCGTTCCAGCACATCGGGCAGCGTCAATATACCCAGCGGGCGACCGCGATCATCGACCGCGATCATCGAACCGATGCGCGCTTCATGCATACGCGCCAGCACCTCCCGCACCGTAGTTTGCGGCGCGCAGGTGACAGGCGCACCCCGGATAATGACCGACAACGGACTGGTCAAGGATTGCAGTTCGGTGCTGGACTGGGTGTACTGCGCCTGAATGACTTGCTTGGAGTGTTCCAGCAAATTGGCGATGCGGCGCGTACAAAAATCCCGGAACGGCGCACTCAAGCCCAGCAAGGTATGAAAGTCAGCGAGCGGCAGTTCATAGCAGAAGGTATCCACAACCGAACGATAGACGCTCGCCACCGGGCGATACGCCAGCAACGCGCCGAGCGGAAAACATTCACCCTCCACCAACTCCAGCCAGGTATCCGCTTCGCTTGCATGCGCGACATTCTGCTCGCCTTGCACCAAACCCTGCTTGATGACCAGAAAGCGTCCCACCACACCCTGCTCCGGCGAGGCGATCACCTCGCCCCGTGCGTAATAGCCAAGCTGCATGCGTTCAAGCATCCACAACAGATGCGCAGGCTCCATCTTGTCGAACGGCGCGTGCGCAGCAAAAAATGACAACTGGGAAGAATGAATTGCGCTCAAAGTGTCACCTCGTTTGGAGTATCGAGGCCATTATAGACCCGCCGTAAAACGCCGGGCACTCACAGGAAGGCATCAACGAAGAACGCCACATCTGTCGGCGATATGCCTCCCCGACTCCTCTGACGAATTTGAACGGATGCCGTATCCGCCGACAGCCGGACACAAGAATCCTTCAAGCACAGCAGTCACTTGAAGGATGACCGTTATATCGGACATCCTCCCGCCTGAATAATCAGCTCAGCTGCTGCCCATGCTCGCGTGTCGCGTGGAACTGTACTTTAGGCCAGCGTTCCTGTGCCAGACGCAGGTTCACCCCGCTGTCGGCAAGGTACGCGTAGTTGCCGTCCACGTCTTTCGCCAGGCGGCTCTGGTTGGCTTTGACGAACTCAACAAGATGGTTCGCGTCAGCACAGGTCACCCAGCGTGCGGTGTGTATCCCGGCGCGTTCGAACACGGCATCCACGCCGTATTCGGCTTTCAGGCGGTGCTCGACCACTTCAAACTGCAACTGACCAACCGCGCCGATCAACGGGTTGCTGGTGTCTATCAGCGGCTCAAATACCTGAACTGCGCCCTCTTCGCCCAACTGGCGCAAGCCTTTTTGCAATTGCTTGGCCTTCATCGGGTCGCGCAGCCGCGCGCGGCTGAACAGCTCGGGCGCGAAATACGGGATGCCCTTGAAGGTCAGCGCTTCGCCTTCAGTCAGCACATCGCCGATCTGCAACTGGCCGTGATTGTGGATACCGATGATGTCGCCCGCATACGCCTCATCCATCCGCGTGCGCTCATTCGCCATGAACGTCACCGCGTTGGCCAGCTTCATCTCTTTGCCGGTGCGGCGGTGCTTGACCTTCATCCCCGACGTGTATCGACCGGAACACACGCGCAGGAACGCGATGCGGTCGCGGTGATTCGGGTCCATATTGGCCTGAATCTTGAATACAAAACCGGTGAAGGCAGGCTCGGTCGGCAAAACCTGCCGCACATCGGTCGCGCGCGGCAACGGGGCGGGCGCCCAGTCCACCAGCGCGCGTAAAATTTCACGCACGCCGAAATTGTTCACGCCGGAACCGAAGAACACCGGCGATTGCTGACCGCGCAGAAACTCGTCCAGATCGAACGACGCACCCGCACCCATCACCAGCTCGGTCTCCTCGCGCATGGTCTGCATCTCGCTCGGACACTGTTTCGCGAGCTGGTCGATCTCGGCGCCTTGCAAAATTTCAACTTCCTGCCCGGCCTTGGCCTCACCCGGCAGAAATCGCAGTACCTGATCGTTCAGCAGGTGATACACACCCTGAAAGCGCTTGCCCATGCCGATCGGCCAGGTCACCGGTGCGCACTTTATTTTAAGGACGGATTCGATCTCATCCAGCACTTCCAGCGGCTCGCGCACTTCGCGATCCATCTTGTTGATGAAGGTGATGATCGGCGTGTTGCGCAGACGGCACACTTCCAGCAGCTTGATGGTCTGCTCTTCCACGCCCTTGGCCGCATCCACCACCATCACGGCCGCATCCACAGCCGTCAACACCCGATAGGTATCTTCGGAAAAATCCTGGTGACCGGGCGTGTCGAGCAGATTGATCACGCAATCATCGTAGGTGAACTGCATCACCGAACTCGCGACAGAAATGCCGCGCTGCTTCTCGATTTCCAGCCAGTCGGAGGTCGCATGACGCCCGCTCTTCCTCGCCTTAACAGTGCCTGCCATCTGAATCGCGCCACCGAACAGCAACAGTTTTTCGGTCAGCGTAGTCTTACCGGCGTCCGGGTGGGAGATGATCGCAAAGGTGCGGCGGCGTTTGACTTCTTGAGCCACTTGGCCTTCGCGCACGACGCCATCAGCGCTCACAGGGGCTTCACTGGTACGGATTTCTTCGGATGTCTGAATCATTTTTTTACACCACAATGCAAAAAGGCTCGCCAAGATTCGGCAAGCCTTAAATTAATCAACCAGAAGCACCTGATTAATTTTGCGTGCTGTCGCACGCGAAATTTGGTGGCCCGAGGCGGAATCGAACCACCGACACAAGGATTTTCAATCCTCTGCTCTACCGACTGAGCTATCAGGCCATTTTAAACATTTTCGCAGGCTTCCTGCTTCTCTAATACCGTTGCGAGGTGCGCATTATACTCATTTTTCTGAGAACCGCAATACAAATGACAAACCCCGCCGAAGCGGGGTTTGCGAGATCAGCTAATGCTCAGCCGAACCGATTACATCATGCCTTCCATGCCGCCCATGCCGCCGCCCATACCGCCAGCAGATGGCTTGTCTTCCGGCAACTCGGCAACCATGCAGGCAGTCGTCAGCATCAGACCAGCGATTGACGCTGCATTTTGCAATGCAACGCGTGTCACCTTAGTTGGATCAACCACGCCCATCGCCAACATGTCGCCATAGACGCTGGTAGCCGCGTTGTAACCGAAGCTGCCGGAGCCTTCAGATACTTTGTTCACCACAACGGATGGCTCGTCACCAGCATTGGACACGATGGCGCGCAACGGCGCTTCCATGGCGCGCAACACGATCGTGATACCTGCATCTTGATCGTGGTTGTCGCCTTTGAGGCCAGAGACAGCAACCTTGGCACGCAGCAGCGCTACGCCGCCGCCAGGGACAATGCCTTCTTCAACCGCAGCACGGGTTGCGTGCAATGCATCTTCCACGCGCGCCTTCTTTTCCTTCATTTCGACTTCGGTTGCAGCACCGACCTTGATCACGGCAACGCCGCCAGCCAGCTTGGCTTTGCGCTCTTGCAGCTTTTCCTTGTCGTAGTCGCTGGTCGACTCTTCGGCTTGCTTGTTGATCTGGCCGATACGCGCCTTGATCGCCTCTTCCTTGCCATGTCCGTCGATGATGATGCTGTTGTCCTTGCCCACTTCGATGCGCTTGGCTTGGCCCAGATCTTCCAGCGTGGCCTTCTCAAGCGTCAGGCCGACTTCTTCAGCGATGACCGTACCGCCTGTCAGAATCGCGATGTCTTCCAGCATTGCCTTGCGACGATCGCCGAAACCAGGCGCCTTGACAGCAACGGTCTTCAGGATGCCGCGGATGTTGTTCACCACCAGTGTTGCCAGCGCTTCGCCATCGACGTCTTCAGCGATGATCAGCAATGGGCGGCCAGCTTTGGCAACTTGCTCCAGGATAGGCAGCAGGTCGCGGATGTTGGATACCTTCTTGTCATGCAACAAGATGTACGGATTTTCCATCAATGCCAGCTGACGATCCTGGTTGTTGATGAAGTAGGGTGACAGATAGCCGCGATCGAACTGCATACCTTCAACGATGTCCAGTTCGTCTTCCAGACCGGTGCCGTCTTCAATGGTGATCACGCCTTCCTTGCCGACTTTTTCCATCGCAGCGGCAATCTTCTCGCCGATCACGGTGTCTGAGTTAGCTGAAATGCTGCCGACCTGTGCAATTTCCTTGCTTGTGGTACATGGCTTGGACAACTTCTTCAGCTCGGCAACCGCAGCGATAACCGCCTGGTCGATACCGCGCTTCAGATCCATCGGGTTCATGCCGGCGGCAACAAACTTCATGCCTTCCATGACGATCGATTGCGCCAATACTGTCGCAGTCGTTGTACCGTCACCGGCCACATCGGAAGTCTTGGAAGCTACTTCCTTGACCATTTGTGCGCCCATGTTTTCGAACTTGTCTTTCAGTTCGATTTCTTTGGCGACAGACACACCATCCTTGGTGATGGTAGGGGAACCGTACGAACGATCCAGCACTACGTTGCGACCCTTAGGACCTAACGTGACTTTGACCGCATCGGCCAGAATGTTCACGCCGATTACCATCTTGCTGCGTGCGGCGTCGTGGAATTTTACGTCTTTAGCTGCCATGTTTATTTCTCCTAGAAATTCAGTAATCTTGAGCCAAGTTCAAAGCTAAGGTGAGGCAAGGCGGCAACGAACTCGTGACGAAGACAGTGCATCAAGCACGGCTAGGAACGAGTGAGGAAGCCAACGCAGCATCACCGACGATTTGAGCTTGGATTAGGCTTCGACTACGCCGATGATGTCATCTTCGCGCATGGTCATGTATTCCTGACCGTCCATCTTGAAAGCCTGGCCCGCATATTTGCCGAACAGCACGCGGTCGCCCACTTTAACGGTCATCGCTTGCAACTTGCCGTCGTCACCCATTTTGCCATTGCCCACGGCGATGATTTCGCCTTGATCCGGCTTTTCGGTAGCCGCATCCGGAATCACGATACCAGAAGCGGTTTTACGCTCTTCTTCCATACGCTTGACGATGACGCGATCGTTCAAAGGACGAATCTTCATATTTATATCTCCAATGGGTTGAATTAAATGCAGAGGTGAAACAACTCCACCCGCAAGCGCTAACAATGGGGATAGCGGCTTGCAATTTCAAGGGCGGGGTGAAATTTATTTTATTGCGGGTAACGCGACCTTGTTGTCTTTACTATACTGATAGTCTTTGAAAATGTGCTCGGCGGTCAATATCTGATACGTGCCATCTTCATTGCGATGCGTGGTGTCCTTGAGGCGATAGGTGTAATGCCCGCAGGTCCAAAGATCGTAGTTGCGCATGTGGGTGCACAGACAGGTCTTGTCCGGAACGGAATATTTCTTCGCGTCAGGATTTTCCGCGACCACACGATTGTAAGCATCGATATAGGCGCACCCCCCGTTACCATCGAGCAGATAGCCATAGGCTTCGCAGTTTGGACGAATGCCCGAGCCGATTGCCGGACAGCCTTTGATCATGCGCATCGGATAACCGGTGGGCGATATCATGTTCACTTCGATATCGTCTTCACTGGCCTTGAAATATTCCTGCTGCACCTTTTTTGGAATACCACATTCCTCGGCCACGGTAAAGCGCGTCGCCACCTGCACGGCTGCCGATCCCGTCTCAAGATAACTGACCGCATCGCTGCCGGTAAAAATTCCGCCTGCGGGTATCACCGGAATCTCCAGCAGCTCTTTTTTAAGAAACTGCTGCACTTCGGTGACGATGGTGCGCAGATCATACTGCGCCCAGTCCATACCGAACCCCAGATGACCGCCGGCCAGCGGCCCTTCCACCACGA
The DNA here is from genome assembly GCA_947085835.1 of uncultured Nitrosomonadales bacterium. Taxonomy (GTDB): domain Bacteria; phylum Pseudomonadota; class Gammaproteobacteria; order Burkholderiales; family Gallionellaceae; genus Gallionella. Next base: position 271,658 of record CAMTXT010000001.1, on the reverse strand, counting down.
TGTAATCGGGCAGACGATTTACTTTGGCATTCTTGCGCAGGAACAACTGCAAGGCGCGCACCGACGAGACGATGATGCCCAGCTTCGCATCGCGAAAGCGCGGATGGTCTTGCATCATGGTAAAAGAACCGAGATGCAATCCGGCTGCCAGCGTGATGCCGTCAATGCCCTCGTCCAGCGCGGTCAGCATACGCGTACGCAACGTTTCGCGCGGGGCGTTCATCGTGAGCTTTTCCATGCAGTTGACGAAAATCATGCCGTCGCCGCGCTTGGCTTCCATCGTGCTGCGCACATGCAGGCGGGTCGCCTCGGCTACCTGAGCCAGGTCGAATTGCACGATCGACTTGTCGACCTGCATGATGTTCAGCTTGTACTGCTTCTGTTTTTCGCTGACGAATTTCGTCTTATAACGACGATCGGTCACCGTCGGCAGCATTGCATCGGAAATATGCCCGACCCCGCCCAGGCGGGCCGCTTCCAGAGCCAATTCGGCGGTAGAAATATCCACCCCCATACCGCCTATCATTATCGGCACCAATTCGCGCTTCCCTAAGCGCAGGCGGAAATCATCTACACACTTCATTACTGCCATCCTCCAACTGTCGCACTTAATTTAAAAATCAGTGCGTTATAAATAATTGCATTTTGCACGCTTTAGGGGCGAAGCATGCCACAAATAGGTTAATACTCAAAGCAAAGCCATCATCATTGCAATGATATTGTCAAAAATCTCGTTTTCAGAACGCATCATGCATTATTTCCCACGTATTTTAGTTCTGCGTTCAGGACACAAAATTCGTTATGATTCACCAATGCAAAAAAATACCCGAACCAACGCCGACCTGATCCGCCGCTCGCTGTCTGCCGTCTGGCATCCCTGTTCACAGATGAAGCACTACGAAACATTCCCGCTGATGCCAATTGCGCGCGGCCAGGGTGCATGGCTTTATGACTTTGACGGCAACAAATATCTGGATGCCGTCAGTTCATGGTGGGTGAACCTATTTGGCCACAGCAATCCGCGCATCAACGCCGCACTGCGCGACCAGCTGGAGAAACTGGAACACGCGATGCTGGCCGGGTTTACCCATGAACCTGTGATTGAACTCTCCGAAAGGCTACAAGAATTAGCCCCCCCCGGCCTCGGACACTGCTTCTACGGGTCGGACGGCGCATCGGCCACCGAAATCGCCCTCAAGATGAGCGCGCACTACTGGCGTAACACAGGACAAACCGAAAAAACGCAATTCCTCAGCCTGAAAAACAGTTATCACGGCGAAACGCTGGGCGCGTTGTCGGTAACCGATGTCGCATTGTTCCGCGATTCCTATGGCCCGCTGATCAGACAGCAGTCAACAGTCATCAGCCCCGACTGGCGCGACGCTGAAGCAGGAGAGTCGAGCGTAGCCTGCGCATTGCGCTGCGCGGATGCGCTTGAATCTCACCTGCAGCAACATCACGCACAGCTTGCCGCGTTGATCATCGAACCACTGGTGCAGGGCGCTGCGGGCATGGCGATGTATCACCCGGCTTATCTGATGCGAGCGCGCCAGCTTTGCGATCAATACGGCGTGCATCTGATTGCCGATGAGATCGCGGTCGGCATGGGAAGAACGGGAACGATGTTCGCGTGCGAACAGGGGGGCATCACACCTGACTTCCTGCTCATCTCCAAAGGCATTACCGGCGGCTATCTGCCCTTATCTATCGTGATGACAACGGACGCAATTTATCATGCCTTTTATGCCGATGAAACTGCGCGCGGTTTTCTGCATTCGCACTCCTACACGGGAAATCCGCTGGCATGCCGCGCCGCACTGGCCACGCTGGATATTTTTGCACAGGACGATGTGTTGGCCACCAACCGCCACAAGGCGGGCCATTTAAATGCTATCTCGAAACCGCTGCAAGACCTGCCCGGCGTACTGAACTGGCGCAACACCGGCATGATCTGGGCATTCGAGGTGCAGACGCCACATGCAGATTTTGCACAGCGCTGCTTCCAACTTGGCTTGCAGCACGAATTACTGCTGCGCCCGATGGGCAACACGGTTTACTTCATGCCGCCCTACATCATCTCAGAGGATGAAATGCAGCTGCTGGTCATGCGCACAACAGCCATCATCGGGGCGCTGATATGAAAGCCTTGTTGCGGCTCATGACATTATTCGGTTTGTTGTTTGCAACAGGCCTGTATTCTCAGGCAGCCCCCCTGCCTGAAGCTGTCCGGCAAGAACTGCAAAGAGCGCACATACCGACTGACGCCGTCGCCATCGAAGTACGCGAGGTGAAAAAAACATTGCCGCTCCTCAGCCTCAACGCCAAGCAGGCGATGAACCCGGCCTCGACCATGAAGCTGCTCACCACCTATGCCGGACTGGAAATACTCGGGCCTGCCTATCGCTGGAAGACCGAAGCCTATCTTGATGGCAAGCTTGAAAATGGTGTTTTATATGGCAATCTGGTGCTAAAAGGGTACGGCGACCCCAAGCTGACCATTGAGGCATTCTGGCTGTGGCTGCGCGAATTAAAACAACGCGGATTACGTGAAATAAAAGGCGATATCGTGCTGGATAGCAGATTTTTTGCAGATAATAACGACGATCCATCCGTGTTCGACAACAAACCAGCCCGCGCTTACAACGTCGTGCCAAATGCACTGCTGCTCAACTTCAATGCCTTGCACCTGCGTTTGCTGCCGAACGGCGAACAAACCACAGCGCTGCTGGAACCTGATCTGTATGGATACCAGCTGATCAACCGGATTACAACCTCGGCCAGCTTGCCGTGCAACGGTGAAGACGCCTACCGATCACGGCTGGAAGGCCACAAAATCGTGCTGGAAGGCAACATTCCGTCTAATTGTGGAGAGGCGCAGGACTACTTCGCACTGCTGCCGCCTGACGAGTATTTTTTCGCCGTGTTCACGGCATTATGGCAAGAACTCGGCGGACAAATTCAGGGCCGTGTGCGGCAAGGCAGAGTGCCGGATTCTCTGCACGCCTTTTCTACCCACTTCTCGCCCCCGCTGTCGGAAGCAATTCGCGATATCAACAAATTCAGCAATAACGTCATGGCACGGCAACTGTTCCTGACCTTAGGAACAACTGATGAAAATACCGCCTGCATCGCACGCAGCTCAGCCGCAGTACAACAATGGTTGGAGAAAAAACAACTGCGATTCCCCGAGCTGATGCTGGAAAATGGCGCCGGATTATCCAGAACAGAACGCATCAGCGCTCACCATCTGTCCGACATACTACAAAATGCAGCCCTCAGCCCGTACTCTGCCGAACTGGAAGCATCGCTGCCGATATTGGGTATAGATGGCACGGTAAAAGGACGTTTTAAAGATGGCGATATCGCGGGACACGCTCACCTCAAGACCGGTTCGCTGGAAGGCGTTAAATCCATCGCGGGTTATGTGCATGCCAGCAGCGGCAAGCAGTGGAGCATCGTATTTATCATCAACCATCCCAACGCTAAATTCGCTCAACCCGCACAGGATGCGCTGATCGAATGGCTGCAAAAATGGTATTGATGAAGCAACTGATAGAACAACTCAATTCTAGCTAAGGGCTAAAGCCCAATCCATCATTGATAGCCATTCCGCTAGACCACCAGTCGAAGAACTTTTGGCCGTGCATTCGAAAGACGGTGACCAAGCGGCTGGTTATGATGTGGTTTTTTTGCAACACATTTTCCCGTATATCCTTGCCTAATACCACCCCCCTCGATAGGATGAGTTCCGTTGCGTGCTGCACGCAAGCCGCCTTAAATCAACTACAAGGAATAAGATCATGAAAAAAATCGCTATCGCTGCATTGTTATCCGCTATCACAGCTGCACCTGCTTTCGCAGCCGATGAAGGTTTTTACGCCGGCGTAACGCTGGGTCGTTCCAGCACCAGCGCTGCTGCGGGCGCCGTATTGACCAAGTCTACAGACACCGTACTGGGTGTTCTGGGCGGTTATCAGCTCACCAAGAACTGGGGCGCTGAAGCGTTTTACACCGGTGCCGGCAAATGGGCTGTTGTAAACGCTGTCCCTGCGACCGCAACCGCCTCAGGCAAGGCTGATGCCTGGGGCATCAACGCTGTAGGCACGCTGCCGCTGTCCGATGCCTTCTCGCTGTACGGCAAGCTGGGCTATGCCAGCACCAAAACCACTCTCTCCTGCTCTGTGATCGCGACTGGTGCAGCATGCGGTGCATTAGGCCCGACCGGCGCAACCCGTGGTGCGGCAACGTATGGCTTAGGCGGAACCTACAACGTCACTCCGGCTATCGGCATCCGCTTCGGCTGGGATCGCTACGGCGCAGCCGTTACCAATACTGCCGGCGCCAAGAGCAACTACAACAGCAACGTTTACTCGTTGGCTGGCGTATTCAAGTTCTAACAGGCATGGCGAATTGATTCTCGCCATACCTGTTTCCCTCACCTCAATCCTCTCCCAGAGGTAGAGGAGGCAAACGAAACGCTACGCGAGTTTCACGTTTATGCAGCTTAAAGCCTAAAAAGCCGGGGAGAAATCCCCGGCTTTTTTATTTCCTGATTTAAAGCTACAAGCCCAGTTCGCTCCACATTGCATCCACGCGCAGCTTTACCGCCGCATCCATCACAATCGGCGTACCCCATTCGCGCTGCGTCTCGCCGGCCCATTTATTGGTCGCATCCAGCCCCATCTTACCGCCCAGCCCTGACACTGGACTGGCAAAATCGAGATAATCGATCGGTGTGTTCTCGACCAGCAAGGTGTCGCGTACCGGATCGACACGCGTGGTAATCGCCCAGATCACCTCCTGCCAGTTGCGGATATCGATATCGTCGTCTACGACAATAATGAATTTTGTGTACATGAACTGCCGAAGATAAGACCAGATACCGAACATTACACGTTTGGCGTGCCCGGCATATTGCTTCCTGATGCTGACGATCGCCATGCGATAACTACAGCCTTCCGGCGGCAAATAAAAGTCCACGATCTCATTGAACTGCTTTTGCAACAGCGGCACGAACACTTCATTAAGCGCCACACCCAGCATCGCCGGCTCATCGGGCGGTTTGCCGGTATAGGTGGAATGATAGATGGCATCGCGACGCATCGTGATGCGCTCTATCGTGAACACCGGGAATTTATCCTGCTCGTTGTAATAGCCGGTATGGTCGCCGTAAGGTCCTTCCATCGCGACCTCATCAGGGTGAATCACGCCTTCCAGCACAATCTCACTTGAGGCAGGAACCTGCAAATCGCTGCCCAAACATTTCACCAACTCGGTCTTGGAGCCGCGCAGCAATCCGGCAAACTGGTATTCGGACAGACTATCCGGCACCGGCGTGACCGCGCCCAATATCGTGGCGGGATCGGCGCCGATCACCACCGCGACCGGGAACGGCGCACCGGGATGTTTCTGGCAATGATCGCGAAAATCAAGCGCACCGCCGCGATGTGCCAGCCAACGCATGATAACCTTGTTCGGCGCGATGACCTGCTGGCGATAGACGCCCAGATTCTGTCGCGATTTATCAGGCCCTCTTGTCACCACCAGGCCCCAGGTGATCAGCGGCGCGATGTCCCCGGGCCAGCAGTGCTGAATCGGCAATTTAGCCAGATCCACGTCCGCGCCTTCCCACACCACATCCTGACAGGGTGCGCTGGACAACACTTTCGGCGACATGTTCAGCACCTGCTTCAGCACGGGCCACTTTTCCCATGCATCCTTCAAGCCACGGGGCGGTTCAGGCTCCTTGAGATAGGCGAGCAGCTTGCCGACCTCGCGCAGCGCCGCAACCGACTCCTCCCCCATCCCCAGTGCAACGCGGCGCGGGGTGCCGAACAGGTTGGCGAGCACCGGCATCTTGTGCCCTGCCACATTCTCGAACAGAATAGCCGGCCCCTGTGCGCGCAGCACACGATCACAGATTTCGGTCATTTCCAGATGAGTCGAAACCGGCAGACTGACACGCTTGAGTTCGCCTATTTTTTCCAGTTGCGCGATGAAGTCCCGAAGGTCTTTATATTTCATTTTTTCCCTTGAAGCGGGTAGCGGGTAGCAGGTAGCGGGTAGCAACGACTGGCTACTGGCTACCGACTACTAGCTACAAGCTAATAAAATCGCTCTTCGCCTTCCGGCCTGGTCTTGAAGCGCTTGTGCAGCCAGAAATATTGCTCCGGCATTTCCAGTATGCGCTGCTCGATAAATTCGTTCATGCGCCTCGCATCGGCAACGTCGTTGCCGCTCGGATAATTCTCCCACGCAGGATAGAAGGTCAACACATAACCTTGCCCACCCGGCAACACACGGGTGATACCAGGCACGACTTTCGCGCCCGTCATCTGCGCGATGCGCGACACCGAGGTCATCGTCGCGGCAGGCACACCGAAGAACGGAACAAATACGCCATCCTTAACCCCCTGATCCTGATCGGGCGGATAGATGAACGGCATGCCTGCGCGCATCCCCTTGATAATGGGACGCAAGCCCTGCTGCCGCGAATAGAGGAGCTGGTTACGAAATCGGGCGCGCTTCTTCAGCAGCAGCCCGGTCAGGTAAATATTCTTCTGGTTCGCATACATACACACCGTGTCGGTATGTTGCGCGACCCACTGACCACCCGCATCCATCCCGACAAAATGCGGCGTCAGCAAAATGGCAGGCTGCCCCTTGATGCCATCGAAATGCTCGACACCCTCGACGCGAATCAGGCTGTTGATGCGCTCGGCACTGGCCCACCATAAAATACTGCGCTCGATGAGGCTGCGGGCGAACATCTTGAAGTGATCCCGCAACAGTCGGCGGCGCGCAGTCTCGCTCATGTCGGGAAAACACAGCTTCACATTGATGGCACCGACGCGGCGACGATCGGCAGCAAGCAGATAGAGCAACGCCCCCACCCCATTACCGATGGAGACGATGACGCGAAACGGCAGAAAATGAATCAGCCACAAAATAAAAACGCCTAGGCGAACCCCCATTACGACTCCTTAAACCGCGTCGGGCGGCGTCACGCCGCGCGAAACTTTGTAGCGGTTATAACTCCACAAATATTGCGCTGGACAGGCGCGTATCATTTGCTCCAATGCGGTGTTGATTTGCTGCGGGACAGACAGAGAAAAATCCAGTTGCAATGGCTCAAAACGAATAACGTAACCGCGAGCCTGCCGCTCGGCACAGGCCATCAGCAAGACCGCATCGCTGGCCTGTGCCAAGCGTCCCACCAGCGTCATGGTATAGGCCGGACGACCAAAGAAATTCACCCACTCCCCCTCCCCCCCGCTGGGCACCTGATCAGGCAGCAAGCCGATGGCCTCGCCGCGCTTGAGCGCCTTGTACAACAGGCGCACGCCGCTTATATCCGCTTTGGCAAGCTTGGCCTGACCGCGTTCACGGCCAACGCGCATCACGCCCTCCAGCCAGTCCAATCTGGGCGGCCGATACAACTCGGTAATCGGCATAAACTGTGCGACATAAAGCCCCGCCAGTTCGAAGCAGCCCAGATGCGGAGTCAGAAAAATAATACTCTTACCACTGGCACGCGCAGCCTCAAAATAGTCCTGCCCGCGGCATTCCAGCACGCTGCCCAACACCTCATCGTAGGGCCGCCCCCAGATCCAAGGCAGCTCAACGATACTCTTGCCCGCCTCATCGACGCTCTGCGCCAACAGCCGCCGGCCTTGCTCGTCATCCAACGAGAAGCCGGCCTGCTGCAAATTTGCCCGCATGCGCGCTGCATACTGCGCTGATACCGCATAGGTCAACCGCCCAAGCAAGACGCCCATGCGATGCAAAACGCATAACGGCAACGACGAAAGCAGGCGGAAAACAATTTTGAAGAAAAAGGTCGTCATGTGGGCAATGCTACCTGCTTTTACAGAATTTGATAGAATGCTTCACTTTTTAACCTAATTAGATAATCGAACGGACAACCATGAGCGAATTCCTGTTTACATCCGAATCTGTATCCGAAGGCCATCCAGACAAGGTTTCAGATCAAATTTCCGACGCCATTCTGGATGCAATTCTAGCGCAAGACCCCTATGCGCGGGTAGCCGCAGAAACGCTGACCAACACCGGGCTGGTGGTTCTGGCGGGTGAAATCACCACCACCGCCAATGTCGACTACATTCAGGTAGCGCGCAATACCATCAAGCGCATCGGCTACGACAATACCGAATACGGCATCGACTATAAAGGATGCGCGGTACTGGTCGCTTACGACAAGCAAAGCCCTGACATCGCTCAAGGCGTGGATCGCGCATCTGACGACTTTTTGAATCAGGGCGCTGGCGATCAAGGCCTGATGTTCGGTTACGCGTGCGACGAGACGCCGACCCTGATGCCGCTGGCGATTTACCTGGCACATCAGGTGGTTCAGCGCCAAGCCCAATTGCGCCACGACGGCCGCCTGCCGTGGTTGCGTCCTGATGCAAAATCACAAGTCACCATTCGCTACGTTGACGGCAAGCCGCATTCCATCGACACCGTGGTGCTGTCCACACAGCATGCACCGGAAATGACGCTGGAAGCGATTCGCGAAGCCGCGATTGAAGACATCATCATGCCGATGCTGCCTAAAGAATTCATCAAGGGCAACATCAACTTTCTGGTCAATCCGACCGGGCGTTTCGTCGTCGGCGGACCACAGGGCGATTGCGGACTGACAGGGCGCAAGATCATCGTTGACACCTACGGCGGCGCGGCCCCTCACGGCGGCGGTGCGTTCTCAGGCAAGGATCCGTCCAAGGTGGATCGTTCTGCCGCTTACGCGGGTCGTTATGTAGCCAAGAACATCGTCGCTGCGGGTCTGGCCAGCAAGTGCCTGGTGCAGGTTTCCTACGCGATCGGCGTTGCCAAGCCTACCAGCGTGATGGTGGACACTTACGGCACAGGAAAAATTTCCGATGAAAAACTGACCGAACTGGTGCTGCGCCATTTCGATTTGCGCCCAAAAGGCATCGTGCAAATGCTCGACTTGCTGCGCCCTATCTATGAAAAGACCGCAGCTTACGGCCACTTTGGCCGCGAAGAACCGGAATTCACTTGGGAAAACACAGATAAGGCAGCTGCACTCCGTGCAGATGCAGGCTTGTAAAGCCCAGCGCATAGCGCCTTATCTGTGTTTCGAGGAGACGTAGCCGACTCAAAATGCCCAATAGATAGCTGGCCTGTAAGGCCACGCCTACGGCGCTTGTCTGTCTTTCGGCGAAGGCTCATATCTGCGCAAGCGGATATGAGCCGAAGCCAAAACACCTTTAGGACAGCCGGGCTGTAAGCCCGCCCCAAATAATTCTCGCAGGGATATCGCCCAGCGGGCGATAACTCGCAAAGGGGTTCGTCAGTGTTTTAGCTCGGCTAAAGCCTCGCAGAAACACTTTTTGGATGCAGGACTGTAAAACCCAGCCGTAGCGCCTTAGTTTTAGCTCGGCGCTGCCTCGCAGAAACACGCTTGCCGGGCTGTAAGGCCACGCCTAAAGACCGCAAGGGTCTTCCCACGAAACTACGGAGCTGAAGCTCCTGTTTCTGAATGAGGCGCTTGTCGGTGCTTTAGCAAGGCAAAGCCTCACAGAAATACGCTTGCCGGGCTGCAAGCTCGTTTGTCGCACAAAACCAACCGCGCTCGGGGAGTATTCCGTGTGCGGTTTTTTGTAATAGATGCACTCACCCATCGGATAGCTTGAGCACTTCATGCAAAAGAAAATTTCTGTCGAACAACTGCGCCTGGGGATGTACATCCATGAACTGGGATGCTCGTGGATGGATCATCCATTCTGGCGAAAGACCTTTCTGCTGGACGACCCCAACGATTTAAAAACCATTCTCGCCATCAAAATCAAGCTGATTTGGATAGATATATCCAAAGGCCTCGATGTCGAAGATGATGAAGCCGAAGAATCGGTTGCCGCCAACATTGAATCCACGTTAGCGCTTGCCGACACTTCATTTGAACCCGTGCCACGTGTCAGCATCGCTCAGGAAGCTGCGCGCGCCGTAAAGATTTGCGAAAAGTCCAGACAGGCAGTCGCCTCGATGTTTCAGGAAGCGCGCATGGGTCGCGCGTTGAAAGCCGAAGATGCGCTGCCCATCGTCGAAGAAATTTCCAACTCCGTATTACGCAATCCCGGCGCACTGATCAGCCTCGTTCGTCTGAAAGACAAAGACGACTACACCTACATGCACTCAGTGGCGGTATGCGCACTGATGGTATCGCTCGCCAAACAGCTCAATCTGGATGATGAACAAATACGTCAGGCTGGCCTGGCTGGCCTGCTGCACGACGTTGGCAAGATGATGATTCCGCACGAAATACTCAACAAGCCCGGAAAATTGACCGACGCCGAATTTGCCACGGTAAAAAACCATCCCTCAGAGGGCCACAAACTTTTGCTGGGTGGCAGCGGCATCGGCGATACCGCTCTGGATGTATGCCTGCATCACCACGAAAAAGTGGATGGCAGCGGCTACCCCGAACAACTCGCCGACGAACAGATCAGCCTCTATGCAAAAATGGGCGCGGTATGCGATGTGTATGACGCGATCACGTCTAACCGCCCTTATAAGGATGGCTGGGAACCCGCTGATTCCATACGCAAGATGGCGGAGTGGAGCCATGGCCATTTTGACGAGCGCATTTTCCAGGCCTTTGTACGCAGCATCGGCATTTACCCGACAGGCTCCCTCGTGCTGCTGGAGTCAGGCCGCCTGGCTGTCGTGATGGAGCAGTCCGGAAAATCGCTGCTCTCACCCAAAGTTAAGATTTTTTTCTCGACCAAATCGAATTGCCGGATTCTGCCTGAGATAACCGATCTGGCTCAACCCGGCTGCAAAGACAAGATAGTTTCATTCGAAGATCCGGCAAAGTGGAACATCAGCGACATTCGTGAATTGTGGAGCGGCCTGCCGGGCGGCCTGCCGGGCACTCCCCGTTAAACTCCAGCTGCCAAAAATACTTTTTGCGTTTATAATCCGCATCCTCCGAGAGGTGCTGCAGCGGGTTTCAACACCCCCGTCAGGCTCGGAGCAGTGATTTCGTATCAACGGCACCTATTCATTAACCAGCATAAATGAATGGAGTACTTATGAACGCAGTCGCAAACGGATTCACCGACTACATCGTCGCCGACATGTCCCTAGCCGCATGGGGACGCAAGGAACTGGCAATCGCCGAGATCGAAATGCCTGGCCTGATGGCCATCCGTAAGGAATTCGCAGTAACCCAGCCGCTCAAGGGCGCACGCATCACAGGCTCTTTGCACATGACCATTCAAACCGGCGTGCTGATCGAGACACTGAAGGCGCTAGGCGCGGAAGTGCGCTGGGCTTCCTGCAACATCTACTCCACACAGGATCACGCTGCCGCAGCCATCGTTGCAACCGGCACACCGGTGTTCGCAGTTAAAGGCGAAACGCTGACCGAATACTGGGACTACACCCACCGCATCTTCGAATGGAAAGACGGCGGCCTGTCCAACATGATTCTGGATGACGGCGGCGATGCCACGTTGTTGCTGCATCTGGGCGCGCGCGCTGAAAAAGATGCCTCGCTGTTGAGCAATCCGGGTTCTGAAGAAGAAATCTGCCTGTTCAACTCGATCAAAGCCAAGCTGGCTGTCGACAACACCTGGTACTCCACCCGTCTGGCCGCGATCATGGGCGTGACTGAAGAAACCACCACCGGCGTACATCGCCTGTACCAGATGCATGAGCGCGGCGAATTGAAATTCCCGGCCATCAATGTGAACGATTCCGTCACCAAGTCCAAGTTCGACAACCTGTACGGCTGCCGCGAATCATTGGTTGATGCGATCAAGCGCGCCACCGACGTGATGATTGCGGGCAAGATCGCCGTGATCGTAGGTTACGGCGATGTGGGCAAGGGTTCAGCACAAGCCATGCGCGCACTGTCCGCACAGGTTTGGGTAACAGAAATCGACCCTATCTGCGCGCTGCAGGCTGCGATGGAAGGTTATCGCGTCGTGACGATGGATTACGCCTGTGAGCATGGCGACATTTTCGTCACCACCACCGGCAACTACCATGTGATCACCCATGACCACATGAAGCGCATGAAGAACCAGGCTATCGTTTCCAACATCGGCCACTTCGACAACGAAATCGACGTCGCTTCATTGAAGCAATACACCTGGGAAAACATCAAGCCACAAGTCGATCACGTGATCTTCCCTGACGGCAAGCGCATCCTGTTGCTGGCAGAAGGCCGCCTGGTGAATCTGGGTTGCGGCACCGGCCATCCGTCCTACGTGATGTCGTCAAGCTTCGCCAACCAGACCATCGCACAGATCGAACTGTACACCCGTCTGGACGCGTATCCGGTCGGCGTATACACCTTGCCTAAGCATCTGGACGAGAAGGTTGCACGCTTGCAATTGACCACGCTCAATGCTCAGCTGAGCGAATTGACCGACCAGCAGGCAGCTTACATCGGCGTACCAAAGAACGGCCCATACAAGGCTGATCACTACCGCTACTAAGTTACACGCGCGTAAGATTGCCGCCTCCCTGGGAATCACAGGTGAGGCGGCTTTTGCCATATTAATACTGGAAAAATACCGATGAAACTGCTCACAATCTGGATATTGAACGCGCTGGCATTGATCGCCGTTGCAAATTTCGTGCCGGGTATCCATGTTGACGGATTCGCAGCCGCCCTGGTCGCAGCCTTTCTGCTGGGGCTGGTGAACGCGTTGATTCGCCCCTTGCTGTTGCTGCTCACCTTGCCGGTGACACTGGTGACACTGGGTCTGTTCATCTTCGTGATTAACGGGCTGCTGTTCTGGTTTGTAGGGTCGGTGCTGCGCGATTTCGTAGTCGATAGTTTCTGGCATGGCATACTGGGCGCTTTGCTGTACAGCCTGTTTTCCTGGGCGCTGTCTGCAGCGGCCGCACAATTAATGAGAAAATAATGAGCAATTCACATATTAGTTTTGAATTCTTCCCGCCACAGACAGATGAAGGCGTGGAAAAACTGACCAACACCCGCCGACAACTGGCGACCCTCAACCCTGAATTCTTTTCGGTGACGTTTGGCGCGGGCGGTTCCACACGCGACAGAACGCTGGAGACCGTCACTCAAATCAAGCGCGATGGTTTTGATGCGGCACCGCACCTGTCTTGCGTCGGGTCCACCCGCGACAACATCCGCGCGATTCTCAAGACTTACCGGGATGCCGGCATCCGGCGCATCGTCGCGTTGCGCGGCGACCTACCTTCCGGCATGGCGACGGCCGGTGAATTCCAGTATGCCAACGAACTGGTGGAATTCATCCGCACCGAGACCGGCGAGCATTTTCATCTTGAAGTCGCGGCCTACCCTGAAGTACACCCGCAAGCCAAATCGGCCCGCGACGACATCCTCAATTTCAAGCGAAAAATCGATGCGGGCGCCAATTCCGCGATCACCCAGTACTTCTACAACGCCGACAGCTATTTTCACTTTGTCGATGAATGCCAGAAACTAGGCATCACCGCCCCCATCGTACCGGGCATCATGCCTATCGTGCGTTACTCGCAACTGGCGCGTTTTTCGGACGCCTGCGGCGCGGAGATTCCCCGCTGGATGCGCAAGACCATGGAAGGCTTCGGCGACGACAACGAATCGGTGCAAGCCTTTGGCCGCGACGTGGTAACGGCCATGTGCGAAAAGCTGCTGCGCGGCGGCGCGCCGGGTCTGCATTTTTATACGCTAAACCAGGCAGCCCCCTGCATGGCCATTATTGAGAGACTGGGATTATCCAAATGATGCGCGCACCAGAATTACTATTACCCGCAGGCTCCCTCGACAAGATGCGCGCAGCTTACGCCTTCGGCGCGGACGCCGTGTATGCCGGACAACCGCGCTATTCCTTGCGCGCGCGCAACAACGAATTCAAGCTCGAAGAGTTGCAGATCGGCATCCAGGAGGCGCATGCGCTGGGCAAAAAACTGTTCGTCGCCAGCAACCTGATGCCGCACAACGCCAAGGTCAAGACCTATATGGCGGACATGGAACCTGTCATCTCCATGCGCCCGGACGCGCTGATCATGGCCGACCCGGGGCTGATCGCGATGGTACGCGAACGCTGGCCGGAAGTGCCGGTACACCTGTCGGTACAGGCCAACACCGTCAACTACGCGGCGGTCAAATTCTGGAAGTCGCTGGGGCTGACCCGGGTGATACTGTCGCGCGAACTGTCGCTGGACGAAATTGCCGAAATCCGCCAGGAATGCCCGGACATGGAACTGGAAGTGTTCGTGCACGGCGCGCTGTGCATCGCCTACTCCGGTCGCTGCCTGCTGTCCGGCTACTTCAATCACCGCGACGCCAACCAGGGCACCTGCACCAACTCGTGCCGCTGGGATTACAAGATGGACAACGCAGAGGAGAACGGCACCGGCGACATTGAAAAGCTGGACTTCGATTTCGACCGCGCGCTGAGCAGCTCAGCGCTGTCCGACTGCGGCTCGCAACCGCGCCATCCGATGGCCGATCGCGTCTATGTCATCGCCCGCCAGGATCACCCTGATGAGCTGATGCCGGTCATGGAAGACGAGCACGGCACCTACATCATGAACTCCAAGGATCTGCGCGCGGTCGAGCACGTCGAGAAACTGGCGAAGATCGGCATCGATTCGCTGAAGATCGAAGGACGCACCAAGTCCATCTACTACGTTGCACGCACCGCACAAGTTTATCGTCAGGCGATCGACGATGCCGTCGCCGGACGCCCGTTCAACTTTGGCCTGCTGGGCGCGCTCGATGCGCTGGCAAATCGCGGCTACACCGATGGGTTCTACGAGCGTCACCACACTCACGAACAGCAGAACTATATGCGCGGGCATTCGGAGAGCACCCGTCAGCAATATGTCGGCGACATCGTATCCTGTGCAAACGGTATGGCGCAGATAGACGTAAAGAACAAGTTTCAGGTCGGCGACCAGCTCGAAATCATCCACCCTGCCGGCAACCACCTCATCCAGCTTGCCGAGATGCGCAATATGAAGGGCGAAGTTATCACTGTCGCGCCCGGCAGCGGACATAAAGTGCAGATCCCGTTACAGAGCGATCTGTCGGGCGGCATGATCGCGAGGTTTTTATAAGCTTGCCTGAGCCCGCCCTTACCCGCATAATTCCTGCATCTAATCAAACTGCAAGGGGGCCGTCATGGACTACCGCACCAGAATCACCATCGAACCCGGCAAGCGCGGCGGCAAACCGTGCATACGCGGCCTGCGTATCACGGTGTATGACGTGCTGGAAATGCTTGCGAATGGCATGAGCCAAACCGAGATCATCGAAGATTTCCCCGAGTTGCAAGCCGAAGATATCGCCGCCTGCTTGGGCTTCGCCGCTGACCGCGAACACAACCTGTACGCACTCCACGCAGCATGAAACTGCTGCTTGACGAGAACCTGTCACGACGGATCGTGCCGATGTTGCTGACCGACTATCCGGGCAGTTCGCAGATTGCGCTGCTACAACTGGAAGCGTCGACGGATCGTCAAATTTGGGAGTACGCGAAGGCATGCGATTATGTCATCGTGACCCGCGATTCCGACTTTCATGAACTCAGTATGCTCTATGGCTCTCCACCGAAAGTGATTTGGCTTAAGACTGGCAATCAATCGAAAGCCTCTACACTTCGCGGCCTGCTTGACCACAAGGAAGAAATTTCTGCTGCACTGCTTCGGGAAGATAAAAGCTGCATCGAAATTTATGGATAATGCAATGATCTTCATAAGTCGCTCCCGAGTCCATCGAAGAATTTAACCTAGCCTTAATTTGAAGAGCGCCCACGATGATCCTCTCATCCCTCTCCCAGTCCGAACGTTACGCCGCACTCCATCCGCTGTTCCCGCTCGCGTTCGAATACATGCGCAACACCGACTTGTTTGCCCTCGCACCGGGGCGTTATCCGATCAAGGGAGACGATCTGTTCGCCATCGTCGAACAGGTGCCGGGGCGCACGCGCGAGATGGCAAGACTGGAAGCGCATAAACGTTACATCGACATTCAGCTGGTGCTCGACGGCGTCGATGAGATGGGCTGGAAGCCGCTTGCCGATTGCTACAACCCGGTGAGCGAACACAGCATGGAAAAAGACATCCGCTTCTTTCACGATGCACCCGCATCGTGGCTCGCCACGCCACCAGACCATTTCTGCATCTTCTTCCCTGAAGACGCGCACGCGCCGCTGGTCAGCTCAGGGCAAGTCCGCAAGGTCATCTTCAAGATCGCCATGTAACGGGCATGGCAAGTAGCCACTCCTGAAAAAACTTGCCAAGTCCGTTCCCCTCTTTTCAACTCTCTCCCAAAGGGCGAGAGTGCAAACGAATCGCTGCGCGAGTTTCACGTTAATCGTTGGCATGCCGCTGTCGGTTATAATCCGTGCCTGCGACAAACAGGCATGGCAGACAGGCAGCACCTGATTTTGAAATCCGCCATGACCGTTTCCCTCTCCCCGCCCTCTCCCACAGGGAGGGGGACAAGGATTCGCTGCGCGAGTTTCTCGTTAACGATCACACTGACAGGATTTACGACATGGCAAGCAAACAATTCATCCAGACCCCTGACGCACCGGCCGCCATCGGCACTTATTCGCAAGCAATACGCGTGAATGACACCGTATATTTGTCCGGGCAAATCGGTCTCGATCCTGCCACCATGCAGATGGTGGAAGGCATAGACGAACAGATCCATCGCGTATTCCAGAATCTGCGCGCCGTGGCTGCTGCTGCCGACAGCGACCTCAACGACCTGGTTAAACTAAACGTTTTCCTGATCGATCTGAAAAACTTTGCCAAGGTAAACGAAATCATGGCCCAGTATTTCCAGCAACCTTATCCTGCACGTGCCGCCGTGGGTGTCGCAGCGCTGCCGCGCGGCGCGCTGGTTGAAATGGATGGAGTGCTGGTCGTTGGCTAACTTAGCCAGATAAGCAATTTGAGGTGCATCATGGAAAAATACGTCATCTGCCTGAACAATGAAGGATATGCAGCCTCGCTGGAAGTGCGCAAACTTTACGAGTTGCTGCCAGACCCAAAGGCCGAGGCCATGCCCTGCATCCGCATTGTGGATGAGGATGGCGAGGATTACGTTTATCCGGAAAAACTTTTCATGCCGATGGAAGTATCAGAATCGGTATCCATCGCCCTGCATAAACTCGCGGCCTGATTGAACTGAAGCTCGTAGCTTAAATAGTGAACCGTGAATCAAGGAGCGCTGCGATGACTGATAAAATTGCATCTGTGGAGCAAATCGAATCGCGGATATTTATGATCCGGGGTCAGAAGGTAATGCTCAGCCGACACTTGGCAGAGCTGTATGAGGTCGAACCGCGAGCTCTGATTCAAGCCGTGAAACGTAATATCGAACGCTTCCCTGAAGATTTTATGTTTCAACTGAATTCTGATGAATTTACCAACTTGAAATCACAAATTGTGATTTCAAGTTGGGGCGGTGGCCGGACAGCGCCTTATGCATTCACCGAACAGGGCGTTGCCATGCTCTCCAGTGTTCTTCGCAGCGAGCGCGCAATTCAAGTCAACATTGAAATCATGCGCGCCTTTGTGCGGTTAAAACAAATGCTTGCCTCCAATGCTGAGTTGTCCCGCAAGCTGGTAGCTCTCGAAACTAAATACGACATCAAGTTCAAAGCTGTTTTTGAAGCCATCCGCGAACTCATGACACCGTTGGAACCAAAGAAAAAACGCCCCATTGGCTTTGCGCCGTGGGAGAAAAAATGATGCAGCCACGCTACCGATTTAAACTATGAGCCTATACGCACAACTACAAACAGTCCGCAGCGAAGAAGATGTTAAAGACGCTTATATCAAGGCACTTGGTCTGAAATCAAGGGTTTGAATGCGATGCAGCATTAGATAACGCACCGCTAATCGCTCGAAAACAAAAAATTACTCTGCTTACGCGAGATTCAGTGATAATCGAATTGAAATTGTACGGAGTAATGAAAAGTGAGTGTGCAATTTTAGCCAGCTAGATTGTTGTTATTGACCACAATTATTCTAAAAACATAAGGCTGTAAATGAGCACCAATTATCCGTTCTCTCTTCGTATCTTTGTCGCTGACGGCGACCCTGACGGACTGCGCATTGTCGAGCGATCAAATTGGATTGGGAAAGCTCTGATGTTTCCTAGAACAATTTTTCCATCAATCAAGCAGCGTAATGAGTTTGCACAGACTGGCGTTTACCTACTACTTGGACCGCGAGATGATGGAGACGGAGAACAAATATATATCGGCGAAGGTGACCCGGTTAAGCCAAGGCTAGAAAGTCACTACGCAACCAAGGATTTTTGGAATCGTGCCGTGTTTTTTACCTCAACAGGTTCTACACTTAACAAAGCCCACGTTCAATTTTTGGAGGCGCGCTTAATCGCTTTAGCGAGTGAGGCCAAGCGTTTACCGCTCGACAATAAAAATCAACCTACAGCATCCAATCTATCCGAGTCTGATCGCGCCGACATGGAAGTTTTTCTTGATCACCTGCTAGGGATGCTTCCTGTGTTAGGTATTTATGCTTTTGAACAACCCAAGCGCACCTCGAACAATTCACAACCAGAAACCTTGTACTTAGATGCAAAAGGCATTCAGGCGCGTGGATATGAATCGTCGCAAGGATTTATCGTGTTGAGTAGCTCGCAAGCGATGCTTGAAGAACAACCATCGGCTGTTACACATGCTCGTGGCGCTGTCGAACTAAGGACAGACCTAAAAGAACGCGGCGTAATCAAGGAGGAAGGCAATGCGCTGGTATTTACTCAAGATTTCAGTTTCAGCTCTCCTTCAACGGCTGCAAGTGTAATTCTTGGTCGCGCTGCGAATGGCCGCACCGAATGGAAAGACAAACAAGGCCGAGTATTAAAAGCCATTCAGGAAGGAGCAGCAAAGTAATGAACGAAAAACTGCAACCGCAAGTATTCGAGCTGGGATTTTTGCGCTAAATCCACACGAACCATCTTCGATTCGATACCATTTAACCATCTGATTTTATGAATTTTGTGCCTTTCGAGTCTTTCGTGGACAAATGGTTTTGAGGGTAAATTGACTGCTCCTGCAAAAATCTCTCCTGCCACGCTGGCTAAGCTCGCAAAGCTGGGCATCCGCCATCGCGCCGATCTGCTGCTGCATCTGCCGTTGCGCTATGAGGATGAGACCCATCTCTCGCCGATTGCCGCCGTAGAACCCGGCGAGACGGTGCAGGTGCAAGGCACCATCACGCACTCCGAAATTATATTTAAGCCGCGTCGCACCCTTGTTTGTCGCTTACAGGATAACGGTGATGAGCTGTACCTGCGCTTTCTGAACTTTTATCCCAGCCAGACCAAATTGCTCGCCGTGGATCGCCAGATACGCGCGATCGGCGAGGTGCGCATGGGTTATTACGGCCTTGAGATGGTGCATCCGAAATGCCGCGCGGTGGGTGACGAAACGCCGCTGCAAACCAGCCTGACGCCGATATATCCGACCACGGCGGGGCTCTCACAAGCCACCTTAAAAAAGTTGATCACCAACGCGCTTGAGGTTGTGCCCGCGCCTGATTACTTGCCTGAAAAGTTTCTCAACCAGTTGAATCTGCCAGGATATATCGAAAGTATCCGGCTGCTGCATGACCCGGATATGACTGCCGGCGGCCTGAAAGACCGAAGTCACCCCGCCTGGCGACGCATCAAATTCGATGAATTGTTAGCCCAGCAACTTTCGATGCGCGTGCATCACAAGGAGCGCAGTCAGCGCTACGCCCCCGCGCTGAAATCGAAAGGTCATTACACCAAAGCGCTGTTGAAAGCCCTGCCGTTCAAGCTTACCCGTGCGCAGCAGAAAGTATTCACCGAAATCAGCCAGGACCTGGCGAAACCGCACCCGATGCAACGCCTGCTGCTGGGCGATGTCGGCAGCGGGAAGACCATTGTCGCGGCACTCGCCGCGTTGCAAGCCATCGAGAATGGCTATCAGGTCGCCTTGATGGCGCCCACCGAAATCCTGGCCGAACAGCATTACCTGAAACTATCCGACTGGCTGGCGCCACTAGGCATTGCGCCGGTATGGCTGTCCGGCAGTCTTAAGAAAAAAGACAAACGGATCGCCTGCGAAAAAATTGCCTCCGGTGAAACGATGCTTGCCATCGGCACGCACGCGCTGTTTCAGGAACAGGTCAGTTTTCACAAGCTTGGGCTGGCAATAGTCGATGAGCAGCACAAGTTTGGCGTGCAACAGCGGCTGGCGCTGCATGCCAAAGGCCGGCAGCCTGCCGATCCGAAAATGAAAGATGCGAAGAAAACTGCCGAGCCTCACCAGCTGATGATGAGCGCGACGCCGATTCCGCGCACGCTAGCGATGAGCTATTACGCAGACCTTGATGTGTCGGTGATAGATGAATTGCCGCCCGGCCGCACGCCTGTGATTACCAAGCTGGTCAGCGATTCGCGCCGCTTTGAGGTGTTCGAGCGGGTGCGCGCCGCCTGCATGACCGGACAGCAAGCCTATTGGGTGTGCCCGCTGATCGACGAATCCGAAGTGCTGCAATTGCAGAACGCGCTGGAAACGCATCAGCAGCTTTGCGAAACTTTCCCGGAACTGCGCGTAGGGCTGGTTCACGGCAAGATGGACAGCAACGAAAAAGTCCGCGTGATGGCCTCGTTCAAGGCAGCAGAGTTGCAGCTGCTGGTCGCGACTACCGTGATCGAGGTCGGCGTGGATGTGCCGAACGCCAGCCTGATGGTGATCGATCACAGCGAGCGCATGGGGCTGGCCCAGCTGCACCAGTTGCGCGGACGGGTGGGACGAGGGGCTGCACAAAGCCTGTGTATCCTGCTGTATCAGAAACCGTTGTCTGAATTGGCCCGCACCCGCCTGAAAGTCATCTTCGAAAACACCGACGGATTCGAGATAGCACAACAGGACTTACAATTGCGCGGGCCGGGCGAATTGCTGGGCGCAAGGCAAAGCGGCGTGGCGATGCTGCGTTTTGCCGACATCGATGCAGACGAAGATCTGTTGAATCACGCAAGGCTGGTCGCAGACGAATTGCTGCGAGACTACCCGGAAGCGGCGCGGGGCTATTTGCATCGCTGGATGGCCAACAAACATGACTATTTGCATGTATAAAGACACCTTCTGGAACGAAGCTGCGCCGGGCGCCGGTGCCGGGCTGATACCCTGGCTGCGCGACGCAGGCTCGCTAACACAACGCATACAGCAACGTTGCGAGCGCTTTTCTGTATGCAATGTGAAAAGCGGCCTGTCGCGCATCGCGCTGGATGAATCAGCCCTGCTGGGAATCGCGCCGCAACGGCTCGCCTGGTCGCGCGAAGTGTTCCTGTGCGCCGACGACCAACCCGTGGTATTCGCCCACAGCGCCTGTGCCGCAACAGAGTTGCGCGGCGCCTGGCAGGCGGTGCGAGGCCTGGGAAACAAACCGCTGGGCGCCTTGCTGTTCTCGCATCCGCAGGTGGTACGCCAGCCATTGCACTACAAGTCCTTGCACCCGCATCATCCGCTGTACCGGCGTGCATCCAGCGTATTGCCCGATCCGCCTGACAGGCTGTGGGCGCGGCGATCCCTGTTCTATCTGCACAATGCCCCGCTGCTGGTAACGGAAGTATTTTTGCCGGAAATAATAAAACTACATTTGATAATTGACAATTGATAATTAAAAACTATGAATTATTCCGAACGTTTGTCGCTGTATATGCAGCTCACCCGCCTGAACCGCCCTATCGGCATACTGCTGCTGCTATGGCCGACACTGTGGGGCGTGTGGATTGCGGGCGGCGGTCATCCGGCATGGCACATCGTGCTGATCTTCACGCTGGGCACGGTGCTGATGCGTTCAGCCGGTTGCGCGATCAACGACTATGCCGACCGCCACATCGATCTTCATGTTGAAAGAACGCGCGAACGCCCCATCACCAGCGGGCGCATCTCGCACAAAGAAGCCCTGTGGCTGGCGGCGGCGTTAGCCCTTATTTCCTTCCTGCTGATTCTGCCGCTCAATACCCTGACCCTGCTGCTTTCGGTTCCGGCGGTATTCCTGGCTGGCAGCTACCCGTTCACCAAGCGTTTTTTCGTCATTCCGCAAGCCTACCTGGGCATCGCTTTCGGTTTCGGCATTCCGATGGCCTTCGCTGCGCAACTGAACACAGTGCCGCCTATCGCCTGGCTCCTTTTAATTGCAAACGCGTTCTGGGCGATCGCCTACGATACCGAATACGCGATGGTGGATCGCGATGACGACAAGCATCTGGGCATCCATTCCTCGGCCTTGTTGTTCGGCAAATACGACGTGGCGGCGGTGATGGTCTGTTATGCCATCACACTGGGGTTGCTGGCATGGTCAGGCCAGATGGCGCAGCTAGGCTGGTGGTATTACGCAGGACTGCTCGTAGCATCTGGCATCGCGCTGCATCATTACACACTGATTAAAAATCGGCAGCGGGAAGCCTGCTTCAAGGCATTCCTGCACAACAACTGGTTCGGTGCGAGCGTTTTCATAGGCATCGCAATTGATTACCTTACCCCGCACTGAGCTACACGACAAGCTTCTTTGTCATTTCACTCCGCTCACTGGCATATTCTCCTGTCAGCACAAATCCGGTCATTTGATTTTGCACGTCGAAAAATCCCATTTTGACGCCCTCGCCTGATGCCTGTATCTGCCATGATCCGATTGCATCGCGCGCCACGGGCAACAGTGCGACGGGATGAGCTGGGGTCTTGACCACCACAGGCATAGCCGGGAAAATCACCTGTGCAGCTTCGCCATTCAGCACCTTGGCCAGCGCCCGTCCCTCATGCATGATGGGCAAGACATATGGCAACACACGCCCCCCGACCTCGGCGCAATCGCCCAGCGCGAACACCGACTGATCCGTGCTTTGCAATTGTTCATTCACGAGTATGCCTCGATTAACCGCCAGCCCCGCATCGAGAGCCAGCTGAATACGCGGGCGCAGCCCTACCGCTGAGAGCACCAGATCCGCATACACGACAGACTTATCGGTCAAGGTTAGCGCATATCCCGACGGACTCTTATCCACACTTTGCACCGCTGCACCGAAATGCCATGTCACGCCCAGGCGGGACAAGGGGTCGAGTAACTGACAGCCGGCTTGTTCAGGCATCAGGCCAGCAAGCGGATAAGGACTTGGGTCTATCACAGTAACCGTGAAGCCAGCAATTGCAAGATCATTGGCAAATTCGCAACCGATCAGGCCGCCACCCATGATGGCGACAGACTTCGTGGCGCTCAATTGCTCACGAAAATACGCGTAATCCGTCAAATCATTTACAGACAATACTGCATCAGCCGCATCGCCTTGCAAAGGGATGCGTATCGGATCCGCCCCCAGGGCCAATACCAGCCTGTCATATTCAACCTTGCCGACACTGGTTACCAACTGCTTTGATGAACGATTGATCGCAGTCACTTCACAATGCGCCATCAGCGTGATGCACTGCTGTTTTGCCATGTCGGCAGCTGATGTCAGCACAAGGTTAATGGCATCCTTACCTTGTGCCAGGGCATTCGAGAGCATCGGTTTGGAATAATAATCGCCACTGTCACGCGATATCATCGTGATGGGTATATCCCGATTCAGTTTGCGCAACTCGCGAACCAGTGTGTATCCCGCCAAACCACTGCCCAAAACGATGATAGGCTTCATATACATTCTCCTGATTTTCAGTAACTGATGCGACTAGATTTCCACCATCTCGAAATCGGCTTTTGATACGCCGCAATCAGGGCACGCCCAATCATCCGGAATGTCCACCCACGCCGTACCCGGACTGATACCTTCAGCAGGCAAACCGTCTGCTTCGTTGTAAATAAAACTGCACACCACACATTGCCAAACTTTCATGTTGTTCTCCTGATTTTCAATTAAGATATTTTCGCTAATACCGCGCGGTACTGGTTGGCATGGCGTTCTTCCACCTTTGCAAGCGCTGCAAACCGCTTGGCGGCCTTTTCCAGAGTCGCCTGAAAAAGTGCGGCGTGCTCCTTTGATTCTTCAATCTGCTGCGAAATTTCCAGACTTGCTGCGGCATCTCCTTCCTCCCTGGCCGTTTTAAGGAAACCCGGGTACATCTCGGTGTATTCGTAAGTCTCGCCTTCGATTGCCATCTGCAAACAGCGCTGGATTGTCATTTCGGCTTTAGGATAAAGCAGGTCGAGATGTCCTAACGCGTGTTGCACTTCCTGATTGGCGGTTTCCTCAAACACCAGTGCGGTTTCCTCATCTCCCGCAGCACGTGCGATTTTGGCAAAATAACGATACTTGATATGTGCCATTGATTCACCCGCAAAGGCGGATTCAAGATTGGCAATCGTCCTGATTTCTGGTCGTTTCATGATGTTCTCCTGGAGTGATTTGTTTGCGACAACCGCAATGTAAGCCTGCTCGACCTATAGATCTAATTGATTGTTCAAACCAGTCTGATTTACAATACAAATCAATAGAGGGAATGGTATGACACTTAACGAGCTGCGCTATATCGTCGCCGTCGCGCAGGAACTCAACTTCCGGCGTGCCGCTGAAAAGTCTTTCATCAGCCAGCCAGCGTTGTCCTTGGCGATACAAAAACTGGAACAGGAGTTGTCGCTCAAAATATTCGAGCGAGGCAAAAACAACATCACCGTCACGCCGATTGGTAGCGCCATTATCGAACAGGCGCAGCGTGTGCTGGAGGAAGCCGAACGCATCCGCGATATTGCCACACAGGGGCAGAACCAGCTTAGCTCACCGCTGCGCATCGGCATCATTCACAGCGTTGGCCCTTACCTGCTGCCTGACCTGATCCCTGCGCTGAAAAAGATTGCGCCACACATGCCACTGGAAGTGGAAGAAAATATTACCGCGAATCTGGAGGCGGGGCTGCGGTGCGGCAAGCTCGATGTGATCATTATCGCGTTGCCGTTCGGCGACGCAAGCATCCTGACCCGCCCTCTGTACGACGAGCCGTTTGACGTAGTAGTCAGCATTGAGCACCCCTGGGCTGCGCGCCGCAGCATCAAGGCGCACGAACTTGCCGCTGAAAAGGTCTTGCTGCTCGACAAAGGACACTGCTTCAGCAACCAGGTGGCTGAAGCCTGCCCGGAATTAAACCGTAGGGGCGCTGAAATCCAGCAAGGAACTTCACTGGAAACCATACGCAACATGACAGCCTCCGGGTTGGGGATTACCGTTTTGCCCGCTTCGGCAAACAGCAGACGTTATCGTAGCCGCTTGCTCAAAGTCATCCCTTTTGCCAAACCCGCACCGTCACGGCGGATAGCTTTGGCTTGGCGTAATAGTTTTGCGCGAACGCAGGCGATAGATGCGTTGTCGCTTGCCATCACACAAGCCGACCTTACCGGAGTCACCCTGCTTTGATGAAAACACCTGTTCAGTCATACCGAAGCAATCCCCTGTTGCGTCTGAGCTACAGCCTGATCGCGCCGATCTACGATCTGGTCATCGAGCGCCCGATGCGCACCGCGCGCAAACATTCGCTGAGCGCCTTGCCGATCGGTACAGCTGCAAAGGTATTGGTAAGCGGCGTCGGCACAGGGCTCGATCTTCCGCTGTTGCCGACCTTGCATCACTACACAGCGCTCGACTTCAATGCCGCAATGCTCGCCCGTGCAAGGCCGCGCAGCGCAGGCTTGCAGGTGGATTGGGTACTGGGCGACAGTATGGCGTTGCCGTTTGCCGATGCGCATTTCGACCATGTCGTGCTGCACCTGATTACAGCCGTCGTGCCCGAGCCGCGATGCTGTTTGTCAGAAGCTGCACGCGTGCTCAAACCCGGCGGCACCATCATCTTGTTCGACAAATTCCTACACCACGGGCAAACCGCCCCGTTGCGACGCTGGCTTACCCCGCTCTCGCGCCGCATTGCCACCCGGATGGATGTCGTCTTCGAAGACGTGTTGCGTGATGTGCCTGAGC
Source organism: uncultured Nitrosomonadales bacterium (assembly GCA_947085835.1). Lineage (GTDB taxonomy): Bacteria > Pseudomonadota > Gammaproteobacteria > Burkholderiales > Gallionellaceae > Gallionella. The sequence goes on along the minus strand of CAMTXT010000001.1, from coordinate 245,710 downwards.
TTGCGCTGGTCAGCGATGTGCCGCTGCTGGCGGGCGGCTGGTTCAGAGGGATCGTGCTGCGCAAAGCAGATTGAACTGCCGAGCGTGCCATGATAAAAAATCATATCAACGGCAATTCATTCCATGACGCAGCATGCTTGTCCAATTCTTCACGCAACAACGGCTTGCCCCCTTAGTTGTGTGACTATGACGAATTCATCGTCATAGTCAGAATTGAGTTGTTGTATCAGACCGTTGCGGTCTGAATCCTCAATTCAGTTACGTCATCTGCAGGTGTTGTGTCCCGCTCATCACGTCGCGGTCAACGGTGTGTTTGCTTTCCAGCTTTATTTTGAGGCGCAGATCGTTCACCGAGTCCGCATTCTTCAGCGCTTCCTCATAGCTGATGGCATCGGTCTCATACAGGTCGAACAGCGCCTGATCGAAGGTCTGCATGCCCAACTCGCGCGACTTGGCCATCACGCCCTTGATGGCATGCACCTCGCCCTTGAAAATCAAATCGGAAATCAGCGGTGAGTTGAGCAGGATTTCCATCGCGGCGGCCCGGCCTGTGCCGTCCTTTTTTGGAATCAGACGTTGCGAGACCAGCGCCTTGACGTTCAGCGACAAGTCCATCAGCAACTGTTCGCGACGCTCTTCAGGGAAAAAGTTGATGATGCGATCCAGTGCCTGATTGGCGCTGTTGGCATGCAGCGTGGCCATACACAAGTGGCCGGTTTCGGCAAAGGCGACGGCATATTCCATGGTTTCGCGGTCGCGAATTTCTCCGATCAGGATCACATCGGGCGCCTGGCGCAACGTGTTTTTCAGCGCCGCCTGCCATGATTCGGTATCCACGCCGACTTCGCGATGCGTGACGATGCAGTTAGCATGCTCATGCACATATTCCACCGGATCTTCGATCGTGATGATGTGACCATAGCTGTTCTGGTTGCGGTAGCCGAGCATACCGGCCAGCGTGGTGGATTTTCCTGAACCTGTCGCTCCGACCAGAATCACCAGGCCGCGCTTGGTCATCACGATCTCCTTGAGAATCTCAGGCATACCCATTGCATCAAGGTCGGGGATCTTGGTGGTGATGGTACGCATGACCATGCCGACGTGCTGTTGCTGCATGAACACATTGACGCGAAAACGCCCGATGCCATGCGGGCTGATCGCAAAATTGCATTCGTGAGAGGCCTCAAACTCTGCGGTCTGACGGTCATTCATGATGCTGCGCGCAAGTTCCCGGGTGTGCTGGTGGGTCAGTGGCTGGCTGGAAACCGGCGTCATCTTGCCATCCACCTTGAAGGCCGGCGGAAATCCTGCGGTGATGAACAAGTCGGATGCCTTTTTGCCTGCCATGCCGCGCAGTAAATTGTGAATCAGCTCGGTGGCCTGATCTCTTTCCATGCTAATACTCCTAATTTAAGTGATAGCTGGTAGTCGGCAGCATGTAGCTGGGCTACAAGCTACAAGCTACAAGCTCATCATCCCGGGAACAAATCCTTGTTCATCGCCTTGGTGCGCGCTTCTGCCGGGGATACCATATTGCTTTTGACCAGGTTGGTCAGGCACTGATCGAGGGTCTGCATACCCACGCCCTGCCCGGTCTGAATCGCGGAATACATCTGCGGCACTTTGGCTTCGCGGATCAGATTGCGGATAGCCGGGGTACACATCATGATTTCATGCGCGGCCACACGGCCTGTCCCGTCCTTGGTCTTGAGCAGCGCCTGAGAAATAACGGCACGCAGCGATTCGGACAGCATCGCGCGCACCATTTCCTTTTCATCTGCGGGGAACACGTCGATGATACGGTCGATGGTCTTGGCCGCCGAACTGGTGTGCAGTGTGCCGAACACCAAGTGGCCGGTTTCCGCCGCCGTCATCGCCAGCCGTATGGTTTCCAGATCGCGCATTTCACCGACCAGGATCACGTCGGGATCTTCGCGCAGCGCGGAACGCAACGCCGCGTTGAACGACAGCGTATCGCGGCCTACTTCACGCTGATTGATCAGACACTTCTTCGATTCGTGCACAAATTCGATCGGGTCCTCAACGGTCAGAATATGGCCCTGTTCCTGCTCGTTGACGTAATTGACCATCGCCGCCAGCGTAGTGGATTTTCCGGAGCCGGTAGGGCCGGTGACCAGCACCAGGCCACGCGGGAAGCTGGCGATGTCGGTAAAAATTTTCGGGCACTTAAGGTCTTCCAGACTGAATACTTTGGAAGGAATGGTGCGCAGCACCGCCGCCGCACCGCGTTGCTGAATAAACGCGTTGACGCGGAAACGCGCCAGATTGGGAATCTCGAAGGAGAAATCCACTTCCTTGTTTTCTTCGTAGAATTTGCGCTGCCCGTCGTTCATGATGTCATAGATCATCGCGTGAACTTCTTTGTGTTCCATCGCGGGCAAATTGATGCGGCGCATGTCGCCGTGTACACGTATCATCGGCGGCAGGCCGGACGACAGATGTAAGTCGGAGGCTTTGTTCTTGACGCCAAAGGCAAGCAGTTCGGTGATATCCATTATAATGTTCCTGGTGTGGCGGCTGACAGCCGCAGGGTATAGTGAAATAGCAGGTAACAGATTATGACTACAATAGCTTCCAACTTGCAAGCTGTGCGCGATGCAATGGCAGCAGCGGCAGTATCGGCAGGTCGGGCGGTCAAGGACATCAGTCTGTTAGCCGTCAGCAAGACTTTTGCCGCCGACGCAATCCGCGCAGCATTCCAGGCAGGTCAGACCCGTTTCGCCGAGAGCTATGTGCAGGAGGCGCAGGAGAAAATCGCAGCGCTGCATGACTTGACGATCGAGTGGCATTTCATCGGCCCGATACAAAGCAACAAGACTCGTCCGATTGCAGAAAACTTTGCCTGGGTACACAGCGTGGACAGGCTGAAGATCGCCGAGCGCTTGTCCGCGCAACGCCCCGCACATCTGCCGCCGTTGCAGCTGTGTTTGCAGGTCAATATCAGCGATGAGTCCAGTAAAAGCGGCGTGTCACCCGATGAGGTCAGCGATTTGGCTCATGCTGTTGCCCGTCTGCCCAATCTGCGATTGCGCGGACTGATGGCGATTCCTGCACCGAGCGAAGATGTAACTGTTCAACGTGCGGCGTTCGCACAGGTACGCGAACTTTTCGATCAATTGAACCGGCAGGGTTTACAGCTGGATACCTTGTCGATGGGTATGTCGCATGATTTCGCCGCCGCAATCGAAGAGGGCGCGACCATGGTGCGTGTAGGATCCGCCATTTTTGGCAACCGGATTTATCAAAGGGAATGATATGAATATTTGTTTTATCGGCGGTGGCAACATGGCGACGGCCTTGATCGGCGGCTTGCTGGGTCAGGGATTTAACACTCAGCAGATCAGCGTGGTGGAAATCAATCAGGATAATCGCGCCCGCCTGCAGCGCGATTTTTCAGTGCGTGCAGTCGACAATCTGGCCGATGGTGTGGCGGGCAGTCAGGTCATCGTGCTTGCGGTCAAGCCGCAGCAACTGCGTGAAGTGGCGCAACAGTTAGCCCCGCAGTTGTCCGGGCAGTTGCTGATTTCCATCGCTGCCGGTATCCGTGCAGTGGATCTTGCGCGCTGGGCTGGCAGTCAGAAAGTTGTGCGTGCCATGCCCAACACCCCCGCGCTGATACAAAGTGGCATGACCGGCCTGTATGCGATGCCATCGGTGAATGCCGTTCAACGCGAGCAGGCGCAGAGCATTCTGGCTGCGGTAGGCGAGACGCTGTGGCTGGACGACGAGGCGATGGTCGATGCCGTGACGGCGATTTCAGGCAGCGGCCCGGCTTATGTGTTTTATCTGATCGAAGCATTAGAAAGAGCTGCACAGGAACTGGGCTTCGTTGCAGACGATGCGCGCCGCCTGAGCGTTGCCACCTTTCTGGGTGCCAGCAAACTGGCGGCATCAAGCCATGACGACATCGCCGTGTTGCGCGCCCGGGTGACCTCCAAGAACGGCACCACCGAACGCGCCCTGCTGAGCCTGGCATCGAATCAGGTAACACAGCACATCATCACAGCAGCTGAAGCCGCCGCCGAGCGGTCGCGCGAAATGGGCGATGAATTGGGGCGCGCATCATGATGAGCGAAGCGCTGCTGTTCTTGCTGGATGTCGTGCTGCAATCCTTTGCTGCGATATTATTGCTGCGTTTTCACCTGCAATGGCTGCGTGCACCGATGCGCAACCCGATAGGCGAATTTGTCATGGTGTTCACCGATTTCATCGTGTTGCGCGCGCGCCGTTACGTTCCTTCGGCATGGGGATTCGACAGCGCGACTTTGCTGCTCGCCTTGCTGGTGGAAACGCTTTATCTGACCGGGGTGATGTTGATACAAGGTTATGTCGGGCATTTCTTCCCGCTGGCAGGCCTGCTGGTGTTGGCGGCAGTCAAATTGTTAAAGATCAGTCTGTACCTGCTGATGGGCGCCGTGCTCGCCCAGGCCGTTTTGTCATGGGTTAATCCGCACACCCCTGTTTCGCAGGTTCTGGACGTAGTTACGCATCGCTTCCTGGCACCCCTGCGCCGTATCGTGCCGATGTTGGGCAGCGTTGATTTGACGCCGATGATATTGCTGATCATTTGCCAGCTGATCATGATCGTACCGGTCGGCATGCTCGAGCGTATCGCGTTAAGACTCTTCTGATGAGCGAATGGTATCGCCGCAATGGTGACATCATCACGCTGACCTTGCATGTGCAGCCGGGCGCGAAGCGTAGCGAAATTAACGGCTTGCATGGCGATGCACTCAAGATACGTCTGGCCGCCCCGCCTGTCGATGGTCGCGCCAACGAGGCATTGTTGAAGTTTATCAGCGGCCTGTTTGATGTGCCGACGCGTCAGGTCGAACTCAAGCAGGGCGGTCAGTCGCGACACAAAGTAGTTGCCATTACCGGGAGCAAGACAGCACCTGCGAGTTTGTTGATACCTGAATAAAAAAGCCGGCTTGCGCCGGCTTTTCAGTTGAAGCAGATACGTTTACTCAAGAATCAAGCGTGCGTTGACAAGCTGCACAGGACGATTGTTGTGGTGATGCATCGTATGAGCAAACTTCTCGATTTGTTCCTTCGATGCAGTGACGGACTTTTTCAGCACCAGCCATGTCACGCCTTCTGTGCAAGGCGGCGTGGTCAGAGAACCGTTGAAACGGTAATAAGCCTTGTCATCCGGCATGACGGCAGTGCCGAGTATGCTGTCCTTAAGATCGGCCTTCTCTCCGGCTTCGTGAGGCATGGCTTTCCAGGCTTTTTCCAGCTCTGCATTGGCCTTGCCTTCTTCGAACATCACTGCGACTACCGCCAGATTGCCGTTGGCATCGACGTGTACGAAATGAGCTTCCATCGGAAAAGTTTTGCCATTGATCTGGTTTTCGCTCGGAGCATGTGCGTGGAACTGCTTCAGCTCAAACGTCTGGCCATTCAGTGCAATTGTGCTGCCTGTGGCATAGTTTACTTGAATGGTGTGGCCGTTATTCAGAACCTGATTGCCGCCGGCCTTATAGTCAAACTTGATCGGTGCGAGTTCAGCCTTGGTGAAGTTGGTCAGATTAACCGGAGATTGATTCTTGCCGGTTGAGCAGGTGCTGAAATTGGCTTCCAATTGCGCCCAGTGATCCGGGCCTTCAGCACCATCGTATGACCAATGCGGGTGAGCAGCATGCTCGTGAACATCGGCAAAGGCAGTTGCAGACAGCACTGATGCCGCGAGGGCAATCATGATTTTTTTCTTGAACATATTTTTCCCTGAGTGTGTTTATATTTATGACGCGCGCCTTGCGTTGCGCAGATAAATATTAGCAGATTAAACTTGTTCAAGCGAGGGAATTGGCCGCAGGGAATTACATCAGGATCACATCGTATTGCTCCTGATTGTATTGCGTTTCCACCAGCATCGAAATCGGTTTGCCGATGAAGTCGGACAACCCTGCCAGCGCCTGAGATTCTTCTTCCAGAAATAAGTCGATGACTTGCTGGGAGGCCAGGATGCGATATTCGCACGCATCGAACTGGCGCGCCTCGCGGACGATTTCGCGCAGGATTTCGTAACAGACGGTTTGCGCGGTCTTCACTTCCCCGCGTCCTTTGCAGGTCGGGCAGGGTTCGCACAGCACATGCGCGAGACTCTCGCGGGTGCGCTTGCGCGTCATTTCCACCAACCCCAGGGACGAAAAGTTGTTGACGCTGATGCGGGTATGGTCGCGCGCCAGTGCCTTCTTAAACTCTTCCAGCACGGCATCGCGATGCAGCAGGTTATCCATGTCGATAAAATCGCAGATGATGATGCCGCCCAGGTTGCGCAAGCGCAACTGGCGCGCGATGACCTGAGTGGCTTCCAGGTTGGTCTTGAAGATGGTGTCGTCAAAGTTGCGCACGCCGACAAAGCCGCCGGTATTTACATCCACGGTAGTCAGCGCTTCAGTCTGATCGATAATCAGATAACCGCCGGACTTCAGATCCACGCGTTTGGACAAGGCGCGCTCGATTTCTTCCTCGATGTTGTACATGTCAAACAGCGGGCGCGCACCGGTGTAATGTTCGAGCAGCTGAGCCGCATCCGCATTGTAGTTTTGCGCAAATTCCAGCATCTTGTTGCGGGTGCTGCGTGAATCGACCAGAATACGCACGGTGTCCGGGCCCACGAAATCGCGCAACACACGCAGGCTGATATCCAGCTCCTGATACAGCAGTTGCGGTGCACTGGCCGTTTTGGCCGCCGTTTGCAGGTTGCTCCACAACTTGTCGAGATAGGCGATGTCAATGGCAAAATGTGCATCATCCTTGGCTTCTGCCACGGTGCGGATGATGTAGCCGCCATGGTGCTCCGGGGGCAGGATGGCCTGCAATTTTGCGCGCAACGCGTCGCGCTGCTCCACCCCTTCAATGCGCTGAGATACGCCGATGCGCATTTCCTGTGGCAGGAATACCAATAATCTTCCGGCGAAGCTCAGTTGCGTCGTCAGTCGCGCGCCCTTGCTGCCGATAGGCTCCTTGATGACTTGCACCAGCAAGTTCTGGCCTTCAAACAGGATTTTTTCGATTGGTTTGGCGTTCTCGCCGCTGTTGCTGTTTTCCCAGATGTCTGCCACATGCAGGAACGCCGAACGTTCCAGGCCGATGTCGATAAAAGCGGACTGCATGCCGGGCAGCACGCGCTTGATACGGCCCAGATAGACATTGCCGGCAATCCCTTGATTACTGCTGCGTTCGATGTGCAGTTCCTGCACCACGCCCAGTTGCATCACCGCGACTCGGATTTCTTGCGGGGTGACGTTGATCAGTATCTCTTCGCTCATGGATTTAAAATAATCTTGTAATCAAAGCGTTGTAATGTATATGTCGTTTAGCTGGGGTTCCTACGGCGTAGGAAAATCAAAGCTTTTCAGCAGCTGGACGGTTTCAAACAGCGGCAAGCCCATGACGCCGGAGTAGCTGCCGGTTAAGTGTTCAATGAATGCACCGGCCTGCCCCTGGATGGCATATCCCCCGGCTTTGTCCGCGTATTCGTGCGATTGCAAATAGCGCCTGATGCGCTCTTCGCTGAGCTTGGCAAATCGCACCGTAGAGATGGAAAGCAGCGCTTCCACGCGCTCATCCACAGCAACCGCTACCGCAGTCATCACCTGATGCTCACGGCCCGACAGCTCGCGCAGCATTGCGGCAGCTTGCTCTGCACCCTCTGGCTTGCCAAAAATCTTGCCATCGAGTGTGACCGTGGTGTCGGCGGCCAATACCGGCAATATGTGCAAATGCCGCATTTTCAACACATCGGAGCCAAACTGCGCTTTTTCCCGACAGACGCGCTGCACATAAACCTCCGGCGATTCACCGGGGTGAGATGCTTCAGCAACATCGATTTTGCGGCGCGGATCGGTACGCAGCAACAATGGCTCAAAATGAATGCCAATCTGCTTGAGCAATTCGCGACGACGTGGACTTTGCGAGGCGAGGTAGATGCGTGTTTTCATGATGCTCATGGTAAACCTTTGACGAGAAGGGTAAAGGGAGAAGGGAACGCACCTTTGGTATTCAAGGATGCGACTGCGTAATGGTGTTTACTCTTCTCTCTTCCCCTTCTCAGTTGTTTGTTATTCACGATGATAAGGATGATTGTGCATCAGGCTGTGCGCGCGATACAACTGTTCCGCGAGCAATACTCGCACAAAGGCATGCGGCAAGGTGAAAGCAGACAAGGCCATAAGCTGCCCGGCCGACTGTTTTACTGAATCATGCAGCCCATCGGCGCCGCCGATGATAAACGCAACATCGCGCCCCTCGCCCATCCAGTCTTTCAACTGAGCGGCTAGCAGCTTGGTGGTCGGCATCGCGCCGTGTTCGTCCAGCGCGATGCGCCGGCAAGTCGGCGGAAGCGCGTTTAAGATTCGCTGCGCCTCGGCTTCCATGATTTGCAGCGTGGTTTTGCCCGTCGTGCGCGGCTCAGGCTTGATTTCCAGCAGTTCGATTTTAGCCTCGCGCGGCATGCGCTTGGCGTACTCGTTGAAACCCGTCGTGATCCAGTCAGGCATCTTATGCCCGACGGTTACGATCAACAGCTTCATGCCTATTCAGATTCGGGCAACTGCGCCAACTTGGGTCGTGCGGCTTGTGCCTTGCTCCACAACTCTTCAAGGTTGTAATAGGCCCGAGTGGCAGGTTGCATGATGTGTACCAGCACCTCGCCCAGATCCACCAGCACCCACTCGCCGCTTTCTTCGCCTTCACGGCCCAGCACCACTTCGCCCATGGCCTTAAGTTTCACCACCACGTTGTCCGCCAGCGCCTTGGCCTGACGGTTGGATGTGGCGGAAGCGATGATCATGCGATCAAACAGCGAACTGAGTTTGCTGGTGTCGATTACGGTGATGTCAGTGGCCTTGATGTCTTCAAGGGCCGCGACGACGGCTTTGGTTTTTTCTTCAGTAGTTAGCATGGTGTGTATAAATTATGTTGATAAATGTAGTTTGCCACAGTTGTTGGCAGCAGATAACGGATAGAGCGTTTTTCAGCCACGCGACTGCGGATCATCGTGGCAGAAATTTCAAGTTTTGGTATCGCCAGTTCGGCAATGCCGCCCGCAGCTTGTTGCGATAAATAATCCACAGTACACAAGCGTTGTTGATAATGCTGACGCAATAACGGCGTCGCGGTGTGGATGCGTTTATCCAGTGTAAAACCCGGACGGTAGCCCACCACGATGTGCGCCAGATCGAGTATCTGTTCCCACTCGTGCCAAGTGTGCAATTGCAAAAACGCATCGCCGCCCATCAGCAGGCAAAGCGGTTGCGCCACCCCCATCTCGGCACGCAATTCGCGCAAGGTATCCACCGTATAACACTTCGTGGTGCGCCTGACTTCTCTTTCATCCAGCACAAAGGCGGGTTGGTCGGCTATTGCCAGTTGCACCATTGCACTTCGGTGCTGCGCCGATACCTTTGGCGCGTCACGATGCGGCGGATTTCCTGCCGGAATGAAGCGGATGTGCTGCAATCCGGCCAATTCCAGCATTTCCTCCGCAAGACGCAGATGACCGTAATGAATCGGGTCAAATGTGCCGCCAAGAATCCCGACAGGCTTTAGCACCAAGTTACAGTGCCAGCCTGCGTATATCGGACAGCACCTGTGCGAGATAGGCGGTGAAGCGTGCAGCAGCCGCACCATCGATCACGCGGTGGTCATAGGACACTGACAGCGGCAGCATCAGGCGCGGTACAAATTCGCCTTCCCTGTACACAGGCTTCATACAGGAACGCGATACGCCCAGGATCGCCACTTCAGGCGCGTTGATGATGGGCGTGAAGGCCGTGCCACCTATTCCACCGAGACTGGAAATCGTGAAGCAGCCGCCCTGCATGTCAGCGGCGGTGATTTTCTTCTCGCGTGCGCGTGCCGAGATTTCAGCCAATTCGGTCGCCAGTTGCACGATGCCTTTCTTGTCCACGTCGCGCAGTACCGGAACCATCAGCCCATCCGGGGTATCCACTGCCACGCCGATGTGGAAGTACTGTTTGAGTACCAGATTTTCGCCATCTAATGAGGCGTTGAATTTCGGGAACTTCTGCAAGGCCGCGACGACCGCCTTGAGCATGAAGGCCAGCGGGGTAATCTTGATATTTTGCTTGGCGTATTCCGCGCCCAGTTGCTTGCGGAAGGCTTCCATATCGGTGATGTCTGCTTCGTCGAATTGCGTGACGTGTGGAATCGTCACCCAGTTGCGATGCAGGTTTGCGCCGGAAATCTTCTGGATACGGGACAGCGGTGTTGTTTCAATCGCACCATACTTGGCGAAATCGAATACCGGCATATCCAATACTTGAAGCCCGTTACCGCCGGTAGTGCCACGCGGTTGAGCCAGCGCTGTCTTGACGAAGTTCTGTACGTCGTCTTTCGTAACGCGCCCCTTTTCACCGCTGCCTTGAACCTGCGCAATATCGACACCCAGTTCGCGCGCGAAGCGGCGTATGGCGGGACTTGCGTGCGCTTGTCCACCTGCGGACACAACCTGAACGGCCTGCGCGACGACGGGCGCTTGTGCAGCGACGGGTGCAACTGGCGTCGCGACTGCCGCAACGGGTTGCGGTGTTGATACTGAATCGCTGCATTCCATCACCAGAATCAGCGAGCCTTGTGAGACTTTATCGCCGATTTCAACGTGCAACTCTTTAACCACGCCGGCATAGGGCGAAGGCACATCCATCGCTGCCTTGTCGGTTTCCAGCGTCAACAGGGTGTCTTCTTCGTTGATTATGTCGCCAACTTTTACCATCACTTCGATGACGCTGACACCCTTGTAGTCGCCGATATCCGGCACTAATACTTGTTTCATTTCTGCCACGTGTCTCTCCTAAACTCCAAACCGAAAACCGAAAACTTTCACGCAATAACTTGGGGCAAAGCCCCTTAGTTATGCGGGGAAGACACTTGCGGTCTTAAACCGATACCGGGTTCGGCTTGTCTGGATTGATGTTGTAAAGTGCAATTGCCCGGCTGACTTCGGACGCCGCAATCGTGCCTTCATCCGCCAACGCCTTCAATGCGGCGACGGCGATGTAGAAACGATCCACTTCAAAGAACTGGCGCAAGTGCTTGCGCGTATCGGAACGACCAAAACCGTCTGTGCCCAATACCTTGTAATTCCTGGGCAGGAAGGCGCGAATCTGGTCGGCGAACGAGCGCATGTAATCGGTTGCTGCAATCACAGGGCCATCGCGCTCACTCATGCATTGTTCAACGTAACTCACGCGAGGCGCAGCTTCCGGATGCAGCGTGTTCCAGCGCTCACAGTCGATTCCGTCGCGGCGCAGTTCCGAGAAGCTGGTGACGCTCCAGATGTCGGCGTTCACACCGAAATCGTTTTCCAGCAATTGCGCGGCCTCGATGACTTCGCGCAAGATCGTGCCGCTACCCATCAACTGAACAACCGGCTTCGTGCTGTTTGCCGAATCCTGAATCTCGGCTCCTGAATCCTGGCCTTTGAACAGGTACATCCCTTTGATGATGCCATCGATGGCGCCTTCAGGCATGGCAGGATGCGCGTAATTCTCGTTCATCACAGTAAGATAATAGAATACGTCCTGCTGTTCGACATACATGCGGCGCATGCCGTCATGGATGATGACCGCCAGCTCGTACGCGAAGGTCGGATCGTAGGATACGCAATTCGGAATCATCGCCGACATCAGATGGCTGTGACCATCCTGATGTTGCAGACCTTCGCCGTTCAGCGTGGTTCTGCCGGCAGTGCCACCCAGCATGAAGCCGCGAGCGCGCATGTCGCCTGCCGCCCAGGCCAGATCGCCGATGCGCTGGAAGCCGAACATCGAGTAGTAAATGTAGAACGGCAGCATCGCTTTGCCGTGGTTGGCATAGGCTGTTGCCGCCGCGATCCACGAAGACATCGCACCGGCTTCGTTGATGCCTTCCTGCAGGATCTGTCCGGTCTTGTCTTCCTTGTAGAACATCAGCTGATCCGCATCCTGCGGCGTGTACAGTTGTCCGACTTGAGAGAAAATGCCGAGTTGGCGGAACATGCCTTCCATGCCGAAGGTGCGCGATTCGTCCGGCACGATGGGCACGACCTGGCGGCCGATATTCTTGTCCTTGACCAGAATGCCCAGCATCCGCACGAACGCCATCGTGGTCGATATTTCGCGGCCTTCTGTGCTTTTCAGCAAGGAATCGAACGCGGCAAGATCAGGTATTTTCAAGGCTTCGGTTGCGGGCGTGCGCGCCGGCACAGAACCCATTTGTGCGGTGCGCTCTTGCAGATACTTCATCTCCAGGCTGTCTGCGGGCGGACGATAGAAATTCAGGCTGGCCACTTCCGCATCGTTCAACGGAATGTTGAAACGGTCGCGGAAGTTGAGCAGCACCTGTCCTGCCATCTTCTTTTGCTGATGGGTGATATTCTGCGCTTCACCCGCATCGCCCATGCCGTAGCCCTTGACGGTTTTCGCCAGAATGACGGTGGGCTGGCCGGTGTGTTTGGTCGCTGCCGCATAAGCCGCGTAAACCTTGTGCGGATCATGACCGCCGCGATTGAGGCGCCAGATTTCGTCATCCGACATGTCGGCGACCATTTCCAGCAACTCCGGATATTTGCCGAAGAATTGCTCGCGCACATACGCGCCATTTTTGGATTTGTAGGTCTGGTACTCGCCGTCTACCACTTCCTGCATGCGTTTTTGCAGCAGGCCATTCTTATCCTTGGCGAACAGGCGATCCCACTGGCCGCCCCAGACAACTTTGATGACGTTCCAGCCGGCCCCGCGGAATACGCCCTCCAGCTCCTGAATGATCTTGCCGTTGCCGCGCACCGGGCCATCGAGGCGTTGCAGGTTGCAGTTCACGACAAAGATCAGATTGTCGAGCTTCTCGCGCCCGGCCATCGAGACTGCGCCCAGTGATTCCGGCTCATCCGTTTCGCCGTCGCCTAAGTAAGCCCACACTTTGCGTCCGTCGGTTTGCACCAGGCCGCGATGTTGCAGATAGCGCATGAAACGCGCCTGATAAATCGCCATCAGCGGGCCCAGACCCATCGATACGGTCGGGAATTGCCAGAAATCCGGCATCAGCCAGGGATGCGGATAGGAGGACAAGCCATCCCCTGCCGCTTCCTGGCGGAACTTGTACATCTGCTCTTCGGACATCCGTCCTTCGAGGTAGGCGCGCGCGTAAACGCCGGGAGACGAGTGGCCCTGAAAATACACCAGGTCGCCGCCATGCGTGTCGGTCTTGCCGTGGAAGAAGTGATTGAACGCCACGTCATACAGCGTTGCGGCTGAGGCGAAGCTGGCGATATGGCCGCCCAGCTCGGATGAGTCGCGATTCGCATTCAATACCAGCGCCATCGCGTTCCAGCGCATCAGCGCGCGGATGCGATGTTCCAATTCATTATTGCCGCTCGAACGTTCTTCGTCGCCCAAGGCGATGCTGTTGCAATACGGCGTGGTGGCGCTGAACGGCACGCCGGCCCCTGAGCTGCGCGCCTTGTCTATCAACTGGCCGAGCAGAAAATGGGCGCGTTCCGCACCTTCATTTTTCAGCACCGATTCAAGGGCATCCAGCCACTCTTGGGTTTCTTGCGGGTCGTAATCAGCTAAGTTCGCCATCTTCCACTCTCTCACTAAAGTTATTTTGGGAAATCTCCAGCCGTTCCGGCTCGCCGGAATGTGACTTGTCAGAGATTTCCTGTTGCGTTGCAGTCTATGGTTTCTGCTTCGGTGACGATCCACTCGACTCTGACATCAGTCGCTTCTTGTGGGATCTCTGCCACGATTTGCAGCCCGAACGCGGCTGCAACCAGCGCGGGATGATGTGGCGCATGCGCCAGCAGCTTGTCGTAAAACCCGCCGCCATAACCGAGTCGCGCGCCATCCCGGCTAAACGCGATTCCGGGCAACAGGACGAATTCTACCTCATTTATGTCATTGAGCCGTTTGCAGCGTTCGATGACAGGTTCGCGTATCCCCCATAATCCCGTCGCCAACTGACTTTCCAGGTCATCTACCCGATACAAATCAAGCGTGTTGGTATGGCGATTCACGCGTGGAAAAACAAGGCGCTTGCCGTCCGCCAACACCTGTGACGCCCACAGGTCGCTGGCATATTCGCTGCCGAAATTCATATAGCCCAGCACCGTATCCGCGTTGAGGTACTCGGGCAGTTGCAGCAAACGCCCGGTGATCGCCGCGTTGTACACAGCGCGCACATCGGGTGAAAGTTGCTCCCGGGCAGCGATGACGGTTTTTCTGATCTGTTGCTTCTCTGATGAAATGTTCACTGGTCGCCGACTGTCGGATTGGGATAAGTTCATATTCCTGGTCGGTCCGTATCGCGTAGCAGTAATGTCTGGCTGTATTGCAGAAAATCATCCAGGTGCGTCTGAATGATGCTCACGGTGATCGGTAGTTGCAACGTCTGATAGTCGTGAACCGCAATATTGCGAAACCCTACCATGTGTTTGAGGCTCTCGGCTAATGTCTGCGTGATCCAGTTACCTTGTGCCAGCAGCGTAAACACATCACGCGCACTTTGCGGTATGCCGAGTTTTTCACGACGAATCAGGTGTTGTCCCATGTCCAGCGCGGCTTCGCAGGCACGCTGGATGTTCAGGATAGCTGCGTCCTGCCGCGTGTAATCGGTCGCAAAAGTAGCCGGGTTGCTTTCATATTCTTCCCGTGCGCGCTTTACACAGCGTTCGATGGTAGCGGCTTTGTTGATCAGAACGTCATCGGCCATAAACCTTCCCTTCTTTTTGAATGTCGTTCAACAATCCTGCACGAGCAGTGTCCAGCTCCGTTTTTTCGCTCAGCATGGCGGCCTCGAACAACCCCGCTTGCGTGTCCTTGGCCCACCAGCGTTCACCACGGGTAAGAATCTGGTATTGCATCACCGTGGAAGCGGCTCTCAGGTCGAGCAAGTCTACCGGACAACCTGCCGGATCAGCCAGTTCGCCAGCCAGCTTCCAAAGCGCTAGCGGCTCTGCATAACCTGCTACAAGCACCGCCAGATCGAGATCGCTATCACGCCCCGCTGTGCCTTGAGCGCGGCTGCCAAAAGCGTAAATGGCCAGTATGTCCGGCACGCGGACTTGCAGTGTTTGCACGATGGCGTCGCGGTTCAGAACGGTTTGAATACTCATCCTATTCAACCTCTATGCCTTACTGCTCTTACGCCCGGCATTCTTGCCGACCATTCCCGCAGGTTTTGTATCTTCCAGTGCCTGCGCAACAGGCGATGCCAGGTAATTTTCTTTACTCACGACACGCTTACCGCTCTTCGCTTCCAGTGCTTTGCGCGCATCGCCTGCAATCGTGCCGCCCTCTTTGGCTGCCTGGCGATTGTCGGCAAAGCCTTGCGCATCTTTGTTACGGGCGATTTCCGTCGTACCCGCTTCGCCTAGCATGGTGAAAATCAGCTCCAGGTCTGTCATGTGGTCGCGCAGATTGTTGCCCGTTTTGATTTGATCCAATTGCTTGAGTTTGCTATGCGCTGCGGGTGTCACGCCGAAAGTGGCGCGGGCAATTTCAGCGGTAAGAATCGCATACTCTTTACCCTCCTGCACCCCGCGTTGCTTCCATTCGTCGGTCAATTCACCGCGTATCGCAATCGAGCGCAGCCGCCTCTCTATCCACGCCTGCGGATACCCTTTGGCCTGGTACAAATCACGGGCGCGGGCGCTCGCCAGTTCAGGATTCTCGATTTCTTTCACCCGTTCATATCCCACTTGCGCCAGCCAGCGTTTGAACGGCTCGGCCTTCGGCGAGGGAATAGATTGAATCAGGCGGAACAGACCTTCAGTGTTGGCACAATTGCTTGCACGCAGTTTTCCGTCTGCTGCCAATAATGGAAGGGGGGTACAAGTTGTACCCCAGTTGCTATCCAGCATTGGATCACGGCTGCGCATCTTTTTGATGTATTGCTTCGTATCTGTTGAATCGGTCAGCACACCGATCACATCAACGACTGAAAACCACCACTCGTTGTTATGCCAGGTTCGGCGGATTGTGCTTTCCTGAAAAACAGCGATGTGTTTTGCAGATTCATCGGGTTGAATTTCCTGTTTCATAATTTACTCCTACAAATACCGCTGCATGATGTCCTGCTTTTTGGCAGGCGCGGCAGTAATCAAGGCGATTTTAAAGGTGGAAGAATCAATAGTTTTTCCGAAGATTTCGCCCTGTTTCTTGAAGCCTGATTGCGTCAGTAGTTGCGGAAGTGTGTCTTTGGAAATCATCAGTTGTCTTTGGATTTATTGTTTATTTCGCCGTGCAAGCCGCCTGCATCCTTTTCATCCAGCTCCATTTTTGGCACAGCATTCTTGATGCGCTTTTCAACTTCTTTGATGTGTTCAGCGGGTGGAATCTGTTCAGGGAGTGTACCGCCGATGCGTTCAATGGCAGCACGCACTTCCTTGCCTACTTGTTCATGGGTGCGGATAGCTTGCTGCTGGCTGCTGATGCTATCGCGTGCCAGTTTGTCTCGGGTTTGAGTCATGCGGAATTGATTGGCAGCCAGTTCTGTGGAATTCATGCGATCCAGCAATTGTTCCTTGACCGGAATGTTCTTTCTGGTCTTGATGGCATCGCCACCAAGGCCGCCATACAATCCCTTGTAACCTGCATCGTGAAATACGCCAAACATTTTGTCTTGAACGCCAGCTTGCCGAGCTGCGCCGGAAAGCATCTTGAACTCTTCAGATGTTTGTTTCCGCAGTTCCAGCCGCTCCTGATCGGCGGCGAGCTGCTCACTGAGCTCTTGTTTGCGTGCCTGAATAGCAAAATATTTTTGCGCGTGGGCAATTTCCGGTTTGCGCGGGTCGCCGTTCTGGGCAATCAAGTAGCAGGCGAAACGGGATAGTTGATAATCATCTACTTCGCGTGCGCCACCCTTACCTACTGCGATCATTTTGCCGGCGCCGGCAAAATGATGCACAGGATTATTTCCTGATTGTTCAGAGGAGGTTATCGCGCGCTTGATGGCATCTTCAAAACGCCTCCATTGGGAGTAGCCCAGCAACGGTTGCAAGTCGCGAGCGCTCCAGTATTCGGCATCATGCTCGTTGGATTGTTTCAATTCCTCGAAGGATGGATCACCTATGGCTGGGATGTTTTTCGAGATCATTTGCTGCCACCTTGATATAGATTGAATTTTGCGAACATTAACCGAGAAACAACCGGTACGCCGGGTTGTCGGTTTCGTCCCAGTAGCGGTAGCCCAGGGTGTTGAGAAACTCGGTGAACGCCTGCTTGTCGTGATCCGGCACCTGCATGCCGACCAGCACGCGACCGTAGTCCGCGCCGTGGTTTCGATAGTGGAACAGACTGATATTCCAGCTGTGATTCATGCTGTTGAGAAATTGCATCAGCGCGCCCGGGCGTTCCGGGAATTCGAAACGGTACAGAATCTCGTTGATCGCTTCAGGCGCATGTCCGCCTACCAGATGGCGCAGGTGCAGCTTGGCCATTTCGTTGTCGGACAGATCCAGCGTGGCCAGATTGTGGCTTTGCAATTTACCCACCAGCTCGCAGGTTTCAGCCGCGTTTTTGACCTGAATCCCGACAAACACCTGCGCTGCCTTCGGGTTGGCAAAGCGGTAGTTGAATTCGGTGATGTTGCGACGGCCCAGCAGCGTGCAGAATTTGCGGAAGCTGCCCGGCGTCTCGGGTATCGTCACCGCCAGGATGGATTCGCGCTTTTCGCCGATCTCGGCGCGTTCAGCGACAAAACGCAGACGATCGAAATTCATGTTTGCGCCGCTGCAAACGGTGACCAGCGCCTCATTCTTGAGTCCCTCGCGTGCCGCGTACAGCTTGGCGCCGGCAACCGCCAGCGCGCCCGAAGGTTCGAGGATGGAGCGAGTGTCCTGGAATACGTCCTTGATCGCGGCGCACACGGCATCGGTATTGACGAGCACGATCTCATCCACATATTTTTGGCAGATGCGCAAGGTCTCTTCGCCCGCCAGCTTGACTGCGGTACCATCCGCGAACAGGCCGACATCGGTGAGCTGCACGCGATGGCCCGCCTGCATGGACTGGCGCATGGCATCCGAGTCGACAGATTGCACGCCGATGATCTTGATGTCGGGGCGCAACTGCTTGACGTAGGCTGCGACCCCCGCGATCAATCCGCCGCCGCCGATGGCGCAGAAGATCGCGTGGATAGGCCCGCTACGCTGGCGCAATATTTCCATGCCGATGGTGCCTTGTCCGGCGATGACATCGGGATCATCGAACGGATGCACGAAGGTGAGCTGGTTTTTTTTCTCCAGTTCCAGCGCATGGTCATAGGCATCGTTGTAACTGTCGCCGTGCAGCACGATTTCAACCGAACGCTGGCCGAAGTGTTTAACCGCATCGATTTTCACTTGCGGCGTGGTGGTGGGCATCACGATGACAGCTTTGCAGCCCATTTTGTGGGCGGAGAGCGCGACACCCTGAGCGTGATTGCCCGCCGAGGCCGTGATGACGCCGCGTTTCAGTTGCTCAGCGTTAAGCTGTGCCATCTTGTTGTACGCGCCGCGCAGCTTGAAGGAAAACACCGGCTGCATGTCTTCGCGCTTGAGCAAGATCGTGTTGCCGGTGCGTGCCGATAAATTCGGTGCGACTTCCAGCGGAGTTTCAATCGCCACATCATAGACGCGTGCGTTGAGGATGCGTTTCAAATAACCATTCATATTCACCAACCTTTCAGCGGCAGAGATTAGCATAAAAGCGTGCTTTATCTCTTGCTAGCCTCGGTAAAATCGGTTCAAATGCTATGCATGACTAAAACAGAACAACACGGCATCATCATACAAACCCAGGTGAAATACCTGCCCGATCAGTCCGATGAAGCGGCTGATCGTTTTGTGTTCTCCTATACCATCAGCATCACCAATCTGGGCACGGCAGCTGCCAGGCTCATCAGTCGCCACTGGGTAATCACCGATGCGTACAACCATGTTCAGGAAGTGCGCGGACAGGGCGTGGTGGGCGAGCAGCCGATGTTGCAGCCTAATCAAAGTTTTGAATATACCAGCGGCACGGTACTGGCCACTCAGGTGGGCACGATGCGCGGCAGTTATCTGATGCGTGGCGATGACGGGGCCGATTTCGATGTCGAAATTCCCGAGTTTGTCCTGAGTGTGCCGCGTGTATTGCACTAATTTTCTGGCTGACGTGCGGTTAAAAGCAGCGCTATTGCCGCTGATCTTGCTGGCCGCCTGTACGGTAACCCCTGCGCCGCCGATCCTCATTCCGCCTGTCGTGGCTCCTCCGGTCGCGGCACCGGCAGCCCCGTTTTCGGTCAGCAAGTGGGAGATGTTGCCGGACTGGCAGAAGGTCGATTTGCAGCCGAGCTGGGTTGCCTTTTTGCAAAGCTGTCACGCATTAAAAAACAAGCCTGACTGGCAGGCGGTTTGTGCGAGCGCAGATGTGCTGTCGAATCCGGACAATGACGCACTGCGCTCGTTTTTTGAGGAAGCGTTTACGCCCTATCAGGTGTTCAATCCGGATGGTTCAGATCACGGCCTGATTACCGGCTACTACGAACCCAGATTGTCCGGCAGTCTTGTCAAGACCGCGCGTTTCAAATATCCGCTGTATGCCGCGCCCGACGACTTGCTGACGATCGATTTGAGCGAGCTTTATCCGCAACTGAAAGACCTGCGCCTGCGCGGGAGGCTGGAAGGCCGTCGCATCGTGCCTTATTTCAATCGCGCCCAGATTGACAGTGGCAGAGGCGCGCTGCATGTTTTGTTCTGGGTGGAAAATCCGGTCGATCTTTTTTTCCTGCAAATCCAGGGTTCCGGTCGCATCGAATTGGCGGATGGGCGTCTGGTCAAGGTCGGTTACGCCGACCAGAATGGCCACCCCTATGTTTCTGTCGGCAAGAAGCTGATCGAAATGGGCGAACTCAAGCCTGAGCAAGCCTCGATGCAGGGGATCAAGCATTGGGCGGAGAAAAATCCGGCCAAACTGGCAGCGCTGCTGGAACAGAATCCCAGCTTTGTGTTTTTCCGCGAATTACCCGAAGGATTGTCGGCGCCACTGGGCGCGCTCGGCGTGCCGCTGACCGAGCAGTACAGCATCGCGATTGACCCGCGCACCATTCCGCTGGGCGCACCTGTGTTTCTGTCCACGACTTATCCGAATACGGCAGAACCGCTGAATCGCCTGATGCTGGCGCAAGATACCGGCGGTGCGATCCGCGGGGCGGTGCGGGCAGATTTTTTCTGGGGTTTTGGCGACCAGGCAGGCGCTCAGGCCGGGCGCATGAAGCAAAGCGGGCAAATGTGGGTGTTTTTCCCTAAAGGCGCAGAACCCGCACTCAACTGAACGAGCACCGTTAGATGAGGTGCTCGCAGTCGTGACCGCGCCGCCGTGCTTCCTGAAGTGCGGCATCGGCCTTTTTAATCAAGTCTTGCGCAGTGGTATTGTGTTGCGGAATCAGGGTGATGCCGCCGACACAAATCGTGATGACGCCACTTGGCGAATCGCTGTGCGGGATATTCAGCGCGCGAATCTGGTCGCGAAGTTTGCTGACATGCTGTTGCAGGCCATCGCTGCTCTCTCCCATCGAAACGATGGAAAATCCATCTCCGCCATAGTGCGCGACGCGGTCTGTGACGCGTGCAAAAGAGCGGGCGATACGCTCGCCCACCATGCGCAGACAGGTGTCTCCGGCCGCACGCCCATATCGCTCATTGAAGTGTTTGAACTGATCCAGGCTGACTACCAGTACCGACAGCAGGCTGTGCGTGCGTTGCGCCGTGTTCAGCATGCTATCGAGTTGTTCATCGACGTGGCCGCTGCTGCCAACCTGTGAATCGGCATGGACAGCCAGTGCATGAAGGCCTGGCTGGCGCAGGCGTTGATCCGGCATGATGCGCGCCGTGACGTCATGCTGAATGCCGATGTAATGGGTGAGGATACCCGCATCGTCGCGCACAGGAGACAGGCTCAGTTCATTCCAGAACATCGAGCCATCGCGGCGATAATTGCGCAGCGTGACCAGACAGGCCGTTCCAGTGTGCAACGCCTCGCGCAGCACATTTATTTCAGGCTGCTCGGTGTCCGTTCCCTGAAGGAAATGGCAGCTTTTCCCGAGCAACTCGGCGGATGTATAGCCGGTCAGCCTCTCGAATCCTGCATTCACATAAACCAGCGGCCAGTCAGGCTGGCGCGCATCGGCTATCGTGATACCCTCGTGCGACTGATCGACGGCCTGAGCCAGCAATTCGCGTGAAATTTCGAGCGGTGCGGCCATGATTTCCTCCTATTTTTTTCCGGCCACTTTCAGGTGCTTTTCCAGCTCTTCTGCAGGCAGGTAGCCGGGGATTTGTGTGCCATCTGCAAAGATCAGATTGGGTGTGCCGTTTACCTTGAGCTTCTTGCCCAATGCGATGACCTTGTCGGTGGATACTTTGCAGGCGATATTCACGGGCGCAATGCCTTTGAGCATCAGCTCATCCCATGTTTTGACCGGGTCTTTGGCGCAGCGTACATTGCGGACAATCTCTTCCGATCCCGGAAAAATCGGATACATAAACATGTAGAGCGTGACGTCGTTGATCTTGGCGAGCTCTTTCTCCAGTTTCTTGCAATAGCCGCAATTGGGGTCGGTGAAAAAAGCCAGCTTGCGCTTTCCGTTGCCCTTCACTTTCTTGACCGCCAGCTCCAGCGGCAGCTTGTCGAATTCGATCGCGAATAGCTGGTGGCGGCGCTGCTCGGAGAGGTCGGCGCGACTCTTGACTTCGATGATATTGCCATCGAACAGATATAAGCCCTGCTCGTCGGTATACAACAGCTGCTCGCCCACCACGACTTCATAAAGCCCTGAATAAGGCGTCTTGACGATATGCTCCAGCTTGCCGATGTTCGGAAATTTGCTTTGCAATGACTGGCGGATTTCAGCTTCTGCTGCGTGAGCTGAGGAAAATGCGAAGAACAGCAACAACGGTATGATTTTATACATAATATTTATCTGGTTAGTTAAGGGCGTGTTGCATCAGCAATTTTTTGAGGGGCGCGATTTTGTTCGTGGCATTCAGGCCGATATTGCGCAGCGTGCGCAATATCGGATCATCATTGCAGAACAGATTTTTCAGGCCGAAAGTGGTGGCCTGCATGGTGTGGATGTCTTCGCGTCGCTTGCGGTCATAACGGCGCAGTAATTGCGCATCGCCGCAGTCGCTGCATCCGCCGCGATCCAGCAACAATTGAGCCAGCTGGCGCGCATCGCGAAAACCGGTGTTTACCCCCTGCCCGGCCAGCGGATGCATGTTGTGCGCGGCGTCGCCGATCAATGCCACCCGTTTTGCGCTGATTTGCGGCAGCGTCAGCAGGCGCAACCCAAACGCGGCGGCGGGCGTGATGAGCTTTAGTTCGCCGAGTGTGTATTGAGAGGCGGCAGCCACTTGTGCACAGAGCTCGTTTGGCGTCAGCGCCAGCAATTCTGTTGATTTATCAGGGCTGACCGACCACACCATAGAGACTCTGTTGCCCGGCAGCGGCAGCAGCGCAAGGATGCCGTCCGGCTGAAACCACTGGTGCGCGATGCCCCGATGCGGCAACGTGCAAGCAAAGTTGGCAACCACGCCGTACTGTTGGTAGTCCACCGGGGCGGCACTGATGCCCGCCTGATTGCGCACCCATGAATCGCGTCCGTCGGCTCCGACGATCAGTTTTGCGCTCAGCATGCGCCCGTCTTCCAGCGTGAGCTCGGCAGCCTCTTCAGTGAACGAGAGCGCAGCGCAGCGAGCGGGCTGAATAAAGGCAAGGTTGTCCTGCTCTTCGAGCGCTTGCCACAGCGCGTGTTGCAACGCACGGTTTTCCAGTATGCAGGCAAGTTCGGCGACGCCCATCTGATAGGCAGAAAATTCCAGCTCAGCGCCGCTATCGCCGAATACGCGCATTTCCTGCACCGGTGCGATGCGCTCCGGGTTGAGCAGCTGCCAGGCACCGATTTGATCGAGGAAGGCCCGGCTGCCCGGGCTGATCGCATAGATACGGCTGTCCCAGTCGTCAGAGATTGACGATAGATTTTGCGAGCATCCGCTTCGCGGATTGCCTGCTTGACCCACTTCTCGTTCGCATCCTCGCCCGCTTGCGGGAGAGGATTGAGGAGAGGGTGTTTCAGGGAGAGGGTTGGGGAGAGGTGTGGCTGCTTCTACCAGCGCAACAGACAGCCCGCTGTCCTTCAAAGCGGCGGCCAGACTGGCGCCCACCAGGCCACCGCCAATAATTACCACATCGTATTGCATCGAGGTTTTCATGGCGCTAATCATAGCGATATTTTCCATGCCTGTCCGCTTGCTTTATAATCCACAACCCTATTGGAAAATTATCAATGCACATCGGCCCCTACGAACTCAAAAACAACCTCATCGTTGCCCCCATGGCAGGGGTCACCGACCGCCCTTTCCGCATGCTGTGCAAACGCATGGGAGCGGGCATGGCCGTGAGCGAGATGGTGGCGTCCAATTCGTTGCTGTATGGCTCGGAGAAGACACGCCGTCGCGCCAACCATGAGGGCGAAGTCGATCCGATCTCGGTGCAGATCGTCGGCGCCGATGCAAAAATGCTGGCGGAAGCGGCAAAATACAACGTGGATCACGGCGCGCAAATCATCGACATCAACATGGGTTGTCCGGCAAAGAAAATTTGCAACGTGATGGCGGGTTCAGCGTTGCTGCAAAATGAACCGCTGGTCGCGAAACTGCTGGAAGCCGTCGTCGGCGCGGTGAATGCGCCGGTGACGCTGAAGATACGCACCGGCTGGGACACGCACAATCGCAATGCAGTAAATATCGCCCGGATCGCCGAAGCGTCAGGTATACAGGCGCTGGCGATTCATGGCCGCACCCGTGCCTGCGCCTACACAGGGGATGCCGAATACGACACGATTGCGGCGGTGAAAGCCAGCGTGAAGATTCCCATCATCGCCAATGGCGACATCACCACGCCTGAAAAGGCGCGCTATGTATTGCAGTATTCCGGCGCGGATGCGGTGATGATAGGCCGTGCTGCGCAGGGCAGACCCTGGCTGTTCCGTGAAATCGAGCATTTCTTGCAGACAGGCGAGCATCTGCCCTCGCCTGAGGTGTCCGAGATTCATCGCGTGCTGCTGGCGCATGTTATTGAATTATATAATTTTTATGGCGAACACACCGGCTTGCGTATTGCACGCAAACATATCTCGTGGTACACGAAAGGGCTGACAGGTTCAGCACACTTTCGCCACCAGATGAATCAACTTGAAAGCCCGCAGGAGCAACAAGCAGCGGTCGATGAATTTTTTGCAGAACAAGCGCAGCGTGGAATGCAGCTGCGCTATCTTGATAACGAGGGGATGGCGGCATGAACGATTGCGCGATAAACGAAAACGAGATGGCGCGTTATGTGCGCTTGGCCCTCACCGAGTACTTCAGCGATCTTGACGGCGAGGAACCCGGCTGCGGCCTGTATGACATGGTGATGAATTGTGTCGAAAAACCGCTGGTCGAGATGGTATTAGTACAGGTGGGCGGCAATCAGTCGCGCGCGGCCGCAATGCTGGGCATCAACCGCAACACCCTGCGCAAGAAAATGTTGCAGCACGGCGTCGAATAAAAACAGGATTCATGCCGCAAGGGCATTTCCACGAAACTACGGAGCTAAAGCTCCTGTTTCTGAGTGAAGGATGCGGGATTCAGTTTACCGACTACCCACGAACGACTAGCGACTAACGATTTACCGAATTTATTTTAACTGGAATCATCATGGCAACGATCAAACAGGCACTCATCAGCGTTTCGGACAAATCCGGCGTACTCGAATTCGCAAGGGGTTTAACTGAGCTCGGCGTAAAAATTCTCTCAACCGGCGGGACGGCCAAGCTGTTCACCGACAACGGCATTCCTTGTACCGAAGTGGCCGATTACACCGGTTTTCCGGAAATGCTGGACGGCCGCGTCAAGACGCTGCAACCCAAGGTTCATGCAGGGATTCTGGCGCGTCGCGACCTGCCCGAACATGTAGCCACGCTGGCCAAGCACGGCATTCCGACGATCGATCTGGTAGTGGTGAATCTATACCCGTTTGCGGCGACCATCGCCCGCCCCGACTGCTCCCTGGAAGATGCGATCGAGAATATCGACATCGGCGGGCCGACCATGGTGCGCGCGGCGGCCAAGAACCACGGCCATGTCGCGATTATCACCGATCCTGAAGACTACAGTTCAGTGCTGGCCGAGATGCAGACCAATGGCGGCGCGGTGTCCGATGCGACCCGTTTCGATCTGGCGAAGAAGGCGTTTTCACACACGGCGGCTTATGATTCCGCAATCAGCAATTACCTGACCACGGTTAACAGCGATGGTTCGCGGGTCGAATTCCCGGCGCAGATCAACTTCAACTTCGCCAAGGTGCAGGACATGCGCTACGGCGAAAATCCTCACCAGAATGCGGCTTTCTACCGCGAATTGAATCCGGTGGCGGGCAGCATCGCCAACTACACGCAGGTGCAGGGCAAGGAGTTGTCCTACAACAACATCGGCGATGCGGATGCGACTTGGGAGCTGGTCAAGACCTTCGATCAATGCGCCTGCGTGATCGTCAAACACGCCAATCCCTGCGGCGTGGCCATCGCCGACACCGCATTGTCGGCCTATAAGCTGGCGTTAGCCACCGATCCTACTTCAGCTTTTGGCGGCATTATTGCGTTTAACCGTACGGTGGATGCGGCAGCCGCCGAAGCCGTCGCGCAGCAGTTCGTCGAAGTGGTGATCGCGCCGGAATACACTGCGGAAGCCTTGCAGGTATTCGCCGCGAAACCAAACGTGCGCGTGCTGATCGTGCCGCTGTCGAACGCGCACAATATTTATGACATGAAACGCGTCGGCGGCGGCTTGCTGGTGCAGACCCCGGACATCCTCAACGTACAGGCTGCGCAACTGCGCGTGGTAACGAAGGCACAGCCGAGCGCCGCACAATTGCAGGATTTGTTGTTCGCCTGGCGCGTCGCAAAATATGTGAAATCCAACGCGATCGTGTTCTGCAAAAACGGCCAGACGCTGGGCGTGGGTGCGGGTCAGATGAGCCGCGTGGACAGCACGCGCATCGCCGCGATCAAGGCGCAGAACGCGGGCTTGAGTCTGATCGGATCGGTCGTTGCGTCGGATGCCTTCTTCCCGTTCCGCGACGGTCTGGATGTGCTGGCTCAGGCCGGTGCGAAGGCCGTGATCCAACCGGGCGGTTCGATGCGCGATGCGGAAGTCATCGCGGCGGCAGACGAACACGGCATCGCGATGGTTTACACCGGCTTCAGGCATTTCAGGCACTAATCTTGATAGCTGGTAGCTGGTAGCAAGAATAGATGCCCTCGGGCGTGTTATCAGACTACCAGCTACCAGCTACCAGCTACCAGCTAAAGGGAAAATATGAAAATTTTAGTTATCGGTTCCGGTGGTCGTGAGCACGCGCTGGCGTGGCGTCTGGCGCAAGCACCCCGCGTGCAGAAGGTTTATGTCGCGCCCGGCAATGCCGGTACGGCGCTTGAAAACGGCGTGGAGAATGTCGCAATCAACGACATCGATGAATTGCTGGCGTTCGCACAACGAGAGCATATCTATCTGACCGTGGTCGGCCCCGAAGCGCCGCTCTCCAAAGGCGTCGTGGATGCATTCCGCCGTGCCGGGCTGAAAATATTCGGCCCGACAAAAGCGGCGGCGCAACTGGAATCGTCCAAGGATTTCGCCAAGGCATTCATGGTGCGACACAACATCCCCACCGCGTTTTACGAGACGTTCAGCGACGTTGACGCCGCACATGCCTACGTGGACAAGCATGGCGCACCGATCGTGATCAAGGCCGACGGACTGGCAGCCGGCAAGGGCGTGGTGGTCGCGATGTCGACCGATGAAGCGCATCAGGCGGTCGATATGATGTTGTCCAAAGAACATGTGGCCGGGCACCCGTCCGACAACAAGCTGGGGGACGCCGGTGCGCGCGTGGTGATCGAAGAGTTTCTGGCAGGCGAAGAGGCTAGCTTCATCGTGATGGTGGACGGCAAAAATATCTTGCCTTTGGCAACCAGCCAGGATCACAAACGCCTGATGGATGGCGATCTGGGCCCGAATACCGGCGGCATGGGTGCGTACTCACCAGCGCCGGTGGTCACCCCTGAAGTGTATGCACGCGCACTGCGCGAAGTGATACAGCCTACCGTGCAGGGCATGGAAAAAGAGGGTCATACTTACACAGGATTTTTATACGCCGGGCTGATGATAGATCCGCATGGCGGCATCAAGGTGCTGGAATTCAACTGCCGCATGGGCGACCCGGAAACCCAGCCCATCATGCTGCGCCTGAAGACCGATTTGCTGGCGCTGATGGAACATGCGGTAAACGGCACGCTGGATAGTATCGAAGTTGAGTGGGACCGACGCACAGCGCTGGGCGTGGTGATGGCAGCAGCCAATTATCCCGATACGCCGAAGAGCGGCGATGTCATCACAGGTTTACCGGCCAAAGGTGAAGAAGACGTGCATGTGTTTCACGCAGGCACGACGCTCAAAGACGGCAAAGTCGAAACCAGCGGCGGGCGGGTGCTCTGCGTCACGGCGCTGGGCGACAGTGTGCGTATGGCGCAGCGGCGCGCCTACCAGGTGGCGGACGCAATTTCTTTCGAGGGTTGCCAGATGCGTCGGGATATCGGTTTCCGGGCGCTCAAGACGAATAAGTGACATTGCCATCGTATCGCCTCATCGCAGCCCACCTGAAGCGCGGCGGCTTGATCGCTTATCCTACCGAGTCCTGTTACGGGCTGGGGTGTGATCCGGCTAATCGCGCCGCCGTGCTGCGCTTGCTGAAACTGAAGCAGCGCCCGCAACGCAAGGGGCTGATTCTGATCGCATCGTGTTATCAGCAGGTGACGCGTTATTTGCTGCCGCTGACGCCAGCGCAACAGCAGCGTTTGCAAGAAGCGGGAGCGCAGGCGATTACTTACCTGATGCCGGTGAAAAAAGCGGCGCCCAGGTGGTTGCGCGGCGAACACGACACGCTGGCGGTGCGTCTGACCGCGCATCCGTTTGCAAAAAAACTCTGTCAGGGCGTGCACAGCACGCTGGTGTCCACCAGCGCCAATAAAAGCGGGATGCGTCCTGCAAAAACCGATGCAGAGTGCCGGCGCCTGTTTGGCAATGACGTGTGGGTCTTGCCGGGGCTGGTGGGAAAGCGCCGGCAACCGTCAACGATACTCGCGTGGCTGGATGGCAGAATCGTGCGCAATTAATAGAATATTTTAAAAACCGGAGAAAATATGAGCAACACCGTGAACAGCGCAGCCGTTAAAGAATATCTGCTCGAACTGCAAGACCTGATCGTCACCCGTCTGGAACAGGTGGACGGCAAAAAATTCATCCGAGACAAGTGGGAACGATCCACCGGCAGCGGCGGTATCGGCAAGGGCGAAGGCATCAGCTGCATCCTCGAAGAAGGCAACGTGCTGGAGCGCGGCGGCGTGGCGTTCTCGCATGTGCAGGGCGACAAGATGCCCGCATCGGCCACAGCCCACCGTCCTGAACTTGCCGGATGCAGCTGGGAGGCGACGGGCGTGTCGCTGGTGATACACCCGCGCAATCCTTATGCACCGACCACGCACGCAAACGTGCGCATGTTCATGGCACACAAGCCGGATGGCGAGTCGGTGTTCTGGTTCGGCGGCGGCATGGATCTCACGCCTTATTACGGATTCGAGGAAGATGCAGTGCATTTTCATCAGATCTGCAAGAACTCGCTGGCTCCCTTTGGCGATGATCTGCATGCAAAATACAAGAAATGGTGCGATGAGTACTTCTTCCTCAAACATCGCAACGAACCGCGCGGCATCGGCGGCATCTTCTTCGACGACCTGTCCATACCGGATTTTGCTACCGCGTTTGCTATCCAGCAGAGCGTGGGCGATCACTTCCTGTCGGCCTATGTGCCGATTCTGGAAAAGCGCATGGACACGCCCTACGGTGAACGCGAACGCGACTTCCAGCTTTATCGTCGCGGACGCTACGTGGAATTTAACCTGGTCGTCGACCGTGGCACGATCTTCGGTTTGCAGTCCAATGGCCGCACCGAATCCATCCTGCTGTCGATGCCGCCGCTGGTGAAATGGCGTTATGACTGGCATCCGGAACCCGGTACGCCGGAAGCTGATCTGTACGATACCTTTTTGCAGCCCAAAGACTGGGTGTAAGAAAAAGCCCGCGACAGCGGGCTTTTTCTTGCGCTCGATTGCTACCGACCGCTTACGCCCGGTCAGAAAAATACCGGCAGACACCATCTCCTTCATTTCATTAGGCCAAAATATATAGGCTTTTCGCCATATATGAATTAAACAGAAATAGGAGTAGCTTCCAAGATGATCTTTGTCAGCTCGAAGCGTCGACTAAATACTGAACAGCCATATAACTAAAGAACTTCTGCAACGCGGATTTCTGGGAGGTTGAGCATGCGTGGAAGCATTTTTCGTAGAGTCCGGGCATACATTGTATCGGTAGCAGTCGTGGGCATTACTGCCGCGCTGGTCTCAACAATTTATTTCACTCATGACAATCTGCAGTGGATTGCATTTTTGACAGGAATTCTGATTGCATCAGTCCTGGCCGAAGCAGCACGGGCATCACGGTCGGAGTGGTTATCAATGCGTCGCACAGCCCAATTGTCGTCAATGAAAGAAAAGTTCGATCTTGAAGTGCGCTGGCGCAAGAGCAATGAAAAAAAAATCGCTGACATTCTGGGGCGTTCGCAGTTGGTCGACGAAACCCTGTCGACTATGGTCTTGCTGATCGATACCAATGGACATTGCCAATACCACAACCGCGCCTTTCGTGAGTGGTTGCACTTAAAAGAAGATCTCATTGACGGCAGGCATCTGCGGGAACTGTTTGGAGCCCGCGCTTATGCGGGAATCGCGTCCGCAGTTCGGCAATCCCTGGATGGGCATCCCTTGCGTTATGAGCATTTCCAGGAAGTTTCCGGCAGTGCCGCCTACCGGCTATTGGTGGAGCATGTCCCTCAATTTGATTCTTCAGGACAGGTAACCGGATTTTATTTTCTGGCCGAGGATATTACCAAACGAGGCGATCTGTCTCTCTCCGGTAAGGCTGCGGCTGGAACGAACTTTGCGCGCGCAGCCCAATTAGGTTCCGGCAAGGATGAAATCGCCGAACCGAACCAGGCGACATACTTCGAGCACATTGGCGGGCAGATGGATGAGGGAAAACTGTTTATTGAGGCCATCCAGCAAGGAGAATTTTGCCTGTATTGTCAGCTGATTTCGCCGCTTCCCATAGACTCAGGCAAGACCGAACATTATGCGATACTGATCCGCCTGATAGATGAGGAAGGCAGCCTGATGCCGCCGGGCGCATTTTTCCCGATGGCCGAAAAAACCGGGTTAATGCCATATCTGGATCGCTGGGTCGTTCAGCAAGTTTTGGAATGGAGTTCAAAGCAACGGAGCTTCAGCCATGATCGCGATTCGATATTTTTCATCAACGTGGCAGCCGCCACGATAGGCGATCCGGAGTTTCCAAATTTCCTGCAAAACACACTGAATGAGCAAGGAATGCCCGGTTCAATTCTGTGCTTTGAAGTGTCTGACTCGGAGCTGGCGACACGAAATAACAGCGTAGCAGAGTTTATCCGTCAGGTAAGACGACGCGGCTGCAGTGTTGCGCTGAGCGGATTTGGCAGAGATGCTACTCCGTTTGATCGGATACGCGGCTTCCAGGTGGAATTCCTGAAAATAGACGGTGGCGTTATTCTCAATATGCTCAGCGATCCGGCAGAACTTGCCAAGGTGGTTTCCATCAATCGGCTCGCCAAAAAAATCGGCGTCAAGACTGTTGCAGAACTGGTCGAAAGCGATGAAATCATCGCAAAACTATGCGAGGTCGGTATCGATTTTTCCCAGGGCTCCAGCATATCCCTCCCTCGCCGACTGGCCGAGTGAGGGGCTTGTGGAACACCCGGTTTACGCAACACGATCCTGCGAAACCAGCCACCGTCAAGTACCGGCACATCGCTCGAAACAACGTGGTTCGTAATCCGATTAGCTGTTTACAACGCGCTCTTTGCGTACCTCCTGATTTCTTTGTTGTATTTACTTTATTGTAGTAACATCAAGACATGAATATCCATTTCGAATGGGACGAGACCAAGGCGCACTCCAATCTGAAAAAGCATCATGTCAGCTTCGAGCTTGCCGCTCGCGTCTTTTTCGATCCGTTGGCTCTCAACTTTCAGGATCGTATCGAGAACGGTGAACCTCGCTGGCAGACGTTGGGCATGGTAGAGGGTTGCCTGGTGCTACTGGTAGCGCACGCAGTGCGCCATGATGAAGGTGGCGAAGTTATCCGTATTATTTCAGCCCGAAAGGCTGACAAGAAGGAGCGAAAATATTATGAAGAAAACCGTTAAATACGCACTCGATGCTGCCAAGCCGTTAACCGAAAATAATAAGGCGGAAATCAAGGCATTGTCTGAGTTGCCGGATAGCAAAATTGATTACAGCGATATTCCACCACTGACGGATGAGTTCTGGAAGAGCGCCGTACAAAATCCGTTCTACAAGCCCACCAAGACATCAACCACTGTGCGCGTTGATTCGGACGTGTTGGCTTGGCTGAAGTCACAAGGAAAAGGTTATCAGACGCGCATCAACGCGATACTGCGGGATGCGATGCTGCATGAAATAAAGCACTAGCCGAGTCTGCGCCTAATGATCACCTGGATGAAATGCCGGTCTGCCACCGGCAAACTATTTGCTCGGTCGATTGCTGCCCGAGACGATTTTGTATTCCAGCAGGCGGCATTCGATTGCGCCGTTGAACAACGGCGTGCGCTTGGAGGGTGACAGGCGCATCAGTTTCAGGATGGCTTTATCGGCTGTGAACAGATAGGCCGTCCAGCCGCCGAATTTCTTCTTCAGCGCGTCGCCCAGTTTCGGGTAGAGCTCTGCCAGTTCATCCAGCTCACCCATACGCTCGCCGTAGGGCAGGTTGGCAACCATGATGCCGTGGTCCGCCGGGGCCGTGATTTCCAGGATGTTTCCCTGATTGAGTTCCACGCATTCAGACAGACCTGCATCGTGCAGATTGCGCCAGGCGGTTTTCATCGCATCGCCATACATATCGCTGCCATAGATTTCCAGCGGCTTCGGAGGCAACTGTGCCGCGATCGCCTCATCTTTCATCGCCTGCCATTTTGCCGCTTCAAAATTGAGCAGCTTCTCGAAGGCGAAACTGCGCGCAATACCGGGTTGAATGTTCAGCGACATCTGCACCGCTTCGATCAGAAAGGTGCCGCTGCCGCACATCGGGTCGAGCAGCGGTGTGCCGGGTTTCCAGCCGGTCAGACGCAGGATGCCTGCCGCCAGATTTTCCCGGATCGGCGCGATATTGGTGTGCTGACGCACGCCGCGCTTGAACAGCGGATCGCCTGAAGTATCCAGATACAACATCAGCTTTTCGTCTTCGATAAACACGTGGATGCGCACGTCGGGCGTCAAGGTATCGACGCTGGGTCGTTCATCGCAGTGTGCGCGAAAACGGTCGCACACGGCATCCTTGACCAGCAAGGTGATGAACTCCAGACTTTGCAGCGCACAGCGTATCGCCGTGGTGTTCACCCGTATCGTGTGCGTGACATTAAACCAGCGCTGCCATTGCAGATCGAACACGGCCTTGTATATATCCTGTTCGGTGCGATAGTAAGTTTCCTTGACGCGCCATAACACGCGGCTTGCGACACGGCTTTCCAGATTGACCCGGTAGCACAGCGGCCAGTCACCGGAAAAATGCACACCGCCTTCGGTGGCACGCACGTTCTGCGCACCCATTTCCACAAGGTCGCTAAATAATACGGTTTCGAGGCCGCGCGGGCAGGGAGCAAAAAAATCAGTCATAAGATAATCTCTAAAAAGGCTTTACTGTCACCAGAATGACCACAACAGTCAGGATAATGACGGGAATTTCATTGAAAAAACGGTAAAAAACATGGCCGCGAATATTTTCGTCGGCAGCAAATCGTTTGACCAGCATGCCGCAGTAATGGTGATACGCGTACAGCGCCGCTACCAGCACAACCTTGACGTGCAGCCAGCCGCCGCTGAAGCCATACATAAACCAGAGGCCCAAACCTGACGCAATCGCCAGCCAGGCAATCGGTGTGACGAAGCGATACAGCTTGCCCTCCATCAGCTTCAGACGCGCGATCTCGGCAGGCTCCGTCGCCATCGCATGGTTGACGAATAGACGCGGCAGATAGAACAACCCTGCGAACCAGGATACGACCATGATGATATGAAATGCTTTAAGCCACAACATAGGCAACTTCCGATAAAATTCTCGCAGCGCGGATTATACAGGCTGATGCAACCCTCCCAGCCACTTACTGCGCCAGCCTCTTCCGGAACAGCACCAGCGAGACGTAGTAACCTGCCAGCGAATAGCCTGCCAATACCGCGATGTCCGCCAGAACATTCGCCGGAATCGCATTATTTAACAGCGGGCGCGCCAGATTGACGGCATGAGTCAGCGGCAACACGTTTGAGACTACCTGCAGCATCGCCGGCAACTGATCGACCGGGAAGAACACGCCGCATAGCAGCGTCATCGGCGTGATGACCAGCGTGAAGTAGTACATGAAAAATTCATAACCCGGCGCCAGGGCCGTCACGATCAGACCCATTCCGGCGAAGCACAGCCCGACCAGCAAGGACAGCGGAATGATCCACAAAGACATAGGCGAGTGCGACATTCCTAAAACCCAGATCACCATCAGCACCGCGACTCCCGACAACAGGCTCTTGCTCGCCGCCCAGAAAATTTCCGACAACACGATGTCATCCAGCGTGATCGGCGTATTGAGGATGGCCTCCCAGGTGCGTTGCTCGTGCATGCGCGCGAAGCCTGAATACAGGGCCTCGAAACTGGCGCTGTTCATCGTGCTGTAGCACACCGTACCGGCGGACAGAAAGGCGATATAGGACATGCCGCTGATTTGCGGCAGCATCCCGCCCAGCCCGTACCCCAGGCCCAGCATATAGATCACCGGATCGGCAAGATGGCCCATTATCGAAGGCCCTGCCATCTTTTTCCAGACCATGTAATGGCGCCGCCAGATCGGGATAAAGCGCAGACTGAATAGCGGGAAAGCGTAATGGTTAATTTTCATTCTTCACTCGTTTACGCACAACTGCTTCCGGTAGTTGCTTGTAATTTTCTTTGCTGGCAATGCGTTTACCGGATTTTTGCTCAAGATCGCACCGCGCCGTTCCGGCAACCGAACCGCCTGCCGCTGCGGCATCGCGATTCTCGGCATAACCCTGCGCATCCTTATTTCGTGCGATTTCAGTGGTGGAGGCTTCGCCTAACATGCTGAATATTAGCTCCAAATCATTCATGTGGTCGCGCAGGTTATCCGCTGGCTTGTCCAGACTTTTAAACGCCTTGTACTCGGCGGGAGTCATGCCGAACGTGGCGCGACTGATTTCGGCGGTGAGAATCGCATATTCGCGTTGCTCTTTAACGCCTCGTTTCTGCCACTCGTTAGTCAGCTCGTCACGGATAGCAATACCGCGCACCCGCTTCTCTATCCACTCGTCACTATAGCCTTTGGCTTGATATAGCCCACGCATCCGTGCGGCGGCGAGTTCAGGATTCTCGATTTCTTCCAGCCGCTCGTAGCCCACTTTTGCCAACCAGCGTTTGAAAGGTTCAGCTTTCGGAGAAGGGATGGACTGGATAATGCGCAGCAGCCCTTCTGTATGCGAACAATCCGTTTCACGCAATTTGCCATCTGGCGCTTCAAGTTTGAACTGTCGACAAATTGTCGACAGTTCAATGCCGCTGATTTTTTCGCGCTGTTTGATGCGATACCAATAGTCACGCGGATTCGTGCTGTCTGTCAAAGCAGCAACCACATCAATGATGGAAAAATACCATTGCTGATCGTCTTCGCTCCAAATAGAACGAATCTGATTCGATTCAAACAGCTTGATGTTGCTCATGGCTATGGCCTCCCACTCGACTGATTTTTGACCTCTTCTTTGATAATCTCAATTGCATCAGTTACAACGAGCTTTACCTCATCCAAAAACTCTTTCACTACAGGGTCGCCTCTTCCATCTGGCACAGGAACCCAACGCGCATAGATTGCCTCAACCTTATGCTTTCTGTTGAAGGTGCTGCCTGCCCCCCTCAGGTTATAGGCTTCTAACCATGTGGATTGCGGTTGTTCCTTGATGCGCTGCTTGCTAATGTCGCCCAATTTATTTGTAACGAGAGACTTGATACGGTCAATTATTTCCCGCTTTTTGTCGGGTGTCGTATCTGTACTCCATTGCACAGGATTCTCAAGAAAACGAGACACTGAAATACCCAGTGAAGACCGCAAGTTTGATGACGGCTGCAAGTGGTAACCGTCATCAAAATTTTCAGCATATCGGCGACTCATGGCCTTGATGCTCTGCCACGGTTCCATGTTAATTTCAGAATGCCGTTCAAGTCCAAGGCGCGCTTTCCAGGGTGTGCGGAATGAGAGAGCAGCCTCTTGAATTGCCAAAACAAGGTTGTCAGTACTGTATTCAGGAAACGCGACTGCCTTAACGATTTTTGGAGCACCTTCTTGAAGTCTCCGCATCAGACGTTTTAATTCTTCATGAGCTTTTTCCGCGCCAGCTTTATCAATGTCGCCCAAGAAAAAAGTATTTGCCTGTAGATGATCCAACAAGTGTCGAGCGGCAGCAGTAGAAACATTCTTAGCTACTTGATTATCAGCTACGTTGCGCAATCCATTGCGCACGTGTTCCTTTTTGGCTCGACCTTTGAGGCTTTCACCAGACACTGCATCCATGTGTGTAAATGCCACTGCCAGCTTTTTAGTATTCCCCGTCGTTACGACACCCTCCAGCGCCTTGCCAGCAGCAAAATGGGTCATAGCATTTTTGGCGCTATCAACCAACAGGATGACATCGCTATCGTTAAATAATGAGACGATATGCTCTGGCAAGTCTGCGCTTGAATTTGCCTTATGCCCCAGCCCTTCTGTATCTACGAGAATGATTCGAGCATGATCCGAATACCATTCTGGGAAAAATGATCCTGCGACCCTTAGTCCATTAACAAGTGGCGTGAGAAGTTTGCCCCATGACTTTACTGAGTTCCCTGAAAAAAATCTTACCGCACCTAGGAAGATTTTTCGTTGATCTGTAGGCATTTCAAGACGCCACGCCATAGGCCAGCCCGTAGTGCTTTTTTCGTATTGCCCCATCTGAATATGCTCAAACTTGCCGCGTATTTCATCGAGAACATCGGAAACAAGTTCGGTGTATTCGGCAGAGTTTTCTACATCCTCTTGAATCAGGTCTAAGGCCGAATTTCTGTCATCAGCGCTCAGCGTGTCAAGTTTACCGTGCTGCTCCTCCACCACATCCCGATGTTTTTTTGCAAGTGCCACTAGCCGTGATACATAATTTTCCAAAACATCTGTTAGCCGTTGCGCCTCGGATGATGAAATTGCATCCTCTTCGCCCTCCTGCAAATCAACTTCCTCAGCGTAAGGGTCTTCCTCGTCTTCTAAACTGGAATAATCTCCCAAGAGATATTTGAGACGAAAGCGCATATCACTCTGCTCAAGAAATACGCGGGCAGTTTCCTCTTTGGAACCATCTACAGCGCGTAGCACTGCCGATGAAATGGCCTCTTCGACTTCAAAACGTGCTTCATGCTCAGACAGAAAAGTCACGACTGCGCTAAAGCCATCCTCATGAGTTATGACCTCGGTAGGGAAGGTTGTGGTGCGATTAACAGAGGTCGAAGGAAAGCGATCACGTTCAGGGTGCGAACCAATTAGCTGGCGTAACAGTGTCGTTTTACCTGCACCGGGCACACCCAGTAGAAGCACCCGACTGTAACCTTCTGTGGCACTTGGAAGCGGTAGATATTGATCTCGCAATAGACGTGCGTTGCGGGAGCGCGGCTCTATCTCCGCATAAAAAATATCAACTACCCGAGGATCAAACCGTTTCGCAGCCTCGGCGCGCGCACCCAGTGACCACAATGTTTGATCTCTCAGAATTTCGTTAAGTTGGGCAATAAGACTTTCAGCCTCCGTTTGACTCTCAGTACCAAGACCCTTGCGGGTTTTTCGACCTGGTCGATTTGCATTATCTAGTTTAAGAGGATGTCTGAAGTCTGCCAGCCAAGACTTACGTCCTGGGTTTTGTCGAGCGGCTGCGGTGTAGCTCTTTTCCATTTCAACCTCCATGATGTGCCAAAGTGTGCCGAATAGTATGCGCAGCAATATTACCTGTCAATCTTTATTTGGAACACCATGGAACATCGCTTGATTTAGGCTGTTTCTAGTATCACTAGCCTTCATGTAGGCTTGGATGGCTTCGTCAGTTTTTATTCCCGCATTTCGCGGCCTGTCAATTTCAGAAAGACATCTTCCAGATTGGCCGGCCGATGCACATAGCGCAACTCGGGGTGTTGCTGCAATTCAAGCAGCAACGGATGCGCCTCATTCACATAGCAAAACACCGATTCGCCGCTTATCTCGAATCGCTGCACTTGGTGCGATGCATGACTCTGCGCCCAGGCCGCCGCATGTTCGCCGAACACCTCGACGACTTCAGGTTCGATGTTTTCTGCGATCAGCTCTCTGGGCGAACCGCTGCTGATGATGCGTCCGTTGTCCATCACCGCAAGCCGGTGGCACAGCCGCTCCGCCTCATCCATGAAGTGGGTGGTGAGCACCAGCGTCTTGCCGCGCGCGGTCAATTCACGCAGGCGTTGCCAGATCAGATGGCGCGCCTGCGGATCAAGCCCGGTGGTCGGCTCATCCAGAAAGATCACATCCGGATCATTCACCAGCGCGCGCGCCAGCGTCAGCCGCCGCTTCATCCCGCCGGACAGTGTCGGCACTTTCGCGTCCGCCTTGTGCGTCAGATTGGCGAACTCCAGCAATTCCGGCAGACGTGCACGGATGGCCGCATCCGTCATGCCGAAGTAACGACCGTACACCATCAGATTTTCCGCCACAGTAAAATCCGGGTCGAGATTGTCCATCTGCGGCACCACACCGACGCGTAAACGCGCCTCTCTGGCCTGCCCCGGAATGACGTGATTCAGCAGTTCGATCTTGCCGCTATCGGGCGCAATCAACCCCAACAGCAGGCGCAGCGTGGTGGTCTTGCCGGCGCCATTCGGACCCAGCAAACCGAAGCATTCGCCGCGCACGATGGACAGGCTAATGCCGTCCACCACACGCTGCCCGGCGTACTGTTTTACCAGGTTCTCGGCCACAATAACGGAACTCATAAACGGCACCCGTTGAATTCATTCAACACGATCTGCTTGAGCTGATTTAACCGCCCGTGGAAAAAATGCCCCGCCTCGGGGAACACCACGATCGGCAGATGCTGAGGGCGCGCCCAGTCCAGTGCGTCAGCCAGCGGAATCACCTCATCCTGCTCGCCGTGAATCAGCAGCGTATTGTGCGGCACGGGCGGCATCAAGAAGCGGCCTACCGCAGGCGCTACCAGCACCAGCTTGTGCGGCTGCGGATGCAGATGTTGGGCTGCACGCGCGGCAACATACCCACCGAAGGAAAAACCCGACAAAATCAGCGGCAGATGGCCGAACGCGTCGCGCGCATGTTGCACCGCCGCCAGCATATCCTCGACCTCGCCATTGCCGCTGTCGAATACCCCAGCGCTTGCGCCTACGCCGCGAAAATTGAAACGCAGCGTGGCAAAGCCCAGCTCGGCAAAAGTCTTTGCCAGCGTGGTCACTATCTTGTTTTCCATCGTGCCGCCCATCGTCGGCAGCGGATGCGCCACCACGGCGATAGCGCACGGCTCACAGGAATTAAAGTGCAACTCGCGCAGCGATTCGTTTGCCCCCTCGCCCGTAAAGCGGGAGAGGGTTGAGGAGAGGGAGCGGGCTTCCGGCAGATGAAGTACGCCCTCCAGCTGACCCGCAGGTCCCGCCAACGTGATTTTGCTTTGAGTCGCCATCAAACTGCGGAAGGGTCGTCGCATTGCGGCGGGGCACCCACCGGCTTACCCCTTGCGAGTAGCTTCAGGCGCTCGACGATGCGGCCATTTTTCAGATGCTCTTCGATGATTTCGTCGAGATCAGACTCGTCCACATAGGTGTACCAGGTACCTTCAGGATAAATCACGATAACCGGCCCGTCGTCACAGCGATCCATGCATCCGGCGGAATTGATGCGAATGCTGTTCTCGCGATTGGCAATGCCCAGCTCCTTGACCTTGTTCTTCACGTAGTCACGCGCATTTTGCGCGCCGTGATTGCCGCAACAAGCGCTGCCGTCCTCGCGCTGATTGGTACAGAAAAACACATGCTTGTCGAAATAACTCATTGTTTGCTCCGAAACGATTGTTAATTGTTAATTGTTAATTGCAGGTTGCGTATCCGCCATAAATGAAACAGCAGCAACACCGGAAAGATCAGCGTGATGGTCTGCGCCAGACCGTTGTAATTGAGCAAGTGCCCATAGTGCCAGTGATACACGGACATCGCGGCGGCGGGTGTGTTGCCATCCACCACGAAATTGACGATAGCGAAGTAGCTTAAGCCCACTATTGCCCCGAAGCCGATCACCGCCGTTCGCGGCTGCCACAACAACGCAATCAGCAGCGTTAGCCCCAGCAATATGCCGAGCATCGCCTCGCCATTGATCCACAGCAACAACGCCCAGGATTTCAGCAGCAGCGCGGCGGCGATAAACTT
This sequence comes from uncultured Nitrosomonadales bacterium, assembly GCA_947085835.1. Taxonomy (GTDB): domain Bacteria; phylum Pseudomonadota; class Gammaproteobacteria; order Burkholderiales; family Gallionellaceae; genus Gallionella. Next base: position 205,929 of record CAMTXT010000001.1, on the reverse strand, counting down.
CACCAGCGCCACCATGCTCAATACCGCCAGCAACGACGACACAACACGGCGCGGCACACGCAGTAGCGTTAAAAGGAGCGCGCCCAGCATCAACAGGTTCAGCATCACGACAGCGCTTTCCCACCAGCCGAATGGCTCCGGCAAGGGCGCGACAAAAGGCTGGCGCGCCGCTTCGGTTATAAATACATTACCCAGCATCGGCAAGGATGGGTTTATCTGGCCGAATATCCAAAGCACCAGCAAAGCGAGCCCGAAGTCCATCTCCTTGCCATGGTGGAACAGACCGCTGCGCCAGCGCGTTAACCCTGAACGAAACCATGCCCACGATGCTACGCTGACCGCCAGCAGCGCGCCGGTCAGCGTGCCTGAACTATTGGTCAGCACATCCAGATTGGAACTGGCGCGAGTCGGCAAATACATTTGCAGATATTCCATGCCCGCCGACAAAGCCACGCCACAAAATACGGCGATGATCACGCTGACGACAACGCCAAATCGCGCCCGCAATGCCAGTCCAACCAGGAAACCGAACGGAATGTAAGCCAGCACATTGACGACCGCATCAAACGGCGTGAAGGTCGACAGCAGGGACATACCCAGCACATCGACGAAATTCAGCCCCTGCTCCCGCCAGCCTGAAAAGGGCGACAGACTGACATACGCGATGAACAGCGCATAGCCTGCGGCCAGCAGCGTGCGCAGCCTTGCGCGGGATTCGGAGATAAATAGTTCGCTCATAGCTGATTTCGATGGCATAGCGTTAGCATGCTGCCAGTTTAACCTATTCGGCAATGCCGTTTGAGCGCAACTGATTCTCTTCTTTCCTGAATATATAGACATTTCGGCCTATATGAATTAAAAATTATTTTGTGTAAGATGCGGCCAGGTGGAAAAGTACTCGGTAACTGTTTGTAACGGATATCCATGTGAGAGGTAAAGCATTCATGCACAGCTCTAACGCCCCCCCCCAGAACCACCTGCTCGCCGCCCTGCAGCCAGATAAATATGCGCGCCTCCTCCCCCATCTTGAACTAGTCTCAATCCCGACAGGTCAGGTGCTTCACGAGTCCGACAGTCAGTTGCGCCACGTCTATTTCCCCGCCACCTCCATCGTATCCCTGCTCCATGTCACTGAAGACGGTGCATCGACGGAAATTGCGATGATCGGCAACGAAGGCATGGTCGGCGTCTCCTTGTTCATGGGCGGCGAAACCACGCCCAGCCGGGCCGTCGTGCAAAGCAGCGGCCTCGCCTACCGGCTTAAAGCGCAGCTGCTGAAGGATGAATTCAGTCGTGCCGGTGGGCGACGTTCATGCACCATGCAAAATTTGTTGCTGCGCTACGCACAGGCACTGCTGATGCAAACGGCGCAGACGGCGGTGTGCAACCGGCATCATTCGGTGGACCAGCAACTGTGTCGCTGCCTGCTGCTAAGCCTTGACCGTCTGCATTCCAACGAGCTGGTCATGACGCAGGAACTGATCGCCAACATGATCGGGGTGCGCCGCGAAGGCATTACCGAGGCGGCCGGAAAATTGCAGCACGCCGGGTTGATCGAATATCACCGTGGCCACATCACCGTGATGGATCGGCTCGGATTGGAGGCGCGTGTCTGTGAATTCTACAAGGTGGTCAAGAAGGAATTCAAACGGCTGCTCCCTGAGGTAATCGTTCCGAGTTTCGGCAGCCCGGGTGCCGTCGCACACGACCCCAGGCTTGCGTGCCACTCCGCACTGCAGGCTTTTGTCCATTAACTTCCGGAACACAATCGAATGCCGGGCTGCCCGTTTTAAGCGCTGTGTTCGGGAACGTACATACTGCGGCGACGTTAATCTTTAAGATTCGCCCGAATGGCATATCGGAAATATTCTTAGATTATGATTTTCAGATTTTGGATTCAGGCAGTTGTTGCGCTGTGCTTATCGCTGATCTCCGGGTACGCGGCGGCGGAAGTCAGCAACGACGCGCCTATCCTGGCAGCGACAATTCCGGAGAAAACAGGCGGCGCGGGGTTGGGTGTTGCAATGCGCATCGAGAACTCACCCTATCGCGGCGGAGGCACCCGCTACGACCTTGTCCCGATCTATATGTATCAGGGCGAACATGTTTTCCTTGAATCCTATCGCGTCGGCCTGAAATTCAACGACACGCCTGACTCGCGCCTCGACTTGTTCGCAGGCTATCGTTTCGAGGGCTATCCGTACGACCGCGTCCCGGCGATCCTGTCCGGCATGAATAATCGCGGCCCGGGGATCGATATGGGTATGAGCTACCAGAGCCGCGAGCCGTGGGGTACGCTATTTGGCGAAGTGCTGCACGACGCGTCCAGCGTATCAAACGGCACCGAAGTCCGGGCCGGCTACCGCTACGACTGGACGATTGGCCGGCTACAGTTACAGCCCCAGCTCGCACTCGCCGCGCGCGATGCCAACCTGAACAATTACTACTATGGCGTGCGTCCGGCCGAAGCCACGGCAACACGCCACGCGTACATGCCGGGCGGCGGTATCAACACCGAGCTCGGCTTATCTGCGGTGTACCGGCTGTCCGAACGCTGGAGGCTGCTCGGCGGCGTATCCGCCCGTCGCTGGTCGCAGGGGGTACGCGCAAGTCCTGTTGTCCAGGATCGCACGCAGCTTGCCGGGCAACTCGGCCTGGCCTATGACTTTTCACCGAAGCAGGAGGCCTTTCCGGAAGGTCGACCGCTGATCGTCAAGGTGCTTCACGGCAATTCTACCGATTGCGATCTGGCCAAGTTGATGCAGCTCAGATGCACCTCGACCAACACCGCAGACCATACAAGCATAAACGCTATTGAACTGGGGCGTCCCTTCATCGAACGCCTTAACGGCTGGCCGCTCGATTTCGTCGGCTACGTAGGCGCGCTGCGGCACAACGAGCGCGGACTTCAAGCCGATTCCTGGCAATTCAATGCCTACATGAAGGCGTATTACTACGGCTTTCCATGGAGCGAACGCGTCCGCACGCGGCTGGGCTTCGGCGCCGGCATTTCGTATGCGGGGCAGATACCCTACGTCGAAATGCGCTCCCAGGTGACACGCAGTCGCAGCAGTTCGAAACTGCTCAACTACCTTGATCCCAGCATCGACGTGAGCGTCGGCGACATCATCAACGTGAAGTCGATGCGCGAGACCTATCTTGGCCTTGGCGTATCGCATCGCTCAGGCATTTTCGGCACCTCGCGCCTGTTCGGCAACGTCAACGGCGGCTCAAACTACATCTATTCGTATGTAGAGTGGCAGATGTAGCCAGCGAGGACTAAGCGGGGTTCGGTCCCGCAACGTATTCAAGCCGGTGGCAGACCGGCGGCAGTTCTCATGGTTGTCTTCACCGTTCAAGTTTTTTACCCCTGCCGAAAAAGCGGTGATACAGTTCGTACTGTTTGCATATTCGCACTACGACTCAAGGTGTGTTTCACATTATTCAAAGGTGCATTAAAGCCATGCTATTGGTTGATAATAAACGGGTTTTAATTTTTAAAAACCATTTAGCCACCTATCCAACCGATAGATTAAGTTGTTTACTGGTGGCCATTTTACGTTATGTGTGAGAAATAGATGAGCGCCTACCTCTACACATGGAATCCGAAGCGTTGGAAATGGGTTGATCAACCAGAGGCCATTTGTCGTATCGGTGACGGTGAGCAATACGACATGTACTGGAGTTGCGGTAACACCAAAAAAATTATCGTCGGCAATACCTTCTTCCTAATTAAGCTTGGCGTAGAACCCAAAGGAATTATTGGCTGTGGCTATGTGTCTTCGCCGCCCTATCCGCTCCCACACTGGGACGAAGAAAAGGCAAAGGAAGGCTTAACCTCTTTGCGAACCGACCTGTTGTTCAAGGTGTTGTCCGAGATGCCAATTATCTCCTTTGAACAGTTACAGGCTCGGTATCCCGCTTATAACTGGTCACCGCAAGCAAGTGGCTTATCGGTTCCAGAACCTATCGCCAGCGAACTATTTTCCCAAATCCAAGAGAGTCCAGCGTTTGGCTTTTCAATCCCATCGGCAAACGAGGTTCGCCTTTACGCCGAAGGAAAAAGCAAAACAGTCACAACCAAGACCTATGACAGAAGCCCTCTCGCTCGCCAAGCGTGCATTGAGCATTACGGCCATACCTGTTGCATATGTGGATTCAACTTTGAAAAAGCATATGGTCAGCTAGGTGCGAACTACATCGAGGTTCATCACTTGAAGCCTGTTGCTGACATCGGCGAGGAATATTTGATTGACCCCATCAAAGACTTAAGGCCAGTTTGCGCAAACTGCCATCGCATGCTTCATAAACAGCGGCCACCTCTTTCAGTTGAAGAGCTGCTCGCCGGCGCGCACCGGCGCGAGGGTCAGGTCTAGAAAAGATGCACTCCTGAATCCTTCACGCAACAACTTGGGGCTTCGCCCCTTAGTTGTGCGGGGAAGACCCTTGCGGTCTGAATCCTGTTTTTATCAGCCTCTTGGGTGATGCTTGCTGTGCAGCTGTTTGAGCCGTTCACGGGCGACGTGAGTATAGATTTGCGTAGTGGATATGTCGGCGTGACCTAACAGCATCTGCACCACGCGCAAGTCGGCGCCGTGGTTCAGCAGATGCGTGGCGAAGGCGTGACGCAGGGTGTGCGGCGACAGTGGCTTGTTCAATCCGCCCTGCCGCGCATGCTTTTTGATCAGGTACCAGAACATCTGGCGGGTCATCCCCTCCCCGCGTGCGGTGACAAACAAATCGTCGCTAACCTGTCCGCCCAACAGCACGCCGCGACCATCCTCTAAATAGCGGCGCAGCCAGTCCAGCGCTTCTTCGCCCAGCGGCACGAGCCGCTCCTTGTTACCCTTACCCATCACCCGCACGACACCCTCATCCATGCTCACCTGGCCGATGCGCAGGCTGACAAGTTCAGACACACGCAAACCGGTGGCATACAGCACTTCGAACATGGTCCGATCGCGCAAACCTAACGGGGTCTGTGTATCAGGGGCTGCCAAAAGCTGCTCGACATCCTGTTCGGTCAGCGTCTTTGGCAGCGTGCGCGGCAACTTCGGCGTGTCAATTTGCAGCGTGGGATCAATGGTGATTTTGCCCTGCCGGAGCAGATAGCGGAACAGCCGCTTTAGGCTGGAAAGATTGCGCCCCGTTGAGCTGGACTTGGCCTTTTGCACGACAAATAGATCGGCTAAATAGCCTTGTATGTCGGCATGCGTTGCCTGCAAGAGGCTTTGCCCGCGCTGATTTTCCAGCCAGGCGGCGAACTTGTTCAAGTCGCGCCGGTAACTTTCCAGCGTATTGCGCGACAGGCCGTCCTCCAACCAGAGCGTGTCACTGAATTCGTCCAAAAGATCGGCGTCGTTCATTTCACAATGACGGTCGAGCGAGATTCAGCATTTCCACCCTCTCCCCAACCCTCTCCCTGGAGCGTGGTTGTTGCCGCTTTAGCGGCTTTACAACCACGGCCTACTCCTTGCGGGTGCAAGGGAGAGGGAGTTTTAAGCTCTCCCCTCGCCCCTTTGGGGAGAGGGGCTGGGGGAGAGGGGTTGGTTGACTCATGTGCCAGCAGCCAGCGTTTGATGTCCAGTGACGCATCTCCGGTGCTTTTGATGAAGCCGCCAAGGCCCGCCCTGCCAATGACGCGATGGCACGGTATGATGATCGGAACAGGATTTGCGCCGCAGGCCTGGCCGACAGCCTGCGCGCTGGAATGCAATTCTGCCGCCAACTCGCCATAGCTGCGCGTACACCCTCGCGGAATGTTCAGCATGACCTGCCAGACTCTTTGCTGATGCGGGGTAGCCGTTAGTCTGAGCGGAATGGAGAATTGCGCATCGGGGTCTTGAAAGTAGCAAATCAGTTGCTCGCAGACGCGCTCAGCGAATGGGCTGATGGCGCGCTGCGCCTTATCGTCCGCAGGCAGGAAATCGATGCCGGTCAATGCATCCTTGTCGCAACGGATGCCGATGAGCCCGAACGGGGCGGATAGTTTTGCCTGATAGTCCATGTTGTCATCATAGCGGAAATAAAAAAACGGGAGCCGAAGCCCCCGTTTTTTGGATCATGCAGACAACTTATGCAGCTGCTACATTTTTTACTTTGCGTGCCCGCAATTTTTCCTTGATACGTGCCGACTTGCCTGAACGATCGCGCAAGTAGTACAGCTTGGCGCGACGAACAGCACCGCGACGCTTGACTTCGATCTCAGCGATCACTGGAGAGTAAAGCTGGAAGGTACGCTCAACACCTTCACCGGCGGACATCTTACGCACGATAAAGCTGGAGTTCAAACCGCGATTGCGCTTGGCAATCACAACACCTTCGAAAGCCTGAACGCGCTTGCGCTCACCTTCGACCACGTTCACGCTGACAACAACGGTGTCGCCTGGCGCAAAAACAGGAATGACTTTACCCAAACGATTGATTTCTTCTTTTTCCAAAATTCCGATTAAATTCACTTTACTGCTCCTTAGTTATCGGGTCTTGTTCCTTCTGTAACTGTGCCAGAAGCCGAGACTCCTCTTTTGTCAAATCACGACGAGCCAACAAATCCGGCCTGCGCAACCACGTCCTGCCCAACGACTGGGAAAGCCGCCAGCGCTGAATATCTGCATGATTGCCAGACAACAACACCGGGGGCACGGCTTCACCATTAAACTGTTCCGGGCGGGTGTAGTGCGGGCAATCCAGCAATCCCTGCACAAACGAATCCTGCTCGGCTGAGTCGGCATCGCCCAATACACCGGGCAATTGCCGCACCATACTATCCATCAACACCATCGCCGCCAACTCGCCACCGGACAACACATAGTCGCCGATGGAAATCTCTTCATCCACCATCTGGCGGATCAGGCGCTCGTCTATTCCTTCATAGCGACCGGTCAGCAGGATCAAACCTTCATCCGGCAGCGCTACCATTTTCTTGACCAGCGCATGGGTGAGCAGGCGCCCTTGCGGCGATAAATACACCACACGGCTCTTTGCCACGCCACTTGCCGCCTGACGCTGCTTTGCAGCATTGATTGCCGCTGCCAAGGGTTCTGCCAGCATCACCATGCCGGGACCACCGCCGTAAGGGCGATCATCAACCGTGCGATGATTATCCGTGGTGAAGTCACGCGGGTTCCATGTCTTCAGAACATAGCGCCCCTGTTCCGCAGCGCGACGCGTGATGCCACATTGCGTCAACGCATCGAACATCTGCGGGAACAGCGTGATAACGTCAAAAATCAAAGTAAAAAGTCTGCCGACCAGTTTACCTGAATGGTCTTGGCTGCCAGATCAACCGGCCCGATGACGCTATCCAGGAATGGAATCAACACATCGGGACCATTGCCCCTGACGATCAGCACGTCATTTGCGCCGGTGTCCAGCAACTCAACCACGGTGCCGAGCGTCTCACCTGCCTGGTTGACCACGGACATCCCGATCAGATCAGCCCAGTAGTATTCGCCTTCGACCTGCTCCGGCAAACTGCTGCGCGGCACGGCGATCAACAAGCCTTTCAGCTTCTCGGCGGCATTGCGATCCGGACAGTCCGGAAATTGCACAGCCAGTGTCTTGTCGTGCGTTTCTGCCTGGACCACATCCACCTTGCGCCACGGGCCATTTTCATGGCCCACATACCAGGTCTTGTAATCCAGCAAACTATCGACGAATTCGCTGAACGGCTGGATTTTCACCCAGCCGCGTATGCCGAATGCCGCTGCCACGCGTCCCATGATGACCATGGGTTCAGCGTTATCAGACTGCTGCAACTGCCGCGCCGGCCCGTTTAACCAGCTTAGCTACGGCGTCGCTCAATTGCGCGCCCTTGCTCTGCCAAAATGCGACGCGTGCCAGATCAAGACGCAATGCTTCTTGTTTTTCATTGGCGATCGAATTGTAGAAGCCTACGCGTTCGATGAAGCGACCGTCGCGACGATTGCGCGAATCAGCTACGACCACATTGTAGAATGGACGATTCTTTGAACCGCCACGGGAAAGACGAATGATGACCATAAAAAACCTATCTAAATTATTAGTCTAAAAGACCGGGGTGCAGGGCTTTACAGGAAAGTGACTCCGGTAACGCCGGGGATTTACTATTCGCTGGCAACGTGCTCGCCTGCGCGAACCCTATCGCCACGAAAGGGCGCGCATTCTACGACACAAGCCCCATTGATAGCAAGTACCTTGATAATCAAAGGAATTCGCACAAGGTCTGCGCAACAAGATAGTACGCAGTTACCAACGTGCGAAAGACTGTCAAAAATTCAGGGTGTAGATGGCGGATTCAACCGCCATCCACGTTAACGGTGCAGCAATTGCTCCAGCACAAACTTGCTGCCCAGATACGCCAGCAACAAGAACCCGAAGCCGCTCACGGTCCAGCGCACGGCAATCTTGCCCCGCCAGCCATAGAAAACATGCCCGTATAACAGTACCGCAAACACACACCAGGATATAAAGCCAAACAGAATTTTGTGATTGAACTGCCAGACCTTGCCGAAAATTTTCTCGGAAAACAGCATGCCCGACGCCAGCGTCAGCGTCAGCAACACAAAACCGATGCCTATTATGCGGAACAACAGACTTTCCATCGTCATCAGTGGCGGCAGATTGCGCAGCACGCGCGGCAAGGTCGCATGACGCAGACGCTTCTCCACCAGTGAAATCAGCACCGCGTGCAGCATAGCGATGGTAAACAGACTGTAAGCCAACATCGCGACGGCTATATGCACTTTGAAAGCCAGCATCTCCGTATGTGCCAGCTGATGATCCGCAGGAAAAACGCCGGGCAACAACAGCGTCACGGCCGCCAGCGGCAATACCAAAGCCTGCAACCCTCCTATCGGATAGAAGAAACGCGCCACCCAGTAAACCAGCAGCGTCAGCCAGGCAATCAACGAAAGTGCGTTAAATATGTTCAGGTTAAACCCGCCGCCGGCGAAAATACCCTGCCAAAGCAGATAGCCATGCAACGCGATGGGAACCAGCGACAGATGGCCGACCGCGCCACGCCAGCGCGCATCGCAATCGACGCAGGCAGTCGCACGCCAGAAATAAGCGGCCAGCAGCACGTAAGTGACGAAAGCAACAAAAGACAGGAGAAGATTAGGCATTTTTCTTCAGGATGTTTTAGACTCTCGAATTCTACCTCATTTGCATTGCGAGTTATTGCCCACAGGGCAATATCCCTGCTTGATGCAATTGCGAGTTGTTGCGAGTTATTGCCCACAGGGCAATATCCCTGCCAACCCCAATTGCCCACAGTGCATCATCCCTGCCGGCAGGCGGTCATGCGAAAAACGCTTGTTAGTGGATGCACACGGGGTATCATCCCTGCTAGAATTTTTGAATTTTTTGGGGTGGCTTTTTTGCCATGCCCGTTTGATTACCCACAAGGACGCATATGCTGGACAATTTGACGCAACGCCTCTCCGGTGTCATTAAAAACTTGCGCGGCCAGGCTCGCCTTTCCGAGAGCAACATACAGGATGCGCTGCGCGAAGTGCGTATGGCGCTGCTCGAAGCCGACGTGGCGCTGCCGGTCGTAAAAGAACTGTCCACCCAGGTTAAAGAGGCAGCCCTGGGCCAGGAAGTCATCGGCAACCTGAATCCCGGCCAGGCCTTCATCGGCGTAGTACATCGCGAACTCACCAAGATTATGGGTGAGCATAACGACGCGCTCAATCTCACCACCACCCCGCCTGCCGTGATTCTGATGGCGGGCTTGCAGGGTGCGGGTAAAACCACCACCTGCGGCAAGCTTGCCAAACTGCTGCATGACCAGCACAAGAAAAAAGTGCTGCTGGTCAGTTGCGACATCTACCGCCCGGCGGCGATCGAGCAGTTGCGCACGCTGGCGACCCAACTCGATACCGACTTCTTCGCCTCCGACATCAGTCAGCGTCCGCAGGACATCGCACTGGCCGCGCTTGATTTTGCACGAAAACATCATCACGACGTGTTGATCGTGGATACCGCAGGACGCTTAGGCATTGACGCGGCGATGATGGCGGAAATCCAGCAACTGCACGCCAGCTTGAAGCCGGTCGAAACGCTGTTCGTGGTCGATGCGATGACCGGGCAGGACGCGGTGAATACCGCTAAAGCGTTTGGCGAAGCCTTGCCGCTGACCGGCATCATCCTCACCAAGATGGACGGCGACTCGCGCGGCGGTGCGGCGCTTTCGGTGCGCCACATCACAGGCAAACCGATCAAGTTTATCGGGGTCAGCGAAAAACCCAACGGTTTGGAGGCCTTTCACCCTGAGCGCATGGCCTCACGCATTCTGGGCATGGGCGATGTGCTGTCGCTGCTGGAAGAAGCTCAGCGCGGCGTGGATCATGGCGAGGCTGAAAAGCTCGCCAAAAAAATGCAGACCGGCAAGGGCTTCGATCTGAACGATTTCAAGATGCAGTTCGTGCAGATGCGCAAGATGGGCGGCATGTCTGCCCTGATGGATAAACTCCCTGCGCAACTCTCCCAGGCCGCAGCCGACTCCAAGGTGGATGACAAATCCATCAACCGCCTGGAGGGCATCATCAACTCGATGACGCCGCTCGAACGCAGCAAGCCCGAGCTCATCAAAGCCTCGCGCAAAAAGCGCATTGCGGACGGCGCAGGCGTGAAGGTGATGCATGTCAACCAGTTGCTGAACCAGTTTGAACAGACGCAGAAAATGATGAAAATGTTCTCCAAGGGCGGCGGCATGGCTAAAATGATGCGCAGCATGGCCGGCAAACTGCCAGGGATGCGGTAAAAAACAATTATGAATTGATACTTAACAATTCATAATTAACAACCATCATTTATCAACTTTCAATTATCAATTATCAATTATGCTGAAAGCCATTATTTTTGACGTGGACGGAACCCTTGCCGACACCGAAGACGGACACCGCCTGTCCTTCAACAAAGCCTTTACGGACGCCGGTCTGGACTGGAACTGGGATGTCGCGCTGTATGACAAGTTGCTCAAAGTGACCGGCGGCAAAGAGCGCATCAAATACTTCGTCAGTGATTTTCTGACCGGTTTTACCAAACCCGACGATTTCGACGGTTTCGTAAAAAATCTGCATTCGATAAAAACTGTACATTACACCGCGATGATCGCAGAAGGCGGGGTACCGTTGCGCCCCGGCATCAAACAGCTGATCCACAACGCGCATGCTGCGGGCATCACGTTGGCCATCGCCACCACCACCACGCCGGAGAACGTTTCCGCATTGCTTGAAGTGGGACTGGGTAAAAACTGGGCTGACTTGTTTGCCGCCAACGGCTGCGGCGACATCGTGCCGCACAAAAAGCCCGCGCCGGATATTTATTTCTGGGTGCTGGAAAAGCTGGGTTTAAAGGCCAGCGACTGCATCGCAATCGAGGATTCAGAAAACGGCCTGCGCGCCAGTCAGGCCGCCGGCATCAAGACTTTCATCACGACCAATCACTACACGCGCAATCATAATTTTGCAGGTGCTGCGGCCGTGTTTGACGATCTGAGTGATCTTGACAACTTCTACAAGGCAACCGGATTGACGCTGCCAAAATAACCACTATCGACGCATACGGTTTAGAATATGCGCTGTGCAACTACTTTAACCTTAAGGAAACATCATGTATCAGATCGCGCCAAGCATTCTTTCCGCCAACTTCGCCAAACTGGGAGAGGAAGTTGATAACGTTCTGGCCTCAGGCGCGGACATCGTTCACTTTGACGTGATGGACAACCATTACGTGCCGAACCTGACTATCGGGCCGCTGGTCTGCGACGCACTGCGCGCTCACGGCGTGACCGCTCCGATCGACGTCCATCTGATGGTCAAACCTGTGGATCGCATCATTCCTGACTTCGCCAAGGCCGGTGCAACTTACATCACATTTCACCCGGAAGCTTCCGAGCACGTTGACCGCACCATCGGCCTGATCAAGGAATCTGGCTGCAAGGCAGGCCTGGTGTTCAACCCGGCCACGCCGCTGGACATTCTGGAATACATGCTGCCCAAGCTCGACATGGTCTTGCTGATGTCGGTAAACCCGGGTTTCGGCGGTCAGAAATTCATTCCTTACACGCTGGACAAGGCGCGCAAAGTACGCGCAATGATCGATGCGGGCGGCTACAACTGCCGTCTGGAAATCGACGGCGGCGTAGGCCCTGCGAACATTCGTGAAGTGGCTGCTGCCGGTGTGGACACCTTCGTGGCAGGCTCCGCAATTTTCAACGCACGTAAAGCCACCGACAAGCATCAGTTCGACACCGTGCTGGCAGAAATGCGCGCCGAACTGGCCAAGGTTTAAAAATGTTCCGCCACGCCCTTGCATGGCTGTTGATTGCCGCCGCAACCTCGGGTTGTGACCGCATTAGCGGCGTGGCAGATCAAAAAACCTCCGATGCGGAATCGATAGGCTATGCCTGTCGCGTCTCGCTGAAGAAACCAGAAGACTGCATGAAGGAAAACGAGGCACAGAGCACCACCGCTGTGCTGACTGGATGGAAAGCGGCCGACAAGGACATACAGGATAAAAGGCTAGACCCCAGCATGGGTACGGATCCCGCTTACGCCGAGCACGTAAAACCCGCTTCGGCACCTAGCACTGCAGAAGAGGCGAAGCCCAAAGGCGAAGAATCAGCGCCCGCAGCGGATCAAGCCAAAGCGCCCGAAAACAAACCCACCAAGTCGCATTAAGGAGAGCCCCATGCCAGATAACATCAAGAGATACACAACACCGGTCAGCGTCAAAGCCATTGTCATCGACCTCGATGGCACGCTGCTACACACAGCGCCTGAGCTTTCCGAAGCCGCCAACCGCATGTTGCGCGACATCCACTATGCGCCCGTCTCGCAGGAACTGCTGGCAAGCTATATCGGCAACGGCATCAGCTGGCTGGTCAAACGGGCGCTGACCGGCGATATGCATGCCACGCCGGATGCTGCCTTGTATGATCACGCTTTGCCGATTTTCGAAAAGCACTACACCGAGCTGCTGCTGCAAAGTAAAGTTTTCGACGGTGCGATCGAAGGTCTGGAAGCGATGAAAGCAGCGGGTTTCCGTCTGGGCTGCATCACCAATAAGGTTGAGCGTTACACCACGCCGCTTCTGCAAGGCATCGGTCTGGCCAAGTATTTCGAGATCGTGATCGCAGGCGACACCTTGCCCGAGAAGAAACCGCATCCGATGCCTTTGCTGCATGCCGCAAAATTTTTCGGCGTGCCGATCGAACAACTGCTGCTGATCGGCGATTCACTCAGCGACACGCAGGCCGCAAGAGCTGCCGAATGTCCGGTTTTCTGCGTACCCTACGGCTACAACCATGGCGAACCCGTGGAAACACTGGATACGGACGCGGTGATCGCAAACCTGGCCGCCGCCCTGCCGCTGATTAAACTGGCCTGAATATGAAAGACATCCTGTTGAAAACTGCCGGTTGGCGATGGCGTTAATCGCGCCAAGAGTCAGGACGTGACGTTGTCACGTGGCAGTCTTTCAAAGTTAACCCAGGAGGTTTTTCATGTTGCACCCCATAACCGAACAAGAATTCAAGGATCTGGCCCGTCAGGGCTATAACCGCATCCCGCTGGTCGCGGAGACTTTCGCCGATCTCGACACGCCGTTGTCGCTGTATCTGAAGCTCGCCAACCAGCCGTTTTCCTACCTGCTGGAATCCGTTCAGGGCGGCGAGCGCTTCGGGCGTTATTCCTTCATCGGGCTGCCCGCCGACACCCGCATCACGGTACGAGGCAAACAAGTCACGCTGACCACGGCATCGGGCGAAACCACACAGGAAGTCGCCAATCCGCTGGATTATATCGAAGCGTATCAATCGCGCTTCAAGGTCGCCCCGCTGTCCGGGCTGCCGCGCTACAGCGGCGGACTGGCCGGATATTTTGGCTATGAAACAATACGTTATATCGAGCCTCGCCTAAGCAAAGCAATTAAACCGGATGCCATCGGCACGCCCGACATCCTGCTGATGCTCACCGAGCAGCTCGCCGTGGTGGACAACCTGTCCGGCCGTCTTACCTTCATCGTCTATGCCGACCCGATGCGAGAAGATGCCTATTCGATAGCGCGCGAGCGGTTGCGCGAGCTGACCGGCATGCTGCGTTTACCTGTGGACATTCCGTATGCTGCACCCGCACCGCGCACGGAGGCAAAATCCGAATTCGGCGAAGCGGCGTTCAAGGCGGCAGTCGAAAAAGCCCGCCAATACATTTTCGACGGCGACATCATGCAGGTGGTGCTGTCGCAACGCATGACGCAGCCCTTCCCCGCATCGCCGCTGTCGCTGTACAGGGCGCTGCGCAGCATCAACCCGTCGCCCTACATGTTCTATTACGACATGGGCGACCATCACGTGGTCGGCTCTTCGCCTGAAATATTGGCGCGTCTCGAAGGTGATATGGTCACGGTGCGCCCGATCGCCGGCACCCGTCCGCGCGGCAAAACCCCCGAGCAGGACCTGGCACTCGCGCAGGAATTGCTGGCCGACCCGAAAGAGCTGGCGGAACACCTGATGCTGATCGATCTGGGGCGCAACGACATCGGCCGCGTGGCTCAGAACGGCACAGTCAAACTCACCGACAAGATGGTGATCGAACGCTACTCGCATGTGATGCATATCGTCTCCAACGTCGAGGCAAAACTCAAGGCCGGATTAAGCAGTATGGACGTGCTGAAAGCAACCTTTCCGGCCGGCACGGTGTCAGGTGCGGCGAAAGTGCGCGCGATGGAAATCATCGACGAACTTGAACCCTCCAAGCGCGGCATCTATGCAGGAGCTGTCGGCTACCTTGGATTCAACGGCGACATGGATGTCGCAATCGCGCTGCGCACCGCCGTAGTGAAGGACGACATGCTGTATGTGCAGGCGGGCGCCGGCATCGTCGCCGACTCGGTGGCCGCCAGCGAATGGCTGGAGACACAGAACAAGGCCCGCGCCGTGCTGCGCGCCGCCGAGATGGCGCTGGACGGACTGGATGCGGAAGTGCATCGCTAGTCACCACACCGGCATTGCTCATGCCAATATATGGCTCTTGACACCATAAACAAACAGCACCCATAATCCATCCATGATGAGCAAAGCCAGGCTGCTATATCGAGAAAAACGATCTTATGCCGGCGGCATCATCGAACTGGTTATATGGCAAGTGCCGGAGCCGGTTCCTCCATCGGAGCATCCATTCAAGTACAGACTGGTATTTGTACGCGATGGCAAACGCGTGGTCGGTTATGACAATGAACGTGGCAAAGGCGACCACAAGCATGAGGGTGAAACTGAGATAGGCTACACATTCGTCGATGAAACCTGATTGCTTGAAGATTTCTGGCGAGATGTGAAGGAGGCTGCAAAATGAAAACAGACAACACCGTATTACACCTGACGGTGGGTGAACCCGTATCAGCCTCTCTTGCCCGCGCCGCAGCCGCCATGAAAGCCGTCAAGCAGGGCATGCCCGCTCCACCCTATTTCGGCGTAGGCTTCGACAATGTCGGTGAGCTGTTCTCCGTATTTACACCGAAACGCTGGGAATTGATAGGCGCATTGCGAGAAGGCGGCGCGATGACGGTTGCTGAACTGGCACGCCAGCTCAAACGAGACTACAAGAACGTGCATAACGATTGCGAACGTCTGATTGAGTGGATGGCGATCGAAAAAGACGATAACGGTCTTGTCTTTGCTCCCTATGACGAAATTCTGGTGGACATGAAATTGCCGGAACGACGCGCGGCGTGAATAGTCCGGTCGTCCACGTTGATATTGGTCTTGACCATGCTCAACACAACAACGAAACAACCAAAATCAAAATATGTTGCGTTTAACTGAAATAAAACTGCCGATCGGACACCCGATGGGCGAAATCAAGGCTGCAATCCTCAAGCGACTGGGCATTGCCGAGGATGAGTTGCTCAGTCACGTCGTATTCAAGCGCGGCGTAGATGCCCGCAAAGCACACGCCATCCTGTTCACCTACACGCTGCTGGTTGAAGTGCGCGGCGAAGCTGCGATTCTCGAACGATTCAAGAGCGATCCGCATGTCAAAATCGCCCCCGACACAAGCTACCACTTTGCAGCTCATGCGCCGCAAAATCTGAACTCGCGTCCGATCGTCGTCGGAATGGGTCCGGCCGGCCTGTTTGCGGGTCTGTTGCTGGCGCAAATGGGATTTAAACCGCTGATTCTGGAACGCGGCAAGGCTGTGCGCGAGCGGACAAAGGACACCTTCGGGCTGTGGCGTCAGGGCGTGCTCAATCCGGAATCCAATGTGCAATTCGGCGAAGGCGGCGCCGGGACATTCTCCGACGGCAAGCTGTACACCCAGATCAAGGATCCCAGATACCTAGGGCGCAAGGTGTTGGATGAATTCGTCAAGGCAGGCGCGCCGGAAGAAATCCTCTATGAAAGCCATCCGCACATCGGCACCTTCCGCCTGGTCGGCATGGTTGAAAAGATGCGCGAAACGATACAGTCGTTGGGCGGCGAGATCCGTTTCGGCAGTCGCGTGGACGACATCGAGATTGTGAACGGGCAAGTCGCGGGCGTCGTGCTGGCCAGCGGTGAACGCATTGCGACGGATCATCTGGTGCTGGCAGTCGGGCACAGCGCACGCGACACCTTCGAGATGATCCACAAGCGCGGCATCTACATCGAAGCCAAACCTTTCTCGATCGGCTTTCGCATCGAGCATCCGCAATCCTTGATCGATGCTGCGCGCTACGGCAAGAATGCGGGCAATGAGTTGCTCGGGGCTGCGGATTACAAGCTGGTGCATCACGCCGGCAACGGCCGCTCCGTTTACAGCTTCTGCATGTGTCCCGGCGGCACCGTGGTTGCAGCGACGTCCGAAGCAGGTCGCGTCGTCACCAACGGCATGAGCCAGTATTCGCGCAACGAGCGCAACGCCAATGCAGGCATCGTGGTCGGCATTACCCCCGAAATCGACTACCCGGGACACCCGCTGGCCGGAATGGAGTTCCAGCGCCGCTGGGAATCGCAGGCTTTCAAGCTCGGCGGCGGCACCTATCAGGCGCCCGGACAGCTGGTAGGGGATTTTCTGGCGGGCCGTGCGTCGACCCGATTCGGCACAGTTCAGCCGTCCTATACGCCCGGCGTGCACCTGACCGACCTGTCTACCGCGCTGCCCGATTACGCAATCGACGCGATAAGGGAAGCCATCCCCGCTTTTGCCAAACAGATCAAAGGGTTCGATCTGAGTGACGCGGTGCTGACCGGCGTCGAGACACGCACCTCGTCGCCGATACGCATCCGGCGCAATGCGGATGACTTGCAGAGCATCAACACCCGCGGCCTGTATCCGACCGGAGAGGGCGCAGGCTACGCGGGCGGGATTCTTTCTGCCGCAGTGGATGGCATCGAGGTCGCCGAAGCCGTCGCATTGTGCATGCTGTCAGCCGCTCAATAACGGGGCGACTACAGTTGGACGAGCTAAGCGTAATTGAACTGCCCTCTCCTCCTGACGATTTTCTGCCGGATGAGCCGGAAGGCGCGGCATTTCACAAGGCGTTTCTGGCTTCGGGCATTAGTGGTTTTAATTGTAGCTATCTGGAAATCTCCAGAGGCGGCCTGCGCATTGCCGTTGTGCCATTTTTCCTGAGCACCTTCAGCCTGACTGAACTGCTGCCGGACGGGCTGTTGAAAAAATCCTTCGCATGGTTAAAGTTCGACTATGCATGCGTCGGCCACCCTGCCACAGATTTCGGCGCAATAGAAGGTGAAGTCTCAGCCGAAATGCTGCATCTGGTCAATGCGACGCTGGCTAAAAAAGCCCCCGTGATTGCCTACAAGGGCTTTGCCGACAACCTGCCGTTACCCGGCTTTGTCAGGGCGCGCGGCTTGCCGGTATCGGTACTGTCCATTGCCGACGACTATTATTCAAAACTGGATGCCAGACGGCGCAACGATTTCAAACAGAAGCTGGAAAAGGCGCAAACGCTCAGGGTTGAGGAATACTCACCCCTGCCGGAACATCTGGTGCAGGAAGTATTCCGGCTCTACCTGAACACGTACAATCATGCGCCGACACGGTTCGAGCGGCTCACTCCGGCCTACTTTCGACAAACCGCCGCTATCAGTAAATTTATCGTATTTTTTGAAGCCGACACGCCGATCGGTTTTGTCCAGATCATCGGCAAAAACAAAAAAGCCTCTTTCACCTATGTCGGCATGGATTACCAGCACAACCGCCAATACGGCCTGTATTACGCGATGTGCCTGAGGGGCATCGAAGCCTGCCTGAAACACGGCTACCGGCAGCTTGAATTGGGCGTGACCTCGTATCATTTCAAACATCTGCTGGGTGGGAAACTGGTCGAAACCAGCCTGTATTTCCGCCACAGCAACGCGCTGATCAATTACCTGCTCGGCAAGTTGAGGTTTTTGATCGAGCCGACAGCGGATGAGTTGAGGTAAAATCTGCGCTGCCATCGCGTCGGCGCCGACGCAAAACCTGACCGGAACAACACATCATGCTTTTGATGATCGATAATTACGACTCCTTCACCTACAACCTGGTGCAGTATTTCAGTGAGCTGGGTGCGGATGTTGAAGTGCATCGCAACGACGAGATCACGATAGATGGGATCGAAAAGATGAATCCAGAGCACATCGTGGTCTCGCCCGGCCCGTGCACGCCGAACGAGGCAGGGATTTCTGTCGCGACGATCAAGCATTTCGCAGGGAAAGTCCCCATTCTCGGCGTATGCCTGGGTCATCAGAGCATCGGTCAGGCATTCGGAGGCCGCATCGTTCACGCCAAACAGCTGATGCACGGCAAGACGTCATTGATCCATCATTACAACAACAGCGTGTTCACCGGCCTGCCCAACCCGTTCACCGCGACGCGCTATCACTCGCTGGTGATCGAACGCGAGAGCCTGCCCGACTGCCTGGAGATCACCGCCTGGACCGACGACGGCGAGATCATGGGCGTGCGCCACAAGACGCTGGCGATTCACGGCGTGCAGTTCCATCCCGAGTCGATCCTCACCGAACACGGCCACGACATGCTGAAAAACTTCCTGGAAGGCTGCCCATGATCACCCCACAACAGGCGCTGACCAGACTGATCGAGCAGCGTGAAATTTTTTACGATGAGATGCTGTCCCTGATGCGCCAGATCATGAGCGGCGAAGTCTCGGCCGCGCAGATCGCCGGCATCCTCGTCGGCCTTCGTGTAAAAAAGGAGACCGTAGGCGAGATTTCCGCCGCTGCTTTCGTGATGCGCGAATTTGCCACCAAGGTTCCGGTCACGAACCGTGAACATCTGGTGGACACTTGCGGCACCGGGGGCGACGGGATACAGACTTTCAACGTGTCGACCGCCAGCGCCTTTGTCGCATCGGCTGCCGGCGCACGTGTCGCCAAGCACGGCGGACGTTCCGTCTCATCGACCTGCGGCAGCGCGGATGTGCTGGAAAAACTCGGCGTGAACATCAATCTGACGCCTGAGCAAGTCGCGCACTGCGTCGACACGATCGGCATCGGCTTCATGTTCGCCCCCAATTTTCACGGCGCGATGAAGTACGCAGCCCCGGTGCGCCGCGAACTGGGCATACGCACGATGTTCAATGTGCTGGGGCCGCTGACCAATCCTGCCGGTGCTGACAATCAGGTTCTCGGCGTTTTTCATACCGATCTGGTCGGCATCATGGCGCGCGTGTTGCAGCGCCTGGGCAGCCATCATGTGCTGGTGGTTCACGGCGCGGACGGCATGGATGAAATATCAATAAATTCAGATACTTACATAGCCGAACTTAAAAATGCCGAAATCCGCGAATACACCGTCAGCCCTGAACAGTTCGGCATGGAGCGTGCGTCCAACGATTTGCTGCGCGTGGCGAATGTAACCGATGCCTGTGCGATGCTGACCGGCGTGCTGGACAACCTGCCCGGCGCGCCCCGCGACATCGTGCAACTGAATGCCGGCGCTGCGATTTACGTGGCAGGTTTGAGTTCGACGCTGGCCGAGGGTATCGCTCGTGCATCGGACGTGATTGCCAATGGAGCGGCGAAAGCGAAGCTCGAACAACTGATTGAATTCAGTGGGAAATTCACCCCAACTGTTTAAGCCCAGAAAGTTTGATCATAGGCCGACCGCAAGCATGAATACATTCCGCACAGCTAATAAATTTGATGCCGAGGCAATAGCGCAACTCGTCAACAAAGCATATCGCCCAGAAACAGGTTCGGCTGGTTGGACTCATGAATCCAATTTGGTGTCTGGAAACAGAACAAGTGTCGGTCAAATTGCGGAAGTTATGTCAAAACCAGATTCTGTTATTCTTGTTGGCCTCAAATGTTCAGAAATTGTGTCTTGCGTCCATGTTGAAAAAAACGGAAGTTACAGCCATATCGGAATGCTCACCGTTAATCCAAAACTGCAAGTAACGGGAGTCGGTAAGCAAATGCTCGCCCATGCCGAAAGATATGCAAACGAAAGTTTCGGTTCCGAAAAATTCATCATGGATGTAGTGTCATCAAGAAGTGAACTTATTGCCTTTTATTTGAGGCGCGGTTATCGAAAAACTGGAATCGTACAAGATTATCCGGTGTCGGCAGGGGTAGGCACTCCAAAATTTTCAGGCCTCAAAATCGAAGTTTTAGAAAAAAATTCGGCTCTGCATTCGAGCGGGACTGCGCAAAATCACGCTACCCCTTAACAAGCGCAGCCCGGATGTAATGCAATGGAATCCGGGATTGGCTTCAACGAGTGCTCCCGGATTTCACTTCGTTCCATCTTGGCTACCCGACTGCCGTTGCACTGCTGAGAAATGGACAAACACCGTCATCAACACTGACATTGCGAGAAAATAATGAGCGATATGCCATCACCAACAGCACCGCCATTGCAAACAATCTTGGGCAATCTGGGCGAGCTGATACGCGAGGCACGTAAACAGGCGCTGCGTGCCGTCGACATAATTCAGGTGCAGACCTGCTGGCAAATCGGTCGTCATATCGTTGAGTTTGAACAGGACGGCGAGGCACGTGCAGCTTACGGAAAACGTCTGTTGCCCGAATTGGCAAAGTCGCTCACCAGAGAATTCGGCAAGGGCTTTGATGCTTCCAATTTGCGCTACATGCGCCTCTTTTATCAAGCATTCCCAAAGTGTGACGCACTGCGTCACGAATTGAGCTGGACGCATTACCGCACCTTGCTGCGCGTGGATAGCGACACCGCCCGCCAGTGGTATATGAATGAAACGGCCACGCAAAACTGGACGACACGGGCGCTTGAACGGCAGATCGGCACGTTGTATTACGAGCGCCTGCTGGCAAGTCAGGATCGCGCGTCAGTCGAAAATGAAGCCTCGGCGAATCTTCAGGCGATTACCAGCAGCCCGCGTGAATTCGTTCGCGACCCGGTCTTGCTGGAATTTCTCGGCCTGCCCAACGCGGGCGCGGTGCTGGAAAGCGACTTGGAACAGGCACTGATGAATCAGTTGCAAGGTTTTTTGCTGGAGCTGGGCAAGGGGTTTGCCTTTGTCGCCCGCCAGCAGCGCATCAGCACCGAAAGTCGCGACTTCTACATTGATCTGGTGTTTTACAACTACCTGCTCAAGTGCTTCGTCATTTTCGATCTCAAACGCGGCGAGTTGACCCATCAGGATATTGGTCAGATGGACATGTATGTGCGCATGTACGACGACCTCAAACGCGCGCCGGACGACAATCCGACAGTCGGCATTATCCTGTGTGCACAGAAAGATGCCTCCGTGGCACGCTATTCGGTACTGCACGGCAACGAGCAATTATTTGCCAGCAAATACAAACTGCTACTGCCCAGCGAAGAGGAATTGCGCGCCGAACTGGAGCGCGAGCAAGCACGACTGTAATCATTCAGAGGCGCATAGTCGCCGAATTTGCGCGACATCGGCTCTGCGGCTCTTGAAATATTGCAAATCTGCTCCATCTACCCGCCACTCTTTCAAAATGTCAAAGGACAGATATGACCGCCAGCACTAATCGTGAAACGATGGGATTTCAGACAGAAGTAAAACAGCTTCTGCAATTGATGATCCACTCCTTGTACTCCAATCGCGAAATTTTCCTGCGCGAACTGGTCTCCAATGCGTCGGACGCGTGCGACAAGCTGCGCTTCGAAGCGCTGCACAATGACTCGATGTTCGAGAATGATTCCGAACTGAAAATCAGCCTGAGCTATGACAAGGAGGCGCGCACGCTGACGATTACCGACAACGGCATCGGCATGAACCGCGACGAAGTCATCAGCAATCTGGGCACGATCGCCAAATCCGGCACGCGCGAGTTCTTCTCCAAACTGTCCGGCGACCAGCAAAAAGATGCAGGGTTGATCGGCCAGTTCGGCGTCGGCTTCTATTCCGCGTTTATCGTAGCCGACAAGGTCGTGGTCACCACCCGCCGCGCAGGCGAGACGACCGATCAGGGCGTATCCTGGGAGTCGGATGGCGGCGGCGAATTTACCCTCGAGATGGTCGAAAAGGCACAGCGCGGCACCACGATCACGCTGCATCTGCGCGAAGACCAGGACGATCTGCTCTCCGGCCACAAGATCCGTTCCATCGTCCACAAATATTCCGACCATATCATCCAGCCTATCGTGATGAAGAAAGAGGAATGGAAAGACGGCAACCAGATCACAACGGACGAAGAAGAGACCGTGAACCAGGCTTCCGCCTTGTGGGCGCGTTCCAAGAGCGACATTTCAGACGAAGAGTACAAGGCGTTCTACCAGCATGTCGGCCACGACTATGAAGACCCGCTGGCCTGGACTCACGCACGCGTGGAAGGCCGCCAGGAATATACGCAGCTGCTGTTCATCCCCGCCCACGCACCGTTCGACATGTGGGATCACAACGCCCAGCACGGCATCAAGCTGTATGTAAAGCGCGTGTTCATCATGGACGATGCGGAACAGTTGCTGCCGCCTTATCTGCGCTTCGTGCGCGGTATCGTCGACTCCAACAACCTGCCGCTGAACGTGTCGCGCGAAATCCTTCAGGAATCCAAAGACATCAAGGCGATCCGCGAAGGTTGCACCAAGAAGGTGATCGGCCTGCTGGAAGATCTGGCTGTCAACGATGCGGAAAAGTTCACCACCTTCTGGGAGCAGTTCGGTCAGGTCATCAAGGAAGGCGTGGGGCAGGATTTCGCCAACAAGGATCGCATCGCAGGCCTGTTGCGCTTCGCCTCGACCCACACTGACACCAGCGCTGAAACCGTATCGCTCAGTGAGTACATCGGCCGGATGAAGGAAGGCCAGGACAAGATTTACTACATCACGGCCGACTCCTTCAATGCCGCGAAGAACAGCCCGCATCTGGAAGTGTTCCGCAAGAAGGGCATCGAAGTATTTCTGCTCTCAGCCCGTGTGGATGAGTGGGTGGTGGGTTCACTGACCGAATTCCAGGAAAAGTCTCCGGTCTCCGTTGCCAAGGGCGGGCTTGATCTGGGCACACTCGAAGACGAAGCCGAGAAACAGGATCAGGAAAAGCAGGCGAGCGAATACAAGGATCTGACTGACAAGATCAAAACCAGTCTGGGCGGTCGCGTCAAGGAAGTGCGCGTCACGCATCGCCTGACCGACTCCCCTGCCTGTCTGGTGGCGGACGAAGACGACATGAGCGGCAACATGGCGCGCATGCTGAAAGCGGCCGGCCAGAAGATACCTGAAACCGTACCTTTCCTGGAAATCAACCCGCAGCATCCGGTGGTGATCCGTCTGAAAGACGAAGCGCTGCATTTCGATGACTGGGCTGCAGTGTTGTTCGACCAGGCTTTGCTGGCTGAAGGCGGACAACTCGACGATCCAGCCGGATTCGTCAAGCGCATCAACCATCTGATGCTGGAAATGCGCGCAAACTGACACGATAGTGTCATTCCGGCGGAAGCCGGAATCCAGTAATCAACAGGGCCGGAGAAATCCGGCCTTGTCGTATTTCTGACGCCTAAAATTTTGGCATTGTCATTCCGGCGAAGGCCGGAATCCAGTCAAATCAAGCAACTGGATGCCGGATCAAGTCCGGCATGACGATTTCGTTTAGCTTCGCTCCGAAATCATCACTTCTGCGAGGAAATCTGCCACCGCAGGATATTTCAGCCTCACCTTCAACTCGCGCTTGATGCGCCCATTGGTGAGCCTGCGCGATTCATTCATGAACGAGTACATCATAGGTGACACCGCGCGCTGCACCTCGTCGCGTGCCAAGCGTGGCGGGCGCGGCAAGCCATATGCCTCTGCCACCGCATCGAAATATTCCCCCATTTTCAACTGGCTGTCATCGCTGGCATGATAAATACGGCACGGTTTGCCGCGCTGCAATGCCGCCACAGAGATGCGCGCCAGATCGTCGGCGTGAATGTGATTGGTATAACCGTCCTCTGCATCCGCGATGCACGGCTGCTGCAAGCGGCCCAACGGCAACCTGTCCGCGGCGTAGATACCCGGCACGCGCAAGATGCAGGCGTTCACCCCGCATCGTCTGGCCCAGTCGCGGATTTGCAGCTCGGCATCCACACGCAGTCTGCCGCGCGCAGCCCCAGGATTAACCGGCCGAGTCTCGCTGACGCCATCGCCGCGACAGTCGCCGTACACGCCGCTGGTACTGATATACACGAGACGCGAAGGCGGCCTGCCATGAGATAAGGCGCCGAGCAGATTGCGCGTGCGTGTGTCAGAGTCCCCGGTCGAAAAGGGTGGCGCGAAGTGCAACACCGCATCGGCAAGCCCTTTGATGCGCGCCAGACTCGCGCGATCATCCAGATCGCCGATGAGCGGCACAGCGCCCAGCCGGCGCAGCCCGTCGCAGTAGGCCGGGTTGCGCACCAGCGCATACACGCGATAGTGTTTCGTGAGCAAGGGGATGGTGCGCTGCGCCACATCACCACATCCGACAATCAGTATTCGTTTCATGGCTAATTATGCGTTAAAATTCATCCTTTCGCGTAACAGCTCCATATATCTGCACAGATCATGACCCATCAGACCACAATACAGCCCAGCGGCCACCAATTCCCCATCGAAGAGCACGAAACCATACTCGAAGCCGCGCTGAAACACGGCTATGTTCTGCCCTACAGTTGCCGCGATGGCGTGTGCGGCGTATGCAAGGGAAAAGTCTTGCAGGGTCAGGTGGATTACGGCCATGGCAGCGCTCTGACCGAGGCTGAAAAGGACTGCGGGATGGCCCTGTTCTGCTGCGCAAAGCCGAAATCCGATCTGGTGATCGAATGTCAGGAGGTCAGTGCGGTCAAGGATATTCAGGTGAAGACCATGCCTTGCCGCGTGCACAGCATGGAAAAGCCGGCTGACGATGTGATGGTGCTCAAGCTCAAGCTGCCCGCCAATGAACGCCTGCAATTTCTGTCAGGCCAATACATCGACATCCTGCTGAAGGACCAGAAGCCGCGCAGCTTTTCGCTGGCCAATGCCCCGCACAACGATGATTTTCTGGAGCTGCACATCCGCAACATCGCTGGCGGCGCGTTCACTCACCACGTATTCGAGGAAATGAAGGAGCGCGACATCCTGCGCTTCAAGGGTCCGCTGGGCACCTTCTTCCTGCGCGAAGATTCCGACAAGCCGATCATTTTTGTCGCTTCCGGCACCGGCTTTGCGCCGATCAAGGCCATCATCGAACACGCGCTGCACATCGGCTTCAAGCGCCCTATGCACTTCTACTGGGGCGCACGCAAACTGTCCGATCTGTACATGCTGGATATGGCAAAGTCATGGGAAGCGCTGGGAATTAAATTTACGCCGGTGCTCTCCGACGCACTGCCCGAAGATGAATGGCAAGGCCGTACCGGCTTCGTGCATCGTGCCGTCATGGAGGATTACAGCGACCTGTCGCCCTACGTCGTGTATGCGTGTGGCGCACCGGTCGTCGTCGAAGCCGCGCATACCGACTTCACCAAAGAGCGTGGCCTGCCGAATGAATCGTTCTTCTCGGACGCATTCACCTTCGCACCCAAGACCCATGCAGCTTAAGGAAACGTCAATTTTCGCAATTTAGTCGTTTCCGCTTATAACCAGCGACTTTGCTGGCGTTATTTGCCAGATTAGTCGAATGGCTAGTTGTTTTATCACGCGTGAACTCGTTCTCGATAAATTTCCATACTGAGCCGAGATTAAATTGCGACCGGTATATACCTTGATATATGCCAAAAGTGAGCCTATACTTTTGCATCTCCCATGCCAAAGGATGCCGCCATGAGCCAAGTAGCTAAACTGTTCACCAACGGGCGAAGTCAGGCGGTACGCCTGCCTGCCGCCTATCGGTTCGATGCCAAAGAAGTTTTTGTCCGCCGGGATCCGGAAACAGGCGATATCATCTTGTCGCGTAAGCCTGCCACCTGGGATGATTTCTTCACGGCCCTGAATAATACCGATGTGCCGGCAGATTTCCTGAACGAGAAAGAGCGCAATCAGGAAAAACAGGATCGAGACCCCTTTGCGGGGTGGAGCGAATAATGCAATACATGCTCGACACCAACACGGTAAGTCACCTGATCAAAAAACATCCGGTCGTATCCCGTCGCATGCTGGACGTTCCGATGACCTCTCTTTGCATTTCATCCATCACCGAAGGCGAACTCCTGTTCGGCCTGGCAAAGCGCCCAGACGCAAAACGGCTCCATGCAGTCGTGAAAGAATTTCTGCTGCGCGTCGATGTATTGCCCTGGGATAGCGACACGGCTGCATGCTATGGAACCGTGAGAGCAAATATGGAACGCCAAGGAAAAACACTTGGATCACTTGACCTACTGATTGCCACACACGCCCTGAACATAGGTGCGGTATTAGTGACAAACGATCGGGCAATTTCCCAAGTCGCCGGCCTGCATGTTGAGGACTGGACAGTTTAAACCATGCTGCCGCATCCGGCACTGGTGCGACCTACAGCACCGCCTCTTCGCAGACACAATACGACCATATGGTGCGCCTGATGAAGGACCTGGCCGGCGAGTTGGGCAACCAGTCGGTGGTCAGCGAGATTTTAAGCGGCAAGCGCGAGATCAACGCCCGTCAGGCCAAGTTGCTGGCAACGCGTTTTGCGATTTCACCCGGCGCGTTTCTCTGAACAGGCTGGCAGTGATGAAAGATGGGGGCTCGCCCCCTGTCTTTGCCGAACTATGCATTACTTGCTAAGTTCGACAACCTGCTAGGCTGGTTTTTATATGTTTGAAGAGTGGAGTGCTAATGCATATTAAAAGTTTCGGGTTTCGTGGGCTGAGAAAGCTTAATCTTAATCGTGACAGTGTCGATGTTAATTTTAAATTAACCACTGTCGAGCAGTTTCATGCTTCAACTATCAATATTATTGTTGGGCCCAATGGCGGCGGTAAATCTACGGTTGTGGATTTGGTAAGGGCAATGGGCGACGCCACTGTACTGCCAACTATTGCCCGTGAAAATATAACAACCGATACATCGTCGGGGTTTGTAGTGCAATTTAAAGATGGAAAAATTGTCTCGGCACAGTTCAGAACACCGGGCATGGATGATTTCGAATTAGTTATTGAATTGATATTCGGTGATGTGATTAAAAAATTTAGATGCGTCTTGAAAAAAGCCGCCACCAAATCGGTGCCTAATGGTTTGAGCACTTTTATCAATTCGTTATCAACAAAAGTGGGATACCGCTGCCAGCATAATGAAACTGGCATTCCAGTCGGTGCATTTATAAATGCCCTAAATTCTGATGGTAAACACCTTTCAGGGTTAGCGCCTTTTCCTCTGTCTGAGGCGCAGGAGGCTTATATGTTGCCAGCTGGATTCACACGTGCACATAATCTCAAATATCCGATCAAATTTAAAAGCGACAAAGTTGTCAGCATTAGCTTCAACGATGACCAGCGGCAAAACAACACAGTCCCTATTATCATGCTTCCCTCAGGCTGGCGTGCATTCGGTGGATTAGTAGCATGGCTTTCGACTCAGCGTAAGGGCTCCATCTGCGTGATAGAGGAGCCTGAAACGCACATCCATCCCAAACTGCTGCGGTTAATGATGTCGAGAATCAGCGAAAATGCAAAAACGCTGGATTTGCAAATATTCATTACCACTCATTCTTCAACGCTGATCGATATCAATACTTGGCCCGACAATAACGTCAGCCTCTTCGAGGCTGACGGACACCGACTCAGAGAACTGACCACACCTGCTCTGGCACTGAAAAACCTCGGCGTACGCCCAAGCGATGTATGCCAGTCGAATGGGGTAATCTGGGTAGAAGGGGCATCAGATCGCATCTATCTTCTGCACTGGCTAAAGCTATGGTGTGAGAAGAACAACGAAAAGATACTTATTGAGAATATTCATTTCTCATTTGTGCTTTATGGTGGTGCAATGCTCAAACATTTCTCAGAAAAACCAAGCACAAGCCTAATCGAGATATTCAAGATCAATCAAAACTCAATCATTGTTATGGATCGTGATCTGGACTTCGATAATACTACTGACCAAGAAATACCTAAAAATTCAGAAAATGCCAAGGCGAGATTTCACCATGACATCGGCGTGGTAGATAGCCCCAACCGATATAACTGGATCACCCAAGGCTATACGATCGAAAGCTATTTGCCTGCTGAATTTAGGGAGAAGTATTTTGAACAAAAAGAAAAAAGGCTTATCGCAAAGAAGGGCGTTAAAAAAGTACGGGTTGCTGATAAATTTCAAAGTCAGTTCAGTGACTTCGACTTAAGTTATCAGGAAGACTCTAATTTACCTATGTGTATTAAACTGATTCATAGCTCAGTCATAGCGTGGAATGACTGAGGGTGGACTGAAATGGCACTAAAAGAATTTTTCAACCAAATTAGGACGATTTCAGTCAATTGGCCCAATCCACAAACTGCATTTCTCTACAAAACGTCTAATGTAATGGCGGGCGAGCCCGATTAGCCTTTTTGAATGTGTTCCTCACGTACTACCCTCCTCCCCCTGTGCGCCGCCGAAAATAGTCGCAAACAAGCGCTGGGGTTGGGCGAGCACTGTTTGAGCTCCGCATTGGTGTGCGAAGTGTGCGCACCAACAGGGCGAGTTGCGCAGCCCCGCTTGTTTGCGAACTATTGAGGGAACCCCTTTGGGGCGGCAAACCGGGGTCGCCTTTTCTTTGGTTACTTTCTGTTGGCGACGCAAAAGAAAGTAACCAGCGGCCGGTCTGCCACCGGCGTAAAAAACGCTGCGGGGTCGCACCCCGCTTAAATTATCCTGCCACTCGCAGCACCAAGCCCTTCAGATATGCGCCTTCGGGGAAACTGAGCAGCACCGGATGATCGCTGCTGGCGTGCAGGTGATGCACGATCTGCGCATCGACACCGGCATCGAGTGCAGCACCTGCGATGATTTTCTGGAACAGTTCTTCGTTGATGCCGCCCGAACAAGAGTAGGTGAACAGCAAACCACCCGGGCGCAGCAATTTAAAACCTAACAGGTTGATGTCCTTGTAGCCGCGTGCGGCTTTTTCGGCGAAGGCGGCGGTAGGTGCGAACTTGGGCGGATCGAGGATGATCATGTCGAACGTTTTGCCCTGATCGCGCAGTTTGCGCAGCGCGACGAACACATCCGCGTCCTGCCATTCGGCACGCGATTCATCCAGATTATTGCGGGTCAAATTCTCCGCCGCAATGTGCAGCGCGTCAGCCGATGCATCCATAGACAACACCGACTTTGCACCGCCGCGCAACGCATACAGCGAGAATCCACCCGTGTAGCAGAAACAGTTGAGCACGTCGCGGCCAGCCGACAGCGTTTCAGTCAGCGCACGGTTGTCGCGCTGATCCAGATAAAACCCGGTCTTTTGCCCTTCGGCCACATCAACCGCAAAGCGCAGACCATGCTCGATTACTTCCACAGTTTCGGGCAACGTGCCGCGCAGTACGCCGCAGCGCAACTCCAGGCCTTCCAGCGTGCGCGAGTCGGAATCCGAACGTTCATAAATACATGTCGGTTTACAGAGTTCCTGCAGGATGTCGGCGATCGCTTCACGCCAGTGTTCAGCGCCCGCGCTGCCGATCTGCATCACCAGCACATCGCCGTATTGATCCACGATCAGCCCAGGCAGTCCGTCCGATTCGGCATGGATCAGACGCATACCGCTGCTGTCCTTCGCCAGGTTGAGTCCTGTTCGTCCGGCTATCGCTGTAACAATTTTACGGCGGAAAAAGGCAGCGTCAATCGATTCATCCTGATTCCACGACCAGACCCGTGCGGTGATCTGTGAGCCGGCGTTGTAGGCAGCCCAGGCAAGAAATTTTCCGGCAGAGTCCAAAACCGGCAAGGTATCGCCGCTGGCAGGCGCGCCGTCGATGCGCTCGACGGCACCGGAAAACACCCATGGGTGGCGGCGCAGCAATGACTTCTCACGCCCCTCGCGGAGCAGGATGGCAGGTTGCGCTTCGGCATTGCCTGCAACGGGTGCGCTGCGCGGCCCGCTTGCGGCGGCCTCGGACGGACGCGCGTCGCGCTGGGTGCGTTTGCGAAAATCGCGATTGCCCTGTGAGGCACGGTGCGGGGTGGAAGGTGAACGTTTAGCTTTGTCGGTCATGGTTTTCTCTTTGCGCGCGGGTGCGCGGCGTCGTAAATTTTGCTCAAATATTGAAAATCAAGGTGGGTATAAACCTGCGTGGTGGAGATACTGGCGTGGCCCAACATTTCCTGTACAGCGCGCAGATCACCGGAAGATTGCAGTACATGGGTAGCGAACGAGTGGCGCAGCACATGCGGATGCACATTGCTGGTGATGCCCAGCCTGATGCCCCATTGCTTCATGCGCAGCTGCACCACGCGCGGCGAAATGCGAGCCCCTCGCGCGCCTACAAACAAAGCTGTTTCGCCTGTGTTGGCCAGTTGAGGCCGCACGGCAAGCCAGGCTTGCAACGCCTGCACTGCAAATCCGCCGAGCGGCACGACGCGCGTCTTGCTGCCTTTGCCGGTCACGCGCACCTCCCCTACTGTGAGTTCGAGCTGTTCCGGTTCGAGATCGACCAGCTCGGCCAGTCGCAGGCCTGAGGAATAAAACAGCTCGAACATCGCCTTGTCGCGTATCGCATCCGGCGTATCGCCCGGCAGATCGACCATGCGCATCGCCTGGTCGGGCGACAATACTTGCGGCAAGGCTTTGGCCGACTTGGGTGCGCGCAGGCCGATACAGGGATTATCGGTGAAGCCGTGATCGCGCAGCAGATAGTTATAAAAGCCGCGCCAGGCCGACAACAGGCGCGCGAGCGAACGTCCGCCAAGACCCGCGCCGTGCAGTTGCGCGATATAGCGGCGGATATGCTGCACCTTCAGGTCGATCAGTGCAGTTTTGTCGCTCAATTCGAACAGCTTTTCAAGATCGCGCGCGTAACTCTCGGCGGTCAGCTTCGAATAACGCTTCTCGTTGAGCAGCCACGCCAGATAACCCTGCAAATATTTTTGGTTGTGCCCTTCGACAACGCTCCGGTCAGGCGTGGCGGCATCCGGCATGGTTAGTGCTCGAGATACGGATGCATCGCACTCTCGGTAGCTTCGGCGATGCGCTGCAAAAATACGCTGCCCATCTCCGGATAGAAGCGCTGTTTGTCTTCTGAGGCCAGCACCAGCATGCCGAAGGACATCCCGCCTGCACGCAACGGCAAATAGGCGAAAGAGTGCAGCAACGAGGCGCTTTCGCCGAACCAGCTGGCGGTTTCGTGCGCTGCCTGATGCAGGCAAACGGGCTTGGCCTGCATATCGGTAAACATCAGCACTTCCATGCTGGGCGGGCTGATCTGCCACAATTGCAAAGCGACATGCGGCACGGAAAAAATGTCGTGCAGCATATGTTTGACCATCTCCTGCACCGTAAACAGATCGCGGGCAGCGAACAGCGAAATGGTGAACTCATGCACCTTGTGTTGCAGCGCGTCGTTCTCCTTGGCGAATTCGAGCATTTCATACAGCTGCTTTTCCAGCACCTTGTTCTTCTCGCGCAGCGCGAACAGTTGCCGCTCGCTCAGCGAAATCGTGCGCCCGCCATGAGGGTGAGGCAGCGTGATTTGCGCCAGCGTCTCGACATGCTCCTCAAAGAATTCCGGGGTGTTCAGCAAATAGTGTGCGACGTCTTCTGATTTCATGCTCATACCTTATAAATTAATCTCGCCTGTGAATACGCTGATCGCAGGCCCTGTCATCAATACCGGCGTGTCCTCACCGCCCCAGGCAATGCTCAGGGTTCCGCCATGCGTGGCAACCGTCACCGGGCTGTCCAGCAGGCCGCGCCGGATGCCGGCCACCACCGCCGCACAGGCTCCGGTTCCGCAGGATAACGTCTCACCGGTACCGCGCTCATACACGCGCAGGCGTACATGCTGCCTGTCCATGACCTGCATGAAGCCGACATTGACGCGTTTTGGGAAGCTCGGATGATGCTCGATCAGCGGCCCCAGCTTTTCCAGTGCCGCCGTTGCGACATCATCGACGACTTGCACCGCATGCGGATTGCCCATCGATAACACACTGATCATCAGCGTTTCACCGGCGACCTCCAGCGGCTGTATCACTTCGACCGTACCGCCTGAAAATGGAATCCGCGCCGCATCAAAAACGGGGGCGCCCATATTTACCACCACGCGCCCGTCGTCTTCCAGGCGCGGACGGATCAGACCGTTGTGCGTTTCGACCACGATTTCGGGCTTAGCTGTCAGCTTCTGATCATGCACAAAACGCACGAAGCAGCGCGCGCCGTTGCCACACTGCTCGACTTCTCCGCCATCGGCATTGAAGATACGGTAGCGGAAATCGGCGCTTGAATCATGCGCTTTTTCGACCAGCAAGATCTGATCGCAGCCTACGCCGAAATGCCGGTCGGCCAGCATGCGCAACTGTTCCGTGGTCAGTGATATGTGCTGACGAATGCCATCGAGCACCACAAAATCATTTCCGGCACCGTGCATCTTGGTAAATTTCAACAGCATCCTAATGATTCCTTTGTATTTTTATACGTCACAGCGCAGCGGGAAAATGCCTGAGTTCTTCGTGCCGGAAGCAATCCACAGTGTGGTCATTGACCATGCCGGTCGCCTGCATCAGCGCGTAGCAAATCGTCGTCCCGACAAAGTTGAAGCCACGGCGTTTTAATTCACGGCTCATCGCATCCGACTGGGGACTGCTCGCGGGCACATCAATCATGCTGCGCCATGTATTTTGCCGTGGCTGTCCATCGACAAACTGCCAGATAAAACGGTCGAAACTGCCGAATTCATCCTGCACACGAAGATACTGCTGTGCATTGCTTACCGTCGACTGCACCTTGAGACGGTTTCTTACTATTCCAGAATTGAGCAACAGCGACGCTATTTTATCAGTGTCATAAGCCGCAATGCGTGCCGCATCGAAATTATCGAAGGCGGCGCGATAATTTTCGCGTTTGCGCAACACGGTAATCCAGCTCAAACCGGCCTGCGCGCCTTCCAGAATCAGAAATTCAAACAGGCCCCGGTCATCGTGAACGGGCACGCCCCATTCGGTATCGTGATATTGCATGTACAAGGCATCGCTGCCCGCCCAGGCACAGCGCGTCTGATTCATGACATGCGCTCGCACAACTGCATGCAGTCGCGCCAGATACAGCGATTCATCACCACAATGATGCCGGCGTCCGCAGCTCGTTGCGCCGCCTCCTCGTGCACAACGCCTTCTTGCAGCCAGAGCCGTTTGATGCCCAGCTTGATACAGCTGTCCACAATGGCGGGAACATGCTCGGCCGCGCGGAACACGTCCACGATGTCGGGTATCTCAGGCAAGCTTTCCAGATCGGGCCAGGCACGCTCGCCCAGCACTTCTTCCAGCATCGGCCTCACCGGAATGATCCGATAACCCTGCGTTTGCAAGCCACGCGCCACTCGGAAACTCGGACGCGATTCGT
The DNA here is from genome assembly GCA_947085835.1 of uncultured Nitrosomonadales bacterium. Taxonomy (GTDB): domain Bacteria; phylum Pseudomonadota; class Gammaproteobacteria; order Burkholderiales; family Gallionellaceae; genus Gallionella. The sequence goes on along the minus strand of CAMTXT010000001.1, from coordinate 172,053 downwards.
TAGATGAAAGGCCAACTACCGCGACAGTGTGGATCTGTCTGAGCATTTGACGGATGGTTTCGGTATCTGGATTGGTAAACATCAAGCTAAGCACCGGCTGTTTTAAAGATGCAAAGATAGCACTTTTTGCGAGCCAACCGCCATGTTCAGATGGTGTTCATGGACGAAATCGCCAAAAACCGCTATGCTGCGCCAGCTTTTGCAATGCACCCGGCAATTTCTCCGCTTCACCAGGTGCGATTTCTAAGCAAGTTTCACGATACGCGCTCGTAGCTCAGCTGGATAGAGTATTGGTTTCCGAAGCCAAGGGTCGTGGGTTCGACTCCCGCCGAGCGCACCAGTTTCCTGTTTTACCCCGTCTAATGCAGTGCATGAAACCCGCTTAAGTCCAATGATTGAGCGGTTTTTTTGTTTTGTGCCGTCTTTCCCCGTCTATTGCAATCGCGGAAGCTCTGGGGGCATAATCCTAGCACTTGTGCCCCCAGCGCAAAAAATATGCCCCCAGCGAGGTGGTGCGCCATGAAACTGACCAATACAGCGGCATTGAAAGCAAAACCGGAAGCCAAGCCCTACAAGATGGCGGACGGCGGCGGGATGTATCTTGAGGTGATGCCCAACGGCTCGAAGTATTGGCGGCTCAAGTATCGTGTTGCAGGCAAGGAAAAACGCCTAGCGTTAGGCGTATATCCAGACGTGAGTTTGAAAGATGCACGGGCACGCCGCGATGAAGCCCGCAAGCTGTTAGCCAATGGCGACGATCCCGGCGCAGTGAAGCAGGCACAAAAGCGGCAAGCCAAGCTATCGACGGCCAACTCATTCGAGGCCATCGCCCGCGAGTATCACGCGCTCAAAACTCCCATGTGGTCACAGCATCACGCAACGGACTGGATCAATACACTTGAGCGCGAGGTATTCCCGAAGTTTGGGCATCGCCCGCTGGCCGAAATCGAAACCCCGGACGTGCTGGACATACTGCGCGCACTTGAGGCGCGGGGCACGTTTGAAATTCGGGCGCGGGTATTGCAGCGGGTGCGCGCCGTGTTTTCCTTTGCCATTGGCAGCGGGCGCGCGCGGCTCAATCCGGCGGCGGGAATCGGGCGCGAGGTATTAGCGCCCAGCCCGAAGGTGAAACACATGCCCGCATTGGAAGCGAAGGAAATGCCGAAATTCTTGCGCGCCCTTGCCGAATATCAGGAACGCGCCAAGTCCAGCCCTATCGTGTTTGCCGCTACGCGCCTGCTGATGCTGACGTTTGTCCGCACGGGCGAAGTGCGCGGCGCGCAGTGGAATGAATTTGATTTAGATGCCGCCCTTTGGGTGATCCCTGCCGAACGCATGAAAGCCCGCCAGCCGCATACCGTGCCACTGTCACGGCAGGCGGTGGAGGTAGTAAAGGCTTTGCAGTCGCTTACAGGGCATTTGCCCGCGCTATTCCCCAACCGGAATGGCAATGGTGCGGTAATCAGCGAAAACACCGTGCTGAAGGTCATAGAGAATATCGGCTACAAAGGCCGCATGACCGGGCACGGCTTCCGCACGGTTGCTTCAACCTATCTCAACAATCTGGGCACGATCCGGCCCGACATGATCGAGGCGCAACTGGCGCACGGCGACAGAGACCAAGTGCGCGCCGCATACAACCGGGCGGACTACATGGAATATCGCAAGGCCATGATGCAGTTCTGGGCGGACACACTCGACAAAATGCAGCTCTTGGCGGACACGCCGGACAAGATGCAGCACGGCAAGCTGCCCAAGTGGGCGAACTATGAGCCGCATACCGAAGGCTACCGGGCGGCGCAGGTAATCGCGCTGCGCGCATAATTCGAGTTATCCACGCCTAGCCCGACGGGGTGAAAACGGACACCCTTATCCGCTGGCGTGGGTTCTATCTAAGGGAGCGTGAAAGGGGCACTATGGCAATTCCACCATTTCCAGAAAATGCGCTCGATAACTCTGACTACGAGCTAGGCGGCCTGTTATTAGGCTGGTTTATCATGGTTCAAGCTGATGACTTAGGGTTGCCAGTAGATCAAATCCCCGAAGAATTTGCAGAGCGAGTACGTCAATATGTCCTGACTATTGAAACGTCGAGTGCGAAAAATGCAGCAGTGGAAAAGGCGTTACATAAAGCCGCAAGTGGTGATTTTGAGGCGGCTGGAAAATTCCTGAGAGAGCACATGATTGATGGTGCGATTTCCATGAAATTCATTCCAATTGGAATAAACAAATCTGCGCAAGCGACAAAGTTTGGAAGGGAGGGGGCAAAGCTGAATAAGGAGGAAGGCGAGTTCAATCGCATGAAAGTGCTAAATGCGGCAAAGGAAATTCTTGCGAAGCGAACGCGAAAACCATCCTTGCGCGAACTGGCAAGCCTAATTGAAAAGCAAACCGGCGTATCTTTCAACACAGTGCGCGGACACTTGAACAAACTTCGCCAAGATAAAATCTTGGATTAGAGGCTTCGATCTCATCCAAAAGGAAAAACTATATTTGCATCGTGCCGTTGCTTAACGGTGAACTGAAAGCGATGCGATGCAAAACAAACAATCCCCGCACCCCCCCGCCTATCTGCGTCTTTCCGATATGCGTACCCGCTACCGTGTATCGGGCAGCACGATCTGGAATTGGTGCAAAACGAATGGCCTACCTGCCCCATTAAAGCTAGGCGCAAATACGACCGTCTGGAAACTTGCCGACCTGTTGCATTGGGAAGCAAGCCGCACCTCTACGAAATAAGGGGGCGATATGGACACCACAAACGACAAGGGCGCACCCTTGCACGGCGCGCCCTCGAAAACACCACGTAGCAATTTTAACAGCGCCCATGCGCAGCGGCAAAGGTTGCTGGAGCGGTTAAAAATATCCCCGATTGACACGGTAACGGCTCGCATTGAACTCGACATACTTTGCCCCGCTGCCCGCGTGTTGGAGTTACGGCAGCGCGGCTATCTGATTGATACCGTCTGGATTGAACGTCAAACAGATTGCGGCAAGGTGCATCGTGTTGCGCTGTATGTGTTGCAGCCGGGGAGCGTGTCCGATGAATAACCTGGACTGGCTGGAACGGCTGCAATGCCTCTCTGTGCGGTTTTCACACCTTGGGATAGGTGCTGACCTTGCCGCGCTGTCCGTAATCGAGGCATGGGGCTTGTATTGCTTCCTGTCGCGTTTGGCGGACGGCTAGGCGATGGCGAAAAGCCGATTCAAGAACGCGACCGAGAAACGCGACGGCGGCGCATTCATCACGCTGCCGTTGAGCGTGCTGAACGGTGCGGCGTACCTCGGCCTGAATGCTCATGCGCGCATGTTGCTGTTCGACCTCGCCGCCCAGTATCGCGGCGACAACAATGGCGATATGTGCGCGGCATGGAAGCTGATGCACCCGCGCGGCTGGAAGTCAGAGGAAACGCTGGGCAAGGCCAAGCGCGATTTATTGGAAGCGGGCCTGATCGTTGAAACACGCAAGGGCGCGCGACCTAACAAGTGCAGCCTGTTCGCTTTGACGTGGTACGCGCTGGACGATTGTGGCGGCAAGCTGGACGTAACCGCACGATCATTTCCGCGCGGTGCATACAGGCTGAAAGACCCCTGCCCGGTTATCGTTCCGCGAGTGATGCAAAACGCAAACCGACCCACGCCAGCCGTAGTAGAGCGCACAGGATAGCTACGGCAGGCGTAGTAAGGAAACAGGGAAAGGGGCTTCACTACTACGGCAGGCGTAGCTATGCGGGCAATTTCCCCGCCCTCTCTACTACGGCAGGCGTAGTGCTCTATAGAATTACCATCTATCCCGGTGCGTCTTGTCTGGGCATGGTTGCGGGTGGCAGTCAGCGTTACACAGAAACACAACATGCACGTTTAGCTTAATCATTTCGTATTCTGTGAAGAATTGGAAAATGGGAACAGGTGGCAGCAGAATGGGCGCGGGCAGGCCAGCGCATAGGCCAGCGGCGGGGAGTTACCGCAAGCTGGATATTCGCAGCATGATCAAATGCGGAAGCCTGAAAGCGGGCGCATCGTTCAATTGGGCATGGTGGAATGATGCGGGCGAACGTGTGGCAATGGTTGGCTGCACAGTCAATTCGGGGGCGGACAGGTTGACCGTTTCCTACCGCTGGAAACATTCATACGAAACTGAATGGCAACCCGTGGAGCGGCATGTATGGCTGGCTGCGACGGCCTGCAATTATGGCGGGGCGCGCTGGTGGTTTAACTGCCCGTGCTGCAATCGCCGCGCTGCCGTGCTGTACATCATGGGCGGGGCGCTACGCTGTACCAAGTGTGGGCGACTGTCCTATGCATCGCAACGAGGTGATGCAATGGATCGTGCATGGATTAAACAGCACAAAATAGAAGCCAAGCTAATTGACAGCTGGCAGAAGCCAAAACGTATGCGCTGGAAAACTTATGAGCGGTTGCAGGAAAAAATAAAGGCGTGCGAAAGGCGAAAAGATGATGCACTGATGATGGCGATGGTGCAACTTGGATATGCATTTTGATTATCACTCGGCATCAGTGCCATTGTTTAGTCGCATTTCAATCCATTCAGAAAGGCGGTCTATTCGTTTATTTGTTTTCTCTATCTCTTTGGCTAAAACCCAAAAGCCATAGCCAATGCCGAGAGTTACTACGATTAAATCCCAGTTCATAATTCCCCTTTATAAAATCACTATGGAGCAAAGTGCAATGTCTAATCTTTAGGTTTTATAAGTCCGTAAGTTATCCAAGCTAGCCATTTAAAAAACGCAAAGCAAATGCCCGTCACAAGCAATACTATGCCAACCTCTTTAATACCGTCAGGAAACGAAGATAATGCCCCAATAGCACCACCGATGGCGATCATGTAACTTACCCAAGTAAGTGTTTGAGCAATGCGTCTAACAACTTCGGTAAGGTTCATGTTTTTCCCCGTGCTTTATCATTGATTCCAAGCTAAAATCATACTCCTGATTTTGAGAGGTGCTCAGAAATTGACGGGCAGCAGCATAACTAAGTCCGCAGCAACTGGGGGCATAATCGGGGGCATATTCCAAAATCAAGATATGCAGGTTAAGCAGTGGCGCGGCTTGCCGCAATTAATGTGACTCCCGCCGAGCACCAATCAGGAATGAATGTAGGCACTTGATTTGAATTGCCCATTTTCATTTGCTGCATGGCATGTGCAAGCGCAGCAAAGCTGCCCTTGATAGTTGCCGTGTCATCTTTCACATGTATTTCGTCCACCAGTAAGTTGATGTAACCCTTAGCCAGCGCAGAGCTCTTTGCCAGCAACTTGCTGCGCAGTACTTTGCCGAACAGGTCAACTTGGCTCGGTTTTAAATATTCAATTTCAGCAGGCAGCGGGGTTCTGCGCGCGTCAGCGATCTTAATCAGCAACGCTTCTCGTGCTGTTTTATTTTGCTGCGACCTGCGATGTGTCATTTCATCCAATTCAACGATACCGCTTTCAATCGCATCGAGTAAACGACTCTGCCGTTCTTCCATCTTTTTGAGCTGACGCTCCAATTCGGAAATGACTTCCTGCCGACTGTTTTTACCGGACTGAATCCGCTCACGTAATTCAGTCATCAAAGTTTGCAAGCGTTCAGGCTGGAAGATCGTATTGGCAACCTGATTCAGCACAATCCCATCAAACTTTTCCATTGGTAAATTTTTGCTTGAACATGCGTGATTGCCCTGCCCCCGACGACTGGTACACTTGTAATAACGATATGTGCCACTCTTGACCGTTCGCTTTTGCCCATTCATGCATCTGGCGTAACTGGTCTGGAATTGACAGCTCGTTTTCTGCTTGGCGTGTTGTTGATACTCGTGCGTAAAGTGCTACATGCATAAAATGTTCTCCATAGGTTTACCATCTGCTTGAATCTCCGTTGTCTGAAGACCAGCAAGTACAAGAGCTGGAAAATGCCTACGAGATTACCGCAACAGTGGTGGATTCCGAAATGCTGGAATACTGGCTGAGAGGATTTGGTGATGCAATGCAGTGCGTCACCAAGGAAAATAAATCAGTTAAATAAAAAATTATTTGCACAATCGCATCATTTACCACACAGCAATATTACTAACTAATTCGGGACGTTTTTATGAGAGAAAATCCAACCAATCTTTTTACGTGGGCAACAAGCGAATTGTCTCAAGATGCTTTTATTTGCTGGCTTTTGGCATGGGCAAAGCCGGAAAATAAAACGGTCAATGAGTCGATGCATCAAGCAGGAAAATACTTTTTAAAAGCATTGCTTGCTAAACATGAAATTGAAATCCCAGAAATTCTGACTGTTCAGATCATTACTCAAAAATTCCATATAGACGTGCTTGTTATTATCAATAATGAATATGCGATGATTATTGAAGACAAAACGCACACTGAATCACATGGCGATCAATTGGAGCGATACAAAAAAACCATTGAAAAACATTATCCCGAATGCGATCAGCTGCCCACGTTTGTAAAAACTGGCAGTCAATCGAATAACGTTAAAGAAGTGGAAGCAGAATACAAGTTATTTCTTAGAACCGATTTTTTAAAAACCTTGAGTGTTGGGCGTGATGCGGGAGTAGATAATCATATTTACCTCGATTTTTTGGCAACTATTGAAGCGCTACATGCTGATATCAATTCATATAGTGAAGCTCCGATTAAGCTGTGGAAACGAACCCCATGGGAACGAAGTCCATGGGTAGGTTTTTATGAATACCTTCAGAAGGAAGTGCCTGCAATAGCGTGGGGTTATGTTCCAAATCAAAACGGTGGTTTTCTTGGAGCATCATGGAATTTGCTGCGTTGGGAAGAATGCACAGCGTGTTTGGAGATTGAGCAAGGAAGACTGTGTTTCAAGCTTGAAGTAAAAGATGTTGCAAAGCAAAGCGAATTAAGGAAAGAATGGAGTGAGTGCATTATTAAATCTGCAAAGCAACGACTTGTCCAGACCCAACGGCCTCAAGTGTTATTGCATGGTTTAACAACACGGAAGGCGCGAATACAATGAGGCAGTAAGTAGCAGGTAATTTGCGCAGGAGCCTTTGAGAGGCGCCTGCGCGTGCAGTATAAACTCCCGCGCCATTTTTCAATCTAGACGAGAGCCATGCTGTGTTTGAGAACAATGGTATCTATGCCTGCTGTGGGATACCGTTTGCAAGTATCGTGGATACGGCGATCCGGAGGTGCGCCTTGCGATTTCTCATCCACCAATAAAAACAAAAGGGTGTTTGTGCTGCCGCGCTTTAATGATTTAACCGAGCGGTGGCATGAGCATGTGTATATTGGCGATTCAGACTTCTACCCGGATTCCCCAGTCTCAGATGAGGATGGGGTCATCCTGCTTTTATAAAAATTATGCCAACTATCCAACAAGAAAAATTAACCATTGCGATTTCCTCTCGCATTGTTCAACCTCGACGAGAGCCACGCCGTTTTTGAAAACGAGGGCGTAGAAGCGTATTGTCGTTATCAAATGGAGCGTGAGGAATCACCACTTGACCCGGGAGTGGCATTCGGGTTGGTGAAAAAACTGTTGGCGTTGAACGAGCATGATCCAGCACATCCGCGCGTTGAAGTGATTTTGCTGTCGCGTAACAGCGCGGACACCGGGCTACGTATCTTCAATTCGATCAAGCATCACGATCTTGCCATTAGCAGGGCGGCTTTTACCCGGGGTGAGAGCACGCACCCCTACATTTCGGCTTTCGGTGCGCAACTGTTTCTCTCGGCAGAACCTGGTGATGTGCGTCAGGCATTGGATGCGGGGTTTGCTGCAGCGACGATCCTGCCTTTGGCTGTCGTTGCTGAAGACTGTTCTGCATCGCAACTGCGCATAGCATTCGATGGCGATGCAGTATTATTTTCGGATGAATCTGAACGTATCTTCAAACGCGATGGGCTGGAGGCATTTGAAAGCAATGAGACGCTTGAAGCCCGGCAACCGCTTCCTGGCGGGCCTTTCAAGAATTTTCTTGGTTTGTTGCATCAGATACAGCTCGATTATCCGGCTGAAGCATCGCCAATTCGCACCGCACTCATTACGGCGCGATGTGCGCCTGCTCACGAGCGTGTCATCCGTACGTTGCGTGCATGGAACATCCGTATTGATGAGGCTTTTTTCCTCGGGGGGAAAGATAAGGGGGAATTTCTCAAGGCATTTAGGGCTGATATTTTCTTTGATGACCAGCAGAAACATTGCGAATCCGCTCGCCGGCACGTTGCAACCGGCCATGTGCCGCATGGTGTGGCAAACGAATAGATCATAATTTGGCGGTCATATCCCCGAACCAGATGGTCAAATCAATGAAATTTGCGTTTCCCATTGCCCAGATTCATCGCTTCGGGCGCACCACCATGTTCTTAAAAGGCTTATTTCTCAAGGAAAATAAGCCTTTTTATTTTATTCTCGACAAGATGCATCTGGGCACTTTTCAATACTCAGATGGTTAGCGAAAGTCACGACTTCATCATGCTGCCAAGCGGTAGCTTTCAGGGCCGTAAAAGTTTGATATTTATTCCTTTTTGAGTATAATCTGGACATGAATAAAGTCACGGTTAAACCTTTAGAGTGGGTTGCGTCCTCCAAGAAGGATTTGATGTCTATGCCGTCCGAAGTTGTAGATGTGTTCGGTTTCGCACTTCATGTAGCACAGCATGGAGGTAAACACCCGCAGGCAAAACCGCTCAAGGGTTTTGGATCGGCTGGTGTTCTTGAAATTGTTGAAGATGATGATGGCAATACCTATCGTGCAGTTTACACAGTCCGGTTTGGCTATGCTTTGTACGTGCTTCATTGTTTTCAAAAGAAATCGCATAAGGGCATTGCAACGCCGAAGCAGGATATGGATTTGATTCATGACAGATTGAAATTGGCGCAGCATCATGCTGAAGGAGTAAAAAAATGAGTGATATCGAAGCCGGGAGTATCAATGTGTATGCTGATCTTGGCTTGCCAGATGCTGAAGAAATGTGGATCAAAGCGCAACTGGCAACCAAAATTGGTGACATCATCAAACGTCGCAAATTGACTCAAGTTCAAGCCGCCGAATTGTTGGGCATTACGCAACCTAAACTGTCTGGATTGCTTCGCGGTCAATTTCGCGGCATTTCTGAAACTAAAATGCTGGAGTGCCTCACTCGTTTAGGTCGCGACATTCAGATCGTCGTTAAATCTGCGCCACGCTCACGCACAGAAGGTCATGTGTCAGTCGTGTTTGCATAAATATTTTGGCATTCGGTGAACGAGTCAGCCAAACTAGCCGGTTTTCGTGCTGAAAATGCGCGACTCATTGCACTTCTTGAAGCGCACGGAATAGCTTGGAAAAAGCTCGTTGATCATGTACCGACTCAACCGCCCACCAAAGAAACAGAAGTATCTCAATTTACCCCAGACGAAAAAGTTGCTCTTTTCATGCGACTGTTTCGTGGGCGTACTGATGTTTACCCGATACGTTGGGAGAGCCAGAAAACAGGAAAGGTTGGTTATTCACCGGTTTGCGTGAATGAATGGCGAGCAGGCATTTGCGATAAACCTCGCGTCAAGTGCTCCAACTGTAGCCACCAATTACTCAAGCCTCTGACTGATGTTATTGTTTTCGATCATCTCGCAGGGAAACACACCATTGGCGTTTATCCGCTGCTGACCGATGAGACTTGTCACTTTCTGGCAGCGGATTTTGACGAAGCAGACTGGCGTGAAGATGTGCGTGCGTTTGTAAAATCATGTCATGAGATGGGGGTGCCCGCGTCAATCGAAATTTCCCGCTCCGGTAACGGTGCACATGTATGGATATTTTTTGCGAGAAGTATGTCCGCGCGCGATGCGCGCCAACTTGGAACCGCCATCATCAGCCACACATGCGCTCGTACTAGGCAGTTACAGTTGAATTCCTATGATCGCTTATTCCCAAATCAAGACACCATGCCCAAGGGAGGATTTGGGAACCTGATTGCATTACCGCTACAAAAGAAGCCTCGCGAATTTGGATTCAGTGTGTTTGTGGACGAACAGTTCGTCCCATATACAGATCAGTGGGGCTACCTTGCATCAATCCGGCCAATTGGGCGTGAAGATATCGAGTCTGCCATTCTGCTTGCCACAGGTAATACGCATCCACTGGATGTGGCATTCATTGCAGAGGAGGATCACAAAACCCCCTGGAAACAGAAAGCACTGATATCGCAAAAGCTCCCCGGCAAAATGCCGAAGTCACTAAAGGTAACTCTGGCCAATAGAGTGTATGTCGAGAAAGCTAAACTACCACAGCCACTTGCCAATCGCTTAATTCGTTTGGCTGCTTTCCAAAATCCGGAATTCTATAAACTCCAGGCAATGCGTATGCCTGCATGGGACGAACCACGCGTCATCGGTTGCGCTGAAAACTTCCCGAAGCATATTGCCTTGCCACGCGGGTGTTTAACGGCAGCGCAAGAGTTGCTGCACGAAAATAATATTCGTTGCAATTTAATTGATGAGCGAGTGACAGGCGAGCATCTTGATTTGGAATTTCTTGGTACGTTACGTAACGATCAAGAAACCGCCGTCGGCGTAATGTTGCAGCATGATGTCGGCACACTTTGCGCACCGACAGCCTTCGGAAAAACCGTTGCTGCAGCCGCAATGATTGCAAGACGCGGCGTAAGCACCTTGATTCTTGTACATCGTGCAGATCTGCTTAAGCAGTGGCAGGAGCGACTGCAGACCTTTCTTGGTGTCGGTAAAGAAGTGGTCGGGCTTATTGGTGGAGGTAAAAATAAGCCATCCGGCAAAATAGACATTGCTGTTATGCAATCGTTAAATCGGCAGGGAGTGGTAAATGCACTGGTCGAGCAATATGGTCATATCATTGTCGATGAGTGTCATCATCTTTCAGCATTTTCTTTCGAGGAGATACTGAAATACGCCAAGGCAAAATATGTGCTCGGGCTCACAGCTACACCAATCAGGCGCGATGGCAGGCAACCCATTATTTTCATGCAGTGCGGCCCGATTCGTTACACAGCTGCCAAGCCTGAAGGTATGCCGCAGGTGCTGAAAGTGATCCCTAAAATGTTTGTAGCACCGATCGATGTGGCGCCAGATGCTGCGATACAGGATGTGTTCCGGCACTTGGCAACCAATATTGAACGCGTCGAATTAATTGCCAGCCAGGTTATTCAAGCTTATCAGGAGGGCCGAAAGGTCTTGGTGCTGACGGAGCGCACTGATCATCTCGAATTAATCAGTCAAAATTTGAATAGCGTTGTAAGTGGGCTTTTTATTCTACATGGAAAAGTGCCGAAAAAGCAGCGCGCGCAGGTTATCCAAAAACTGAACGACTTGCCCCCTGATTCTCCGCGTGTGTTGTTAGCTACTGGAAAATTGGTGGGCGAGGGTTTCGATCATCCTGCACTTGATACGTTGGTTTTAGCCATGCCAATTTCATGGAAAGGCACTCTGCAACAATACGCAGGACGTTTGCATCGAGAACATTCGACAAAAACAGATGTTCGTATCTATGATTTCGTCGACACAGGTCATCCTGCATTAATGCGAATGTGGGACAAGCGTCAGCGGGGCTACAAAGCGATGGGGTATGAAGTGAGTGAATAAGTTAAGGAAATCAGTTGTAAATTGATTTCCCCCTCCCGTGGTCAAACCAATGAAATTACCGTTTCCCATTGCCCAGATTCATCACTTCGGGCGCACCAAATCGCAAAAAGGCTTATTTCTCAACGGGAATAAGCCTTTTTTATTTTCGGGCCGGCAAGATAGATGCGAGCACCTGAAAACGGGGAACTGGTCAGCGTCGGCTGAGCCGGCTTATTGCAGTGGCATGTTATTATCGCGCTCTATGAAAACTGAACCTGACACTCTGCACCGCTTCTTGTTTGAACATGCTCCGATCCGAGGTGAACGGGTGCATCTGGATACCTCATGGCGCAGCGTGCTGGAACGCCACGACTACCCGCCACTGTTGCGTCAGATGATGGGGGAGCTGACTGCGGCCGCTGTGCTGCTGGCTGCCACGCTCAAGCTGGACGGCTCGCTCCTGTTGCAAATACAGGGGAGTGGTTCGATCAAATTGCTGGTTGTGGAATGTAGCGGAGACCTGAAGCTGCGTGCAACCGCGAAGTGGGAAGGCACATTACAGGGCAGTTTGCCCGAACTCCTCGGGGACGGGCGCTTCGTCATCACGCTCGTTCAGAAGAATGGCAAACCGGCTTATCAGGGTATCGTGGCGCTGGAAGGGGAAAGTGTTGCAGAAATTTTGCAGAACTACATGTCCCGTTCCGAACAATTGGAGACTCGGTTGTGGCTGGCGGTCGACGAGCATTCGGCCTCAGGTATGCTGCTGCAGAAGCTGCCTGATCAGGCTGAAGGTGAGGCCGATGCCTGGTCGCGCTTCACCCAACTGGCTGATACATTGCATGCTGATGAACTGATGCAGTTGCCTACGCAGGAGTTGCTGCACAGGCTCTTCCACGAGGAAGAAGTGCGCTTATTTGAGGTGCAGCCGGTTTCTTTTTGTTGCACCTGTTCCCGCGACAACGTCGCGCAGATGCTGCGGATGTTGGGCACAGAGGAAGTCGAGGCTATCCTGACCGAACGCCAAACCATCGAGGTGCAATGTGAGTTCTGCAATCACCGTTACGAATTCGACAAGGTCGATGCGGCACTGCTGTTTTCTGCGACCACTCAGGTTGCGAGCAGCGAAATTCGCCATTAGCGTCTTCCGTCCATTATTTTCAGCAGGTTGAAGCGGCATCTGCAGCCGTCACGGAATCTCGCTAACGAAACTCAGGCCATGGGATGAGGCTAACTGATTTGCGGCTTCGAAATCCCGAACCCCGCTATTCGGATTTTGTGATTTGAGCCATTCGTCGAAACGGGCACCTGCTTACCTTCGGTGAAAATCTCTTTCAGCACGGCCAGTACAGATAACTTGTTGATTTCGCAGGATTCGGCAAAGGGTTTCATTATGACTCCACCCATTTTTGCAAATGGTTTGAAGTCAAGGCGCCACAACAATACACATTCCGTACATTAGTTTTCTGGAGCACCCGCCGGCACTGGTATCCTGGCAGCGGCGCCTAATACCAGCTTGACCGGCACGTCGCGCCCATCGGATTCCACTTTTTCGGCGGCCAGCACCGCAATCCGATCCGCCGGTGCTCCGGCTTCCTTCAGCGCTGCCGCCGTCGCATCCCCACGGGCTGCGGCCAAAGCCAGCAGTTGCTTGTCCTCCACGACAACCTTATTGCGCAAGCGTTCAAACAGCACGGTGTAAAAATCAGCTCCCTTCAGCTTGGCGACTTCTGGCTCTCCCAAGGTTCGCTTTTCACGGAACAGGCCCGCCAAGCCAGAAATCATCTTGCCGGCGGCACTCTCATTGAGTTGGCCCGGATTGGCGCGGCGAAAACCTTCCTTCAGCGCGGCCAGCTCCCCGCCTCCTGCACTATCCGAAAACATCGATTCCAGTGCCGACTGAACCTTGGGCTGACGGGTGGAAATGGGCCCCGGATCTTCATCGGCTTCGAGATGCTGACCGCTCATCTTCGCCACCGCGCTGCGCAACTGCAAATCCTGTAGCGCTGCGCGATCCGCATCGGCATAAACGCCATGCACCGAGATGGATAATGCAGGACGCTTGCCCAGCACCTCAGCCAGTCGCACCAACTTCTCCCGCTCGGGCGGGGTCAGCTGTGCGCGGCCGGCATCGAACACGATATTCTCGAATTTGTCGTCGCTGCCGAACAATGCGCCGAGCGCCCGGAATGGTGCGGTGGCGATCCTGGTGAGGATATTGGTAATCGCCTTCCAGACAATGCCACCATAACTGAATTGGGGATCGTCCAGACTGCCGGAAACAGGCAGGCCCAATTCGATTCTGCCGTCGGAATCCTGCAATATCCCGATGGCCAGATCAAGCGGCAGATCCCGTGCTTGCGGACTCTCCACGCGCTCACCCAGCGTCAGCCGATCCATGACCACCTGATTCTTGCCTAGCAACTGTCGTTGCTTGATCTTGTATTCCAGGTCGAGCGAGAGCTTCCCGGAGGTAATCTTGCGGCCGGCGAAGGTGGCCGAATAAGGGGTCAGCCGGGACATTTCGATATTGCGAAATACCACCTTGATATCCGTGAAGTCTGTGGGGTTCATCAAATCGATTTTGCCGACGGCGCGGGCGATGCCATATTCATCCACCAGACCGTCCAGCTCCAGCTGACCCAGGGCATCAGGTCGGGTGGACAGCCCCGTAATTACGCCATTGAGATCATGAATCCGGGTACCAAAGGGCAAGGCGAGCGAGTAATCGGCGAAGTCCATCTCGCCCCGGCTGAAGCGCAACCGGTCTATGTCGACCTGAAATGCATGCGCGGCTGGGACGGCCTGCTGCTTGGCGGGTGCGGCATCAGGCTGCAAGAGGATGCGCTTAAAACTGACCGATTTATCCTTGTTGATGATCAGCTTGGTATCGAGCCCGTTGACCGTGAGTTCGCTTATATCCAGTTTTGACGGCGTGACTTCAAAGGAACGGCTGCCGAGCGACTTCCAGGCCAGAAAAAGATTGCCGGTATCTGCCTCATTGAGCAGCAGGTCGTTCAACACGAAGCTGCCTCGAAAGCTCGCGCCCTGCGCGTCATAGTTGGCGCGACCCGTCGTGGACAGCACCCCGCTTACCAGTTTCAATCTGGCCGCTTTGGACAAATAGGGCTGCACAGGCTTCAAATCAAGTTCCGTCAGTTTGATCTGGAGATCCGCTGCCGGTACAGCAGGAATCACGCGCCCCTCGGCTGCAAAACTCCCACCGTCCTGCACCGCGAAAGAAGCCTTGAGCGGCACGGCTATGGCCCGGTCGTCGCTGATACCTTCCAGACCCAGAGCAATATCTTTTACCGCCAGCTCTGCTGCCGGTGTGACTGTCTCATCCCGAAACGCGGCATCGAAGCCTGCCAGTTCCAGCTTTTTCAGCCGGTAGCGCCACGGGGCACTGGCTGTCCTCGGTTTGGTTGTTTCCTGTTTTGCTGCGGGCGACAGGGCTTTCAACGCCTCCACAATATCGATATGTCCACGCGCATCCCGGACAACACGGAGGTGGCCACCATTCAAGGCCAGGCGTCCCAGTGTCGCGTGGTGAGACGTCAAGTTGACATGAACAGTTTCAACGGCAAGATTGCCAAGCTCCATGGCTTTCGGGACACCCTGCAAACCTAGCCTGCTGCCTGTCATACTGAGCGAACCCAGTGCAAAATTGTTCTTCGCAAGGTCAAAACTGCCGTCACGGGCCACAATCGCGTCTACCGCAACACTAGATCCTGCGGCTTGCTCAAACTCAAGCCCGCTCATTTTCGCGGCCATCTGTGCCAGGTTAATGTCCAGTCGCCCCTTGGCATAGCCCACCCGGTAGTTCCCCGACAGACCGGCAACCCCCCGGGTCGGCGCAATCGGCAACAGGTCTTTGAAATAAGTCGAAACAGCCGCGATGTTCACATTCTCGACATTGAAACTGCCCGTCACGGCCAACGGGTCGAGGCGTGCCTCGCCTTGCCACGCCAGATGCGCACCGAATGAGGTGCGTGCCGACAATCTGTACTGTCCCTTGTCACCAGGCAAGGAGGAGAGCTCGGTGAGTTCCAGGTTTATCGGCTCTATTCGGGCGACAAAAACAGGCGTCATCCGCCTGTCAGTAAAAGCCAGCCTGGCGTCGGACAACGTAAAGCGATGAACATCAAAGCCGGATAAAGTCGAGTCCGGTGTCTTCACACTGCTTTGCAGCGCATCGATCAGGGCAGACCAGTTCAACTTGCCGTTTGTCAGCAGAACGGCTGTGGCCTCCAGGCCGTCGAGGCGGATGCTGTCGAAGACCAGCTCCCCGCGATACAGGCTGGCAGCGGACAAATCGACTACCAGCTCCCGAAAAGCCAGCAAGGGTTTGCCATCGGGTTGAGTCAGGCGCAATCCTGACACGCGCAGGCTGATCTCGAAAGGATTGAACTGGGGCCGATTCATCGTCAGATGATGGCCGGCCTTCCCGGCGATATACTTTTCCGCCTGAGCCTGCAAAATCCGGGGCAGAACAAGCCAGCTGAACAGCAGGCAGGTCACCAGGATGCCGGCGAGCGTCAGCGCGAATGTCTTACCTGATGGAAGCCGAACAGTCATACTGAATTTTAGGCTCTATGTGATTTACAGTGGGTACCCTAATTTACAAATTCACTTCTGCCGTGGGCAGCCCGGCTGCTGGTCACCTTCTTTTGCATCGCCAAAAGAAGGTGACCCAAGAAAAGTCGACCCCGGTTTGCCGCGCCAGCCTGTCTTGCATAAGACAGGCTGCGTACCCTTGATAGCCAGTAAACAGCGGGGCTGCGGAACTCGCACGATCCGCTACGCGGCCACGTACTCAAACAGTCCTCGCCCAACTGCACCGCTGTTTGCAAGCTATCTGCGGCGGCGCACAGGTGCTATGGGTGGTGTGTAATGTGTATAATTTCATCGCTCTGTTTCTTTGATGCTTTCATTTTCCCACTCTATCTCATATAGAACTAAAATTTTAAGAATGGGCAATGTCGGCAGATTCTAGCGTCTGACCCGCCGATTGCATAGCGCAGTGTCACATTCCTGTCACAACATCGCGCTAGTGTGCGTGCCTCAAGACAGATTACGGTAAAATCCCATGATCGCCACACTACCAGTTGAGCTCCAGCGTTCAAATGCACGTGCACCGCACGCGCAATTTCGGATCAACCTCGCTCTGGAGCAAGCCATGACACCGCTCCAGACTATCATTGCTCAGCGCAAATTGAGCGCCCTGTTCCAGCCCATCATCGATCTCAAGAGCGGCGAATTTCTGGGTTTTGAAGGCTTGATACGCGGCCCGGCCGACAGTCCGCTGCATTCGCCTTTCAATCTGTTTTCTGCTGCCACACAACAGAACCTGTCGCTGGAAGTCGAAATGCTGGCGCGCCAAATCGTACTGGAGGCCTTTGCCAGGCAAAAATTGCCGGGCAGCCTGTTCCTCAACATCAGTCCTGAGACACTGACCCACCCCAGTTTCAAAAACGGTCAGACACTCGAATTCATGCGCGAGCTGGGCATTGATCCTGCGCGCGTCGTGATGGAGATCACCGAGAACCAGCCCACTTACGATTTCGAAGAAATGCGCAGCGCGCTGCTGCACTACCGGGCCATGGGTTTCAAGACCGCGATCGATGATCTGGGCGAAGGCTTCTCCAGCTTGCGCCTGTGGTCCGAATTGCGCCCCGAGTACATCAAGATCGACATGCATTTCGTGCAGGGGGTGGATCACGATCCGATCAAATTGCAATTTTTGAAATCCATCCAGCAGATTGCCGAGAGTTGCGGCACGCGCGTCATCGCCGAAGGAATCGAAACCGAAGGCGAATTGCGCGTGGTGAAAGACATCGGCATCGCGCTGGGACAAGGGTATTTCATCGCACGCCCGAACCGTACACCGCCCTTGCTGGCGTCCAACGAGACCAGCAGTATCATCAACTCGTCCAATATCTGTATTTTTCCTGCGGCCCAATTGACTCATCGCTCGCAGATAACGGCTCAGAAACTGTTGAGCTATGTTGAACCGGTGCAGCCCGAAACGTCGAATGACCAGGTGTTTGAACGTTTTTCCAGCAACCCCGCCTTACATATCATCCCTGTGGTCAAAAACGGACTGCCGATCGGACTGATCAACCGCTACCAGCTGATCGACTGCTACTCAAAGCCATTCCAGCGCGAATTGATGGGCAAGAAGCCTTGTGAGAAATTGATACAGAGCATCCCCTTGCTGGTGGAAAAGAGCATGCCGATCGAGGAACTGAGCCATTATCTGGCGGAAGCGGACACCCGCCATTTCGCCGACGGCTTCATCATCACCGAAAACGAGCGCTACATCGGGGTAGCTTCAGGGCAAGATCTGTTGCGTGAGCTGACCAGGATGCAGCTGGAGTCGGCACGCTACGCCAATCCGCTCAGTCTGCTGCCGGGCAACGTGCCCATCAACGAGCACATCGAACGCCTGCTGCTGGCGAACACCCCGTTTATCGCCTGCTATTGCGATCTGGATCACTTCAAGCCTTTCAATGACACTTACAGCTATCGCAAAGGAGATGAAATGATCCAGCTCACCGGACGTCTGCTGGGCTGGGCATGCGATCACAAGCAGGATTTCATCGGCCATATCGGTGGCGATGACTTCATCCTGTTGATGCAAAGCCGCGACTGGAAGACGCGCTGCGAACAGGCACTGAAATCATTCGAACAAGCCGCGTCGTTGTTGTTCAAGGAAGAGCATCTGATCGACGGCGGCTATTCCAGCGAAGGCCGCGACGGCCAGACCCACTTCCATCCGCTGACCAGCCTGTCAATCGGTGCGATCGCCGTATCGCCCGGACAGTTCGTGTCACATCACGAGGTCTCGGCCGCCATGTCTGACGCCAAGAAAATGGCGAAAAAAATGCCCGGCAACAGCCTGTTTATTGAACAACGCACGATGGGGAGTTCACTGTGACGCTTCAATCCCAATTGCGCCTGATCGCGCTGATCACGCTGATCAGCCTGTCCGGCGTCATCGTCTTCGCCGTGGTACAGCTATCCATGTTGCGCAGCACGTTCGACCAATATCAGAATCAGCAGATATTTGCGGCCAACTTGTCCGCGATCAAAAGCGAAGCGCTGGCCATCTCGCGTGCAGATCCCATCCTCCAGGAAACAGAGAAAACACTGGCAGCGGCTGACAAGAAGATACGCGCGCTGCATCAAGGCACGCTGCTGGCTGCCCAGCCCGACGTGGATCAGACCAAGCTTGCGCATGCGCTGAGCGCATGGGAAGAATATGCCAAGGGACTTAAACTGGCCGTCCAGATTGCAAGCACCAGCCCGGCAGATGCAGTCACCGCGCAGGATATGCTCTATGGCATGCATACCGGGCCGATGATTGCCGACATCGACGCACTGCTGGCCGCCAACGAGTCGACCTGGGCGTACGCCAAGGCCTCGATCAACAGCGCCGTCAATCGCATTATCTGGATCATCGTCTTGCCGTTGTTTTTTGCCGGAATCGTCATCATTTCCTTTCAGGCGCGTTTCAATCGTTACCTGAAAAAACGCGTGGATGATGTCATCAGCGCCATGGATCATCTGATCAATGGCGATCTCACCCACCGTTTGCCTGCCAGCCATGCCGACGAGATCGGGGTAATGGCGAGTACCGTCAATTCCTTCATCGCAAGCTTCGAGGGCATTCTGCGCGAGGTCAACTTGTCCTCTGATCAGGCATCCAAAACCACCAACCGGGTGCTTCAAATGACGCATGCGGTCAGCACCAATGCGAATGCGCAATCGGAGAAGGCCTCCAATGCCAACGACTCGATTCAGGAGATGCGCAGCACCATTTTTGCCATCGCCGAAAGTGCCAACTTCGCAGCCGATGCGGCAAACCGCACACGCGCACAGGTAAAAGAAGGCAGCGAGGCTGGCCGTCAAACTCTGGAGGCGATATCGAATCTTGACATGACCATGAATGAATCTGTTCAGACCATGGACGGCCTCAATCAGACCTTGCATCGGGTCAGCGACATCAGCAAGATCATCAAAGACATTGCGGGTCAGACCAACCTGCTGGCGCTGAATGCCGCGATCGAGGCCGCAAGAGCCGGTGAGCATGGTCGCGGTTTCGCGGTGGTGGCGGACGAGGTCAGAACCCTGTCTGACCGGACAGCCAATTCGGTCAAGGACATTTCGGAACTGCTCCAGGAAGTGCAGATTTCTGCCAAAAATGCCGTCAGCGTGATGCAGTTGGCGCGGGAAACCGCCAAAATCGGTGTGACTCGCGGCAAGAAGACCGATGCCGTGCTGGCTGAAATCGGCGATTCCATGCAACTGGTCGCTGTGCGCATGCAACAAATCGCACAAGCCACGCAGGAGCAATCCACTTCGGGAGAACTCATCGCCACACACATGGCCGAAGTGCACAACATCAGCGCCAGCACCAGCAATGACATCGAGGATACACGCGATGAAATGGCGGGGATGGCAAGAGCCTCCGAGATATTGCACCGCAGCGTCTCGCGCTTCCGCTTCAGTGAAATTTCTCAGGGTGACGGTACGGACGGTGCCAGACTTTTTGCGTAAATGGTCTGAAATTCGGCTGTCATGTTATTGACGCATAATCGGAACTTTACTTCTGGAGTCATGCAATGGAAAGCCCCTACAAAGGCAAAACCGGGTTACGGCGTTTATGCAGCGCGTTTGGCTATTCGCTGGCCGGATTTCGCGCCGCCTACAAGCACGAAGATGCGTTTCGCCAGGAAGCCCTGCTCGCCGTCATCCTGATTCCGCTCGCCGTCTGGTTGCCCGTAAGCTTCATTGGTCGTGCACTGATGATAGGCAGTGTGCTGCTGGTGATTATCGTCGAATTGCTTAACTCGGCCATTGAAGCCACCGTCGATCGCATCTCGCTGGATAGTCACGATCTGGCCAAGCGCGCCAAGGACATCGGCAGCGCAGCGGTACTGGTCAGCCTGGTCAATGCGATTGTCATCTGGGGACTGGTTTTGATGGCGTCATAAATTATTCAATAAAACATAATTAAAGGTTCATGCAAGCGCTGCACGATGCATTTCATGAAAACATTAAATGAAATCTTCGAATTGCCGGCAGCGCTGCAAATTGCGCTGGTCACCGAAACCTACCTGCCCGAAGTAAACGGAGTCGCCATCACCATTGGCCGCATGGTCAAAGGCCTCTGCCTGCGCGGACACGACATCCATCTGATCCGGCCGCGACAACATAAACAGGATGTCGCAACTGACGCAGAAAACTACCGCGAGACGCTGGTAGCCGGCATGCCTATCCCGGGTTATTCCGGACTCAAGTCCGGACTGCCCGCAAAAGGCTTGTTGCTGCGCTTGTGGCAGCAGCAGCGTCCGGACATCGTGCATATCGCCACCGAAGGCCCGCTGGGCTGGTCAGCCTTATCCGCCGCGCGGAAATTGAATATTCCGGTCAGCACGGATTTTCACACCAACTTTCACAGCTACACGCAACACTACGGCGTCGGCCTGCTGAAATGGCCTATCGCCGCCTATCTGCGTCATTTCCACAACAAGGCAGCGTGTACGCTGGTGCCAACCAAACAGTTGCAACTGCAACTGGAGCAGGAGGGCTACCGGAACGTGCGGGTCGTCTCGCGCGGCGTGGACACCAAGCTGTTTAATCCGATCAAGCGTAGTCGAGCATTGCGCTCCTGCTGGGGCGCCGATGACGACACGCCGGTAGTGATGCTGGTGAGCCGCATCGCAGCAGAAAAAAATCTGGCCGTGGCTTTGCTGGCTTTTGAGCAAATGCGCATCGTTAATCCGCGAGCCAAGATGGTGCTGGTGGGCGACGGCCCCGCGCGGGCAGGATTGCAAAAACAGTACCCGGATGTGATTTTTGCCGGCATGCAGACAGGCGAAGCGCTGGCAGAACACTACGCCTCCGGCGACATCTTCCTGTACCCCAGCCTGACCGAGACCTATGGCAATGTCACCGTCGAAGCGATGGCCAGCAGCCTGGCAACCCTCGCCTACGATTACGCCGCCGCCCGCCAACATATCGTCCACAACGTAAACGGCGCGCTGGCACCGTTGGGCGACACGCAAGCATTTGTCATGCAGGCAACAGCGCTGATCGCAGACATGGATCAGGTACTGCATTTGCGCCAGGCTGCACGTCACACGATGAAAACCCTGACCTGGGATCACATCATGGGTCAGATGGAATCGGTACTGCTCGAGACTGTGCGTGCACAGGGAGATAACCATGTCCAACCTGAATTCGCCGCTGCAACGGATTAGCGATTACGATGTGGAACTCTGCCTGTTATGCAATCGGCAGAGTCGCCACCTTTTTGTACGCCGCGTGTTCTGCCTGATCAGCCGCCTGGGAGACGGGATATTCTGGTACGTACTGATGGCGGTGCTGTTGCTGTGTTATCAGGCAGAGGCATTGCCCGCTGTGTTGCACATGCTCGCAGCAGGTTTGCTCGGCACGGTGATTTACAAACTCATCAAAAACAAAACCTTACGGCCTCGCCCGTTCAATGTTTATCCGGCCATCGTCTGCGCAGGGCATACCCTCGACCAGTTCAGCTTCCCGTCCGGCCACACCCTGCATGCCGTATCATTCAGCCTGATCGCCGTGTTTTATTTCCCCGCGCTGATCTGGCTGGTATTGCCGTTTTCCTTGCTGGTCGCCCTGTCCCGCCCGATACTCGGCCTGCACTACCCCAGCGATGTACTGGCCGGCGCGGCACTCGGTGCGTTGATCTCCATCACCTCGATCCAGTTCGTCTGAACTTGCCAATTTGCCGTGCCACCGGAGCGTGATGTCAAGCACCTTACAATGCAAAAACTTAACGTGGTTTTTTCTGCGCTTGATGCAGGACGCGAATAATTCTTGCCGCAGTGGGGGTTAACTTGTAACGGGCATGTCAAATATACACTTCTGAAAATGAAATTAGCCAAGCCCGTTCCCTCTCCTCAATCCTCTCCCGCATGCGGGCGAGGAGGCAAACGAGCCGCTACGCGAGCACCACGCTAATGAATGACAAACGGATATTGACTAACGACAAGTTGCCGATATGGGGCGGTTTCCAGCTTACGGCCTATCTCTGGCTGCTCAGCAATTTGCAGGATGGTGTTTCCGATTTCGCTCCCGATTTTGGCGGTGACAGCGGCTCCTGCTGTTTCGATGTAGTACTCGGCAATACGCCTCAGATCGCGGCGAGCCGATGCAAGATATTCAAGCGGCTTTCTTTGCATGGCGTTCTATGGCACGGTCAAACTCACCCATTGCCTGCTCATGCGTCGATGTGTGCTTACCCTCGCTGTAAGCTTCGCCTGCTTGCGCTTCGGCGATCAACCAAGCCTGATACGCTTCCTTCGCACGGGATTCTAATTCCTTTACTGTGTCCATTTTATTCATGGCAGCCATTCCTCTTTTCAACAGACTTCATTCTACACATATTCAGCTCCGTGGGAACACTTGATGGAACGCGACAATTTGCGCCAAGTCGATCTGCCAGAACTGGGCAGCCAGGGCGTCGTGTCAAAATTGCTGTCCGGGCGACGCGATTTCAATGCCCGTCAGGCCAAAGTCATGGCGGCACGTTTCGGCGTTTCAGCAGCGCTGTTTTTTAAAAAATGGAGGCAGAACCAGCGCACTGCATTTAACATCACCCTGTGCGGCATCACGAAATCAAGCCCGATGCGTGATTGCAAGACCCCGTAAAGCAACTCTTCAAGTTTACTGTAAAACAACGTAGCCCCTTCCACCCAAGCATCTGCGAATAATGTCTCGCTGGTCTGTTTCCCCCTGCGCGGCACCGCCCGCAGCCCCAGTAACGGCGGCGGCTCGTGTAGTCGCACCTCGATCATAACCCCTGCCTGCTGCGCTTGCTAAAATCGCGCCAAACACAGCTCCAATTACCGCTCCAGCAGCAGCCTGAGTTGCTGCACCAGCTACCTGCCCCGCATATTGCTGGCATTGCTGTAAGTCGGACTCATATTTATTCATGTCTACCGCTCCGTTCTGTGTATCAATAAGCGGACGATAATTCGCGCCAGTATTTGCGCATGCGGCTAAGAAGAAGGTAACTGTAAGAGTTATTATGAATACGCGCTTCATGTTTGTCTCCCGTGTGTAAACACATTGCCAGATAGTGACCGCGCAACAAAAAACCGACCCATTGGGTCGGCCGATTATTAGTTATAGGTGAATAGCATATGCATACCGGCTGGGAATTGAATACCAATTGGGTATTGAAGATCAATCGATACGGGTACCAAAGCCCCAGTAGCTGCAATTCGATAACGACCTTGCTGCGTACCAATCAAAGTGCCAGCTGCGTTATAAACTTTCCCAATGGCGTTCACGATGGCGGTCGTTGCGGTATCTGCCTCGATAACGTAGCTACTGTCTATCCTACCGTTGCCCGTTACTTTTGTGCTATTCGTATAGAGGGTTTCAGTACCAATCACGCCCGTACCGCCGACCACAGCAGTCGCAGGAATATTTGGCGCAATCAGGTACACGCCATAGTCGCCGCCGACGATATTGGAGCCAAGCGGGGTGTAAGTGCTATCGTAGTAAGATGTCGATGTTGTCGCTAGTGTCGCAATACAAACAAAACCTGGCGTGCTGGTCAATGTAGCCGTCAATGTTGATGCCGCAGACAACGCTGCCGGATTGGCTTCAAATACGGCTGGAGTCGTTGCAGGAGCATCTGTATTATTTCCACTTCCAGTGCAATTGCCAGTGACTGTAAACGGTCTTGCAAATCCATTTGCAATTAGTGTGTTATAGCTTGCCCGCAATGGGAAAGAAAGCGTCGAGACAACAGGACCGACAGGTGCAGCAGGTGCGACTGCTCCGCCACCACTACCTCCACCACATCCGGTTAACAATGCGCTTGTAAATAGAGCCAGCGTGATAACGCTGTATTGCCGAGTTGTTTGCATATAATCTCCTGGAAAATTTTGAATAATCAAAGTTTGAAAATCAAACTTAATTTATTGAGAGCAACTTTCCCGCCTCTATAATTTGCGGAATTAACAAGCGCTTTTGAAGCAACCTTCTGATCCTTGTACTGATTCCTTTGCACATTGCGAGCCAGTTTTCTATAACGCCACGCAGAATAACAACAAATAGTTACTATCGCAAACTAATTGTTCTTTTTAGTTACTGTCAAGCTTGGTAATTTCCATCCATGGAAACGACCAGCGAACAGCAACGAATCGCCTTCAGCAAACGGCTCTCTCAAGAGCTGAAGCGTATAGGCCAGCCTATTGGTAGCCCTACGCAGATTGCACGCACGTTCAACCAGCATTTTTCCGGTCAACCTGTCAGTGCGCAAACCGTCAGAAAATGGTTACTCTCTGAGGCGATGCCAACACAACCAAAGTTACTGGCGCTGGCGGCTTGGCTGGAAGTGTCGGCGCAGTGGTTGCGCTACGGTTCGGGTGAAAAGGTGGAAGCGGCATTGCCGTTGTCCGTGCAGCAGACGGGTTTGGTGGTGTTAGGGAAGGAATACGCAGGGTTGGCGCAATACGCTGGCATTATTCCGTTGCTGGACAAGTTGGCGCGACTTTCGCCTAGAGACATGCGCATCGTTGAAGGAATGGTTCAACTGATGCATGCGGAAAACGGCGGAAAATAGCGTTTTCGTAAAGCCGCGCACCATGAGCACCGCCCTCAACCCCTTATCCGCCGCCGAGTAGCACAGGCTGTCCAGGGGATTCCGGCGCGCACTGTTCATTCAGAAACAAGGCGGTTGTATCGCCTACATTTCGTGGGAATGCCCTTGCGGCATTTAAGCTCCGCATTGGGGCGCGATGTGTGCGCACCAACAGGGCGAGTTGCACAGCCGCCTGAACAGGCGAGCAACGCAGGGAATCCCATAGGGATGGCGGATCGGGGCGGCGTTTCTTTAGTTGCTTTCTTTTGGCCGGACAAAGAAAGCAACCGAGTGCAGGGTCGCACCCCGCCTAATCAAATCCCCGCCAGCCACTTTCGTATTCTGAGCCCAAACCCGGTGGTGTAGCCGACTTCAACAAAGCGTACACTGCCGTCGGGTGAAATGATGAAGCTGACGGGAACGGCATGCACGCCCCATGCGCGGGCGATGCTGCCATCCGGATCATTCAACACCGGAAAATCGACCCCCTGTTCCCGCATGTGGCGTGTCACTTCTTCCGGCTTGCCGCTCTGCATCGCGATAGTGATCACGGCAGGGTCGTCATGCGCGATGGCGGCAATGGAACCCTGCTCAGTTCGACAGACAGGACACCAGGTCGCCCAGAAGTGCACCAGCACCGGAGACCTGGGATGTGCCGGCAAGATGTAAGGCTGGCCGGAAAGGGTGACGCCCTGCAAACTTGGTGCCGCGCCGCTTACCATGTCGCGTTGTTGCCAGAAGCGGATGCCGGCCACCACCAGCACAAACAGCAGCAGGTTGATGGCCCATTTTTTTGTGCGGCTTTCACTCGCCATGTTTGAGTTTCTCGATCTCGCGCCGGTCGCGTTTGGTAGGGCGGCCACGGGTGGCAATAAATTCGGGCTGCAGTTTGAGCTGCGCGGCGATTACCGCACGCCGCGCGATACTCTCATCACTTTCGCGGTAAAGCTGCTGTGCGATCGGCGCCGAACCGCGTTTTCCCGAGAGTTCAAGCACTTCGACCTCGAAGCGTGCCTGTCCGAGGCGAATATCCAGCAGGTCTCCTGCCGCGATGGTCTTGGCAGGTTTGATGCGCACCCCGCCCAGCATTACTTTGCCCGCGTCCACCGCATCGGCGGCCAGGCTGCGCGTCTTGAAGAAGCGCGCCGCCCACAGCCATTTGTCGATGCGCAGTTTGTCGTCGTTCATTTAATCGGGCGCTTGGGCTACTGGCTACTGGCTATTCGCCGCTTTTAATGCAGATTCACCATCGGCATGAAGCCGAGCTTATCCCTCAAATCCTCCCGGCTGTTGCGCGCATCCGCAAGGCTGGCGTAGGGGCCGATATGAACCCGGGTCTTGTTGTTCTGACTGAACAACACCAGTTGTTTACCGGCATCGCCCAGCCTGGCACGCATCTCGGACAGGAATTTCTCTGCGGCATCGGTCGTGTTGAAGGCGCCCAGTTGCAGGAATACATTGCTGCCATTAACAGCGACGGGTACGGCGGCAACCGGTGCTGCGGGTTCGAGCGGCACGCTTTGCACGACATCCGACCTGGCAATCGGGCGGGCACTGGTGTCAGCCGTGACGCTTTCGATTTCCACCTCGCTGCTGCCGTTGCCGATGATGCCGATTTTGTGAGCGGCGCTATAGGACAAATCGATGACACGGGCATGCAGGAAAGGGCCCCGGTCGTTGATGCGCACAACGACTGACTTCCCGGTGGCAACATTGGTCACGCGCGCATAGCTTGGGATGGGCAACGTGGGATGCGCGGCGGTCATCTGGTACATGTCATATTTCTCGCCGCTGGACGTGCGCTGGCCATGAAATTTCTTGCCATACCACGATGCGATGCCGCGTTGGCTGAAGTTGCCAGGCCGGGTCAGCGGCGTGTAGTTCTTGTTCAGGGCTGCATAAGGGCGATTGGCATAGCGGTGCAGCGGTTCATTCACCGGTACGGCGTCAGGAATCGCATCGATATTCGCGGGTGGATTTTCGCCCGGACCATCGCCCGCCAGATACCCGCCGCTGCCGGCGATCGGCTTCTGGACGGATTGAACAGCATGTCCGGCTGAACGATCTTCAACCGGCGCGAGAATGATGGGTTTTTGTTCCGGGCGTTGTGGTGTCGTGCCGCAGGCGGTGAGCACCAGCGCGGCCAATACTAAAATTACAACTTGCTTGCTCATAATTTATCCTTATTTAACAACAAGTTAGCTTTTAACCAGTTTTTTGTGCGTCTGAATGCTCATCAGCATACCAAAACCCAGCAACAGCGTCAGCATGGATGTTCCGCCGTAACTGACCAGCGGCAACGGCACGCCAACAATCGGCAGGATGCCGCTGACCATGCCCATGTTGACGAATGCATAGGTGGCGAAAGTCAGCGTGATCGAGCCTGCCATCAGACGGGTGAAGTAAGTCGATGCATTCGCCGTGATGACGAATCCGCGCGCGATCACAAAACAATACATGCTGAGCAATATTAAATTGCCGACCAGGCCGAATTCTTCCGAATACACCGCGAAGATAAAGTCGGTGGTGCGCTCAGGCAAAAAGTCGAGATGGGTCTGAGTGCCGTTCAGGTAGCCCTTGCCCAGAATACCGCCGGAACCGACGGCGATCATGCCCTGGATGGTGTGATAGCCCTTGCCCAGCGCGTCCTGCGACGGATCGAACAACATCTCGATGCGATGGCGCTGATAGTCGTGCATCATCGACCACAACAACGGCGCACTGGCAATGCCGGCTACGAACAATCCACCCATCACGCGCCAGCTCAAACCGGCTAGGAACAACACATAAAAGCCGCTGGCGGAAATCAGCAGTGCGGTCCCCAGATCCGGTTGACGTGCGATCAATGCCACCGGCAGCAACAGCAACAAGGCCGCCACGATGTAGTTTTTCAATGTCAGGGCCGCTTCGTACTTCTCGAAATACCAGGCCATCATCAACGGCACACCGATTTTCATCAGTTCGGACGGCTGTATGGTTGCCACCCCGATGTTCAGCCAGCGCCGGGCGCCATGGCTGATTTCGCCGAACAGCGCCACGCCGATCAGCAGCAGCATGCCCAGCACATAGATCGGTACGGCGGTGCGCATCAGATAGTGCAGCGGCAGATTGGCCACTACCCACAAGCAGAAAAATGCCACCAGAATATTCGCACCCTGCGCCAACACGCGTTCGAAATTATGGTCGCTCGCGCTGTACAGCGTCAGCAGGCTGGCTGCCATCAGTAAGCCCATTCCTGCCAGCAGCGGCAGATCAAGATGCGAGATGATGCGTCGCCAAAGTTGTCGCCTGGTCATATTAGTCCGCCTCGACTTCCGGAACACCCGATGCTACCGGGATCGTCACTGCACTCGGTTTCACTGCCGGTGCTTGCGGCACCTTGCCCAACAGATAGTAGTCCATTACCTTGCGGGCGATAGGTGCTGCCGTACCGCCGCCGTGTCCGCCATTCTCGGCCAGCACCACCACCGCAATTCTGGGTTTATCGGCGGGAGCAAAGGAGATAAACCAGGCATGGTCGCGATTGCGCTCCGATATCTTGCTGGCATCGTACTTCTCGCCCTGTTTCATGCCGACTACCTGAGCCGTGCCGGTCTTGCCGGCAATCGTATACAGCGCACCCGCAGAGGCAGCCACCGCCGTGCCACCAGGCTGAGTCACGGCCGCCATCGCACGTTTGACCAGATCGAGATGGGCCGGGTCAAGCTTGATATCGAACGCGGGCTTGTTTTCGACCTTGTGTATTTCATTGGTGACCGAATTCTTCACTTCCCTGACCAGATGCGGCCGGTAGCCGATACCGTCATTCGCCAGTGTCGCCGTCGCTGCGGCCAGCTGCAAAGGGGTCACCAGACTGTAACCCTGACCGATGCCTACCGACACAGTATCGCCCGTATACCATTTCTGCTTGAACCGTTTCATCTTCCACTCCTGGGAAGGCAGCAGTCCCGACGCTTCCCCCTCAAGATCGATACCGGTCTTCTTGCCGAACCCGAAGCCGGACAGGAAGTTATAGATGTTGTCTATGCCCATCTCGACCGCGAGACCGTAATAATAGGTATCGCAGGAAACGACGATGGACTTGAACATGTCCACTGTTCCGTGCCCTTCCTTCTTCCAGTCGCGATAGTGGTGACTGCTGCCGGACAGGGTGTAAAAACCCGGATCGCTGATCGTCTGGCTCGGTGAGCGCGTATTGTAAAAAAGCCCGGCCAGCGCCATGAAGGGTTTGATCGTGGAACCCGATGGATATTGTCCGCGCAGCGCACGATTGTTCAGCGGATGATCGGGAGATTCGTTCAGCTCTTTCCAACTGTCCGCATCGATCCCGTCGACGAACAGGCTGGGGTCATAGCCCGGACGGCTGACAAAAGCCAACACCTCGCCGTTGGCAGGATCGATCGCCACCAGCGCGCCCCGATATTCGCCGAATGCCTGCTCGGCAATGTCCTGCAACTTAGCATCGATGCTCAGTATCAGCGTATTGCCGGATATCGGCGGCGTACGCGACAGAACGCGCACCGCTCGCCCTGCCGAGTCGACCTCGACCTGCTCTATGCCTGTCGTGCCGTGCAATTCATCTTCGTAATATTGTTCCAGCCCGGTCTTGCCGATGTAATCGGTTCCGCGGTAGTTGGCCAGCGACTCGTTTTCATCCAGCCTGTCGACATCCGTCTGGTTGATGCGACCGATATAGCCCAGCAGATGCGCGGTTTTCTCCGAGAACGGATATTCGCGGAACAGGCGCGCCTTGATTTCGACGCCCGGAAAGCGGTATTGCTGCGCGGCAAAACGCGCCACCTCTTCGTCGCTCAAACGGCTGCGGATCATCAGCGTCTCAAAATCATGGCTCTCGGCTTGCAGCTTCTTGAAGCGTTTTCGGTCTCTGGGCTGAATGTCGACCAGGGTGGCCAAATCGTCTATGGTGGCTTGCAGATTTTTGACCTTGCTGGGCGTGATTTCCAGCGTGTAGCCGGAAAAATTGTGTGCCAGCACCACACCGTTGCGATCCAGTATCAGGCCGCGATTGGGCACGATGGGCATCACCGAGATGCGATTCTTCTCGGCCAGCGTCTGGTAATAGTCATGACGGATCGCTTGCAGATAGATGAAACGCGCCAGCAAAATCCCCAGCAACAGCAATGCAAAACAGATGCCGATGAACAGGCGCAAACGAAAATTGAAAATCTCCTGTTGGTGATTTTTAAGCTCAATCCGCTTATTCATTCACGATCCACGCGCATCTGCCTCATCGACTGGAACAGGAAACTGGTCGGAATCCACAGCAGCGTCGATGTCAGGCAACCCAGGAAATAAAGCCACACGACCTGACCGTTCACCTGCCAATGCACCAGCGCATACACCGCATAGGTCGACAACAGAATCACGAACACCTGGGTCGTCTGCTCGCGCAGGTCGAACATCCGTATCCGGCGGTTCAACACCACGCCGCCAAACGCCAGCAGAGTATAGGCCAGCGCGTGCTGTCCAAACAAACTGGCATCCCCCACATCGGCCAGTATGCCGATTGCCCAGGACAGGCCGACCCCGACTCGCAGCGGTTTATGCGTACACCAGTAGAGCAGCACCACCGCCACGAAGTCGGGGCGCAGCGTCAACCAGAGGCCTTGCCACGGCAAGCCATTGAGCAACAAGGCGCCAACGATGCTGGTCACGATAAACATCGTGCTGACGGGGCGTAAAATTTCCGGCTGCGTATGTTCTAGAAACGGCATCAATGAACCCCGCTCTTCTTTGATTTCAACTTGGCAGGCAGGGGTTCGGCTTCAGGGCGTTCGGGAAGTTTTGGGACGGCAGACAACACCATCAGCTGGCGATACTTGTCCACCCCGCCCACCGGCAGACAAACAATGCGTGCGAAAGGATAAGCCGCATCGCGCTCGATTTTTTCTACCCTGGCTACCGGAATACCGGGCGGATAGATGCCGTCGATACCGGAAGTGACCAATATATCGCCATTCTGAATATCGGTACTGACGGCCATATAGCGCAGCGACAACTGGCTGGTGTCCCCGGCGCCGAATGCGACACTGCGCAATCCGTTGCGCAGCACCTGCACCGGCACGGCATGATCCTTCTCGGTAATCAGCGTGACTTCGGAGAGCCAGGGGAACACACGGGTGATCTGCCCTACGATGCCCTTGTCGTCCATCACCACCTGACCCGCCTGAATATTGACCGCACTGCCTTTATTGATCAGCACTTTACGCCTGAAAACATCGCGTTCGGCGTAGACGATCTCGGCGAATTGCCCGGCAAACTGGTTGCGCTGCTGCAATGCGAGCAAGTTGCGCAGTTGCAGATTTTCCTGCAGCAAGGATTGCTGTTGCACCAATTGAACGGCGTCTTGCGCATGCTGAAGTTGCAGCGCCTTTTTTTCTTCCAGCAAACTGCCATGCGTGACGAAAAAAACTCCGGCTTGTTGCATCAGCGTCAACGGGAGAGTGGCCAGGCGCTGTATCGGTGAGACCAGCACAGACAACGCGCTTCGGGTGGATTCAAGATAGCGGAAACGCGCATCTACAAACATCAGCAACACCGACAACACCGCAAAAAACACGAGTTTTGCTGCCGGACTCGGGCCCCGGTGAAAAACCTGAAAAGTTTGCGTGCTGTCCATCGGTTATAGGGTAAGTGGTAAGTAGCGAGTTGTAAGTGGAGCGGCACTGCGTGCCTCAGTGGTTAGTGGAACGTGGTTGTAAAAAACAGAAAATGGGAAGTGAGAAAAACCGTTTTTCCCACTTCCCACTCCCTGCTCCCCACTTGCCAGCAATCCTTACTCCGTGGTGAAGATGCCGGTTGATTTGTCCATATATTCGAGCGCGTGACCCGACCCGCGCACCACGCAGGTCAACGGGTCTTCCGCAATCCACACCGGCAAACCGGTCTCTTCCATCAGCAAGCGATCGATGTCGCGCAGCAACGCGCCGCCACCGGTCAGCACCATGCCCTTGTTCGCGATATCAGCGCCCAGTTCCGGCGGGGTTTGCTCGAGCGCGATCTTCACCGCGCTGACGATGTTGTTCAAAGGATCGGTCAGCGCTTCGAGAATTTCGTTGCTGGAAATGGTGAAGCTGCGCGGCACGCCTTCGGCCAGATTGCGCCCTTTCACTTCCATTTCGCGCACTTCGGAACCCGGGAAGGCCGAACCGATGGTCTTCTTGATTTCTTCGGCGGTGGTTTCACCGATCAGCATGCCGTAGTTGCGGCGGATGTAATTGATGATAGCTTCGTCGAACTTGTCGCCGCCGACCCTCACCGAACCCGAATACACCGTGCCGCCCAGCGAAATCACGCCAACTTCAGTCGTGCCGCCGCCGATATCCACCACCATCGAACCGGTTGCCTCTTCAACCGGCAGGCCGGCACCGATCGCCGCTGCCATCGGTTCTTCGATCAGCTCCACGCGGCGCGCACCGGCACCGACTGCGGATTCTCGAATCGCACGTCGCTCAACCTGAGTCGAACCGCAAGGCACGCAAATCACGATGCGCGGACTCGGGCTGAAGATGCTGGCCTTGTAAACTTTGCGAATGAACTGCTTGAGCATCTGCTCGGTCACGGTGAAGTCGGCAATCACGCCGTCCTTCATCGGACGAATCGCCGTGATGTTGGCCGGCGTGCGGCCCAACATCTGCTTGGCGCCCAGACCGACCTGCTGAATGATCTTCTTGCCGTTTGGACCGCCTTCCTGACGGATAGCCACGACCGAAGGTTCATTCAGCACGATGCCTTGTCCGCGCACCCAGATCAGCGTATTTGCTGTTCCAAGGTCAATCGCCAAGTCGTTAGAAAAATAGCCGTTAAAAAGTCCAAACATGTAGATTCCCGAAAAGTCTAAAATGGTGTGCTGAAGAATCGCGTTATGATACCCTATCAGCCTCATTTATATAAAGCTTTTACTATGTCATTAAGCACAGCCGACGTTCAAAAAGTTGCACTTCTGGCGCGACTGTCCATGAACGACACCGAAATCGAAGCCGCCAGAGCACAATTGTCCGGCATTTTTGAGCTGATCGCCGAGATGCAGGCCGTTGATACCACCGGCATCAAACCGATGTCGCATGCCCAGGATTTATCGCAACGCCTGCGTGAGGATATCGTCACCGAGACCAACCAGCGCGAACTGTTCCAGTCCATCGCACCACAAGTCGAATCCGGTCTGTATCTTGTCCCACAAGTCATCGAGTAAAAAGCCATGTTGAATTCCAGCCTCACACAACTGGGCGCAGCACTGCGCGCCAGAAAAATTTCCAGCGTCGAGTTGACGCAGCTCTATCTCGACCGCATCGCCACGCATAATCCGGTCTACAACGCCTACATCACCGTGGACGCGAAAACCAGCCTCGCGCAAGCCCTCGCCGCCGACGCGCTGATAGCTAATGGCGGCGCACAGGCGCTGACCGGCATCCCGATCGCGCAGAAAGACATTTTCTGCGCCAAAGGCTGGCGCACCACCTGCGGCTCCAAGATGCTGAGCGACTTCATCGCGCCTTACGACGCGCATGTCATCGAACAATTCAACAAGGCGGGCTGTATCAACCTAGGCAAGACCAACATGGACGAGTTCGCGATGGGTTCTTCCAATGAGACCTCGTACTTCGGTCCGGTCAGGAATCCGTGGAATCAGAAGGCCGTGCCCGGCGGCAGTTCCGGCGGCGCAGCCTCAGCCGTCGCAGCGCGTCTTTGCGCGGCAGCGACCGGCACCGACACCGGCGGTTCAATCCGCCAACCGGCGGCTCTGTGCGGCATCACCGGCATCAAACCGACTTACGGCACGGTTTCGCGCTACGGCATGATCGCGTTCGCCTCCAGCCTGGATCAGGCAGGCCCGATGGCAAGAAGCGCGGAAGATTGCGCGCTGATGCTGAACGTGATGACCGGCTTCGATGAGCGCGATTCGACCTCACTACTGCGCGATAAAGAGGACTACGCGCGCGATTTGAACCAGCCCCTTAAAGGACTGCGCATCGGCCTGCCGAAGGAATTTTTCGCCGAGGGCTTATCGGCTGACGTGGGCAGCCGCGTTCAGGAGGCAATTGCCGAATACAAGAAGCTGGGCGCAACGCTTGTCGAAATCAGCCTGCCGAATACACGGCTTGCCGTGCCGGTCTATTACGTGCTGGCACCGGCTGAGGCCTCCAGCAACTTGTCGCGTTTCGACGGCGTGCGCTACGGTTATCGCGCACCGGAATACACCGATCTGGCCGACATGTACGAGAAGAGCCGCTCGCAGGGCTTCGGCGAGGAAGTCAAACGCCGCATCATGATCGGCACTTATGTTTTGAGCCATGGTTATTACGACGCCTATTACCTGCAAGCCCAGAAAATCCGCCGGCTGATCGCGCAGGATTTCACCGATGCATTCAAACAGTGCGATGTCATCATGGGGCCGACCAGCCCTTCCACCGCCTTCAACCTGGGGGACAAGGGCGACGACCCGGTGCAGATGTATCTGTCCGACATCTACACCATCGCGGTGAATCTGGCAGGACTGCCCGGCATGTCCATCCCCTGCGGTTTCGGTGATAACGCCATGCCGGTCGGCTTGCAAATCATCGGCAACTATTTCGACGAGGCGCGCATGCTGAACGTCGCGCACCAATATCAACTGGCGACCGACTGGCACACAAAACAACCAAACTGAATTTAAAAAATATTTGCCACAGAGAACACAGAGCGCACTGAGAAAACCATTTGAGTACTCTCTGTGACCTCTGTGGCTAAGAAGGGGTTAGCAACATGAAATGGGAAACAGTCATCGGGCTGGAAGTGCACACGCAACTCTCCACTCACACTAAAATATTTTCGGGCGCCTCCACCACGTATGGTGCCGAGCCCAACACTCAGGCGGATGCGGTCAGCATCGCGCTGCCCGGCGTGTTGCCGGTACTGAACAAGGGAGCGGTCGAACTCGCCGTCAAGTTCGGCCTGGCGGTCGGTGCGCACATCGCACCGCGTTTGGTGTTCGCGCGCAAGAATTACTTCTATCCTGATTTGCCCAAAGGCTACCAGATCAGCCAGTTCGACCTGCCGGTCGTCGGCATGGGTTCTTTGACCATTCAGGTCGAGCCGCTGTCGGGCAACGCCAAACCTTATGAAAAGGTAGTGCGCATCACCCGCGCCCACCTGGAAGAAGATGCCGGCAAGTCGGTACACGGCGCATCCCAGGGCATGACCGGGGTCGACTTGAATCGCGCGGGCACACCGCTGCTGGAGATCGTCTCCGAGCCTGACATGTGTTCTGCCGCAGAAGCGGTGGCTTATGCAAAAACGTTGCACACGCTGGTGCGCTGGATCGGCATCAGTGACGGCAACATGCAGGAAGGCTCGTTCCGTTGCGACGTGAACGTGTCGGTGCGCAAACCCGGCGAGCCGCTCGGCACGCGCCGCGAGATCAAGAACCTCAACTCATTCAAGTATATGCAACAGGCGATTGACTACGAAGTACAGTGGCAGATCGACACGATCGAGAGCGGCGGAAATATCCATCAGGCCACGATCCTGTTCAACCCGGATACCGGCGAGACGCGCGCGATGCGCAGCAAGGAAGACGCGCACGATTACCGTTATTTCCCCGACCCCGACCTGCTGCCGCTGGACATCACTTCCGCAATGCTGGACGCGATGCGCGCCACGCTGCCTGAATTGCCTGAGGCACGCCGCGCACGCTACACCGGCGAGTATGCGCTGACCGCTTACGACGCCAACAGCC
This sequence comes from uncultured Nitrosomonadales bacterium, assembly GCA_947085835.1. Classification (GTDB taxonomy): domain Bacteria; phylum Pseudomonadota; class Gammaproteobacteria; order Burkholderiales; family Gallionellaceae; genus Gallionella. The sequence goes on along the minus strand of CAMTXT010000001.1, from coordinate 136,118 downwards.
TGACCAGTTCACGCGAAATGGCGGACTTTTTCGATACTGTGCTGACTTCCCTCTCCCCCGCCCCCTCTCCCGCCAGCGGGCGAGGGGAGCTAGCCAAGCTGTGCGCCAACTGGCTGATCGGCGAAGTCAGCGCCCAGCTCAATCGCGACGGACTGGAGATGGCGCAATGCCCGGTCACCCCGCAACAAATGATCGGCATGCTGGTACGCATCGTGGACGGCACCATCTCCAACTCCGGCGCGAAAGAAGTATTCCGCACGTTGTGGGCAGAAGGCGGAGATGCCGATGCAATTATCGAAGCCAAAGGATTGAAGCAGGTTTCCGACTCAGGCGCGATCGAAGCGCTGGTAGATGAGATCATCGCGGCTAATGCCGACAAGGTCGCTGAATACCGTTCAGGAAAAGACAAATTGTTCGGTTTCTTCGTAGGCCTTGCGATGAAGGCCAGCAAAGGCAAGGCGAATCCTGCGCAACTGAATGAGGTGCTACTGAAAAAGCTGGCGGGTTAATTAACGTGCATTGACATGGTAATGCATACGCATTACCATGTGCAACTACCGTTCACCGAAAAGTGCCGCCATGCATGCCACGCTAGAAGTCGATTCAACACTGACTGACCGCTATCAGACCACGGTGCCGGAAACCGTGCGCCGCGCGCTCAAACTGACCAAGCGCGACAAAATTCATTACACCATTCAACCCAACGGAGCGGTTCTGCTGACTCGCGCCGTTCAAACCGATAATGATGATCCTGCGCTGGCACCGTTTCTGGGCTTTTTGGCGCGCGACATCGCCAGCCACCCTGAGCGTATTCAGTCGATCAACAGCCAACTGGTTCAGCGCATTCAGTCGCTGGTGGACGACTCCGAACTGGATTTAAATGCCGCGCTTTCGGCAGATGACGAATGAGCAAACCCTTGCCTCTGGTCGTCAACGGCTGGACGATCTTTGCACACCCGTTATTTCTTGAGCAGATCGAGACACTGGTTCGGCAGGTAGAAGCCCTCAAACAGAAGGATTCCGCAGGCTATCGCAGCAAGAACACCGCCAAGCGCCTGGCTGCAATCGCAAAACTGGCGTTTGAGGTAATTCCGCAAGATCCCGGTCGGACTGAGTACCGGCAAGGCAACACACTGGGCGAAGAGCACAAACACTGGTTTCGCGCCAAGTTTTTTCAGCAATACCGCCTGTTCTTCCGTTATCACCAGCCAAGCCGAATCATCGTCTATGCATGGGTCAACGACGAGAATACGAAACGAGCCTATGAGAGCAGCGATGACGCCTATCGGGTGTTTCGTAAAATGCTGGAGAGCGGACATCCGCCTGACGACTGGAATAGCTTGTTGTCCGAGGCCAGCCACGCATCTGAGCGCTTGCAGAAAATTCGTTAAATATTCGTTGTCAGGTTTTGGCGAATCCAGCATAATCCGCGCTGCCGTCAAGACCAATGGGAGAGCGTGGTTTAAGACCACCGCCGAAGGCGTAACACCCGTAACCGCTCAGGCACAAAGAACTATTGGCACAGGCAAATCTGGAGAGCGCAGGCTAAACCTGCCACCGAAGGGGCACGCGATTTAATACCAGTAAGCCTGCAGCGCAGGATTTATCGGCATTGTTGTAATCTCTCAGGTACCAAGGACAGATGGGGCGCAGCACGATATCGTGCTGCGCCTTTTTTATTTAGTTACGACTTAACGTTATTTAGTCGCAACTTAAATTCTCTTGCCGAAAGCCTGTATGACGACTCTTAAGACGACCCCTTTAAATGCAGCCCACCGCGCGATGGGCGCGAAAATGGTGGATTTCGGTGGCTGGGACATGCCGGTGAACTACGGCTCACAGATCGACGAACATCATCAAGTGCGTCGCGACTGCGGCATGTTCGACGTGTGCCACATGCGCGTGGTGGATGCAAAAGGCGAAGGGGTGCGCGCATTTTTGCGCTACCTGCTGGCGAACAACGCCGACAAGCTGACGCTGCCCGGCAAGGCGCTGTATTCCGCGATGCTGCGCCCGGACGGCGGCGTGATCGACGATCTGATCGTGTATTTCATGAATGAAAACTGGTTCCGCATCGTGGTCAACGCGGGCACCGCGGACAAAGACATCGCCTGGATGAAAAAACAGGCCTCGCTTCATGCACCGCAACTCGACATTACCGACCATCCTGAACTGGCGATGATCGCCGTGCAAGGTCCGAATGCGCGCGCCAAGGTGTGGGATGCATTGCCCGGCAGCCGCGAACTGACCGAAGGCCTGATTCCTTTCAGCGCGGTGGAAATGGGCACGATGTTCATCGCCCGCACCGGCTATACCGGCGAAGACGGTTTTGAGATCATGATTCCGGCCAAAGCCGCGCCATTTTTCTGGGCAACGCTAGCCGAAAAGGGTGTGAAACCCATCGGTCTGGGTGCGCGCGACACGCTGCGTCTGGAAGCGGGCATGAATCTGTACGGACAGGACATGGACGAAACGACAGGGCCACTGGAATCGGGTCTGGCATGGACCGTGGATCTGAAAAGCCCCCGCGACTTCATCGGCAAGGCGGCGCTGCTGGCCAACCCGCCGACTCAAAAACTGGCAGGTCTGGTATTGCTCGATCGCGGCGTGTTGCGCGGTCATCAGCAAGTGCATACTCCGCACGGCATCGGCGAGATCACCAGCGGCAGCTTCTCGCCCACACTGGAAAAATCCATCGCCTTGGCGCGCGTGCCAGTCGAGGTTGCAATCGGCGACACGGTACAAGTGGCTATTCGCGATAAAATGCTGAACGCACAGGTAGTAAAGTATCCGTTCGCAAGAAATGGAAAAAGTTTAATCAGCTTGTAGCCGGTAGCGAGTAGCTTGTAGCTTTTATTGGCCGCGCGCGATGCGCACCGTTTGGCTAACAGCCACAAGCTGCATTTTTAATATTTTTAAGGAGATCACATGAGCAATCCATCCAATCTGCCAAGTAATTTAAAGTTCACCGCCTCCCACGAATGGGTCAAAACCGAAGCTGACGGCACAGTCAGCATCGGCATCACGCAACACGCACAGGAATTGCTGGGCGACATGGTGTTCGTCGAGGCGCCTGCGGCAGGACGCCACCTGAAAGCCCGTGAAGAATGCGCGGTAGTCGAATCGGTGAAAGCCGCTGCCGACGTTTACGCGCCGATTGCAGGCACCGTTACCGAAATCAACGGCGATCTGGACAGCAGCCCGGAAGCCATCAACAGCGAACTTTACGCTGCCTGGATCTTCAAGATGAAACCGGACAATGCAGCGGATGTAGACGCGCTGCTGGATGCTGCGGCTTATCAGGCTGTCGTCGACAGCGAAGCACACTAATACAGGATTCGGGATTCAGGAATCAGGATACGGAAAACCGTTTCTTCGACCAGAATCCTGACTCCTGAATCCCACAGCAGCACTCCTGAATCCTTGATCCCGAATCCTGAATCCTATGTATAAAGACCAATTTGTAAACCGCCACAACGGCCCTTCTGACAGGGATGTTCAGGCGATGCTGAAAAAAATCGACGCGCCGTCGCTCGACGCGCTGATCGATCAGACCATTCCTGCCGCTATCCGTTTAAAACAACCGCTGAACCTGCCTGAAGGCATGTCGGAACATGCGTATTTGCAGCACCTGCGGGGCATCGCGGCGAAGAACAAACTGTATAAGAGCTACATAGGCCTGGGTTATTACGACACGATCCTGCCGCCGGTCATCCAGCGCAACGTGCTGGAAAATCCGGGCTGGTACACCGCCTATACGCCCTATCAGGCCGAAATTGCGCAGGGTCGCCTCGAGGCGCTGCTGAATTTCCAGACCATGGTGACCGATCTGACCGGCATGGAGATTGCCAACGCATCGCTGCTTGACGAAGCGACCGCCGCCGCCGAGGCGATGACCATGCTGCACAGCCTGCGCCCGAGAAATGCAGCAGACAAAAACAGCTTTTTCGTGTCGCACGAATGTTTCCCGCAGACCATCGAATTGCTGAAAACCCGCGCAAAACCGTTAGGGATTGAACTTGTGATCGGCGATTTCAAGACCGTCACCTTGCACGACAAGCTGTACGGCGCGCTCTTGCAGTACCCGGCAGCCAACGGCGTGGTGCACGACTATGCGGATTTTGTCGCCCGCGCCAAGGCTCAGGGCATGACCATCGCGGTTGCCGCCGACATCATGAGTCTGGTGCTGCTGACCCCACCGGGCGAATGGGGCGCGGATATCGTGCTAGGTTCCACGCAGCGCTTCGGCGTGCCGATGGGCTACGGCGGGCCTCACGCAGCCTATTTTGCGTGCCGCGATGCGTACAAACGCTCGATGCCTGGCCGCATCATCGGCGTATCCGTGGATAGCGATGGCAATCCTGCTCTGCGCATGGCGCTGCAAACCCGCGAACAACATATCCGCCGCGAGAAAGCCACCTCCAACATCTGCACCGCGCAGGCGCTGCTGGCGATCATGGCGTCCATGTATGCGATCTATCACGGGCCTGTCGGTCTGCGCGGTATAGCGCACGGAATTCATCAGTCCACTGCCGCGCTGGCGGGCGAATTGAAAAAGCTGGGCTACGCGGTTGCCCACGAGGCGTTCTTCGATACGCTGAAACTTATGCACACCGACAACGTAAAGATTCGCGCATTGGCTGAGGCGGCAAAAATCAACTTCCGTTACAGCAGCGAGGGCCTGGGTATCGCGCTTGATCAGACCACGACGATTGCCGATCTGAACGCGATCCTCAAAGTGTTCGCAGAGGCGGCCGGCAAACCGGCGCCAAGACTGAGCGAAGCCCAGCTGGCAGCTCAGCCCATGCACCTGACCGTCAGAAAATCCGCCATTCTGAGCCATGCCGTGTTCAATTCCTGTCACTCCGAAACGTTGATGATGCGTTACATCAAGAGGCTGGAAAACAAGGATTTGTCGCTGACTCACTCGATGATCGCGTTGGGTTCCTGCACGATGAAGCTGAACGCGGCTTCCGAATTGCTGGCGCTGACCTGGCCCGAATTTGCCAATCTGCATCCCTTCGTGCCGATTGATCAGGCGGCGGGTTTCCAGGAAATCATCGCGGGTCTTGACGCTGCGCTCTCCGAGATCACAGGCTTCGCGCAGATGAGTTTTCAGCCCAACAGCGGCGCATCCGGCGAATACGCAGGTCTTCTGGTGATTCAGGCTTATCACCGCTCGCGCGGCGAAGGCCAGCGCAACGTGGCGCTGATCCCCTCCTCGGCGCACGGCACGAATCCTGCCAGTGCGGCGATGTGCGGCCTTGACATCATCGTGGTGAAATGCGATCAGAGGGGCAACATCGACGTGGCCGACCTGCGCGAGAAGGCCGAACAGCACAAGGATGTTCTGTCCTGCCTGATGGTGACCTACCCCAGCACGCACGGCGTGTATGAAGAATCCATCACCGACATCACCCGCATCATTCATGAAAACGGCGGTCAGGTGTACATGGACGGCGCAAACATGAATGCGCAGGTAGGTCTGACCAGCCCGGGCAATATCGGCGCTGACGTGTGCCATCTGAACCTGCACAAGACCTTCGCGATTCCTCACGGCGGCGGCGGACCGGGCGTGGGCCCTATCGGTGTGGCGGCGCATCTGACCCCGTTTTTGCCGTCGCACCCCATAGTCAAGACAGGCGGCGAACAAGGGATACACGCGGTGTCCGCAGCCCCTTACGGCAGCGCGCTGATCCTGCTGATCTCCTACGGCTACATCAAGATGATGGGCGGCACGGGACTAGCTCAGGCGACCCGCATCGCGATCCTCAACGCCAACTACATCAAGGAATCGTTGAAGGATCACTATTCGACGCTGTACGCAGGCGCGAACGGGCGCTGCGCGCATGAAATGATCCTGCAGTGCATCGACTTCAAACGGGAAGCCGGCATCGAAGTGGCCGACATCGCCAAACGTCTGATGGACTTCGGCTTCCATGCGCCGACCACCTCCTTCCCGGTGGTGGACACCTTGATGGTCGAGCCTACCGAGAGCGAATCGAAGGCAGAACTGGATCGCTTCGTTGATGCAATGATTGCAATCCGCCTTGAGATCGATGAGATCATCGCAGGACGTAGCGATAAAAAAGACAATATAATCAAGCATGCACCGCATACCGCAATGTCAGTGATCAGCAGCGACTGGAATCGACCCTATACGCGTGAACAGGCGGCCTATCCGCTGCCCTGGGTGCGCGACAATAAGTTCTGGCCTTCTGTCGCAAGAGTGGATAATGTGTACGGCGACAAGAATCTGGTTTGCGCCTGCCCACCAATTGAAAGCTACATTTAATAAAACTGCTGGATCCCCGCCTTCGCGGGGATGACGGCATTGAACAGGACACACAACATGACCAAGAAAAAAGACGTCGCCAATAAAGTAGCCGTGACCCTGGACGGCGCACCCGTCACGTTATACGGCACATTCCCTGCGGTGAAACAGACCGCCCCGGCATTCACGCTGGTGGACAAGGACCTGAAGGACGTGACACTGCAAAGCTTTGAGGGCCGCCGCAAGGTACTCAACATCGTCCCCAGCCTGGATACCGCCGTGTGTGCAACGTCGACGCGCAAATTCAACGAAGCCGCCAGCACACTGGACAACACCGTGGTGCTGGTGATCTCCGCCGACCTGCCGTTCGCGATGAGCCGTTTCTGTGTGGCCGAAGGACTGGAAAATGTCATTCCGCTATCCTTGATGCGCGGTCGCGACTTCATGCGCAATTACGGCGTGAAGATCGCCGACACCGCACTGGCAGGCCTGACCGCGCGCGCCGTGCTGGTGCTCGATGAAAAAGACCGCATACTACACGCCGAACTTGTCTCCGACATCACTCACGAGCCGAACTACGATGCCGCGCTCGCCGTGCTGCAAACAAAAGAACAATTAACAATTAACAATTAACAATTAACAATTAACAACTCGCTATCAATTATCAATTATCAATTGGGTTAATGACATGAATACACTCATCTGCGGTTCCATGGCTTTCGACACCATCATGGTGTTCAAGGACCAGTTCAAGAAGCACATCCTGCCTGAACAGATCCATATTCTCAATGTTGCGTTTCTGGTGCCTGAAATGCGCCGCGAATACGGCGGCTGCGCGGGCAACATCGCCTACAACCTGCACCTGCTGGGCGGCAAGCCGCTGATCATGGCGACCGTCGGCGACGATTTCGGCCCTTACGCGAAGCGTCTGGAGAAGCTCTCCATCTCTCAAACGCATATCCGCCACGTGCCGGACAGTTTTACCGGGCAAGCCTTCATCACCACCGATCTGGACGACAACCAGATCACCGCCTTCCATCCGGGCGCGATGGGCTTTTCCGAACAGAACAAGGTTACTGAGGCCAGCGGTGTCACGCTCGGCATCGTATCGCCGGACGGGCGAGACGGCATGATCGAGCACGCAGAACAGTTCGTCGAAGCCGGCATTGATTTCGTGTTCGATCCGGGCCAGGGCATGCCGATGTTCTCGGGTCCCGATTTGCTGCGCTTCATCGATCAGGCAACCTACGTGACCGTCAACGATTACGAAGCCAAAATGTTGGAAGACAAGACCGGCAAGACGCTGGCCGAGATCGCCAAATCCGTGACAGCGCTGATCGTCACGTTAGGTGCGGACGGCTCGATGATTTACACCGAAGGCCGTGAAATCGCGATCCCGACACCCAAGCCTGCCGCCGTGGTGGATCCTACCGGCTGTGGCGATGCGTACCGCGCCGGCCTGATGTACGGCATCCAGCGCGGCTGGGCATGGGAGACCACCGGACGCCTGGCTTCATTGATGGGTTCGATCAAGATCGCCAGTCGCGGCGGTCAGAACCATGCGCCTACCCGCGCTGACATCATGGCGCAATTTCAGCACCATTTCGGCTCGTCAATAACGCTGTAAATGACGCGAATACTGCTCATCGCGCTGTTGCTTGCCGGCTGCGTCGGCGGCAAGCATGGCATAGTCGCTAACGACCCGGCAAAGGATGTCATCAAGCTGGGCGTGATCGAGAGCGTAGCTTCAATCGAAATGGATGACAGCTCACGGGGCGGCTCGACTGCTGGCAGCATCTTCGGTCAGGTCGGCGGTGCCAACACCGGCGACGGTCGCGGCGCAGTGGTAGGCTCGGTATTAGGCTCCGTGCTCGGCGGCACACTAGGACATCAAGCGGGAATTGCCAGCAAGCCTGGCCTGGAGTTATGGGTGAAGCTGGATAATGAAGAGCAAAGCACCTATGTGATGCAGCCCGGCGAACCAAATGCGTTCAGAGTCGGCGACCGCGTGCGCGTGGTTCGCAAAAAAGGCGGGATGATCGTCGAACTCGACACCCACCCTGTAACAAAACCCTGAATCGGTACAAGTTAACGTAATGTTTGAGCGGGCTTGGCCCGCTCTTTTTTTGCCGGTGGCAGACCGCAATTCAGGCCAGGAAAGTTTTGATTATCTCCATCGCCTTGTCGGTCGCGCCCTGATGAGCAGCGACGAACTTCACGCCTTGTCTGCGCATCGCAGCCAGCGCGCCTGAATCATTCAGCAACCTTTGAGCTACCAGTATCAGTTCAGCCGCATCATTCACCTGCACCGCCGCACCGGCATCGACCGCCAGTCGCGTGGCGTCGCTAAAGTTATAGGTATGCGGGCCGATCAGCACGGGCGTGCCGACTGAACAGGCTTCGATCATATTCTGCCCGCCGAACGGCAGCAGGCTGCCGCCGATGAAAGCGAGATCGGATGCTGCGTAATAGGCAAACATCTCGCCCATGCTGTCGCCCAGCACCACCTGAACATCCGGCTGCACATCCCTATCCTCGCTGCGGCGCTGATAACGCAGACCGCATTTAGCCAGCATGTCGGCGATTTCATCAAAGCGCTGCGGATGGCGAGGCACGATGACCAGCAGCACACCTTCGATACTAGCCTGCGCTTGCCAGGCATCCAGCAACAAGGCTTCTTCACCCTCGCGGGTGCTGGCTGCCAGGAAAACTTTACGTGCCTCGCCAAACTGCCGGCGCAAAGACGCACCCAATTCCAGCATCGCCTGCGGCGGCACGATGTCGAATTTCAGGTTGCCCATCACGGATACCTGCTCAGCCCCGAGCCTCATCAGGCGTGCAGCATCGTCTTGCGTTTGCGCCGCGATGGCGTCGAGTTGTTGCAATGCGCTTCGGGTCAGGCTTGCGATGCGCGCATAGCCCTTGGCCGATTTTTCCGACAGGCGCGCATTGAGCAACAGTATCGGCACGCCTTCGGCACGAGATTCATGGATCAGGTTGAACCAGATCTCGGTCTCCATCAGGATGCCCAGTTCCGGTTTGAAATGGCGCAAAAATTGCCGCACCGCAAACGGGTAATCGTAAGGCAGATACACGCGCATCACGCCATCGCCGTACAGTTGTTCGCTTGTGGCGCGTCCGGTCGGCGTGGTGTGCGTCAGCAATATTTGATGGCCGGGATAGGCGGCGCGCAACTGGGCGACCAGACTCACCGTAGCGCGCGTCTCGCCGACTGAAACTGCGTGTAGCCAGATCACCCTCTCCCCAGCCCTCCCCCTGCAAGAGGGAGGGAGCGGATAAAAACCGAAACGCTCACCCAGATGCTGCCAGTATTCAGGCTGTTTGCGGGCGCGCAGCGCCAGGCGCACAAACACAAGGGGCAGCAGCAGCCACAGCACCAATGTATAAACGAATCTCACCAGTGTTTAGCCACTGCGGGATTGGCGCAGTCCACCTGTATCACCTCGCGGTCCTCCAGACGTATCGCCGTCAGCGGCCCGCCCCACAAACAGCCTGTATCCAGCGCGATCGCATTTTCCTTGACCATCAACCCCAACGCCGACCAGTGGCCGAATATCACGGTAGCATCAACACTGGCACGACCGGGAACGTCAAACCAGGGACGGTAGCCCTGCGGGATATGCTCCTGCTCCGCCTTGAAGTCGAACTCCATCGCGCCGTCGTCGGTGCAGATGCGCATCCGCGTCAGCGCATTGGTGATCACGCGCAAACGTTTGGATCCTGTCAGCCCGTCATCCCAGGCATCCGGCTGGTTGCCATACATGTGCGCGAGAAAATCCACGTAATTGTCACTACGCAGAGCCGCCTCCACTTCATTTGCCAGGCCGGCCGCCTGTTCCACGGTCCAGCCCGGCAGCAATCCGGCATGCACCAGCACAAAATCCCCTTCGATATGCAGCAGGCGCTGATTGCGCAACCAGTTCAACAGCTCTTCCCGGTCGGGCGCATTCAGTATTTCATCCAGCGTGTCGCCGCGGTGCAGCCGACCAATGCCGTTAGCTACCGCCAGCAGATGCAGGTCGTGATTGCCCAGCACGGTGATTGCACTGTCCCCCAGCGACTTGACCAGACGCAACACCTGCAAGGAATCGGCACCGCGATTGACCAGATCGCCCACCAGCCACAGCTGATCCTGAACAGGATCAAAGCGTATTTTTTCCAGCAACTGCACCAGTTCCGTGTGACAGCCCTGAATGTCTCCCACCGCATAAATTGCCATCGCGCCTTCCCGCCCTGTTTAACTGTAAAATAGCGTACCAGATTTTTAGTCTATTCCGATGAAACCTATCCCGTTCAACAAACCCTTCATCATCGGTCGCGAACTGTCGCTGATCGCCGATGCCGTGGCACAGGGCCACCTCTCAGGAGACGGAGCTTACACCAAGTTGTGCAACCGCTGGTTCGAGGACAGGCTGGGAAGCCACAAAGCGCTGCTCACCCACTCCTGCACCGGCGCGCTGGAAATGGCCGCGATCCTGTGCGACATTCAGCCGGGCGATGAAGTCATCCTGCCTTCCTACACCTTCGTCTCGACCGCCAATGCCTTCGTATTGAGGGGCGCAGTCCCTGTGTTCGTGGACATCCGACCGGACACGCTGAACATCGACGAGACCCTGATCGAAGCGGCCATCACGCCCAGAACCCGTGTCATCGTGCCGGTACATTACGCGGGCGTGCCCTGCGAAATGGATCGCATCATGGCAATTGCCGAAAAATACAATCTGCTGGTCGTCGAAGATGCCGCGCAGGCCTTGCTTTCCACCTACAAGGGCCGGGCACTGGGCAGCATCGGACATTTCGGCTGTCTGAGTTTCCACGAAACCAAGAACATTATAAGCGGCGAAGGCGGCGCGCTGCTGGTGAACGATGAACGCTTTTCCGAACGCGCCGAAATCATCCGCGAGAAAGGCACCAACCGCAGCCAGTTTTTTCGGGGCGAAGTGGACAAATACACCTGGATGGACATCGGTTCCTCTTACCTGCCGAGCGAACTGGTAAGCGCCTTTCTCTATGCACAACTGGAACGCGCAGGTGAAATCACTGCCAAACGATGCCACATCTGCAACAGCTACAGTACGCTGCTCGCCACATTGCAACGGGCAGGACAGCTGCGCATCGCTGACTTCAATGACGACAGCAACGGCCACCTGTACTACGTCATCGCGGACAGCCTGGATATACGCAGCGCGCTTATCGCACACCTTAAAGCACAAGGCATCCATCCGGTGTTCCATTACGTGCCGCTGCACTCGTCCCCCGCCGGCCGCAAATACGGCCGCACGAGCGGCAGCATGCAGGTGACGGACGATTTGAGCGAACGCCTGCTGCGGCTGCCGCTCTACTATGAGATGACGGACGTGGACGTAAAGCGGATATCGCAGGCCATTCTCGACTTCTTTAGCGCAACACCATGAAAACTCACCTGAATCGCTACTGGCTGCTGTTTGCTATCGCCGCCATCGGATTCATCCCGACCATCTGGTTCTACTACGTCGGCGAAGAAGCGGTGTTCCCGCTGGCGGCCATCGAGCTTTTCCAGCGCCAGACTGACTGGCTGGACAAGACGCGTTACGGCGTGCCTTTGCGCCAAAATCCTTTATTCATGTGGGGCATTATCCCGTTTTCCGAACTGCTGGGCTGGACTCACATGCTGGAAGTCATCCGGCTGATCGCGCTCACTGCTACGCTTAGCACCGGACTGATGCTGGCCTGGCTCACCCGCCAGCTGGTCAGGGATCCGCTTTTTGCAGCCTTTACCGCGCTGGTATATGTGACGCTGGCGGATCTGTTGTTCTACCGTGGCTGGCTGGCCTATGTCGATCCGCTGTATAGCTTTTGCATCTTCGGCGCGATCGCCCTGCTGTGGAGCGGCGCGCGGCGCAACAAACTCATCTGGGTCGCGGCAGGACTGGGACTGCTTACCTGCGCTTTCCTGTTCAAGACCTTTACCTCATACGTGTTTTACGGTGTCACCTTCGCAGCGATTGCCTGGCACACTGAACACCGCGCCTTCCTGCTGAGCCGTCGCGTGGTGCTGCTGCATATCGCGGCTTTTTCCTTCCCGATGCTCTGGTACGCGCTGATACTGGGCGGCGGCGGGAGCGGACAAGGCCACTTCATGCTCTGGGAAGTGACGGACAAGTTCTCTTCGCTGAATCCTACGGATTATGCGATGACGCTGGCGAGTTACCCGTTCGAAGTATTGCTCCGGCTCTCGCCGGCAGCGCCGATCGCGCTCTATTTATGGGTAAAAAATCGCCCGACGAACATACCGGACTGGTGGAAAGTGGCGCTATTCTCGTGTCTCGTAAACCTGCTGCCTTACTGGTTTGCGCCCACCAGCGCCGCCCGCTACCTGATGCCGCTCTACCCGCTGTTCGCGCTGACGCTTGCCTGGCCGATCTGGCACGCAGGTAAGCGCGCCGTCAGCCTTGCCTGCCGGTGGCTGACTGGAATGATAGCCTTGCAGTGGGCGCTGACGCTGGTGATCTTTCCCTACTATCAGCAGCATTTCCGGGGTGAGAATTACTATACGACCGCACAGGATATTTTGCGCGAAGCGGGCGATGCGCCGCTGTATGCAACCGATGCGTCTGCTGCCGGCATGAGTGTCGTAGCCTATATAGATTCGATGGTCCATCCGCGTCCGGCACTGAAAGTGCCGCCGGAACACTGGAAAAATGGTTTCGTCATTTCATATGAAGCCACGCCCGAACTGGGAATGCTGTACAAGCAATACAAGCTGGGAGGGGACAACATGTTTTTGCTGTGCCGTGGAACAGCCTGCCGCAGCCTTACCCCTGGCTCGCCACCACCAGACCCAGCACGATCAGCGCAACCCCCACAACCTTGAGCGTCGTGATCGGTTCATGGAAAAAGAACCCGCTGGCCAGCATCACCACGACGAAGGTCAGCCCCATGAAGGGGTAGGCGTGACTCAGCTGCAGCTTGGTCATCGCCGCCATCCAGCAGAATGACGCCAGAAAAGCCGCAGCCAGCGCACTTAATATCCACGGATTGAGCAACAGGTGCAGCATGAAGCCGATCTTGTCCGCCGCACCTTCAGGCAATGAACCGACCTTGAGAACCTGCCATTTGATCGCGATCTGACCGTATACCGTCAGCATGATAGTCAAAAAAATATAAAAATAGCTCATAGTTACGGCGTCATACGATGGTAAATGTCCTGCGGATGGTTGAATGAAAAGCCCAGCGAAGCATACAGATTGAGCACGGCAAGATTGCCGGCGGAAATCGAGCTGCTCACGTCATTGTGTACCGCCGCCAGCAGCTCAGTACACACCGCGCTCCACCAGTATTTCGACAGCCCGCGACCGCGATACTTTTCCGCCAACGCGTGCAGCAGCAGATTATTACTGTGGTAAGCGATGAAACCTGCCAACTCCCCCTGCCAGTACAAACCGTATACCTGTCCTGCATCCAGCAATTGCTTCAGCCAATTGTCATAGCGCAAATCGGCGGCAGCCTTGGGCAAGTTGAAATCCCGATGAAACCTCCCGAATTCAAACGCGCCGTGGCAAATCATCAACGCCTGCTGCGCATCGACCTCTTTGGAGATCGTCGCATCCGGGTGATGTGACTGGCGCAAGCGGGCCGCATTGCAATGCGGTTCGATCAGCGTATCGCAATAATAAAAGCCATATTTATGCAGCAAGCCTTTATCAGCCAGCGGATCGAGTTTGAGTGTGTGATGACCAGGCGTTTGCGCCGCCTGTTGCAGCGCCGCCTCGGAATAGTCTGACAACTCCCAGGTAGGCATGCCGAATGCCGCCGTATCCCACGGCGTAGGATTGATTAAACTACTCATCAAAGGTCGCTCTTCTGACGATATACAACGGTCGCTTCTTGCTTTCGTCGAAGGTCTTGCCCAGATAAATGCCGATGATGCCGAGTATCGAAATGATGATGCCGCCGATGAAATACAGCGAGACGATCAGGCTGTTCCAGCCGGGAATGGGCGAGCCGTAAAACAGCGCATGCCCCAGTATGTAGATGCCATAGCAAAACGCCAACGTCGCCATCATAAAACCGAAGCGCACGGCCAGTCGCAACGGTTTGTCGGAATAGGCGATGATGGTCTCAGCGGCTAGCTTCCACAATTTGGCAAACGTATAAGTCGAGTTTCCCTCGAAGCGCTCGGCGTGTTCCACTTCAATGCTTGCCGTCGGAAAACCCATCCACTGCACCAGGCCGCCAAAAAATCGCAGCTGTTCGCGCATGTGGCGAAAATTTACCGTGACCTTGCGCGACATGATGCGGAAATTACCCGTCTGCCCGTCGTATTCTATGTCGGCCAGGTAGCTGAACAGCTTGTAAAACAGCCAGGAAGTAGCGCGCTTGAGCGCCGGATCGCGCCGTGCGCCGCGCCGTGCCAGCACGATATCATAGCCTTCCTGCGCCCTGGCGTAGAGGCGCGGAATTTCCTCCGGCCTGTCCTGCAAATCGCAGTCCATCACCACGACCCAGTCGCCGTTGCAGTAATCCAGTCCTGCGGTGATGCCGTAATGCTGACCGAAGTTGCGGCTGAACTGGAGGCCGCGCACACGCATATCGGCGGCAGCCAGTCGTTCGATCACCTGCCATGAATCGTCGCCGCCGCAATCCTCGACCAGCACGATCTCGAAATCAGGCGATATGCTCTCCAGCGCTGCTTTGAGGCGCAGGTACAGTTCGTCCAGACATCGCTCGGCCTTGTATACGGGAATAACAACGGAAATATGCGGTGTGTTGTGGCTCATCGATAATATATTTAATGAATATAACGGTTTCAGGCTGCAATGTTCCGCCATCGCGTTCTCCCGTTCTGGTTTTTCTGTAAAATACCATATTCTTCCGATAGTTTCGATGAAATCCGTCCAACTGATGAACGCTTCTCTGATACTGAAAGTCCGTGCCGCCTGATGCTGTTCAACTCTTACGCCTTTATTTTTCTCTACCTGCCCGTCGTCCTGCTGGGATTTTTCCAGCTGGCGCGGATCCGTCACACCTATGCAGCAGCCTGGCTGGCCTTGGCGTCCCTGTTCTTCTACGGCTACTGGAATCCTGCGTATATTGGGCTTCTATTAGGCTCCATCGTATGCAACTACGCCTTCGGGATGTGGATCGCTAAAAGCAGGATGCAGGATGCAGGATGCAGGATTCAAGGGCAAGGCTCAAGGAACAAGACGCAAGGAGCAAGCAGTAAACAGTTGCTCATCGTGGCGATCACGGCCAATCTTGCCCTGCTCGCCTATTACAAATACGCCAATTTCTTCATGGGCAGCGTCAACAGCATCGCCGGCACGCAATGGACTTTGGGCGAGATCATCCTGCCGCTGGGTATTTCCTTCTTTACCTTCACCCAGATCGCGTTTCTGGTGGACACCTATCAGGGCAAAGTCAAAGAGTACAACTTTATCCATTACGTACTGTTCGTCACCTACTTCCCCCACCTGATCGCAGGCCCGATCCTGCATCACAAGGAGATGATGCCGCAGTTCGCGCACACCTCCAGTTACAAGCTCAACTGGGAACATGTCGCCACAGGCCTGATGCTGTTCACCTTGGGCCTGTGCAAGAAAACGCTGGGTGCGGATGCACTGGCACCCTTTGCCAACGGAATTTTTGGCGGCGTGCAAAACGGGATTTTGCCGACCAGCTATGAGGCATGGGCAGGCGCGCTGACCTACACGTTGCAACTCTACTTCGACTTCTCCGGCTATACCGACATGGCATTAGGGATAGCGCTGCTCTTCAATATTAAACTGCCGGTCAACTTCGACTCGCCCTACAAGGCTGTCAGCATCATCGATTTCTGGCGGCGCTGGCACATGACGCTATCCCGCTTTCTGCGCGACTATCTGTACATCCCACTGGGCGGAAATCGCAAAGGAGAGGTTCGGCGCTATCTCAACCTGTTCGCCACCATGCTGCTGGGCGGCCTGTGGCATGGGGCTGGATGGACATTCGTCGTATGGGGCGCGTTGCACGGCGCATTCCTGACCATCAACCACCTGTGGCGCGAAGCCGTTTCAGAACGTTGCCTGCGCTGGGTTCCCGGCTGGATCGGCGCGCTGGCAGGCGGTGCGGTTACCTTCATTGCGGTGGTCGCAGCATGGGTGGTGTTCAGATCGAGCGATATCAATCAGGCACGCATCATTCTGGAAGCGATGTTCGGCATCAATTCCCGCCCCATTTCGCTCGATGCGGTACTGCACGGTCAACTGTTGCTGACCACAGACCTGTCAGGTCGCGACCTGATCAAACTGCTGGCTTTATCACTGGCCTGGGTCTGGCTGCTGCCGAACTCCAGTCGGCTCAAATTCATCAAGGGCAGTTTCGTTCTGGCACTGGCGCAGGCTGTTGCCGTGATGTATCTGCTGTTCCTGGCCATAGACCAGTTCGGCAGCTACAGCCCCTTCCTCTACTTCCAGTTCTAAGCAGATGAAGCACGCCAGGCTTTTCTCCATCATCGTATTATCTGCCGTCGCACTCTATGGCGCGGTGGGATTCTATTTCCTGCCGCTGGCAAGCTTCACCGGACCGCTCACGCGCATGGGGATGGTCCCCGAATCGTTATTCGGCTGGACGAAAGAACAACCCGCCATCAACCCGGCATATCTGGCCAACGCCACATGGCAAGAGGCCGATGTGCTGGCCATTGGCGACAGCTTTTCCATGCCGCTCCTCTGGCAAAGCGTACTGGTTCAGCGCGGGATGAAAGTGCACACCGAAACCTGGGAGAGCGTGCGCAATGTGTGCGAGGACTTTTCCGGATGGTTGCATGAAAAGGGTTTCAGGGGACAGCACGTCGTGATCGAAGTCGTCGAACACAACTTCGAAGACCGACTGGATCGCTCACTGCATTGCAAACAGATGGATTATCATCCCGCGAGCAAGCTCAGGGCGACGCCCCCTGCTCGACAGCTTGATCTCAACAGCGCCGACGTATCCGGAAAATTATCAGTCGGACTCAAGGTAAAAATCAATTCCCTGAAGTATCAACGTTTGAGTGCCCAACCTGAATTCAGCAGCTGGAACATGGCAAATACCGTGCGCATGAACCGCGTTGCGAACGGATGCGATCTGTTCAGCCATCCGCGCTGTAACGATGTCTTGTTTTTTGCGGATGACCATGTGGGCGATTTTAACGAAAATACATTAACCAGCATGAAAGCGATCAACGAGCGTCTGAGCGGCATCAACCCGGTATGGGTGGTTGTACCCGACAAGTCCACCGCTTATCTGCATCCAGACAAACAATTCTGGGACAAGGCTGAAGATGAATTTCACGCACCAAATGTATTGAAGGTGCTGCGCCACGAAATAACGAATAAAACCATCGATCTTTACCCAGCAAACGAGACGCATTTATCCACCTCGGGATATTTGATATTGGGCGACGCGATATACCAGAGCATGAGATGAAACACGCCAGAGCATTTTCCATCCTCGTATTCCTGGCGGCGGGACTGTATGGCGCGATCGGCCTGTATTTCCTGCCACTGGCAGGCTTCGAAGGCGATCAGACCCGTATCGGTCTGCTGCCCGAATCCCTGTTCGGCTGGACCCTGCCCCAGCCTGCTGTCAAGCCTGCCCGGCAGGCTGCCTGGCAGGACGCGGACGTGCTGGTGATAGGGGACAGCTTTTCGGTTGGCAGAGTCTGGCAATCCGAACTGGCGAACCATAATCTAAAGGTCCGCACCGAGCATTGGACCAATATACGCGGCATCTGCGAGGACTTCATGCCCTGGTTGCATGGCATGGGATTCATGGGCAAGCATATCGTGCTGGAAACCGTCGAGCGCAATGTCGCGTCTGGGCTCGCAGAGTCTGTACGTTGCAAGAAGATGGATTTTCATTCCAGTTTCGATGCTGACCTGCCGCGTAGCGCCCCGCCAACCGTGATCGACCGCAGCAAAGCGGACTACTCGGGAAAAGTCTCCATAGGTTTGCAGACCAGTCTCAATATGTCCAAATACGAACAGCTTAGCGCGCAGCCCGATTTCAAGAGCTGGAACACAGGGCGCGGCAGCATCGTGGCAAGAGTTACCGACGGCTGCCAACTGTTCAGCCATGCACGCTGTGCCGACGCACTTTTCCTGGCCAGCGACAATCCGCAAGACCTGGGCACTGATGTCATCGACAACATGCAGATTCTGGACAAACGGATGACAGGACTCAACACGCTGTGGGTTGTCGTCCCCAATAAGACTACCGCTTACCTGCATCCAGACAAGCACTTCTGGGACAAAGCGGGTTCACGTGTGCATTCGGTGAATCTGCTCAAGAACGTACGGGAAGCCATCGACGCAAAGACGATGGATGTATACCCCGCCAACAACCAGCATTTTTCCACTGCAACCTATTTATTGATGGGCCGTGCGATCTATCAGGAGATGCAACACTGAGCAGCTAGCCTTCTTCCCATCTTCCTACCGCTGACTTCGGATCCCAGCCCTCGATGTCTTCCAGCGGATAATCTTGGGTCAAACCATACCCCACTCTCCGCAACCTGCCAAGACGAGTTGCGCGCGGGAAGTCACTTTCAACAGCGGCACACTCATTACCGATAACAGACTTGCTTCTCAATGTAGCCAGATAGTTATTGAAAAACTCTTTTTGAGTAATTCCCCACTTGATCGCGAATATCCGTCCACCCAGATTGTGTTTTACCCTGCCGGTACTCTTGAATCCGAAGTGATAGAAACGGCTCTTGCCGACAACCCTGAAATTCCTGCATCCAACCACCCAGAATTTCATCAGCAGATCGTCATCCGTGCTCATGCCGGGGCTGAACTCAATGCTGTATCCACCAACTGCCGTCCACCATTTTCGATGCACCAGGGTCGGCTGCAGTGCCGCGCCTTCGATGTCGCCTCGTTCTTCATTCATGTAGTTCGCAAGCAGAGCAGTCTCATCAAACTCTTTTGGATTCGTGCCATAGTTCTGGTTGATGATAAGCGGGCTTTGTGATTTCCTGGGCTCAATCAGCGTGCCAAAATACATCGCAAGGTCGGTATTCGTGGATTTTATGGCATCCTCAAAAGCGACATCCCAACCCGGGCAGGCGACCATGTCGTCGTTCATATACAGCACCCAGTCATGGCTGGCTTTGGCAACCAGATTGTTCACTGACAGACAAATACCGACATTTTTTTCGGTATGGCTATATTTCAAGCCATGCGACTTGACCCAATCCAGCGAGCCGTCCGAACCATCGTTCACATGAATGATGATTTCGTGAGGCTGGCTTGAGTATTTCTGTATGCTCTCGACGCACAACTTTAAACAGTCGAGATTATTCCAGGTGGGAATGAGTATGCTGAACATAATGAACCTATAGGTTATCTGGCAAGCCTTGCTCGCCGTGGTGAATATTCAGACAGGCGGCCAGCAACACGGCGACTGTCAAACTATAAAAAGCCGCTGCCATAGTCAGATTAAGCACCTCGACCGTTAAACCAAAAATCATGAAGCCGCTGACAAAAATCAGTCCCAACATTCCGGACTGCCTGACCCGCAATGATTCTGATCGCATCGCGCAATAAAAAATCCTGAGTGGCACCAGGTAAATCGACAATAGGGCGAGCAACCCGAATATTCCAAGCCCGGCTGCTTTCGACAGCAGTTCGTTGTGCACTTCGCCTTTGCCCAAGTCTGCCGCCAGAGAAGTGATCTTACCCGCTTTGAGCATCGGATCCATCTCGCGTGCAAAGCCGTCCGGCCCGACTCCAAAGAGCGGATTTTGTACAAAGACCACCGCTGCTGCCTGGAAGAGCTGCAGCCGGATTCCGGTAGACGTGTCCGGATTGCCATGTTGGAATGCTGCCAACTCACTACCCACTTCAGTAATCCGGTGATGAATTTCCTGACTTGATACAAAGGCTAAAAAACCCATCAGCATCAGTATCAGCGGAGCAGACAACAACGCTTTAAGCGGAATCTTACCGAACCTGAAATAGATAAAAATCGTCATGAATACCGGCAAAGCGATCCAGCCACCCCGCGAACCTGAGACCATTGAAGCATATATGCCTGCCAAAAATCCGGTAACTTTCAGGGCTCGCACCAACAGCGCATCGCGCCCGTTCCAGTTGATGCTTAAGACCGACAACACGCCCAACACCAGCTCAAAATCGCCGAAGTGAATCAGATCCAGCGTGGATATACCTGACCTTCCTAATGCAATGGGTTTGGCCATCAGACATCCCGCAATCGCTGCTATTGGAAAACCATACTGCATCATCGCTACGACACGGAAGCGTACACGCCGTAACAATATGAAAATTGGCACGGCCAGCAAAAATCGTGAGGCCGCATCATAAGGATGTCCATTGTAAGCATGGTGGTAGCTTTGACTCAACAAAATGGCGATTGGCAAAGCCGCCATCGCCCACGTAAAAAATGTCGTATCTCTATCCCATACAATGGGCGTCATCTCACGAGGACGAGAAACCAAAACGCTCAGAGACAGCAGTAGCAACAATAAAAATGAGCTGTTCATGCCGCCTTTGACGGCAAACATCAGACTTGGGTAAAGCATCAGCAGGGATGCGGCAGCATTTTCTACAAACCTGGCATTTGAGAATTGTGGGCTAATCATTTCAATGTAGCCTTGAGAGTTTCCCGGTAAATCGACTCATATTCCTGCGCCACACAGCCCCAGCTTCGATCAAATTGTGGAACAGGTTTCCTTCTAGCTAACTGTTGTTCGACGGCACCTGCCCAAGTCACGATTGATGCGTCCAGCGGCAAGACCGAACCCGCATCCTGCGTTACATGCTCCGCCGCACCGCACACATCCGAGATCACCACCGGCACTCTAGCCGCCATCGCTTCGGAAATCACCATGCCATAAGGCTCTGCTTTGGCGGGATGGAGCAAGACATCCACCTCGCTGAAATATGCGTTATCCTCGCGCCAGCCCAATAAACGGTAACCATCCGTCCAACCTGCAAACAACGGTTCCAGTTCGGACGGGTCGGGGCCCACCACCCAGAGTTCCAGATTTGGCCGAGTGCGCCGTAAAGCCGCGACAATTTCAATTGCCATCGGCAAACCCTTGCGCTGCCACTCCCAACCCACGAAACAAATAATCCCGCAATCGGCCGGGACATTGCGCTGTGAGCGTAGCGTGACCGGTAAAACACCCGGTACGATCGGCGCGCTGAATTTATGCGTCATTTCCGGATAATAATGAGCAAGCTGCCGGCTGATGAAAGACGAATTTGGCACGATAATTTTTGCGGTTTCAAGCTCGCGCTGCTCAAGATAAAGCCGCACCCACACCCGTATCGAGATGAAGCGCCACCAGCCCTTCTCATAAATCGTGGCGAACGGCGGCCCGTGGAAAGTCGTCACGTCGTGTACGCCCAGACGCTCATGGCTGTGAATGACCCGGTCTGCGCAAGGATTTTCACGTACCCAACGCGTGACACGCCGGCTGAAGCGCACTTGCGACAGCCAGCGCGGGCGCTTGGCCGTCTCGCCCAGTTCCACTACGTTTATCCCGGCAGGCTTTTCAACGTGACAACGTTCGCAGAGCACCGTGACCTGATGCCCCAGTTGCTGAAGTTCGCGCGTCAGCTCCCACACATAGCGTTCCATGCCCCCCACCGGGCCATAACGTTTAACTACCTGTACGATATTCATTGGCATAGCTTGACATTGTAACGGTATAGGCGCGCCGGCGCATTATCCCTCTGTGACTTGCCACCCTTCTGACAGCTTTGTGCAGTAAAATCAGGTCTGCCCGTCATACCTATCGTTTGGTGATTTCCCATGTTTTCTATATTGATTCCGACCTGGAACAACCTTGAACTGCTCAAGCTCTGCTTGCGCAGCATTCAGCAAAATTCAGCCTTCACCCATCAAATCATTATCCACGTGAATGATGGCAGCGACGGCAGCCTGGTGTGGGTGCGTGAGCAGGGGTTTGAGTACACGAGCTCACCCGACAACATCGGCATTTGCCTTGCGGTGAACGAAGCGGCCATGCATGCCAAGATGGATTACATCCTGTACCTGAACGATGACATGTATTGCTGTCCGGGCTGGGATACGGCGCTGGTACTCAAGCTCAAGGGTATCGACACCGACCTGTTCATGCTCTCCGGCACGATGATCGAACCGCGAGAAACCAACAACCCCTGCGTGATCGTGGAAAATTACGGCACGGACTCGGACAATTTTGACGAAGATAGCCTGCTTGCCGACTTGCCGCAACATCACAAGGCCGACTGGTGGGGCGCGACCTGGCCGCCGACGCTGGTCAGCCGTCGCTGGTGGTTCAAGGTTGGCGGTTACAGCAGCGAGTTCTCGCCCGGCATGAGCAGCGATAACGATTTTTCAATGAAACTGTGGCATGCCGGCTGCCGAATTTTTCTGGGCGTGGGCGACTCGCTGGTCTATCACTTCCAGTGCAAATCCACTGGCAAGGTGAAGAAAAACGATGGAGGGAAACAGTTTTTGCACAAGTGGGGCATGCGCCAGTCGGTATTCGACCGCTATTATCTAAGACGCGGGCGGACGGCGACAGGATTGAAATTGGATGAGCCGGAAGACACGCGCGAATTGCGCTGGCAATTGCTGCGCAGCAGACTCAAACGCGCGATAAGCTGACGATTTCGTCATCCCCGCGAATGCGGGGATCCAGCGCCTTTATTTAACTGGATCCCCGCCTGCGCGGGGATGACCGCGTTGTGTTTGCAACGCGGTCAGTTTGCGATATTTGAGATAAGTGGTGCGCGCATTCATACAGGCGATATTCCACCCGGCAGCACCATCCAGCCCCCCTAATCTCAGCACATAGGTTCGCATGAACGCCCAGCCGCCGCGCAAAGCTGCATCCATCAGATTGGAGCGCCGCCCCGATTCAAACATCTGTTGTGCGGCAGCCGTCGAGTACTGTTCCACCTTACGCTCCACGTCCGCTATCGTGAGGTAGCTATAATGCAGCAACGGGGTTTTTAATTTAGCCGTCTTGCCCGTCAACAACACAGACTCATGCACCAGGCTGTCCGAGAATCTGCCGGCATCGCGCTTGAACAGGCGCAACACATAATCCGGATACCAGCCGCAATGGTGGATAAATTTTCCGCAGAACTGCGACAGGCGCGGGCAGTAATAACCGTCGGCTTCCGCCTCATTCATCGCCTGTTCGATCTCGCTGCGCAGATCGGACGTCACGCGCTCGTCCGCGTCTATGGAAAATATCCACTCGCCGGTTGCATAGCCCAGCGCACGATTCTTCTGCTGCCCGAAGCCCGGCCAGTCGGCATGCACATACACCCGCGCGCCCATCTCAGAAGCTATGCTTGCCGTATCGTCTGTGCTGTCCGAGTCCACCACGATGATCTCATCCGCCCACGCAACCGTATCTATGCAGGCGCGGATGTTGGCGGCTTCGTTCCGGGCAATGATGATGACAGAAAGATTTGGCATTATTTCCCGGATGATTGCCGGGGTTGATATTCGGGCACCCAGACCTCCAGCGCAGTCTTCACCTCTGCATCAGGCATGGTTGCAACCTCTGTCCATTCCAGCAGCTTTTCCAGCCAAGCCGCATCGGCCTGCCGTCCCTTAGCTATGCGCAATTTCGGGTGAGGTGTCGGCAGCGTGTGTTCATTGTCTGCCAGCAACTCTTCATAGAGCTTCTCGCCGGGACGCAGTCCGGAAAATTCAATCTTGATTTCATCCTCGGTGAAACCGGAAAGACGGATCAGCTCTTTGGCCAGATCCACAATCCTGACCGGCTCACCCATATCCAGCACGAAAATTTCGCCGCCCTGCCCCATCAATCCTGCCTGCAACACCAGTTGCGCAGCTTCGGGGATGGACATGAAATAACGGGTGATTTCAGGGTGAGTGACGGTAATCGGCCCTCCTTGTGCAATCTGGGCACGGAACTTTGGAATCACGCTGCCGGTGCTGCCCAGCACGTTGCCGAAACGAACGATGACGAATCGCGTCGAAGGTTTAGAGGTGATTTCCTCGTTTGCCTGGCTTCGCCCCCCTCGCTGCGCTCTCCCCGCTTGCGGGAGAGGATTGTGGAGAGGGAGTGGAGAGGCTTGTAGCGACTGACAGACCATCTCGGCCAGACGTTTGGAAGCGCCCATCACATTGGTCGGATTGACCGCCTTGTCGGTCGAAATCATCACAAATTTGCCGACCCCGTGTCGTTGGGCTGCGCGCGCCACCGTCCATGTTCCCAGCACGTTGTTACGGATCGCCTGCCAGGCATTGTGCAGCTCCATCAGCGGCACGTGTTTGTAGGCGGCTGCATGAAACAAGACAGCGGGTTTATGAAGTGCCATGGATTCATCTACCCGCGCCGCATCGCGCACATCCCCCACCAGACATATAAAACATAAAGCCGGGAAACTCTGTTGCAGTTCCTGCTCGAGGGTGTAGAGCGCGAATTCGCTGGCTTCAAACAGCACCAACTTTGCGGGAGAAAAACGCGCGATCTGCCGGCAGAGCTCTGAACCGATCGACCCGCCCGCGCCCGTCACCATCACCACGCTGTCGGTCAGCAACCCATGCAGCCCGGCCGTATCCAGCAGCACCGGATCACGCCCCAGCAGATCGTCCAGCTCAATCGCGCGCAATTGCGAGACGGCTACCTTGCCGCTCATCAAATCGTCAAACGACGGCACGGTAAGTGCCTCTACCTTCGCTGCATTACACAATTGAATTGCACGCTGGCGCAGCTGGTGTGTACTCGACGGCATCGCAATAATGACCCGCTCGATGCCAAAATTCTCAACCCAGAGATCCAGTTCTTCCAGACGACCCAGCACTTTTACGCCGTTCAGCATGCAGTTTTGCTTGTTGACATCATCATCCAGAAAACCAACCAGCTGCCAAGCCGGATTTTTCGCGAGATCCTTGGACAAAGCCACAGCCGCGTCCCCTGCTCCCAGTATCAATACCGGTTCGCTGTACAGCTTCATGTACCCATGAAATCGGGTTTCTTTCCACATCCGGTACAAGAGCCGAGTACCACCCATGATTAGAATCAGCAACAGCGGATTTAACACCAGGACAGAACGCGGCACGACCAGGTTGCTGCGCAACATCCACAACATAAACGGGATGACCAACGCCGCCAGCAGAACAGCCAGTACGATGCGACGCAAATCGTTCAGGCTGGCATAGCGCCAGATGCCGCGATACAGCCCGAACTTCCAGAAAATCGCGACTTGCAGCGGAACGACCCACAGCAAAGTCTGTTGCATTTCAGCGGCAAAATTAAAAGGCAATTCAAAATTGAAGCGCAACAGATAGGCCAGGACCCATACGAATCCAGTCGCCACTATGTCGTGCAATATGGCCAGCGCTGAACGAATATTCGATTTACGCAGCATCGCGACCCTCTGCGTCTTGATGTCGCCGCCAACGTCGATCTATCCACATGCTCAAGCCCAGGTAAATCGCAGCCCACCAGGCCAGCAGATCACCCTGCCCCTTCGCATCCAGACCGAGTGCAGCCAGAGCGGAAACTCCCGTAGCCGCCATCAGCACAAATTCAGCAATGGCAGTATTGCGATGTCCCCAGCCCATTTGCACCAGACGCTGGTAGTAATGGCTGCGATGCGCGTCGGTTAGTTTTTCCTTATTGCGCGCACGCTTGAACAACGTCAGCGTTGCATCCACCACAAACGGCGAAAATACCAGAACCGGAAACCACAGCGGCCAATATCCCAGTTGCCAGCCCCACACGCCAAAGGCAGACGCCAAAAACCCCAGCGGAATCGAACCTGCATCGCCCAGAAAAACCTTGGCCGGATGGAAGTTGTGATAAAGAAAACCCAGTGCCGCAGCACCGATTGAGAAATTCATCATGGCGAAGGCTTCGTTGCCGCTCATCAGCCCGGCAATCCCGTAGAAGCTGAAACCGAACAGCGCCATGCCCCCCGCCATGCCATCAGAGCCATCCATGAAGTTATACAGATTGGTCATCCACACGATATACAACAACACCGGCAGCATCCATATCCAGCTGATCCCGACACCCAGCACAACAATCAGTGCCGCGATGAAATGAGCGACCAGGCGTGTCCTGGGCGGCAAACCGCGCACATCGTCAACCAGCGACAAGACGAACAAGCCCAGCACGGGCAAGACTATCCACCATGCCCAGAATTTAAACAGCAATACCCAGCCGGCGAGCATGCCGGCCATCAAGGCGATGCCTCCGGTACGCGGAACAGGCACGTCATGCAGCGAGCGTTCGTTGGGGATATCCTGGATCGTGCCGTGTTTGCTCAGGGTCAGAATCAGCGTCAGGAGCAGTGTGACCAGAGCCGATATCAGCGGGGAATAGTGGGACATGAGCGCTACCGTAGGTTAAACAGAGTGGATTTTAACACGCGCGACTGGGATCTGCGTCCCTGGAGGCCAACAGGGTCATGCACCGCTGAAAAACCATCTGCGCCGTGATTGCCAGCTGGCAAGGTGGAATCTCCGACTGTGATTCGATCCTGGGACAATCGCGTTTAAAACAAGGAGAGCAATACAGACCGCTGGTAATGTGCTGACAGGATTTACCGAGGATGCCGCTGTAAGCCGGATCGGTCGGGCCATGCAACATGATGCCAGGAATATCCAGTACGGTCGCAAGATGACCGATGCCCGTTTCAACACTCACGAAACCTTGCGCATGCAGCAACACAGACATCAATTCGGTTAATGGTAACTTAGGTAAAACCTGCGCCTGCACCCCTCCGGCCAGCTGCAAACGCTGTGTGCGCCGATGCTCCTCTTCGTTGCCCCACGGCAACAGACAGCGCCAGCCCTGTTCGGTCAGCAAACGCACCAGTTCCAGCCACGATGACTCCGGCCAGTATTTGCTGTTCCAGGTCGTCCCGTGCAACAGCACGATGTAAGGTTGGCCGGCAAAGCCATTAAGTTCAACTGGCAGGTTTTCTGCCTTTTGCTTATTGCGAAACATATCCAAACCATAGTCTGCCGCCTGTTGAATATCAGCACCGAACAGCTGCGCCACAAGCTGCCGGTTTTTGTCGATCACATGCAGCCCGGGCGCTACGCTGACTGTCTTCCGGTAAAACTTCGCCGCCAGCGGTTCGCGCGCACTATCAGCATTAAAACCGTATACATCTGCTCCTGCCAGCCGCGCTAACATCGCGCTTTTGAGCAAGCCCTGCGCATCCAGCACCAGGTCGTAATTTTCCGCTTTGAGTTGCCGCTTCAGGCCGCGCAGTAATTGCGGAATTTTCCACCAGCTCTTTTTGTGGCTGCGCAACGGCGCCGTAATCACTTTGTTGACAGCCGAATGCCAGCCCACCATTTCTGCAAAGGCGGGTTCAACCAGCCAGTGAATTTCCGCATCGGGAAAACAACGGCGCAAATCGCTGATGGCCGGAAATAAGTGCAGAATATCGCCAAGCGACGACAGTTTCACGACGAGAATTTTCATGTACGATTCAATTGAACAACTCCGCCTCTGCGAGAACTTTGCCTTGCGCGTCTTTCCCAGACAAAACCGGCGTTTCCTGCAACAGCCAATCTATCGCCAATTCCGGATCATCCCAGCGCAAGCAACGCTCGTATTCGGGAAACCAATAATCGGTGGTTTTATAGAGAAATTCTGCGGCATCGGACAGCACCACAAAACCATGCGCAAAACCTTCCGGCATCCAGAACATGCGCTTGTTATCACTGGACAATTCCACAGCGATATGTTGCCCGAAAGTCGGCGAGCTACGGCGTATGTCCACGACTACATCCAGCACAGAGCCTTGCACCACGCGCACCAGCTTGGCTTGCGGATGTTGGATCTGGTAGTGCAGACCGCGCAATACGCCCTTGACTGAGCGAGAGTGATTGTCCTGCACAAAATCAACATCGCGGCCCGTCAGCTCGGCAAACTTTTGTCGATTGAAACTCTCGAAAAAGAAGCCTCTGTCGTCACCAAACACGCGGGGTTCGATGATAAGCAGGTCGGGAATGGCAGTAGAAATAATTTTCATTTGAGTTTTCCTGCTGTGTTATAGCCAAGCAAGGAACGTAATTGACTGATTGCCAGCTCATTTAGCACCTTTAGTCTTTCGGGCTGCGAGAGACCTTGACGAATAAACGCGGCATTCAGGCTTTCGAGATTGGAGAGAACGACGAGTTGTTCGACGGTTGCGGCATCCCGAATATTGCCGGGTAGTTCCGGGTTTTGTTCCCGCCACGCTTTTGCAGTCATGCCGAACAGGGCGACATTTAGCATGTCAGCTTCCGATGCGTAGATGTACCCGGTTTTCACTAACGTGATGCTGTTCGGGATGATAGCTTCCTTGATCGCATCAGTGTGTATTTTATAGTTGATTCTGGCAAGGCTGCGTTTAAAATCCCATCCCGACTCAAGCCTGACGGCTTCTTCTTCTTTGAGCCGCTGGAATTCTTTGATCAGATAGAGCTTGAACTCTGCAGACACCCAGGATGCGAATTCAAACGCGATGTCTCTGTGCGCATAGGTGCCACCGCCACGCCCAACGGTACTTTTTATGCCAATTGCTCCCGTAGCCTCAATCCATTTATTGGGCGACAAGGTGAAGCTGTTGGAGCCAGCTTGAAGTCTAAAGGAGTCGAATTCGACCCCTTTAAAGTCCGTGTTGTTAATCTTTTCCCATAACCCTAGGTATTCGACTGTGGCGCGGTTGCGCAGCCAATTCTTGACGACATCCTTGGGCTCATCGGGATTGCGAACGCGCGCGATGTCAGTCAATGAGATGTAGTCATCGTCATTGACTCTGGTCAGCGACACGAGGGTGTCCTGAACGATCAGCTTTTTCAAGGCTGAAGCCTTTCCCTGAGCACTTGCATCAGGTACGCGCCATATCCGCTCTTTATCAGCGGTGCCGCCAATTTTTCCAGTTGCGCCGCATCGATAAATCCGTTGCTGTAGGCGATTTCTTCCGGGCAAGCGATTTTCAGCCCCTGGCGATGTTCGATAGTCTGGATGAACTGGCCCGCTTCGAGCAGAGATTCATGCGTGCCAGTATCCAGCCAGGCAAAACCGCGCCCCATGGTTTCTACCGACAGGAGGTTACGCTCCAGGTAAATCCGATTGACATCGGTGATTTCCAGCTCTCCGCGTGGCGAGGGTTTGAGGTCGGCCGCGATGTCCAGCACGGCGTTGTCGTAAAAATACAGACCTGTGACGGCGTAGTTGGATTTGGGTACAAGCGGCTTTTCCTCCAGCGAGATAGCCTGCCCTGCCTTATTGAATTCCACCACTCCATAACGCTCCGGGTCGCGGACATGGTAGGCGAATACCGATGCACCCTCTTTGCGTTGTGCCGCTCCCATCAATTGATTCTGAAAATCGTGACCGTAAAAAATATTGTCGCCAAGCACCAGCGTTGAAGGATCTTTTCCGATGAATTCGCGCCCGATGATGAAGGCTTGCGCCAGCCCGTCCGGCGAAGCTTGAACGGCATATTGCAGATTCAAACCCCAGCTACTGCCATCACCCAGCAATTGCTCAAATCGCGGCGTGTCCTGCGGGGTCGAGATGATCAGGATGTCGCGTATCCCGGCCAGCATCAGCGTGGACAGCGGGTAGTAAATCATCGGTTTGTCATACACCGGCAACAGCTGCTTGGAGACAGCCAAGGTGACCGGATGCAGGCGAGTGCCTGAACCGCCGGCGAGGATAATGCCCTTCCTGGTAAGTGGTGAGTGGTGAGTAGTGAGCGGGGAGTTGCCAGTCGCAAGTAGGGTCATGTTGTACTCAATTTTTTATGTAAACCGGTTAATAACTTCCCTGCATGGTCAGCAATTTCGAAGGCAATATGGTCAACTGCAAGAAAGCCTAACATAACCGCCAATTGCAACTGTGTCTCTAGTTCTGCCAGTGATCCACGGGCAATTCCAAGAAAATTCAAAAATTCCTTTGCACCATTTCTACCCGCACCCTCAGCAATATTGCTTGGCACCGACACAGCAGCACGTCTCATTTGTTGCGCAAGTCCATAACGTTCTTCCACCGGAAAAACTGAAGTTAATTGATAAACAACCTTAGCCAGTTGCATTGTAGCTTTCCAGGCTTCCAATTGTTCATGCGGTTTTCCCATTTTGAACTCCATTCTTAGAGAGTAGCTATCAGTGAGTCGTGAGTAAAAACCACTGCTCCGTCTTTCCCACTTACCACTTACTACTTACCACTCTCCAGCACCTCACTTAGCATACGCTCCACACCTGGCTGCCAGTGCGGCAAATGCAGGTCGAAGGTACTTCTTAACTTGATAGTGTTCAGGCGCGAATTATGCGGGCGGCGGGCAGCTGTCGGAAAGGCAGAGGTCGGCACAGGCTCAATCGCGTCTTGCATAACCTTGATCGGTACGCCTGCGCGCCTGGCAAAGTCGAGGACAAAACTGGCATAGCCGTGCCACGAGGTCTCGCCACCCGCGACCAGATGATAAAGCCCGGACACGTCCGGATTCTGCTGGGCTGTGCGTATCGCATGGGCGGTCACGTCGGCCAGCAAATCCGCTCCGGTTGGCGCGCCGATCTGATCGTCGATGACCTTGAGACTATCGCGCTCCTGTGCCAGACGCAGCATGGTCCTGGCAAAATTGCCGCCGCGCGCACCGTAAACCCAACTGGTGCGGAAAATGAGATGTTTGCAACCCGATTGACGGATAAGCTGCTCTCCTTCCAGCTTACTCGCGCCATACACACTCAGCGGACCTGTCGGATCAGTCTCCATCCAGGGCATATCGCCACTGCCGTTGAACACGTAATCGGTGGAGTAGTGAACCAGCCAGGCGTTCAGGCGCTTCGCTTCCACTGCCAGCACGGCGGGAGCCAACGCATTGATCGTTCGCGCCAATTCCGGTTCGCTCTCGGCTTGGTCCACAGCGGTGTGCGCAGCCGCATTCACGATGACATCGGGAGCAACCATCCGCACCGTCTCGGCGAGACCTGTCAAATCGGTAAAATCCACACTATCAGAGCCCTGCGCAATCACTTCACCTAAGGGTGCAAGGCTGCGCTGCAACTCCCAGCCAACCTGACCATTTTTGCCGAGCAGCAGGATTTTCACTAAGCACGCTCTGCGTAGTTTTTCTCGACCCACTGCCTGTAATTGCCCGACAGCACATTGTTCACCCAGCCCTGATTGTCCAGATACCATTGCACCGTCTTGCGGATACCGGTCTCGAATGTCTCGGCCGGCTTCCAGCCCAATTCGCGCTCGATTTTGCGCGCGTCGATGGCATAGCGACGGTCATGTCCCGGACGGTCGGTCACAAAGGCGATTTGTTCGGCATAAGACTTCCCGTCGACGCGCGGGCGTAGCTCATCGAGCAGCGCGCAGACGATGTGCACGATGTCGAGATTGGCTTTTTCATTCCAGCCACCAACGTTGTAGACCTCGCCAAAACTACCTTTTTCCAGCACACAGCGAATCGCGCTGCAATGATCCTTGACGTACAACCAGTCGCGGATTTGCTGACCGTCGCCATATACTGGCAGCTGCTTGTCCGCAAGTGCATTGACGATCAGCAGCGGAATCAGCTTCTCGGGAAAGTGGTACGGCCCGTAATTATTGGAACAATTTGTAGTCAGCACCGGCAGACCGTAGGTGTGATGATAGGCGCGCACCAGATGGTCGCTGGCGGCCTTGCTGGCTGAATATGGGCTGTTCGGTTCATAGCGATGCGTCTCGCTGAAGGCCGGTTCGTCCTTTGCGAGCGAACCATATACTTCATCGGTGGAAACATGCAGGAAGCGAAAGGCCGTTTTTTCAGTATCAGCCAAAGCGGACCAGTAGGCACGCACTGCCTCCAGCAAATGGAAGGTGCCGACGATATTGGTCTGAATAAAATCTTCAGGTCCGTGAATGGAGCGATCCACATGGCTTTCCGCCGCAAAATTGATTACCGCGCGCGGACGATATTGCGCCAACAAGCGCCCAACCAATTCCGCATCGCCGATGTCGCCCTGCACGAAGATGTGGCGCGGGTCGTCCTTGAGCGAAGCGAGATTTTCCAGATTGCCCGCATAAGTCAGCTTATCCAGACTGATAACGGTTTCATCGTGTTGTGCGCACCAGTCCAGAACAAAGTTCGCTCCGATAAATCCTGCGCTGCCGGTTACTAAAATCATGGTTCTATTCGCCTCGGTTAAAATTGTTTCTATCTTTTATGCCACACAGCGTCAAGCTGAAAGAAATTCGACCATCTCAGCATCACCAAGTTCGTCATTCAGCATCTGACCATGAATCCAATTTTTATCTAATTATGATTGCCGGCTTGAAGGAAGGCTTAGTTTATCCTCAGCGTGTCATAAAGGCCGGAATCATGCCCAGCCTCGCCGCTCAATTTCCGCAACCATCTTGTCAGCCCCGGCAATAAGTGCAGGTACAAAAACATGACCGGATTGCAGGGCATTGATAAGCACGAGCGGGTCTTCAACGTATTCGTGAACCATTTGGTTCCTGAGACTGCGCATGGTCATCCATTCGTCAGCCGACGCAAGCAACCCCAGACGCTCGGCACGATCGAGGTTATCGATGGCCGCAGATGTTTTCTCACCCAAGGCCGTCAGAAGCAAGGGTAACAGTTTGTCGCCTACGGTGTCTTGCAGACGCCCGAACCGGCCCACAAAAGCCTCCACTCGCTCCGCCAAATCAGGATCGTTTTCGAGTCTGGCGGCTTGAGTCAGGGTAAAGGCACTGACAAACAACCGCTGGTCTGTCGTAGCGAGGTGTTGACATTCTTTGCGCACGACACGCGCCAAAAAATGTAGACGCAACGCAGTCTTCACATCTATTGTCATAGCAATTTCCCTTCCATGAAGGCAATGTCGTGTATAGGCAAATGCTTCAGGTTCGGCGCGCTGAGCAGCACGTCCACTTTGCGTCCATGCATGGCGCGCGATACCAGAGCAGACATTTGTGCTGCCATGAGCGCGGGATTATCCACGGATTCCGTTAATTCAAGCATGAGGTCAAGATCCCCGCCGTGCGCGGTGTCATCAAGCCGAGAGCCAAAAACGCGCACGCGCGACCTGTCTCCCGCCACTCTACAAGCAAGCAGCCGAATGGCCTGGATTTGGCTGTCAGTCAGGCGCAAGTTTGAAATCCCAGTTAAATATCTAAAAATAAAACTCGCAAATTCACAACAAGGGCGATATCACTGCCGTTGCTCGTTGCGACACCCTGCTGCGGTCGCCTGCAACCCCTGCTGCAAGGTGTACGGCGGCATCCATCCCAGATCGCGACGAATTTTACCACTATCCACCCTGAGCGAACCCAGCAGACGCTCGATCTTATCGGCACGACCAGTCAGCCGACCCGCCAGTTTCAACAAAGCCTGCGGACAGGGAAGCAGGCGCGCCGGATGCCCCATCGCAGCACCCAACTGACGCAACAGAACAGGTGTTGAAATATCCTCACCATCGCTCACCAGATAGGTCTGCCCGGCAGCTGCGGGATGCGTAGCACAAAGGATTAACGCATCCACCAGATTGCCGACATAAACCAGGCTGCGCCGGTTATTTACCGAAGCCAGCGGCAGGGGAATGCCACGGGCCAGCACCTTGAGCATCTGCGCGAAGTTGCCCTTTACTCCCGCGCCATAAACCAGCGGCGGACGGACGATCACAACCTCCAGACCCGTTTCTTTTGCAACGAGGTGCAAGGCCTGCTCCGCCTCCATTTTGGAAATGCCATAGTGATCATGTGGATCGGGCACATCAGATTCGGAGAATTTTTCCCCCTCACTGGTCGTCTCGCCATTTACCTTGATCGAACTTACATAAACGAGCCGCTTCACCCCGGCTTGTGCCGCTTGCCGCGCTAAATTCTCCGTTCCGGCGACATTTGTTCTTCGAAACTCTTCCAAAGGATTGGAAGCATCATCATGCATAACATGAACACGAGCCGCGAGATGTATGACGGTAGTTACTCCATGCAACGCATTATTCCAGTCAGTACTCGCATTAATGTCCAATATCTGAACTGTATCGCAACCAGCAATGTCCAGTTTTGCCGGTGCGCGAAGTGCAGCATGAACTGGAAATCCGAACCTTGCCGATTCCGCGCATAGCATGCGTCCGACAAAACCACTTGCTCCGGTAACCAACAAGCGACCTGCTCCATTATTCAAAGAAGTCGCTCCAAAAGCCGGATAGGCAGTTTTAATGCCAAGATGAACATATTGGTATACAGACCATTTTCAGTGCAGGCACGAATAACTTCACGATTAACGACCCAATTAGACTTTATTCCACTGCTGCTTAAGCCACCGGAACGCATCTTTACCGTTACTTCATCAATGAATTCCCAAGTGATGTGGTGTTTATGCAGCATACGGACAAGCATTTCAAAATCCGCTGCAATACGATAGTCCGTGCGATACATGCCGGCCTTCTCGTAACACGATTTTTTACAATAGAAAGTCGGATGCGGCGGCATTACCCCTATCCGCAACATAAACTCATTGAAGTATGGTATGCGATATTTACGTAGCACCCGCTTCAGATTGGTAGGGTCAACGATATCCAAACAAGAAAACACTGCATCAACTTTACCTGCTTTCAACCATAGAGAAATTTTTTCCAAGGCCAATGAGTTAGCAAAATAATCATCCGAATTGAGCATGCCAATGTAATCGCCCTTTGCTAAGGCAATACCCTTGTTCATCGCATCATAGATACCTGAATCCTTTTCACTCACCCAATAGTCAATTTCGTCATTATATTTTCGAAGAATATCCATTGTTCCATCGCTAGAACCACCGTCAATAATAATGTGCTCAACATTATCATAGGTTTGGTCGATGACGCTACGTATGGTATGTTCAAGAGTAGCGTCACCATTGAAGACCACCGTAATAACCGAGATCAGCGGCTGGCCGGGCAATGAACACTTACCGATACCGCGAATCCAAATTCCACCTTCCTGCTTCATGAATTTATTCGCCTCATACGATATCTTTTCCATAATTGGCTCTAGCACTAGCAATACGCACTAAACTCATAAAGTCATACGCAAAATTACTTACGTACTGGTCTGAGTCCGCACTTATTTGCCTGGCCTCAACGATTCGAGCTGGCAATTGCCGACTATACTCACACAGTTTATTTGCCAACATGCTGGCATCATGTGGATCAAAGTAAATCGCACCTTCGCCCATTTGCTCGCGATGAACGCCGATGTCAGACAATAGCATAGGTACGCCAAGTGATTTGGCCTCCTCGACGGTACTACTCCATC
The DNA here is from genome assembly GCA_947085835.1 of uncultured Nitrosomonadales bacterium. Lineage (GTDB taxonomy): Bacteria > Pseudomonadota > Gammaproteobacteria > Burkholderiales > Gallionellaceae > Gallionella. The sequence continues at coordinate 100,587 of CAMTXT010000001.1, read as the reverse complement.
CTTCGAAGAGTGAAGGGTTAATCAGGGCGCAACATATTCGCATCAATGATATAACGTGCCGCCTTGGCACCATGCCCAGTATTCGAAAGTTATCCTGCAAATTTAACTGCTTAATTCTTGAAATCAAGCCCTCATAATGTTCTGGTGATCGTGGATCAAGTGGATTGCCGGTTGTCACAACAACGAGATCAATGCCATTTTTCTTCAATAAAGCCAAAGCTTCAATCACAAGCGCATGATTTTTGTGTCTCCAAAACTGGTTGGGTAGATACACAAAATTTGCCGGCAAATGATATTCGTCAATCACAGCGGCAGGATTTTCTTCCATGAGATTGGCTGAAATAGGCGCTGAAAAACGCACCACGGCAGTTCTGCCACGTGCAGATGGATAAAAAGACTCACAATCTTGACGCGCATTCTCGCTGCTTAACATCAGATATCTTCCTGACGCTACTTGCGCTCGAAAACCTAACTCCCTCTTCCAATAAGCCAGTTTGCCAAACAAATGTCTCATGCGGAGGTGTTGAAAATCAGGCATCCAGGCAATAACTGGAATCGGGAAGCGCCAGCCAAAATAGACTGCATTTTCAAACACTACATCAATATGCTCTTTTTGAAATAGCCGCAGTGCTTCGGAATCGATCCCCGTCAAGATTGCTTTTGCCATTCGACCCCGAAGACTTCCGGCATTAAATACAGGTGAACGGATAATCTCAACATTGCTTATCGAAGCAAATGCACTCACGTCCTCTTCCAGCGCGTCCTCGCCACAAAACAATACGGGAATTATTGAACCACTCTGAAAACGCTCGAGTGCGCGAAACAGGTTTATCAGGTAGTTATAACCTCCTGTCCAGGCTGCGCTGCCTCTGAGCGGGAATCCCACCCGCTTCGCTGTCATCTTTGAGCCCCCTTGAACCAGTTGACGTAATTATCAATTCCCTGCTCAACACTGATTTCTATCTGGAAGCCCATGTTATCCAGCGTTTTGCTATTTGCAACCAAGCTCTGTGGATCACCCAGTCTGCTATTCCCCGAGAATTCTATCCGGGTTGAACCGCCCCATGATTTCGACACCAGCGCAGCGATCTGTGCCACTGAGGTGGCAATGCCCGTTCCACCGTTCAATATCATGGCGGGTTCTTCGTCTGGGCCGGAGGCCAACTCCAATAGTCGAACCACATCGCGAATCTCGATCCAGTCCCGCAATTCCGATCCCGTCCCGCCCAGAGTCAGCACCTCTTTTCCAGCATCCAACTTGCAGCATAAATCCCACAGCAGCTGCTTCTGCAACCAGGAACCGTACACTGAAAACAATCGAACAATCGCATAGCGCAAATCAAATGCGTCCGCATAACTTCTGCACAACTGCTCCATCATTAATTTATGATGCCCATAAGGTGAAAACGGATGTGTGACGAAATCTTCGCTTATTGGCTCATCGTAGTTGGCACCATAGACCGCAGCGCTGGAAACGGCCACCAATTTCGCTTCAGGTGCCGAGGTGCGTATCCATTCAACCAGCTGAGCTGTGCTGGCTACTGTGCGTAAAAAATCCTCGTGCGGACTGGCAAAAGACGCGCCAACTGAAGATCCGCCTGCAAGATGAAAAACACACGATGGCGTTCCCGATTGACGTCGAAGAATCTCAAGATTTGCAATGTCGATTCCGGAATTCAACCAACCAGAAATACCCCAGGCACGCGATTCATTTGATGGCCAAATACCGTGGCCGATACCATAGACAATATAATTATTCTGCGCCAGATATCTGGCAAGATGTCGCCCGATAAATCCCTTGGCCCCGGTAATCCAAACTATTCTTGGCATTTTACGAGTTCTTTGCTGGTTTATCGGAAACAAAAGAGTACAGTCTGCCCGGGCGAGAATCAACCAAGGACAACATTAAAATGCATATTTTAAATATTGGATTAATTGCCAACAATGCTCGGGCAAGAGGTTGAATAAAAGCAATTTTCCCAAGACGACGCACTAAATCTGCGCGCAAACTATCGTGTGTATGTGGAAAATAATTGATTGGGCTCGTCAACGGACACAGTACCTCATGCTCCACAAATCCAGCCCTTTGAATTGCCGATTTGTATTCTCGCAACATAAAGGCATTCTCTCCACCGTACAGTTTATGCAAGGGGTGTATCTGGAAAAATGCAGCCCGGTCAGCTGGTTTTGAAATCACGTGTTCACGTACCGCAATAAACCGGCCACCTGGCTTTAACACCCGAAAAATTTCCTGGCACGCCTGCTCCAGGTTGGATGTGTGGTGCAAAACTGCACGCGCAAATACAACATCAAAACTGGAGTCCAAAAAGGGCAAGCGTTCTGAAAATTCTTGCACTACATTAATAGTGAGTTGTGCCTCATCGGCCAAGGAATGAATCGCCCCGGCACCCACCAAATTACTCGGGTCGGGCTCCAACGCAGTAACGGCAAAGCCCTCCAGAGCCAATGCGTAACTGGCTATTCCCCGCCCGGCACCAATATCGAGCGCAACACCTGAATACCCTGCCAAATATTGTCGAATCGCTTGCCATTCACTACTGGCACGATAACGTTCGGCAGCTGAAATCAAGGGATCGTCATAATAGGCAGCTTTGACCAACTCCTGTTGATCTGGTTGTGCCCGCAACCAGCGTACCGCATCCTCCCAGCTGGTAAATGCAACTTCATCGCTCATCTGGATGCAACTCCCGAATTACTCGTGCCGGGTTGCCGGCAACAATCGTAAATGGCGGAACGTCATGTGTTACTACAGCACCCGCACCCACTATTGCACCTTCACCGATAGTAACGCCACGAAGAATCAAAGCATTCGCACCAATCCAGGCATCGTTATTCACAGTGACTGGCTGTTCGCCCAAATCAATGGAAAGAGGATGACCAGTTTGTGCTATTTCCTTGAATTGACCATGCCTCAACCGCGCAGACAGAGGATGGGTCAATGAATCAAATATATTTACGTTATGAGAGATCAATACACGATCACCGATTTTAATTGCTCCGCATGACCACAGTCGTGCGCCTTCGCCAATAAAGCACCACTCACCGATCGAAATGTCACCACCGTGAAGAAATACCAGCAACTCACCTGCAACCAAGGTATGCGCACCTACCCTAATACTACGAGTATCTCCACGTATATTGCGTATGCGGGCCGTAGCCATCAACTTTGCTCGCTCTCCCAACACGCATGTTGCCCTGCCCGACAACCGTCTGAGCCAATAATCAAGGTTCACGCAACTAACCTTATGCAAGCTACGCCTCTGGCTCCAGCTGCAAAATCGGCAGAAAAAGGTTTTCCTTCATGAAGGTCAAAGAATTCTGCGTCAGCAATCTCTTCGTGCCTGGCTGGTCGCCATCCATCTAAAAAATATCCAAAGTATTCAACCGAGTAACTGGATGGCTGAAAGGCTTCAACAACCTTATTGACCAAATTTATATCGAATATCTGATACCAGCCATGCACCCCGTGCCGGCCGAATGGCACAGTGATCAGGCACAGCCCACCCGGCTTCAATACACGCCTGAATTCTGTGATTGCAGGCAGAAAACCCAGCGCATCAGACTCCTTCTTGGACGCATCGCCTGTGTACAGCAGCGTGTTATCCAACCCGATGTGTTCGATGGTAGAAGCGCTGATTACCACATCAAACACAGCATCTTCAAATATGGTTTTTCTCAAATCACCGAACACGTATGAAATTGACTTATCCCAAAAGCACCGCTTTTCAGGGGCAAGCGTCATGATCGTCAATTCAGCATTTTTCAGCGGTGCTCGTTCGAGCAGGAATTGGTGATTCAATGCAGATCCGGCATCAAGCACTTTGCCGGGTGATTCCGTCAATTGTGCATATATCCACGGATATTCCACGGCTCGCTCGTCGATACGGTAGCCAAATTTCTCCGGCAATCTGGCTTCACCAGAAAACAAACCAGCATCTATAGCCGAACAAATTGTTCTTTTCTTTGCGGTGTAATAACCGGGACTCCACGGTCGGCACCCACGCGCCATGTACAATGGAGTGGCCAGCGCATCCATAGCCTCTTTAATCTTGAACTGCATAACAACCCCTATCAATATTTGAGCAGACGGCGAATGCAGTCCACAACAGATGCAATCCGTCCGCCATTTTCCCACATTAACGCTTTTTTAACGCTTGCATACAGTTATGTATCATAAAACTCTCTCACATCTCTGCGCCACCAATCTCGAATCAAGGCGTACAGCACCCCCAGTATCAAACCAAGAGCCACCCCTAACAGCATTATCATGCCCACTTTGGGTGAGACCGGATTTTTTGATACAACAATTGGTGCGACCAATTTTGACGGGTTAAGACTTGAAAGCAATACTTCATCTTGTAATTTATTAATACGTATGTGCAATGAATTTAAACTGTCGAGACTAACCAGATAGCCCACGTTGCCAAGTTCAGATTTCTTAATCTTTTCGAGCCGCAGCAGTTCTTCTGCCACGAGTTGCTGCAAAGTTACCACTTGCAACTGATTCCCATTTAAACGATCCTCAATCAATCCTCGTTGCTGCTCCGTGATCATTGCGACAAGCGCCTCCGCACATTCCTTGGCCTGACTTGGAGTGTAGCCACGAACCTTCATTTCTATCCAGTCGGGTACATTTCTGATCGCTTCGACCTTCAGTTTTCCATCCAGATAATCCTCAAACGAATCATTTTCTTCTGGCAGTCCACAAATTTGCATTGTATGCACGGTATAGGTAGAAATTACTTTTAACCGTTGAACCAACGCTAAAGGTTCTTCAATATTGCTATAATTAAAACCAGTGGAATTGGCGGAATTGGCGGAATTGGCGGAATTGGCGAAATTGGCGAAATTGGCGAATTGAGCCATCTTCAACTGTATTCGTGCCTCATACTTTTTAGGCATGAAAGAGACAAAAACTGCCGAAAATAATAAACCGGCGAGAATAAAAAATACAATCATCCATCGATGATACTTAAGCGTACCAATTACATACTGCATGTTAAATACATTTGGAATTTGTTGTGTTGTGAATTTCATGATGGTCTTTAGTAAATAAGCCGCTATTACCTAGATGCTGGCCGAATGGATATGCAGAGCTGGCATATCATTACAAACGTTCGACAATGTCTGTAAAATCGGCCCATTGCCTGGATTTGCTATACATCTCTCTTACAGCCTGTTGCCCTCGCAAGGCCGTCACACGCAACGACTCTGGATTTTTCAATGAGGTTTGAATCTTCTGTACGGCTTCTTGTGCATTTGCATAAAGCAGCATTGTAGCCCCGTTTTCCATTCCATCCGGATAGTTCCCTTGATCGGAAACCATCATAGCACCACACCCTAACGCCTCAAAACAGCGCATATTTCCACGGTCTGATCCCGCCATGTCGACTGCGCCATTCAACACGATTTTTGCCTTCGAAATCATTTCATACACGTCACGACCGTATACCGGCGCATGACTGACAGCACGAATATCAGAAGGGCGACGGTGAGATCCAAGAGGCAGCACATAGCCAACTGACGACTCCGCCAAACGTGTTAGCCTGGAACAGTCCAAACAATAAACCACTTTTAATTTATTCCGCAGTACCGCCACCGCCTCTAGGATTGCCGCGCGCTGACGATGATGCCGAGAATACCCACCAACAAAAAGCACGTCGATCGGTCGCATTGTGTTCGCGGCATAAGCGTCCATTTCGGGATCGTGAGCAGGTGAAAAATATTCGGCACGCCAGCCACGCGCCCGGTAACTATCAAGAATACTCGGGAAGTTGCACACCACAGCATCGTAACTACCGAAATCTGCACCTGGAGAGGGGGCCGCCCGCCAGGCAATTGACTTCTTCACGCATCCCGGCAACTTGCGGACAAAGTCGCTTCCGAAACGCATGGGATCCAGATTATAGAACACTTCAGTCCTGTGATGTTCTATCTGTGCCAACAGAATAGTAGACATCGTGTTGTTTGCAGGCATTCCTTGTTCCTGCGACCATCGTTTCTGCAAATTTATGTCGTCGCCATTCGTAAAGAAAGCATCTGCCCCCCCGTCCAGCACAGGTTGCAGAAAATGGCATGCCCCGAAGCGATCGGATAAAAAAGCATCTCGACTTTCAGCAAAACTCGTACAGTCGCGGGTTAGACGAGCAAGCCGAGGTAGGTAGGCCGGGTATAACCCGGAATTCTGGAAAAGTCTCATGTCTGTTATTCGTTCGTTGGCAAGGATTTGGGTGTTGTCGGTTTACATGCGCTATTTCGTGAAATGAAAAAGATTGAAGCCAGCGGGATGAGAGCCAGCCCACCCGTTATTAATCCGGTAGTGAACGATGTCGAGAGAATTGTAAAAATGCCGTACGAACATCCTGCGATAAGGCAGGCAAACTCATCGGTGTAACCGTTTCTCTGGCTGTACAGATCGATCAGCCGAACTAAAAAGCCGACAGCCATAGACACAAAAATCACACCAAACCATGAAAACTGAGCCCAAGCATCTCCAACGAACATGGAGTTCGATGTGGACAAGAGCGAATTTCGGGTGATTTCTGCAACAGCAGAATAGGCTTCAATGTTATCTGTTCGTGAAAATCCACCGAATAGTTCGAGAATTGACTGCCCCCAGCTGTGTGGAAGGCTCACCGGGATCGCGGAAAAATATTCAAGCAAAACCTCATTTGGTATGTCAAAAGCACGGTAATAAAGGAACGACAACCCTGCTGCGACATCAAGTTCCGGAAACGTAAGGCGAGTAATAGACAGGAACAGTAACACCACCCAGAACACAAATTTCAACGCACTTCTGAAATTCAGAGTCTGATTTTTCAACAGCACGCGTAGCAGCAACAGTTGCAGGATAAATATGACTGGTGGTGCCTTGCTCAGGGTTCCGAATTTGCCTAAGAGCACAACGCAAAATAGAGCTGCAGTCAGAAGACTTGGCAATTGCCTATTATTTGCCCCCACATCATTGGAATAGGATACCATGACGAGAAATGGCGCAATCGAATACAAAGCAACGTTGTAGATGTAGTACGGAGTGCCACCAATATCCCTTCTAAGCATGGTTTTTTCGATTTCTGACCCGCCAAATTGGAAAAATTCAGCAATGTTCGCCAGATGAGATTCGTGCAGTGAAACTCCCAGCATCGCCAGTACGACTATCCACAAAATCACCTGTTGCAACGTACTGATCGTTATCACGTGCCGAAGTGCGCCCTCACCATCCGCCATTACCTCAGTTTGTCCCTGACGACTCCAGCGCAGCAAGCCTGCATTTGCAACCTCAGCTCCGATGACCAGACTTATAAACATGGCCGAGAGCGCAATCAGAATCGTACCCATCACTTCCTCCCTGTCGACAAACTTAAGGGCATTTTCAAAAATCAATGTATCCGGGCCTGACACGTTGAGATAGACCAGCATGGGAATCCCATGAACGAGCAGCAGAGTACTAAAAAGTAGCAAGCTTAACGACAAGCTTGAGCCAATCCGATGCCGCACATAGATCACCGTGACACCGAGCACAAACAGAAATAAGAACGTTGCCCAGAACATCATGCTTTAACCGTGTGTCTATCCATCAACCACTTTAAATTGATGTATGGCCATAGCCGTCCGACTTTTTCCCAGTCCCACTGCCGTGCTTGACTGATCGCATGTACCCGTGCTCGCAGTGCTCGCGTATTGACCAGCTCATCGTATGCTGCGTTGGGCCGGTCAAGTGTCTCACGCACCCATGACTGTAACGGTCCGTTCAGCCACCCCGGCATGGGTGAATTAAAACCGACTTTACGTTTGGCCATCCGGATGCTTTCTGGCATTTGGTCTTTCATCGCCGCGCGCGCCACCCACTTACTGTAACCGTTTCCCGACTTGGCACTGTCGGGCAATGACATGACGTAGGTGACGAGACGCCAATCCATGAACGGCATCCGAACCTCAATGCCGTGCGCCATGGAAAGACGATCAAAATTGCGCAGAATGGTTGGCAAAACAGTGGCGTGGAACATGCGATACAAACGGTGGTTCATTGCCCCCCATTCGCGAGGCAGAACATCGCTGTCCGAAGGCAAATCAAGTCCTTCAGGCGCTATTAGACGATGTCCGCGCAGAAAATTGAGCCCCTTTGCCGAAAGCCAGGCCGCCTTGGCTGAATCCTGGACAGCAGCAATACCTGTTGAGCCGCTTGAAATTTGAGCCAACTGGTTGCGGAGATGAAAACCAAACGAACCGCCTTGCTGCCGATAGGCACCCATTAGTTCGTCAGCGCCGTGCCCGTCAAGTGACACAGTGACGCGGTTGCGGCGCAACTCGCGGTATATCTGCCAGGGCGCAGTCGGCAAACTGATGTAGACATCGTCAAGATCCTCCAAGACGGTTTCAATGTGCGCTATTGCATCTTCGTCATTGGATACCATCAAGTGTGCCGTTACTCCAGCGTACGCTGCTGCTTCCAAGGCTTCTGGTGTCTCGTCATTCGGTTGCCCGGGAAATGAAGCGATAAATGCATGCCGCCAGTCCCTTGCGCTATGAGACGCGTGACCGTCGCCGTCGGCGACGTGCATCATGCCGGATACAATGGCGCTTGAGTCGAACCCGCCACTCAGGCAAGTGCCGACCGGAACATCACTACGCATACGCAAGCTGATGGCATCATAAAATATTTCGCGAAAACGAGCTTCAGCCTGTTTCGCGTTGCTCGGGGGATCAACCAGATGATCGGTGGTTCGCCACCACCGTTGCACGGTCAACCGCCCATTAGCCAAGGTGGCGCAATGACCCGCAGGCAGGCGATGAATCGACTCAAAAAGCGTTTGGTCAGATGCTTCGATCGAGAACGGATCAAATAGCAAGCGCGCCGCAACGGCATGGCTGATACCGGTATTTAATTGAGGGAGCGAGCGCAACGCGCGCAACTCGGAAGCGAAGGCAAAAAAACCGGGGGTATGAACATAGTGCAAAGGCTTGATGCCGAAGCGGTCTCGCGCAAAGAAAACCTCACCGCTTTTATTGTCGGTCAACGCAATTGCCCACATGCCATTGAACTTCAAAAGCATCTTTGTCCCCCACTGACGCCACGCCTCCAAGATGACTTCCGTGTCGCTCTCACTCCGAAACTGGACACCCGTAGCTCTCAGCTCTTCGCGAAGTTCGACAAAATTGAAAATTTCACCGTTGAAGACTATAGTATAGCGTCCATCAGCTGAATGCATGGGCTGGTCGCCAAGTGCGCTGACCTCGATAATCGCCAAACGTCTATGTACCAACCCAACACGCCCATTTTTCGATACCCACTGCCCCTCGCCGTCTGGCCCCCGGTGGCGCAAAGCATTGCCCAACATTGAAAGTTCGTCCCGACGTAATTGGGCTGGGTCAGCTACAATGATTCCTGCAATTCCGCACATTTCAACCTACCGTTTCGAATAATTATTGCGCACACCTGCATAAATACTGAGCATAAGTGTACGCGGCATTGCAAAAAGGAAACTCAGGGTCAGCGATGCAATAAAGACAGCGATGCCTATCCATGCGTAGTTGGCAGACACAGCCAGCCATGAAGCCGCCGAAATAGGCCAAATGAACCAGCCTACCAGCAAACCCGCCGCCAACGGCGGAAGCGTCGACTGCGCGACTTCGGAGACAGGCATCCTTTTCCCGATGATGCTCGGAGTAATCACTGTTGCCCAGATCAGACGCAACACATTAGCGACGAGGAATCCAGCTCCGGCTGCTAACGGGCCCAAGCCCAGAATCAGTGCTGTGCTGCATACACCCACCGCAATTGAGTGCGCGAGTGCCATGACTCCCAATTGCCTGGTGTGACCACGACTCATGGCGAAGTAGGTGAGTACATTCATACCGCTGCCAACGATGCCCGCGGTTACCAAAGTGCGAAGTATTGGTGCGCCATTCTGTGCAGCCTCGGCATCGACCCACAAAGTAATAACGGCTGTGCTCAATGCAATGAGTGGCGCCAAGGCGGCAGCCGCAACAGTATTTACCAACCAAGAACTCACCATAAAAACAGAGACTTGCTGTTCGAGCGGATTGTCGACTGAAGCACTGAAATGCGGAAACAGTACTTCGCTGATCTTCAATACGCCCATGTAGACCACTTCTTGCAAACGTGCCGCAATATTGAACTGGCCGAGCACTGACATCGAAGCCATCGCGCCAAGCAGGTAACGATCCGCCTGAAGTGCGAATCCACCTGCAATTTGGGCGGGCGCTTGCCAGCGGCAAAACGCCAGAATACGTTGAATATCGGCAAGCTTTGGGCGCATCAACGGAAACACAACCCCCGCATGCCTGCGCGACTGGAGGAAGGTGAACAGCAGTGTAATTATGAAGCCGAGCGCGGTACCACTCAAGAATCCCAACACAGTGGGAGATATCCAGGTTGCTACCAGCAAACACGAGGACGATGCAATGGCTGACACCACATTGAGTGCCGCTAAAATCCGAAACTTCTGGGTAGACGTGATCGTCGCCTGAAACACCTGGAGCAATTGCTGAGCAATCCATCCTAGTGTGGCCGTGAGACATGCTGCTTGCAAATGCAGTGGAGGTCCAGTAACTGACCCAATGAAGTATTGGGTCAAGTACGAGCCACCCACTCCGAAAACAATAAACACAATAGTGCAACCGCAAAGACATAGAGCTAAAGCGGACGAGAACATTTGTCGTGCCGCCTCAACACTGTGCTCCGCAAGCATAGGCGCAAGTTCACGCACGCAGGCCTGCCCAATCGTGACACCCACAAACATCAGAGGTGCAAGCATGGCCAAGACCAAGCCGCCAAGTCCAAACTGCGCCATACCGAGCCTGTACACTACAATTGGCAGGGTTAGAAAATTCACCGCCACCACCAAAACAAATGCGATAAAGTTCCAGTTCGAATTAGTTACCAGTTTCGACCAAATGATCCGATGCTCGTGTGCGCTAGGGACGCGGTCGCTCAACAGTCAAAACTCCGTACCGATTCAACAACTTTCGAAATTTGAGCTGCGCTCATTTCTGGGAAAATTGGCAGAGACAGTATACGGCTCTGGTGGTAATAAGCTGATACAAATTGCTCGTGACAATGTCCGAACCGTCGATAGGCCGGTAGAAATGGCAACGCAGTCGGGTAGTTGACCACAGTTTGGATGCCGCAAGCAGACAAATGCAGCGCCAGCGCATCCCGTTTTTCGTGCTGGATCACATAAAGGTGATAAACATGCTCACGATCAGGCGATGTAACTGGTGTCTTGACTGCATCGTGGCCAAAAAATAACCGGTCATATTCGGCGGCGATCTCCTGCCGACGCGCGGTCCATGACATAAGTTTTGGTAGCTTCACCGAGAGAATCGCCGCCTGCAGACCGTCCAAACGACTGTTAATGCCCTCAATTTGGTGATCCCCCTTTACCAAGCCTCCGTGGCGGGCAAACATTGCCATTCGGTCAGCGAGTCTCGCATCGGAAGTGACAATCGCACCGGCATCTCCCATAGCTCCCAAGTTTTTACCTGGGTAGAAAGAGTATGAAGCCGCATGACCAAAAGTACCCACCATTTGACCTTTGTAGCGTGCCATATGCGCCTGTGCGCAGTCCTCAATTACCCACAGCTTGTACTTTTGGGCGATAGCCATAATCGCATCCATATCAGCTGGCTGACCATACAAATGCACTGGAATAATACCAACGGTTCGAGATGTTATTTTAGCTTCAATCTGTGCCGGATCTATAGTAAAAGTATCACGATTTGTGTCGCAAAATACGACCTTACCACCAGCCTGCGTAATCGTTTCAGTAGTTGATATCCAAGAATGCGCTGGGGCAATTACTTCGTCACCAGCTTTGATATCTAAGGCGTGCATCGCGATATAAAGTGAATCGGTACCATTGGCGCACGACACACAATATTTCGCACCTACCGCAACAGCAAAGGCCTCTTCAAATTGTTGCACATAGGATCCGCGGATGAAGGCTGAAGTACGTATGACGTCCGCAATGGCGTTATCAATATCTTCTTTGATCGTCAGATACTGTGCGTGTAAGTCAACAAAGGGGACATTCATAATTGATCCTTAATAAGTTAATTTTCGTCCAAAGCTTATCAAGCTGCTTTCAAACAGTTTGAACGTCAAGCTGGAAAAAAGAATGCTGAGCACTAATGAGCCTGCCAAGAGAATACCCTGGGGCAAACCAGATAATGTTTTCGAGTACCCAGTCAAAAGAAAGGCGGTCGCCAGAATTACTGGATGAAAAAGATATAACGAATAAGAAATCCGACCCAAGAAAATTAATTTTTTGGATCGCAAGCAGCGTACCCAAATGTTGTTCGATCCGAGGTTCATCAAAAGATTGATCATTATCAGAGCGAAGCACAGGGTTAGTAGCGTATGTCCGTAGTAGGCCATCACCCTGCCAGATGTGCGATTTACCAAGGGCAAAAGAAAGATGCAGCAAATCATGGCGCGCCTAAATCCAACTTCGTGACCGCGAAGGTACTGCAGCCAACGTGAGCTATCAAAAGCACAAGCTATGATCCCACCTACCGCAAGGCCATCGAGTCGAGCTAACGTACCTAGGTCAGGCGGAAAATTGTTGCTAGGCTCAATCGTGTAGATAAAAATTCGCCAAGCTATTGAACCGATGGCGGTAGCGATGAGAAAGACTGGTAGTTGGCGGCGTGGCAACATAAGCGCCAGAAGAGGGAAAACGAGGTAATACTGTTCTTCGATCGCCACAGACCAGGTAACACTGATGCCATCTGGGCCATACTTGGCATGCTGACCCATCCAATAGTTTTGGGTGAAAGTTAAGAAACGCCACAGTGGAATATCTCCGTTAAAAACATGATTTTCTACACCCGCAAAACATACACCCCAAAAGATTCCAAGCAATAACAAATACGGAGGGAGAATACGCAGTGCCCTGCGTATATAAAAGGCAAGGAGAAAACGCCCACTTGATGCCTTTCTTGAGATTAATATACGCGTAATAAGAAAACCGGAGAGCACAAAAAAAAGATCAACCCCGGCGCCTCCGAACAAAAATATCCTAAATACGATATGCGGTAGCCAGCCCTCAGTCGACCAAGCGGGAATACCAATAAAATGCCAAGCCAACACCATTGCTACCGCCAATCCGCGAATGCCATCCAGCTCTACATCCCGAGTGATGGTGGGCACCCCACCTTTTGCAAGATGAATCATCTACTTTCGCTCCCCGGCATTTGCCGCGCAGGCACACCAACATAAACGCCTGGCTTCAAAATGTCTCGCGTCACAACCGCGCCCGCACCAATGACCACATCATCGCACACTGATACAGGGAGCAAGGTTGCATTTGAGCCTATAGACACACGACTACCGATCGTGGTCGACTTCCATAGAGTCTTATCGCCACGAGCAGGTTCTCCTTTGGCAAAAACATCGTTGGTAAACATGACGCCATGCCCTATAAAGCAGTCTTCGCCTAACGCGACCAGTTCACAAATAAAAGTGTGCGATTGGATTTTTGTTCGCGCACCGACAACAACACCTTTCTGTATTTCTACAAATGGACCAATGAATACATCATCCCCGATGGTGCAACCATACAGGTTGCTTGGCTCAACGACGGTAACATTGATCCCAAACTGAACACTAGTGATGCCTATCTGCTTGAGTTTTGGATCCGCCATTAGCCCCCCCCAGACGACACTGTTTGGCACGAAATCTTAAAGGCACCTCGCACCCCGTTTCGATGGATTCATAAATGGCACTAATTAGCTCCAAGCTCTTCCGTCCGACCAAGCCATCCACAAGTTGCTGTTTATTGTTAAGTATGCAGTCCACAACATGATCATAGTATGCCTGGTGACCAAATCCATAAACGCTAGGGGGATTGACAGAATACTTATTCATGACCTCATCATCTCCGCTTTCGGCCTCAACAAAACTCCAGACTTTCATTTCATTTACAGCGAATCCGCTAATTTCGACGGTGCCTCCCTCACCCAATATTGAAAGAGAACCTTCCAGATCCTTTGGTCTAGTGGCAGTGGTTGCTTCGATCACGCCAAGAGCACCGCTTTTAAACCGCAATGTAACCACGGCAGTGTCTTCTGCCTCGATCTTTGCAAGCGCGGTGCTTCCCATTGCGAACACACTTTCGACATCGCCCATCATCCATTCAAGCAAATCGACATGGTGGCTTGCTTGATTTGACAGTACACCTCCATCCATTGCCCAAGTTCCTCTCCAGGAAGCCTGATCATAGTAGGATTGTGGACGGCACCAGCGCACCCGAACAGTTCCTAGCACCAGCTTGCCGAAACGCCCCGCTGTAAGCGCCTGACGAGTTTTAACAACAGGCACATTGAATCGGTTTTGTTTTACTACAAAAAACTTAACGCCAGCATTGTCGCAAGCCTGAATCATGGCATCCGCATCATCCAGCGTTAGCGCCATAGGTTTTTCAACAATAATGTGTTTTCCAAAATTTGCGAGCGCTACAACATGTTCAGCATGCTTCCCACTTTCCGTCAATACGACCACTACATCAATATTTACTTTCCTCATCATTTCATGCATATCAGTAAAAAAAGGCACTGAAAACTGATCGCCAATTTTACTGGCCTTTTCTGCAACGATGTCACATACAGCAACTAGGCAAGCACCCTGTATTTGAGCATTCCCCAACAATTCAGAATGTCTCTTGGCGATTCTGCCACAACCGACTAAAGCAAATTTCAACATACTTTACCCCTTCATATCCTATAGTATTCAATGCCTAAAACCGCGAGTTCAGCATGCTGCATCCGTCAAAAACCACCGGTTTCTTCAACTGCGCCTTGATGGTTTTAAAAACATGGCACCTCAACACTTCAAAGCACCATTTTGTCCTAATTTTATCCGTCACTCACGTCTCATCAGAGGAACAGGTATAAGGTGTAAAAACAAGGCGCAAGGAATCATGCTGCGATATCTAGTGAGCATTTCAATTGTGCATGTCAATCACTACCAAATAAGTCGCGGCTGTAAATCTTGTCCAGAACATCGCGAATATCGTCGGTGATACGATTGGCGACAATAACATCTGCCTCCTTCTTGAATTGAGCCAAATCATTCACCACACGTGAGTGAAAAAACTCGGGTTCTTTGAGCGCTGGTTCGTACACTATGACTTCAACCCCCTTGGCTTTGATCCGCTTCATGATGCCCTGAATGCTGGATGAACGAAAGTTGTCGGAACCGCTCTTCATGATAAGGCGGTGAACACCAACAATCCTGGGGTTCCGCTTGAGAATACTGGCGGCGATAAAATCCTTGCGCGTGGTGTTTGCCTCGACAATGGCGTGAACAAGATTCTGCGGGACATCCTGATAATTAGCGAGCAGTTGTTTGGTGTCCTTGGGCAAGCAATAGCCGCCGTAGCCGAACGAAGGATTATTGTAGTGATCACCGATACGCGGATCGAAACTGACACCTTGTATGATCTGCTTGGTATCCAGCCCGTGCATGGCGGCGTAGGTGTCAAGCTCGTTAAAGTAGGCCACACGCATGGCGAGGTACGTGTTGGCAAAGAGCTTGACTGCCTCTGCCTCTGTTGAGTCAGTAAACAAGACGGCAATATCTTTTTTAACCGCGCCCTGTTTGAGCAGGTTCGCAAAAATTTCGGCGCGTCTAGAACGTTCACCCACGACAATGCGCGAGGGATGCAGATTATCGTGCAGGGCACGGCCTTCGCGGAGAAATTCAGGCGAGAAGATGAGGTTGTCGCAGTTAAATTGCGCACGTGCTTTAACCGTATAGCCCACAGGCACGGTCGATTTAATGATCATCACCGCCTGCGGATTGATGCGCATCACATCCTGTATTACGGACTCGATAGAACGGGTGTTGAAATAATTAGTTTCTGGATCGTAATCGGTGGGCGTAGCAATAATGACGTAATCCGCCCCTGCATATGCTTCACATTTATCGAGCGTGGCGCAGAAATTAAGTGATTTTTTGGTCAAATATTCTTTGATCTCAACATCTTCAATGGGCGATTGCTTGCGATTAAGCATCTCGATTTTTTCTGGGACGATGTCGAGTGCCACCACTTCATTGTGCTGTGCAAGCAGGATGGCATTGGAAAGACCGACATAACCGGTACCAGCGATGGCAATTTTCATCGTGTCAGATCACTTATATAACTATCGTAAGTCAAAGCAATTCCATCTTTTAAGTTTGTGTTTGGCGACCAACCCAGATTGCGAATTTTGGATACATCCATAATCTTGCGCATCGTACCGTCCGGCTTGGATGTATCCTGCACAAACCTGCCTTGGTAGCCCACCACCCCGGCAACTATTTCAGCCAACTCACGGATGGCCAGGTCTTCGCCTGAGCCGACGTTGATAAGTGGGCAACGCGATGGTTCGACAAGTGCGTTGTAGCGCGTGTCATCCAGGGTAGCCAAAAATACCAGCGCGTTCGCCAGATCATCCACATGCAGAAACTCGCGCCTCGGTGTACCGCTACCCCACAGCACCACCTCACTCGCTCCAGCCACCTTCGCTTCATGCATCTTCCGTATCAACGCGGGCAGGACGTGGGAGTTCTTCAGATCATAGCTGTCGCCCGGGCCATACAAGTTGGTCGGCATAGCTGCCAGCCATTTGGTGCCGTATTGGCGGTTATATGACCAGCACATTTCGACGCCGGCGATCTTCGCCAACGCATAAGGACGGTTTGTTGCCTCAAGCGGTCCGGTAAGCAGATATTCTTCCTTGATCGGCTGCGGACAGTCGCGCGGGTAGATGCACGAACTACCAAGAAAGATCAGGCGGCTTACACTGACTGCATGTGCCGCACGACAGATATTGGCTTCGATGAGCAGGTTGCTCATCAAAAAGTCCACCGGATACGTGTTGTTAGCATGAATACCGCCGACTTTGGCTGCGGCCAAAAACACCAATTCTGGCCGTTCCTGCTCAAAGAACCTCTGCGTCGCGGCAGCATCTTCCAGATCCAGCTCAGCATGAGTACGTGTCACCAAATTGGTGTAACCCTGTCTCTGCAGTTCCCGCACAATCGCGCTGCCAGCCAGGCCGCGATGGCCCGCGATGTATATTTTAAAGTTCTTATTCATCAACAGGCTGTTTATTCGTTGTAGTCGTAAGCGGCATAGCCGTGTTTCTTGACCAGCTCATCGCGCTCCGCCCCCTTAAGGTCTTCACGCACCATTTCTGCAACCAGCTCATGGAAGGTGATTTTTGGTTTCCAGCCGAGCTTTTGATGCGCCTTGGTCGGATCGCCCAGCAACGTTTCAACTTCGGTAGGGCGGAAGTAGCGCGGATCAACCTGGACGATGCAACGCCCCTGCTCGTCATAACCTTTTTCTTCCACGCCCTCGCCACGCCAGCTGATATTGATACCCAATTCTTTAGCGGCTATCTCAACAAACTGACGCACGCTGTACTGCACACCGGTGGCAATCACAAAGTCTTCGGCTTGATCTTGTTGCAGCATCAGCCATTGCATCTCGACGTAGTCCTTGGCATGTCCCCAGTCGCGCAAAGAATCCATATTGCCGAGATACAGACAGTCTTGCAAATTGAGTTTGATTCGCGCCAGTGCGCGGGTGATTTTGCGGGTGACAAAAGTCTCGCCGCGTATCGGCGATTCGTGGTTGAACAGGATGCCGTTGCAGGCATACATGCCATAAGCCTCGCGGTAATTCACCGTGATCCAGTAAGCGTACATCTTCGCCACCGCATAAGGACTGCGCGGATAGAACGGCGTAGTTTCCTTTTGCGGCGTTTCCTGCACCAACCCGTACAATTCGGAGGTGGAGGCCTGGTAGAAGCGTGTCTTTTTTTCCAGACCAAGAATACGAATGGCTTCAAGTATGCGCAACGTGCCTATGCCGTCCGCATTGGCGGTGTATTCCGGCGTTTCAAACGATACAGCAACATGGCTCATCGCGGCGAGGTTGTAAATCTCGTCCGGTTGCACTTGCTGAATGATACGAATGAGGTTGGTTGAGTCGGTCAGGTCGCCGTAGTGCAGTTTGAATTTGGCGTTATCGACATGCGGATCCTGATAAAGATGATCAATACGGTCGGTGTTGAAAAGCGAAGAACGGCGTTTGACGCCATGAACGATGTAGCCCTTGCTCAGCAACAATTCGGCCAGATAGGCTCCGTCCTGTCCCGTAATACCCGTAATCAATGCAACTTTTTTAGTTTGGCTCATTTCAACAATTCCCTTTTTATGTCTATCTGCCGTAATTATCTTCAAAACATTGAATATCGTCTTCGCCCAGATATTCACCCACCTGAATTTCTACGATGTGCAGCGGAATTTTTCCGCGATTTTCCAGGCGATGTTTTGTTCCCATAGGGATATAGGTGCTTTGGTTTTTATTCACGGTAATAACATCTTCACCATTGGTCACGGTAGCTGTGCCGGAAACCACAACCCAGTGTTCGGAACGATGTGCATGACTTTGCAGACTGAGCCGCGCACCGGGAGCAACCTCAATGCGTTTCAGCTTGAAGCCTTCAGGATCTTCCTCCAGCACGGTATAGCTACCCCAGGGACGATTCACCTTGATATGACAAACATGTTCAGTTGCGCCGCGTTCCTGCAACACATCCACCACTTCCCGCACCCGCTGGGTTTGGTCGCTTCTGGAGATGAGAATGGCGTCGGTGGTCTCGATCACGCAAAGATCTTCTATTCCTATGGCCGCCACAAGACGTTTTTCGGCACGAATCAGGCTGTTCTTGCAGCCAATCGCAATCACGTTCCCTTGCAAAACATTGCCATCGGCATCCTTAGCGGAAATTTCGTGCACGGCATGCCAACTGCCGACATCGTTCCAGCCGAAATCGCAGGGTATCAACGACACACGGTTTGATTTCTCCAGCACACCGTAGTCGATGGAGATTGAAGGCATAGCCGCGAAATTCTTCTCTACAGCCTGCTGAAAAGTTCCTGCAATAGCGTTCTCGGCAAGAATAGCCTGCACCACTCGATAAACCTCAGGCAAGTGCTGTTCAATTTCAGCCAGTATCACCGAGGCACGCCAGACAAACATGCCGGAATTCCAGAAATAGCCACCTTCTGCGAGGAATTGCTCGGCGGTCGCGTGGTCAGGTTTTTCGGTAAAACGTTCCACCTCATAGACGCAGGATTCAGGATTCAGTATCCTGGGGTCAGGCTTGGTTTTTATATAGCCAAAGCCGGTATCGGGTCGGGTGGGCTTAATACCGAAGGTGACCAACTTGCCGCTCTCCGCGACTGCAATGGCACGCTGCAAACATACCCTGAACTCGACCACGTCCTTAATGACGTGATCTGCCGGCAGCACAACCATGATGGGATCTGAACCATCCGCCATCAAACGAGCCGCTGCCAGCGCAATTGCCGGGGCGGTGTTACGTCCGACCGGCTCAAACAGCGACTGGTATGCCAGCAATGAATGATAGGCCTCACCCTTCGCATGAGACTCTTGCGTGACGATCAGTACATTCCCAGCTGCAATGACAGGTGACAACCGGTCGATGGTGGTTTGCAGCATCGTCGCATCGCCATCCAGCGCCAAAAATTGCTTGGGCAAGTTTTGACGCGACAGCGGCCACAAGCGACTACCGCTGCCGCCAGCGAGGATAACCGCATAAACACTACTCATAGATTTTTTCCGTAACCTGGTTCTGTTTCGCGCTTAAGTTCTGCGATCTCTGTGCGCAGGCACTCGTATTCATGCATTTTGGTTTGCAGAAACTCTACGGTCATGCGCGCTTTTTGTTCTACTCCGTGCTGCGTGAGCAGGTAAACATATGCCAGCTTGTTGCTGCTGTTGCGGAAATTGCCGACTTTCAGACAGCCTTTTTCGACCAGCGCGTTCAGGCAAAAATTAACTTTGCCTAGGCTGACGCCCAGGCGTTTCGCCAAATCTCTTTGGGATAGGCTCGGGTTATCTTCTAGCGTTTTAAGCAATCCGTAACTGATGGTATCGTCTAGCATGAGGTGCGTTCATTTGGTGAACGCGCATTTAATCAGCCGCACACAAGAGCTGTCAAGCTGGAAAATCAGTTGAGTGCCTGATTGACCTTGGCCAATTCCGCTTCGTCCAGCGCGCCCACTGCTGCCTTCAGGCGCAGTTGGCTCAACAAGTAGCTGTACTCGGCCTGATATAAGTCGCGGCGGGTCGAGTAGAGTTGTTGTTGCGCATTCAGCACGTCCAGATTTGTTCGCACGCCGACTTCCTGTCCCAGTTTGCTGGCTTCCAGCACGCTTTCGCCGGAAACAAGCGCCTGCTGCAAAGCCTTGACCTGGGCGATGCCGCTCACCACGCCGAGATAAGCCTGACGGGTTTGCAACGCGACGCTACGACGGGCGTTTTCCAGCTCCTGACGGGCGCGCTCACTGTTGGCTTCCGCCTCGCGCCACTTCGAATTGAGCGCGCCTCCCTGGAACAGCGGCAGGTTGAGCTGCACGCCGACACTCTTGTTGGTGCTGTCGCTGCCAACACCGAAACTGCTGCCGTTGGCAGAATTTTTTGAATAATTCGCCACCAGATCCACGGTGGGATAATGTCCGCCGCGATTCCTCGCCACTTCCTTTTCGGCCAGCTCGGCACCGGCCTGCGCGATGGCGAGTTGCGGACTGTTCAGTTGCGCGTCATTGACCCACTTTTCCATATCGGCGGGTTGCGGCGCTTCCAGCTTGAACTGTGGGCCTAACGGCTTAAGATCATGCGGCTGCGCATTGATCAGCTGTTGCAGCGCACTGCGCTTGATTTCAAGATTATTCTGAGCGGCAATCTGTTGCGCGGAGGTCAAATCATGGCGCGCCTGCGCTTCGTGGGTGTCGGTGATGGTGGCGCTGCCGACTTCAAAGTTGCGTTTGGCCTGAGCCAGCTGTTCGGAGATAGCGGTCTTTTGCGCTTCGCTCAACTGCACGCTGTCCTGGGCGATCAAAACATCGAAGTAGGCCTGGGCTGCGCGCAGCACCAGATCTTGCTCGGCGACTCTGAATTGCGCGTCGGTCTGCGCGACTTGCAATCCCGCCTCGGAATAGGCCAGCCAGTTTTGCTGGCGAAGCAAGGGCTGAACCAGCGTCACGCCGTAACCGTTGCTGTTATAGCGATGATTGCCGCTCGCGCCCGGAATCGGGAAAGCCCCCCGATATTGCGTCGTCTGATCGTTCATCGTGCTGTTCGCATTGAGATTCACACTCGGCAACAGCAAGGAGCGGCCTTGCGGCAGCTTCTCCTGCCCGGCCTGCTGCGTGGCACGCGCGGCGGCGAACACAGGATCGTTGCTCTGTGCGCTGCGGTAAATATCCAGCAAATCAGCCGCCTGCACACAGCCGGCGGCACTCAGTGCCGTAACCAGAAAAAATGATAGCGTTTTAGTTTTCATCGATTTTGCACAGTATTAGATTTTACTAATATTATCGCTTGACGCCACATTGCGCCAGTTAAAATACGAAACGCTTGGGTTGTTGCGCATTTTGCAGCGGCGCAACGCTGGTTTCCATGATGTTGACGGTTTCATAGATATCCGCCGCAACACGCGTGATCAGCTTCGCCTCCATCACCGGCGCCTCACCCACGATGGCGAACAGACGCCCGCCGATGTTAAGACTGTTCTGGAAGGCTGCCGGCAGCACCGGGGTCGAACCCGTCAGCACGATCACATCGTATTTTGCACCGTTCCCCCAGCCGCGAGACGCATCGCCGACTTCCAGCGTCACATTTTCGCGATGATACGGCAGCAAGTGCAACCTGGCCATTTCACTCAATTCAGGCTCTATCTCGACCGAAGTGACATGTCCCGCCAACGCCGACAATAACGCGGTCAAATAACCGCTGCCGGTGCCGACTTCCAGCACGCGGTCCGAGCGATTCAGATGCAATTCCTGTAACGCACGCGCCTCCAGCTTGGGTTGCCACATAGACACGCCATGACCTAACGGGATTTCCATATCCATAAAGGCCATGGCCTTTTTCCCCTCCGGCACGAACTGTTCGCGGCGAACGTGATGGAGCAGCTCCAGAATCCGCGCTTCCAACACGTCACATGGGCGAATTTGCTGTTCAATCATATTGAAGCGTGCCTGTTCCATATTCTGCATTTTGTTCTCCATCCCGTTGTATTTAGATTTTATTCGAGCAGTATAACAACACACCCCGCCAGGCTCAACACAACTACAGCGGCAAGGGTTGCTTTTCCCCTACTTTTCCAGTAACTTGCGCAACTCGCTGGGGGTCTTTGTCTGCTGCGCAGCAAAGTGAGATACACCCTTTGAACCTGTACGGGTAATGCCGTCGTAGGGAAGCACGATGCTTCCCTTTATATCTCTAGGAGCATCAGATGAACGCCAATACCAAATTCACAGCAGAAGCCGCGCATGTAGATGCCGCAGCGATCAAGCCTCTCCCCAATTCCCGCAAGATTTACGTTGAGGGCAGCCGCCCCGACCTGCTCGTGCCGATGCGCGAAATTTCGCAAGCCGACACACCGGATGGCATGGGCGCGGAAATCAATGCACCGATATACGTCTACGACTGTTCCGGCCCCTACACAGACCCCGCCGTCAAAATCGACATCCGCTCAGGGTTAGCCGCGATGCGCGAAGCATGGATCATCGAACGCGACGACACCGAAGTCTTGCCGCAACTGACCTCCGCTTACGGCCAGCTGCGCCTGGATGACCCGGAACTGGCCGAAATGCGCTTCAACCTGAGCCGCGCACCGCGCCGCGCGAAAGCGGGCAAGAACGTCACACAGATGCACTACGCACGCCAGGGCATCGTCACACCCGAAATGGAATACATCGCGATACGAGAAAACGTGTTGCTCAATCTTATTGAGCGACAGTTTCTCGAGGGCGGCGACCCGAGTAAGAATCAAAAAGTCGATGGTATGTCCGAGATGATGCTCCGGCAACATCCCGGGGAAAATTTCGGCGCAACCATGCCGAAAAAGATCACTCCTGAATTCGTCCGCGATGAAGTGGCCGCAGGTCGCGCTGTCATCACCGCGAACATCAACCATCCGGAAATCGAACCGATGATCATCGGGCGCAAGTTCTTGGTTAAGATCAACGCCAACATCGGCAATTCGGCGTTAGGTTCGAGCATACAGGAAGAAGTAGAAAAAATGACCTGGGCAATCCGCTGGGGCGGCGATACGGTGATGGATCTGTCCACCGGCAAACACATCCACGAGACGCGCGAATGGATCATCCGCAACTCTCCCGTGCCGATCGGCACCGTGCCGATCTATCAGGCGCTGGAAAAGGTGAACGGTCGCGCTGAAGACCTGACCTGGGAAATTTTCAGAGACACCCTGATCGAACAGGCCGAGCAGGGCGTGGATTACTTCACGATACACGCCGGCGTGCTGCTGCGCTACGTGCCGATGACCGCGAAGCGCATGACCGGCATTGTCTCGCGCGGCGGTTCGATCATGGCGAAATGGTGTCTCGCACACCACAAGGAGAGCTTCCTCTATACGCATTTTGAAGATATCTGCGAGATCATGAAGGCGTATGACGTCACCATCAGCCTGGGCGACGGCCTGCGTCCGGGTTCGATATACGACGCCAACGATGAAGCACAGCTTGCTGAACTTAAAACGCTGGGCGAACTCACCCAGGTGGCCTGGAAACACGATGTACAGGTGATCATCGAAGGCCCGGGCCACGTGCCTATGCATTTGATCAAAGAAAACATGGACTTGCAGGCGAAATGGTGCCACGACGCTCCTTTCTATACTCTGGGACCGCTGACCATGGACATCGCGCCGGGTTACGATCACATCACCAGCGCGATCGGTGCTGCGATGATAGGCTGGTTCGGCACCGCGATGCTGTGCTACGTCACGCCGAAGGAGCACCTGGGACTGCCGAACAAGGCCGACGTCAAGGAAGGCATCATCACCTATAAGATCGCCGCGCACGCAGCCGACCTGGCCAAGGGGCATCCCGGCGCACAGGTTCGCGACAACGCGCTGTCCAAGGCACGCTTCGAATTCCGCTGGGATGACCAGTTCAACCTGGGCCTCGATCCTGATCGCGCACGCGAATTCCACGACGAAACCTTGCCCAAGGAATCCGCCAAGGTCGCGCACTTCTGCTCGATGTGCGGCCCGCACTTCTGCTCGATGAAAATCTCGCAGGATGTACGCGACTTCGCGGCCAAGGAAGGCATCGCGGAAGCGGATGCACTGAACAAGGGCATGGAATCGAAGGCGGTCGAATTCGTCAGGAAGGGCAGCCAGCTCTACAGCAAATCCTGATGCCAGACGCCCTCTCCCCAACCCTCCCCCGCAAGCAGGAGAGGGCGATTGTGACCGCAGAAAGCCCCTGTGTGGGCCACTGCACCACGGTGCTGGGCGATGACGTGTGTCGCAGCTGTCTGCGCACCTTCGATGAGATTACCCGCTGGGTACAAATGAATGATGAGGAGCGATGTGCGGTGAACCAGCGCATCGCAATTCTGGCAAACTGAGTGCTTTGATCGCGGGCTGAACCCCGCCCTACAGGAAAACTATGGACATTATTCTTTTACTCAAAGCCGCCATCCTCGGCATCGTCGAAGGACTGACCGAATTTCTGCCGATTTCCTCCACCGGACATCTGATCGTGGTCGGCAGCCTGCTCGACTTCAACGATGAGCGCGGCAAGCTGTTCGAGATCGTGATTCAGTCGGCGGCTATCCTCGCCGTGATGTGGGAGTACCGCGCCAAGATCGCCTCGGTGTTAGGCGGATTGCAGCGTGATGAAGCCGCAGCACAGCGTTTCATTACCAACGTTGCGATTGCCTTTCTGCCGCTGGCACTGATCGGCCTGGTCTTCGGCAAGCATATCAAGGCGGCGCTGTTCAACCCGATCACGGTCGCCGTCACCTCCATCGTAGGCGCCCTGTTCATCCTGTGGGCGGAAAAACGCAAGCATGTTGTGACCGTGGAATCCGTGGACGACCTGACCTGGCGCGATGCATTGAAAGTAGGATTTGCCCAGGCACTGGCGCTGATACCCGGCACCTCGCGTTCAGGGGCCACCATCATCGGCGGCCTGTTCTTCGGCTTGTCTCGCCGCGCGGCAACGGAATTCACCTTCTTTCTCGCCATGCCGACACTGATCGCCGCAACCTTGTATGAGATGTACAAGGAACGCGCGCTGCTCTCCAGTGACGATCTGGGCATGTGGGCGGTGGGTTTCATCGCCTCGTTCATCTCGGCGTTCCTGTGCGTGCGCTGGTTGCTGCGCTATATCAGCAGCCACGACTTCACTGTTTTTGCCTGGTACCGCATTGCGTTCGGCCTGATCGTGCTGATCACCTATTACACCGGAATCGTGAGTTGGTCAGCCGCCTGACAATCTTCCAATCCCGTATCCGGCTGCGTGACCGTCATCTTACTGTCATAATTACGTCACATAATCACATACATCGGAGATATACATCATGACAAGAATGGTTCAATGCGTAAAACTGGGTCGTGAAGCCGAAGGACTGGATCGCCTGCCCTACCCCGGCCCGCTCGGTCAGCGGATTTTTGAAAATGTATCCAAAGAAGCCTGGCAGGGCTGGATCAAGTTCCAGACCATGCTGGTGAACGAAAACCGCCTCAATCTGGCCGATCTGGCAGCACGAAAATATCTGGCCGCGCAAATGGACAACTATTTCTTCGGTGCAGGTACCCAAATGCCGGAAGGTTATGTCCCTCCCAACAGCTAAGGTTTAACAACTTGCCTAATAAATTCGCCCCGCAACAGTTCCTCAACCGTGAACTGGGTCAACTCGGATTCAATCAGCGCGTGCTCGCCCAGGCCGAGGATGCCACCATTCCGTTGCTGGAACGGCTGAAATATCTTTGCATCGTCAGCAGCAATCTCGATGAGTTTTTTGAAATCCGCGTGGCAGGATTGATGGAACAGATCAAGCTCGGCGGCATTGCAACCGGTGCGGATGGCATGACTGCCCAGCAGATACTCAAACAGGTGCGCGAACAGGCGCATCAACTGATCGAGCAGCAGTATCAGTTATTCAATAGCGACATCACACCGGCCCTGTCTGAACAAGGAATCAAGTTCCTGCGCCGCACCCACTGGAACGAGGTGCAACAGGCATGGATGAAGGATTACTTCTTTCGTGAAGTGATGCCGGTATTGACGCCGATCGGACTGGATCCTGCGCATCCGTTCCCGCGTGTGCTGAACAAGAGCCTGAATTTTGCCGTGGAGTTGCTGGGCAAAGATGCGTTCGGGCGCAATTCCACACGCGCTATCGTGCAAGCCCCGCGCGTGTTGCCGCGCACGATTCTGATGCCTCCCGAGATCAGCGGCTGCGAATACGGTTTCGTGTTCTTGTCTTCTATTTTGCACGCCCATGTCGCCGAACTGTTCAGCGGCATGGAAGTACTGGGCTGCTTTCAGTTCCGTGTAACGCGCAACAGCAATCTGTTCGTGGACGAGGAAGAAGTCAAAAACTTGCGGCTCAGCCTGCAAGGTGAGCTGCCGCAGCGCCACTTCGGCGATGCGGTGCGCCTGGAAATTGCCGACAACTGTTCGCCGCAGATCGAAGCCTTGCTGCTCAAGGAATTCAAACTGACCCCTGACGATTTGTATCGCGTGCATGGCCCGGTGAATCTGGTCCGGATGATGGAAATTCCGGGACTGGTTGCGCGTGACGATCTCAAGTTTCCGGCCTTCGTGCCCGGCGTGCCCGGCGTATTGCAGAAGAAGGGCGCGGACATGTTCAAGGTGATCCGCAAGAGCGATATCCTGCTGCACCATCCGTACCAGTCATTCAAACCGGTGATCGATTTCATCCAGCAGGCCGCAAGCGACCCTGCCGTTGTGGCGATCAAACAGACCGTGTACCGCACAGGTGCCGATTCGGCGCTGATGGAGGCGTTGATCGCCGCTGCCCAGCGCGGCAAGGAAGTGACCGTGGTGGTGGAATTGCTGGCCAGATTCGACGAGGAAGCCAACATCAACTGGGCGAACCGTCTGGAGGAAGTAGGCGCGCATGTGGTGTATGGCGTGGTCGGACACAAGACCCACGCCAAGATGCTGATGGTGGTGCGCCGCGAAGAAGGGAAATTAAAAAGATACGTGCATCTGGGCACCGGGAACTACCATCCGCGCACCGCGCGCCTCTATACCGACTTCGGCCTGTTCACCAGCAACGAAGAAATCTGCGCCGATGCCAACGAGGTGTTCAGCCAGCTGACCAGCCTGGGCCGCGCACGCACGCTCAACCACTTGTGGCAATCGCCGTTTTCGCTGCATCCTGAAGTGCTGCGGTCGATACACAACGAAACCCGGCTCGCCAAAGAAGGGAAACGGGCGCATATCATTGCCAAAATGAACGCATTGCTGGAACCTGACACCATCGCCGCGCTGTATGAAGCTTCGCAGGCCGGCGTAAAGGTAGATTTGATCGTGCGCGGCGTATGCGCGTTGCGCCCGGGCGTTGCAGGCCTGTCCGAAAATATCCGCGTGCGTTCGATCATCGGACGTTTTCTGGAACACACCCGCATCTTCTACTTCCGCAATGATTTGCAGCACAACGTTTATCTGGCCTCTGCAGACTGGATGGACAGAAATTTCTTCCGTCGCATCGAAGTCTGCTTCCCCGTGCTCGACAAGAAGCTCAAAAAGCGTGTGATAGACGAAGGCCTGAAGGCGTACCTGCAGGATAATTGTCAGGCCTGGGACATGGATGGCGAGGGACAATATCGCCACAAGCAACCCCGCCTGGCCGCAAAAAAATGCGCACAGAACGAGTTACTCAGGCAACTCGCCAACACAGTCAAAACAACAACCTGATTGCGGAATGCGGATCGCTGATTCCGCAATCCGCAATCCGCAATCCGCAATCCGCAATCCGCAATCCGCAATCCGCAATCCGCAATCCGCAATCCGCAATCCTGATTTTTAGTGTTTGTTCGGGCGTCCGGTCTTGATTTTATCCAGGCGGCTCAATGCAGTGTTCAGTTGCGCCTCGCTCATTGCACACAATGCAATCACGCCGGCTCGCAACACTTCGCTTTTCTTTACCTGCAATCCGGCCTTCAGGCACAACGCCTTGATCTCGGCAATCTTCTGATATTCACTTTGTGGCATAGTAAAACTGTCGCGCACCACTTTTGGTTTTTTGACCGCCTTTGCTTTAACCACTTTTTCTGTTTTAGCGGCTTCCACTGGGGCAGGAGCAGCTTTCTTGACGACCGGCTTAACTGCTTTAACGACAGGCTTGCTCACCTTGACGGGCGACGTTTTACTCAGCGGCTTGGCAGCGACCGGGGCTTGGTTTACGATGACATCAGCAGTCTTGTCGGTTTTTTTGGTATTCATTTCACACTCCTATGATTAAATTGTGTATATAGTATATACGGTATAATTTCAGCCTGTAAATGTAATATTCGGAGGTCATGATGGACTTGATTTTATGGCGTCACGCCGAGGCGGAAGATGGCTTGCATGACCACGCTCGCGAGTTGACTGAAAAGGGTCGCAAACAAGCCGTCAAAATGGCGGCATTCCTGCACCAGCATTTACCGTCCGACACAAAGATACTGGCAAGTCCTGCGATCCGCACGCAACAAACCGTAGCGGCGCTCTCCGCTAATTTTACAACGATGCCGGCCATCGCGCCCGGTGCCTCTGTTCACGCCGTGCTGCAGGCTGTACGCTGGCCAAACGCAGACGGTACCGTGCTGGTGGTCGGCCATCAACCCACGCTAGGCTCGGTCGCCGCGCAATTGCTGGGCTGTGAGCAAGAATCCATGCGCATCAAAAAGGGCGGGCTATGGTGGCTGAGCCGTCCCGAAGGCTCGAGTGTGACCACCTTGCGACTGGTGATCACACCGGATTTTTTGTAAGCGTATTTCTGTAAACCCTGGAGGATGTCATGTTTGAATCTGCTGAACTCGGTCACAAGATAGACAAGGAGACTTACGACAAGGAGGTTCCGCAGTTGCGCGAGGCCTTGCTGGATGCACAGATAGATCTGGCAAAGCTGGCGAAATTTCCGGTTCTTATCCTGGTTGGCGGGGTGGACGGAGCGGGGCGCGGAGAAACCGTCAACCTGCTCAACGAATGGCTGGATCCGCGCTATATCCAGACTCACGCCATGGGCGAGCCCTCGGATGAGGAACTGGACCGCCCGATGATGTGGCGTTTCTGGCGCGAGCTGCCGCCAAAAGGCAGAATCGGCATTTTCCTGGGCTCCTGGTATACCTGGCCGATTATCAACCGGGTGCAAGGCCGCACCAAGATGGCCGAACTCGACCAGAGCCTGGAACGGGCCGCACGCCTGGAAAAAATGCTGACCGAAGAAGGTGCGTTGATCATCAAGTTCTGGATGCATCTGTCCCGTGACAAACAACGCAAACGCCTCAAACTGCTCGAAAAAAATCCGAAAACTCGCTGGCGCGTTTCCGAGCGCGACTGGGAACATTACAAAAAATATGACAAATTTCGTGTCGTGAGCGAAAGCGTAATCCGCCACACCAGCATGGCCGAGGCGCCATGGATCATCGTTGAGGGTTACGATGCCCACTACCGCAGCCTGACGGTCGGCCGCGTCATTCTTGATGCAATCCGCAAACGTCTGGCGGACGCTGACAAGACCATATCGGAGGTCTCAGCGCCGCCGCCGCTTCCTTCGATAGATAACCTGGACATTCTGAAGACGCTGGATCTTGGCCAGCAAATTGACAAAAAAGACTATCAGGCCGAGCTGGAAAAGTATCAGGGCAGGCTCGCGCTGCTGACTCGCGACCCGAAATTCAAGAACATCACCGTAATCGCCATGTTCGAGGGCAACGATGCCGCGGGCAAGGGCGGCGCCATCCGCCGCATCACCAGCGCACTGGATGCGCGCGATTACAACATCATTCCGGTCGCAGCGCCCACCGAAGAAGAACGCGCCCAGCCCTACCTGTGGCGATTCTGGCGGCACATCCCGAGGCGCGGCCGCGTGACGATTTTCGACCGATCCTGGTATGGCCGCGTACTGGTAGAACGCGTCGAGAAATTCTGCACCGAAGCCGACTGGATGCGCGCTTACAGCGAAATCAACGATTTTGAAGCACAGCTGGTGCGCCACAATATCGTCGTGGTCAAATTCTGGCTGTCCATCAGCAAAGATGAACAGCTCAAACGCTTCAAGGCGCGCGAAATGATCGGCTTCAAGCACTTCAAAATCACCGAGGAAGACTGGCGAAATCGGGAAAAATGGGACGATTACGAACAGGCTGTGTCCGACATGGTAGACCGGACCAGCACCGAGATCGCGCCGTGGACACTGGTCGAAGCCAATGACAAGAACTTCGCCCGCATCAAGATTCTGAAGACGATGTGCCGGCAGATCGAAATAATGTTGAAGAAGAAAGACATCGAGTTCAAGAAGAACTAGTTGTTTCAGCCTCCGGCCGGGTTTATGGGCGCATCGTACATTCAGGATTTATCGTGAAACTCGCATAGCGACGAACTGTACTCCTCTCACTCAGGGAGAGGGGGAACGGGGGTGAGGGAAGCGAGCGCAGCGAAGTTTCGAGCTTGCGTCCGGGCGAGGATCCACTCCCTTGTGTAAACGGCTGGCCGTTCCTCGAAACATCGGCCTTTGGCCTCGTTCTCCCGCCGGAGCATGCACCCGAATGATTCTGTCGCGTGCGGGAATGACAAATCCGAATAAATCGGAGTTTCCTTAACGCATTACCCATTACAAATCACCTAGAACCAAAAAGATTGCTGCTTATCTGTGGTTTCTGCAAATTTATTTTGACTTTAACCCCGATCTCATGATAGGATTTTCCTGCCAAATGAGACGAATTCGACCTGTCATCTTGTAGGGATTCTCCTAACAGACAGGACGAGATTGATACACCGATCAGTGGCTCCGTTTTATGATTGGCACGATATTGAGTATAAATACTTATCAGGAGGCTATCATGAAAAACTCATTCTCCAGGACGCTGCTGGCAACGACGCTGCTATCGGTTTCAAGTCTGGCGTTCGCAGGTATCAGCCCGCAAACCGCGTCCCTTGCCGTGTCGGCAGCCATCGCGAACAGCTGCAAGATCACGAGCACCACAGCCGTCGCGTTTGCCGCCTATGACCCGGCGGACGTGAACTTTGCGACGCCTCTGGATAATGCCGGGACTGTGGTTCTGCGCTGCACCAAGAACACCGTGGCCACCATCGCGATGGGTCAGGGTGTAAACCCTACGGGTGGATCCACCTGTACGGCCCCGGTTCGCCAGATGGCGTCAGGGGTTGATCGGCTGGGTTACGCGCTCTACTCGGATGCAGGCCGCACGACTGTATGGGGTTGCACAGCACCTACCAACACCGTCAGTTCCACCTCCACCGGTGTTGCGACTCCTGCGACATTAAACGTTTATGGGCGTGTTCCGGCGGCTCAGGACGTTCCGGCCGGTACATATACGGACACCGTGACAGTTAGCGTTACATTCTGATGATGAATCTCGCACAGGTTTCAACCAGGGGGTTGTTGCTGGCCGCAACTGCATTCTGCTGCGCCGCGCTCGCGTCAGATTTCAATGTCACGCCGGTCCGTGTCGATCTTTCATCCGCTCACGGCACGGCGGCGCTGACGGTCGAAAACGACAGCACAGAACCGGTCGTCATCCAGTCCGAGGTGCTGGCATGGTCTCAGGAAAACGGGGAGAATTCATATATTCCGACGAAAGAAATCCTCGCGACCCCGCCCATTTTCACCGTGCCGCCGGGGGGGCGGCAGATCGTGCGCATGGGGATGCGCCGCGACGTTGATCCGAAAATCGAACTGGCCTACCGCGTGTTTTTGACAGAGGTGCCCGGACCGCCGAAGCCTGAATTTCAGGGCGTACAACTCAGGCTGCGGCTGGGAGTGCCGGTATACGTCGCGCCCAAAACTGCGGCCGCGCCACAGCTTAAATGGCGCGCCGTGCAGGAACCCGACGGGCAGATCAGGCTCACGCTGGGCAACGAGGGAAATGCCCATATCCAGATAACCGATTTTACGCTGCTATCCCCCGGGGACGAGAATCCGCTGGCCAAACAGGGCGCACCCTTCACCCTCCTGGCCGAACAGAGCCAGTCGTGGACACTGAAACCGGACCCTAAGGTGCAAATCAACGAGGGTAGATTACATCTGCAGGCATACAGCACCCTTGGCCGCTTAGATGTGGAACTGCTCCTGGAAAAACCTTAAGGCGTTTTGCTCATGCGGCCTCGTCCTTGTCTTAGCATCGCAAGCCGCCCTGGCGGAAGGTACTGACGAGCTCAATCTAAAGCTGAGCGACACGCTGTCGTCATCGAGACCGCGCCGGAAGTTGAGCACGATAACCATTCCCGAGAACGATGCGCTGGTTCTCAGGAGAGCGGATTCGACCGGACCGGGGGGCGCCGGACGCAGCGCAGAAAAGGTTGAAGACCTTCAGGCAGCGATGCTGCTGGTCGACATCAACCACCAACAACTGGATGAAACCGTGCTGTTTCTTCGCGCAGGAGAACAGCTGTTCGCCGCCCGCGAGGATCTGCTGCAGTGGCGACTTCGCCCGCCGGAGGGAGGGGCTTTGCTTTATCAGGGCAGACCGTATTTTCCGCTTTCGTCGCTGCCGGGGGTCAGCTACCACCTCGACGAGCGCACTCAGGCGGTTGTATTCGACGTGAGGCCGGATCAATTGACTCCGTCCGTATTCGAGCAGGCGCCCAAGGCTGCTCTCATGGCTACGCGCAGCGCCGGCGGGTTTTTCAATTACGATCTGACCGCCGTTCAATCTGCGGCGTCAACCACGCGCACAGCCTTTACGGAACTCGGGATTTTTAACCGGCTCGGGGTCGGCACCAGCAGTTTTCTGATCCGGGATCAGGGCACCAAGCCACAGACTACGCGCCTCTCGACTACCTGGACCGCCGACCAGCCGCAAAACCTCAGCAGCCTGCGCGTCGGCGATGCCTACGGCAAGCCGGGATCCTGGGGACGCTCGGTCAGTTTCGGCGGTATCCAATACGCAACCAACTTTGCCACCCAACCGAGATTCCTTCGATTTCCGTATCAGATGGTCGCCGGAGAAGCCGTCGCGCCGTCGACAGTGGACGTGTTCATCAATAACACCCGGGTACTGCAACAAAATGTCCCCCCCGGACCGTTTTCAATTACTGACCTCCCCGCCGTGACCGGACGCGGAGAAATGCGACTGGTGGTCAAGGATGTCCTCGGGCGCGAACAAGTCATCACACAACCTTTTTATTCGAGCGATGCGCTGCTCAGAGCCGGTCTTGCCGACTTCTCCTACGAGATGGGCGTGACTCGAAACAGCTTCGGACTCGCGAGCAATCGCTACGCCCACCTGCTTGGGGCGGCCACTTACCGGAAAGGGCTGACCGATCATTTTACCGGAGAGGGGCGCACAGAACTCTCCCGCAGCCATGCTGCGGTCGGCTTAGGCGGCAACTACCTGACAGAAACACTGGGTACGCTCGGCGGCTCGGCCGCGTTCAGTCAGAGCGGCAAGGGCGCCGGTTCGCTCTTGATGGCGGGCTTTGACCGGCAAGCCGACGTGTTCAGCTTGGGTGTGCACAGCCAGTTCGCCACGCGCGGATTCGCCCAACTGGGGCTGGATCCTGGTCAGTTTGCGCCGAAATACATCTCCAGCGTGAACCTGGGGATCGCAAGTCATGGACTGGGCACAGTCGGACTTGCCTATGTGCTGCAGGACAATCGCGAACAAGGCAAGACCAGAATCGCGACGGCCAGCTACAGCATTCCGTTGACAAATCACGCGCTGCTCAATGTCGTCGCGTTCAAGAGTTTCGCTGCCGCAAGCAATGCTGCCCTCAACGTGGCGATTGCGTTCCCGCTCGGCGAACAGACCTCGGCCAGCGTGAGCCAAAAAATGACACGAACCGGCGGCGCGTCAACCCGCGAAGCATTTCTGCAAATCCAGCAAAGCCCGCCTGCAGGATCAGGCTGGGGTTACCACGCAGACGCTTCGAACGCCAATACCCAGCGGGCTGGATTGACGCTACAGACCAGTGTCGGCACCTATGGCATCGACACCGCAAACATCACTGGAAACACCAGCACGCGACTGAACGCCGCAGGTGGCGTAGGCATTCTCGGCGGCAAGGCATTTTTGATGCGCGAAATTACGGACAGTTTCGGCGTAGTCAAGGTAGGCGATTACAAAGATGTCCGTGTCTACGCAGATAACCAGCTGGTGGGGAAAACCGATGGCGACGGTCATGCCCTGATTCCCCGCCTGCGGCCTTATGACGTGAACGGCATCACCGTAGAGCAACAGGACCTGCCGCTCGATGCCGAGATCGGCGCGTTGAAAATCGACGCAGCCCCTTACTTCCGGAGCGGGGTATTGGTGGACTTCCCGATCCATACATCGCACGGCGCCACGCTGAACGTGCTGTTCGAAAATGGAGAACCTGTTCCCAGCGGTGCGCTCGCCAGGATCGTCGGTCGAGAAGAAATGTTTCCCGTGGCACTCAACGGCGAGATTTATGTAACGGGATTATCAGACAGCAATGAGTTGGAAATAACCTGGCAGGGTCAAAGCTGCCGAATAAATGCACCCATGCTGCCCACAAAGGATCCGCTGCCCTCATTAGGCACCTTTATTTGCAAAGGAATACACCATGAACGCACCGACGCAAACCCGCCTGTCCGGCCCTGACAGAGGCAGGCGTTTTCCGGCCTGCCTGCGGTCAACGGGCATGCTCGCCGCCCTGTTTGGCGCGGCAGCCCTCCTGATCGTCGCGCCCGCAGCAAGGGCTGCCGATTGCACGGTCAATGCCACGCCGGTGAACTTTGGTCATTACGATCCCTTGAGCAGCGCGAGCAACCATAGCGGCGTCGCCTCGGTGACCGTCTCCTGCCGCAGCACTATTCCACAAGGCAACGAGAGAGTCAGCTATAGCCTGTTGATTAGCAGCGGTCTTGGCGGAACCTATCAACCAAGGCAGATGCTCAGCTGTCCCGATCATCTCAGTTACATCCTCTACCGGGATGCCGCCCGCACGCAGATCTGGGGCGATGGGTCGGGGGGGAGTTTCGCCGTGACGGGCGCTCTGGCGCAAATTACGCCCGGCGCCGGCGCCAGCGCCAGTCACACGATTTACGGCCGTATTCCCGCGAGTCAGAATGCAACGGCAGGCAACTACACGGATACCCTTGTCGTTACGTTGATCTATTAGATTGCTAGAGCGCTCGGGCGGTGACCATCAACGGCCACGGATAGGAACCCGGCTGCATGTCCTGCGCAAGGAAGAAGCGATAGCCCAGTTCGACTTGCCCGGTGTGTTGCCCGGGCATCCTTTGCACAACCGCCCCGCCCTCTGAACCGAATTTGACATCCGCGCCAAGACCCTGGATCTGCACCGACTTGAAGAGTTCCGCCAGCGCGTGAAAGTCCAATACGAATCCCTCACGGCTGTTAGTGCGCACCTTGAAAAGCGATGCGGCAGGCACATCGACGTAGCCGCGCCTGATGTCAGATGCGGCAACCTTCAGTTCAGGCGCCTGACTAATCACTTCCAGCTTGGCATGTGGCAATACCGTAACGCTTACGGTGAGTTGGGCGCTGGCCTGCTCCGCCATGGCATCCTGTGGCAAGGCCGCGAACAGCAGAAGGGCGCTGAGCGCGACTGCGGTAAATTTTCGCTGCAGGCTGAGCGCTCTCTCGATTTGCTTCTGTTCGGCATATCCTGCTTCGATGAGCGCCTCACCCAAACGCTTTCCTGTCCGGCTTTGCAGGGCAAGCGCTTCATCGAGCTGCTCCGACGAAATTTCCCCGGTGCGAACCAACAGCTGACCGAGCTGCAGCGGACTATTGCTGCCTGCCAGGCCCTGGCGCATCTGGAAGCCGAGAAGCGCATTGAGTTCCGCCTTGGAAAGCCAGCCACGGTCAACCAGTATTTTCCCGAGCGGCTCCCCGCTTCTTTTTTGCTCGGCGAGCACCTTATCCAGATGTTCTTCGGTGATGCGGCTCGCCTGCAACAAAAGCTGCCCGAGATAGGACCGGGGCCCGGCCGCGACCTCCATGGCGCTTTCGAGAGAATTGAGTTGCTGCTGAAGCGAAAGAAGTGCGTTCACAGAAGTGACCCCGTCAATTTATTAACCCAGCAAAAACAACTCCATAAAGTTCGATTAAGTCCGTAAACTGCTATAAGTAATTAGCCAGATACAATATTAACGTGGGCCGTGATTTATTGCCAGGTTTGTTGAGTGGTCAGAACGGATTGGCAAAGCCGGTTATCCAAATCCACGTTCAGCGGGCTATATATTTTCTTATGCGGCGAGTTGCACAGCCCCGCTTGTTTGCAAATTATCAAGGAAACGCCGCCGGGCTACCCCCGGCATAAACACGACCCGCTACCTTCTGAAACTCAACACCACGACGCCTGCGGTGACCAGCAGAATCCCCAGCCACTCTCTGATGCCGGGACGTTCGCCCAGAAAAATGACGGCAAAGATCGCGACCAGCACCACGCTGAATTTGTCCACGGGGGCGACTTTGGAGGCCTCCCCCATCTGCAAGGCGCGAAAGTAGCAGAGCCACGATGCGCCGGTAGCCAGGCCCGACAACGTCAAAAACAGCCAGGTTTTTGACCCCAATGCAAAGGGGTCGCTCCACTTGCCGGTGTAATACACGAAACCCGACAACACCAGCAGGATCACGAAGGTGCGTATCAGCGTGGCGTAATCCGAATTAACCCCCTGCAGCCCGATTTTGGCGAATATCGCTGTCATCGCCGCGAATACCGCCGAGAGCAACGCCCAGTAAAACCAGCCATGCGCCGATAACATCGTCACTCCCGAATAATATCCATCTCGCGCAGCGAATCCGCACCACTCTCTCCCGCCTGCGGGAGATAACCAGCGACTTGCCCGCTTGCGGGCTTAGTCGAATGGCTAGTTGTTTTTTCAGAGCTAGGAGAGAGGGGTACATGAGCCACCGGTTGCACCAAGACCCAAGGACTGACGACCACGGCCCACAGCGATGCATCGGCCTCAAGCCAGGTGCGTGCCTGCTCATCCGTAACCTTGCCGAACTGGCCGGCAGCCATCCATTGTGCAATTTGCGTGGCATTGTCCTCAGACATCTGGAAAGCCGTCTCGACCAGATCCAGTTCCGGGGCGACATAGAGCGCGGCACCGCTGGCGAAATAGCGCTGCATGTCGCGCCAGGCCATTTGCGCGGTTTCCAGATTCACCTTGGCGCGTACGATTTCTTTCGGGTTTGTCATTTTATAATTCCGTCTGTTGTTGAGGCCAGGTAATTATCCTTCACCCGCATGTAATGTTCGGCAGAATAACGCAGATAGGTGATTTCCTCATCGGTCAGCGGGCGTACGGCCTTCGCAGGACGCCCCATGTAGAGCATGCCGCTGGCAAGTTGTTTACCCTGGGGCACCAGACTGCCAGCCCCTATCATCACCCGGGCGGGAATCACCACATCGTCCATCACGATGGAGCCCATACCGATCAGGCATTCGTCCCCTATCGTGCAGCCGTGCAGGATCACCGAATGCCCCACGGTCACATAATCGCCGATGATCAGCGGCGAACCGTCGGGCTTGTCCGCCGTCCTGTGCGACACATGCCCCATCGTCAGATCCTGCACATTGCTGCCGCGCCCGATCACGATGCGGTTCACATCGCCGCGCAACACCGTATTGCACCAGACAGAGCTGTCGTCGCCTATCGTCACATCGCCGATGACCTGACAGGAGGGATGCAGGTAAACCCGGTTACCTATGACGGGCGTTGAATTGAGGTAAGAAGATAGAGGCATATTAAAAACTTTCCGGCCACATTCTGGCCGTGTGGATCACCGACAAAATCTGCACTTCATTCGCATCAACGCGGTATGCCAACATAAAAGGAAAGTGACCAACGGTTAATTCGCGGGTTCCGCCGATTCGCCCTGCTCTGCCGATGTAAGGATTTTGCGGCAGTGTTTCCGCTGCACGGCGAATGATAAGAACCACTCGCCTTGCTGCCTGTGAATTTTCTTGCGCGATGTAATCGTGTATCTCCGCAAGATCCAGTTTGGCTCGCGGTGTGTAGCGCAGCCTCATGCCTGCGGCTCAGTGTAGCGCGCGAAGAAAGCCTCCATATCCTCGTCCGTCACAAACTCGCCGCGTTGTGCCTGAGCCAACCCTTCCTGGATGCGCCCAATAATGCGGCGCTGCTGCGCGAGATACAACGTCACAGCTTCATTTGCCAATTCACTTTCGCTACGGTGGCTGTCTTCAGCCAGGTGATCAAGCTGAATTTTCAGGTCTGGCCGGATTTCAAGGGTCGTTGCGCTCATGGCATGCTCCGTAGTTAATTGGAAATATTATGTAACATATCATGACCTGTCCCCAGTTGCTTGATGGTTCAATTTTGGCGGATTTGCAAGAGCCCTTTTCACAACTTCAGCAACGGTATCCTTCATTATCCCGCGCTTCTTGCAATAATCAGATTCGAGCCAGATAGCAAGATCCTTAGCGCCCTTGCTTGCATTACATGAACAACAACATCTCGCGATGTTTTCGCGATTTACAATTCTTGCATCGTTTACGATGTGCTCCCATGTTGGCTTGGACTTTCTTCCCTCATTCGCAGACATAAACTCTATGCCACAATAAATGCAGGCCACGTCCCTTTCGACGACCTCTCATTCTAGCCAACTAGGAATGTTCCATCTATTCATTACTCACCAGTTTCCACTGCATCGACTCCCCCGCACGCAGCGGCACCAGGCAATGTTTTCCGAAACCGACCGATGCGGGTACTTGCCAGCTTTCTCGGCGTAGCGTAACCATTTCTGTGTTGTACGGCAGGCCGTAGTAATCTGCGGCGTAGAAACTTTTCAGCGAACTCACTTGGTAAAGCCTATGGAGCAGACTGCCAGGTCACGTCAATTTTGCGATGCTTTGAAACGCAGTCTCGCAAATAGAGATTGATGAGGCTTTGATAGGGGACACCCTGTTCTTTGGCCATTTGTTTGAAATAGCCAACCACATCCTCGCTCAAACGCATTGTGACTGATTTTTTCAGTTTCGCTGCATAAGGATTCTTGCGCGATTTCATTGTGGACAATTCATATTCAGCTTTCATGTCTGTATTCCTTGATAGTATGCACTCTCGTTTCTGGTCGATTTTCTGGCTGAAATTATTCGGATGATTTTGCCCTGGTCTCGCTCACAATGACAGACAATCAGCAGTCTGGCTTCCGTGCTAAAACCCAGCATCAAAAATCTGTCTTCTGATTCGGTATGCATTTCGTCATAGAACTGCACAGCGAATTCGTCATAGAAAACTGATTGCGCTTCCTCAAACGAGACACCGTGTTTTTTCTTGTTTGAAGCAGCTTTCGCTGTATCCCACTGGAATTTGATCATGGTCGCATTGTATGCAGGTCAAGAGTGTTGTCAATCAACAGCAGCGTAACGTCAGCCCACCAGCTTCCACTTCATCGTTTCACCTGCCCGCAGCGGCACCAGACGATGTTCGCCGAAGCCCACCGAGGCGGGCACCTGCCAGCTTTCGCGGCGCAGCGTTATTGTTTCTGTATTGCGCGGCAGGCGGTAAAAGTCCGCCCCGTAGAAACTGGCGAATCCTTCCAGCTTGTCCAGCGCACCGAGCTGTTCGAAGGCTTCTGCATACAGCTCGATCGCGGCATGAGCAGTGTAAATCCCTGCACAACCGCAAGCCGCCTCCTTGGTTTGTTGCGCATGCGGGGCGCTGTCTGTGCCCAGAAAGAATTTAGGGCTGCCGCTGGCAACGGCACGGCCCAACGCTTCGCGGTGCAACTCGCGCTTCAACACCGGCAGGCAGTAATAATGCGGGCGCATGCCGCCGCTGAACATCGCGTTGCGGTTATACAGCAGATGATGCGCCGTGATGGTCGCCGCAACATTATCCGGCGCGTCTATCACGAATTGCGCCGCATCAAGGGTCGTTATGTGCTCGAACACCACGCGTAATCCCGGCATGTCGCGCAGCAGCGGCAACATGACACGCTCGATGAACACCGCCTCGCGGTCGAACACATCCACAGCCGGGTCGGTCGCTTCGCCGTGCACCAGCAGCGGCATGCCCAGCTTTTGCATTTCTTCGAGCGCGGCATAGGTCTTGCGCAGGTCGGTCACGCCGGCATCGGAATTGGTGGTCGCCCCGGCCGGATACAGCTTCACCGCATGCACTGCACCGCTGGCTTTGGCCCGGCGTATCTCTTCAGCAGAAGTGTTGTCGGTCAGATACAGCGTCATCAGCGGCTCAAACGCGGCACCCGCTGGCAGGGCTGCGAGGATGCGCTGCCGGTATTCCAGCGCCTGGGAAGTGCCGGTCACCGGCGGCCTGAGATTGGGCATGACGACGGCGCGGGCAAACTGCCGTGCGGTATCGGGCAACACCGATTGCATCAGCGAGCCATCACGCAGATGCAGGTGCCAGTCATCGGGACGGGTAAGGGTGAGTTGCTGCATGATCAGTTACCGGCTGGATAAGTTAGCCGAATTGTAATTCAACTGGCGTGTTTAACGTGAAATTCGCGTAGCGATTCGTTTGCCCCTCGCCCGCTTGTCGCGCCAAGATCGCTGCATCGCAGCGGGAACCCGGCGGAGATGCCCCATGCGGGCACGGGAGAGGGTTGAGGAGAGGGGGCGAGCATGGCAGTTTTCTCATCAGTGACCACACATGCCGTTAGCCCTATTTTTTGGCAAGCAGCGCTGCAAGTGAAAAATCCGCGATGTGCCCGGCTATCGCTTCTATCTCTTTGCGGTCGTAGCGCAGCTCGGGTGTCAGGCGTTGCAGTACCGGGTAGGAATTTCGGTAAAACACGCACTGCCCAAGCAGGCTGTAGACACATCGGCGACGTTCTGTTTCGCCTGCTCGATCGCCCACAATCTCGAATACCAAACGACCCAGAAATTCATGCAGCGGCGCGATAGCCTCCGTGACGATCTTGTCCAGCGCGGGCGTCGGATCAGCCAACTCGCGCGCCATCATCCGGCATTGACGGGAGGCGTTTTTCTCGTCGAGCAGCATCAACATGAAATCATGCACGAACAGACGCAAGCGCTTCTCGGGACATTTATCCGCCGTGGCGTTCTCGGTTTGCAGGGCTTTTAACTGGTTGAAATTCAGCGCTTCGGAGAACAGGTCGTCCTTGCTGCCGAAATGATAGTTCACCGCAGCGACGTTAGCGTCTGCCCGGCGGCAGATCTCCCGCACCGTCGCCCCCTGAAAACCGCATTGCGAAAACACCTCGCGAGCGGCTTCCAGCAGGCGTGCGCGAGTCTGCTCACAGGTCGAGGCAATCTGCTCAGCCATCAGTTTGATTTTTCAGCCGTGTCACCCGCCAGCGCTTTATACAGTTGCGCCTGAGCCGACAACTGCGCACGTCGGACTTGCACCTCGCCCTGAAGGGCGGCATAGGCG
The DNA here is from genome assembly GCA_947085835.1 of uncultured Nitrosomonadales bacterium. Classification (GTDB taxonomy): domain Bacteria; phylum Pseudomonadota; class Gammaproteobacteria; order Burkholderiales; family Gallionellaceae; genus Gallionella. The sequence goes on along the minus strand of CAMTXT010000001.1, from coordinate 59,128 downwards.
TCGCGCTGTGCATCCAGCAACTCAAGATGATTGGCAATCCCTGCCTGATAGCGCGCCTCAACCAACGCCTGTCGCCGGTGCTGAACGCGGGCATTCGTCTGCTGGGCCTCCAGTTGCGAGGTCAAGTTGTCGCGCGCATTGAGCAAATCGGCCACTTCACGAAATGCCAGCTGAATGGTTTTTTCATACTCGGCAACCGCAATCACACGGCGCGCCTGTGCCACATCCAGATTGGCAGAATTTCGTCCGGCGTCGAACAAAGGCAGCGTCAACGCGGGCTGAAAACTCCAGGCATCGCTGCCCGCACCGAACAAGCCGCTCATCTGCCGGCTGGCCGTACCAAATGCACCGGTCAGACTGATGCGTGGCAAAAAGGCTGCGCGCGCCGCACCGATGTTGGCATTCGACGCGATAAGACGCTGCTCTGCGGCCAGCACATCCGGGCGTTGCAGCAGCACCTCACTGGGTACGCCTGCGATCAGGTCAGGCGTGATGCCCTGGTCTGCCAAGCTGCGCCCGGCAGGCAGGACTGCCGGCATCTGGCCGACTAACTGATTCAACAGGTTTTCGGCAGCGGCCAGTTGCCGTTGCAGATTCGCCTGATCGGCCAACGTGGCCTGATAGATGCCTTCCGCCTGCAAGGAATCCAGGTCGCTGGACACGCCCGCATCACGACGGTGTCCGGTCAATTCCATCACGTCACGGCGTCCCTTTGCGGTTGAGACCGCCAATTGAACGCGCTGCTGTAATTCCAGCACCGACAAATAGGCATTCGCCACGTCGGATATCAGCGACAGACGGAACGCGCGCTGTGCAGCTTCAGTCGCCAGATAGCTGGCCTTGGCCGCCGCATTCAGGCTGCTCACCCGCCCCCAGAAATCCAGCTCGAACGACACCAGACTCGCGTTCACGTCATAGCGCTGCGCCTTATAAGGCTTGGCAGTGAATGACGTGCTGGCCGGAGACAACGAAGCGGTGCGCTGCGCGTTCAGACTCACATTCGGCAATCGATCGGCCTGCTGTATGCCGTATTGCGCACGGGCCTCAGCGATGCGTGCGGTGGCGATGCGCAGGTCACGGTTGTTTTCCAGCGCCGCCGCTATCAGCGCCTGCAGGCGCGGGTCCGGGAAGTAGACTTTCCAATCCGGCATGAGACTTGCCGCACCCGTTTTTACGGGGGCAGAATCCGGCCAGACGGCCGGCACCGGCGCGGCAGGACGTTGATAAGTCGGTGCCAGCGAACAACCGCCTAAGGCGGCCAGCAAAAGAACGGCGCTTATTTGAAAACAACCGTCATTCCCGCGCAAGCGGGAATCCAGCAGGGAAAAATATCCCGCGAAGCGGACAAACCCGGGATGTTGACCCGCTACGCGGGGCGTGATCTGATTGTCTGGATTCCCGCCTGCGCGGGAATGACGCACTAATGAATTATTTAACATCATGCTTGTTCTCCTCGCCTTCCACATGTTTACGCGCATGACCGGGGAATATTTTCCTCACCACGACGAAGAACACCGGCACCAGAAACACCGCCAGCAGGGTTGCCGCGATCATCCCGCCCATCACGCCGGTACCGATTGCGTGGCGGCTTTGTGCGCCGGCGCCGGTTGAAATCGCCAGCGGCAACACACCGACGATGAAGGCAATCGAGGTCATCAGAATCGGCCTGAAGCGCAGCCGACAGGCTTCCAGCGTCGCATCGATCAGACTCATGCCATCGTCCTGCAACTTGCGCGCAAACTCGATGATCAGAATGGCGTTTTTGGACGACAAGCCGATGATCGCGATCAGGCCGACCTTGAAATACACATCATTGGGCAGGCCGCGCAACGTCACCGCCAGCACCGCGCCGAAGACGCCCAGCGGCACGACCAGCAACACCGCGAACGGGATCGACCAGCTCTCATACAGCGCCGCCAAGCACAGGAACACCACGATCAGCGAGATGCCGAACAAAAGCGGCGCCTGGGCGCCGGATTGGCGCTCCTCATACGAGGTACCCGACCATTCGAAACCGAAACCCGGCGGCAATTTCTTCGCAACTTCTTCCATCGCGGCGACCGCTTCGCCGGTGCTTCTGCCGGGGGCAGGCGCGCCCGAAATTTTCATCGCGGCAAGACCGTTGTAGCGATCCAGTTTGGGCGAACCCACCACCCATCGCGGCGTGGCCAGTTCCGACAGCGGCACCATGCCGCCTTTGTTGTTGCGCACGGTCAGTTTCATGATGTCTTCGGGCGTACGGCGCAGATCCGCCTCTGCCTGCATCTGCACGCGCAGGATGCGGCCCTGCCGCACAAAGTCATTGATGTAGGCGACTCCCAGTGCTGATTGCAGTGTTTCATTCAGGTCGGCGATGGAAACACCCAGCGTTTCGGCTTTCAGGCGATCCACATCCAGCAACAGCTGCGGCCCTGCCTCCTGACCTTCCGGACGCACCCCTGCCAGCACAGGATTTTGCATTGCCATGCCCAGCGCCATGTTGCGCGCTTCGAGCAGCTTGTCGCGCCCCTGCCCGCCTCTGTCCTGCAGGCGGAAATCGAAGCCGCCCACGGCCGCCAGTTCAGGGATAGGCGGCGGGTTGATCGCGAAAATCATCGCCTGTTTGATGCGGAAGAACATCATATTGGCTTTCTTCACCATGGCAGGGGCCGCACTGTCTGCTGCGGGCCGTTCGTCCCAGCTCTTCAGCCGCACAAACACCAAGGCTGCATTCTGCCCGCGTCCGAAGAACGAGAAGCCTGCCACGCCGATAACGTGTTCGACTTCCGGTTGTTTGATGTAGAACTGCTCGACCTGTGACAGTACTTCCAACGTGCGCGCCTGCGTCGCGCCGGCGGGTAACTGAACCATGTTGATGAAATAGCCCTGATCTTCTTCGGGCAAAAAGCTGCCCGGCAACTTGCTGAACAGCCAGCCCATCGCGATTAAAACAACGGCATAAACAAGCAGATAGCGCGATGTTTTCCGGATGTTTTTGCTCACATTGGCCGTGTAGCGTGTCGTGGTGCTGGCAAAAAAGCGGTTGAACCAGCCGAAAAAACCACGACTGGGCATCATTTCCCGGCCCGGCTCATGTTTGAGCAGGGTCGCGCACAGCGCAGGGGTCAGCGTCAGCGCCATCAGCGCCGAGAACATCATGGTCAGCACCAAGGTGACTGAAAACTGGCGATAAATCGCGCCCGTCGAGCCCGGAAAGAACGCCATCGGAATGAACACCGCCATCAGCACCAGCGTGATCGCGATGATCGCGCCGACGATCTGATCCATTGCACGGCGGGTCGCATCGCGCGGCGACAGGCCTTCCGTGGTCATGATGCGCTCGACATTCTCCACCACCACGATCGCATCGTCCACCACGATGCCGATCGCCAGCACCATCGCAAACAGGGTCAGCACATTGATCGAATAACCCAGCAAGTACAATCCTACCAGCGCGCCTACCAGCGCAATCGGGATCACGATGGCCGGAATCAGCGTCGCGCGCCAGTTTTCCAGGAACAGATACATCACCAGCACTACCAGCACCAGCGCCTCGGCCAGACTTTTCAGCACCTCGCTGATCGAGACATCGATGAACTTGGAGGTGTCATAAGGCACCACCCAGTCTATGGATTTCGGGAAAAATTTCGCAAGCTCAGTCATCTTGACATTGACCGCCTTCACCGTGTCCAGTGCGTTGGCACCCGGGGAGAGGCGGATGGCCACCGCTGCGGTCGGATTCCCGTCGATGCGGGCCGTACGCGAATAGTCCTGCGCGCCCAGTTCGACCCGCGCCACATCCTTGACGCGCAACGACGAACCATCGGGATTGGTGCGCACGATGATGTTGCCGAATTCTTCAGGGGTGGATAACCGGCTGCGGGTGACGATCACCGCATTGAGTTCCTGCCCCGGTGCAGACGGCAATTGTCCCAGCTCGCCGGTCGCCAGTTGCGAATTCTGTGCGCGAACCGCACGCGACACATCGGCAGGCGACAGATTGTAATGTTGCAGCTTGTCGGGTTTTAACCACAGACGCATCGAATATTCGGTGCCGAACAGCAGCACCTCGCCCACACCCGGCACGCGGCGCAGACTATCGATCACGTTGGCGGTGGCATAACTGCCCAGCGCGACATCGTCCAGGCTCTTGTCGGGCGAGAACAGCGCGACGAACATCACGTAGTTTCGCGCGGTCTTGGTAACAGTAATACCCAGTCGACGCACATCCTCCGGCAGGCGAGCTTCGGCTCGCTTGATGCGGTTTTGCGCTTCAACCGAGGCCAGATCAAGGTTCGATCCTGCCTCGAAAGTCAGCGTGATGCTGCCGGTGCCCAACTCGGAGGCGGACTCCATGTACAGCAGATGTTCGATGCCGTTCATTTCCTGTTCGAGCAGGGCTACCGATGTTTCCTCGATGACCTGCGCCGAAGCGCCCGGATAATTGACTGTGATCGTCAAAGCCGGGGGAGCTACGGACGGATACTGGGAGACCGGCAGATTCTTCAATGCCAGCGCACCGCCCAGCAAGATGATCAGCGCGATAACCCAGGCGAAGATGGGGCGGTCGATAAAAAATTTAGCGAACATGGCCGGCCTATTTCTTGACTTCGGGTTGTTTGTTTCCCGCTTTCGGTTGAGCCGGCTTCGCTGGCATCAATGGCGCGGAGGGATCCCACGGCACGGGTTTGACCACGGTTCCCGGGCGCGCCTTCTGCAAGCCGTTCACGATGACCTGTTCGCCGCCCTTCAAGCCGTCGGCGATGATGAAATCCGTCCCTGCCATGCCGCCCGTCTTGACCGGCACAGGCACAGCCTTGCCCTCCTCGCCCACCACCATCACGAACTGCCCCTGGGTGCCGGACTGCACGGCGCGCTGTGGCACGCGTATCGCGTTCTCAGCCATGGCTTCAGGAAAACGAACCCGTGCAAACATGCCCGGCAGCAAATCATGCTGCGGATTGGCGAACTCGGCGCGCAACGACACCGAACCGGTAGCAGGATCAACCGCGAGGTCGGTGAAGAAAATCTTGCCCGCCTGCGGGTAGACACTGCCATCTTCGAGCAGCAGTTCAACCTTGGCAGATTCGGCCCGTTTCAGACGGCCGCTCTTGATGGCCTGCTTCATGCGCAGCAGATCGGCGCCCGGCTGGGTGAAATTGACATAAATAGGATCAATCTGTTCGATGGTCGCAAGCAAGGTAGGCTCGCCCTTGCCGACCAACGCACCCTCCGTCACCAGTGCGCGGCCTATGTGACCGGAAATGGCGGCAGGAACGCTGGCGTGCTCCAGATCTTCAACAGCGCGCGCCAACGCCGCCTCACTTTGCTTGACTCGCGCTGCCGCAATATCGTACTCCTGTTGACTGACCGCCTTGATCGGCAGCAACGGCTGGTAGCGTTCGACCGTTTGCCTTGCAATCGCCAGATCGGCTTCTGCCGCAGCGGCTGTCGCCTTATAAGTGCGCGCGTTGATCTGGAACAGAGGCGCACCCGCTTTTACATCAGTACCTTCCTCAAACAGCCGCTTTTCGATCACGCCTTCAACCCGCGCCCGCACCTGCGCGGTGCGGTAAGCCTGCAACCTTCCTGGCAAATCCTGGGTGAGCGTCGCGCGGCCTGTGCCCACGGTAATCACATCCACTTCAGGCGGCGGCATTGCGCCGCCCGGACCCGCAGCAGGTTTGCCAGCCCCGCCGCCGCAAGCGCTCAGCAGGGTAATTAACAAGAGCAGCGGGACGAACGGTTTAGCGAATAGGTTCATGTTGATTTCCATGGGGGTTTACCGGGTGCGGCACGACTAAGGGCGCAATTCAAATAATCAAATTCGATTCAAGGAACGCAACATATCAAACGCTTGTTTGAAAGTAAAGGCTTCCGTATCAAATCAGTTTGATCAGATCGTCCATAACGGATATTTGCGTCGCAACTGCAATTTCATCTGTATCCAGCGGCAGTGCAGTTGCCATCTGGTGTTCAAGGACGCGCAAATCCGCTTCCGAGGCATCATTTCCGTCAGCCTCCCGTTGCCTGACACGCTCCCTCAAGGTGTCAGGATCGGCCTGAATGTCCAATATCTGAAAAGGCACCCCAAGACGCTCTGCCAGATCCCGGAACAGGTCGCGCTGATCGCGTTCAAGGAACGCGGCATCTACAACGACTGGCCAGCCCGCCGCAAGTAATTCTTCGGCAAGGTGCGCCAGATGCGCATAGGTGCGGCGACTGAAATCCTGAGCATAAAGCCCGTCCTTCGCACCGCTCTTTGCCAGCGCATCGAGTCCTGCCAGCCGCTTGCGCTCGACATCGGAACGCAGCCTTATCATGCCGTGCTTTTCCAGCAAGGTCTGGGCAAGCGTGGTCTTGCCGGAACCGGACAGGCCGTGCGTAATCGTTAACATCACGCTCGCGCAGCGTTTCGTTTGCCCCCTCTCACGCAATGCGGGAGAGGGTTGAGGAGAGGGAGTTGCCCTTGATAGTTGTTCAGCCAGTTGCAGACAGCTTGTCACCTCGGCGCGGCTTGCACTGCAACCCTGATCTGCGCGCAGCACCGCCACTTTGACACGCACCAGCGCACGGTACACGGCGTAATAACGCAGCAACGCTGCGCCCTGATAGTCGCCGGTAGCTTCCAGCCAGGAATTGAGGAAACGCTGCGCCAGGCCGGCATGCTTTCGATGCAGCAGGTCCATGTAACAGAAAGCCATTTCCGAAATCACGTCTATCCAGCGCAACGCGGGATTGAATTCGAGGCAGTCGAATATCACCAGTCGCCCGTCAACCCAGGCCAGGTTGGCCAGATGCAGGTCGCCATGGCATTCGCGCACCCAACCTTGGCGTTTGCGTTCTCGCATTAACGATGCAAGGCGCGAATGCTCAGTCTCGCACCAGCTTTGCAGCACCGCCAAAAGTCGGCGCTCAGTCGGATCTTCCAGCCGGGATGACAATAGCTGAAAGTTTTCCGCAACCGGCCGGGCTATTGCCGCCGCGTCGCCCCAAGGACTATCGGCAGAAGCCTTCTCGCACTCAAACATGTGAAAATGCGCCAGGCGTGCTGCCAGCGCGTCTATCTGCATATTGCCCAGTTCACCTCGTTCTGCCAGACCATCGAGCGTGGCGTCACTCGGAAACTGGCGCATCTTCACCGCAAACTCTATGGCATTCCCCGTGCCATTGATGCGCGGCGCATCGACACTTCCGGTGATTGCAACCACGTCCAGATAAATGTCGGCAGCCAGCCGCCGGTTCAGACGCAGCTCGTCGATACAGTCCTGTCGCCGCAGTTCCAGCGTGCTGAAATCCAGAAAACCCAGATTGACCGGCTTCTTGATCTTGTACGCATAATCGCCCGTCAGCAACACCCAGGAAATGTGCGTCTCGGTTAACTGAACATTCCCGACCGGATGGTCATAGCAGGCCGGGTCTGTCAGCAGCGCGCGGATCAGCGGCGGGTGCATAATTTTAGCCGGCGTCTTTCATTTCCAGCGCCAGCTGATACAGCTCGCTGCGGTTCGCGCCGGTGATTTTTGTGGCGAGCTGCACGGCCTGTTTGAGCGGCAATTCCGCTAACAGCAGCGTTAACGTGGACAGGGTTTCGGCACAGATACCTGTTTCAGGCAGCGCACCGGATACCAGCACGACAAATTCGCCGCGCTGCTGGTTAGAGTCCGACAGCAGCCAGTCTTGCGCCTCGGCAAGGGTACAGGCATGGATCGTCTCAAACAGCTTGGTGACTTCGCGCGCCAGCACGATTTTTCGCTCCCCGCCCAGCACGGCGTGCAAATCGGCGATGCATTCGACGATCCGGTGCGGCGCCTCATAAAACACCAGCGTGTAGGGGTGACTGATCAAACCCTGCATCACCATGCGCCTTGCTGCGGATTTATTGGGAAGAAAACCGTAAAACAGAAAATGCGGCTCACTCATACCCGATGCCGACAACGCCGCTACCACCGCACTCGGCCCCGGAATCGGGATCACGCGCAGTCCGGCTGCCAGCACCGCTTGCACCAGCAATGCGCCGGGATCGCTGACGGCAGGCGTACCCGCATCGCTGACGAAGGCGATACTCTGTCCCGCTTGAATCGAGGCGACCAGCTTTTCTGCCGCACCCCGTTCGTTGTGCTGGTGCACCGCGATCAGCTGTTTGGCATGAATGCCGTGATGCTTCAGCAAATGCGAGGTGTTGCGCGTGTCTTCCGCCGCGACCACATCTGCGCCCGCCAGCACATCGAGCGCGCGCAGCGTAATGTCGCGCAGATTCCCAATCGGGGTGGCAACTACATATAATGCGGGTTCCAACTTTTGCGGATGTTCGATATGCGGCTCCCTTTTCAGTGGTTTCGGCTACAGTGTTTTCAAGTCTGCACCTTGCTCGCACTATACGTGAGCGGGTATGCCAGCGCCACCGCCGAGATGCTCTTGCCGGCTACAGATGCGCCTGTTCCACATATCGCGTTGTTGTTGCCGTTGAACTCACCGGTACTGGGCGCTGCGGCGTCAGCCGTGCATCAGGGCATCCTGGCCGCAGCAAGCCTCCAGAGTCAGGGGCTGCCGGTGCGCGTGTACAGCGACTATGACGAGACCGGCGGTGTAGTCGCAACCTACAAACGTGCCGTCAACAATGGCGCGGTCGCGGTGCTGGGGCCGCTGACCAGGAGCGGCATCCGCCAGCTGGCAGATGAAATAACGCTCCCCGTTCCCACCATCGCGCTGAACATCATCGAGGGTCAGGCGCCGCCACAGCTCTATTTCTTCGGCATGGCGATCGAGGCGGAGGCGCGGCAAATCGCCATTCTGGCAAGGAAACAAGGCTTTAAGCAGGCCATCGTGATCACCGCCCCCGACACTCTGACCCGCCGTTTGCAATTCGCCTTCGAAGAACAATGGATGGCGCAAGGCGGGTCGATATTGCATGAAATCGAATACAGCGGTGACACGATGGTGTTTGCGGATATCGCAGCCACACCGGACACGATGGCTTTTTTCGCGACCGATGCCGAAAAATCGCGCACGATACGCCCCTATCTGCCGAACAATCTGGCGGCCTATGCCACTTCGCAGCTGTTCGCAGGCAACAAAGATACGCTGCTCAATTTCGACTTTGACGGCATCCGTTTCGTCGACATGCCCTGGCTGATGCAAACCGACCAGGCTGCCGTGATGGCCTATCCGCGCGCCTATCCTCCGCTGTCTACAGATCAGGAACGGCTCTACGCGCTGGGCATAGACGCATTTCGCCTGGTTCACATGCTGTTAGCCGGCCAGATGGCCCAACCTCTGGACGGCGTAACCGGGCGGATACGGCTCAATGGACAGACCTTCCGGCGCGAGGCGCTGCCGGCGCTGTTCGTGCAGGGACACGGGCAATCGGCTGACACGCCGATTGCCCAGGCAGTGCAGATGTTCCCCGACCAGTTCAAAAATATTGCACCGGCAGAAGCAGCGCTGCCGACCGGTCTTCCTGCCAAACCGTGAACGGTGCCGAGGCCGAGCGTTGGGCTGCGGAGTTTTTGCAGCGACAGGGTTTGAAGCTGGTAACGCAAAACTATCGCAGCTATTTCGGCGAGATCGACCTGATCATGCAGGACGCCGACACGCTGGTCTTCGTCGAGGTGCGTCAGCGCAGCAGCCCCGACTTTGGCGGTGCGGCGGCCAGTATCGACAGTCACAAACAGCAGCGCCTGATCCGCACCGCGCAGCACTACCTTGCCGGACTTGACCGCACCCCGTCGTGCCGCTTCGATGCAGTGCTGATGGATGATACAAAAGGCCTTAACGCGCAGTGGCTCAAAAATGCGTTTGATGCCTGATTCGGTTAATATCTGCTTTCAGAATAAATACCGCCCCAAACATGGACATCAAAAAACGCATCATCAAGCATTTCACCGACAGCGCGGAACTCAAGCTGAAGGTCATGGACGCACTGGCCACGCCTATCGCCGACGCCGCCCAGCTTTTTTTCGACTGCGTCACCAACGACGGCAAAATTTTGTGTTGCGGCAATGGCGGTTCGGCAGCCGATGCACAGCACTTTGCGGCGGAATTGCTCAATCGCTTCGAGATCGAACGCCCGGGATTGGCGGCCGTCGCACTGACGACCGACAGCTCGGTGCTCACGTCCATCGCCAACGATTACGATTTCAGTCTGATTTTTTCCAAGCAGGTGCGCGCGCTCGGCTTGCCCCGCGACAGCCTGCTGGCCATTTCGACCAGCGGTCACTCGCCGAATGTGGTTGCGGCGATCCGCGCCGCACATGAACGCAATATGCGCGTGGTGGCGCTGACCGGCCGGGATGGCGGTGAAATGGCCAGCATCCTCAGACCGGGAGATGTGTCGATTTGCGTGGATGGACGCAGCACCGCACGAATCCAGGAAGTCCACCTGCTTGCCTTGCATTGCATCTGCGATGCGATCGACTACCAATTGATGGGGGAATAACCATGCGCAATATATTAGTTATCTTAATTTTATCTGCCTCATTGCAAGGATGTTTTCCGGTTGTGGCAGCGGGTGCAGGCGCCGGTGCCCTGATGGTGCAGGATCGCCGCACCAGTGGCGCCTATGTCGAAGATCAGGCAATTGAAACCAAGGCGTTCGACCGTATTGGCAAACAATTCAAGAACACCGTGCATGTGAATGTCACCAGCTACAACCGCAACGTGCTGATCAGCGGTGAAGTGCCCGACGAAACCGCCAAAATCCAGGTCGAACGCATCATCGCCAACATTCAGAATGTGGGGAAAATTTACAACGAACTGGTCGTTGCAGGCCAGAGTTCGCTGACTTCGCGCAGCAACGATACACTTATCACTTCAAACGTGAAGATGCGCTTCGTCGGCGACAAACGCTTCAGCGCCACCAGCATCAAGGTCGTCACGGAAAGCGGCACCGTGTATTTGATGGGTATCGTCAATCGCACTGAAGCGCTGGCCGCCTCCGAAGTGGCAAGCGGCAGCAAAGGCGTATCACGCGTGGTCGAACTTTTCGAATACGTGGATTAACGGTCATGGAGACTGCGAAACCCCATAAAATGAAAAACGCCATGACCGCTTCCCTCTCCCCGCCCTCTCCCGCAAGCGAGCGAGGGGGGCAAGGATTCGCTACGCGAGTTTCGCCTTAATGTACGCGCCCCCTGCTTTCGAAGCCAAGCTGTGCGATTTTGAGCAACTCGCGATGCGCATTGCCGCGCTGCCTCGCCCGCTGGTGTTCACCAACGGCTGCTTTGATGTGTTGCATCGCGGACATGTGACCTATCTGGCACAAGCCCGCGCGCTGGGTGCGTCGCTGGTGTTGGGCGTGAACAGCGATGCATCGGTGAAACGCCAAGGCAAGGGCGATGACCGCCCGATCAACACAGAACAGGATCGCATGGCGGTGCTCGCAGCCCTTGAATCCGTCAGCCTGGTTGTGCAGTTCGATGAAGACACGCCGCTGAACCTGATTCTCGCCTGCCGCCCGGACATACTGGTGAAAGGCGGCGACTGGAAACCCGAAAACATCGTCGGCAGCGTCGAAGTTCTGGAATGGGGCGGCAAGGTGCACAGCATCCCGTTCCGGCATAAACGCTCCACCACCGCTTTATTGAATAAAATCAGATCACTATGAACACGACGCCAATCCCGACCGAAATCACCCTGCACCAGCAATCCAAAATATTGGAACTGGCCTTCGATGACGGGGCGCGCTACAAGCTGCCGTTCGAATTTTTGCGCGTTTTCTCGCCGTCAGCTGAAGTGCGCGGCCACGGCCACGGCCAGGAAGTGCTGCAAACCGGCAAGCGCGATGTAATGCTGACCGGCGTCGAGCCTGTCGGCAGCTATGCGATCAAACTGACCTTCGACGACGGGCACGACTCCGGCCTGTATACCTGGGATTATCTGGTTGAGCTTGGAAAATATCAGGATGGGATGTGGCACGACTATCTGAACAAACTGGAAGCTGCAGGCGCGAGCCGCGATCCCGGACTGAATCAAACCGCCGCGCCAGCCAAAAGCTGCGGCCGATAGGAGATATGCGATGAGCAAAACCACCCATTTCGGTTTCGAGACCGTAGATGAAAAAGATAAGGCAAAACGCGTCGCGGGCGTGTTCACCTCGGTAGCCAGCAAATACGACATCATGAACGATCTGATGTCGGCAGGATTACACCGCCTCTGGAAACGCTTCGCGATCAGTGTCAGCGGCGTGCGCACGGGCCAGCGCGTACTGGACGTGGCGGGCGGCTCAGCCGATCTGTCGCGATTGTTCCTGAAGAAGGTCGGCAGCACCGGTCAGGTTGTGCTCACCGATATCAACAACGCGATGCTGCGCGTCGGGCGCGACCGCCTGCTCGATGAAGGCATCAGCACGCCGGTTACGCAATGCGATGCCGAACACCTGCCCTTCCCCGACAACTACTTTGATTGTGTCAGCATCGCCTTTGGTCTGCGCAACGTCACCCACAAGGATGCCGCACTACAAGAAATGAAGCGCGTGTTGAAACCTGGCGGTCGTGTGATCGTGCTGGAGTTTTCAAAAGTCGCCAAACCGCTGGAAAAAGCCTACGATTTGTACTCCTTCAAGTTGCTGCCGAAGATGGGCCAGCTGATTGCCGGCGATGCGGAAAGCTACAAGTACCTGGCCGAATCCATCCGCATGCATCCGGGACAGGAAGAGCTGAAACAGATGATGGTGGATGCCGGCCTGGAACGCGTCGAATACTTCAACCTGACCGGCGGCGTGGTCGCAGTGCACAGGGGATACAAACTGTAAAGGCAGGATTCTGGCTTTTGAAAAGATAACATGGCCGATGTGCTGAACAAGATTCATCCGCTGGAACGGATCGCAGCGTAAGAGGGAATCGATGAACACGGATAAAGATGAAATGCGTGCCGAGTATCGGCCCGAAGACTTGGGCAAAGGGATGCGCGGTAAATATCAGGATCGGTATGCTAAAAGTACTAACCTTGCTCTGCTGAATAAACTCTCTTCGTTGCACAAGACATTGCCGCAAACCGACAGCGTCATCGACGCTCTGCGAGAAGATGCTCGCTACTGATGGCCCAATTTATCTAAACGACAATTAATCAATCATCTACAGGAAACACCATGAGCGGTTTACCAAAATGTCCACAATGCGGTTCGGAATATACCTATGACGATGGCAGTCAGTACGTCTGTCCGGAATGCGCGCATGAATGGTCGAAAGATGCACCTGCCGAAATCGGCGAACAGGCAAAGGTATACAAGGATGCATTCGGCAACGTGCTGGTCGACGGCGACTCAGTCACGGTGATCAAGGATCTGAAAATCAAGGGCTCATCCTCGGTCGTCAAGGTAGGAACACGCGTCAAGAACATTCGCCTGATCGAAGGGGATCACGATATCGACTGCAAGATCGACGGCATCGGGGCGATGCAGCTCAAAACCGAGTTCGTCAAGAAGGCATAGCGGCTCTTTGGGCAAACAGGCCGACAATGCACTACATCCCGCCCGCTGACAGCGGTCCCGAACTGATCTACTGCGACGATTCGCTGCTGATAGTCAATAAGCCGTCCGGACTGCTGTCCGTGCCGGGGCGCGGGGCGGACAAACAGGATTGTCTGTCCTCGCGCATCGGGCGTGATTTTCCCGACGCACTGATCGTGCACCGACTGGACATGGCGACTTCCGGCCTGCTGATGTTCGCGCGCGGTATTGCGATGCAGCGCCGGCTTTCGGAACTGTTCCGCGATCGTGAGGTGGAAAAACGCTACGTGGCGGTCGTCGCGGGAATACTTGAAACCGATACAGGCGAGGTGAACCTGCCTATCGTCGCCGACTGGCCGAACCGGCCGCTGCGCAAAATCGATGCCGAGACAGGAAAACCCTCGCTGACCCGCTATCGGGTGCTGGCACAATACACCGATACCACCCGCGTGGAACTGGAGCCCGTCACCGGTCGCACGCATCAGTTGCGCGTCCACATGAAAGCGATCGGCCACCCGATTTTGGGCGATGCGTTGTATGGTGATCCTGCAAGTTCATCGCGGCTGCTGTTACACGCCCTGTCGCTGAGTTTTCCTCACCCTGTCAGCCATGCACGGCTCACCCTCGCATGCCCCGCTGCATTCTGACTATAATGCACAATCCATTTTTTGAGCAGGAACACGCATGCCCTCCACAAATCGCGCCGCAATATTCGGCCTGAGCTTTATCGCCGTGATCGCAGCCGGCTTCGCCGCCTATATCTGGATAGCCTTGCACTGGAGTTATTCCGAGGGTGAGCGCGCAGGCTTCATGCAAAAGTTGTCACATAAAGGATGGCTGTGCAAGACGTGGGAAGGCGAGCTGTCTCTGGTAGCCCTCCCCGGCGCCGCTCCCGAGAAATTCAACTTTTCGGTGCGTGATGAGGCCATCGCTCAGCAAATCAATGCGAGTGTCGGTCAACGCGTCGCGCTCACCTATCAACAGCACAAGGGGCTGCCGACCTCGTGCTTCGGCGAAACCGAGTATTTCGTGACCGCAGTCAAGGTCGTCAAGTAATAAATCGCGCCGGGATGAAACTTATCCTGAACCGGGTTGCCCTATGCTGCGTAACTGGCTGGCAACGGTAGCTGTTATACTCCGCCCAAGTATCAACCGACGAATGAGGAATACATGAAAAAATTATTGATGTTGCTGACGATTGCTTTAACTTGTTTGAGTTTGTTTGCCACGACCGCTGAAGCCAAGCGTTTTGGCGGCGGCAGTAGTTCCGGCAAGCAGCGCACGATGGCACCACAACAGGCACAAAAAGCGCCGACAGCTGCGCCTGCTCCGGCGCCTGTATCCGCCCCGGCAAAACCGGGTAACAAATGGCTGGGTCCGCTGGCTGGTCTGGCTATCGGCGCAGGTCTGGGCGCAATGTTCGCCGGCGGAATGGGTGGCTTAGGTGGTGCGATGAGCGGCATTCTGATGGCGCTGTTAGCAGCCGGCGCAGTGATGTTCGCGATTTCCATGTTCCGCAAGAAGCAACCGGCGATGGAGTCGATGCAATATGCAGGTGCGGGTGCGCCATATCAGGAACCGGTTCAACAGCAGTATTCGGGTGGCAGCCAGGCCGCCGTCGCAGCCCCGGTAGCCGGCAACATCCCGGCGGATTTTCCGGTGGATAGTTTCCTGCGCAGCGCCAAGACTTCATTCATCCGCCTGCAGACCGCGAATGACCGCAAGGATTTGAACGACATCCGCGAATACACCACGCCGGAAATGTTCGCTGAAATCTCCATGCAGATGCACGAGCGAGACAACACGCCACAAACCACCAACGTTATCGCCATCAACGGAGAGCTGCTGGAAGTGGCCAACGAAGGTGATTTGGCGATTGCCAGCGTGCGTTTCACCGGCCAGCTGAGTGAAAACAACGGCATTGCGGAAAACGTGGATGAAATCTGGCACGTGCAGAAGAATCTGAAAGATGACAAGTCAGTCTGGCTGCTGTCGGGTATCCAGCAAACCAATCTGCACTAACGGGCATACAAGGATTAGCTTCATTATGAAATTGCATATGCCCGTTTCCCTCTCTCCTAGCTCTCTCCCGCAGGCGGGCGAGAGGGACG
This sequence comes from uncultured Nitrosomonadales bacterium, assembly GCA_947085835.1. Taxonomy (GTDB): domain Bacteria; phylum Pseudomonadota; class Gammaproteobacteria; order Burkholderiales; family Gallionellaceae; genus Gallionella. The sequence goes on along the minus strand of CAMTXT010000001.1, from coordinate 43,591 downwards.
TAGCATCGCTCCGCGAATTTCAAATTCTGGTTTCATGATCGCCCTGCTCTCTGCGTCAGCATTGAATCATTTGCTCGCGCAGAACAGCTGGGCATTCCAGCGGCTATCTCGTTTTGCCGGCAAGACGGCGCGATTTGATATCGCGCCGTTTTCTATTGCCTACACCATACTCCCTGACGGTTCAGTTGCCAGCGCAGACAAAGCTGCAAGTGCAGATGCGCTATGCGTAATCGCCCCGTCGCTTTTGCCGCGCCTGGCACTGCACGACGAACTCGCACACGCCGAAATTCAAAGCACAGGGGATGCCGCATTACTTTCGGAGATATTCTTTCTGTCTCGCAATCTGCGCTGGGATGCGGCTGAGGATTTAAGCCATGTGACGGGTGACATCGCGGCGGAACGCATCGTCCAAGCCGTGCAGGGCCGGCAGTTCGGCGCATCCGCACTCAACCTGGCGCAAGCAGCAGCGGAATACTGGACCGAAGAGCGTCCGCTCATCGCCAAACCACAACAGATCAGTTCTTTCATGCAGCAGGTGGATACGCTGCGTGACGACATCGCGAGGCTGGAAATGCGCATCAAATCCCTCTCCTCCAACCCCTCTCCCGCAAGCGGGCGAGGAGGGTAAATAACATGCGCTTCTTTCGACTCTTCAAAATCATCTTTGTCGTACTGAGCTTCGGGCTGGACGAATTTTTGCTGGCACACGAGCGAATGCGCTGGTTACGCGTACCGCTGAACAAGCTGCTGTTCATGCGCGACATATCCCAACCACGTGCCGTGCGCCTGCGACTGGCACTGGAAAGTCTGGGGCCGATTTTCGTCAAGTTCGGACAAATGCTCTCGACGCGGCGCGATCTGATGCCGACGGATCTGGCCGACGAGCTGGCCAAGTTGCAGGATCAGGTGCCGCCGTTTCCCTCCGCACAGGCCGTTGCACTGCTGGAAGCCACCTACAAGAAGCCCTTGCTCGAAGTTTTCAAAAGCTTCGATGAAACGCCGATCGCCAGCGCATCGGTAGCCCAGGTGCATTTTGCCCAGCTGCACGATGGGCGCGAAGTGGCGGTCAAAATCCTGCGCCCCGGCATCACGCTCACTATCGCGCACGACATCGCGCTGATCAAGATCGCAGCCGACATGATCGAATGGCTGTGGGCCGATGGCCGCCGCCTGAAACCCCGAAAAGTGATCGAGGAATTCGAAAAGCATCTGTCCGACGAACTCGATCTGACCCGCGAAGCCGCCAACGGCAGTCAGCTGCGACGCAACTTCGCCAATTCAGGACTGCTGCTCGTCCCGGAAATGTTCTGGGATTACTGCGCTGCCGACGTGATGGTCATGGAGCGCATGTACGGCATGCCGATCAGCCAGGTTGATGCGCTACGCTGTGCAGGCGTGGATATACCGAAGCTGGCGGCGAACGGGGTCGAGATTTTCTACACTCAGGTATTCCGCGACGGCTTCTTTCACGCCGATATGCATCCGGGCAACGTTCAGGTAGCTCCCGATGGTCGTTATATCGCGCTGGATTTCGGCATCATGGGCACGCTGACCGATATCGACAAGAATTATCTTGCGCAGAATTTCATCGCCTTTTTTCAGCGCGATTACAAACGCGTCGCCGAAGCGCATATCGAATCCGGCTGGGCGCCCAAGGTTACCCGCGTGGATGAGCTCGAATCGGCCATCCGTGCGGTATGTGAGCCGATCTTTGACAGGCCATTGCGCGAAGTCTCCTTCGGGCGTGTGCTGCTGCGCCTGTTCCAGACCTCGCGTCGTTTCGGCATCGAGATCCAGCCGCAGCTGGTGTTGCTGCAAAAGACACTGCTCAACATCGAAGGACTGGGATTGCAACTCGATCCCGAACTGGATTTATGGAAGACTGCCAAGCCCTGGCTGGAACGCTGGATGAGCGAGCAGGTAGGCTGGCGCGGCTTTTTCAAGTCATTGAAGGAGGAAGCCCCGCGTTACGCCACGCTGCTGCCCCATCTGCCGCGCTTGCTGCATCAACGCCTGATTGACAACCCCTCTGCCGGACTCGAATCATCCATGCAACAGCTGCTGGTACAGCAACAACGCCGCAATACCTTGTTGACCGTTATCGTCGTGATTCTGATACTACAGATGGCTTGGGTGCTGCTGGGATAATTCAGGAAAAAAAGCCGCTGTCCCACAATTCTTTGGTCAAAGCCTGATAGTCCACGGCGCCCGGACTCTTCGGTGCATATTGAAATATGTCCTGCCCGTGCATCGGGCTGGTCGCCAGTCCCACCGTCTCGCTGATGCGCGCAGTGCAGACAACATCGCCGAATCGGGCTTTCAGCTTGTTGTAGATCTCGAAGGAAAGCTTGCGTCGGGAATCGAAACGCGTCACCAGAATGCGCCGCTCTATCTTGCGCTTGAGTTTGGTTTCCAGCACATTCAGCGCGCTGTCCAGCCTGTGCACCCCTTGCAGCGACAGGAAGTCGGCGGATACCGGAATCAGCACGCGATCCGCCGCAAGCAAGGCATTCAAGGTCAGCACACCCAGCATCGGACAACAATCGATCATGATCGGGGCGCCCGTGAGGGACATATCCTCGTTCAGGCCTCGCTTCAATAGCGTCGCGGCCTGGGGATCGCTGCCGAACAGCGCGTCTATCTTGGCCAGCTCCAGCACAGCAGGGACAGCCTGCCAGCCCCGTGTCGTGTCGCGCAGCAAACTGGCCAGCGGTGTCTTGTGTTTGAAAAATGCCGCCATGCTGATATCTGACCGGACATTCTTGATTCCGCTGGCCAGCGTCAGATGCCCCTGCGGATCCATATCGAGGGCGATCGGAGACTTCTGCGCAATACTCAGCGCAGCAGTTACGTTCAGACAGGTGGTAGTTTTGCCAACCCCACCCTTTTGATTAAATACGGCAATGACCGCCATTTTCTATCCCATGTTCCGGTAATTTAACCTATTCCACGGTCACTGACTTCGCGAGATTTCTAGGCTTGTGGCTATGATTGCTCCATGCCTTTGGTTTCGCCGTAAGCCTCGCGCTAAATTCATCACTCCACCGTGACGGATTTAGCAAGATTGCGAGGCTTATAGCTTCGAGCCCACACCAGCCATTTGTCTCGCTGTAAACCTCATAACTCATTCAACTGTTACTGACTTAGCCAAGTTACGAGGTTTATCCACATCGGTGCCCTTCTGCAAGGCAACGTAATATGCCAGCAATTGCAACGGAATGGTGTGCAGAATAGGGCTTAGAAAACCGGCGTGTTCGGGCATTTGCATGATATGTACGCCGTCATCTTCGCGTATATGCGTATCCGCATCGGCAAAAACATACAGTTCGCCGCCGCGTGCGCGGACTTCGTGCAGGTTGGATTTCAGCTTTTCCAGCAGTACATCGTTGGGAGCGACCGATATTACCGGCATATCCTTATCCACCAGCGCCAGCGGCCCATGTTTGAGTTCACCGGCAGGATAGGCTTCGGCGTGGATATAGGATATTTCCTTGAGCTTGAGCGCACCTTCCAGTGCAATCGGGTAATGCAGGCCGCGCCCCAGGAACAGCGCGTGATGTTTGGTTGCAAATTGCTCGGCCAGTTTTGCGATCTGAGGTTCCAGATCCAGCACCTTTTGCGTGGCAGCGGGCAGATGACGCAAGGCGTGCAAGTGCTCTTTCTCCTGCTCTAATGAAAGACGTCCGCGTAACTTGGCCAGCACCAGCGTCAGCAGGAACAGCGCGACCAGCTGCGTGGTGAATGCCTTGGTCGAGGCCACGCCGATTTCCGGACCCGCGCGCGTCAGAAAACGCAGCTTGCAAAGTCTGACCAGCGCACTTTCCGGGACGTTGCAGATGGCAAGCGTGTGGATGTGACCCAGTGCCTTCGCGTGATTCAACGCGGCCTGAGTATCGGCGGTTTCACCCGACTGGGACAGCACCACCACCAGCGTCTTCGGATTGGGCACACTGGTGCGGTAACGGTATTCGCTTGCGATTTCAACCGTGCACTGAATTCCGGCAATCTCTTCCAGCCAGTAGCGCGCAACCAGTCCTGCATGATAGCTGGTACCGCAGGCAAGAATCAGAATGCTGTTGATATCGGCGAAAGAGACTGCGGCCTCGGCGCCGAAAATGCCCGGGACGATAGACTGGCTGTTGCAGACAGACTCGAGCGTGTCTGCGATGGCTTGCGGCTGTTCGTGAATTTCCTTCTGCATGTAATGGCGATATTGACCCAACGACACGCTCTCATTGCTGATCTCGCTTATCTGGACAGGGCGTTCGACAAGGCTGCCCGCCGCGTCGTAAATCCTATAGCTCAGCCGCTCGATTTCGACGACATCGCCCTCTTCAAGATAGATCACTTTATTCGTGACCGGCAGCAAAGCGGACACATCTGAGGCGATGAAGTTTTCACCGATGCCAATTCCCATCAACAAGGGGCTGCCTCGCCGCGAACAGATGAGCTGATCTGGATTGTCAGCCGCAATCACCCCTATCGCATAGGCTCCAATCAACTCGGTAAGCGTGGCTTTGGTGGCGTCGAGCAGTGAAACCCCGTTCACATAATGGCTGTGAACCAGATGTGCGATGACCTCCGTATCGGTGTCGGAAGTAAATTTGTAGCCTGCCGCAGTCAGTCGGGTGCGCAGCGACTCGTAATTTTCGATGATGCCGTTATGCACCACGGCGATCAAATCGCGGCTCAGGTGCGGATGCGCGTTGCGCTCGCTGGGCACGCCGTGCGTCGCCCAACGGGTATGGGCGATACCGATTAAGCCTTTAGTGTCGGCACTCTTGATTGTGAGTTCTGCGACACGGCCCGTGCTGCGCACGCGCTCCAGCTGAGCGTCACGCACCACCACCAATCCGGCTGAGTCGTAACCCCGATATTCAAGCCGCTGCAATCCTTCAAGCAGGATGGGCACAACATTGCGTTGAGCTACTGCACCTACGATTCCACACATAATAGATAACCCAATGGATAATTAATAATTGATAATTGATAGTTGAAAATTGTCAATTTTCACTTGTCAATTTTCACTTGTTTTTTCGGACGCTGCCAACCATTAATGGTCATTTGTTTGCTGCGGGACAAGGTAAGTTCGCCTGCGGGTGTATCTCGGGTAATGGTCGATCCGGCACCGATGGTCGAGCCGCGGGCTACAGTGACAGGCGCGACGAGCTGTGTATCCGAGCCTATAAATACGTCGTCTTCTATGGTCGTGCGGAATTTGTTTGCACCGTCATAATTGCAGGTGATTGTACCCGCGCCGATATTGACCCTGCGGCCGATTGTGGTGTCGCCGATATAGCTTAAGTGGTTAGCCTTGCTTCCTTTTTCGATTTCGCTGTTTTTAATCTCGACAAAATTACCAACATGGACTTCAGCGTGCAATTTCGAACCCGGGCGCAGCCGAGCGTAAGGGCCGATACGGCAGTTTGCGCCGACGTCACTGCTGTCTATATGACTGTACGGGGCAATCTGAGTCCCGTCAGCGATAGTGGCATTCTTGACGATGCAATACGCGCCGATTATAACGTTGTTTCCCAGCGTGACCGAACCTTCAAATATGCAGCCGACGTCGATTTCAACATCGCGTCCGCAGTCAAGTTTGCCGCGCACATCCAGGCGCGCCGGATCGGCAAGCGTTACGCCCTGCATTAACAGGCGCTCGGCCTCGACTTGTTGCCAGGTGCGCTCCAGCACAGCAAGTTGAGATTTACTGTTGATGCCGTGTATTTCCCATTCATGATTGGGCTGCACGGTACGCACTGAAACACCTTCTGCAACCGCCATGCCGACGATATCTGTCAGATAGTATTCGCCTTGCGTATTGTTGGTGCGCAGGCCAGCCAGCCATTTTCTCAAATACTTAGTCGAAGCGAGCAGTATGCCGGTATTCACCTCTCTGATTTCGCGCTGTTCCGGCGTTGCATCCTTTTCCTCAACGATGCTGATCACGTCTCCCTGCGCGTCTCGCACGATGCGGCCGTATCCCATCGGATTATCCAGATTGACCGTCAGCAAGGTCAGTCCGCTGCCAGCCTGCTGCATCTGGTGCAGTGTGCTGTGCTGAAGCAACGGCACATCGCCATACAATACCAGCGTTTCTCCCTCGTCATCGAGGTGAGGCATCGCTTGCTGAACCGCATGCCCGGTACCCAGTTGCGGCTCCTGCATGACAAATTTTGCATCCGAAGATTTGAGTGCTTCGGGTACAGCATCCCCGCCATGCCCGTACACGACACAAATCTGTCGTGGATCGAGTGCCTTGGCGCAATCCACAACGTGCTGTACCAGCGATTTTCCGGCCAGGGCGTGCAATACCTTGGGCTTATCGGAATGCATGCGCGTTCCTTTACCCGCAGCAAGGATAACAACATTGATAGGATTCATAATCACACGTAATCTGTTTACTGTTCTCAGTTTAAGTGCGTAGTTTACCTGAAACTGAAAACGGGAAACCGACAACAAAAAACTGTTTTTTTGGCACAAAAAAAGCAGCCTAGGCTGCTTTTTCTGAATTTACTGCATGAAACTAATGCCCTACCTGCTTGCGAATCTGCTGGATGATACGCAACTGTGCAATCGCTTGCGCCAGTTCAGCTTCCGCCTGAGCGTAATCAAGGTCAGAAGTGCGATTTTTCATCGATTCTTCTGCGGCTTGCTTAGCTTCCAGTGCGCGCGATTCATCCAGATCCTTACTACGAATAGCCGTATCGGAAAGAATCGTCACCAGATTTGGTTGTACCTCGAGCATTCCGCCGGATACATAGATCAACTCTTCTTTCGCCTGATCCGGGCGCTTGATGCGTACCGAACCCGGCTTGATACGAGTCAATAAAGGCGTGTGCCGCGGATAAATCCCCAACTCACCCATCTCACCCGGAACGATGACTATTTCTGCGAGTCCGGAGAAAATCAATTCCTCCGCACTCACTACGTCGACATGTACTGTCATGGCCATGATGATCCCTTTATTAGAGTGTCTTGGCTTTTTCGACTGCTTCTTCTATGCCGCCAACCATGTAGAACGCTTGCTCAGGCAAGTGATCGTAATCGCCGTCAACGATACCCTTGAAGCCCTTGATCGTTTCTTTCAGTGTCACATACTTGCCGGGGCTGCCGGTAAATACTTCGGCAACGTGGAATGGTTGAGACAAGAAACGCTGGATCTTACGAGCACGCGCTACAGCCAATTTGTCTTCCGGTGCCAGCTCGTCCATACCCAGAATCGCGATGATGTCGCGCAATTCCTTGTAGCGTTGCAGGTTCTGCTGAACGCGACGTGCAACTGAGTAATGCTCTTCGCCCACAACCAAAGGATCCAGTTGACGCGATGAGGAATCCAGCGGATCGACAGCAGGGTAGATACCCAGGGATGCGATGTCGCGAGACAACACAACGGTCGAATCCAGATGCAGGAAGGTCGTAGCAGGAGCTGGATCGGTCAAGTCATCCGCAGGAACGTATACGGCCTGAACGGACGTGATCGAACCGACCTTGGTCGACGTGATACGCTCTTGCAAGCGGCCCATTTCTTCAGCCAGTGTCGGTTGATAACCCACCGCAGAAGGCATACGACCCAGCAGCGCAGATACTTCAGTACCGGCCAATGTGTAGCGGTAGATGTTGTCAACGAAGAACAGGATGTCGCGGCCTTCGTCGCGGAACTTTTCAGCCATGGTCAAACCGGTCAGCGCAACGCGCAAACGGTTACCGGGCGGCTCGTTCATCTGACCGAACACCATGGATACTTTGTCCAGAACGTTTGAGTCTTTCATTTCGTGGTAGAAGTCGTTACCTTCACGGGTACGCTCGCCCACACCTGCAAACACCGACAAACCGCTGTGCTGCTTGGCGATGTTGTTGATCAGTTCCATCATGTTGACGGTCTTGCCCACACCCGCACCACCGAACAGACCCACTTTACCACCCTTGGCGAACGGGCAAACCAGATCGATCACCTTGATGCCGGTTTCCAACAAATCGATGGAAGGTGACAGCTCGTCGAATTTTGGCGCTTTCGCGTGAATCGGACGACGTTCGTCGCATGCGATTTCGCCTGCGTCATCGATAGGACGACCCAGCACGTCCATGATGCGGCCCAATGTGCCGGCACCAACGGGTACCGAGATCGGATTACCGGTATTCACAACAGCCATGCCGCGCTGTAATCCATCAGACGAGCCCATGGCGATGGTACGAACCACGCCATCACCCAACTGCTGCTGAACTTCGAAAGTCAAACCCGCTTCAACGATAGAACCCGCAGCAGCTTGCAGCTTGAGCGCGTCGTAAACTTTTGGCATTTGGTCGCGTGGAAATTCAATATCTACCACCGCACCAATACACTGAACAATCTTACCTTGAGTCATTTTGAAATTCCCCATCTAAATTAATTTTGGTGTTATCGCTATATTCAACTATACAGTCAGGCGATTAGCCTACTGCTGCAGCGCCGCTACATATCTCGGATATCTCGCGGGTGATGGCTGCCTGACGTGCTTTGTTGTAGACCAATTTGAGATCAGCGATGACGCTTTTGGCATTGTCAGATGCGGATTTCATCGCCACCATACGCGAGCTCTGCTCGGAAGCCATGTTTTCCACGACGCCCTGATAAACCAGCGATTCAACGTAACGCAAAAGCAATTCATCGATTACAACTTTGGCGTCCGGCTCGTAAATATAATCCCAACTGCCCGTCGTCGCGTCGATTTGCTCGCCACTCAACGGCAACAACTGCTCGACGCAAGGCTCTTGCTTCATGGTGTTCACGAAATGGTTGTAGCAGATATGAATCGCATCGATCTCGCCGGAAACATAGGCATCCAGCATGACCTTTACCGCGCCGATCAAACTGGCCAGATGCGGAGCATCACCCAAACCAATCAGGTTTGACTTAACTTCAACACCCATGCGATTCATGAAACCCAGGCCTTTATTGCCGATGGCGCAAACCGCAATCTTCTTGCCTTCTGAGTCCCAGGTCTTCATTTGACCTACGACCAGTCGCAGCAAATTGCTGTTCAAACCACCGCACAAGCCTTTGTCCGAGGTAATCAGAATTACGCCAACCTTCTTGATGCTTTCACGTTTTACCAGGAAAGCATGCTTATATTCAGGATTGGCGCGCGACAAATGAGCCGCCACTGCACGGATCTTTTCAGCGTATGGACGAGCAGCGCGCATGCGCTCCTGTGCCTTACGCATCTTGGCAGCGGCAACCATTTCCATGGCGCGTGTAATCTTGCGTGTATTTTCTACACTCTTGATTTTCGTGCGGATTTCTTTACTGCCAGCCATTTCTTACTCCACCTTATAACCAGCCACTCGGCAACCGATTTTTGGTTGCTTAGTGGAATGGCTAGTTGTTTTATCAATAAACTGCAGTTGCTTTGAATTCCTCAATCGCAGCAGACAACAGCTTTTCATTATCCGCACTCAGGTCTTTTTTGGATTCAATCGTATCCATCAATTCCTTGTTCTTGGACTTCAGATAAGCATGCACTGCAGATTCGAATGCCAGCGCCTTAGGCACTGCAACGTCATCAAAGTAGCCTTTGTTCACGCAGAACAACGTAACGGACATCTCGGCAACAGACAGAGGGCAGTATTGCAACTGCTTCATCAGTTCAGTTACCAGCTTGCCGCGTTCCAGCTGCTTGCGTGTCGCTTCGTCCAGATCTGATGCGAACTGCGCAAAAGCTGCTAATTCACGGTACTGAGCCAGCGCCAGACGCACACCGCCACCCAACTTCTTGATAACCTTGGTCTGAGCAGCACCACCGACGCGAGACACCGAGATACCGGCGTTAATCGCAGGACGGATACCCGCGTTGAACAAGTCTGTTTCCAGGAAGATCTGACCATCGGTGATCGAAATCACGTTGGTTGGAACGAATGCAGAAACGTCACCAGCCTGAGTTTCGATGATAGGCAATGCTGTCAGCGAACCTGTCTTGCCCTTGACTTCACCCTTGGTGAACTTTTCCACGTATTCCGCATTGACTCGTGCTGCGCGTTCCAGCAAACGGGAGTGCAGGTAGAACACGTCGCCAGGATAAGCTTCGCGACCCGGCGGACGACGCAGCAACAGCGAAATCTGACGGTAAGCCCAGGCTTGCTTGGTCAAATCGTCGTATACGATCAGCGCATCTTCACCGCGATCGCGGAAGTATTCGCCCATCGTGCAACCGGCGTAAGGTGCCAAAAATTGCATCGCAGCGGAATCAGAAGCGGTAGCCGCAACCACGATGGTGTAACCCAGCGCGCCGTGCTCTTCCAGCTTGCGTACCACGTTAACCACGGTCGATGCTTTCTGACCGATCGCAACATAGATACAGGTGATACCCTGGCCTTTTTGGTTGATGATCGCATCGATCGCTACCGCTGTCTTGCCGGTTTGACGATCGCCAATGATCAGTTCGCGTTGACCGCGACCGACCGGCACCATCGCATCGATCGACTTCAAACCGGTTTGCACAGGCTGATCAACTGATTGACGCTCGATCACGCCAGGCGCGACTTTTTCAATCTTGTCGGTCATCTTGGCGTTGATCGGGCCCTTGCCGTCGATAGGCTGTCCGAGTGCGTTTACAACGCGACCGCACAATTCAGGACCTACCGGGACTTCAAGAATACGTCCGGTGCACTTAACCGTGTCACCTTCGGTAATGTGCTCGTATTCGCCGAGAATAACGGCACCTACAGAATCACGTTCCAGGTTCAGAGCCAGACCGAAAGTATTGCCGGGGAATTCCAACATCTCACCTTGCATCACGTCGGACAAGCCATACACACGCACGATACCGTCTGTCACGCTGACGACGGTACCTTCGGTGCGAGCCTGTGTCAGCGCTTCGAAATTTTCGATGCGGCTGCGAATCAAATTGCTTATTTCAGAAGGGTCAAGCTTCATCTGGATTTCCTTATCTTGATAAATCTATTATCAGGCCAGGGCGGTTGCCATTTCGCCAAGACGAGTGCGCACAGAACCATCTATCACGCTGTCTCCGGTACGAATAACTACACCACCTAGCAAATCTTTATTGATACTACAGACCAGCTTAATGTCACGTCCCAGGCGTTTCTTCATCGAAACGCTGATCGTTTCCTGCTGCTTGGGCGTCAATTCAAAAGCCGATTCCACAACAACGTGAGCGGTCTTTTCTGCTTCGGCGCGCAACGCCTCGAAAATTTCCGAAATTTCAGGAAGTTCGCGCAGACGGCGCTTTTCAACCAGAACCCGGACAAAATTGATTTGCTGTGGCTTCGCTTTATCGCCGAGCAAACCGAGCAACAAACCCTCAACCTTTGCCCTTGCAACTCTCGGGCTGGTGATGACGGCTTGCACATCGGGATGATTGACAGATTCAGCCAATGCCGAAATCATATCTGACCAGCCCTTTAAATCCGACAAGCTCTGCGCTACGTCAAATGCGGCTTGTGCGTATGGTCGTGCTGTTGTTATGGCTTCAGACATGATGATTACATTTCCGCAACAAGTTTATCGAGCAAGTCGTTGTGCGCCTTGGAATCAACTTCACGACCCAGGATCTTGGCAGCACCCGCAAGGGCAATTGCCGACACCTGAGAACGCAGTTGCTCTTTGGCACGGAACGCTTCCTGTTCGATTTCAGCCGTAGCACCAGCGATGATGCGATCAGCTTCAACCTTAGCCTGAAGCTTGGCCGCTTCAATGATTTCGCTGGCGCGCTTATCTCCACCGGCGAGAATGTCAGCTGCCTTTTCTTTTGCTTCACGCAACAGTTCTGCAGAACGCTTCGCAGCCAGGTCAAGATCATGCTTCCCACGCTCAGCAGCAGCCAGGCCATCAGCTATGGTTTTTTGGCGGTTTTCAATCGCCGACATCAATGGCGGCCAGATAAACTTGGCTGTAAACCATATCAAAATGGCAAACGTCAAAGCCTGCGCAATCAGTGTAAAAGTAATATCCATTTCAGCTCCTTACGTCGGCCAATACAGCGTTGGCCTGGCCCAAACTATTTAATAACGCTTAACAGCGGGTTAGCAAATGCGAACATCATTGCCAGACCAACACCGATAATGAAAGATGCGTCGATCAGACCGAGCAACAGGAATACCTTGCCTTGCAAAACTGGAATCATTTCTGGCTGACGAGCTGCACCGTCCAGGAAGCTGCTACACATAATACCGATACCGATACAAGCACCCAACGCGCCCAGACCAATAATCAGACCGATACCAACGCCGGTGTATGCTTGAATCAGTGCCATAAATTGCATGTTTTCCATCGTGTTTCCTTTCGATTTACTAAGTTATAAAAATTACTACTATTGCTACTACTAGTGACTTTCATGTGCCATTGCAAGGTACACAACGGTCAGCATCATGAAAATAAAGGCTTGCAAAACAACAATCAGAATATGGAATACTGCCCATCCAGCACCCAACAGCGCGCCGAATATCGTCCCGACCAGACCGGTGGCTGCCCACATTCCCAACAACAGGAAGATGATTTCGCCGGCGTACATGTTACCGAACAGACGCAAGGCATGCGACAGCGGCTTGGACACATATTCGATCAGGTTGAACAAAAAGTTGGCAGGCCAGATCAACGGGTTAGAACCGAACGGCGAGCAGAACAACTCATGAATCCAGCCGCCCAGACCCTTCACCTTGATGCTGAAGAAGATCATCAGGAACCATACCGACAAAGCCAGCGCAAAAGTCGTGTTGATGTCTGAAGTCGGAACTGCACGCCAATGCTCCTGACCGAATACATGTTCGTATACCCATGCCATCACGTCGATAGGCAAGAAGTCCATCGCATTCATCATCAGTACCCAGACGAATACCGTCAGCGCAAGCGGGGCGATAAACTTGTTGCGATCGCCATGGAAGATTCCCTTGACCTGATCGTCGATGAATTCGACCAGCAATTCAACGGCCGCCTGACGCTTGGTCGGCACGCCCGCAGTTGCACCCCGAACGATCCAGTACAACAGGCCGAATGTCAGCAGACCAAGCAGGCCAGACACGATCAACGTGTCCATGTGCAAGGTCCAGAATCCGCCATTACCGATAGATTGGGTATTGAAGGTTAGATGATGGGTGATATAGCTAGATGGTGTTAGCGCGTGTTCTGTCGACATTCATTGATCCAGTTATTTTTTATTATTCCCTACGGCTCCCAGCCCTGCACCCGAAACAAGTACAGAGGCTGCCAGCCCGCCTATCAGAGCCAATGGTACCAGCCCGCTATAAAGTTTAAATATCATCAGCAACAGCAAACAGATCACCATTATTTTGGCCAGCTCTGCCTTGAGCAAGGCGACCAAAACGCTGCCAGCCGATTGATCTACCCGCCTGCGCGTCATCAACACACCCGCATACCCGCCTGTCAGCGCTGCCGCACCACCCAAAAATGTGGAGATTGCCGCATTCACGCTGCTAAACAGCAGATATACGACGCAGAAGACCAACGTTACGATTATTTGCCAGCGTGCAGCCTTATTGAAGGCTTGATTTATTGTTGTTTTTGTTTCGTCCATATCGGAGATTTGTGTACCTTTTCAATCCCGGGCATTTCCGAATAGCGCGCATTGTCATTGATTCCATCAGTCAAAGTCAAGCCCCCTTGTTACAATTTTTATAATTAGCAATCAGCTCTTCAAGGTGTTCGTGACTGGTGTAGTCAATTATCAATTGACCTGTCCCCTTATTCTTTTCCCTGATCGTCACGTTGGTGCCCATACGCTCTGATAACTCTTCCTGTAATCGAAGCACATCGCGGCTTTTTACCGGCTTTTCTTGTGGCGCTTTCGGGGTCAGGCAGTCCTGTACCAGCTTCTCCGCTTCCCGCACGGACAAACCATCATGACTGATTTTATTCGCAGCCGCTATTTGCTGTGCGCCATCCAACGCCAGCAACGCGCGCGCATGCCCCATGTCCAGCTTGTTTTCCATCAACATCGACTGCACTGCTGCCGGCAGTTTGAGCAGTCGCAGCAAATTGCTGGCAGCACTCCTCGAACGACCTACCGCGTCCGCTGCACTCTGATGGGTCATCTCGAATTCATCGATCAACCGCTGTATCCCGACCGCCTCTTCCAGCGGATTGAGATTCTCGCGTTGTATATTCTCAATCAGCGCCATCGCCAATGCAGCCTTGTCCGGCACACTGCGCACCAGCACCGGCACATGACTCAGCCCTGCTATTTGCGCGGCCCGCCAGCGACGCTCACCGGCTATGATTTCGTAGCTGTCATCGATCAGTTGACGCACCAGGATAGGCTGAATCACGCCCTGCACCCTGATCGAGGCGGCCAGTTCCTGCAACGACGCTTCGCCCATATTGGTGCGCGGCTGGTACTTTCCCGGCTTGAGCAGCGTCACGCTCAAATCGCGCAGCACGTCATCCTTTTCGCTTTTGCCGCCGGACAGCAATGCTTCCAGTCCGCGCCCCAGGCCTTTTTGTGGTTTCGTCATAGTTACCTTCATGAAGCGATGGCTGCCGATTTCGCCGCGATATTCAACAATTCACTGGCCAGCGCCAGATAAGCCTGAGTCCCTTTGGAAGCCTTGTCGTGGTAAAGAACCGGGACACCATAACTGGGTGCCTCTGCCAGGCGCACATTGCGAGGGATCACGGTGCTATAAACCTTATTGCCGAAGTGCTCCTGCAGCTGATCGGATACCTGCTGCGCCAGCGTGTTGCGCGGATCAAACATGGTGCGCAGCAGCCCTTCGATCTCCAGAACCGGGTTCAGGCTGGCGCGCACACGCCGGATGGTATTGACCAGATCGCTCAACCCTTCCAGCGCATAATATTCGCACTGCATCGGGATCATCACCGACTTTGCAGCGCACAATCCGTTCAAAGTCAGCAAGTTAAGTGCAGGAGGGCAATCGATCAACACATAATCATATTCTGTCGTAACCAGTTGCAGCGCATCACGCAATCGCGTTTCGCGTTGCGAAAAATCAACCAGTTCGATTTCCGCCCCGGCCAGATCTCTGTTGGCAGGCAGCACGTCGTACTTCCCCACTTCCGATTTTTTTCGTGCCTCAGCAACTGTTTTGCTGCCCAACAGCACGTGATAAATGGTAATTTCAAGATCGCGTTTCTCTATGCCGCTGCCCATCGTCGCATTACCTTGCGGATCAAGATCGATCAGCAACACGCGCTGCCCGGCTGCCGCGAGACTGGCAGCCAGATTCACCGTGGTGGTGGTCTTTCCCACCCCACCCTTCTGATTGGTAATGGCCATTATTTTAGTCATGTTGCCTGTCCCCTCGTTGCAATGACCAAGCAGCGCGCCGCATCCAGCCCCGGCACGGCCAGCGGTACGATCTGTTCAACCGTGCAATCCGCTGGCACGCCCGCCAACTCTTGCTCCGGCAATCCTTTCATCGCGACCCAGCGTCCGCCATCGGCTAACAGATGGCGGGTGACTCGCAGAAAATCGCCCAACTCGGTAAAAGCGCGTGAAATAATTCCGTCGTACTTCTCGGTCGCCTGGAAGTCTTCCACTCGCGCACAGCGAACCTGGGCATTGCGCAAGCCCAGCTCGATGATCGCCTGCTGCACAAAACCGGTCTTCTTGCTGTTGCTGTCCAGCAACGTGACCTGCCAGTGTGGCCGGCAAATTGCCATCACCAGCCCCGGCAAACCCGCACCGCAGCCGACATCCAGCCAGCGCCCAGCAGCCAGATGCGGCAGCACGGCAAGACTGTCGAGCAAATGGTGACTGACCATCTGCTGAGGATCGCGGATCGCGGTGAGATTATAGGTTTTGTTCCACTTCACCAGCAAGGCCAGAAAAGCCAGCAATTTTTCCTGAATCTCACTGTCCAGATTCAGCCCCAGCTGATTGATTCCAAGCTGTAATTCTGCTTTCAGGGGATTATTGAGCTGGTTTGGCATCTCGGAATCCTCGCTTTAAATGAACTAACAACAAGGAAATGGCCGCCGGGGTAATTCCGGAAATTCGTGCCGCCTGGCCCACCGTTTCAGGCTTGTGCTGATTCAGTTTTTGCTGAACCTCGATGGACAAGCCGCGCACCTCACGGTAATCCAGATCAGCCGGCAGGCGCAGCGCCTCATTCTGCTCACCGCTCTTGATTTCTGCGTGCTGCCGGTCTATATAACCCTGATACTTGGCCTGAATTTCCACCTGCTCGGACACTTTCGCATCTTCAACAGCGACACCCGCTCCCGGCAACGTCATCAAACTGGCATAGTTCACATCCGGGCGCAGCAGCAGGTCATAAAGCGAATATTCGCGTTCGATATTTTTCCCCAGCACGCGCTGAGCATCTTCGACCGGCAGCATACGGGGGTTCACCCAGGTGCCTCGCAGGCGCTCCTGCTCAATCGCAATCGACTCGCGTTTCGTCTGGAAAGCCTGCCAGCGCGCATCATCGACGACGCCCAATTTCCAGCCCGTCTCGGTCAGACGCAAGTCGGCATTATCTTCGCGCAGCTGCAAGCGATATTCTGCCCGGCTGGTGAACATGCGATACGGCTCGGATACGCCCTGTGTGATCAGATCGTCCACCAGCACGCCCAGATAGGCCTCATCCCGGCGCGGACACCACGCATCCATTTCACGCACCTGCAAGGACGCATTCAAGCCGGCCAGCAAACCTTGCGCTGCCGCCTCTTCATAGCCTGTCGTGCCGTTGATTTGCCCGGCGAAGAACAAACCCTGTATTACCTTTGATTCCAAAGAACTTTTCAGCCCGCAGGGATTAAAATAATCGTATTCGATTGCATAACCGGGGCGCAAAATATGCGCGTTTTCCATGCCCTTGATGGAACGCACCAGCGCCAACTGCACATCGAAGGGCAGACTGGTCGAAATGCCGTTGGGATAAACCTCGTGCGTGGTCAGGCCTTCCGGCTCCAGAAAAATCTGGTGCGAAGACTTATCGGCAAAGCGGGTTATTTTATCTTCGATGGAAGGACAATAACGCGGCCCGACCCCTTCGATGACGCCGGTAAACAACGGCGATCGATCCAGTCCGCCGCGTATGATTTCATGCGTACGTTCACTGGTTTCCGTGATCCAGCACGGCAATTGGCGAGGATGCAAAGCCGCATTGCCCATGAAGGAAAACACGGGCACCGGATCGTCTCCCGCCTGCTCCTGCAACACCGAGTAATCGATGGTCCGGCCGTCGATGCGAGGCGGCGTGCCTGTTTTCAGGCGCCCTGCCGGCAACTGCAACTCGCGCAATCGATGCGCCAGACTGAGCGAGGGAGGATCGCCTGCGCGTCCCGCCTGATAATTGGCCTGGCCCACATGAATCAGCCCGCCCAGAAAAGTCCCCGCCGTCAGCACCACGGATTTTGCGCCAAAACGCAGCCCTAACTGAGTCACCACTCCGGTGACTTTATCCTGTTCCACCAATAAATCGTCAACCGCCTGCTGGAATAGCCAGAGATTGGGCTGATTTTCCAGCATAGTGCGAATGGCCTGCTTGTATAACATGCGGTCAGCCTGCGCCCTTGTCGCCCGTACGGCATAGCCTTTGCTGGAATTCAGGATGCGAAACTGGATGCCGCCGATATCGGTGGCCATTGCCATCGCGCCGCCCAACGCATCCACCTCCTTGACCAGGTGCCCCTTGCCTATCCCGCCGATGGAAGGATTGCACGACATTTGTCCGAGCGTCTCGATATTGTGACTAAGCAGCAAGGTTTTGCAACCCGAACGCGCACTGGCTAAGGCCGCCTCGGTTCCGGCATGCCCTCCACCCACCACAATTACATCGAATACATCAGGAAATTTCATGTCGCTACTGATTTTAAAAAGAGCCGCATCATACAATAGACCGGCTGCAATCCGAAATGAGCTGTTCCATGTGGAACAGCTCATCATCCCATCAGATTGACGTCAGAGGCTCGGCCAGATTTATCTCTTATTGGAGATGCACTACAATACAGCACAAAACAACCCGGCGGGCGCGATAAATGTATACCCTGCAAAAACCATCGTTTCGCTTGAAATCCCCCGCTGCAATTTTTCTTATCGTCGCCCTATCCGTTTTTATCTCTGAAGCATCGGTGATGCTGCTGCTTTACTACCTGCCAGAGCGATCTTTAATCAGCGAAGCAATCGTTGATGCCACGCTGCTGGTCGCGTTAATCTCGCCGGCACTTTATTTTTTCCTGTTTCGGCCGCTGGCCCTCCATATCCGTGAACGCGAGCGGATTGAGGATGTGCTGCACAAGAATGAGGAAGAACAGTTCAAGGTCATGATCCGAACCTCGCTGGACGCTTTTCTGATAACCGATCTGCAAGGACGCATCCTGGAAGTGAACGATGCCTATTGCAGCTTGACTGGATACAGCCGCGAAGAGCTGCTAAAAATGAACGCGGCCGAGCTGGAGGCGACAGAATCAGCCGAAGAAACCGCAAGCGATATCGGCAAACTGCTCGAAACAGGCAGCATTCGTTTCGAGGCCCGCAAGCGCCGCAAAGATGGCCATATCCAGATCGTTGAGGTGAGCTCGAACTACAGCAATCTCAACGGTGGACGAATTTACAGTTTTTTGCGCGATATTACCGAGCGCAAGCAGGCGGAGGAGCATCGGGACAGTCTGATGCGGGAGATTGAAAGCGCCAACGAAGAACTCAAAAACTTCGCCTATGTGGCGTCCCACGACCTGAAAGCACCGCTGCGCGCTATCGGTTCGTTGGCAGATTGGATTTCCACGGATTACGCGGACAAGTTCGACGATGAAGGGCGGGCGCACATGCGCCTGTTGATCAGCCGGGTGCACCGGATGGACGGCCTGATCGACGGAATTTTGCTGTATTCAAGGGTGGGCCGGGTTAAAGAAACGAGGGTCGCCGTGGATCTGAACCGGCTGGTGGCTGATGTAATCGACTCGCTTGCCCCGCCAGCGGGTATCACCGTCACCATCGATAATCCCTTGCCGAGCATCATGACAGAGCCGACCCGCATCCAGCAGGTGTTCCAGAACCTGCTCTCCAATGCCATCAAATACATGGACAAACCCGAGGGTAAAATTCGCATCAACTGCTGCGCCGAGGGGAGGCAATGGAAATTCAGCATCACAGACAATGGCCCCGGCATCAAACAGCAACATTTCGAAAAAATCTTCCAGTTGTTCCAGACGCTCGCCCCGCGCGACCGCGTGGAAAGCTCCGGCGTCGGCCTGGCGCTGGTAAAGAAAATCGTGGAAATGTACGGCGGACACGTCTGGGTCGAGTCTGCTCTCGGGGAGGGAAGCACCTTTTTCTTCACGCTGCCGCGCACCACTGCAACCTTAATCCAAACTGAAGGAACACAAGCATGAAAAACTCCGACAAGCCCATTCTCCTGGTTGAAGACGATCTGGTCGACGTCATGACGGTCAAGCGCGCGCTGAAGGAGATCAAGGTCACCAACCCGCTGGTGAATCTTGAAAATGGCGAGGAAGCCTTGAAATACCTGCGTAACCCTGACAGTGCGAAGCCGTGTATTATCCTGCTTGACCTTAACATGCCGATCATGAATGGCATCGAGTTCCTCAAGGTGATGAAGCTCGACGCCCTGCTCAAGCGCATCCCGGTAGTGGTGCTGACCACCTCCGAGGAAGAACAGGACAAAATGAACAGTTTCGATTTGGGGGTGGCCGGCTACATGGCCAAGCCGGTGGATTACAGGCAATTCGTCGAAGTCGTGCGCACCATAGACGCCTATTGGACCATCAGTGAGGTACCGCAATGACCCAACCGCAAATACGCATACTCATCGTTGAAGACGACCTGGTGGATCGCATGGCTTGCCGCCGCGCGCTGGCACAGGACACCAGCTACGAATTTGTGCTGTTCGAAGCCGAAACCGGCCGTGAGGGGTTGCAACTCGCCCATCAGCAAAAACCGGATTGCGTGTTGCTCGACTACCACTTGCCGGATCTGAATGGCCTGGAGTTTCTGGCCGAACTGAGAAAAGATCTGGGTGAGATCACGGTGCCGGTCATGATGCTGACCGGTGCCGACAACGCGCAGGTGGCGGTCGAAGCCATAAAGCGCGGCGCGCAGGACTACCTGGTCAAAGATGCTAACCGCAAATATCTGGAGCTGCTGCCCGCTGTCATCCAGCGCGTGCTGCGCGAGCGGCAGGCATTGACGGAAAAAAAGCAGATGGAATCTCGGCTGGTTCAGGCCGAAGCGAAGTACCGCTCGCTGGTAGAGCAAATCCCCGCCATCACCTATACCGCCGCGCTGGACCTGCCCGGCAAGCTGCTGTATGTGAGTCCGCAACTGTCCGCGCTAGGCTATTCCCCGGAGGAATGGACCAATCAGGTTGGCGCACTCCGCAGC
The DNA here is from genome assembly GCA_947085835.1 of uncultured Nitrosomonadales bacterium. GTDB lineage: Bacteria > Pseudomonadota > Gammaproteobacteria > Burkholderiales > Gallionellaceae > Gallionella. Next base: position 23,273 of record CAMTXT010000001.1, on the reverse strand, counting down.
TATATTCATCCAGACGACAGAACACGGGCAGCGGATGCATTCGACGATGCGCGCGCCACCGGCAAACCGTTGCGTTGCGAATACCGCCTGCTCAACCGTGCCGGCGAAGTGCGCTGGTTTCTGGATGAGGCCAGCCTGGTGCACGACGAATCGGGTCAGCCCCTGTTTCTGCAGGGCATGTTGATTGATATCACCAAGGACAAGCAGGTCGAAGAAGAGTTGCTTGTACATCGCCGCCGCATTGATGAGCTGGTGACCATGCGCACGGCACAGTGCGAACAACAGTCCTCAGTGCTCAAGTCGGCCAATGCCAGCCTTGCTGCCAAACTGACCGCATGCACGCAGGCCGGCAGCGCGCTCAGGAAATCCGCCGATCAGCTCAATGACCTGTACCAGAATGCCCCCTGCGCTTACCACTCGCTCGACGCTGATGGCGTGTTCGTTCAGATTAACGACACCGGGCTCAAGTGGCTTGGCCGCACACGCGATGAAATCTTGGGCAACATGAGGTTTGCCGATCTGTTGACGACAGCTGACGGAGAAATCTTCCTGAATTGCTACCAGAAGCTCAAAGAAGGTGAGCCGATCCGCGACCTCGAAATCGAGATCGCGCGCCAGGACGGCACTCGCCTGTCCGTGTTGCTGTGCGCCAACGCGATCAAGGATGCCGGCGGTCGCTTCCTGATGAGCCGCTCCATCCTGTTTGACATTACAGGCGAACAGGCGCGGTGAGCGTCCGGAGAGCGTCTTGGGAATGCCATCATGAAAACCAGAACAGAACGCGATTCATTCGGCGATATTGAAGTTCCATCCGACCGGCTCTGGGGCGCACAGACGCAACGTTCGCTCGAACACTTTCACATCTCAACCGAGCGCATGCCGGAAGAAGTCATCGTGGCTCTGGCTCAGGTTAAACGAGCCTGCGCGCAGGTCAACCGCGATCTTGGCCTGCTGAGTGAAGACAAGGCATCCGCCATCGTGCAGGCTGCCGACGAAGTGCTGGCCGGCCGGCACGGGAATGAGTTTGTGCTGTCCGTCTGGCAAACAGGTTCAGGTACGCAGAGCAACATGAACATGAACGAGGTGCTCGCCCGCCGCGCCTCGGAACTGCAATGCGATGCGCGCGGGGAGGCGCGCAACACTCGGCCACTCCCGCAGACTGCCGACTTCGTCGGTAACGTATCTAAGGTACACCCCAACGACGACGTCAATCTCGGCCAGTCATCCAACGACATCTTCCCCACCGCGATGCATGTGGCTGCCGTCATCGGCATCTCACAAAAATTGCTCCCGGCACTGGCTACGCTGCGCACGACCCTCAAGATAAAATCCGACGCGTTCGCCGACATCGTCAAGATAGGACGCACGCATCTGCAGGACGCCACCCCGCTGACACTGGGCCAGGAATTCTCGGGTTATGTGGCGCAACTGGATCTCGCAGAATCGCTGATACTCGCCGCGCTGACTCCGTTATATGAACTGGCCGCAGGCGGCACGGCAGTCGGCACGGGACTGAACACGCATGCCGAATTCGGCGAGCGTGTCGCCGCAGAGCTCGTGCGCCGTATGGATATGCCGTTCAGGAGTGCTGCCAACAAGTTTGCCGCGCTGGCCGCGCACGATGCGCTGGTATCCGCGCACGGCGCGCTGAAGACGCTTGCCGTTGCGCTGATGAAGATCGCCAATGACGTGCGCTGGCTGGCTTCCGGCCCACGTTCCGGCTTGGGCGAAATCAGCCTTCCGGAAAATGAGCCGGGCAGCTCGATCATGCCGGGAAAAGTGAATCCAACCCAGTGCGAAGCGCTGACCATGCTGTGCTGCCAGGTGTTCGGCAACGACGTCGCGATCACGATAGCCGGCGCCTCGGGCAACTTCGAACTGAATGTGTTCAAGCCGCTCATCGCACACAATTTCTCGCAAAGCGTGCGCCTGCTGGCTGACGGCATGACGAGCTTTGAACGATACTGCGTGCGCGGCATCGAAGCCAATCGCCAGAGGCTGACCGAATTGATGGAGCAGTCCCTGATGCTGGTGACCGCGCTGACGCCGCACATCGGCTATGACCGCGCGGCAGAAATCGCAAAACGCGCTCACCTTGATGCCTGCACGCTAAAACAGGCAGCCCTGATGTCGGAATATGTCACGGAAGAAGAATATGACAGGTGGGTCGTACCGGCAGCCATGACACATCCATTTAATTCAGCAAAAAATAATTCTTGACAAGAATACTGCGACATGAATATTCTGCACATGCAGTAACCTGATAACTCACGCAGGAGACCATCATGAACATTCTGGCCCCGGTTTTTTTCGCATTCCTGACCTGTTCTGCCGGCGCGTTTGCGGCAGAAGGCAAGATTGTCATCTCTTCCCCGCAAAACGGCGCGACAGTCAATCAGCACGACAATATCGAGTTGAACTACGAGGCGACACCCGGCCCCGACGGAGATCATCTGCATCTTAATGTAGACGGCAAACGGATGGATGTCATCCATCCGATGAAGGGCGCGGCCCATGTCGGCATGTTAAATCCCGGCCAGCACCACATCTGTCTGACGGTTAACACACGGGGTCATGTCCCGACCGGCGTGGAGGCATGCATAGACATCACCTCGAAATGAGCGCCACGCAAAACCTGGCTTACTCGGTAATTCAGGTGGTGCATAATTTCGGGGCGGTCGCGGCGGCAGGCGGTGCACTTGCCGCCCTGAAATTTCGCGGCGTAGACACCCGAAAAACACTTGCCCGGCTTGTACTCGCCGGATTGGTCACGCAGGCCGTGAGCGGCGCAGCTTTCGGCGCGGTGAGCTATTTCTTTTACCGCCAGTTTCCGGACATAGCAGGAATTGCCGTCGCTGCGCTGGCAATAAAGATAATCTGTGTGTCCATCGGTTTTTTGTTGCTGGCAACGTATCTTTTTCGGGGTGACGACTGGACAGTGGCTAAAATGAACCTCGTGTGGATCGCCTCATCATCGCTTACTGCCACCGCACTTTTTGCCGCCGCATTTTTGCGCTGGTTTTCCTGACGCATCCTCGTCCCGCAGTTTTATCAATGAGTACCTCGACTGGCGACGAACGGCGGTTTTGCCCACCAGATCAGCGCGACCAGCGACAACATCAGCGTGGCGGAAATGGTCAGAATCCGGTCGGTGGCGAGGGTGTAGGACTGGGTCGTGATCATTTGCTCCAGATAGGCGTAGGCGGTATTGCCCGGCATGCCGAGCTGGTGCAAGCGGTTTACATAGTCGATCGCCACAGGATTGTAGGTATTGATATTTTCCACCAGTCTGGCATGGAATCCGGCAGCCTGGCTGGTCCACAGCCAGGTGGTGATCGCAGTGCCGAAGCTGGCTCCCAGATTGCGCATGAAGTTGGTCAGACCGGAAGCTGCCGCAATACGTTCAGCGGGTAAACCGGACAGGCTGATGGTGATCAGCGGCAGGAAGAAACAGCTGATGCCGATACCCATGAACAAGCGGCTCAGCGCCACCGACCAGTAGTCGATGTCCGGAGTAAAGTTTGCGCTCCAGTAACCCACCAGCGCGAAAACGATGAAGCCGAACGTGGTGATGGCGCGTGCATCGACGCGGTTGATGTTGGTGCCGATGATAGGCCCGAGTATGAACGCCAGCACGCCGCCGAAGGCCACGGCCTTGCCTGCCCACAGCGACGTGTAGCCCTGAAAAGTTTGCAGCCACAACGGGATGATTACGACCACGCCGAAGAAGGCCATCGAACCCAGCAACAGGCATACAGCGCCTACCAGAAAATTGCGCCGCGCGAACAGGCGCAAATCCACCAGCGGCGCGGGCTCATTCAGCTCCCATACCACGAACACCAGCAGTGCCACGGCAGCCATTGCCGCCAGCGTGACAATGGTGATGGAGTTGAACCAATCCAGCTCGTTCCCCTTGTCGAGCAGGATTTGCAGCGAGCCGATGCCTGCGATCAGCAAGGACAGTCCGACCCAATCCATTTTCTGATCGCGTTTGCCGGGCTGGATCACATCGCGACCCGCCAGCAACATTGCAACGGAAATGCCGACCAGCAGGCCGACCGGCAGATTGACCAGAAAAATCCAGTGCCATGAGGTGTTGTCGGTCAGCCAGCCGCCCGCCAGTGGCCCTGCAATCGGCGCGATCACCGTAGTCATCGCCCAGATGCCCAGCGCCAGCCCGCGTTGGTGCGGCGGAAAAATTGTGGTGAGCAGTGTTTGCGACAGCGGGATCATCGAGGCGCCGAATACGCCTTGCAGTACGCGGGCCGCGAGCAACATCGGAAAGCTGACCGACAGCGCACACAACATTGATGCCAGCGTGAACAGTAAGGTGGCGGCGACGAAGCTGCGCACTTCGCCAAAACGACCGGCCAAAAAACCCGCCAGTGGCAACATGATGGCCTCGGCTACCGAATAGGAAGTGATGATCCAGGTGCCCTGTGTCGGGCTGACCGCGAAATCGCCGGCCATGGTGGGTACGGCCACGTTGACGATGGTCAGGTCCAGAATATTCATGAACGAACCCAGGCCTAGCGCCAGTGTTGCCAAGACCAGCTTGATGCCGCTCAGTGTGGCAGGTGCCGCCTGTGAGGTGTTCACTTGCGTTCCAGATTGTCGGCGATGATCTGCGCCACCCTTGCATCGGCGGCCTTGATGTCCTGCGCATACACCATCGTCGCGGCAATCGGCGCCGGGTCGGGCAAGCTCGTCAGCGCCGCACCGCTGCGATCATGGATGTCGATAGTGACATCCATGGAGAGTCCGATGCGCAACGGATGTAATTGCAACTCGCGTGCGTCCAGTGCAATGCGCACCGGCAGGCGCTGCACGATCTTTACCCAGTTGCCGGTGGCATTCTGCGCGGGCAGCAAGGCGAAAGATGCGCCGGTGCCCGAGGCCAGGCCAACTACCCGCCCGTGAAAAACAACCGAATCGCCGTAGAAGTCGGAAGTCAGCCTGACCGGCTGGCCGATGCGCACGTTGCGCAATTCGGTTTCCTTGAAATTGGCATCCAGCCATACCTTGTCGAGCGGCACAATCGCCATCAATGCAGCGCCGGGGGCCACCCGTTCACCGATCTGCACTGCACGTTTGGCTACCTGCCCGCTGACCGGTGCCAGCACGCGGGTACGCGCAAGCGTAAGCGCAGCTTCGCGAACCCTGACTCCTGCGGTGCGCACGTCGGGATGATTTGCAAGCGACGTGTGATCGACAAGGGCGCTGGATGCGCTTGCCTGATCCACAGCATGGGCGATGGCGGCAGTGCCGGCATTCACCGCACTCGCGGCAGCGGCATGCTGAGCCCGTGCCGCATCTCGTGCAGTTTGTGCAATCTGCACGTTTTCGGGGGAGACAAAATGCTGTTGTGCCAATGCGATGCGGCGTTTATATTCGGACTCGGCTTGCGCCAATGTCGCATCAATGCTGGCAAGTTCAGCCTGAGCCCGTGCCAGATCGGCATGGCGCTGAGCTAACAGCGGCAAATTGCCGTGGCTGGCCGCATACAAGCCGCGCACTTCGCGCACTGCCTTTGCAAGGGCGGCTTCGGCAGCATCCAGTTGCAGGCGCGCATCGCTGTCGTCGAGCTGCACCAGCAACTGCCCTTCAATCACGGCCTGCGTGGTATCGCCATGAATGGCAATCACCGTGCCGCCGACAAGCGGCATCACCACGACGATGTTGCCGCCCACATAAGCGTCATCGGTGCTGGCCCTCCATTGCCCGGAAAAGAACCACCAGGCAAAAACAGCCAGCAGAATTGCCAGCAGCGATCCGCTAATGAGCAGCAGGATAGCGCGCCGTTTGCCCGGTGCGGCTGGAGTGGCCTGGCTATCCTGATCGCTCATGATGATCCTGTGAAACTAAGGTGTTGAGTTTGTCGTGCTGATTTTACTACTTGCGATAGTACACCATCACTGTGCGACTGATTCTTTGTCCCGCGATATGATTTGTTTTGGCGGGCAATCGAACAGGATACGACCGTACTTTTATTTGCCGATACAGAACCGGCTGAAAATTTCGCCCAGCAGATCGTCGGCCGTAAATTTTCCGGTGATGCTGTTGAGCGCTTGTTGGGTCAGGCGCAATTCCTCTGCAAACAACTCCGGCTGATCCAACAGCGCAGTTGCCTGATCCAGATGAGTTTTGGCCAGATTCAACGCGATCAGATGGCGTTCGCGCGCAATGAAAGTACCGCCTTCCTGGTTGTGCCAACCGATCAGCTTGAGTATTTGCTCGCGCAAGGCTTCTATGCCCAGCCCGGACTTGGCGGAAATATAAACGCCCTGTTCCGCACTGGTTTTATCTTGCAGCAAATCAGCCTTGTTATATACCAGCAGATGTGGAATATCGGCGGGAAAACCGGCAATGATTTCAGCATCTTCCTCGCTACAACCTCGGCTGGCATCCAGCAACAACAGGATCAGATCGGCGCGCCCAACTGTCTGATGAGTTCGCGCCATGCCCATGTTTTCGATTTCATCGTGAGACACCCGCAGACCTGCCGTGTCCATGATGTGCAGCGGCACACCGCGAATCTGGATCGCCTGACGAATGACATCGCGGGTCGTTCCCGGCACATCGCTGACCAGGGCCACTTCCTCGCCGGCGAGCCGGTTCAACAGGCTGGACTTACCGACATTCGGACGACCTACCAGTGCGATATGCGCGCCTTCGCGCAGCAAGCTGCCCCGCTTTGCCGTCGCTAACGTCTGTTCTAATTTCGCTTGAATTTTTTGCAGCAGCGAATCGCGATGAGTGGTATCAACCACATCGATATCCTCTTCAGGAAAATCAAGCATCGCCTCGACCAGCATACGCAGACGAATCAGCTCATCCACCAGGCCGTTGATTGCAGCAGAGAAATCACCGTGCAGTGAACGCATCGCGCTGCGCGCAGCTTCGGTGGTGGTCGCTTCGATCAGATCGGCCACGCTCTCAGCCTGAGCCAGATCAATCTTGTCGTTCAGATAGGCGCGGCGGGTAAATTCACCCGGTTCCGCCAGGCGGACCCCCAGGCCCAGACAGCGTTGCAGCAGCAGGTGCAGCACGGCAGATCCGCCGTGCCCCTGAAATTCAAGAACATCCTCACCTGTATAGGAATGGGGAGCGGGGAAATACAGGGCGAGACCCTGATCGATCACGTCACCTTTAGTATCCAGAAAATCGCCAAAGGTTGCATGGCGCGGCACCGGCAACTTGCCCAATACCGCCAGTGCGATGTGGGCAATGCCACGGCCTGATACACGAACCACCCCCACACCACCGCGACCTTGCGCGGTGGCTATTGCGGCTATCGTATCAACGCTTGGCAGCAGCGGCACCCGCCACCTCGATACCGCGGGTGATATACCATTGCTGAGCGATGGACAACGCGTTATTGACGATCGAGTACAACACCAGACCGGCCGGGAACCAGAAGAACACCACACTGAATGCGATCGGCATGATTTTCATGATCTTGGCCTGCATCGGATCCGGCGGAACAGGATTCAATCTGGACTGAAGGAACATGCTGGCGCCCATCAGGATCGGCAATACGAAAAACGGATCAGCAGCAGACAGATCGGTGATCCAGCCAAAGAACGGCGCATTACGCATCTCGACGCTGGCCAGGATAGACCAGTAAAGCGCGATAAATACCGGGATCTGAATGATGACCGGCAGGCATCCGCCCAGCGGGTTGATCTTTTCAGTCTTGTACAGATCCATCATCGCGCGATTCAATTTTTCGCGGTCATCGGCGTACTGCAACTTGATTTTTTCCAGCTTAGGCGCAACCAGACGCATTTTCGCCATGGAGCGATAACTCGCAGCCGACAAAGGGAAGAACAGCAGTTTAATCAACAGAGTTAGCACGATAATCGCCACGCCCCAGTTGTGCACGATGCCTTGAATAAACGTCAGCGACCAGAAAATCGGCGTTGCAACAACCGTCAGCCAGCCGTAATCAACCGTCAAACCCAGTCCAGGCGCGATGCTGTCCAGCTTAGACTCTGTGGGTCCTGCATAAAGAGGGACCGATACGACAGATTTCTGCCCTGCCGCGATCGCCGGAACAGGCACGATCACACCTGCTGAATATGATCCACCGTCAAGTTTTCGGGTAAAAAACTCCCGATTAGTCTTGTCTTTTGGCAACCAGGCCGCAACAAAATAGTGCTGCAACATGCCTATCCAGCCGTTATCTGAATCCTTGGGATAATCGACTTTGGCTTTATCCACATCGGAAAAGGCGACCTTCTGGAATTTGTTTTTTTCCGTATACACCGCCATTCCTGTGTAGGTGGGCACCATCTTCGAGCCGCCTACAGGATCGACGCTGTCACGAATAAGCTGAAAATAAGCCGAAGTGGTTATTGCCGCTGCCGTGGTATTTTCGATTTCATAAGCAACATCAATGACATAGCTGCTCTTATGGAAGGTCAGCAGTTTGACTACTTTAATTCCGCTCGCCGCCACCGCAGTCAGTCTCACCTGAAGCTGATCTGCATTGCCGGTCAATTCATAGTTATCTTGTTCGGTGCTGAACAGCGTGGTGTGATTAGGCATACCCGCGCCCAACAAACCGGACTGCGCTACGTAATTGTGCGTACCTGCGCCTTTTTCAAACAAGACGAATTGTTTGGTTTTATCCTGACCATCAAGATGCTTCAAAAAATCCAGACGCTGGATATCGCCGCCCACACTGCTGATTTGGGCTTCCAGAAAGTCAGTTTTGACCTTGATAATTTTTCCCGACTCAACCTTCGCCGCTTGCTGAATAATCGTTGCTTGTGCGGCCAGCTCGGTAGCTTTTAACGTTGCCACCGGCAAATCTGATTTGGTCGTTGCAGCTTGCTGCTCCAATTGCGGATGCTGATAACGTTGCCAGCCATCCCAAACCATCATCAGTGAAAAGGAAAAAATTAAAAACAGGAAAAGTCTCTGAAAGTCCATGATGGTATTTTTTAATTAATTAGGGTGCAGGGTCGTAACCACCTGGATGCCAGGGATTACAGCGTGCGATACGCTTAATGCTCAACCATGAACCTGCAAGCAGGCCGTGTCTGGTCAATGCTTCACATGCGTAGTGAGAACAACTTGGGGTGAAACGACAGGTCGGCGGCCTCATCGGGCTAATCAGATACTGATAGCCATGGATAATTTTTATCAGGATTCTGCGCATCTTGTTGCTACCCGACTGAACAGTTTACTCAAACCTTCACTGCATGTATTTCTGTCCGGGCGTTCGCCGTTCCGTGCCATCACGACCAAATCAATGCCGCATCCCTTGATTTGATGAATTCTGAATAATTCCCGAATTGCGCGCTTGGCCTGGTTTCGATCAACCGATTTGGGTATATATCTTTTAGCCACAACAATACCCAATCTCGCTTTTTTTGTGTTATTCGGCACAAAAAAAAGCTTGAAATACTTGTCTGAAAGCACGTGTGATTTCAGACATTGTCCATAGCCTTCGCTGCGCGGAATACGTTGCGCAGCTGCAAAGCTATTTGGATGCTTACACTGCGAGTCTTGCACGGCCCTTGGCACGACGAGCACGAATAACTGCACGGCCGCCGCGTGTTTTCATGCGAACTAAAAAGCCGTGAGTGCGTTTTCTTTTGGTAACTGATGGTTGGTATGTGCGTTTCATTCTGAATTATCCTCGGGAAGTCATAAAACGCGGTATTACAATACGTTAGAGGTGGTCTGTCAAGACAAATCTGCTTTGCTTTTTGTGAATAGCCTGTGGATAAGTTTTATCAGGATCTGTAGAATGCGTGGCATCTGATGCTAATTTGCACTTCCATTTAAGTATATATGCAAGAAAATGCCTTCTGGGATACTTGTCTCAACTCATTCGAAAAGAGCCTGCCGCCCCAACAGTTCAACTCATGGATAAAACCGCTCAAGTTAACCAGCGAAAACGGCTGCCTGATTTTAACTGCGCCAAATACTTTTACGCTGAAAATATTACAGGACCGATTTTTCCCTGAAATCAGCCGCCAGGCAAAGCTGGTTTATCCGGTCGTTCCCCAATTTGAATTCCGTGTTCTGGAAAGCGCTTCCACAAATACACTGCCGCCCCCTCCTCCTGAGGTAAAAAAGACCGTCGTTGAAACAAAACCTAAGATTGAAACCTCATTCCGGGGCTATGGAAAACTCAATCAAAGTTTAACGTTTGATAATTTTGTGATCGGCAAGGCCAATCAATTAGCCTTTGCTGCGGCCACGCAGGTAGCCGAACTACCCGGTGTTTCATACAACCCGCTGTTTATTTACGGCGGTGTCGGCCTGGGTAAAACACATCTGACCCAGGCGATTGGCAACCAGATTTTGATAAACCGCCCTCAGGCAAAAGTTTGTTATATGCATGCAGAGCGCTATGTTGCCGACGTGGTTCGCGCCTATCAGACCAATAAATTTGAGGAATTTAAGCAGTATTACCATTCCCTGGATGTTCTTCTGATCGATGATATTCAGTTTTTTGCCGGAAAGGCCAAGACTCAGGAAGAATTTTTCTATGCATTCAACACGCTAGTTGATTCTCATAAGCAGGTTATTCTCACCAGTGACACGTTTCCAAAGGAATTGACTGGACTGGAGAGTCGACTGGTTTCGCGTTTTGGCTGGGGCCTGACCATCGGGATCGAACCGCCTGAATTGGAAATGCGCGTGGCGATCTTGCTCAAGAAAGCGACGATCAGCGGCTACAAGCTGGACGATGCCGTCGCATTTTTTATTGCCAAGCACGTTAATTCCAACGTGCGTGAATTAGAAGGTGCGCTCAAGCGTGTTGAGGCTTACACCAAGTTTCACAAACGCATTATCTCCGTTGAAACTGCCAAGGAGGCTTTAAAGGATATTCTGGTCGCTCAAAGCCGACAGATCTCGATCGATAATATCCAGAAAACCGTTGCTGACTATTTCCGGATAAAAATCATCGACATGCTGTCGAAAAAACGTACCCGGAATCTCACCCGCCCAAGACAGATGGCTATGAGTCTAGCGCGTGAACTGACGACGATGAGCCTGCCGGAAATAGGCAACGCATTCGGAGGTAAGGACCACTCGACCGTTATCCATGCCTGTCAAACAGTGGCGGCACTGCGGGCGAGCGATACGACTATCGATGCGGATTATAAGATTCTTCTCCAGACGTTGACGGGATAAAGCTGTGGTTTTGTTGTGGATAACATGTGGACATCAATACGGCATCACTTCACAATCAAACTTATCCACAATAGACAGTTCATTGATCAACAGCCTGGCAACCCGGTTTATTTTGTATTAACTATTTGTTTCAATTTGTTTTTTAAGGTTATCCACAGGATATAATCTGTATTATTATTGTTATTAAGTTTATATATTAAATTCTTAACATAAAGAAATACCCGCACTTTTTTAAATTGTTAAAGCAATTCTTACCTGAATATGAAAGTTTTTTGATAGTGCCTGCTCTGAAAAAAAGAGTTCGTTGCACCTGATATTTTTTTAAGAACAAAACCGGTTGGAGATTGAATTTTAAAAGCAGAGGATTTACAAACTTTGCGTCGATAAACTGTATAACGTTGTGATTATGTTGTGGGCTTAATGTGGATAACATTAAACAAATATTTTTTGCTAAACTTATCCACATTAACATGGCATTTAACCAACAGCTAAAACACAGGCATTTTTATGCTGTAACAGTCTGTTTTAATTATTAAAATCAGACTTATCCACTCATTCTGAAGACATTATTAGTCTTATTAGGTATATATATTATGTTTATTGAAAAGATAGAAAAGGAAACTTTGCTGAAACCGCTGCAAACGGTTGTCGGTATTGTTGAACGTAAACAGACGATGCCTATTTTATCTAACGTGTTGATTGAAAAGGAAATTGGTAAAATTCGTTTCACGGCAACCGATCTTGAAATTCAAATTACCACGACAATCGAAACTGAAACAGACAGTGACCTGAATACTGCGATCACCGTTGGTGGAAAAAAACTTCAGGAAATATTGCGTATACTCCCGGATCAGAGCAAGGTATCCATCGAAATCAAAGATAACAAAGCGCAGATCAAATCCAATAAAAGCAAATTCAATCTTCAGTCTCTGCCCGCACAGGATTTTCCGAAACTCAGCAATCAACTGGTTGACCCGAGAAAAATTACGCTGAGTCAGTCCGCGCTGAAAAAATTATTTGCATCCGTTCAATTTGCAATGGCTCAGCAAGATGTGCGCTATTATCTGAACGGCGTGCTGCTGGTTATCGAAGATAATATATTCAGGGCTGTCGCGACCGATGGACACCGTCTGGCATATAACTCGTTAGCGACCGATGCAAATTCCGATAAACTGGAAATCATCATTCCGCGCAAGGCGATCGTCGAGCTTTCAAAATTGTTGAGCGACGGAAACGAGACTATTGAACTCGAATTTTCTGCTCAACAGCTTAAAGCCACATTTTCCGGCATCGAGCTGACCACCAAGCTGATTGAAGGAAAATTCCCAGATTATCAAAGAGTTATACCTAATTATAGCAATCATCTGAGCATCAACAGAACGCTTGTTCAGCAGGCTTTGCAACGAGCGGCGATTTTGTCCAATGAGAAATTCAGAGGTGTTCGCTTTGTTCTGACTGAAAAAAATCTTTGCATCATCAGCAGCAACAGTGAACAGGAAGAAGCTCAGGTCGAGATCGAAACTGACTATCATGGTGAGGCAATCGACATTGGTTTCAATGTAAATTATTTGATGGATGGTTTAAGCAGCATCCACAGCGAGATGGCCATATTTTCTTTTGGCAATCCCAACAGCAGCATTTTGATCACCTCGCCCGACGATCTGGAATTCAGATATGTTGTGATGCCGATGCGTATCTAGTCTGGTGGTAAAATAGCAACCGTTTTAAGTTTATGTTTCACGTGAAACAAACCAACACCAGGAAAGAAACCCATGAGTGAATATGATTCAACCAGCATCAAGGTGCTTAAAGGCCTGGAAGCAGTGCGCAAACGTCCCGGCATGTATATCGGCGACACGAACGATGGTACTGGTCTGCACCACATGGTTTTCGAAGCGGTTGATAACGCGGTAGACGAAGCGCTGGCGGGGCATTGCAATGAAATCAACGTGATTATTCATGCGGATAATTCGATCAGCGTCAGCGACAATGGACGCGGCATTCCGACCGACATCCACAAGGAAGAAGGACGTTCGGCTGCCGAAGTCATCATGACCATCCTGCATGCGGGCGGCAAATTTGACAGCAATTCCTACAAGGTATCGGGCGGTTTGCATGGCGTGGGCGTATCCGTGGTCAATGCGTTGTCGGAATGGCTGAAGCTGACCATTTACCGTGAAGGTAAAGAGCATTTCATGGAATTCCGTCATGGCGATCCTGTCGCCCCGCTCAAGGTAATCGGAGAATCCAAAAAGAAGGGAACCCTGGTTCATTTTCTGGCTGCGAAGGAAACCTTTGGCCTGATCGAATTTCATTTCGATATTCTGGCCAAACGCCTGCGCGAGTTGTCATTCCTGAACAACGGTGTAAAAATCGCGTTGATTGATCACCGCAACGGCAAGGAAGAAAATTTCTCCTTTACGGGCGGTATCAAGGGTTTTGTGCAATACATGAACCGCAACAAGACGGCGCTTCATCCGACTGTTTTTCACGCCATCGGCGAGAAGGACGGCATGACGGCTGAAATAGCGATGCAGTGGAATGACACTTATCAGGAAAATGTGCAGTGTTTCACCAATAACATTCCGCAGCGCGATGGTGGTACGCATCTGACGGCGATGCGCGCGGCGATGACGCGCACGCTGAACAACTATATTGAAACCGAGCAACTGGCGAAGAAGGCCAAGGTAGAACCTACCGGCGATGATATGCGAGAAGGTTTAACTGCCGTGTTGTCGGTGAAGCTGCCTGATCCGAAGTTCTCCTCACAGACCAAGGACAAGCTGGTTTCATCCGAAGTTCGTCCTGTCATTGAAGAGCTGATCGGTCAGCAGATGAGTGCGTTTTTGCTGGAAAGACCTAACGATGCGAAAATTATCGTAAACAAGATCATCGAAGCCGCCCGCGCCCGTGAAGCTGCGCGTAAAGCGCGTGACCTGACCCGCCGTAAAGGGGTGCTGGATGGCATGGGACTGCCCGGAAAACTGGCGGATTGCCAGGAAAAAGACCCCGCACTGTCCGAACTGTATCTGGTCGAGGGTGATTCTGCGGGCGGCTCTGCCAAACAGGGGCGGGACCGCAAGTTCCAGGCTATCCTGCCGCTCAAGGGCAAGATACTGAACGTGGAAAAAGCCCGCTTTGAAAAGCTGATCAGCTCCCAGGAAATTGCGACGCTGATCACCGTGTTGGGAACGGGTATCGGCAAAGACGAATACAATGCCGACAAGTTGCGCTATCACCGCATCATCATCATGACCGATGCGGACGTGGACGGTTCACATATCCGCACGTTGTTGCTGACCTTTTTCTATCGTCAGATGCCGGAACTGGTCGAGCGCGGTCACATCTACATCGCGCAACCGCCGCTGTACAAAATCAAACAAGGCCGCGAAGAGCGTTATCTCAAGGATGACCTTGAGATGAAGAGCTATCTGCTGGGCAATGCGTTAAAGGATGCCTCGCTGTATGCTGCGCTGGAAGCTGCACCTATCCATGGTGAAGCGCTGGAACAGATCGCCCGACAGTACTTCCTTGCCGAAGCCGTGATCGATCGTCTGACGCATTACATCGCGCCGGAAGCCAGTCACGCGTTGCTGATCCTGCCTACCCTTTCGCTGGAAGATGCGGAAAAAGCTCAAAAGAGCGCAAAATTGCTGGAAGGCGCCAGCGGTGGCGTGATCAAGGTCACTGTGGAAAATGATGACCAGGGCGAGCTGCGTTTGCGTCTGGAAAAGCTCTTTTACGGTAACTACTCGATCAGTTATCTGGATAAGGATTTTCTGCAAGGAGGCGACTACAAGCAGATCCGCCAGACTGCGGATGCGCTGGACGGACTGATGAGCCCGACCGCTTACGTGTCGCGCGGTGAGCAGAAACGCGGCGTCTCGAGTTTCAAGCAGGCTATCGAGTGGCTGCTGGAAGAAGCCAAGCGAGGCCTTTCCATTCAGCGTTACAAAGGTCTGGGTGAAATGAATCCGGAACAATTGTGGGAAACCACGATGTTTGTTAAAAACCGCATCCTGCTCAAAGTGCGCATCGAAGACACTATCGCCGCTGACGAAGTATTTACGACGCTGATGGGCGATCTGGTTGAACCTCGCCGCGCGTTCATCGAGAAAAACGCGTTGGGTGCAAAAAATCTGGATGTGTAAATAGAATTTTCGTTTCATGTGATTTTCAGATGACCGAAACTATTTTGCCCGATGGCCGCGATAAATTCGCGGCCATTTTTTTTAAATTCTGCGCAAAACCGGGTGAGTTTGAAAAAACTTAATAATCCGCTGCAAAAATGGTCAAAAAATGCAAAATCGACATCACCTTAAAAATACGCACTCTTGTAAGCCAATAGATACAAGGCTTGCAGAGCATGTCTGTTAAAACCGTCCTGTAATCGCCTGGTGGTGGTGTGGTAAGGGGTAGGGTAGGGTTCGAAGGTGATATTCGAAATGCGTCGTTTTACGGCATATTTTGCAAATTTCTGAAAATGACCTGTACCCAAGCGCATTGTTGATGTGTCGCCGGAGATTTGACTGAAGCTGTTTTAGAAAAACTTGAGGTGAGCCGGGTCGGCTCTGGAGAAGATGCGGCAGCGCCTGCCGCATCGGTTGCTAAAATCAGAAATGGTTGTTGATCACCACCTCGTTCATCGGCAATTGCCCGCCGCGCGGCCAGGCTTCCTTGGTACTCTTGCCGATCACCGTCATCATCGTGATCACATAATCCTGCGGCAAGTTGATGATCTGGCCGACCGCGTCATAGTCGAATCCGTCCATCGGGCATGAATCCAAACCCATCTCTCTGGCCGCCAGCATCAGCGTCATGGCCGCAATGCCGCAGGAGCGCATCGCCTCGTCGCGTTGCACCTGTTCGCGACCGGCGTAGTACTGCTCAATGGCGGGAACCATGAAATCCCGTACCGGCTTTGCCACATTGGCCCAATAGCGGGCGGTATCCTTTTCCCAGGATTTGGTGTCGGCACACAGCACGACCAGCAAGGAGGCATCAGTCACTTGAGCCTGATCCCAGGCCGCCTTGCGGATTTCACTGCGCAAACCAGCATCGCGCACCAGCACGAAGCGCCAGTTCTGGATATTGAATGCGGTGGGCGAGAGCATGGCAAGCGACATCAGCTTCTCGATTTGTGCTTCTGTCATGCGGTGGTCGGGGTCATAGGATTTAACGGCGCGGCGTGTTTCAATGGCGGTAGTCACAATCATTTTTTGCTCCTTGTTTAAATTTGGCGAATCCAACACTGAATCACAATTATCAAGACGCAATACTATCACCTGATGAACGAACATGTGCAATGGCGCTGATCCGGTGATGCGCTTGTGCTGCAAGCCAATGAATACGGGGCTTACAGGGGTGGCCTCTCAAAACGCGTTATAACCGCCTGAAAGACACCCGGCAAGGGGTGAGCCAGGGATGCGAGGAATAAATCGATTTATCGAGACAGGTTCGCCGAGTGATTTGATAACTATCTGAATATATTGTTTTTAATATATAAATGGTCTGGCAGGGTGAGTTGAGACATGTTTCACGTGAAACATCTGCGGCGACACCAGCAGAAATCCATGAAACGGGCATGGCAGGTTTCAATTGTCAGCCGGCCATGCCTGACAAGTCATCCGCAGGATTTTTCGTTGCCCTCTGCCGTACTGCGATTCGCCTGCGAGCGTCGTTCAAAGTGCTTTTCTGCCAACGCGCCCAATACTGCCGCAGGCAGAAACGCCCATATCTCCCAGTTCGGAGCGGCGATCAGGGCGATGGCAGGTCCAGGACAATAGCCACTGATGCCCCAACCGATACCGAACAGGCTTGCGCCCAGAATGAGCGGGCGGTCGATTCTGGTTTCCTCTGTGATGAAAAACCGTTCAGCCAGCAACGGTTTTTTCTGGCGCAAGATGATGCGAAAGGTCACTACCGTGACGGTCACCGCACCGCCCAGCACGAACAGCAGGCTGGCATCCCATGCGCCTGCTACATCAAGAAATCCCAGCACCTTTTCGGGATGGGTCATGCCGGACAAAGCCAGGCCGAAACCAAAAATGAGGCCCGCCAATAAACTTGCAAGATTGCGTCTCATCAGATGACTCCAAACAGGTGGCGCACAACAAAGGTGGTAATCATCGCTACCAGCAGGAAAGTCAGCACGGCCAGCAGTGAACGAAGCGATAACCTGCCCAGACCGCATACGCCGTGACCGCTGGTGCAGCCGTTGCCGAGCGACGTGCCGTAGCCGACAAGAAAGCCGGATGCGACCAGCAGCCAGAGAGGAAAGCCCTGACGTGCGACCGGAACTCCGCCGTACAACCCGTAATACAGGGCCGCGCCACCCACTACGCCGCCGAGAAAAAGCACGCGCCACCAGGCATCGCCAGGCTTGTTGATCGTCAATCGCCACAGTATTCCGCTGATGCCTGACAGCCTGCCATTGAGCCAAAGCAGCAAAGATGCGGCAAGGCCGATGAGCGCGCCGCCGAGCAGCGCGGGCAGCATAGTGTTGAGGGTAATAGTCATGTTTTTCCTGTTTGATGCATCATGCCAATGCTTTATAGTTGTACACCTGTGCCGGCAGCGAACTGTCGTGCCGGGATGGAGGCTGCGAATTTCAACTGATTGGCATGGAAAATCGCCCCATGCGTTTCGGATTAAATCGAGTCTTCTTCCACGGCGAAGATGCGTTTATGTTCACGTATCGCATAACGATCCGTCATCCCGGCGATGTAGTCAGCCACCACCCGCGCACGACCTGATTCATCAGAAGCTTCGTGCGATTGAAACTGGGTCGGCAGCAGGCGATTGTCTCCCATGAACACGTCGAACAGTTCGCGAATGATGCGTTGCGCCTTGGCGCTCATCCGCATCACGCGGTAATGCCTGTACAAATGCGTATGCAGGAACTTTTTGAGCTCGCGTTGCTGCATGTTCAGTTCGCTGCTGAAGGCGATCAGCGCGGGCGCGCATCGAACATCATCCAGCGTCTCAAGGTCTTGCGCGACAATATTGGCTGCACTCTGCCGGATCAGATCCGTCACCAGCGTATTGATCATGCGCCGCACGGTTTCATGCACCACGCGCCGCTCAGTCAAATCAGGGTAAGCACTGCGCACCGCTTGCAGATGTTCCGCCACCAACGGCACGGACGCGAGTTGCTCCAGCGTGATCAACCCCGAACGCAAGCCGTCATCCACATCGTGATTGTTATAGGCGATTTCATCTGCCAGATTGGCGATTTGCGCCTCCAGCGAAGGGCGGCGATTATTCAGGAAACGCTCGCCCAGTTCACCCAATTGCGCCGCCTGTTCCATCCGGCAGTGCTTCAGTATGCCTTCGCGGGTCTCGAAACACAGATTAAGTCCGTCGAATGTCGCGTAACGCTCTTCAAGCACATCCACCACGCGCACCGATTGGAGATTATGCTCGAAGCCGCCATACGCTTTCATGCAGTCGTTTAACGCATCCTGCCCTGCATGACCGAACGGCGTATGTCCCAGATCGTGCGCCAGCGAAATCGCTTCGGCCAGGTCTTCATTCAGATGCAGGCGGCGCGCAATCGAGCGTGCGATTTGTGCGACTTCGATGCTGTGGGTCAGGCGCGTACGAAACAGGTCGCCTTCATGATTCACGAATACCTGGGTTTTGTATTCGAGGCGGCGAAACGCACCGGAATGAATGATGCGGTCACGGTCGCGCTGAAACTCGCTGCGCCCTTGCGGGGCGGATTCAGGGAATTGCCTGCCGCGCGAGTTGGCCTCAGAGACCGCATAGCTGGCAAGATAAACGTGAGACTCGCGCAGCGAGACCGCTTCCCTCTCTCCCGCTTGCGGGAGATAACCAGCGACTTGCCCGCTTGCGGGCTTAGTCGATTGGTTAGCCGTTCCATCAGAGCTGGAAGAGAGGGGAACGGGCAAGGCGGATTCCACTGTCAGCGGTTCTGTATCGCCATGCCCGTTAGTCATGCAGGTCCTCGCAAGGGGGATGCCGGTGTGTACCCGGCAGCTCTGCTGCCACCCCTCCGCAACAAGCTGTTAATGTTTGTCGCAGCAAATCTTCCGGCACATCTCCGCAAATTACGGCGCGACCGATGGTCTTGAGTAAAACGAAGCGCATCTTGCCACCCTCGACTTTTTTGTCGTGCCCCATGAAGTCCAGATAGGTATTCACCCCAAGATCCGGTGCCACCACTGGCAACAGCGCACGCTGAAACAGCGTACGAATGCGTGTCACATCGGACTCGCTGATCCATCCCATGCGCTGCGACAAGTCGGCGGCCATAATCGTGCCCGCTGCCACACCTTCGCCATGCAGCCAGCAGCCATAGCCCATGCCAGACTCAATCGCATGGCCGAAGGTATGGCCCAGGTTCAGCAAGGCGCGTTCACCGCTTTCGCGCTCATCCAGAGCGACCACCTCCGCCTTGTTCTGACAACTGCGCATCACGGCATATTGCAGCGCGTCCGTGTCGCGTGCCAGCAGCCTGTCCATGTTTTGCTCCAGCCATTCGAGGAAGGGCAGGTCGCGGATCAAACCGTACTTGATGACTTCCGCGAGGCCTGCCGACAGCTCCTTGTCCGGCAAGGTATTCAGCGTGGCAATATCGGCCAAAACCAGCTGCGGCTGGTAGAACGCCCCTATCATGTTTTTGCCGAGCGGGTGATTGATGCCGGTCTTGCCGCCGACCGAGGAATCCACCTGGGACAGCAACGTAGTCGGAATCTGAATAAACGGCACGCCGCGCAAATAGGTCGCGGCTGCAAAGCCTGTCATGTCCCCGATCACCCCGCCACCCAGCGCGATGAGGGGCGTACTGCGTTCGCAGCGATGGGTCAAAAGTCCGTCGTAGATCAGATTGAGGGTCTCGGCCGTCTTGTAGACTTCGCCGTCCGGCAGGATAATTTCCACACTTTGCACGCCGATCTCATGCAGGGTCGCCTTTACTTTCGCAAGATACAACGGCGCTACCGTGGTATTGGTCACAATTGCGACGCGCTTTTTAGGAAGATGTGCCGTCAATAAATCCGCTTGTGCCAGCAACCCTGTTCCGATGTGTATCGGATAGCTGCGTTCGCTCAATCCTACTGTCAATGTCTGCATAGTCTTCTATTGGTTACGTTTACGGTAGGCCTCGATTTCGCCCACCAGCTTCAACATCAAGGCATGCACACTCTGCCTGCCGGTTGGTATCACAATGTCGGCGACCTGTTGATAAAGGGCATCGCGCTGGTGCAATAAATCGGCCAGCCTGGCATGTAAATTACCGGTTTGCAGCAACGGGCGGTTCCTGTCATTGCGGGTACGCAACCAGAGGTCATGAACACCGGCTTTCAGGTAAATAACGATGCCGTTTCGTTGCAGCATCGCGCGATTTTCTTCCGCCAGCACCGCACCGCCACCCGTGGCGAGCACCAGATCATCACGTTGAACCAGCGCCTCGAGCGCAGCGGTCTCACGCTGGCGAAAACCAGGCTCTCCCTCGACATCAAAAATATGCGGAATGGTTACCCCGGTACGAAACTGGATTTCCTCATCGCTATCCACAAATACCTTGGCCAGATGCTTTGCCAGGATGCGCCCCATCGTGGTTTTACCTGAGCCCATCATGCCGACCAGAATCAGGTTGCCCGACTGGAATTTGCGATTGCCGGTGTTATCTATAGGGTCGTTTTGCATAGCGCGAATTGTAAACGATATATTGATAACTCATAAATTCAAATGGCTTGCAATTGCTGAACATAAAATAACCAGGGCATCCTTACGAATGCCCTGGTTATTTACATCTTAAATCAAGCCAATGTATCCGCTACTTTGATTGCACTAGTCGGAGACGGTTGTAGATGCAGTGGTTATGTTTCCCTTGGGAGTCGTCACTGTCACGGTAAAGCTTCCAGTGGAACCATTGGTATTTGTGCAGGTGTTCGGTGCGGGTGGAGTTCCCGCAGCCCATGTGGCATCGCTCTTCATCGTAACCGGGATGTTACCAAAGGTTGCCGAAGCTGCAGATGTAGGACAGCCAACCGAAGTGGATAGGCAGCCAATAGTATCTGGAACGATATAATTTCCGGAAGTAATAGTTCCGTTCGTAGTGGTGAAGTTGACCGTTGAACCTACCGGCATGGCGTTACCGTTTATGTCAAGCACGGTTACATTGAACGTCGACGGTGCGCCAGCACCGCCAACAAGCGTACACGGTGGCAAAGCGATAGGCGCCAAAGTAATAACAGGAGTGGAACCGGAAAACACAATCACTTGGGAGCTGCGCACATGCAGTGTTTTGGATGCTGCGCAGGTATTAGCCGAGCTTCCGACAGGCGGGACAGTGACGTTATCGCATAAAACGCCGCTGTATTTCAAATCACCGGGTGTATAAATTCCGTCCGCATTGAAATCAATGTATGGTTCATTGGCATCATGGATGCCGTTTTCATTGTAATCAACCCAAGCCTCAGGCATATCCGTTGAATTGTCATTGATATCACGCATTTCATTGCCAGTAGGATTCGTAAGAGTCACAGAGGTCGTCACCAGATCGGCCACGCCATTGGCATTAAAATCAATAAAGGATTCTTCGCCTATGGCATAGGCCAGCACGTTGACTCTACCGTTAGTGGGACGTAATCCCTGAGTGGTGAGTGTGGCAGAACAAGCCCCGGCAACGGTATTGCAGGTGCCAACCACCGAACCCGCCTCTGTAGTGAAGTTCACGGTTGTGCCGTCCGGTGCCGGGTTTTTAAAATGGTCAGCCAGCCGTGCAGTCAATACTGTTGTAATTCCGTCGTAATTCATCCCTTCGATATTATGCTGGGTGGCGGACATGGAGAAGCTTGTCTGGTCTGGAATACCAGTGGTGATTGATAACT
Organism: uncultured Nitrosomonadales bacterium; assembly: GCA_947085835.1. GTDB lineage: Bacteria > Pseudomonadota > Gammaproteobacteria > Burkholderiales > Gallionellaceae > Gallionella. Next base: position 1,257 of record CAMTXT010000001.1, on the reverse strand, counting down.
GGCTCGACTGTGTGGTTAGCGTGGTTCCGGCAGTGACGCCCGGTGTGGACGCAGTTACACGCACGGGCGTGCTGACGGTGCCGGAGTTTACAGTAGCAATAACCTGTCCAGCCGCATCAGAAATTCCGCTATATGATGCCAATGAAAGCCCGCCTATGGTCGTGCTCAGGCCTAATGTAACGGTTTTTCCACTGATCGGATTGCCACCCGTATCCAGAACCTTGAATGTCACTTGGGAAGTAGGTGCACCGCCGCTACCTTTTAAGGAAATGTTGAGCGGGTTGGCTGAAACATATTGGATTGAACCAGTAGTTGGGGCCGCAACTGTCAGCGTCGCTGAGGCAGAGGCGAGGCCACCACTCACCGAGGCGGTAACCGTATCAGTTCCTGCGCAACCGTTATCGCGATAAGAACCCGTCGCCACGCCATTTACGGTAACCACGCTACCCAATACGGCTTTGCTGCTGCTGGAGCAGCCAGAAGAAAATGTGACAGTTTGTGGTGTGGTTACTGCCACACCGCCACTGGATACAGTAACGCTAACGCTGGTGGTGCCAAAAGCTGAGAGCTGCGCAACACCCACACCGAAAGCAGGTGTTGTGATAGTAACTGTAGATGCTCCGATTGAATAACCAAGCGAACCTGTTACCGCTGCGTTTGCTACCTGAGCTGTGGCTGTAATAGTGGCAGCCCCGGCAGATGCCAAATTCAGCGGACTTAAAGTAATGCTTGCGATGCCCGCCGCATCTGTCAGTGCTGTTCCGCCAGCTGGATTCATGCTTGCCAGGGTCGCATCCGTGGTGAAAGTTACTACCGTATTAGGCACCGCCGCCCCAGCGGCGTTTTTCAAGGTTGCTTTGACCGTAGCGGGAGCTGCTGCTGAAATGGACGTAGTCGAAACCCCTGCTGCGGTGGTGAGTGCAATAGTGAGCGTCGGCGCAGCTACAACAGCAGGCAATGTAGTCGCCGGAACCCCGGAAGCTGCAGCTGCAGCAGCTGCCGCTGCTGCCGTACCCGCCGCCGCCCCGCCGCCGCCGCAACCCGTCAGCATCGCAACGGATGCGGCCAACAACAATGGCAGTGAAAATCTGGCAATTCTTTTACTGGAGAAAATATTTAGGGAAACGCTGAATAATTCACCGCGCAGCGAAGCCCGGCGTGCAGCTTTCGGGTTTTTTGGTTAAATTTGGCGATTTTGGTCTGAATTGCGGCATTTTTTGCATTATTCCTCCTGTTTTCTGTTTTCAGGGCGCAACT